>NZ_PYPS01000031.1 GCF_003027925.1 Micromonospora sp. RP3T
CTCGGTCCGCCCGACCAGCAGCCAGCCGCCGGGGGAGGCGGCGGGGCCGCGGCCCGGCGCGGGCGACGAGCCCGTGCCGCGACCGGCCGGCCCCGGTGCGGACGGGGCGGAGGCCGGTGGCCTGCGCGGCGCCCGCTCCGAACTGCGTCGGCAGATGCGCGAACGGCGCCGGCTACGGATGGGCCTCCTCGCGCTTGTCAGTCTCGTGCTGCTGGGCGCGGTCCCGCTCTACTTCGGGATGCGGACGCTCAGCCGGGACCCGGTCTTCGACACGCTCGACGCGCTCGACGTGCCCTCCTGGGCGGCGACGAAGACGGTCGACAACGTCAGCGGCAGCCGCTGGTGCCTTCAGGACTGCCGGCTGCGGGAACGCGCGGTCGAGTCCGACCAGGGGTGGAAGCAGACCGTCGCCGTCTACGAGCAGGCCCTGGCCCAGGACGGTTGGCGGCGTTGGAAGGTCGACCGCTGCCCGGAGGAGCAGGTCGAGGGCAGCTACACCTGCTGGCGGCGGGACGAGCTCACGCTCGACCTGTGGGTCCGCGACCCCGCCTGCACGCCGCCGCCGGTGGACGGGGAGCCGGCGCCGTCCGCGCCGCCCGCGCCCGCAGCGGCGACGTGCACCGGCTCGTTGGTGTCGGTGAAGGTGCGCAACGCGATCGACGACGAGCGCACCGGCCCGACGCCGACCACCGATCCGTCACTCACCGGTGAGGATCCGTTCCCCACCCTCACCGACGACCCGCTCGGCGAGCCGACCCCCTCACCGTCGTGAGCCGACTTCCCTCACGGACGGTAGGGTCTGGGGCTGGCGCGCCCGCCCGCGTCCGGTGACCACCGGGCCGGCGGGGCGCGACGTGGGCAGGTACGGTCGCGCGTTCCGGGGCGTCGGGTCCCGGGACAATGCTTGAGGAGGACATGCGCGTGAGTGGTGGAGAGATCGCTGCGCTGATCGCGGCCGGTGCGTTCCTGATGCTGGTGCTCGTGCTGGCGGTGCCGATCCTGCGGCTGCGACACACCGTCGACGCGACGACCCGCATGATCGGCGACCTGAACGAGCGCACCGGGCCGCTGCTGGGGGACGTGAACACCACGGTGAAGAACGTCAACGTGGCGCTGGAGCAGGTGCAGACGTCGCTGGACGGGGTGAACCTCCAGCTCGCCAAGGTGGACACCATGACCAGCCACGCGCAGAACGTCACCGCGAACGTGGCGAACCTGGCCACCGTGGTCTCCGCGGCGGCTGCCAACCCGCTGGTGAAGGTGGCCGCGTTCGGTTACGGCGTGCGCAAGGCCGCCTCCGCCCGCCGGCACGCCGAGACCGAGCGCGAGGTGCGCGACACCATCAAGCAGCAGCGTCGGGCCGCCAAGCGCGGCAACCGCTGACCCCCACGGCGTACGCGGGAAGGATGAGAGCATGAGGCGGTTGTTCTGGCTGGGCATCGGGCTGGCCGTGGGCGTCCTGGTGGTGCGTAAGGCCACCCGGACCGCGCAGGCGTACACCCCGGCGGGCATCGCCAACGGGCTGTCCGAGTCCGCCGGTGGTCTGGTCGAGTCGGTGCGCGCCTTCGTGGACGACGTCCGGGTCTCGATGGCCGAGCGCGAGCAGGAGATCCACGAGGCCTTCGCCCGCGGCGAGGCGTACGACGACGAGTTCGCCGAGCTGCGGGAGGACCCGCGGATCGGTGACCGGCAGATTTTCCCGGAGGAGCACCAGCGATGAAGACGGCGGAGATCAAGCGGCGGTTCCTCGCCCACTTCGAGGCGAACGGGCACGCCGTGGTGCCGTCCGCTCCGCTGCCCGCCATCAGCGACCCGAACCTGCTGTTCATCAACGCGGGCATGGTGCAGTTCGTGCCCTACTTCCTCGGGCAGCAGTCCCCGCCGTTCGACCGGGCGGCGAGTGTGCAGAAGTGCATCCGGACGCCGGACATCGACGAGGTCGGCAAGACCAGCCGGCACGGCACGTTTTTCCAGATGAACGGCAACTTCTCGTTCGGTGACTACTTCAAGGACGGGGCGATCCCGCTCGCCTGGGACCTGGCCACCAAGTCGGTCGAGGCGGGCGGCTTCGGGCTGGACCCGGAGCGGATCTGGGCGACGGTCTATCTCGACGACGACGAGGCGTACGACATCTGGCGCGCCACCGGCGTGCCGGCCGAGCGGATCGTGCGCCGCGGCAAGGCCGACAACTTCTGGTCGATGGGCATCCCCGGGCCGTGCGGCCCGTGTTCGGAGCTCTACTACGACCGCGGTCCGGAGTACGGCCGCGAGGGTGGCCCGGAGGTCGACGAGGACCGCTACCTGGAGTTCTGGAACCTCGTCTTCATGCAGTTCGAGCGCGGCCCGGGTGTCGGCAAGGAGGACTTCCCGATCCTCGGCGACCTGCCGGCGAAGAACATCGACACCGGCATGGGCCTGGAGCGGATGGCCTCGCTGCTGCAGGGCGTGGACAACCTCTACGAGATCGACGAGGTCAAGCCGATCCTGGACCGGGCGGCCGAGCTGACCGGCAAGCGGTACGGCGCGCACTCCGGGCACGCGGCCCACCAGTCGCACCCGGACGACGTGCGACTGCGGGTGATCGCCGACCACGTGCGCACCGCGCTGATGCTGATCGGCGACGGCGTCACCCCGTCGAACGAGGGCCGCGGCTACGTGCTGCGCCGGATCATGCGCCGGGCGATCCGCTCGGTGCGGCTGCTGGGCTACCAGGACCGGGCGCTGCCGGAGCTGCTGCCGGTGGCCCGGGACTGCATGGCCCCGTCGTACCCGGAGCTGGCCGAGGAGTTCGGCCGGATCTCCCAGTACGCGTACGCCGAGGAGGACGCGTTCCTCGCCACGCTGCGCGCCGGCACCACCATCCTGGACACCGCGATCGCGGAGACGAAGTCGGCGGGCAAGCCGGCGCTTTCCGGTGACAAGGCGTTCCAGCTGCACGACACGTACGGCTTCCCGATCGACCTGACCCTGGAGATCGCCGCGGAACAGGGCCTCCAGGTGGACGCGGACGGCTTCCGCCGGCTGATGGCCGACCAGCGCAGCCGCGCCAAGGCGGACGCGCAGGCGCGCAAGACCGGGCACACCGACGTGTCGGCGTACCGGTCGGTGCTCGACGGCGGCGGGCCGGTGGAGTTCACCGGCTACACCGAGCTGAACCGGGAGTCCCGGGTGCGCGCGCTGCTGGCCGGCGGCGCCTCGGTGGCCGCCGCGGCCGAGGGGGACACGATCGAGCTGGTGCTCGACACCACCCCGTTCTACGCCGAGGGCGGTGGGCAGCAGCCCGACCAGGGTCTGATCACGGTCGGTGGCGGGCAGGTCGAGGTCTTCGACGTGCAGCAGCCGGTGCCCGGCCTGATCGTGCACCGGGCCCGGGTGGTGCGCGGCGAGGTCCGCGCCGGGGAGACCGGGTACGCGGAGATCGACGCGTCCCGCCGGCGGGCCATCTCCCGGTCTCACACCGCGACGCACCTGGTGCACCAGACCATGCGGAACTTCCTCGGCGAGTCGGCCACCCAGGCGGGTTCGCTGAACGCGCCGGGCCGGCTGCGGTTCGACTTCAACACCCCGACCGGGGTGGCGCCGAGCGTGCTGCACGACGTGGAGCAGCAGGTCAACGAGGTGCTCCTGGCCGACCTGGAGGTGCACGCGTTCGTCACCAGCCAGGAGGAGGCCCGTCGGATCGGCGCGATGGCGTTGTTCGGCGAGAAGTACGGCGAGCGGGTCCGGGTGGTCGAGGTCGGTGACTACGCCCGGGAGCTGTGCGGTGGTACGCACGTGGCCCGCTCGGCCCAGCTCGGCCTGGTCAAGATCCTCTCCGAGGCGTCGGTCGGCTCCGGTGTGCGCCGGATCGAGGCGCTCGTCGGCATGGACGCGTTCGGCTTCCTGGCCCGCGAGCACCTGCTGGTGTCCCGGCTGGCCGAGCTGTTCCGGGTGCCGGGCGAGCAGGTCGCCGACCGGGTGGAGCAGACAGTCACCCAGTTGCGGGACGCGGAGAAGGAGCTGGAGAAGCTCCGCGCCCAGCTCGTGCTCGGTGGGGCGGGCGCGCTCGCGGCGCAGGCGAAGGACGTGCGCGGCGTCGCGTACGTGGGCACCGAGGCGCCCGAGGGCGCGGCGGCCAACGACGTGCGGACCCTCGCGCAGGAGATCCGGGGGCGGATCGACGCGGCCCGCCCGGCGGTGGTCGCGGTGGCGGCCCGGGCGAACGGCAAGGCGTCCCTGGTGGTGGCCGTCAACGCCGCCGCCCGGAGTCGGGGCCTGAGCGCGAAGGACCTGGTCAAGGCCGCGTTCTCCGGTCGGGGCGGCGGCAGCGACGACCTGGCCCAGGGCGGCGGTCTGCCCGCCACGGAGGCGCCGAGCCTGCTGGCCACCGTGGAGAAGGCGATCGCCGACGCGGCATGAGCGAACGCACCGAGCGGAGCGAGGGCCGTGAGCGCATGCCCGGCTGGCACGGCATGAGCGAACGCACCGAGCGGAGCGAGGGCCGTGAGCGCATGCCCGGCCGCGCCGCATGAGCGAACGCACCGATCGATGCCAGGGCGGACCGGATGGTCCGCCCTGGCCCGTACCGGCTGAAGGAGGTGCCCGGTAGATGGTTGAGTTGTCCCGAGGTGTCCGACTGGGGGTGGACGTCGGCCAGGTCCGGGTCGGGGTGTCCCGGTCCGACCCGCACGGCATCCTCGCCACGCCGCTTGTCACCCTGGCCCGGGACCTGACCGCCGAACCGGACACGGTGCCCGCCGACATGGCCGAGCTGGTCCGGCTGGCGGCCGAGCACGAGGCGGTCGGGATCGTCGTCGGCCTCCCGGTCAACCTCGCCGGAAAGCACGGGCCGGCGGCGGTGAACGTATCGGCCTATGCCACCCGTTTGGCGGATGTAATGGGGCCGATTCCGGTGACGCTGACGGACGAGCGGATGTCGACCGTCGTCGCGAGTCGTAGGCTGGCCGAGCGGGGCGTCCGGGGAAAGCGTCAACGAGCGGTGGTCGACCAGGCCGCCGCGGTGGAGATCCTGCAGAGCTGGTTGGACGCACAGCGGAGGCGGACGGATGATCGACGATCTTGATCTGGGCTTCGACGAGCAGGAGAGGGGGGAGAAGGGCCGGCACCGGCGCGGCGCGGTGCGTCGGCGCCAGGGCAGGTCCGGCGGCAGCCGGGGCAAGACCCTCCTCGCGCTCGCGCTCGCGCTGATCCTGCTTGGCGGCATCGGTGGCGGCGCCTACTACGGCTTCGACCGCATCCAGAACTACTTCGTCACCCCCGACTACGACGGCTCCGGCACCGGTGAGGCGATCGTCGAGATCAAGCAGGGCGCGCTGATCGCCGACATGGCCGACGCGCTGGTGGCCGCCGATGTGGTGAAGAGCACCAAGGCGTTCATCGAGGCCGCCGAGGAGAACGCGCGCAGCAAGAACATCCAGCCCGGCACGTACAAGCTGCGCAAGCAGATGAGCGGCGACGCGGCGGTGACGGCCATGCTGGACCTGAAGAACAAGATCGTCAACGGGCTCACCATCCCCGAGGGGCGCACCGCGAAGAACGTCTACAAGCTGCTCTCCGAGAAGACCGACATCCCGGTCAAGGAGTTCGAGACCGCGGCGAAGGACCCGGAGGCGCTGGGCGTACCGGACTGGTGGTTCAAGCGCTCCGACGGCAAGAAGATCAAGCCCTCGATCGAGGGTTTCCTCTTCCCCGACACTTACGAGATCCCGCCGAAGGCCACCGCCACGACCGTGCTCAAGCTGATGGTGGAGAACTTCCTCACGGTCACCGGCGAGATGAAGTTCGCCGACCGGGTGCAGGCGGAACGCGGCGGGGTCAGCCCGTACGAGGCGCTTGTCGTCGCGTCGCTGGCGCAGGCCGAGGCGGGCAACCCGGACGACCTGGGCAAGGTCGCCCGGGTCGCCTACAACCGGGTCTACGGCGAGTTCCCCTGCAACTGCCTGGAGATGGACGTCACGGTCAACTACTACCTGGAGCTGACCGGGCAGAAGACCAAGGCGTCCAAGGACATGACGCCGGCCGAGCTGGACAACCCGAAGAACCCGTACAACCGTAAGCTGCGCGGTCTCGTGCCCACGCCGATCAACAACCCGGGAAAACAGGCCCTGGAAGGGGCGATGGCTCCCCCGCCGGGCAAGTGGCTCTTCTTCGTGGCGATCGACAAGGAGGGCCACTCGGCCTTCGCCGAGACCTACGAGGAGCAGCGGCGCAACGAGCAGAAGGCCAAGGAGGCCGGGATCATCTGATGGCCGCCCCACACCGTGCGGCGGTGGTCGGCAAGCCGATCGCCCACTCGCTGTCCCCGGCGATCCACTCGGCCGGTTACGCTGCGGCCGGCCTGACCGGCTGGTCGTACACGACGATCGAGGCCGACGCGGACGAGCTGCCCGGCCTGGTCGCGGGCCTCGGCCCGGAGTGGGCCGGGCTGTCGGTGACCATGCCCGGCAAGGAGGCGGCGCTCGCGCTGGCCGCCGAGGTCTCGCCGGTCGCCGCCGCGGTCGGTGCCGCCAACACGCTGGTACGCCGACCCGACGGCACCTGGTACGCGGACAACACCGACGTGACCGGCATGGTCGAGGTGATCGGCGGCGCGGGTTGCGTGGCCGGGGCGGTGGTCACGGTGCTCGGCGCCGGCGGCACCGCCCGCGCGGCGATCGCGGCGGCGGCCCGGATCGGTGCGGCCGAGGTGACCGTGGTGGCCCGCCGCCCGGAGGCGGTCGACGAACTGCGCCCGGTGGCGGCGGCGGCCGGGGTGCCGCTGGCCGGCGCGGAGTGGGACGGCGCGCCCGCGCACGCCCGCGCCGACCTGGTGATCTCCACCGTGCCGAAGGGCGTAGCCGACCCGCTCGCCGAGAACTTCGACTGGCGGCCGGAGACGGTGCTCTTCGACGCGCTCTACGATCCGTGGCCGACCCCGCTCGCGGCTGCGGCGCTGGCCGCCGGCTGCCGGGTGATCTCCGGGCTGGACCTGCTGCTGGCCCAGGCGATCGGGCAGTTCGAGCACTTCACCGGCGTCGCCGCGCCGCGCGCCGCGATGCGCGCCGCGCTGGAGGGTTAAGGCGGGGGCCCCGCTTAACGCTTTCGGTAGAGGCGGGGCCCCCGCTTAACACCGCGCGGTTAAGCGGGGCCCCCGCCTAACGAGCGGGTGAGCGAGCGGGCGGGGCGGAACGATCCTGTCCGCAGGGCGGGACGCGGTGGCCGGCATACAGCGGTGAGCGCCTGGCGTGACAGACTGTCCGCTGTGTTGCGCTGGCTGACTGCAGGTGAATCGCACGGACCCGCCCTCGTCGCGCTGATGGAGGGGGTGCCCGCCGGCATCGAGGTGACCATCGGGGAGATCTCCGGTGAGCTGGCCCGCCGCCGGCTCGGCTACGGCCGGGGTGCCCGGATGGCGTTCGAGCAGGATGAGATCGAGGTCATCGGTGGGCTACGGCACGGCGTGACGCTGGGCAGCCCGGTGGCGATCCGGGTGGGCAACTCGGAGTGGCCGAAGTGGCAGACCGTGATGGCCGCCGACCCGGTCGACGCCGACGAACTGGCCCGCCAGGCGCGCAACGCCCCGCTGACCCGTCCCCGTCCGGGCCACGCCGACCTGGCCGGCATGCAGAAGTACGGGCACACCGACGCCCGGCCGATCCTGGAGCGCGCCAGCGCCCGGGAGACCGCCGCCCGGGTCGCCGTGGGCACGGTCGCCAAGGCCCTCGTCCGGCAGGCGCTCGGCGTCGAGATCGTGTCGCACGTGGTGGAGTTGGGGCCGGTGGCGGCTAAGCCGGGCCTGCGGCCCACCCCGTCCGACGCCGCGCGGATCGACGCGGATCCGCTGCGCTGCCTCGACGCCGAGGCGAGCGCCCGGATGGTCGCCGAGGTCGACGCCGCGAAGAAGGACGCCGACACGCTCGGCGGCGTGGTCGAGGTGCTCGCGTACGGCGTGCCGCCGGGTCTGGGCAGTCACGTGCAGTGGGACCGCAAGCTCGACGCCCGGCTGGCCACCGCGCTGATGTCGATCCAGGCGATCAAGGGCGTCGAGATCGGCGACGGGTGGCAGCAGGCGCGTTCCCGTGGCTCGGAGGCGCACGACGAGATCATCCCCACCGCGACGGGTGTGCGTCGGGTCACCGACCGGGCGGGTGGTCTGGAGGGCGGCATCACCACCGGCGAGCCGCTGCGGGTGAAGGCGGCGATGAAGCCGATCTCGTCGCTGAACCGCGCGCTCGCGACGATCGACGTGACCACCGGCGAGCCGGCCACCGCGATCAACCAGCGTTCCGACGTGTGCGCGGTGCCGGCGGCGGCGGTGGTCGCCGAGGCCATGGTGGCGCTCGTGCTGGCCGAGGCCGCGGTGGAGAAGTTCGGCGGCGACTCGGTCGCCGAGATGCGCCGCAACCTGGCGAGCTACCTCGACAGCCTGGTCGTTCGATGAGCGCGAGGAACGCAGCGAAGCGGAGTCCCGCAGTCGCGAACGGAAGGCTGGCGCAGTGAGCACCCGGCCGGTCTGCGTGCTGGTCGGGGCGCCCGGTTCCGGCAAGACCACGGTGGGCACGGCGCTGGCCGCCGCGCTCGGCGTCGACTTCCGGGACACCGACACGGACATCGAGCGCCTGGCCGGCAAGCCGATCCCGGAGATCTTCGTCGACGACGGCGAGGACCATTTCCGTACGCTGGAGCGGGCCGCCGTGGCGGCGGCGCTGGCCTCGCACGCCGGTGTGCTCGCGCTCGGCGGCGGCGCGGTCCTGGCGGAGGAGAACCGGGCCGCGCTGATCGGCCACACGGTGGTGCACCTGTCGGTGGAGCTGCCGGACGCGATCCGGCGGGTCGGGCTGGGCGCCGGCCGGCCGCTGCTGGCGTTGAACCCCCGGGCCACGCTCAAGCACCTGCTGGACCAGCGCCGCCCGCTGTACGCCGAGGTGGCGACCGCGACCGTGGTGACCGACGGCCGCGCGCCGGAGGACCTGGCCGCCGAGATCGCCGCCCTGGTCAAGCCCTGACCGCCGTGGCGGCGGGCCGGGTTGCCGGGCGGCCGGCCGGGCGCTCCGGCCGCCAGGTGGCCAGCAAGGCGAGCGCGAGGGCGATCTCGGCCAGGTCACCGAGGTAGTACATGAGCGTGGCGCCGGCCCGCAGCTCGGCGCCGGTGGCCGGCACGTCGACGAGCACGCCGGCGTAGAGCAGTTGAGCGATCGTGGCGTGCGCGGCGACGCCGGCGCCGAGCACCACGAGGCGTACCGGCACCCGGGGGCGGTGCGGGCCGGGGTCCGGGCCGGCGACCGACCAGGCGAACAGGGCGCCGCTGAGCAGGAAGTGCGCCTGCACCAGCGGGTGCAGCAGCGGGTACTCCAGCGTCGCCCGGTACAGCGGGGTGAGGTAGAGCAGCCACAGGCCGCCGGCGGTGAGCAGCAGGCCGGTCACCGGGTGACCGAGCACCCGCGCGGCCGGGTGCCGCAGCAGGTGGACCAGCCGGCGGGCGACGCGCCGGTCCAGGGTGCGCAGCAGCAGGGTGACCGGCGCACCGAGCACCAGCGCCAGCGGCGCCAGCATGCCGATCAGCAGGTGCTGCCACATGTGCCCGACGAAGTCGTCGCCGGGCGCGAGCAGCCCCGCCGCCACGAGCAGCGTGCCCAGCCCGAAGCTGACGGTCCGCCGGTGCGCCCAGCCGGGGCCGCCCGGGTCGCGCAGCCGCAGCGCCGCGGCCAGGTAGGCCCAGAACAGGACGGCCGGGAGCAGCGCGGTCGCCGGGAAGCCGCCGGCGTGCCCGGCGTGGCTCACCGCGTCCGCGCCGCGCACAGGTCGATCGCGTCGGCCCGCCGCTGGATCGCCCAGCCGACCGCGACCAGGAGGACGCCGAGCGCCAGGAAACCGAGATCCCACCAGGTCTGGTACGGGCCGCCACGAACGTGGTGGATGCCGAGCAGGTGGTGGTCGACGACGCCCTCCACCAGGTTGAACAGGCCCCAGCCGACGAGCACCCAGCCCCAGAGCATTCCGGAGCGCCAGAGCCGGCCCCGGGACCGGGTCACCCGGGCGTAGAGCAGGGCCAGCCCGGTCAGCACCGCCACCCAGGTGACGACGTGGAACAGGCCGTCCCACAGCGTGTTCATCTGCAGGCCGGGCACGGTGTCGACCGGGTAGTCCCGGATCCCGACCCGGTCGGTGGCGGTGCTGCTGAGCATGTGGTGCCACTGGAGGACCTGGTGCAACGCGATGCCGTCGACGAAGCCACCGAGGCCGACACCGAGGATCGTGGCGGGAAGACGGATGCTCATTCCGCCGCCCTACCCGGGGCGGGGCCGGACAAACGCCCCACGGAGTGGACAGTCGCCGCGCCGGGGGCGGGCGCTGGACTAGGCTGCCGGCGATGGACGAGGTGACCCGGATCCCGGTCGGCGGCGAACGGCCGTACGACGTGCTGGTGGGACGCGACCTGCTCGACCCGCCGCCCGAGCTGCTGCCCGGCGCGGAGCGGGTGGCCTACCTGTACGCTCCGCCGCTCAAGGCGCTGGCCGAGCGGCTCGCCGAGCGGGCCCGCGCCGACGGCGTCACGCCGCTGTTGGTGGAGGTGCCGGACGCCGAGGCGGGCAAGCACGTCGACGTGGCCGCCGCCTGCTGGGACCGGCTCGGCGTGGCCGGTTTCACCCGGACCGACGCGGTGGTCGGGGTGGGCGGCGGCGCGGTGACCGACCTGGCCGGCTTCGTCGCGGCCAGTTGGCTGCGCGGGGTGCGCTGGGTGCCGGTGGCGACCTCGCTGCTCGGCATGGTCGACGCGGCGGTCGGCGGCAAGACCGGGATCAACACGGCCGCCGGCAAGAACCTGGTCGGCGCGTTCCATCCGCCGGCCGGCGTGCTCTGCGACCTGGCGACGCTGGACGCGCTGCCCCCGGCCGACCTGGCCGCCGGGATGGCCGAGGTGGTCAAGTGCGGCTTCATCGCCGACCCGGTGATCCTCGACCTGGTCGAGCGGGACCCGACGGCCGCGCTGGACCCGACCGGCCCGGTGGTCCGGGAGCTGGTCGAGCGGGCGGTACGGGTCAAGGCCGACGTGGTCGGCGGTGACCTGCGCGAGTCCGGGGTGCGCGAGGTGCTCAACTACGGGCACACGCTCGCTCACGCGATCGAGAAGGTGGAGGGGTACCGCTGGCGGCACGGTCACGCGGTAGCCGTCGGGCTGGTCTACGCCGCCACCCTCGCGCGGCTCGCCGGCCGGCTCGACGATTCCACCGCGCGCCGGCACCGGGACGTGCTGACCGCGCTCGACCTGCCCACCGGCTACCGGGCGGACGCCTGGCCGGAGCTGCTCGCCGCGATGCGGGTGGACAAGAAGGCCCGGGGGAGCCGGCTGCGGTTCGTGGTGCTGGACGGCCTGGCCCGCCCGGCCATCCTGGAGGCCCCGCCGGACGAGCTGCTGGCCGCGGCCTACCGGGAGATCAGCTCGTGAGGGCGTACGTGCTCAACGGGCCGAACCTGGGCCGCCTCGGCACCCGCCAGGTCGACGTGTACGGCGTGACCAGTTACGCCGACCTGGTCGCCCTGTGCGAGCGGACCGGGCGGGAGCTGGGCCTGGACGTGGTGGTCCGGCAGACCGACGCCGAGCATGAGCTGCTGGGCTGGCTGCACCAGGCGGCGGACGAGGAGGCCGCGGTGGTGTTGAACCCGGCCGCCTGGTCGCACTACTCGATAGCGGTCCGGGACGCCTGCGCCATGCTGCGTGGCCCGCTGGTCGAGGTGCACATCTCCAACATCCACGCCCGGGAGGAGTTCCGGCACCGTTCGGTGGTCTCGGCGGTGGCCACCGGCGTGATCTGCGGCCTGGGCGTGGATGGCTACCGCCTGGCCCTGCACCACCTCGCGCAGCGCGCGAGTCCGATTCGACACAGCTAGTAGACTTGCTGGGTCCGTCCGCCAATTGATGATCAAGGCAGGAAATGGCCTCCACCAACGACCTGAAGAACGGCCTGGTACTCAACCTGGACGGCGAGCTGTGGGCCGTCGTCGAGTTCCAGCACGTCAAGCCCGGTAAGGGTGGTGCGTTCGTGCGTACCACGCTGAAGAACGTGCTGTCCGGCAAGGTGGTCGACAAGACCTTCAACGCGGGCACCAAGGTCGAGACCGCCACCGTCGACAAGCGCACCATGCAGTACCTGTACGCCGACGGCGAGGACTACGTCTTCATGGATCTGGAGACGTTCGACCAGATCACCGTGATGGGCGGCACCGTCGGCGAGGCCGCCAACTACCTCCTCCCGGAGGCCGAGGCGACCGTCGCCACCCACGAGGGCGTCCCGCTCTACATCGAGCTGCCGACCTCGGTCGTGCTCGAGGTCACCTACACCGAGCCGGGCCTGCAGGGCGACCGGTCGACCGGCGGCAACAAGCCGGCCACGGTCGAGACCGGCGCCACCGTCCAGGTGCCGCTGTTCATCACCACCGGTGAGAAGATCAAGGTCGACACCCGCGACGGCCGTTACCTCGGCCGAGCCTGATGGCCGAGGGTCCGAAGCAGCAGATGCCGGCGCGCCGCAAGGCGCGCAAGCGGGCGCTGGACGTGCTCTTCGAGGCCGACCTGCGGGACCGGCCGCCGGTCGAGGTGCTCGCCGGCTACCTGGAGCGGATCGAGCAGCCCCGCCCCGACCACCTCGGCTACGCGGTCGGGCTGGTCGAGGGCGTCGCGGCGCACCTCGACCGGATCGACGAGATCATCGCCAGCTACGCCGAGGGGTGGACGCTGGACCGGATGCCGGTGGTCGACCGCAACCTCGCCCGGATCGCCGTGTACGAGTTGCTCTACGTCGACGAGATCGACGACGCGGTGGCGATCAGCGAGGCCGTCGAGCTGGCCCGGCAGATGTCGACCGACGACTCGCCCCGCTTCCTCAACGGCATTCTCGGCCGGATCGCCGAGTACGCCAGCCGCTGAGGCTCCGCACCTGGTGACGACGAGGGGCCCGTGCCGTCCGGCACGGGCCCCTCGTGGTGCGTGGCTCAGGAGGCGAAGAACGCCCGCGGGTCGGCGACCAGCACACCGTGCTCGGTGAGCCGCTCGATCAGGCCCGACGGTGAGGCGTCGTAGACGATCGCGAGGGCCCGCAGGTCGTCGGCGCGGATGGAGAGCACCCGGCCGTTGTAGTCGCCGCGCTGCTGCTGGATGGCGCGGGCGTACCGGGCGACGTAGGCCAGATCCTCGGAGGCCTCGTCGTAGAGCCGCTCCAGGTCCAGCACGATCTTGCTGGTGGGCTCGTGACGCACCCCGCTGCCGTCGGGCAGCAGCTCCGAGACGGGAACGCGGTAGAAGTCGGCCAGCTCCGCCAGGCGGGACACGGTGACGGCGCGGTCGCCGCGCTCGTACGAGCCGACCACCACGGCCTTCCACCGCCCGTTCGACTTCTCCTCCACCCCCTGCAGGGACAGGCCCTGCTGCTGGCGGATGGAGCGCAGGCGGGCGCCCAGCGACTTGGCGTATTCAGAGGGCATTCGGACACTCCCAGTGCTGCTCGGGGTTCTCCCAGCTATCGCTACGGAGCGTGACGGTACGGGGATTGCGACAACTGGTCAAGTGGTGGTGTCGGGGAGGTTCGACGGGCCGGTGTGGCTTGTCCGCATTTCGCCGGGCTGACCGGCAGGTCAGGACCGGCGGCAGCGGGGCCGGTGACCGCTGGTAACGTGGCGTGGAGCCCCGGTCCGGGCCCCGCGTGGGTCCGCCGGAGTCGATAGACGTCCTTTAACGACCCGTCCCGTGAGGCGGGGAAGGAGGTCCGCCGTGGCCTACCCACCGGCTGCCCATTCGTCGCCGCCGCGACAACCCTCGGTGAAGGTGATCCTCGCCGCCGCCGACGTCTCGCGGGTGGTCGACCGCATCGCCCACCAGATCCTGGAGAAGACCCAGGGCGCCGCCGACACCGTGCTGCTCGGCATCCCCACCCGGGGTGTGCCCCTGGCCCGCCGCCTCGCGGCCCGGATCAGCACGTTCGAGGACGTGACCGTTCCGGTGGGCGTGCTCGACATCACGCTCTACCGCGACGACCTGCGTCGGCACGCCACCCGCGCGGTCGGCCCGACCGACCTGCCGTCGGGCGGGATCGACGGCCGGCGGGTCGTGCTCGTCGACGACGTGCTCTTCTCCGGCCGTACCGTGCGGGCCGCGCTGGACGCGCTCAGCGACGTCGGCCGCCCGGCCTCCGTGCAACTCGCCGTCCTGGTCGACCGCGGCCACCGCCAACTGCCGATCCGCGCCGACTACGTGGGCAAGAACATCCCCACCGCGTTGGCCGAGAACGTCAAGGTCACCCTCGCCGAGACCGACGGCGCCGACGAGGTCAAGTTGTACGGGGGGTCTCCCGCATGATCCGGCACCTGCTCTCCGGCGCCGACCTGGACGCCGACACCGCCACCCTGGTCCTGGACACCGCCGCCGAGATGGCGACAGTGGCCGGCCGGGAGGTCAAGAAGTTGCCCGCGCTGCGCGGGCGCACCGTGGTCAACCTGTTCTACGAGGACTCCACCCGGACCCGGATCTCGTTCGAGGCCGCCGCCAAGCGGCTCAGCGCCGACGTGATCAACTTTTCCGCCAAGGGGTCCAGCGTGGCCAAGGGCGAGAGCCTGAAGGACACCGCGCTCACCCTCCAGGCGATGGGCGCCGACGCGGTGGTGGTCCGGCACCCCGCCTCCGGCGCGCCGCACCGGCTGGCCGACTGGGTGGACGGGTCGGTGGTCAACGCCGGCGACGGCACCCACGAGCACCCCACCCAGGCGCTGCTGGACGCGTACACGATGCGGTCGCGGCTGGGCCGGCTCGCCGGCCTGCACGTGGCGATCGTCGGCGACGTGCTGCACTCCCGGGTGGCCCGCTCCAACGTGCTGCTGCTCACCACGCTCGGCGCCAAGGTCACGCTGGTCGGCCCGCCGACGCTCATCCCGGTCGACATCGCGACCGCGCTCGCTCCCGGCATCGACGTCTCCTACGACCTCGACACCGTTGCACCCGGTGTGGACGTGGTGATGATGCTGCGGGTGCAGCGGGAGCGGATGAGCGACTCCTACTTCCCGTCGGCCCGCGAGTACGCCCGCCGCTACGGGCTGGACGGGCCGCGCATGCGCCGGCTGCCCGAGCACGCGATCGTCATGCACCCCGGCCCGATGAACCGGGGCATGGAGATCACGCCCGAGGTCGCCGACTCGCCCCGCTCCACCATCGTCGAACAGGTCGCCAACGGGGTCTCCGTGCGGATGGCCGTCCTTTACCTGCTGCTCGGAGGGAACAACCGGTGACCGCGTACCTCATCACAGGCGTCAGCGTCGTCGGCGGCGAGCCGACCGACCTGCTCATCCGCGACGGCGTGGTGGCCGGGACGGGCCACGGGCTCGCCGCGGACGACGCCACAGTCATCGACGCGACCGGCCTGGTCGCGCTGCCTGGCCTGGTCGACCTGCACACCCACCTGCGCGAACCCGGCCGGGAGGACGCCGAGACGGTCGAGTCCGGCTCCCGGGCGGCGGCGCTCGGCGGCTACACGGCGGTCTGCGCGATGGCGAACACCTCGCCGGTCGCGGACACCGCCGGCGTGGTCGAGCAGGTCTGGCGGCTGGGCCGGGAGGCCGGCCTGGTCGACGTGCAGCCGATCGGCGCGGTCACCGTCGGGCTGGCCGGCGAGCGCCTGGCCGAGCTGGGCGCGATGGCCGACTCCGCGGCCCGGGTGCGGATCTTCTCCGACGACGGGCACTGCGTCGCCGACCCGCGGCTGATGCGCCGCGCGCTGGAGTACGTCAAGGCGTTCGACGGGGTGATCGCCCAGCACGCCGAGGAGCCCCGGCTCACCGAGGGCGCGCAGATGCACGAGGGCGAGGTCTCCACCCGCCTCGGCCTGACCGGGTGGCCGGCCGTGGCCGAGGAGGCGATCATCGCCCGGGACGTGCTGCTCGCCGAGCACGTGGGCAGCCGGCTGCACGTCTGCCACGTCTCCACCGCCGGCAGCGTCGAGGTGCTGCGGCAGGCCAAGGCGCGCGGCGTGCGGGTGACCGCCGAGGTGACGCCGCACCACCTGCTGCTGACCGACGAGCGCGCGGAGAGTTACGACCCGGTCTTCAAGGTCAACCCGCCGCTGCGCACCGCCGCCGACGTCGCCGCGCTGCGCGCCGCGCTGGCCGAGGGCGTGATCGACATCATCGCCACCGACCACGCGCCGCACGCCGTGGAGGACAAGGAGTGCGAGTGGGCGTACGCCCGGCCGGGCATGCTCGGCCTGGAGACCGCGCTCTCCATCGCGCTCGACGTGCTCGGCCCGCGGTGGGACCTGATCGCCGAGCGCATGTCGCGGGTCCCGGCCCGGATCGCCGGGCTGGCCGGACACGGCCTCGACCCGGCCCCCGGCGTGCCGGCCAACCTGACAGTGGTCGACCCGGCGGCCCGGCGCGTGATCGAGCCGGCCGAGCTGGCCAGTCGCAGTCGCAACACCCCGTACGCCCGCATGACGCTGCCGGGTCGCATCGTGGCGACCTTCCTGCGTGGCGAGCCGACGGTCCTGGACGGAAAGGCTGTCAAGTAGATGGTGAAGCGTAGATCGGCGATCCTCGTCCTGGAGGACGGGCGCACGTTCCACGGCGAGGCGTACGGCAGCGTCGGGGAGACGTTCGGCGAGGCGGTCTTCAACACCGGCATGACCGGCTACCAGGAGACGCTCACCGACCCCTCCTACCACCGTCAGGTGGTGGTGCAGACCGCGCCGCACATCGGCAACACCGGCGTCAACGCCGACGACGACGAGTCCGGCCGGATCTGGGTGGCCGGGTACGTGGTGCGCGACCCGGCCCGGATCAGCTCGAACTGGCGGGCCGGCGGCGGGCTGGAGGACCGGCTCGCCGCCGAGGGCGTGGTCGGCATCAGCGGGATCGACACCCGGGCGCTCACCCGGCACCTGCGCGAACGCGGCGCGATGCGGGTCGGTGTCTCCAGTGTCGACGACGACCCGGCCGCCCTGCTCGACCGGGTCCGCCACGCGCCGTCGATGGTCGGCGCGGACCTGTCCGCCGAGGTGACCACCGCCAAGCCGTACGTGGTGGAGGCCGTCGGCGAGCACCGGTTCACGGTGGCCGCGCTGGATCTGGGCATCAAGCGCAACGTGCCGCGCCGGCTCGCCGCCCGCGGTGTCACCACCCACGTGCTGCCGGCCGGCTCGACGATCTCCGACCTGCTCGCCACCGGCGCGGACGCGGTGTTCCTCTCACCCGGCCCTGGTGACCCGGCGACCGCCGACGGGCCGGTGGCGCTGGCCCGCGAGGTGCTCACCCGCCGGATCCCGCTGTTCGGCATCTGCTTCGGCAGCCAGATCCTCGGCCGGGCACTCGGCTTCGGCACCTACAAGCTGGGGTACGGCCACCGCGGCATCAACCAGCCGGTGCTCGACCGGGCCACCGGCAAGGTCGAGGTGACCAGCCACAACCACGGCTTCGCGGTCCAGGTGCCCGGGGTCTCCTCCGGCGCGGTCGTCCCCGACCAGGTGGTCGACACCGCGTTCGGTGGCGTCCGGGTCTCCCATGTCTGCCTCAATGACAACGTGGTCGAGGGGCTGCGGGCCGAGGACGTGCCCGCCTTCACCGTCCAGTACCACCCGGAGGCGGCGGCCGGCCCGCACGACGCGGACTACCTGTTCGACCGCTTCGCGGAGCTCATCGAAGGCGGAAAGAATGCCTAAGCGGACCGACCTGAAGCACGTCCTGGTGATCGGCTCCGGGCCGATCGTGATCGGACAGGCCTGCGAGTTCGACTACTCCGGCACCCAGGCCTGCCGGGTGCTGCGCAGCGAGGGGATCCGGGTCAGCCTGGTCAACTCCAACCCGGCCACGATCATGACGGACCCGGAGTTCGCCGACGCCACGTACGTCGAGCCGATCACCCCGGAGTTCGTCGAGCTGGTCATCGCCAAGGAGCGCCCGGACGCGCTGCTGCCCACGCTGGGCGGGCAGACCGCGCTGAACACCGCGGTCGCGCTGCACGAGGCGGGCGTGCTGGAGAAGTACGGCGTCGAGCTGATCGGCGCCAACATCGACGCCATCAACCGGGGCGAGGACCGCCAGCTCTTCAAGGACATCGTGGCCAAGGCCGGCGTACGCCTGGGTCTGGACGACCCGTCCACGCTGACCCCGCGCTCGCGGGTCTGCCACTCCATGGACGAGGTCCGGGACACCGTCGCCGACCTGGGCCTGCCGGTGGTCATCCGGCCCTCGTTCACCATGGGCGGTCTCGGCTCCGGGATGGCGCACACCGACGAGGACCTGGCGCGCATCGCCGGGGCGGGCCTGGCGGCCAGCCCGGTGCACGAGGTGCTCATCGAGGAGAGCGTGCTCGGCTGGAAGGAGTACGAGCTCGAACTGATGCGCGACCGCCACGACAACGTGGTGGTGGTCTGCTCGATCGAGAACGTCGACCCGATGGGCGTGCACACCGGCGACAGCGTCACCGTCGCCCCGTCGATGACGCTCACCGACCGGGAGTACCAGCGGCTGCGCGACCTCGGCATCGCGGTGCTGCGCGAGGTCGGGGTGGACACCGGCGGCTGCAACATCCAGTTCGCGGTGAACCCGGCCGACGGCCGGATCGTCGTGATCGAGATGAACCCGCGGGTGTCCCGCTCATCGGCGCTGGCGTCCAAGGCGACCGGCTTCCCGATCGCGAAGATCGCCGCGAAGCTCGCCATCGGCTACACGCTCGACGAGATCCCCAACGACATCACGCTCAAGACGCCGGCCGCGTTCGAGCCGACGCTCGACTACGTGGTGGTGAAGATCCCCCGGTTCGCGTTCGAGAAGTTCCCCGGCGCCGACCCGGAGCTGACCACCACCATGAAGTCCGTGGGCGAGGCGATGAGCCTGGGCCGCAACTTCACCGAGGCGCTGAACAAGGCGATGCGCTCGATGGAAACCAGGGCGGCCGGCTTCTGGACCGTCCCCGACCCGGCGGGCGCCACGAAGGAGAACACCCTCGCGGCGCTGCGGATGCCGCACGACGGCCGGCTCTACACCGTCGAGCGGGCGCTGCGCCTCGGCGCGTCGATCGCCGAGGTGGCCGAGGCGTCCGGCGGCATGGACCCGTGGTTCCTGGACCAGATCGCCGCGCTGGTCGAGCTGCGCGCCGAGATCGTCGACGCCCCGGTGCTCGACGCCGCGCTGCTGCGTCGCGCCAAGCGCGCCGGCCTGTCCGACCGGCAGCTCGCCGCGCTCCGCCCCGAGCTGGCCGCCGAGGACGGCGTCCGGTCGCTGCGCCACCGGCTCGGGATCCGGCCGGTCTACAAGACGGTGGACACCTGCGCGGCCGAGTTCGAGGCGACCACGCCCTACCACTACTCGACGTACGACTCGGAGACCGAGGTGGCACCCTCGGCCCGGCCCAAGGTGCTGATCCTCGGCTCCGGGCCGAACCGGATCGGGCAGGGCATCGAGTTCGACTACTCGTGCGTGCACGCGGTCCAGGCGCTCCGGGGGGTGGACTACGAGACGGTCATGGTCAACTGCAACCCGGAGACCGTGTCCACCGACTACGACACCGCCGACCGGCTCTACTTCGAGCCGCTGACGTTCGAGGACGTGCTGGAGGCGTGGCACGCCGAGGACTCGTCCGGCAAGGCGGCCGGCGGCCCCGGCGTGGTCGGGGTGATCGTGCAGCTCGGCGGCCAGACCCCGCTCGGCCTCGCCCAGCGGCTCAAGGACGCCGGGGTGCCGATCGTGGGCACCTCGCCGGAGTCGATCCACCTGGCCGAGGAGCGGGGCGCGTTCGGCGCGGTGCTGGACCGGGCCGGGCTGCGCGCGCCCGCGCACGGCATGGCCACCTCGTACGACGAGGCGAAGGCGATCGCGGATGAGATCGGGTACCCGGTGCTGGTCCGCCCGTCGTACGTGCTCGGCGGCCGGGGCATGGAGATCGTCTACGACGACGCCACGCTGCGCGACTACATCGGCCGGGCCACCGACATCTCACCGGACCACCCGGTGCTGGTGGACCGTTTCCTTGACGACGCCATCGAGATCGACGTGGACGCGCTCGTCGACGCGGACGGCGACGTCTACCTGGGCGGCGTGATGGAGCACATCGAGGAGGCCGGCATCCACTCCGGCGACTCGTCCTGCGCGCTGCCGCCGATCACGCTGGCCGGCTCGCACCTGACCCAGGTCCGCCGCTACACCGAGGAGATCGCCCGCGGCGTGGGGGTGCGCGGCCTGCTCAACGTCCAGTACGCGCTGCAGGGCGACACGCTCTACGTGCTGGAGGCCAACCCGCGCGCCTCCCGGACCGTGCCGTTCGTGTCGAAGGCGACGGCGGTGCCGCTGGCCAAGGCGGCGGCCCGGATCGCGCTGGGCGCCACGATCGCGCAGTTGCGGGCCGAGGGGATGCTGCCGCCGACCGGGGACGGCGGCACCATGCCGCCGGACGCGCCGATCGCGGTCAAGGAGGCGGTGCTGCCGTTCAAGCGGTTCCGCACGCCGTCCGGCAAGGGCATCGACGTGCTGCTCGGCCCGGAGATGCGCTCCACCGGCGAGGTGATGGGCATCGACACCGGCTTCGGTCAGGCGTTCGCCAAGTCGCAGGCCGCCGCGTACGGGTCGCTGCCCACCGCCGGGAAGATCTTCGTCTCGGTGGCCAACCGGGACAAGCGCGGCATGATCTTCCCGATCAAGCGCCTGGCCGACCTGGGCTTCGAGATCGTCGCCACCACGGGCACGGCCGAGGTGCTGCGCCGGCACGGCATCGCCTGCGAGCAGATCCGCAAGCACTACGAGTCGGGCGAGGGCGCGGACGCGGTCTCACTGATCCTCGGCGGCGACGTCGCGCTGGTGGTGAACACGCCGCAGGGCTCGGGCGCGAGCGCCCGCTCGGACGGCTACGAGATCCGCAGCGCCGCCGTGACGGCGGACATCCCGTGCGTCACCACGGTTCCGGGCGCGGCGGCGGCGGTGATGGGCATCGAGGCGCGCATCAACGGCGACCTCAAGGTCCGCCCGCTCCAGGATCTGCACGCCGCGCTCCGGGCCAACGAGTGACCACCCCGTGGGCCACGAGGGTGGCGGATGTCGCCGCCACCCTCATGATCATCGAGTCGGGGGGCGCGCGGTGATCTTCGAGCGGGTGGTGCGGCCCCGGCTGTTCGCGCTCGGGGGCGGGGACGCGGAGGCGGCGCACGAGTGGACGCTGGCGCGGCTCGCCGGGCTGTCGCGGCGGCCGGCGGCGCTGGCGGCGCTGCGTCGGGCGTACTTCCGGGCCGCGCCGCGCACCGTGTTCGGGGTGCGGTTCCCGAACCCGGTCGGGCTGGCGGCCGGCATGGACAAGAACGGCGTCGCGTTGCCGGCCTGGCCGGCGCTGGGCTTCGGCTTCGTCGAGGTCGGCACCGTGACCGCGCACGCCCAACCGGGCAATCCCCGGCCGCGACTGTTCCGGCTGCGCGACAGCGAGGCCGTGGTCAACCGGATGGGCTTCAACAACGCCGGCGCCGAGGCCCTCGCCGCCCGGCTGGCGGCGTTGCCGCGCCCGCTCGGCGTCCCGCTGGGCATCTCGCTCGGCAAGTCCAAGGTGACCCCGCTGGACGAGGCGGTCGAGGACTACCTCGCCTCCTACCGGGCGCTCAAGGGCCACGGCGACTACTTCGCGGTCAACGTGTCCTCGCCGAACACCCCGGGCCTACGGTCATTGCAGGACCGGTCCCACCTGGACGCGCTGCTCGCCGCGCTGGTCGGCGAGAAACCGGTGCTGGTGAAGATCGCCCCGGACCTGACCGAGCCGGCCGTGGCGGAGCTGCTGGAGGTGTGCCTCGACCGGGGCGCGGCCGGCGTCATCGCCACCAACACCACGCTCGGCCGGGACGGGCTCGCTCCGGCCGACCGGGCGCGCGGCGCCGAGACCGGCGGCCTGTCCGGCCGCCCGCTGACCGCCCGCGCCCGCGAGGTGGTCGCCTTCGTGCACCGGGAGACCGGCGGACGGCTACCGGTGATCGGTGTCGGCGGCATCCTCGACCCGGACGACGCGACCCGCATGTTCGACGCCGGCGCCGCCCTGGTGCAGCTCTACACCGGCTTCATCTACCGCGGCCCCGCCCTCACCCGAGCCATCACCACCCGCCCCACCCCCTGACCCGCACCCACCCCACCCCACCCATCGCCCCCACCCCGCGCCCTGACCCCCGATCTCCCGCGCGATCTTGCAGTTTCCGCCCCAGCAAACCGCACATTCCGGGCGCAATGCGGGCCGAAAGCGCAAGATCGTGCGAGAGAGCGAAGGAGGAGCTGTGACGCCCGAGGAGATCCTCGCCCTGGACCGGCGGCACGTGTGGCACCCGTACGCGGCGTTGCCGCCGACCGGCCCGCCGCTCGTGGTGGAGAGCGCGTCGGGGGTTCGGCTGCGGCTCGCCGACGGCCGGGAGTTGGTCGACGGGATGTCGTCGTGGTGGGCGGCCATCCACGGCTACCGCCACCCGGTGCTGGACGCGGCCGTGACCGACCAGCTCGGCCGGATGAGCCACGTGATGTTCGGCGGGCTCACCCACGAGCCCGCGGCACGCCTGGCGCGCACCCTGGTCGAGCTGGCCCCGGACGGTCTGGAGCACGTCTTCCTGGCCGACTCCGGCTCGGTGAGCGTCGAGGTCGCGGTGAAGATGGCCCTCCAGTACCAGCGTGCGGTGGGGCACCCGGAGCGCCGCCGGCTGGGCACCTGGCGGGGCGGCTACCACGGTGACACGTTCCATCCGATGAGCGTCTGCGACCCGGAGGGCGGCATGCACCACCTCTGGGGCGACGTGCTGCCCCGGCAGGTGTTCGCGCCGCTGCCGCCGGCCGGCTTCGACGCCCCGCCCGACCCGGCGTACGAGGCGGCGCTGGTGGACGCCGTCGAGCGGCACGCCGCCGAGCTGGCGGCGGTGATCGTGGAGCCGGTGGTCCAGGGCGCCGGCGGGATGCGGTTCCACCATCCGCACTACCTGCGGGTGCTGCGCGAGGTGACCCGGCAACACGGCATTCTGCTGATCTTCGACGAGATCGCCACCGGCTTCGGCCGGACCGGGCGGATGTTCGCCGCCGAGCACGCCGGCGTCACGCCGGACGTGCTCTGCGTCGGCAAGGCGCTCACCGGCGGCTACCTGACGCTGGCGGCGGCGCTCTGCACCCCGGCGGTGGCCGGCGCGATCTCGGCCGGCGGCGTGCTGGCGCACGGGCCGACGTTCATGGGCAACCCGCTCGCCTGCGCGGTCGCGAACGCCTCGCTGGGCCTGCTGCGCGCCGGCGACTGGGTCGGGCGGGTGGCGGGGATCGCCGCCGGGCTGCGGGACGGCCTGGCGCCGTTGCGCGGCGCGCCCGGGGTGGCCGACGTGCGGGTGCTCGGCGCGATCGGGGTGGTGCAACTGGACCACGAGGTGGACCTGCCCCGGGCCACCGCCGCGGCGGTCGCCGAGGGGGTGTGGCTGCGCCCGTTCCGCGACCTCGTCTACACCATGCCGCCCTACGTCTGCGACGCCGCGGACGTGGCGCGGATCGCGGCCGGCGTGGCGGCGGCGGTCAAGGCCGGTTGAGCCCCGACCGGGGCTGACCGGGCCGGAGCGGTCAGGGCCGGAGCGGTCAGGCGGGAGCGGTCAGGGCCGGTTGAGCCGTGACTGGGGGAGTCGGCCGGTCGAGAGGCCGGCCGGAGCGAGTTGCCGCGGCGGGAGGGCCGTCGCGGGACACCGAGGCGGCCCGGAGCCGTCGGGAGAGGGAGAGACGGATGGAGACGTTCGGCGCGCGCCTGCACCGGGCCGTGGCGGAGCGGGGACCGCTCTGCGTGGGAATCGATCCGCACCCGGGTCTGCTGGCCGACTGGGGGCTGCCCGACGACGTCGACGGGCTGGAGCGGTTCAGCCGGACCGTGGTGGAGGCGATCGGCGACCGGGTCGCGGTGGTCAAGCCGCAGTCGGCGTTCTTCGAGCGCTTCGGCTCGCGCGGCGTGGCGGTGCTTGAGTCAACTATCCGACAGTTGCGCAATGTGGGTGCGCTCGTTCTCCTTGACGTCAAGCGCGGAGACATCGGCTCGACGGTCCGCGCGTACGCCTCGGCGTACCTCGATCCATCCAGCCCGCTGTATGTCGACGCGATCACCGCGAGCCCCTACCTGGGAGTAGGTTCGCTCGCGCCGATGATCGAGACGGCCGCCGCGCACGGGGGCGGGGTCTTCGTCCTGGCGCTCACCTCCAATCCGGAGGGGGCCGCCGTGCAGCGCGCGGTGGGGCCCGACGGACGCACCGTCGCGCAGACCGTCATCGACGAGATTTCCCAGCTCAACCGGGGTGCGGAGCCGCTCGGCAGCTTCGGTCTGGTGGTCGGCGCGACGATCGGCGAGACCGGTCACGACCTCGGCGGGGTGAACGGTCCGCTGCTCGCGCCGGGGCTGGGCGCGCAGGGCGGCACGCCTGCCGGGCTGCGTGCCGTCTTCGGCGCCGCGCTGCCGTCGGTGCTGCCGTCGTACTCCCGGGAGGTGCTGGGCGCGGGGCCGGACCCGGCCGCCCTGCGGGCCGCCGCGGAGCGGGTGCTGGCCGAGTGCCGCGCCGTCCTGACCACCGCCGGACTGACTGACGGCTCGGTCACTTTACGTTGATCATCGCGCGTCCACGTTGCCGAAAGCTCCGTTGACCGCTAGTTTTCCCCGCGCTGGGAACCACGGACCCCTTTGGTTGCCAGCGACACCACGTTTCACAGCTGCGGTGGGGCTCCGCCCGCCGTACTAGGGACCTGAGGAGAACTGGTGCCGCTCCCGTCACTGACCCCCGAGCAGCGCGCTGCCGCGCTGGAGAAGGCTGCGGAGATCCGCAAGGCCCGCGCTGAGCTGAAGGAGCAGCTCAAGCAGGGCAAGACCACCCTCGCCACCGTCCTCGAGCGGGCCGAGTCCGACGACGTCGTGGGCAAGCTGAAGGTTTCGGCAGTGCTCCAGGCGATGCCGGGTATCGGCAAGATCCGGGCCACCCAGATCATGGAGAAGCTCAAGATCGCCGACAGCCGTCGCCTTCGCGGCCTCGGCGAGCAGCAGCGCAAGGCGCTGCTGGGAGAGTTCGCCGCCAACTGAACGGACCACCGTGTAGAAACAAGCGGTGAGCACGGATGACGAGGCGCGCTCGGCGGCTCGGCTCACTGTCCTGTCCGGTCCCTCCGGGGCCGGTCGGGGCAGTGTCGTCGAGCAGGTCCGGGCGCGCCTTTCGTCAGTGCGGGTGCCGGTGGTCGCCACCACCCGGCCGCCGCGCCCGGGCGAGCGGGACGGCGTGGACCGGCTCTTCCTCGACCCGGTCGGCTTCGACCGGCTGGTCGCCGCCGACGAGCTGCTGGAGTGGTGCCGGATCGGGCCGTACCGCCGGGGGGTGCCCCGGGCGCACGTGCGGTCCCCCCTGGCGCAGGGTCGGCCGGTGCTGCTGCCGCTGGACCTGGCCGGCGCGCTCGCCGTCCGCGCCGTCGTGCCGGAGGCCCGGCTGGTGCTGCTCGCGCCGCCGGCGTACCGGGCCGACCCGCTCGTGGCGGCCGCGTTCGCACATGCCGTGGCGCACGACCGGACCGAGCGTGCCGCGGCCGAGCTGGTAGGATTGCTCGGTTCGTCATTCCTGGCACCGGCCCGACCGCCACCGCGCGGTTGAGCGACGGCCGCCGCCGAGCGAGACGCAGAGGTCAAATTCGTGGGATCCATCGCCACCAACCCCGAGGGCATCACCAACCCGCCGATCGACGAGCTGCTCGAGAAGACCACCTCGAAGTACGCGCTGGTCATCTTCGCCGCCAAGCGCGCGCGTCAGGTCAACGCCTACTACAGCCAGCTCGGTGAGGGCCTCCTGGAGTACGTCGGCCCGCTGGTGGAGACCACTCCGCAGGAGAAGCCGCTCTCCATCGCCATGCGTGAGATCAACTCGGGCCTGCTCACCGCCGAGCCGACCGACCAGCCGTAACTCCGCCCGCGCCGATGCCCGCCGAGATCGTCCTCGGGGTCGGCGGCGGCATCGCCGCCTACAAGGCGTGTGAGCTGCTCCGGCTCTTCACCGAGTCGGGTCACCGGGTCCGGGTCGTACCGACCGCGTCGGCGCTCCGCTTCGTCGGGGCGCCGACCTGGGCGGCGCTCTCCGGTCAGCCGGTCGCCGACGACGTCTGGTCCGACGTGCACGAGGTGCCGCACGTGCGCCTCGGGCAGCGCGCCGACCTGGTCGTGGTCGCGCCCGCCACCGCCGACCTGCTCGCCAAGGCCGCCCACGGCCTCGCCGACGACCTGCTCACCAACACGCTGCTGACCGCGCGCTGCCCGGTGCTGCTGGCGCCGGCCATGCACACCGAGATGTGGGAGCACCCGGCCACCGTGGCCAACGTGGCCACACTGCGGTCCCGGGGTGTGCGGGTGATCGAGCCGGCGGTCGGCCGGCTCACCGGCCGGGACACCGGCAAGGGCCGGCTGCCCGACCCGGCGGAGATCTTCGCGGTCGCCCGCCGGGCGCTGGCCCGTGGCGTCGCCGCCCCGGCCGATCTGGCCGGCCGGCACGTGGTGGTCACCGCCGGCGGCACCCGCGAGCCGCTCGACCCGGTCCGGTTCCTGGGCAACCGGTCCTCCGGCAAGCAGGGGTACGCGTTCGCCCGCGCCGCGGTCGCCCGGGGCGCCCGGGTGACGCTCGTCTCGGCCAACGTGGCGCTCGCCGACCCGGCCGGGGTGGACCTGGTCCGGGTCGGCACCACCGAGGAGCTGCGCGCCGCGACGCTGGCCGCCGCCGCCGACGCGGACGCCGTGGTGATGGCGGCCGCGCCGGCCGACTTCCGCCCGGCCAGCTACGCCACCGGCAAGATCAAGAAGTCCGAGGGTGGCCCCGCGCCGACCATCGAGCTGGTCACCAATCCGGACATCGCCGCCGAGCTGGGCCGGAACCGTCGCCCCGGCCAGGTGCTCGTGGTGTTCGCCGCGGAGACCCACGACGCGGAGGCCAACGGCCGGGCCAAGCTGGCCCGCAAGCGCGCCGACCTGATCGTGGTCAATGAGGTCGGCGTCGACAAGGTGTTCGGCGCGGAGACCAACGCCGCCGTCGTGATCGGTTCCGACGGGGCCGTGCACCGGTTCCCCGAGCAGCTCAAGGAGGCCCTGGCCGACGCCGTCTGGGACCTCGTGGCCGGCCGCCTGGACGGCCCGTCCTGACGGTTGGTCTCCGCACGTTTGCGAATGACGCCGGACACCCGGCGACTAAACTGTCGCGAGCGACCTTCAAACGTTTTTACATGCTTAGGAGTGCCGTGACACGTCTCTTCACGTCCGAATCGGTCACGGAAGGCCACCCGGACAAGATCGCCGACCAGATCAGCGACGGCATCCTCGACGCGTTGCTCGCACAGGACCCGCACAGCCGGGTCGCGGTGGAGACGCTGATCACCACGGGCCAGGTGCACGTCGCCGGCGAAGTGACCACCAAGGCGTACGCCGACATCCCGACCATCGTGCGGGAAACCATCCTCGGCATCGGCTACGACTCGTCGAAGAAGGGCTTCGACGGCGCGTCCTGCGGCGTGAGCGTCTCCATCGGCGCCCAGTCGCCGGACATCGCCCAGGGCGTGGACAACGCGTTCGAGCTCCGTACCGGCGGGTCGGAGAGCGCGCTGGACGCGCAGGGCGCGGGCGACCAGGGCATGATGTTCGGCTTCGCCTGCTCCGAGACGCCCGAGCTGATGCCGCTGCCGATCGCGCTGGCGCATCGGCTGGCCCGCCGGCTGGCGCAGGTCCGCAAGGACGGCACGATCCCCTACCTGCGGCCGGACGGCAAGACCCAGGTGACCATCGAGTACGACGGGCTGCGGCCGGTCCGCCTGAACACGGTGGTGGTGTCCAGCCAGCACGCGGCGGACATCTCGCTGGAGTCGTTGCTCACCCCGGACGTGCGCGAGCACGTGATCACCCCGGAGCTGGAGGGCCTCGAGCTGGACACCGAGGGGTACCGCCTCCTGGTGAACCCGACCGGCCGGTTCGAGATCGGTGGCCCGATGGGCGACGCCGGGCTGACCGGCCGGAAGATCATCGTGGACACCTACGGCGGGTACGCCCGCCACGGTGGCGGCGCGTTCTCCGGCAAGGACCCGTCGAAGGTCGACCGGTCGGCCGCGTACGCGATGCGGTGGGTGGCCAAGAACGTGGTCGCCGCCGGGCTGGCCGAGCGGTGTGAGGCGCAGGTCGCGTACGCGATCGGCAAGGCGCACCCGGTGAGCCTGTTCGTCGAGACCTTCGGCACCGAGACCGTGCCGGTGGCCCGGATCGAGAAGGCCGTCGCCGAGGTGTTCGACCTACGTCCGGCCGCCATCATCCGGGACCTGCACCTGCTGCGCCCGATCTACCGGCAGACCGCCGCGTACGGCCACTTCGGCCGGGATCTGGCGGACCTGACCTGGGAGGGCACCGACCGGGCCGCCGACCTCAAGTCGGCCGCGGGAGCCTGACCGCCGACACGCGCCGCGACCGGCGACCCGCTGCGGGGTCGCCGGTCGCTCGCGTCTGCGTGGACGTGCCGCTGCCGCACCTCGACCGCCCGTTCGACTACCTGGTCCCGGAGGCGCTGGACGCCGACGCCCGGCCCGGGGTGCGGGTGAAGGTCCGCTTCGCCGGCCAGCTCGTCGACGGCTGGCTGCTGGAGCGCGTCGCCGAGTCGGCGCATCCCCGGCTGGCGTACCTGGAGAAGGTCGTCTCCCCGGTGCCGGTGCTCTCCCCGGAGGTGGCCCGGTTGGCGCGGGCGGTCGCCGACCGGTACGCCGGCAGCCTGGCCGACGTGCTCCGGCTCGCCGTGCCGCCCCGGCACGCCCGCGCCGAGAAGGCCGCGACCGCCGCCGAGGCCGCCGAGGCGCCCGCGACCGGCTCCGCGCCTGAGCCCGCCACCGGGTCCGGGAGCGGGCCCCCGGTCGCCGCCGTCGATGAGGGCGTCGGCGAGAGCGCCGACGCGGCCGTCGCCGGCGGCGCCGGCGTGTCGGTCGACCCGCGCGGCTGGCGGGACTACCCGGCCGGACCGGCGCTGCTGCGCGCGCTCGCCGAGGGCCGGCCGGCCCGCGCGGTCTGGTCGGCGCTGCCGGGGGAGGACTGGGCCGACCGGTACGCGGACGCGGTGGCCGCCACCGTGGCCGGCGGCCGGGGCGCCGTGGTGGTGGTCGCGGACGGCCGGGACCTGGACCGGCTCGACGCCGCCCTGACCGCCGTGCTGGGCCCGGGCCGGCACGTCCGCCTCACCGCCGCCGACGGGCCGGCGCGTCGCTACCGCGCGTTCCTGGCCGCCCGCCGGGGTGAGGCGCCGGTGGTGATCGGCACCCGCGCGGCCATGTTCGCCCCGGTGGCACGGCTCGGCCTGGTGGCGGTCTGGGACGACGGCGACGACCTGCACGCCGAGCCCCGGGCGCCCTACCCGCACGCCCGCGAGGTGCTGCTCACCCGGGCGCAGCTCAGCGACGCGGGCGCGCTGGTCGGCGGGTACGCGCGGACCGCCGAGGCGCAGTTGCTGGTGGAGACCGGCTGGGCACGGGAGGTGGTCGCCGACCGGGCCACGGTACGGGCGCGGATGCCGGCGATGGCGCCCACCGGCGACGACCCGCAGTTGGCCCGGGACCCGGGCGCGGCCTCCGCCCGGCTGCCCAGCCTGGCCTGGACCACCGCCCGGGACGCGCTCCGCGCCGACCTGCCGGTGCTGGTGCAGGTGCCCCGACGCGGTTACCTGCCCTCGGTCGCCTGCGCCGAGTGCCGGGCTCCGGCCCGCTGCCCGCACTGCGCCGGCCCGCTCGCCCTGCCGTCGGCGCAGGGCACGCCCGCCTGTCGCTGGTGCGGCCGGGTCGCGGCCGCGTACGCCTGCCCGGAGTGCGGTGGGCGGCGGCTGCGCGCCTCGGTCACCGGCGCCCGGCGGACCGCCGAGGAGCTGGGCCGGGCGTTCCCGGGCGTGCCGGTACGGACCTCGGGGCGGGAGGAGGTGCTGGCCACGGTGCCCGGCGGCGCCGGCCTGGTGATCGCCACGCCGGGTGCCGAGCCGGTCGCCGAGGGCGGCTACGGCGCGGTGCTGCTGCTCGACTCGTGGGCGCTGCTCACCCGGGCCGACCTGCGGGCCGGGGAGGAGGCGCTGCGGCGCTGGCTGGCCGGCGCCGCGCTGGCCCGGGCCGGCGCGGTGGGCGGTCGGGTGGTGGTGGTCGCGGACGGCGCGCTGGCGCCGGTGCAGGCGTTGCTGCGGTGGGACGCGGCCTGGTTCGCCGCCCGCGAGCTGGCCGAGCGCCGGGAGTTGGGCTTCCCGCCGGCGGTGCGGATGGCCAGCGTCACCGGCGTGGCCGAGGCGGTGGCCGACCTGCTGGCCGGCGCCCGGCTGCCGGACGGCGCCGAGGTGCTCGGCCCGGTGCCGGCCGAGGAGGGCCGGGAGCGGATGCTGGTCCGGGTCCCGCGGTCCCGGGCGGGCGCGCTCGCCGGCGCGTTGCACGCCGCGGCCGGGCAACGCAGCGCCCGCAAGGCCGCCGAACCGGTCCGGCTCCAGGTCGACCCGCTGAGCCTGTTCTGAGCGGGCGCCGGGCGTGACGGAACGCACCCGGCCCCTCGCGTACGGTCGTGACCTGGGGTTTGTCGTACACCTGGTCCGGCAATTGGATAGCGGGCGGTGATAGCATCGCCCGTCATGCCCAGGCGCGCGGGATTTCCGCGCGGTACGCGGCGCGGCGGCTGCTCCGAGCACGTCGGGCCACACGGATTCGATGTCGTCAGTCAGCCGGTGAGCAGGGGTGGACCAGTCGTGACCGTTCGTCAGTCGATCGTCTTCAACGGTGATCTCGGCAGCGGCAAGAGCACCGTTTCCGTCGAGATCGCCAAGCGGCTGGGGCTGCGCCGGGTCAGCGTCGGCGACCTCTACCGGCAGATGGCGCAGGAGCGGCAGATGACCGCGCTCCAGCTCAACCTGCACGCCGAGCTGGACCAGGCGGTCGACGGCTACGTCGACCAGCTCCAGCGGGACATCGCCGCCTCCGGCGAGTCGCTGGTCATGGACTCCCGCCTGGCCTGGCACTTCTTCACCGACGCGCTCAAGGTGCACATGATCACCGAGCCGACCGAGGCGGCCCGGCGGGTGCTGGCCCGCCCGTCCGGCCCGGCGGAGAGCTACACCTCGCTGGAGGAGGCGCGGGCCAAGCTGCGGGAACGCAGCGAGAGCGAGCGCAACCGCTTCATCGTCCGGTACGGCGTCGACAAGGCCCGGCTGCGCAACTACGACCTGGTCTGCGACACCACCCGGGCCACGCCGGAGCAGGTGATCGCGCACGTCGTCGACGTGTACGAGGGCCGGCTCGGCGCCGACGTGCTGCGCGCCGGCCAGCCGCTGCTGCTGCTCGACCCGACCCGGGTCTACCCGACCGAGGACGTCGCCACGCTGCGCGGTCTCTGGGACGCGGAGCCGGCCGGCGAGGCGGGCCGGGCCGGCGACGAGCCGGTGGAGCCGCTGAGCATCGGCTACACCGGTGAGTACTTCTTCGTGGTCGACGGGCACCGGCGGCTCAGCGCCGCGGTGCGCGGCGGCCTCCCGATGGTCCCGGCCCGGCTGGTCGCCGAGGTCGACGAGCCGGTGGTCGGCGGGCTGAGCGCCGTCGACTTCTTCGCCGCCCAGGCCCGGCCGGCCCTGATCCACGACTGGGAGGACGCGCACGGCATCGCGCTGCCGCTGCCCGAGCACGCGCTGCTGGGCGGCGGCCCGGTGCTGGCCGGGGAGCCGGGCGCCGGCGCCTGACCGGCGGGGTCGCCCGAACCGGGCGAACCGGGGGATGATGGGGTCCTTCGATGCCTGGGAGGCCGCCCGTGGATCCTGCCGACGCCCTCGCACTGCTGATGTCCCCCGCGGGCCGGGTCGATCCCTACCCGACGTACGAACGGCTGCGGGCGCACGGCCCGGTGGTCCAGGCCGGCCCGGTCTTCTACGTGGTGACCGGGTACGCGGAGGCCGACGCGATCCTGCGGGACGCCCGGTTCGGGGTGATGGACGACGCCCTGCGGGACCAGTTCATGCCCGGCTGGCGGGAGAGCCCGGCGGTGCTGTCGATCTCCCGGTCGATGCTGCGCACCAACCCGCCCGACCACAGCCGGATGCGGCGGCTGGCCGCCGGCGCGTTCACCCCGCGCCGGATCGCCGCCATGCGCGGTGTGGTCGAGGCGCAGGCGGACGCGCTGATCGACGCCATGCTGGCCGCCGGCCGGGGCGGGGCGCCCGTCGACTTCATGGCCGCGTTCGCGTACCCGCTGCCGGTGGGGGTGATCTGCGCGTTGCTCGGCGTGCCGGCGGCGGACCGGCCGCTGTTCCGGCGCTGGGCCACCGACCTGACCGGCGTGCTGGAGCCGGAAATCACCCCGGACGAGCTGGCCGTCGCCGACCGCGGCGCGGCGGAGCTGCGCGCCTACTTCTCCGAGCTGGTCGCGGCCCGCCGCCGGGTCCCCGCCGACGACCTGACCACCGCGCTGGTGCAGGCGCACGACGCCGACGGCGAGCGGCTGTCGGGCGACGAGCTGCTGGCCAACCTGATCGTGCTGCTGGTGGCCGGCTTCGAGACCACCACCAACCTGCTCGGCAACGGCCTGGTGGCGCTGCTGGGCCACCCGGCCGCGGCGGCGGCGCTGCGCGAGCACCCGGAGCTCGCCCCCGGTCACGTCGACGAGCTGCTGCGCTACGACTCGCCGGTGCAGCTCACCTCCCGGATGAGCACCGCGCCCTCCCGGCACGGCGGCGTCGACCTGCCGCCGGAGAGCTGGATCATCGTGATGCTCGGCGCGGCGAACCGGGACCCCGCCCGGTTCCCCGAGCCGGCCCGCTTCGACCCCTGGCGCCCGCAGGTCCATCCGCTGTCCTTCGGCGCCGGCCCGCACTACTGCCTCGGCGCGGCGCTGGCCCGGCTGGAGGCACAGGTGGCGTTCCCGCTGCTGCTGCGCCGGCTGCCCGAGCTGGCCCTGGCCGGCCGGCCCGAACGGCGGGTCCGGCTCACCCTGCGCGGCTTCGCCACGCTGCCGGTCGCGCCGGGGCGGGAGGCGGCCCCGGTCACCGTTGCCGGTCCGCCGCCGGGGGCGGCCGGGCCGACTCCGTAGACTGGGGGCGCACCACCCGTCCCAGACAAGGAGCCCCGCCGCGTGACCGTTCAGCCCATCCGTCTGTTCGGCGATCCGGTGCTGCGCACGCCGGCCGACCCGGTGGTCGACTTCGACGCCGAGCTGCGCAAGCTGGTCGCCGACCTGACCGACACGATGCGTGAGCAGAACGGCGCCGGCCTGGCCGCGCCGCAGCTCGGAGTGAGCCTGCGGGTGTTCACCTTCGACGTCGACGACATGCTCGGCCACCTGGTCAATCCGGTGCTGGAGTTCCCTGACGAGGAGGAGCAGGACGGCCCGGAGGGCTGCCTCTCCATCCCCGGGCTCTACTTCGACACGAAGCGCCGGCAGAACGTGATCGCCAAGGGCTTCAGCGCCCACGGCGACCCGATGCAGATCGTCGGCACCGGCCTGATGGCCCGCTGCGTGCAGCACGAGACCGACCACCTCGACGGGGTGCTCTTCGTCGACCGGCTCGACGCGGCCGGCCGCAAGGAGGCCATGAAGGCGATCCGGCAGGCCGACTGGTACGACCAGGGCGCCCCGCCCACGGTCAAACTCAGCCCGCATCCCGTCAGCAACCCGTTCGGCCTGGGACGGTGACCGGGATGCGCCTGGTCTTCGCCGGCACGCCGGCGGTCGCCGTACCGGCCCTGGACGCGATCGCCGCCTCCGGCCACGAGCTGCTCGCCGTGGTCACCCGCCCCGACGCCCCCGCCGGCCGGGGTCGGGGGCTGCACCGCTCGCCGGTCGGCGCGTGGGCCGACGCGCACGGCGTGGAGGTGCTCACCCCGGCCCGGCCGCGCGAGCCGGAGTTCCTCGACCGGCTGCGCGCGCTCGCGCCGGACTGCGTGCCAGTGGTCGCCTACGGCGCGCTGGTGCCGCCGGTGGCGTTGGAGATCCCCCGGCACGGCTGGATCAACCTGCACTTCTCGCTGCTGCCCGCCTGGCGGGGCGCGGCTCCGGTGCAGCACGCCGTGCTGCACGGCGACGAGCTGACCGGGGCCAGCGTGTTCCAACTGGAGGCGGGGCTGGACACCGGGCCGGTCTTCGGCACGGTCACCGACGAGATCCGGCCCGCCGACACGTCCGGCGACCTGCTGGAGCGGCTGGCCCGGTCCGGCGCGGGGCTGCTGGTAGCGGTCCTGGACGCGATCGGCGCCGGCACCGCCCGGGCCGAGCCGCAGCCGGCCGACGGGGTCTCGCTGGCGCCGAAGCTGACCGTGGACGACGCCCGGGTCCGCTGGACCGATCCGGCGTTCGCGGTGGACCGGCGGGTGCGGGCCTGCACGCCGGCGCCCGGCCCGTGGACCACGTTCCGCGACGACCGGGTCAAGCTCGGCCCGGTCACCCCGCTGGCGAACGGCCCCGAGCTGAAGCCGGGTGAGCTGCTGGTGGAGAAGTCCCAGGTGCTGGTGGGCACCGCGACCGGGCCGGTGCGGCTCGGCGAGGTGCGCGCGGCCGGCAAGAAGGCCATGTCGGCCGGCGACTGGGCGCGCGGCGTCCGGGTCGCCACCGGCGAGGTGTTCTCATGAGTGCCGCGGAGCGGCCCGTCGAGGGTGAGCGCCCGCGGGGGTACGACCGCGGCACCGGCGACCGGCCGCGTGGCCCGGGTCGCGGCGGTGACCGGCCGTACCGGGGCGGCGCCGACCGGCGGGGCGGGCAGCGTCCGGTCCGGCCGACCGTGGACCTGCCCCGGCACGTCGCGTACGAGGCGTTGGCGGCGGTGCACCGCGACGACGCGTACGCCAACCTGGTGCTCCCGGCGATGCTGCGCGAGGCGGGGCTGAGCGGGCGGGACGCCGCGTTCGCCACCGAGCTGACCTACGGCACGCTGCGGCACACCGGCACGTTGGACGCGATCGTCACCGACGCGGCCGGCCGGGACGTGCAGCGGATCGACCCGCCGGTGCGGGACGCGCTGCGGCTCGGGGCGTACCAGTTGCTGCACACCCGGGTGCCGGCGCACGCGGCGGTGTCGTCCACGGTGGACCTGGTCCGCATGGTGGGGCCGGGCGCGACCGGGTTCGCCAACGCGGTGCTGCGGGAGATCGCCGGCCGGGACGCCGACGCCTGGGTGGCGAAGCTCGCCCCGGCCGAGGGCGTCGATCCGATCGGTCACCTCGCGCTGGCGTACAGCCATCCGCAGTGGATCGTGCGGTCGTTCGCCGAGGCGCTCGGCGGTGATCTGGGGGAGACCACCCGGCTGCTGATCGAGGACAATGAGCGCCCGCCGGTCCACCTGTGCGCCCGGCCGGGGCGGGCCGACGCGGTGGCGCTGGCCGACGAGGTCGGCGGCGCGCCCGGCGCGTTCTCGCCGTACGCGGTCTATCTTGCCGGCGGCGCGCCGGGCGACCTGGCGGCGGTCGTCGACGGGCGGGCCCACGTGCAGGACGAGGGCTCCCAACTGGTGGCGGACGCCCTGGCGAACGCGCCGGTGGACGGCCCGGACGGCCGTTGGCTGGACCTGTGCGCCGGTCCGGGCGGCAAGTCCGGTCTGCTCGGCGCGCTGGCCGCGCAGCGCGGGGCGCGGCTGACCGCGGTCGAGGTGGCGGAGCACCGGGCCCGGCTGGTCGAGCAGGCGACCCGGGGCCTGCCGGTCACGGTGCTGCACCTCGACGGGCGGGACGTCGGCGGTGACCCGAAGCTGCCGGAGGGGCACTTCGACCGGGTGCTGGTGGACGCGCCGTGCACCGGCCTGGGGGCGTTGCGTCGTCGGCCGGAGTCGCGCTGGCGCCGGCAGCCGGCGGACCTGCCGCCGTTGACCCGGTTGCAGCGCGAGCTGCTCACCGCGGCGCTGCGGGCGGTCCGTCCGGGCGGTGTGGTGGCGTACGTGACGTGTTCGCCACACGTGGTGGAGACGCACGTGACGGTGACCGAGGCGTCCCGGCGGTGTGGTTTCCCGGTCGACTTCGTGGACGCCCGCCCGCTGCTGCCGGCCGGCATGCCCGGCCTGGGTGACGGCCCGACGGTGCAGCTCTGGCCGCACCGGCACGGCACCGACGCGATGTTCCTGGCGGTGCTCCGCCGCGGCTGACCCGCGCCCACCCCTTGCCCCTCACCCCACCCCGTTTCCCGGTGCTGATTCACGGAAAGTGGTGGCATTTCGCGCGCCATGCCCACTCTTTCCGTGAACCAGCGGGGGGAGACGGGGTGGGGTGACGGCGGGGGAGACCCGCGTCGGGTGCATCTCGGGTGGGGGAGGGGGGTGGTGGGATGTGACGGGCCGTTGACTAAGTGATCGATGCATGTAACTGTTCCGATCACCGGTCCTCGGCCGTCACCCCCGCCCGCACGACCCCCACGAGGAGTCTCCATGAGACGCAGTACGCCGACCACGAGCCTCGCGCTCGCCCTCGTCGCCACCCTGACGACGGCGAGCCTGGCCGGCACCGCCTCCGCCTCCGCCGCGCCCGCTCCGGCCGCCCCCGCCCCGGCCGTCGCCGCGCTCGCCGCACCGGACGTCTCGCTGACCAACGTCCAGGCCCACCTCACCCAGCTCAACTCCATCGCCAGCAGCAACGGCGGCAACCGCCGGGCCGGCTCGGCCGGCTACGCCGCCTCGGTCAGCTACGTCAAGGGCAAGCTCCAGGCCGCCGGCTACACGGTCACCGAGCAGAACTGCACCACCTGCACGTACCCGGGCAGCAACCTGATCGCCGAGTGGCCGCAGGGCCCGGCCGACCAGGTCGTCATGTTCGGCGCGCACCTGGACAGCGTCTCCGCCGGCCCCGGCATCAACGACAACGGCTCCGGCTCGGCCACGCTGCTGGAGAACGCGCTGGTGCTGGCCGCGCAGAACCCGACCATGACCAAGCGGGTCCGGTTCGCCTGGTGGAACGGCGAGGAGCAGGGCCTCCAGGGCTCCAAGCACTACGTCAACCAGCTCAGCACCACCCAGCGGGGCTACATCAAGGGCTACTACAACTTCGACATGGTGGGCTCGCCCAACGGCGGCTACTTCATCAACCGGATCACCTCGGCCACCGCGGCGCCGCTGAAGGCGTACTGGGACTCGTTCGGCATCCAGCCGGAGGAGAACACCGAGGGGCAGGGCCGCTCGGACGACTACTCGTTCGCCAACGTCGGCATCCAGACCTCCGGCTACGCGGCCGGCGCCAGCTACACCAAGACCGCCGCCCAGGCCGCCAAGTGGGGCGGCACCTCCGGCGCGGCGTACGACGGCTGCTACCACCGCTCCTGCGACACCACCAGCAACATCAACACGACGGTGCTCAACCGCAGTGCCGACGGCGTGGCGTACGCGATCTGGGCGCTCGCGGTCGGCGGCGGCACGCCGGCCAACGACTTCTCCGTCGCGGTCAGCCCCACCTCCGGCAGCGTCGCCCGGGGCGGCTCCACCATCGCCACCGTCAGCACCGCCACCACCAGCGGCAGCGCCCAGACGGTGGCGTTGTCGGCCAGCGGCGCCCCGAGCGGCGTCACGGTCGGCTTCAGCCCGTCGTCGGTCACCTCCGGCGGCTCCGCCACCATGACGGTCAGCGCCTCGTCCACGGCGACCACCGGCACGTTCACGCTCACCGTCACCGGCACCGGCTCGGCCACCCGCACCGCCAGCTACACGATCACGGTGACCGGCGGCAGCGGCGGCTGCACCGCCGGACAGCTCATCGGCAACAGCAGCTTCGAGTCCGGCACCACGCCGTGGACGACCAGCTCCGGCGTGATCACCAACGACTCCGGCCAGGCGGCCCGGACCGGGTCCTACAAGGCGTGGCTGAACGGTTACGGCTCCTCGCACACCGACACGCTCTCCCAGTCGGTGACGCTGCCGACCGGCTGCACCAGCTACACGCTGGCGTTCTGGCTGCACATCGACTCGGCCGAGACCACCACCTCGACCGCGTACGACAAGCTGACCGTGCAGGTCGGCTCCACCACGCTGGCGACCTACTCGAACCTGAACAAGGCCACCGGCTACACCCAGCGCAGCTTCAACCTCGCCGGGTACGCCGGCCAGACGGTGACGCTCAAGTGGACCGGCGTCGAGGACGCCTCGCTCCAGACCAGCTTCGTCGTCGACGACGTGACGCTCCAGGTCGGCTGAGCGCGTGGGGGCGGGGTGGGCCGACGCCCGCCCCGCCCGCGGCTCAGGTGACCGGCAGCGCCGAGCCGCCGGCGCCCCGCACCGAGCGGGTCAGCGTCCGGTCGGAGACCCAGAGGAAGCACTGCACACCCCGGTCGCCGTCGCGCCACTGCTGCTCGTACGGGTGGTAGACGATGGTGCCGGCCCGGTACTGCATCTTCCCGTCGTTCGGCACCTTGGCGTACTTCGCGATCAGCCCCCGGCACGCCTTGTGCGCCCGCAGCGAGGTGCGCTGGAACTCGGCGTAGCTGATGTCGGGCGCCTGGTAGATCCCGACGAACTCGGCGTGGTGCTTCGCGGTGCAGGTCACCGGCCGCATGGCCTGCACCTCGTCCTTGCTCAGCTTCGGGTTGAAGCAGCCCAACGCCAGCGGAGAGCCGGGCTTGAGCGCGCCGCGCAGGCTGCCGGTACGGGCGGCCACGTTGCCCTCGTCCAGGTCGGTCACCTCGGCGACGTCGCAGCGGTACCAGCGGGCGCCGCCGGACCAGGCCAACGCGGACGGGAAGACCACGGAGAGCTGCAACCGCCCGGACCGCCAGTCCGCGCCGACGGCCCGGGTGACCTGCCGGGCGCACTCGGCGTGCGCGGAGCGCACGCCGGCCGAACCGGCGCGCGGCGGCGCGGAGCGACCGGCGTCCGGGCCGCCCAGCGTGCCCACGTGCAGCGTCTCGGCGCGGTGCGAGGCGGCGCAGTCGACCGGCTGGTAGCCGCTGAGGTAGCCGACGTCGGCGACGGTCGGGTGGCAGACGTCGGCCGCGGGCACGAAGCCCACCGGGGCGGCGAAGGCCGGCCACTCGTCGATGAGGTCGCGGTCCACCCCGGCCGGCGCGCTGCACCCGCCGACCGCCAGCACCGCCACCGCGCCCGCGGCGACCGCCGCCCACCATCGCCGCATCGCTACCGACCTCCCGCCGTCCGGAGCCGCCCGGCCGACCGGTACGCCTCGGCGACGCAGCATACGGCAACCGGGCTGGCGGCCGGTCGCACGAGGCGGCCGGCTCCCGACGGAACGGCGGTCAGATGATCGGCAGTCCCTCCGGGCCGGCGCCCCGCATCGAGCGGGTCAGTTTGCGGTCGTCGCTCCACAGGAAACAGCGCACCCCCCGGTCGCCCTCCTCCCACTCCCGCTGCGACGGCGGGTAGAAGATGGACCCGGCCCGGTACGGCAGTTCGGCATTGTCCGGCACGTTGGCGAACGCGGCGATCAACGTCATGCAGCGCCGGTGTGCGGCCGGCGCGCGCCGGGCGAACTCGGCCCAGCCCATGTCGCGTTCGGAGTAGACGCCGACGAACTCGGCCCGGTGCGGCTCGGTGCACAGCACCGGGGCCATGTAGTTGAGGTTCGCACCGATCAGCTTCGGGTCGAAGCAGCGGTGCACCAGCGGGTTGTCGCCGACCAGCGCGCCGCGCAGGCTGCCCACCCGGTTGACCGGCCGGGTGTTGTCGATGCTGTCGGTCTCGGCCAGGTCGCAGCGGAACCAGCGCGCGCCGGCCATCCAGGCGGTCGCCGGTGGCAGCGCGATGTTCAGGGTGAGCCGGGCGGCGTGCCAGTCCCCGCCGATCATCTCCCGGGCCCGCTGGTCGCACTCGGCCCGGGCGCCGCGCAGTTCGGGAGAGCCCGGCTCGGGGCGGGTGCCCTCGGCGGCCGAGCCGGTGAACGTGCCGACGTGCACCGCCTCGGCCAGGTGGCTGCCGGCGCAGTCCACCGTCTCGTACGTGGCCGCCTGCACCACGGCGGTGAGCCGCGGCAGGCACGCGTCGGTGGCCGGGACGAACAGCTGGGGCGCCGGCAGCGCCGCCCAGTCGTCGACGAGGTCCCCGTCGGCCCGGTGCGTCGGGGCGCAGCCGGCGAGCACCGCCGTCACGGCGCCGGCCAGCGTGAGGGCGTGGAGCCACCGTCGCATCGTCCGCTCCTTCGCCGGAGAGATGGCAACCGGTCGCCGCGGCCCGTGCGGCGTCCCCCGCGCCCGGGCGTGCAGCATATGTGACCGTCCCTGTAGGAGTTTCGTCATCTTTCAATCGATCGGCCAGTCACCGGCGACTATTCGTGTCGATTTCTGCCCCGGACGGCGGAATTCTGCACCGAAGGTGACGAGAGGGTCACAGTAGGTCCTTCGTGGTGCCGCGCCGCAGCCGGGGGAGGACCGCGTTCGTACACTGGCCCCGTGACCGTACCGCCGCCCGTCGTCGCGCCCAGCATCCTGGCCGCCGATTTCGCCCGCCTCGCCGACGAGGTTCGCGCCGTGGAGTCCGCCGCCGACTGGCTGCACGTGGACGTCATGGACAACCACTTCGTGCCCAACCTGACCATCGGCCTGCCGGTGGTGCAGAGCCTGCGCGCCGTCACCGAGATCCCGTTCGACGTGCACCTCATGATCGAGGATCCGCGCCGCTGGGCCCCCGGGTACGCCGACGCCGGCGCGTACAACGTCACGTTCCACGCCGAGGCGTGCGACGACCCGGTGGCGTTGGCCAAGGACCTGCGCTCGGCCGGGGCCAAGGCGGGGCTGGCGATCGACCGGGACACCCCGATCGAGCCGTACCTGGACCTGCTGCCCAGCTTCGACACGCTGCTGATCATGACGATCAAGGCCGGCTTCGGCGGCCAGCGGTTCCTGCCGGCGCTGCTGGACAAGGTGCGCGCCGCCCGCCGCCACGTCGACAGCGGCCACCTGGAGCTGCGCATCGAGGTCGACGGCGGCATCGCCGCGGACACCATCGAGCAGGCCGCCGCCGCCGGCGCCGACGCGTTCGTCGCCGGCACCGCGGTCTACGGCGCGGACGACCCGGCCGAGGCGGTACGCCGCCTGCGGGGCCTGGCGGAACGTGCGATGACCGGGGCCTGAGATGGACGCGGCCGGCGACCGACCCGACGTCATCCTGGTCGTCGACGACGACGAGGACATCGCCCGCTTCGTCGAGTTCAACCTGCGCCTGCACGGCTTCGAGGTGCTGCACGCCGCCGACGGCCAGGAGGCGTTGGAGGTGATCGAGCGGCAACGGCCGGACCTGGCCGTGGTCGACCTCATGATGCCCCGCGTGGACGGGCTGGAACTGACCCGCCGGCTGCGCGCCGACCCGATGACCTCGGCGCTGCCGGTGATCATGCTGACCGCCAAGGGGATGACCTCCGACAAGGTCAACGGCCTCAGCGCCGGCGCGGACGACTACCTGGTCAAGCCGTTCGACACCGCCGAGCTGGTCGCCCGGGTCAGCTCCACGTTGCGTCGCAACAAGGAGTTCCGGGAGGTCTCCCCGCTGACCGGCCTGCCCGGCAACAGCCGCATCCGGCGGGAGATCAGCGACCGGGTGCGCAGCGGCGTGGACTACGCCGTCGGCTACGTCGACATCGACCGGTTCAAGAGCGTCAACGACCGGTACGGCTTCGTCCGCGGCGACGAGTTCATCTCCGCGCTGGCCCGCAGCCTGCACCGCGCGGTGGTGTCGATCGGGTTGCCGCCGGCCTTCCTCGGCCACGTCGGCGGTGACGACTTCGTCATCGTCTGCGCCCCGCCCCAGGTCCGGCCGCTGACCAGCCGGGCGGTGGTCGACTTCGAGAACGCCGCCGACACGCTCTACGACCCCACCGACGCCGAACGCGGCTTCGTCGAGCTGAAGGACCGGCGGGGCAACATCCGCCGGGCCGCGCTGGTCACGCTCTCCATCGGCGTGTCGCTGTCCGACAGCGGCAAGCGGTTCACCGACCCGCTGGAGGCCATCGCCGTGGCCTCGGAGATGAAGACGGTGGCCAAGAGCCAACCCGGGTCGTACGTCGCGGTCGACCGCCGCCGCGGAGTTACGTGATCGTGCGGTCCTGCTGTGAGGTAGCTCGCGCGGGTGGCGCGCGCCGCCGCGGAACGTGTAAGACTTCCGGAGTACCCACCACGCGCTGGCGGGGCTCGGTGAAATTCCGAACCGGCGGTGATCCACGGTCCGACCGTGGTAAGCCCGCGACCCGGACGGCTTCGGCCGGACGGTGGACCTGGTGAGAATCCGGGGCCGACGGTTGGGGTGCGGCTCGTCCGCTCCCCAGAAAGTCCGGATGGGAGACAGCGCGCGGAACGGGGGAGGCCCTGCCGGCCGCTGAGCACCCTCAGCCGCGCCCGTGGGCTCCCCGGGGTCGGCCGACGCCGTCCCCGGGTTCTCCGCCGCCGCGTGTCCGCGGCCCTCGTGCCGTCGCTCCCCACCCCGCCCGCGCGTGACCGGCGAGCGGAAGGGCAGGGCGGGCCATGGCGAGCGTCTCCGTCGACGAGGCGATGCGTCGCGCCGTCACGCTGGCCGCCCGCGGCCTCGGCGCCACCAGCCCCAACCCGGTCGTCGGCTGCGTGCTGCTCGATCCCGACGGCGAGGTCGTCGGCGAGGGCTTCCACGCGTACGCCGGCGGACCGCACGCCGAGATCGTCGCGCTGGCGCAGGCCGGCACCCGGGCCCGTGGCGGGACCGCGGTGGTCACGCTGGAACCCTGCGACCACACCGGCCGCACCGGCCCCTGCAGCCACGCGCTCATCGCCGCCGGCGTCACCCGCGTGGTGATCGCCGTGCCCGACCCGAACCCGGTGGCCTCCGGCGGCGCGGCCACGCTGCGCGCCGCCGGCGTCCAGGTCGCGTTCGGGGTACGCGCCGAGGAGGCCGAGGCCGGCAACGTCGCCTGGCTCACCTCGATGCGCCGTGGCTGGCCGTACCTGATCTGGAAGTACGCGGCCACGCTCGACGGGCGCTCCGCCGCCGCCGACGGCACCAGCATGTGGATCACCTCGGAGGCGGCCCGCACCGACGTGCACGCGCTGCGCGGCACCGTCGACGCGGTGCTCGCCGGGGTGGGCACCGTGCTCACCGACGACCCCCGGCTCACCGCCCGTAACCTGCGCGACGGCACGCTCGCCATCCGGCAGCCGCTGCGGGTGGTGGTGGACAGCTCGGGGCGTACCCCGGTCGACGCCCGGGTCCGCGACGGCGCGGCCCGGACCTGGGTGGCCACCGCCGCGGAGGTCGGGGCCGGCCCGGACGGCCGGGTCGACCTGGCGGCGCTCCTGGCCGAGCTGCACCACCGCGGCGTGCGGGCCGCGCTGCTGGAGGGCGGTCCCACGCTGGCCGGCGCGTTCCTCGCCGCCGGCCTGATCGACAAGATCGTCGGCTACGTCGCGCCGAAGCTGCTCGGCGCTGGCCCGACCGCGCTGGGCCATGCCGGCGTGACGTCCATCGCCGACGCCGTCGACCTGGAGATCACCGACGTTACGCAGGTCGGTCCCGACCTGCGGATCACCGCGCTGCCCCGGAAGAGGGAGGCCTGACATGTTCACCGGCATCGTCGAGGAGCTGGGCGAGATCGTCCGGAGCACCGAGACCGGCGACGACTCGGCGCTGGTCGCCATCCGCGGCCCGCTCGTCACCTCGGACGCCCGGCACGGCGACTCCATCGCGGTCAACGGGGTCTGCCTGACCGTGGTCGACGTCGACGGCGGCGTCTTCACCGCCGACGTGATGGGTGAGACGCTGCGCCGCACCGCGCTCGGGGCGCTGCGCCCCGGCGACGCGGTCAACCTGGAACGGGCCGCCGCGCTGAACAGCCGGCTCGGCGGGCACCTGGTACAGGGGCACGTCGACGGCGTCGGCGAGGTCGTCGACCGGGAGCCGGCCGCGCAGTGGGAGACGGTCCGGTTCCGGCTGCCCGCCGAGCTGGCCCGCTACGTGGTGGAGAAGGGCTCGATCACCGTCGACGGCGTGTCGCTGACCGTCGCGGAGGTGGGCGACGACTGGTTCTCGGTCGGCCTGATCCCCACCACGCTCAAGCTCACCGTGCTCGGCGGCAGACAGGTCGGCGACCCGGTCAACCTGGAGGTGGACGTGCTGGCCAAGTACGTCGAGCGGCTGCTGGGCGGTGCCCGGTGACCGGCCCGCTCGGCTGGCTGCTCGACGCCCAGGTGCACGTCGTTGGCTCGCCGGTGCTGGTCCGGGAGATCGTCGGCAACGTCTTCGGGCTCGTCTCGGCGCTGCTCGGGCTGCGCCGGGTGGTCTGGGCCTGGCCGGTCGGCATGATCGGCAACGGGCTGCTGTTCACCGTGTTCCTCGGCGGCGTCTTCGCCACCCCGCAGGCGCACGACCTCTACGGCCAGGCCGGCCGGCAGGTCTTCTTCTTCGCGGTGAGCGTCTACGGCTGGTGGCGCTGGTCGCGCAACCGCCGAGTCGGCGACGGCGCGGAGCCGGCCGTGGTGCCGCGCTGGGCGACCGGCCGGGAACGGCTGGCCCTGCTCGCCGCCGCCGCCGTGGGCACCGCCGCCGCCTATCCGGTGCTGGCCGCGCTCGGCTCGTGGGGGCCGTTGCCGGACGCCTGGATCCTGGTCGGCAGCCTGCTCGCCACGTACGGCATGGCCCGCGGCTGGGTGGAGTTCTGGCTGGTCTGGATCGCCGTCGACGCGGTCGGCGTGCCCCTGCTGCTCCGCGGCGGCTTCTACCCGTCGGCCGCCATGTACCTGGTCTACGGCGCGTTCTGCGCGGCCGGCTTCTACGCCTGGTGGCGCACGTCGCGGACCGTCACGCGGACCCGGATCCCGGCGACGTACTCGGAGGTCGTGGCATGAGCAGTTTCGGTTCGATCGAGCAGGCGGTGGCGGACGTGGCCGCCGGCCGGCCGGTGGTCGTGGTCGACGACGAGGGCCGGGAGAACGAGGGTGACCTGATCTTCGCGGCCGAGCTGGCCACCCCGGAGCTGGTCGCGTTCATGGTCCGCCACACCTCGGGCTACATCTGCGTGCCGTTGACCGAGGCCGAGTGCGACCGGCTGGACCTGCCGCCGATGCACCACACCAACCAGGACCGGCGCGGCACCGCGTACACGGTGACGGTGGACGCCCGTGAGGGCGTCAGCACGGGCATCTCGGCCGCCGACCGGTCGCACACCATCCGGCTGCTCGCCGACGCCGGCACCGACCCGACCGACCTGGCCCGCCCCGGCCACGTGGTGCCGCTGCGCGCCCGCGCCGGCGGGGTGCTGCGCCGGCCCGGGCACACCGAGGCGGCGGTGGACCTGACCCGGCTGGCCGGGTTGCGTCCGGCCGGGGTGCTCTGCGAGCTGGTCAACGACGACGGCACCATGATGCGCGTGCCGGATCTGGAGAAGTTCTGCGCCGAGCACGGGCTGACGCTGATCACCATCGCCGACCTGATCGCGTACCGGCGGCGGACCGAGAAGCAGGTGGAGCTGGCCGCCGAGGCGCGGATGCCCACGCCGTACGGCGTCTTCACGGCGCTCGGCTACCGGGCCGAGCACGACCCGGCCGAGCACGTCGCGCTGGTCTTCGGTGACCTCGGCGACGGCCGGGACGTGCTGGTCCGGGTGCACTCCGAGTGCCTCACCGGAGACGTGTTCGGCTCGCTGCGCTGCGACTGCGGCCCGCAGTTGCAGGGCGCGCTGGCCCGGGTCGCCCGGGAGGGCCGTGGGGTGGTGCTCTACGTGCGCGGGCACGAGGGGCGCGGCATCGGCCTGCTGCACAAGCTCCAGGCGTACCAGTTGCAGGACCAGGGGCGCGACACCGTGGACGCGAACCTCGACCTGGGGCTGCCGGCCGACGCGCGGGACTACGGCACCGGCGCGCAGATCCTCTACGACCTCGGCGTGCGCTCGATGCGGCTGCTGACGAACAACCCGGCCAAGCGGGCCGGCCTGGAGGGGTACGGCCTGACCGTGACCGGCCGGGAGGGGCTGCCCGTGTCGTCGAACCCGGAGAACGTGCGCTACCTGCGCACCAAGCGGGACCGGATGGGCCACCTGCTGGACGGGCTGGACGAGGTGACCGAGGCGCCGATGGGCCGCCCGGTCGCCGGTGACGAGATCGGAGCGTAGGGACGATGGCGGGTTTCGGGGAGCCGGGCGTCACCGCGGTGGACGCCGCCGGGCTGACCGTCGGCGTGGTGGCCGCGCGCTGGCACGGCGAGCTGACCGATCACATGGTGGAGCGCGCGGTGGCCGCCGCGCAGGCGTGCGGCGCGCGGGCCGTGGTGGCCCGGGTGGCCGGCTCGGTGGAGCTGCCGGTGGTGGCGCAGGCGATGGCCCGCCGCCACGACGTGGTGGTCGCGCTCGGCGTGGTGGTACGCGGCGCGACCGCCCACTTCGACTACGTCTGCCGGTCGGTCACCGACGGGCTGACCCGGGTGGCGCTGGACGAGGGCCGGCCGGTGGCGCACGGGGTGCTCACCGTGGACACCATCGAGCAGGCCCGGGACCGGGCCGGGCTGCCCGGCTCGGCCGAGGACAAGGGCTGGGCCGCCACGGTGGCCGCGCTGGACGCCGCACTGGCCATCCGCGCCCTGGACGCCACCGCCGCCCCCCGCCTCGGCTTCGCCTGACCGGGCCGACAGCAGGGTGTGGCCGGCCTGCCCGGTGGACGCGGGCGGACCCGGTGCGCGGGCTCACCGGGGGCGGCTGGAAGAATCGCGTGTCGTGAAGACGTTCGAGGAGTTGTTCGCCGAGCTGCAGGCCAAGGCCGCCGCCGGCACCCCGGGCTCGGGCACGGTCGACGCGCTCGCCAAGGGCGTGCACTTCATCGGCAAGAAGGTCGTCGAGGAGGCGGCCGAGTCGTGGATGGCGGCCGAGCACGAGGGCCCGGAACGGGCCGCCGAGGAGATCTCCCAGCTGCTCTACCAGGCGCAGGTGCTGATGCTGGCCACCGGCCTGGAGCTGAAGGACGTCTACCGACATCTGTGAGTGCCCGTCCGCTGATCATCCGATCGAACGAAGGAGCACTCCCATGCTGCGTGTCGCCGTACCCAACAAGGGCGCCCTGGCCGAGTCGGCCGCCGGGATGCTGCGCGAGGCGGGCTACCGCCAGCGCACCGACCCGAAGGACCTGGTCTGCCGGGACGAGCCCAACGACATCGAGTTCTTCTACCTGCGCCCCAAGGACATCGCCACCTACGTCGGCTCCGGCGACCTGGACGTCGGCATCACCGGGCGGGACCTGCTGATCGACTCCGGCGCGCCGGCCGAGGAGGTGGTGGACCTCAACTTCGGGCGGGCCACCTTCCGGTTCGCCGCCCGCCCCGACGACGTCGCCTCCGTGCAGCAGCTCGGCGGGCACCGGATCGCCACCGCGTACCCGGGTCTGGTCGAGCGGCACCTGGCCGAGCTGGACGTCAAGGCGGAGGTGATCCGGCTCGACGGGGCGGTGGAGAACGCCATCCGCCTCGGCGTGGCCGACGTGGTCGCCGACGTGGTGGAGACCGGCGCCACGCTGCGCCAGGCCGGCCTGGTGGTCTTCGGCGAGCCGCTGCTGCGTTCCTCGGCGGTGCTGGTGCGGCGGGCCGGCACGCCCGGCAGCGCCCAGCAGGAGCAGCTCGAGCGCCGCCTGCACGGCGTGCTGGTCGCCCGCCGCTACGTGATGCTCGCCTACGACGTGCCGGCCGGGCTGCTCGACCGGGCCAGCTCGCTCACCCCGGGCATCGAGTCGCCGACCGTCTCGCCGCTGCACCGGGAGGGCTGGGTCGCGGTGCAGGCGATGGTGCTCCGCGACGACGTCCACCGGATCATGGACGAGCTGTACGAGCTGGGCGCCCGGGCGATCCTGGTCACCAACATCCACGCCTGCCGGCTGTGAGGCCGCTGCCGCTCCCGGCCGCGCTGGCCGTTGTCGTCCTGGGCGGCGTGGCCTCGGCCGCCCAGGGCGTGGTCAACGCCGAGCTGGGGGAGCGGACCGGCGACCCGGTGCTCGGCGCGGTGGTCAACAACCTGGGTGGCTGCCTGGTCGTGCTGGTCGGGCTGGCGGTGGTGCCGTCGATGCGGGCCGGGCTGGCCGCGCTGCGCCGGGCCGGGCTGCCGTGGTGGTCGTTCCTGGGCGGGGTGGGCGGGGCGGTGATCGTGCTGACCGCCCCGGTGGTGGTGCCGGTGCTCGGGGTGGCGGTGTTCACCATCGCCCAGGTGGCCGGCGGCAGCCTCGGCGGCCTGGCCGTGGACCGGGCCGGGCTGGCCGCCACCGGACGGCTGCCGCTCGCCGCGCCCCGGGTGGCCGGCGCGCTGCTCGGCATCGGCGCGGTGGCCCTGGCGCAGCTCGGCCGGCCGGTGGGTGACCTGGCCGTCGGCCTGGTGCTGCTCTCCGTGGTGGGCGGGCTGGCGGTGGCCCTCCAGTCCGCGCTCAACGGTCGGATCGCGGCCGGGATCGGGCCGGCCGCCGGGCTCGCGATCAACTTCGTGGTCAGCACCACGGTGATCGGCGCGGTGGCGGTGCTGGTCGGCGCGTTCGCCGACCAGCCGCGCTGGCCGACCCAGTGGTGGCTCTACGTGGGCGGTCTGTTCGGCGTCGGCATCGTGCTCGCGCTGCTGGTCGGGGTGCGGGCCGCCGGGGTGCTGCGGACCGGCCTGGCGCTGGTGGCCGGGCAGCTCGGCGGCGCGCTGCTGCTGGATCTGGCGCTGCCCGACGGCCCCGGCGTCCGGCTGCCGGTGCTGGCCGGCGCCGTGCTCACGCTGCTGGCGATGCTGGTGGCGGGCGTCCGGCGGCGCGGTCCGGCCCGTGTGGCGGCCGAACGCGAGCGCGAGCCGGATGGCAGACTGGTCGGGTGAGCGATTCCGTGGTGACCGTGCGGCCCCGCCGCGTCCGGGTGGTCTGCTGGGCGGCGGCCGTCACGCTGCTGGTGGTGTTCAGCCTCGTCGCGACGTCCCTGACCGGCGCGACCGGCGACGGTTACGGCTCGTTCCAGCGCGGCGACCAGTTCGCCATGATCGGCCTGGGCGTCTTCGGCGCGCTCGGCTTCCTGCTGTTCACCCGTCCCCGCGTGGTCGCCGACGCCCGGGGGGTCCGGGTGCGCAACGTGGTCGGCTCCTACGAGCTGCCGTGGGAGGTGATCCGCGGGGTCCGGTTCGACCGGGGCGCTCCGTGGGCCAGCCTGGAGTTGCACGACGACGACCTGCTGCCGATGGTGGCGCTCCAGGCCGCCGACAAGGAGAGCGCGGTCGAGGCGGTCCGCGCGCTGCGCCGCCTGCATCAGGCGCACCTGGCCACGCTGGCCGCTGGGCAGTCCGCGCCCCGCTGACCTGCGGGCCCGGTTTGGGTGGGCCTGGGTCGAGGGTGTAGTGTTGCGGGGTCGACCAGACTGCCCCCGTCCCTGACGTGCGGGTGGTCGCTGAAGCGGAGCGCCCGCTCCCACCCGAGTCGCCGTCCAGGTGTCCGGGTCCGGTCCCCGGTTTCGGGCACGTCCCGATCCCGGATGCGCGATCCTGTGATCGTGCCGACCGGTCGAGTGGGCCCTGGCATACGCCGGGGCCTTCTGCTTTCCGGGTCGGCTCCCACCCGGGAGCCCGCGGAGTCGGCACCGTAGGACACTCGACTCGAGGAGGCCCCATCAGCGTCGAACCACGCGTGAACGAGCAGATCCGGGCACGTGAGGTCCGACTGGTCGGCCCTGAGGGTGAGCAGGTGGGCATCGTCCCGCTGGAGCGCGCCCTGCAGCTGGCCGCGGACGTCGACCTGGACCTGGTCGAGGTTGCGCCGATGGCGCGCCCGCCGGTGTGCAAGCTCATGGACTTCGGCAAGTTCAAGTACGAGAGCGCACTCAAGGCGCGCGAAGCGCGGCGTAACCAGCAGCAGACCGTCATCAAGGAAATGAAGCTCCGGCCGAAGATCGACCCGCACGACTACGAGACCAAGAAGGGTCACGTGGTGCGGTTCCTCAAGGCGGGCGACAAGGTCAAGGTGACGATCATGTTCCGCGGTCGCGAGCAGAGCCGCCCGGAGCTGGGTTACCGGCTCCTGCGCCGGCTCGAGTCCGAGATCACGGACCTGGGATACGTCGAGGCCGCCCCGAAGCAGGACGGCCGAAACATGATCATGGTTCTCGCTCCGCACCGGGCCGTCAAGGCCTCCGCGGTCGCCGCCACGGCGTCCCGCGGTGGGCCCCGGGACCGGGCCGCGGAGGAGTCGGCAGCCCCGGCAGGTGGCGAGACCCCGGCGGCCGGCGAGACCGCAGCAGCCGGTGAGACCGGCCCGACCGCTGACACCAGCGGCCAGTAACAGGGAGAGACGTTCCACATGCCGAAGATGAAGAGCCACACGGGTACGGGCAAGCGGGTCAAGGTGACCGGTTCGGGCAAGATCGTTGCCCAGCAGGCCGGCCTCCGCCACAAGCTGGAGAAGAAGCCCTCCACCCAGACCCGCCGGCTGACCGGCACCGTCGAGCTGGCCAAGGCCGACGTGAAGCGCATCAAGAAGCTGCTCGGCCGCTGACGCGCGCCACCTGAACCGAAGAAGGAGTTGAGATGGCACGCGTCAAGCGGGCTGTGAACGCCCAGAAGAAGCGTCGTACCCTGCTGGAGACCGCGAGCGGTTACCGCGGTCAGCGCTCCCGGCTCTACCGCAAGGCCAAGGAGCAGGTGCTGCACTCGATGCAGTACGCCTACCGGGACCGTCGCGACCGCAAGGGCGACTTCCGGCAGCTCTGGATCCAGCGGATCAACGCCGGCGCCCGGGCCAACGGGATGACCTACAACCGGCTGATCCAGGGCCTGCGCCTGGCCGGCATCGAGGTCGACCGCAAGATCCTGGCCGACCTGGCCGTCAACGACGCCGCCGCGTTCGCGGCGATCGTCGAGCTGGCCCGCGCCGCCGTGGCGGCCGAGGGCACCGGTGGCGCCGCGGCCCAGGCCGCCTGACCCACCTGTACGCGGCCCAGGCCGACTGACCCACCCGTACGGCAGATCGAGGCGTCTCCCATGCAGTCACCGTCGCAGGGGAGACGCCTCGACGCCGTCTCCGGCCCGTTCACCCCGCGTACCCCGAGGGTCGTGGCGGCCCGCCGGCTGCACCGCCGGCGCGACCGCGAGCAGGCCGGCCGCTTCCTCGCCGAGGGGCCGCAGGCCGTCCGTGAGGCGCTCGCCCGCGCCGGCACGGTGGTCGAGCTGTTCGGCACCCCGACCGCGCTGGACCGGCACGCCGACCTGGCCGCCGTCGCCGCCCGCGCCGACGTGCCGGTCTCCGAGGTCACCGACGAGGCCCTCGCCGCGCTCACCGAGACGGTGGCCCCGCAGGGCCTGGTGGCGGTCTGCCGGCACCTCGACGTGCCGCTGGCCGAGGCCGTCGCGGGCGGGCCGCGCCTGGTCGCGGTGCTCGCCGGGATCCGTGACCCGGGCAACGCCGGGACGGTGCTACGGACCGCGGACGCGGCCGGCGCGGGCGCGGTGGTCTTCGCCGGCGAGGCGGTCGACCCGTACAACGGCAAGTGCGTGCGGGCGTCCGCCGGCAGCCTGTTCCACGTCGACGTGGTGCGCGCCGCCGACCCGCTCGCGGCCGTCGCGGCGCTGCGGGCCGCCGGGCTGGCGATCCTCGCCACCACCGGGTACGGCGACAGCGACCTCGACGACCTCGCCGACGCCGGCCGGCTCGCCGCGCCCACCGCGTGGTTGTTCGGCTCGGAGGCGCACGGCCTGCCCGAGGAGTTGACCGCGGTCGCCGACGCCCGGGTCCGGGTGCCGCTGCACGGGCGCGCCGAGAGTCTCAATCTGGCTGCGGCGGCGGCCGTCTGCCTGTATTCTTCGGCCAGAGCACTGCGTGCCCCCAGGGCCACGCGGCACACCGCAGGGGAGTCCACCTCGTGAGGAACGCGCCACGGCGTTCGTTTAGCCAGCCCGCCGGTGTCGGCGGGCGGCAGGTCTGACCCTTCCCCCTGCACGACTCCCACCGGCGGGCTGCGGCGAAGCCGCGCGTCCGTAGACTCGCCTGGCCGCCTGTAGTCGGGCCGGCGCCGCCCTTGAGGGAGTGCCCGTTCACCATGAGTTACCGCAACGATCCGTACGACCCGAAGCAGGTCGCCCTGCTCGACCCGGACGCCCTGGCCGGGGCCGTGGCCGACGCCGAGAAGGCGTTCGCCGCCGCCACCGACCCGGACGCGCTGACCGCGCTGCGCCCCACGCACCTGGGGGACCGGTCCCCGGTGTCGCTCGCCCGCCGGGAGATCGGCGCGCTGCCGCCGGCCGCGAAGTCCGACGCCGGCAAGCGGGTCAACGAGGCCCGCCGGGCCATCGAGTCCGCGTACGCCGCCCGTCAGGAGATCCTGGACCGCGAGCAGGCCGAGCGGGTGCTGGTCGAGGAGCGGGTCGACGTGACCCTGCCCCACGACCGCCGGCCGCGCGGCGCCCGCCACCCGCTGACCGTGCTGATGGAGCAGATCAGCGACCTGTTCATCGGCATGGGCTACGAGGTGGCCGAGGGGCCCGAGGTCGAGTTGGAGTGGACCAACTTCGACGCGCTCAACATCCCGGCCGACCATCCGGCGCGCGGGCTGATGGACACGTTCCACATCGCCCCCCAGGGGTCGGGCCTGGTGCTGCGCACCCACACCTCGCCGGTGCAGGCGCGCACCATGCTCAGCCGCAAGCCGCCGATCTACGTGGTGGTGCCCGGCCGGGTCTACCGCACCGACGAGTTGGACGCCACCCACGCGCCGGTCTTCCACCAGGTCGAGGGCCTGGTGGTGGACAAGGGCATCACCATGGCGCACCTGCGCGGCACGCTCGACCACTTCGCGCGCGCCATGTTCGGCGAGGGCGCCAAGACGCGCTGGCGTCCGCACTACTTCCCGTTCACCGAGCCGTCGGCCGAGTTCGACGTCTGGTTCCCGGAGCACCGGGACGGGCCGCAGTGGGTCGAGTGGGGCGGCTGCGGCATGGTCAACCCGCGGGTGCTGCGCGCCTGCGGGATCGACCCGGAGGTCTACTCCGGATTCGCGTTCGGCATGGGCATCGACCGGACCGTGATGGTCCGGCACGGCGTCAGCGACATGCGGGACATGGCCGAGGGCGACGTGCGGTTCACCCGCGCGTTCGGCGCCTGAGCTACGGGAACGGTGGTAGAGGAATCATGCGAGTTTCAGTCAGTTGGCTGCGGGAGTACGTGGATCTCCCCGCCGACCTGCCCGCCGGCGACCTGGAGCAGGCGCTGGTCGACCTCGGCATCGAGGTCGAGTCGATCGTGGACCTGCGGGCGACCGTCACCGGCCCGCTGGTCGTGGGCGAGGTCCTCCAGATCGAGGAGCTGACCGGTTTCAAGAAGCCGATCCGCTTCTGCCGGGTGGACGTCGGCGACGCGAACGGCACCGGCGAGCCGCAGGAGATCGTCTGCGGGGCGCGCAACTTCGCCCCCGGCGACAAGGTCGTGGTGATCCTGCCGGGCGGTGTGCTGCCGGGCAACTTCGCCATCGGCGCGCGCAAGACGTACGGGCGCAACTCCCACGGGATGATCTGCTCGGCGCGGGAGCTGGGCCTGGGCGACGACCACTCCGGCATCATCGTGCTGCCCGCGGACGTCAAGGCCCAGCCCGGCGACGACGCGCGCCCGGTCGTCGGCCTGGACGACGTGGTGGTCGAAATGGAGATCACCCCGGACCGCGGGTACGCGCTCAGCGTCCGCGGCATCGCCCGGGAGCTGTCGCACGCGCTCGGCGTGCCGTTCCGCGACCCGGCCGACGCGCCGGCGACGGGCGGGACCGCCGAGCCGGCGTACCCGGTGGAGGTCCGTGACCCGGTCGGCTGCGACCGGTTCGCGGCCCGGATGGTGCGTGGCGTCGACCCGACCGTGGCCACGCCCGGCTGGATGTCGCGGCGGCTCACCGCCGCCGGCGTGCGCAGCATCTCGCTGCCGGTCGACATCACCAACTACCTGATGCTCGAACTCGGCCAGCCGATGCACGCCTTCGACGCGGACCGGATCGCCGGGCCGCTGGTGGTGCGCCGCGCCGAGCCGGGGGAGAAGCTGACCACGCTCGACGGGGTGAGCCGCAGCCTGGTCGCCGAGGACATGGTGATCTGCGACGACAGCGGGCCGATCTCGCTGGCCGCGGTGATGGGCGGCGAGACCAGCGAGGTGCTCGCCTCCACCACGAACGTGCTGTTCGAGGCCGCGCACTGGGACCCGGCGATGGTGGGCCGCACGGCCCGGCGGCACAAGCTGTTCAGCGAGGCCGCGAAACGCTGGGAGCGGGGCGTCGACCCGACGCTGCCGCTCGTCGCGCTGGAGAAGGCGGTCCGGTTGCTCACCGACCTGGCCGGCGGCACGCCCGGCGCGGAGGTGCTCGATCTCGACCACGTCCGCCCGCCGTCGCCGGTGACGCTGCCGGTGGACCTGCCGACCCGCCGGGTGGGCGTGTCGTACCGGGCGGACCGGGTGGTGGAGCTGCTGACGCAGGTCGGCTGCGCGGTCACCCGGGGCGCCGACCGGCTCGGCGAGGACCCGGGCACGGTCGGGGTGGCCACCGGCGGCGCGGAGGTGCTGACCGTGACGCCGCCGAGCTGGCGGCCCGACCTGACCGACCCGGCCGACCTGGTCGAGGAGGTGGTCCGCCTCGACGGGTACGACCGGGTGCCGTCGGTGCTGCCCACCGCGCGGCCCGGCCGGGGTCTCACCCCGGCGCAGCAGCGCCGCCGCGCGGTGGCCCGCTCGCTCGCCGAGCGCGGCTGGGTCGAGGTGCTGGCCCAGCCGTTCGTCGCCCCGGAGCTGGCCGACCAGCTCGGCCTGCCGGCCGACGACCCGCGCCGCCCCGCGGTGCGGGTGGCCAACCCGCTGTCCGAGGAGGAGCCGCTGCTGCGCACCACGCTGCTCGGCCCGCTGCTCGGCATCGTCCGGCGCAACGTCGGCCGGGGCCAGCGGGACGTGGCGATCTACGAGATCGGCGCGGTCTTCCTGCCCCGTCCGGGCGTCGGCGCCCCGCCCGCCATGGGCGTGGACCGGCGGCCCACCGACGAGGAGTTCGCCGCCGCCGACGCGGTGGTGCCGGAGCAGCCGCGACACGTCGCGGTCGCGCTCTGCGGCGAGATCGAGCCGGCCGGCTGGTGGGGCGCGGGTCGCGCGGCAGGCTGGGCGGACGCCGTCGAGGCCGGCCGGGCGGTGCTCGCCGCCGCGGGCATCCCGGCCGACCGGGTGACCGTGCGGGCCGGTGAGTACGCCCCCTGGCACCCGGGCCGCTGCGCCGAGCTGCTCGTCGACGACACCGTGGTCGGGCACGCCGGCGAGCTGCACCCGGCCGTGGTGACGGCGCTGGAACTGCCCCGGCGCACCAGCGCCATGGAGCTGGACCTGGACGCGCTGCCCGCCGCGCCGCTGGTGGCCGGGCCGGCCATCTCCACGTTCCCGCCGGCCCTGATCGACGTGGCGTTGGTGGTGGACGAGGCGGTGCCGGCGGCCGAGGTGCGGGCGGCGCTCGTCGAGGGTGCCGGCGCGCTGCTGGAGGACGTCCGGCTCTTCGACGTCTACGCCTCGGCGCAGCTCGGTGCCGGGCGGAAGTCGTTGGCGTACAAGCTGACGTTCCGCGCCCCGGACCGCACCCTCGCCGGTGAGGAGGCGGTGGCCGCCCGGGACGCCGCCGTGGCGCTCGCCGCGCAGCGCTTCGGCGCCACCCTCCGCGGCGCCTGAGGTGTAAGGAGGGGCCCCCGCTTAACGCATTCGGTAGAGGCGGGGGCCCTTCTTAACACCCGGACATCGGCGGGACCTCCCGCCGGGCGATCACTCCTCGTCGGCGGGCAGCTCGCCGAGTTCACGCAGGCGGCGCAGGTCCCGCACGGTGATCCGCCGGTAGTCGGTGTCCACCAGCCGCTCGGCGCGCAGGTCGCGCAGCGCCTTCTGGATCGAGGTCTCGGCAGCCCCGCAGATCGTCGCCAGCTCGGGCTGGGTGAGCCGGACGTCGATGACGACTCCGTCCGGGCTCCGGCGGCCGTGCGTGCGGCACAGCTCGGCGATCACCCTGGCCACCCGGATCCTCACCGCGTACGAGCTGAAGTCGATGCGGCGGCGGTTGGACCAGCGCAGCCGGTCCGCGACCATCGCCGCGAGTTCGAGCGCGGCCTCGGGGTGCTCCCTGAGGAAGCGGGTGAAACGGTCCCTCGGGACGACGCTGTAGCGCGTCGGGCCGCAGGTGGTGATCGTGGCCGAGCGTGGCTGGTCGTTGAGGGCGGACATCTCGCCGACCAGGTCGCCGCCGACCCGCAGCGAGAGCAGCGCCGACCGGCCGTCGGGGAGGCTCGCCGTCACCTTGGTCAGCCCCTCCTCCAGCAGCACCAGGTGCGACTCCCGAGCGCCCTCGTGGATGAGAATCTGCCCGGCCGGCACCTGACGCCGGACGCCGAGGTCGAGCACGATCGCGCGGGTGTCGGGCCGCAGCCGTTGCAGGAAGGTGCCGTACGGCCACTGGACGTCCGGGGGCGCACCTCGACGCATCGACAACCTCACTCTCGTCTTTCCGCGAAGGCGGTCGAAGCGTAGCCGAAACTGAGCGGAGCGCGACGCCCGGCGCAGCAGGGCGACGGCCCCGGCGTACACCGCCACCAGGGCCAGCACCTGCGCCGGCTGCCAGCCTGCGGCGAGGAGCAGTTCGCTGAGGACCTCGACCATGTCCCCAGTGCAACGCGGATCCGGCCGCCGGATCCCGGACGGAGAGGGGAAGACCGGTTTCGGACGGTCCGGCGGATGCCGTACTTCTACGGGGTGCGGCCCGGATGAGCCCGGTTCGATGTTCCTTGTGGTCCCGCCGGTGTCGGCGGGCGGGTGACGAAGGGGCGACACGTCGATGCACCATCCCGAGCGACGACTGTTGATCAGTGTGGACATGGAGCGGTACAGCCGCCGCAGCAACCTCCAGCAGTACGAGGCGCAGCAGGAGTTCCGGCGTCTGCTGCACGAGGCGGCTGCCGCGGTCGGCCTGGACCGGACGTCCTGGCGAACCCAGCAGGCCGGAGACGGCGAGCTGGCGATCCTGCCCCGGGACGCCCCGGAGGCGCGCGTGATCGGCCGGTTCGTGCCGGAACTCAGCCGACGGTTGCGGGTGTACAACAGCAGCCGCGTCCCGGCGGCGCGGATCCGCCTGCGGATGGCCGTACACCAGGGGATCGTGCACCTCGACGGCGCGAACGGCTTCCCCGGCACCGCCGTGGTGCGTGTCTGCCGACTCTGTGACGCCGATCCGGTGCGGCGTGCTCTGGCGGACTTCCCGGGCGCGGGTGTGGCTCTCGTCGTCTCCAGCGACATCTACCAGGACGTCGTCTGCGAGTACCCGGAGGAGTTGCGGCCCGAACGGTTCCGCCAGGTTCGGGTCAGCCATCCCGGTAAGGACTTCGAGGAGGATGCCTGGCTCCACGTGGTCGACGAAGACATGTCGTCGGCGTCGCCGGAGGGCGGGGGACCGACGGCGCCGGCCGGTGACACCGAGCGGGCCCCGAGCGCCGCTCCGGCTCCCGCCCCGCGCGTCGCCGCACCCGGCAGCTCCGGAATCCACATCGGCAGCCTCCGGGTCGACGGACAGAACGCCGTCGGCACGAACGCGACCGCGATCGGATCCGTCGGCCGCGACGCCACCATCGGTCGGGACGGTGGTGACCGGTGACCGGGTTCGCGCCGCGGCCGGAGGTGGACGCCATGCCGGCGCCGGTCGCACCGGCCGGTCAGGAGCCTGCCGAGGAGCATGCGCTGCTCGTCACGGCGGATGGAGGGCCCGGGGAGGAGCCGACGGAGGACGACCAGGGCGGTGTGGAGGACGTCGAGGACGATTCCCCGCTCGATCCCGGCGAGGTGCTCGACCGATTGTCTGCGCTGCTCGGCACCGCGGCCGGCGTCGAGGTCGGGGAGATGCGCGTCCGGGGGCAGAACGCGACCGGGGCCGGAGCCACCGCCATCGGCACGATGAACGTCACGATGGCCGGCGCCGTCGGCGGCCGGACCTGGTCCGAGACGCTGAGCGGGACGGTCGTCCGCCGGTCCGCCGACGGCTACGCGCCCGCGCCCAGCGACCAGCAGCTCGATCGACGGCTGAAGCAGGTGGCCCTGGTCTGCCTCTCCGGGCCGGAGGGCGCCGGCCGGCACACGGCGGCGCGTCTGGCCGCCGCTCGGCGGCACGGCTACGACCGCGTGGGACTGGTCGACGTGGAGGGTCCCCAGGACCTGATCCAGGCGGCCGGAGCCCTGCGTGCCGGTCACGGCTACGTGCTGCCCCTGAGCGATCGGGCGGTTCGGGAGCTGGACGGTATGACGTTGGTCGGTGCGGCGAACCGGGTCGAGACGGCGGGCTGCACGATGGTGCTCGTCGGCGACTTCCGGTCGCGGATCCGCGAGTTCACTGACCAGCTCGTCGAACACCGCCCCCCGGCGGCGGTGGATGTCTTCCGCGCCCAACTACGCCGGCAGTTGCGCGGCCGGTGCGTCGGCTGGTGCGGCGACGGTTGCGCCGGTGGGTGCGTCGACAGCTATGTCGAGGAGGAGTGCGCCGGACATCCCCTGCTGATCGGCTATCTGGGTGGTGACCCGGGCCCGGGTGAGGTGGTCCGGGTGGTGGAGTCGATCGCCCGGAACCCGGTGAGCGGCACGGACCTCACCCAGCAGTTGGAGCGCCTGCTGCCCCGGCAGGTGCGCGAACGGGCGGCGCGGATCCTCGACTGTGTCGACGCGGGGCGGGACCCGTCGGGGAGCTGGACCGCCGACGAGCGGCGCGCCTTCCGGCTGTCCTGCGCGGTGCTGGCCGGTCAGCCGGTGTCGGAGGTCCACCAGGCGGCCCGGCTGCTGACTCCGCCCGGGTTCGACGAGCCGGGACGGGTGTCCTCGGCGCGGACCTCGGCTGCGCTCGACGAGCTGCTGGGGCCGGAGCTGCGCCAGGCCGCGCGGGTGCTCGACGACGACCGGATCGCGGGTGGGCGGCGGGTGGAGTTCACCCCCGGCAACGACGCGCTGCGGGCCAGCCTGCTGGAGGTCGCCTGGCAGGACTGGTTCCTGCCGGGGCAGCTCCTGGGGTGGTGGGTCGAGCTCGCCCGCGGTGACCTGCCGGGGGTACGGCAGGCTGCGGCGGGTGCGATCGGCTGGTCGGCGGGGCACGCCGTGCGTTCCGCGCTGGAGGCCGTGGACCAGTTGGCCCGGGAACGTCGCGCGGGCGTACGCCAGGCGGCTGCCATCGCCCTGGTCGCCATGGCGATGCAACCGTCGCTGCGGCAGCGGATCCGCACCGAGTTGGACCGCTGGGCCGAGAGCGGTGCCGCGCACCGGCGCGACACCGTGGCCCGGGCGTACGCCCTCGGCCTGGCTCGCCTCTGGCCCGACACGGCGCTGCTCCAGCTACGGCAGGTCGCCGAGGCCCGGATGCAGCGGTGGCAGAACTCCGTGGTTCGCGGACTGGTGGAGGTCTACGACGCGGGCCACGCGCCGGCCGTGCTGGCCGCGCTCGCGGAGTGGGCCGCCTCGGCCGACCCCGAGGTACGCCTGCACGCGGGGCGGGCGTTGCGGACCCTCGCCGACCGCTGGTCGCCCGTCCCCCGGGAGCACTGGCCGGAACTGCTGGACCTGGTGCGGAGCGGCACGCTCCGACTGCCGGACCTGGCCACGTGTTGGGCCGCCGCGCTCTCCCTTCCCGGGACCGCGTTCCGTGCCTGGCGGACGCTCGGGTTCTGGCTCAACCGCGCGGACGGACATCCGGAGGTGGCGGCGTACTGCCTGGAGCTGCTCCGGGCGGTCGTGGCCGGCCACGAACCGCTCCGGCGTCGCCTCGACCATCAGCTGCGGCACGTCTGGCGGCCCGTGATGCGCGGCAACCCCCTGCTCGACGACATTCGACGACTCACCGACGAGGAACAGCGATGAGCACTCACCCCACCGCCCGTCCGGCCACCCGGCCGTCCGTTCCCGACCAGCCGGAGCGCCGCCGCTGGTGGCACGCGATCTTCCCACCCACCACCTCGCCCCTGATCACCGCGCCGCCGGTGCCGGTGGCCCCGGTCACCGTGTCGTACCGGCAGGAGGTGCCGCAGCCCGTCCTGGTGCCGGCGAGGGGCGACGCCTTCGACTTCCGGCTGAACCCGGTGTTCGTCTGGACTGCCCAGCACATGACGTCCGAGCATCTGCGGTTACGGGCGGACAGCTACCTGACCTGGGCCGGCGGCATTCTCCGGGAGGAGGCGGTCGGCCTCTCCCGGCAACACGAGCCCCATCGATCCCACGAACTGGAGCAGGCGTTGAACACGCGCCTGACGGGTCGACGCTGGCCCCGCGAGGGGACGGCGCCCTCCTTCACCGTCCAGGTACGGGTCAGTCCCGACGAACGGGTGCGGGAACGGCTGCGGCCGTACTGGGAGGACCGGATCCGGTTGGAGTGCGACCACGAACTGCAGAAGATCCGGGCTCGGCAGGCCGACGAGCTGACCCGGCGGTGGTGTGCGGTGCTCCAGAACCTGGAGGACGACCCGGTGACGGCGCACGCCGCCCGGCTCACCGGGGAACAGTTCGCCGAGGTGTTCCGCCGCTACGTGGCGGAGCGCCGGGAGACCGTGCCGGAGCTGGTGGACCTGCTCCGTGAGGCGGTCCGGGGGCACAACGACCTGGACCTGGGGCCGTCGGAGTACACCCAGGCGTGGGACACGGCCCTGCGCACGTTCCAGCAGCAGCACGGGCTCGCCGAGCACCGTCGCTGACCCTGAGCCGGCGCGGCCCTTCCCGACAGGTCCCCGGGAAGGGCCGTCGTCGTCTCAGGCGGTGTACGGGAGGGTGAGCTGCGACCCGTCGCCGACGGCGAGGGTGGACGGGGCGGCGCCGATGGCGTTCCACACCTCCACCCGTACGCTGCCGCCCCGCAGGTCGCCGAGGGTGCCGGTGGCCGTCGCCAGTCCCCGGTCCTGGGTGTAGTCCTCCCAGCCGGTGAGCGGATCCGTGGCGTAGTAGTGGTACGTCTCCACCCGGTCCCAGGTGCCGTCCCCGGTCAGGTCGTAGGAGACCCGGAGCTGGGTGCCGTTGCCGACCGCGGTGCCGGCGTCGACGAGGAGACGGAACGAGGTGGTGCCGCCGGTCCACCGCGCGGTCAGGTTGTCCGCCCGGTAGACCCGTGGCGTGTGCGGGGTGCCGACCCAGGCGCCGTCCGCCGCCGTGATCGTGGCCCGGGCGGTGTCCGCCGGACGCTGCCGGAGCAGGTCAGGTTCGCCGAGGTAGAGCTGCGGTCCGAACGGGCTCGTCGTCGGGTCCGGCGACGGGCTGTCGGACGCCGACGGGGTGGGGTCCGGCGTGGTCGGCGTCGGGCTCGGGCCGCCGCCGGGGCCGAACGGGCTCAGGTCGATGCGCGCGGCGCGCGGGTCGCCGTCGTGCACCAGCGACTCCTGGTTGAGCACGTCGTCGAAGGCGAAGCCGTACGCCTTCCCGTCGACCATGTTGGCGTGCACGATGCGGGAGTAGTGGTTGGTGAGCGTGCCCCGGTAGAAGTCGGCCGGGCCGCCGGAGGGCTGCACGTCGCGGACGCCCAGCGTGGAGCGGTGCAGCGCGGCGCAGAGCGTCCGGGCGATCGGGCCGACGACGAGGTCGTTCGGGGCGGCGAGCGCGCCGTCGCAGTCCCACACGTCGGAGCTGGTGGGCCTGGTGAAGCTGGCGACCCGCTGGCCCGCGCCGTCGGTGAACGTCATGACGTCGCCGCTGGTGCGCCCGGTGTACCTGATCCCGGGCTGGTCGAGGAAGGGCGTCACGGTCAGCGCCCGGGTGGCGTACGCCGACCAGGCCGAGGCGATGTACGGGTCGAGGTAGCCGGCGTCGAGCTGGCCGGCGTCGGCGGCCTTGCCGGGGGAGAGCACCCGTAGCACGGTGCCGTCGGCCCGGGTCTGCACCGTGCCGTCCCAGCCGGTCTCGGCGCGGATCGCGTCGATGACCTGGTTCCGGCCGTCGTCGACGAGTCGGCCGGTCTCCCGGGACGCGCCGTCGGCGCCGGTCACACCGACCACGTGCGGGATGGCGAACATGTCGACCTGTGAGCTGTTGAGCCAGAGCCCGGCGTCGTTGTAGGTGAACTCGGACCAGTCGAACAGGACGTCCCGGTTGGGGTCACCGGCTGCCCAGGGCGCGGGCTGGACGAGGCCGTCCGGGGTGAGGCGGAACGTCAGTTTCGCGCCGAACGCGAAGTAGACCCGACCGGAGATGTGGCGGGGGACCTTGAGCGTGGTGGCGCCGCCGTTGGCCGGGCCGGGGATGGCCACGTCGGGGGCGGGGGTCGGTGGCAGGCCGCCGGCCGGCCAGGGGGTGAACGTGCCGGCGGCGTCGACGTGACCGAGCCGGCCGGAGGTGAGGTCGGTGCCGAGCACGTAGAGCCAGGTGGCGTCGGCCCGACCGGTGTGGTTGGTGACGGTGAGGGGCAGCAGGTTCGGGCCGGTGGCCCGGGCCAGCGAGGCGGCCGCGACGACCGAGCCGGCGGTGGTGACCAGGAGCGCGAGCAGGGCGCGCAGGATTTTCGTACGGGTGGGCAAGGACGACTCCGAGGGTGGTGGGGGCACGGTGCGGCGATCGCGCGGCACGGTGGAACGGATCCGTGAGAGCGCTCTCTCAGCATCGGCGCAGAATGGGCGACTGTCAATGCGAAGGACGCCGATGCAGCTTCATGCGTCACACTGCATGACCTTGCAGGTGCCGGAATCGACTGCTAACCTTTCTGCATAGTCATGCGGAGGTTTGTATGGGCATTCGAGTAGCGGTGGCGGGCGCGAGTGGATACGCGGGCGGCGAACTGCTGCGCCTGCTCGCCGGCCACCCCGAGTTCGAGCTGGTCGCCGCCACCGCGCACCGCCAGGCCGGCCAGCCCGTCGCCGCCGTACACCCGCAGCTCACCGGCCTGGACCTGGTGTTCGGGGCGACCGAGGCGGAAACCCTGGCCGACGCGGACCTGGTCTTCCTGGCGTTGCCGCACGGCCAGTCGGCGGCGCTCGCCGCGGCGCTGCCCGACACGGCCATGGTGGTCGACCTCGGCGCCGACCACCGGCTGCGCGACGCCGACGCCTGGACCCGCTACTACGGCGGCGCGCACGCCGGCGCCTGGACCTACGGGCTGCCGGAACTGCCCGGCCAACGGCACGAGATCGCGGCGGCGCGGCGGGTGGCCAGCACCGGCTGCTACGCGGTGGCCACCACGCTGGCGCTGGCCCCGCTGATCGCCGCCGGCGCGGTACGCCCCGACGACGTGGTGGTGGTCGCCGCCTCCGGCACCTCCGGCGCCGGCCGGGCCGCCAAGGCCCACCTGCTCGGCAGCGAGGTGATGGGCGACCTCTCCCCCTACAAGGTGGGCGTCCACCAGCACGTGCCGGAGATCAAGCAGGCCACCGGCGCTACCTCGCTGTCGTTCACGCCGGTGCTGGCCCCGATGCCCCGGGGCATCCTGGCCACCGTCACCGCGGTGCCGACCGGCGACGCCGACCCCCGCGCGGTGCTGGCCGACGCCTACGTCGACGCGCCCTTCGTGCGCCTGCTGCCCGAGGGGGCGTGGCCGCACACCGCCGCCACCGCCGGCGGGAACTCCTGTCACCTCCAGGCGACGGTGGACACCGACTCGGGACGGGTCGTCGTGGTCAGCGCCATCGACAACCTGGGCAAGGGCGCGGCCGGTCAGGCCGTGCAGAACGCCAACCTGATGGCCGGGCTCCCCGAGACCACCGGCCTGTCCGCCTACGGAGTCGCCCCATGAGTGCGAGGAGTGCAGCGAAGCGGAGCCCCGCAGTCGCGAACGAAGGGAAAGCCCCGTGACCGTCACCACCCCCCGCGGCTTCCGCGCCGCCGGTGTCGCCGCCGGCCTCAAGACCTCCGGCCCCGACGTCGCCCTCGTCGTCAACGACGGACCGGACGCCGGCGTCGCCGGGGTCTTCACCGCCAACCGGGTGAAGGCCGCCCCGGTGCTCTGGACCCAGCGGGTCGTGCACGGCGGCGTGGTCCGGGCGGTGGTGCTCAACTCCGGCGGCGCGAACGCCTGCACCGGCCCGGCCGGCTTCCAGGACACCCACGCCACCGCCGAGCACACCGCCGCCGTGCTCACCGGCAGCAGCGCCCGGCTGATCGTCGGCGCCGGCGAGGTCGCGGTCTGCTCCACCGGCCTGATCGGCGAGCGGCTGCCGATGCCGAAGCTGCTGCCCGGCGTTCGGAACGCGGTGCGCGCCCTGTCCCGCGACGGCGGCCAACCGGCCGCCGAGGCGATCATGACCACCGACACCCGGCCGAAGACCACGGTGGCCCCCGGCAGCGGCTGGACCGTCGGCGGGATGGCCAAGGGCGCTGGCATGCTGGCCCCGGCCATGGCCACTATGCTGTGCGTGCTCACCACCGACGCGGTGGCCGGGCCGGACGTGCTGGACGCCGCGCTGCGGGCCGCCACCCGGGTCACCTTCGACCGGGTCGACTCCGACGGCTGCATGTCCACAAACGACACCGTGCTGCTGCTGGCCAGCGGCGCCTCCGGCATCGAGCCCAGTCTCGCCGAGCTGACCGACGCGGTGACCGCCGCCTGTCACGACCTGGCCCGGCAGTTGATCGCCGACGCCGAGGGCGCCACCAAGCAGGTCGCGATCGAGGTGGTCGGCGCGGCGAGCGAGGACGACGCGGTCGAGGTGGGGCGCGCGGTGGCCCGCAACAACCTGGTCAAGACCGCGCTGTTCGGCAACGACCCGAACTGGGGCCGGATCCTCGCCGCGGTCGGCACCACCGCCGCCGCGTTCGAACCGGACGAGGTCGACGTGGCGGTCAACGGCATCTGGGTGTGCCGGAGCGGGGCCGCCGCCGAGGACCGGGCCAAGGTGGACCTCGCCGGCCGCGACGTCGCGATCCGCATCGACCTGCACACCGGCGCCGCCGCCGCGACCATCTGGACCAACGACCTGTCGCACGGGTACGTGCACGAGAACTCGGCGTACTCCACATGATGAGTGACAACCTCAGCCGCGCCCAGGCCAAGGCCGCCACGCTGATCGAGGCGCTGCCCTGGCTGGCCCGGTTCGCCGGCGCCACCGTGGTGGTCAAGTACGGCGGCAACGCGATGACCGACCCCGAGCTGCGGCGGGCGTTCGCCGCGGACATGGTCTTCCTCCGGTACGCCGGCCTCAAACCGGTCGTGGTGCACGGCGGCGGCCCCCAGATCTCCGCCATGCTCGACCGGCTCGGCATCGCCAGCGAGTTCCGGGGCGGCCTGCGGGTCACCACCCCGGACGCCATGGACGTGGTGCGGATGGTGCTCGTCGGGCAGGTCGGCCGGGAACTGGTCGGGCTGGTCAACGCGCACGGCCCGTTCGCGGTCGGGCTCTCCGGCGAGGACGGCGGGCTGTTCACCGCGGTGCGCCGACCGGCGTACGTGGACGGGCAGCCGGTCGACGTCGGGCAGGTCGGCGACGTGGCGTCGGTGGACGTCTCCGCGGTCACCGACCTGATCGCGGCCGGCCGGATCCCGGTCATCTCCACTGTCGCGCCGGACGTCGACGGGGTGCTGCACAACCTCAACGCGGACACCGCCGCCGCCGCGCTCGCGGTCGCGCTGCGGGCGCGCAAGCTGGTCGTCCTCACCGATGTCGCCGGCCTCTACGCGGACTGGCCGGACACCACGAGCCTGGTCAGCGAGATCACCGCGGACGACCTGGCGACGCTGCTGCCGTCCCTGGAGTCGGGCATGGTGCCGAAGATGGAGGCCTGCCTGCGGGCGGTGCGCGGGGGAGTGCCCGCCGCGCACGTCGTCGACGGCCGGGTCGCCCACTCCACGCTGCTGGAGGTCTTCACCTCGGAAGGGTTCGGAACGATGGTCGTGAGCGCGAGGAGCGAGCTTGCGAGCCCCGCAGTCGCGAACAGGGAAGGCACGGTCGGTTCATGAGCACGCTGGTGCGGCGCTGGGGCGCCACCATGATGGACAACTACGGCACGCCGCCGCTGGCGCTCGTCTCGGGCGCCGGCGCCGTCGTGGTCGACGAGACCGGCCGGGAGTACGTCGACCTGCTCGGCGGCATCGCGGTCAACGCGCTCGGCCACGCCCATCCGGCCGTGGTGGCCGCCGTGTCGAAGCAGGTCGCCACGCTCGGCCACGTGTCGAACCTGTTCGTCGCCGAGCCGCCGGTGGCGCTCGCCGAGCTGCTGCTGGCGCTGGCCGGCCGACCCGGCCGGGTCTTCCTCGCCAACTCCGGCGCGGAGGCGAACGAGGCCGCGTTCAAGCTCTCCCGGCTCACCGGGCGACGGCACGTGGTGGCCACCCACGGCGGTTTCCACGGCCGGACCATGGGCGCGCTGGCGCTCACCGGCCAGCCGGCGAAGGCCGACCCGTTCCGTCCGCTGCCCGGCGACGTCACCCACGTGCCGTACGGCGACGCCGACGCGCTCGCCGAGGCCGTCACCGACGCCACCGCCATGGTGATCGTCGAGCCGATCCAGGGCGAGAACGGCGTGGTCGTGCCGCCGCCCGGCTACCTCACCGCGGCCCGGCGGATCACCGCCGCGCACGGCGCGTTGCTGGTGCTCGACGAGGTGCAGACCGGCGTCGGCCGCACCGGGCACTGGTTCGCCCACCAGGCCGAGGGCGTCGAGCCGGACGTGGTCACGCTGGCCAAGGGGCTCGGCGGCGGCCTGCCGCTCGGTGCCTGCCTGGCCTTCGGCCCGGCCGCCGACCTGCTCACCCCCGGCTCGCACGGCACCACGTTCGGCGGCAACCCGGTCAGTTGCGCCGCCGCGCTCGCGGTGATCGCCACGATCGCCAACGAGGGCCTGCTCGACCACGTCAAGCGGGTCGGTGAGCGGCTGCGGCGCGGCGTCGAGGCGCTCGGCCACCCGCTGGTACGCGAGGTGCGCGGCGCCGGCCTGCTGCTCGGCGTCGTGCTCGACCGGCCGGTGGCCGGCGCGGTGTCGACCGCGCTGCGGGAGGCCGGTTTCCTGGTCAACCCGGTGCAGCCGGGCGTGGTCCGGCTCGCCCCGCCGCTGATCCTCACCGCCGCGCAGGCCGACGCGTTCGTCGCCGCGCTCCCCGCCGCGCTCGACGCCGCCCCCGCCGAGGCAGCGTTGCCCGGTGCGGCGGCACGCCCCGCCGCGGCGACCGCGACCGTCCCCGGTGCGGCGACGCGCTCCGCCGCGGCGACCGCGACCGTCCCCGGTGCGGCGGCGCGCTCCGCCGAGGCGACCGCGACCGTCCCCGCCGAGGCGGCAACCGTCTCCACGCCCACCCCCGCCAGCCGCACGGAGGCCCCCGCATGATCCGCCACTTCCTGCGCGACGACGACCTCACGCCGGCCGAGCAGGCCGCCGTGCTGGACCTCGCCGCCCGGATGAAGACCGACCGTTACACCCACCGGCCGCTGGCCGGCCCCCGATCGGTGGCGGTGCTGTTCGACAAGCAGAGCCTGCGCACCCGGATCTCGTTCGACGTCGGCATCGCCGAGCTGGGCGGTCACCCCCTCGTGGTGGACACCCAGGTCACCCACTTCGGCCGGGGTGAGACGCTCGGCGACGCCGGCCGGGTGCTGTCCCGCTACGTCGCCGCGATCGTGCTGCGTACCCACGGCGACGACCGGATCGCCGAGGTCGCGGCGCACGCCGCCGTGCCGGTGGTCAACGCGCTCACCGACACGTTCCACCCCTGCCAGCTGCTGGCCGACCTGCTCACCGTGCGGGAGCGGTTCGGCGCCACCGCCGGCCGGATCCTGGCGTACGTCGGTGACGCGGCGAACAACATGGCCCACTCGTACCTGCTGGCCGGCGCGACCGCCGGAATGCACGTACGGGTCGCCGGCCCGGCCGGGTTCCAGCCGGACCCGGAGATCGTGGTCCGCGCCGAGAAGATCGCCGCCGGCACCGGCGGTTCGGTCCAGGCGCTCACCGACCCGGTCGAGGCGGTACGCGGGGCGCACGTGGTCGCCACCGACACCTGGACGTCGATGGGTCAGGAGGCCGACGGGCAGGACCGGGTCACCCCGTTCCGGCCGTACCAGGTGAGCGACGCCCTGCTGGAGCACGCCGCGGCGGACGTGATCGTGCTGCACTGTCTGCCCGCCCACCGGGGCGAGGAGATCACCGACGAGGTGCTCGACGGGCCGCGCAGCGCGGTGTTCGACCAGGCGGAGAATCGCCTGCACGCCCAGAAGGCGCTGCTGACCTTTCTCCTGGAGGCATCCACATGACCGCCCCGCTGACCCGCGCCGCCCGCCACGCCCGCATCGTCGAGCTGATCCGCGACGGCGCCGTCCACTCGCAGACCGAGCTGGCCGACCTGCTCGCCGGCGACGGCATCCAGGTCACCCAGGCCACGCTCTCCCGTGACCTGAAGGAACTGGGCGCGGTGACCGCGCGCGGCGGCGACGGGCGGGGGGTCTACCTGATCCCCGAGGACGGCCACCGGCCGCTGCGCGACGCCGAGGGGGCACCCGCCCGGCTGGTGCGGCTGCTGCGCGAGCTGCTCAACGGCGTCGACGCCAGCGGCAACATCGCCGTGCTGCGCACTCCGCCCGGCGCCGCGCACTACCTGGCCAGCGCGTTGGACCGGGCCGGCCTGTCCGAGATCGTCGGCACCATCGCCGGCGACGACACCATCCTCGTGGTGGCCCGCGAGGCCGACGGCGGCGCCGCGCTGGGCGACCGGCTCGCCGCGTGGGCCCGTCGGGACGAGACCGTGGAAGGAAACACCGCACCATGACCGAGCGGGTCGTCCTGGCGTACTCCGGGGGTCTCGACACCTCCGTCGCCATCCCGTACCTGGCCGAGCAGACCGGTGCCGAGGTGATCGCGGTCGCGGTCGACGTCGGCCAGGGCGGCGAGGACATGGACGTCATCCGGCAGCGCGCGCTGGACTGCGGCGCCGCCGAGTCCGAGGTGATCGACGCGCGCGACGAGTTCGCCGCCGATTACTGCCTGCCGGCCGTGCGGGCCAACGCGCTCTACATGGACCGCTACCCGCTGGTCTCCGCGTTGTCCCGGCCGCTGATCGTCAGGCACCTGGTGGCGGCCGCGCACCGGCACGGCGGCACGATCGTCTCGCACGGCTGCACCGGCAAGGGCAACGACCAGGTCCGGTTCGAGGTCGGCCTGCGCGCGCTCGCGCCCGACCTGAGGGTCGTCGCGCCGGCCCGGGACCACGCCTGGACCCGGGACAAGGCGATCGCGTTCGCCGCGGAGAAGGGGCTGCCGATCGACGTCACGGCCCGGTCCCCGTACTCGATCGACCAGAACCTGTGGGGCCGGGCCGTGGAGACCGGCTTCCTGGAGGACATCTGGCACGCGCCGGTCGAGGACCTGTACGCGTACACCGCCGACCCGGCCGAGGAACGCGACGCCGACGAGGTGGTGATCACGTTCGACGCCGGCGTCCCGGTCGCCCTCGACGGCGAGACGGTCACCCCGTACCAGGCGATCCTGGAGCTGAACCGCCGCGCCGGCCAGCAGGGGGTCGGCCGGATCGACATGGTCGAGGACCGGCTGGTCGGCATCAAGAGCCGCGAGGTGTACGAGGCGCCCGGCGCGATCGCCCTGATCACCGCGCACCAGGAGTTGGAGGCGGTCACCGTCGAACGGGACCTGGCCCGGTTCAAGCGCGGCGTCGACAGGCGCTGGGGCGAGCTGGTCTACGACGGACTCTGGTTCTCCCCGCTCAAGCGGGCGCTGGACGCGTTCGTCGAGGAGACCCAGCGGCACGTCAGCGGTGAGGTGCGGCTGACCCTGCACGGCGGCCGGGCGGTGGTGACCGGCCGGCGCTCCGAGGTCGGCCTCTACGACGTCGGCCTGGCCACCTACGACACCGGCGACACGTTCGACCAGTCGCTCGCGACGGGCTTCGTGCGGCTCTGGGGGCTGCCCAGCGCGATGGCCGCCGGACGGGACGCCCGGTGGGACGGGGCGCGGTCATGACCACCAGAATGGAAGACGTGGACGACAAGAGCCTGACCGAGAACAGTGCCGCCGCCAACCGGACGAGCCTCTGGGGAGGCCGGTTCGCCGGCGGTCCCGCCGAGGCGCTCGCGCGGCTGTCGGTGAGCGTCCAGTTCGACTGGCGCCTCGCCCCGTACGACATCGCCGGTTCCCGGGCGCACGCCCGGGTCCTCGCGGGCGCCGGGCTGCTCGACCCGGACGAGTTGGGGCGGATGCTGGCCGCGCTGGACGACCTGGAGGCGGCCTGCGCCTCCGGGGCGTTCCGCCCCACTGTGGACGACGAGGACGTGCACACGGCCCTGGAGCGCGGCCTGCTGGAGCGGCTGGGCAGCCTCGGCGGCAAGCTGCGCGCCGGCCGGTCCCGCAACGACCAGGTCGCCACCGACCTGCGGCTCTATCTGCGTGACCACGCCCGCGGGGTGGCCGCCCGGCTGGTCGAGCTGGCCGAGGCGCTGGTCGAGCAGGCGGAGCGGCACGTGGACACCGCCGCTCCCGGCATGACGCACCTCCAGCACGCCCAGCCGGTGACGTTCGGGCACTGGCTGCTCGCCCACGTGCAGCCGCTGCTGCGGGACCTGGACCGGCTGCGCGACTGGGACGAGCGGGCCGCGGTGAGCCCGCTCGGCGCCGGCGCGCTGGCCGGCTCCGGGCTGCCGCTGGACCCGATGGCGGTCGCCAAGGAGCTGGGTTTCCGCACCTCGTTCGCCAATTCGATGGACGCGGTCGGGGACCGGGACTTCGTGGCCGAGTTCCTCTTCGTCACCGCGATGGTCGGCGTGCACCTGTCCCGCCTCGGCGAGGAGGTGGTGCTCTGGACGTCGCAGGAGTTCGGCTGGGTCGAGCTGGACGACTCGTTCGCCACCGGTTCGTCGATCATGCCGCAGAAGAAGAACGCGGACATCGCCGAGCTGGCCCGGGGCAAGTCCGGCCGGCTGGTCGGCGGCCTGATGAGCGTGCTCACCATGCTCAAGGGCCTGCCGATGACCTACGACCGGGACATGCAGGAGGACAAGGAGCCGGCGTTCGACGCGGTCGACACACTGGAGCTGCTGCTGCCCGCGCTGGCCGGGATGATCTCCACGATGACGGTCCGGGTGGACCGGCTCGTGGCCACCGCGCCGTCGGGCTTCTCGCTGGCCACCGAGGTCGCCGACTGGCTGGTCCGCCGGCATGTGCCGTTCCGCGACGCGCACGAGATCACCGGGAGGCTGGTGGCGCTCTGCGCGGCCCGGGACTGCGCGCTGGACGAGGTCTCCGACGCCGACCTGACCGCGGTGAGCGAGCACCTGGACCCCTCGGTGCGCGACGTGCTCTCGGTGCGTTCGGCGCTCGCCGCCCGCACCACCCCCGGCTCCACCGGCCCCGGGCCGGTCGCCGACCAGCTCGCCACCGCCGCCGACAAGCTGGCCGGCTGGCGTGACTGGGCGGCCGAGCAGGTCGTGCCCCGCTGACCTGGACGCCCCGCGTGGTGGCCCGGCCGCCGCGCGGGGCTCAGGCCGTCGGCCGCTCCCGCTTCGGCAGCTTGGCCACCACCGCGTCGTACGACCCGTCGGCGGCCTCGATCAGCTCGTCGTCGGGGATGCCGCCGTCCAGCCGTAACGTGTTCCACCCGGACCGGCCGATGTAGGGCGAGGGCCGGGCGTCGGCCGGGAACCGGTGCAGCCACTCGTCGGCCACCTCCCGGGACGGCCCGCACTTCACCCCGAGCCGGGCCTCGCCGTCGGGCGAGCCGAGGAACGCGAAGATCCGGCTGCCCACCTTCACCACCTCGTCGGCCTCCCACGGCCGGTCGAGCCAGGCTCCCGGCTTGGCCAGGCAGTAGGCCAGCATCTCGTCGCGCGTCATCGCGTCCTCCCGTGCCGTCGTCGTCCGGCACAGTCTCGCCCGAAGCTGTGACAGCGCGCGGAATCAGTCGCCGGTGCCGGTGCGGACGGTGAGCCGCTCGTAGCGCTGCCGGGCCGCCTGGGCGCTGCCCAGCCCCAGCCCGAACGCGATCGCCTGCCAGGTCATGCCCCGGCCCCGGGCCACCTGCAACAGCCCGGCCTCCAACACGTCCACCTCGGCCCGCACGTGCGGGATCAGCGTCAGCGCGGCCATCAGGTCGGCCTGGTCGACCGGTTCCTCGCCGGCGTCCAGCTCCGCGCCGCCGGCCAGCGCCATCACCAGCGTGGCCGCCTCGTAGGCGTCCGGCACGTCGGGGTGCGCGTAGCGCCGGCGGCGGGCGTTCGTGCCGGCGTGCCGTTCGGCGATCCGCAGCAGCGCCGCGTAGTTGCGGTGGGCCCGGGCCTGAGCAGCATCCGGGGCGGTGAACGGGTCGTTGTCCACGGTGACCATGCCGTCCATCCCACACCCAGGAATGGCCTGTTGTCAACACCCCGTTGAAAGCCATTCATACAAAACGCCATGCCCTCCCGGATTCAGACGCGCCCGGAGCGCCACAGGTTGCGAGAACCACCCACCGGTCCCACCCGAGCCCCGGTCGATCAAGGAGTTCGCGTCGCCGTGCGGCGTCCCCCGGACGCGAACTCCTTGATCAACGGGTGGGTGAGTGGGGTGCTGTTACGGGGTCGCCGGGTGGCGGCGGCGTGGGGTGTGCCGGCGGTAGACGCTCACGCTCGGCTCGTCGGCCAGCCAGAACCGCCACGGCAGGTCGTGTGCGGCGGCCACGCCGACCCGAGGGCCGGCGACGATCCGCGCCGGGTCGACCGGGCTCTCCGGCGGGGCCAGCAGCAGCGGCCCGGTGCCGTCGACCGCGCTGGTGCCGTTGGCGTCCCGACCGAGGCCCAGCGCGGTCACCAGCCGGGCCGGGCCCCGGGCCAGGTCACGGTCCGAGGCGCGGGGCCGCCGCTCGCGGGCCGTGTCGACGCCGTCGACCACCGCGCCGGCGCGCAGCAGCACGGCCGCCGCCTCGCCGTCGCGACCGCAGACGATGTTCGCGCACCAGTGCATGCCGAACACGAAGTACACGTACACGTGCCCGGCCGGGCCGAACATGACCCGGTTGCGCGGGGTCGGCCCCCGGTGGGCGTGCGACGCGGGATCCTCACCGGTGCCGGCGTACGCCTCGACCTCGGTCAGCCGCACGCGGACGCCGTTCGCCGACACGGTCCAGCCGAGCAGGGTCCGCGCGGTGTCCGCGATGTCCGCGGCCGGCGCGTCGAGCCAGGGGTACGTCATGGCCGGCAAGCGTATCGGCCCTCACCTGCCGCTGGTCAGCCGAGAAGGGCGAGGAACTCCGAGGGCGTCAGCCCGGCCTGGCGAAGGATGGAGGCGAGGGTGCCACGCTTGACCGTGGCATGCTGCGGAACGACGACCACCAGGCCGGCTGAGTTGCGATAAACCGCGTGGCTGCCCTTGGTGCGGACGTGCTCGAAGCCGGCCCTGCTCAGACCGTTGAGCACCTTGCGCAGGGGCAGGTCCGCCAGGGCTGGGCTCACGCCGCCCGTCCGGCCTGGAAGGACGTCACCAGCGGCGTGGTCTCGATCGCCGGGTTCTCGACCTCGTCCAGGTAGGCCTCGACGGCCTCGCGAAGGTTGGTCAGCGCCTCGTCGACGGTCTCACCCTGGCTGGCGACCTCGATCTCCAGGCACCGGGCGACGTACCAGTCGTCCTCCTGGTGCACGGCGGCGGTGAACGTGCGGGCCATCGATCTCCTCCAGGGCGTCCCGGCAGCAGATCGATCCTACGCGGGGTGGCCGGTCGGCACGTGACCCCGGCCACGCCGGCGCGGCCGCGCGCCGGAATAGTTGACTCGTCAAATAGGTTGTGCGGGACGATGCCGGGCCGGCCGGTCCGGATCTCACCCCGAGGAGCTGGTCATGCAGTTCGGAATCTTCACCGTCGGTGACGTCACCGTCGACCCGACCACCGGACGGCTGCCGTCCGAGCGTGACCGGATCAAGGCCATGACCACCATCGCGCTCAAGGCCGAAGAGGTCGGTCTCGACGTCTTCGCCACCGGTGAGCACCACAACCCGCCGTTCGTGCCGTCGTCGCCGACCACCATGCTCGGCTGGATCGCGGCCCGCACCGAGCGGCTGATCCTGTCCACCTCGACCACGCTGATCACCACCAACGACCCGGTCAAGATCGCCGAGGACTACGCGATGCTCCAGCACCTGGCCGACGGCCGGGTGGACCTGATGATGGGTCGCGGCAACACCGGGCCGGTCTACCCGTGGTTCGGGCAGGACATCCGCAACGGCATCCCCCTCGCGATCGAGAACTACGACCTGCTGCACCGGCTGTGGCGCGAGGACGTGGTCGACTGGAAGGGCCGGTTCCGCACCCCGCTCCAGTCGTTCACCTCGACCCCGCGTCCGCTCGACGGCGTACCGCCGTTCGTCTGGCACGGCTCGATCCGCAGCCCGGAGATCGCCGAGCAGGCCGCGTACTACGGCGACGGCTTCTTCGCCAACCACATCTTCTGGCCCAGGGAGCACACCGAGCGGATGGTCGGCCTCTACCGCGAGCGGTTCGCGCACTACGGCCACGGCTCGCCGGACCAGGCGATCGTCGGCCTCGGCGGGCAGGTCTTCATGCGCCGCAACTCGCAGGACGCGGTGCGCGAGTTCCGGCCGTACTTCGACAACGCCCCGGTCTACGGGCACGGTCCGTCGCTGGAGGAGTTCACCCGGGAGACGCCGCTGACCGTCGGCAGCCCGCAGCAGGTCATCGACCGCACGCTGGGCTTCCGCGAGTACGTCGGCGACTACCAGCGGCAGCTCTTCCTGATGGACCACGCCGGCCTGCCGCTGAAGACGGTGCTGGAGCAGCTCGACCTGCTGGGCGAGGAGGTGGTCCCGGTGCTGCGCAAGGAGTTCGACTCGATGCGTCCGGTGCACGTGCCGGAGGCGCCCACCCACGCCGCCCTGCTGGCCGCCCGGGACGCCGCGACGAGCCCGGAGGAGGCGCGATGACCCGGCGTACCCTCGCGGTCGTCTCGGCCGGTCTCGGCCAGCCCTCGTCCACCCGCCTGCTCGCCGACCAGCTCGCCGCGGCCGCCCGCGACGAGCTGGTCGGCCGGGGGGCCGACGTGGAGCTGCGCCCGGTGGACCTGCGCGAGCACGCCCACGACGTGGTGAACCACCTGCTGACCGGCTTCGCGCCGACCGCCCTGCGCCGCACGCTGGACGCCGTCGCGGCGGCGGACGGTCTGATCGCCGTCACGCCGATCTTCAACGCGTCCTACAACGGGTTGTTCAAGTCCTTCTTCGACGTGGTGGACCGCGACGCGCTGGCCGGCACGCCGGTGCTGGTCGGGGCGACCGGCGGCACCGCGCGGCACTCGCTCGCGCTGGAGCACGCGGTCCGGCCGATGTTCGCCTACCTGCGGGCGGTGGTGCTGCCGACGGCGGTCTTCGCCGCGCCCGAGGACTGGGCCGGCGACGACGGCGACAGCGCGTTGCGGGCCCGGATCCGGCGCGCCGGGGCCGAGCTGGCCGAGCAGGTGGACCGCCGCCCGGCCACGTCCGGGCCGGCCGACCCGTTCGCCCTCACCACCGACTTCGCCGCGCTGCTGGCCGGCCACGACCCGACCTGATCGGGCTCGCCCGGCGTCCGCCGGCCGGCGTCAGTCGTCGGCCGGCTCCGGCCGGTGGGCGATCAGCACCGGGCAGTGGGCGTGCTGCACCAGGGCCTGGCTGACCGAGCCGAGCAGCAGCCCGGTGAAGCCGCCCCGGCCCCGGGAACCGACCACCACCAGCGACGCGTCGGCGCTCGCGTCCCGCAGCGCGGTCTCCGGGGAGGCGGCGACGACGGGGCGTTCGGTCACCCGCAGTGCCGGGTGCGCCTCCCGGATCCGAGCGGCAGCCGCGCCGAGCAGCTCGGCCGTCTCGGCCCGCTCCGCGGTGGTCGCCTCGGCCGCGACCTCCGGGGCCGGCGCGCCGCGCTCCGGCGCGCGTACGTGCGTCAGCACCAGCTCCGCGTCCCGGCGGTCGGCCTCCTCCGCGGCGAGTGCGACGGCGTACGCCGCGGACTCGGAGCCGTCCACCCCGACCAGCACCGGACCGCCGACCGGGATCGGCTGCTCCGCCGGCCGCACGACGAGCACCGGACAGTGCCCGTGCTGGGCCAGCTGGGCTCCGACCGAGCCGAGCAGCAGCCCGGCGAAGCCGCCCACCCCCCGGCTGCCCACCACCACCAGCTCCGCCCGGCGGGACTCCTCGACCAGCGTCGCGCCGGGCCCGCCGGCGACCTGACGCGCCTCCACCCGCAGCCCGGGATGCCGGTCGGCCAGCTCGGCGGCGACCCGTTCGAGCATCCGTTCCGCCTCCTCGGTGGGCGCGGGCACCCCGAGGTCGTACGGGTTGAGCGGTACGCCGTAGCCGAGCGGGTGCAGGTAGCCGTGCACCAGCAGCAGCGGCCGGGCGCGTGCGACGGCGGCCACGGCGGCCTGGTCGGCGGCGGTCAGGCTGGACGGCGACCCGTCCACCCCCGCCACGACGGGTCGGTTCATCGGATGATCCCTCCGGTCGACTCAGGCCATTGTGGCCGTCAGCCGTTCCGCGAGCGGGCGCCGCCACGCCCGGCCCGGTCCGGCGGGGCCCGCCCGTCGCGTTCGCGGCGGGCGGGCCCGGCTGTCCCGCCGTCGGGGCGGCCAGGTCAGCCCCGGGGGTGCCGGACGACGGCCAGCGGACTGCGGCAGTGGTGCAGCACCGCGTGGCTGACCGAGCCGAGCAGCAGTCCGCCCAGGCTGCCCCGGCCGTGCGCGCCGACCACGGTGAGCTGCGCCGTGCCGGATTCCTCGACCAGCACCCCGGCCGGCGACGCGGCGGCCACCAGCCTCGGCCGCACGGTGACCTCCGGGTAGCGCTCGGACCAGCCGGCCACCGCCTCCGCGAGCACCCGCTCCTCGTCGGCGCGGAGCTGCCGCGGGTCGTACCGCAGGAGCATGACGTCGCCGTACGCCTCGCGGAGACCGACCGGCGGCGGGAACAGCCAGGTGTGCACGACGACCAGTTCGGCGCCGCGCCGCGCCGCCTCGGCGAAGGCGAAGCCCACCGCCTCGTCCGACACCGGCGAGCCGTCCACGCCGACCACCACCGGGCCGGCGGCACGGGCCTCGCCCCGGCTGATCAGCACCGGACAGTCGGCGCGGGCGGAGAGCTGCACCGCCGCGGAGCCGACCAACAGCTCGGCGAAGCCGCCCAGACCGCGGTGGCCCAGCACGAGCAGCGCCGCGTCGCGGCTCTCCCGCAGCAGCACCGCGACCGGCCCGCCGTCGGTCACCGTGCCGGTCACCGCGAGGTCCGCATCGATCTTGCGGGCCTCCTCGACCGCCTCGGCGACCAGCTTCCCGGCCTCCCGCCGCACCTCCTCGTCGGGGAGCACGACGGCGACCGCGCCGAGCGGGGTACCGACCGGCTGCCACTGGAACGCGTGCACCACCCGCAACGGCCGGTGCCGCGACGCCGCCTCCCGCGCGGCCAGCCGGACCGCGTCCAGCGCCGACGGGGAACCATCCACGCCCACCACGACGGGGGCGCCGGATCTGTCGGTCATCACGTCCTCCTTCGTCCACCTCCAGCCTGGACCGGGCCGTCGCGGCGGGGCAGAGGCGACCGCCCGCGCGGCGCGGGACCATCGGCCCTGCCGGATCGCGGCGCGGCGGGGTTCACTGGAGTTCCGGCTCCCACCTGTCGATCGTGGAGGCGCGATGACCCCGCTGGAGATGCTCCGCGTGCACCCGTTCCTGGCCGGGCTGCCGGACGAGTGGCTGCCGCCGCTCACCGGCTACGCCCGCCCGGTGGCCTGGCACCCGGGGCACCGGCTGTTCCGGGCCGGGCAGCCGGCCGAGCGGTTCTGGCTGGTCCGGGACGGCCAGGTGGCGCTTGACTTCCCGGTGCCCGGTCGCGGCGACGTGGGGATCGAGACGATCGGCGCGGGCGGGGTGCTCGGCTGGTCCTGGCTGTTCCCGCCCTACCGCTGGCAGTTCGGCGCGGTGGCCACCCGGCGCAGCACCGCGGTGGAGTTCTCCGCCGAGGGGGTGCGCCGGCTGATGGGGTCCGACGACACGCTGGGCCGGCAGCTCACCGCCCGGTTCATGAGCGTCGTGGTGGACCGGCTCCAGGCGTCCCGGGTGCGGCTGCTCGACCTGTACGGCTATCCGACGGCCGCGGCGGGCTGACTCACCCGGCGGCGGAGTCGCGCCGGATCACCAGCTCGTCCACCTCGAGCCGACCGATGCGCAGCTCGCGGACCACCGCGCGGCGCACCACCAGCCGGCCGATCACGAGCGCGCCCACCGACACGGCGCCGAGCGCCAGCGCGCCCACCGCCAGCGCGCCCACGGCCGTACCGCCGAGGGCCCGCGCCCCGGTCGCCTGGGCGCCGATGGCCTGCGCGCCGGTGGTCCCTATGCCGGTCGCCTGCGCGCCGGTGGTCCGCGCGCCGGTCGCGACCAGGCTCCGGAGACGCGAGGTGCGGTGTGCGGTCGACATGCCGCCATCGTAGTGCGGACCGGGACCGTCGGGCCGCCCCGCGCCACCGGAGGTCAGGTGACGGTGAGGCCGCGTTCGACGAACTGGCCGCGCACCCGGGCCAGCAGCTCCGGGTCCGGCGGCGCGGTGTCGGCGAGCGGGAAGGCGAGACCCAGCTCGGCGTACTTGTGCGCGCCGAGCCGGTGGAACGGCAGCACCTCGACGCGTGCCACACCGGTCAGCCCGGCGGCCACGTCCGCCACCCGGGCCACCTCGTCGACTGCGTCGGTCAGCCCGGGCACCAGCACGTACCGGATCCACATCGGCGTGCCCCGGTCGGCCAGCCGCCGGGCGAAGCGCAGCGTCGGCGCGAGCCGGCCGGTGCCGGTGACCCGGCGGTACGTCTCCGGGCGCCCGGCCTTGACGTCCAGCAGCACCAGGTCGGTGGCGTCCAGCAGCGCGTCGTCGGCCCGGTCGCCGAGGAAGCCGGACGTGTCCAGCGCGGTGTGCAGGCCGAGCGCGTGGCAGCGGCGCAGCAGCTCCCCGGTGAAGCGGGGCTGCAACAGCGGCTCGCCGCCGCTGACCGTGACGCCGCCGCCGGCCACCTGGACGAACCGGCGGTACCGGGCGATCGTGGCGACCATCTCGTCCACCGTGCGCCGCCGGCCGCTGCGCCCGTACCAGGTGTCCGGGCTGTGGCAGTACCGGCAGCGCAGCGGGCAGCCGGCCAGGAAGACCACGAAGCGGGTCCCCGGCCCGTCCACCCCGATCGAGGTGTCCCAGGAGTGCACCGCCCCGTCGAGGACCGGTGGCGCCGCGCCCGGCGCCACCGGCGACCGCCCGGTCACAGCGACCCGTGGAACGTCCGGGACACCACGTCCCGCTGCTGCTCCGGCGTGAGCCGGACGAAGTTCACCGCGTACCCGGAGACCCGGACGGTGAGCTGCGGGTACCGCTCCGGGTGGGCCATCGCGTCGAGCAGCGTGGCGCGGTCCAGCACGTTCACGTTGAGGTGGAACCCGCCGGCGTCGGCGTACCCGTCGAGCACCCCGGCCAGGTTGGTGATCCGCTCCTCGCGGGTGTGCCCGAGGCCGTCCGGGGTGACCGTGCCGGTCAGCGAGATGCCGTCGCGGGCCGCGTCGTACGGCAGCTTCGCCACCGACAGCGCGGCGGCGACCAGGCCGTGGGTGTCCCGGCCGTTCATCGGGTTCGCGCCCGGCGCGAACGGCTCGCCGGCCCGCCGCCCGTCCGGCGTGTTGCCGGTGTGCCTGCCGTAGACCACGTTGGACGTGATGGTGAGCACCGACATGGTCAGCTCGGCGTCGCGGTAGGCGCGCTGCCGGCGCAGCTTCGCCGCGAACGTCTCGACCAGCCACACCGCGATCTCGTCGGCCCGGTCGTCGTCGTTGCCGTAGGTCGGGAACTCGCCCTCGACCGCGTAGTCGACGGCCAGCCCGGTCTCGTCGCGCAGCACCTTGACCCGGCCGTACCGGATGGCCGAGAGGCTGTCCACGGCGACCGAGAGCCCGGCGACGCCGGTGGCCATGAACCGGCGCACCGGGTGGTCGTGCAGCGCCATCTCCAGCCGCTCGTACGCGTACCTGTCGTGCTGGTGGTGGATCACGTTCAGCGCGTCCACGTACGTCTGCGCCAGCCAGTCCAACGTCCGGTCGTACGCGGCCAGCACCTCGTCGTGGTCGAGCGTCTCGCCGCCGACCGGCGGGGTGGGCGGGGCGACCTGCTCCCCGGTCAGCTCGTCCCGGCCGCCGTTGATCGCGTACAGCAGCGCCTTGGCCAGGTTCACCCGAGCGCCGAAGAACTGCATGTCCCGGCCGACCCGCATGGCCGACACGCAGCAGGCGATCGCGGTGTCGTCGTCGTACGCCGGACGGATCAGTTCGTCGTTCTCGTACTGGATGGCGCTGGTGTCCAGCGACACCTGCGCGCAGAACCGCTTGAAGCCGTCGGGCAGCCGGGGCGACCAGAGCACGGTCAGGTTCGGCTCGGGCGCCGGACCGAGGTTGTAGAGGGTCTGGAGGTAGCGGAACGTGGTGCGGGTGACCAGCGGCCGGCCGTCCGCGCCCATCCCGCCGAGCGACTCGGTGACCCAGGTCGGGTCGCCGGAGAAGAGCTGGTCGTACTCGGGGGTGCGGAGGAAACGGATGATCCGCAGCTTGATCACGAAGTCGTCGACCAGTTCCTGCGCGCCGGTCTCGTCCAGCCGCCCCTCGACGATGTCCCGCCGCAGGTAGACGTCGACGAAGCCGGCGGTGCGGCCGAGCGACATGGCGGCGCCGTTCTGCTCCTTCGTGGCGGCCAGGTAGCCGAAGTAGAGCCACTGGATGGCCTGCTGGCCGGTGGCGGCGGGACGGGAGATGTCGAAGCCGTACCCGGCGGCCATCTCCTTCAGCTCGCCGAGTGCCCGGATCTGCTCGGCCAGCTCCTCCCGGTCCCGGATCACGTCGTCGGTGCTGCGCCGGCCGTCCAGCGCCGCCTTGTGGGCGCGGCGTTCCTCGATCAGCCGGTCCACCCCGTACAGCGCCACCCGGCGGTAGTCGCCGATGATCCGGCCCCGCCCGTATGCGTCGGGCAGCCCGGTGACGATGTGCGAGCGCCGGGCGGCGAGCACGTCCTCCGGGTACGCGTCGAAGACCGCGTCGTTGTGGGTGCGGCGGTACCGGGTGAAGATCTCGTGCACCCGCCGGTCGGGTTCCCGCCCGTACGCCCGCAGCGCGGTCTCCACCATCCGTAGCCCGCCGGCCGGCATGATCGCCCGGCGCAGCGGCGCGTCGGTCTGGAGCCCGACGATCAGCTCCCGCTCCCGGTCCACGTAGCCGGGCGCGTGCGCGGTGATGGTGGACGGGGTGGCCGCGTCGATGTCGTACACGCCGCGCCGTCGCTCCTCGGGGAACAGGGCGCGCAGCCGGTCCCAGACCGCGAGCGTCCGCTCGGTCGGTCCGGTCAGGAACGACGCGTCCCCGAGGTAGGGCTCGTGGTTGCGGTGGACGAAGTCGGCGACGTCGATGGTCTCGCGCCACGGCCCGTCCCGGAAGTCCCGCCACGGGTCCACGGTGCGCTGGTTGCCGTTCATGGTCACTCCCTCGGTTCCGCCCGACCTTCCAGCTCCACCCTTCCGCCGCGCGCCCCGGCCCGGCAGAGCCCTCGGTCCCCACCCTCGGGACCTACGCCCCTCTCGCACGATCATGACGTTGGCGGCCGGATCGGAGATCCACATCGCCGTCAACGTCATGATCGACGCGCCCCGGGGGGCTAGGGTCAGCGGGGGAGGGGGCGGGCCCGCAGCAGGCGGGCCCACCAGGGGCGGGTGTCGGGGCGGGGGCGGGGGAGGGACGCGCCGCGCAGGCTGAGCCAGCCGCCGGGGCCCATGGTGACCGTGCGCACCGCCGGTGGGCGGCGCCGGGACCAGACGGCCACGGCGGCGGTGAGCGCGGCCACCGCGAACGCGCCGGTGGCGGCCGCGACGAGCTGGTCCGGGTCGGTCACGCGCCGGTAGCGGACCCGGCCGTCGGTCAGCACGAACGCGCCGACCGGACGGCCGGCGTGGGTCACCGGCACCAGCGCCGTGCCCGGCGTGCCGGGCAGTTCCAGCACCGGCCCCACCGACCCGGAGCCCACCGCCTTCGGGTTCGGTGCCGGGACCGGGGACGGGGACGGGGCGGGCGTCGGGACCGGGGGCGGGCCGAGGGTCGGGTCGGGGGCCGGCGCCGGCGGCGCGGGCCGGGGGAGCGGCGGAACCGTGTTCAGGCCGGTCGGGTTGAAGATGGCGGTCATGGCGCTGCCCTCCTAGCGGGAGTCGGACGAGTCGGTGCCGGCCGCGACGGCGACCCGGCCGGCGGCCAGCCGGGCCACCGGCACCCGGTACGGCGAGCAGGAGACGTAGTCGAGCCCGGCGGCGGCGAAGAACGCGATCGAGTCCGGGTCGCCGCCGTGCTCGCCGCAGACGCCGACGGTCAACCCGGGGCGGGCCGCCCGGCCCTCGGCGACGGCCAGCCGGACCAGCCGCCCCACGCCGCCGACGTCGAGGCGCTCGAACGGCGAGACTCCGAAGATCCCCCGGGCCAGGTACGCGGGGAAGAACGACCCCTCCACGTCGTCCCGGGAGAACGCCCAGGTGGTCTGCGTCAGGTCGTTGGTGCCCAGCGAGAAGAAGTGCGCCTCGGCGGCGATCTCCCCGGCGGTCAGCGCGGCGCGGGGCGTCTCGACCATGGTGCCGATCGGGATCTCCGGCGCGCCGTCCACCTCGGCCAGCACGCGTCGTGCCTCGTCGGCCACCGCGGCGAGTTCGCGGACGTCCCCGACCAGCGGCACCATGATCTCCGGGCGCGGGTCGCCGCCGGCCCGCAGCCGCTGCGCGGCGGCCTCGGCCAGCGCCCGCACCTGCATGGCGAACAGCCCCGGCACCACCAGCCCGAGGCGGACGCCGCGCAGCCCCAGCATCGGGTTCGCCTCGTGCATCCGGCGCACCGCGGCCAGCAGCGTCGCGTCCCGGCCCGGGTCCTCGCCACGCGCCTGCGCGCGGGCCACCCGGGCGGTCAGCTCCGCCAGCGGGGGCAGGAACTCGTGCAGCGGCGGATCGAGCAGCCGGACCGTGACCGGCAGCCCGTCCATCGCGGCGAGCAGCCCCACGAAGTCGGCCCGCTGCAACGGCAGCAGCGCGTCCAGCGCCGCGTCCCGTTCCACCGGCTCGTCGGCGAGGATCAGCCGCTCGACGAGGGCCCGGCGCTCGCCGAGGAACATGTGCTCGGTCCGGCACAGCCCGATGCCGGCGGCGCCGAGCCGGCGGGCCCGACCGGCGTCCTCCGGGGTGTCCGCGTTGGCCCGGACACCCAGCGTGCGTACCGCGTCGGCGTGCCCGAGCAGGCGGTGCACGGCGGCCACCAGCGGGTCGCTCTCCGGGCGCAGCTCGCCGGCCAGGTACCGGGCCACCGGCGACGGCTGCACCGGCACCTCGCCGAGCCAGATCCGCCCGGAGGTGCCGTCGATCGAGATCAGCTCGCCGGCCCGCACCACCCGGTCGCCGACCGTGAACTCGCCGCGGTCGACGTCGATGCGCAGCGCGTCCGCCCCGCACACGCAGGTCCGGCCCATCCCGCGGGCCACCACGGCGGCGTGCGACGTCTTCCCGCCGCGCGAGGTGAGCACGCCGGCCGCGGCGATCATGCCGGGCAGGTCGTCCGGGTTGGTCTCCGGACGGACCAGGATCACCGGCCCGTCGGCCGCCGCCGCGGCGGCGGAGTCGAAGACCACCCGGCCGACCGCCGCGCCCGGCGAGGCGCCCACCCCGACCGCCAGCGGCGGGACCGCCCCGTCGGAGTCGAACGCGGGGAACATGAGCTGGGCGAGCTGCGCCCCGGTCACCCGGGTCAGCGCCTCGTCCGCGGTGATCAGCCCCTCGTCGGCGAGCTGCGCGGCGATCACGAACGCGGCGGCGGCGGTGCGCTTGCCGACCCGGGTCTGCAGCATCCACAGCCGTCCGCGTTCGATGGTGAACTCCACGTCGCACAGGTCGCGGTAGTGCCGTTCCAGCGTCGACATGATCTGCCGCAGCCGGTGGAAGCTCGCCGGGTCCAGCCGTTCCAGCTCGGTCAGCGGCACCGTGTTGCGGATGCCGGCCACCACGTCCTCGCCCTGCGCGTCGGTCAGGTAGTCGCCGTACACGCCGGGCGCGCCGGTGGCCGGGTCGCGGGTGAACGCCACCCCGGTGCCGGAGTCCGGGCCCAGGTTGCCGAAGACCATGGCCATCACGTTGACGGCGGTGCCCAGGTCGTCCGGGATCCGCTCCTGCCGCCGGTAGACCCGGGCCCGCTCCGAGCGCCAGGAGGAGAACACCGCGCCGACGGCGAGGAAGAGCTGCTCGTGCGGCGCCTGCGGGAAGTCGTGCCCGACATGCCGGGTGAAGATCTTCTTGTACGTGTCGACCAGGTCGCGGAGCTGCTCGGCGTTCGGCCCGCCCGGCCCGGCGGTGGCCCGCACCGCGGCCAGCTCGTGCGCGAACTCCTCGGCCGGGATGCCGTGCACGGTGTGCCCGAACATCTGGATCAACCGCCGGTACGAGTCCCAGGCGAACCGCTCGTCGCCGGCGTGGGCGGCCAGCCCGGCCACCGTGACGTCGTTGAGCCCGATGTCGAGGATCGTCTCCATCATGCCCGGCATCGAGTACCGGCCGCCGGAGCGGACCGCCAGCAGCAGCGGGTCCTCCGGGTCGCCGAGCCGCCGGTCCAACCGTGCCTCGACCTGGCGCAGGTGCGCGTTGATCTCCTCGTACAGCCCGTCCGGCGGCGTGCCGGTGGCCAGGTAGGCGCGGCACGCGTCGGTGGTGACGGTGAACCCGGGCGGCACCGGCAACCCGAGCCGGGTCATCTCGGCCAGGTTGGCGCCCTTGCCGCCGAGCAGGTCGGCCTGGCTCCGGTCACCCTCGATGAAGTCGTAGACGTACTTGCGCATGGTCCGGCCTCCTCGGCTGCGTGGTTCCTCCTCCTTGGTAGCGGTCCGGCCGGCCGCCCCGGCAGGGCCGGACGCCGCCCGGGACGGGCCGGAGGTCCCGAAGGGTGTCGGTGGGCCCGCGTAACCTTCCCGGCCGTGATCCCTGATGAGGTGGAAATCCGTCCGGTCCGCGACGACGACCTGCCCGCGTTCTTCGCCCACGAGCAGGACCCGCAGGCCAACTGGATGGCCGCGTTCGGTCCGAAGGACCCGGCGGACCGGGCCGCGTTCGACGCGCACTGGGCGCGGATCCGCGCCGACGAGCGCATCGTCAACCGCACGATCGTCGCCGGCGGCGAGGTGGTCGGCCACGTGGCGGCGTTCCCGGTCGACGACCGGACCGAGGTCAGCTACTGGATCAACCCGGAGCGCTGGGGGCGCGGCCACGCCACCGCCGGGCTCACCGCGCTGCTGCGGGAGCTGCCGCAGCGGCCGGTGCGGGCCCGCGCCGCGAAGGACAACGCCGCCTCGCTCGCGGTGCTGCGCAAGTGCGGCTTCGTCGTCGTCGGCGAGGACGCGGGGTACGCTCCCGGCCGCGGCGTCGAGGTCGAGGAGTGGGTGCTGGAGCTGCCCGCCGAGGCGCCTGACCAGCGCGACCACTAGTGTCCCCGGGGTGAACTGGCTGGAACTCGTCGGCTGGGCCGGCTCCGCGCTGCTGGTCTGGTCCCTGCTGCAGACGCGCATCCTGCGGCTGCGCGCGCTCAACCTGGTCGGCTGCCTGATCCTGATCGGCTACAACGCCGCCCTGCACGTGTGGCCGATGGTCGGGCTGAACGTGGTGCTCACCGTGATCAACGTGTGGTACCTGCGCAAGCTGCTGGCCACCCGGCACGACGAGCAGACCTACCAGGTGGTGGAGGTGGGCACCGGCGACGCGTTCCTGGCCCACACGCTGCGGGTGCACGCCACCGACATCGCCCGGTTCAACCCGGCGTTCCGCTGGGACCCGGCCGACGCTGACCGCTCGGCGTTCCTGGTGGTCCGCGCCGACGAGGTGGTCGGCGTGATGGTGTCGCACGCCGAGGCCGGCGGGGTGGCCCAGATCGACCTGGACTACGTGACCCCGCCGTTCCGCGACTTCACCCCCGGCGAGTTCGTCTACCGGCGCAGCCGGCTCTTCACCGACCGGGGTTTCCGCCGGGTGGTCAGCCCGCCCGGCATGGTCGCCCCCTACTACCACCGGCTCGGCTTCCGCCCGGAGGGCGGCGCGTACGTGCTGGACCTGCCCGCCCCGGCCTGAGCCGGGTCAGGCCGGCGTGCTCGCGTGGTCGCGGGGCCGGCCGAACCAGCGGGTCAGCGCGGCGCGCAGCCCGTCCCGGTCCGGTGCCGCCGCGTCGGACGCCCAGGCCAGGTAGCAGTCCGGGCGCAGCAGCAGCGCGGTCGCTGCGGTGCCCGTCAGTCGGCCGTCGACCACGTCGACCCGGTCCCGCCACGGCCCGGCGGTCCCGCCCAGCGTGCCGGTGCCGTCGAGCAGCAGCGGGCGCGCGTCCCGGGTCAGCTCGGCCAGCCGCACCGGCCCGGTGTCGCGGTGCACCACCAGGTCCGGCGCCCAGCTGCCGACCGGTGGCCCGTCCGGTCCCGGGTCGTAGCGGATGTCCGCGCCGGCCATCAGCGCGGCCACGTGCCCGGCGTTCCCCGGCCGGGCGAGCAGCTCGCCGACGAGTTCGCGCAGCGCGGTGACCTCGGCGCCCGGCGCGATCAGCGCGGACTGGGCCTGGGTCGACATGGTGACCCGCCGGGCCGCCGGCCGGCGTTCGGCCTCGTACGTGTCGAGCAACCCGTCCGGGGCCCAGCCGTGCAGCCGCGCGGCCAGCTTCCAGCCGAGGTTCACCGCATCCTGGAGGCCGAGGTTCAGCCCCGGCCCGCCGATCGCGGAGTGGACGTGGGCGGCGTCGCCGAGCAGCAGCACCCGCCCGGCCCGGTAGCGCTCGGCGAGCCGGGTGTTGCCGCCGGCCAGCCGGCGCAGCAGGTGCGGCCCGGGCCCGGCCGGCGGGCCGAGCGGCACCTCGACCCCGAGCACCCGGGCCGCACTGGCCCGCATCCCGTCGAGCGTCAGCGGCGCGTCCGCCTCCGGTGCCGCCGGCCACTCGACGGTGCTGACCAGGGGCGCCCGGTCGGGAAACGGCGCCCAGACGATGAGCCCGTGCTCGGTGCGGGTGTGCCGGAACGGCGGCACGACCCCGTACCCGGGCACGACGAGACCGCCGGTGGCCGGGTCGACCAGCTCCGGCGGCACGCCGACCTGGGCGGTACGTGAGACGGACCGGTCCGTGGTGACGCCGGGGAAGCCGATGCCGGCCAGCTTCCGCACCGTGCTGCGTCCGCCGTCCGCGCCCACCAGGTAGCGGCAGTTGAGCGTGGTGCCGTCGGCAAGCTCGACCTCCACCGCGTCGGTGCGCTGCCGCAGCCCGGTCACCTCGCACCCGCGGCGGACCGGCACGCCCAGTTCGGCGACCCGTTCGGCGAGCACCCGCTCGACCTCCCGCTGGGGCACCGCCAGCCCGTACATCGGGTTGTCCGCGACGGCGGTCAGGTCCAGCGGCAACGCACCGAAGACGAACCCGGGCGTCGGTCGTGGCGGCGCGGCGGAGCCGGCGAGGCGCTCGTGCAGGCCGCGCCGGTCGAGCATCCGGACGACCTGGCCGACCAGCCCGTTGGCCCGGTTCTCGGTGGTCGGCGCGGTCAGCCGGTCACACACCACCGGCTGGACCCCCGCCAAAGCCAACTCGACGGCGAGCATGAGCCCGTTGGGCCCCGCCCCCACCACCACCACATCAATCACCACAGTTCCTCCCAGGGATGAAAGGCCGGGCCCCCTGTTAACGCCTCCGGTCGAGAAGGGGCCCCTTCTCACGGGGGGCGGGGTGGATCAGCGCGGCGGGGGCAGCCCGGCGGCGAGCTGGGCCAGCGCGTCGGAGAGGAGCCGTTCCATCGGCTCGGGGCGCTCGGCGCGGAGGAAGTGCCGCATGGCCGCGCCGACGCCCGCGTTGACCGCGGCGGCCACCAGGTGCGGATAGAGATCGCGGCCGGCGTCGGTGCCGGTGCGCTCCGCGACGGCCTCGGCCAGTTCGGCGGCGGCGACCGCGCCGGCCCGCAGCATCTCGCCCTGCAACGCCGGCTCGGCGAGCATCACCCGCAGCCCGGCGACCCACTCCTCGTGCGCGCCCGGTGGCGACTGCTCGACCTCCGGACCGGGTGCCCATGAGGTGAGGAACGCCGCCTCGATGGCGCGCCAGAGCGGCTCGCCGGCCGGCCGGGCGCGGAGCGCGTCCACCACCCGGCGGCTGCGGTCCAGGTGTCGGGCGGAGATCGCCTCGGCCTTGCTGGCGAAATAGTTGTTGAACGTCCGTGGGGACACGCCGGCGGCCTGCGCGATGTCCTCCACCAGCACGGCGTGGTAGCCGCGCGCCACGGTCAGGCGGATGGCCGCCCAGCTCAGCGCCGCTCTGGTCGCGGCCTTCTTGCGTTCCCGCAGTCCGCTCACGCACCGACCGTAGCAAAAGATGCGTGGCTCGCAAATATGCTGATCCCGCAAAATCTTGGCCGGTCAGCAGAAGCACAGGATTCAGGCACGAGCCGGCGGGGCACAGAGGGGCCACGCCGACCGGGTCTGCCGGCCGGCGAGTCGGCCATCGGCCGACCCGGATCGGGTCGAGGGAGACAACCGGTCGTGCAGAGCTACTGGAGCCAGTTGGCCCTGGTCGGGGTGCTGGTCATCGTCAACGCGGCCTTCGCCGGCAGCGAGATGGCCCTGGTGTCGCTACGGGACAGCCAACTGCAACGGCTGGAGCGCAGCAGCCGCGCCGGCCGCACCCTCGCCCGGCTGGCCAAGGACCCGAACCGGTTCCTCGCCACCATCCAGATCGGAATCACCCTCGCCGGCTTCCTCGCCTCCGCCGCCGCGGCCGTCTCCCTGGCCCGCCCGCTGGTGCCGCTGCTCGGCGTCTTCGGCGACGCCGCCGAGACGGTCGCCATCGTCGCGGTCACCCTGGTGCTCACGTTCGTCACGCTGGTCTTCGGCGAGCTGGCGCCCAAGCGCATCGCCATGCAGTCCGCCGAGCGCTGGGCGCTGGTGGTGGCCCGACCGTTGGACGTGCTGGCCAGCCTCACCCGGCCGGCGGTCTGGCTGCTCGGCGCCACCAGCGACATGGTGGTCCGCCTGTTCGGCCTCGACCCGAAGCACGAGCCGGAGGAGATCGGCCCGGACGAGCTGCGCGACATCGTGGCCGGCAACCACGGCTTCACCAAGGAGCAGCGCACCATCATCGCCGGCGCGGTGGAGATCGCCGACCGGCAGTTGCGGGCCGTCCTCGTACCCCGGTTGCAGGTCTTCACGCTCGACAGCGGGACCACCGCGGAGGCTGCGCGGCTGGTCCTGGCGGCGACCGGGCACTCCCGGGCGCCGGTGGTCCGGCACGGCGGCCTGGACGACGCGGTCGGCGTCATCCACCTGCGGGACCTGGTCGGTGTCCCCGACGACCGGCCGGTCGACGAGATCGCCCGCCCGCCGATGCTGCTGCCCGACTCGCTGCCAGTCGTCGACGCGCTGCGCCAGTTCAAGGCCGAACGCCAACACATCGCGCTGGTGGTGGACGAACGCGGGGCGGTCGACGGGATCGTGACGCTGGAGGACATCCTCGAAGAGATCGTCGGCGAGATCTACGACGAGACCGACCGCGACCTCCAGGCGGTCCACACCGAGGCGGACGGCACGCTGGTGCTGCCCGGCACCTTCCCGGTGCACGACCTCACCGACCTCGGGGTCGACCTGCCCAACCGGCCGACCGGCGACTACACCACCATCGCCGGGCTGGTGCTGATCTGCCTCGGGCACATCCCGACCGTGGCGGGGGAGCAGGTCGCCGTGGACGGCTGGGAGCTGACCGTGGCCGGCGTGGACCAGCGCGCCATCGTCGAGGTACGCCTCCGCCGCCGTCCCCGTCGCGAGCGGAACAGCGACGACGACACCGACGGCGCCGAGCCGGCCGACGGCGCCGACCCGGCGGACACCCCGGAACTCGACGAGGCACGCCGCTGACGGTCCCGCCGCGCCGCGCCGGTCACCCGGCCGGGGACCAGCCCTGCCGCGTCCGGCGCAGCGTCGGCTCAGCGCCGGTCGGCGGGTCGGCCGAACGGAAAGCCGGGCACCGGCGGATGCAGCCGCACCGCGTCGGCCGGCACCTGGTGGGTGCTGCGCCCCACCAGCCGGGCGATCGCCCGCAGCAGCCACGGCCCGGCCGGGTGCAGCTCCGGGCCGATCAGCCGGCTGGTCACCCGGGTCCACCAGTGCCCGGCGACGATCACGTCGGCGATCCGCAGCCGCTCCGGCGGCCAACCCCCGCGCACCACCACGTCCACCACCCGGCCCAACCGCCGCCCGTGCAGGTCGTACGCGGTGCGCCCGAGCAGCTCACCCGCTCGCACGGTACGCCCCCGGGATCCGCTCGATCAGGTGGCGGCGCAGCCACGACTCCACCGGTGAGGACGGCAGGTCCGCCGCCCGGCAGCGCAGCCGAACCGCGCTGTCCACCCGGGCCACCACCGCCAGCGGCACCCGCAACGGCGGCACCGGCGGATCGTCGGTGAACCGGTCGGCGACCGCCACCAGCAGCCGTCCGACCCGGCCGCCGATCCGCTCCCCGAGCGCGCCCTGGCCGGTGAGCAGGCTGTCCACGTACGGATAGCCCGCCCCGTCCACCGCGAACGCGATGTCGTCCACGCGTCCCACCAGCCGGCCCTCGGCGTCGACGATCTGCCGGTCGAGCAGTTGCCTGGCGAGCTGGACCCTCATCGCCCCATCCCCGTCATGATCGCCAATGGGATCGCCGCCACCGAGGCGGCGACGATGAGCAGCAGGAACACGGCGCCGAGCAGGTTCGACCACCACCCGTTGACCCGGTCCCCGAGGTAGGTGCGGTCGTTGGCCACCACCAGGATCGGCAGGTAGGTCAGCGGCAGCACCACCGCGCTCAGCACCAGCATGTACTCGGTCAGCCGGACCGGGTCCACGGTCGTCATCAGCATCACCACACCGAGCAGCAGTCCGAGCAGCAGCACGCTGTGGAACCGGGCCGCCTCCCGCGGGCTGACCCGCTTGCCCCACTGCCAGCCGAAGTACTGCGCCGCCGCGTACGCCGCCGACAGGCCGGTCTCCAGCGCCGCGCCGAACGTCACCGCGAAGAACGCCAGCACCGCGGCGACCAGACCGGCGCCGCCGAGCGCGGTCGCCACCGGCCGCGCCACCTGGTCGAGCGAGGTCAGGGACGCATCGGACGGGTGGTAGGCCACCGTTGCCACGGCGATCAGTGACAACGCCAGAAAGCCGCCCACCGGGAAGCCGATCAGCACGTTCGACCGGGCGCGCGCCAGGTCGGCCGGGCTCCACCGCTCCTCCACCCCGCCGGAGGAGAAGAAGAAGACCTCGTACGGGCTGACCGTGGACGCGAACAGCGCCACCGCCACGAACCAGTACAGCGGCCAACCGTGTCCGGCCGAGCTGACCCGCCACGCCCCCTGCCCGAGTTCCGCCCAGTCGGTCGGCAACGCCACCAGCGCGACCGCGAAGACCAGCAGCGCCAGCCCGGCCAGGCCGAAGATCCGCTCCATCAGCTCGAAGCGCATCCGCCACAGGACCAGCCAGACCGCCAGCGCGGCCAGCGGCACCCAGAGCAGGTGGCTGAGCCCGGTGGCCAGCGTGAGCGCCAGCGCCACCCCACCCAGCTCCGCGGCCAGCGTCACGACCGTGACCAGCCACGACGCCACCAGGTTGAGCAACGCGACCCGGGGCCCGAGCCGCTCCCGGACCAGGTCGAACACCGCCCGGCCGCTCACCGCCGCGATCCGGCCGGCCATGTCCGCGTACGCGCAGATACCCACCACCCCGACCAGCAGCACCCAGGCGTGGGCCATGCCGAACAGCGCACCGGCCTGGCTGGCCGCCACCAGGTCGCCGATGTCGACGAAGCCGCCGATGGCCGAGAGCACGCCCAGCGTGGCGGCGAGCAGCTTCCTCACGTCGGGTCGGGGGCGGCTGGTCTCATCGACGCGACGATATCGGCGTCAGTGCCCCATTATCGGGGGAATCGGGTAGTCCGGCGTCAGTCGGCGGTCAGGTTCTGCAACCGCACCTGCCCTCGGGCGACCAGCCGGGCGTCGCCGTCGGTGATCTCCACCAGCCACAGTTGCTGACTGCGACCCCGGTGCACCGGCGTGCCGACCGCGGTCAACTCGCCGTCGCGGACCGCGCGCAGGAAGTCGGTCTGGTTCGACACTCCGACCACCCGGCCCCGGTCGCCCAGCCAGAGCGAGCCGCCCACGCTGGCCGCGGTCTCCACCACCGAGCAGTAGACGCCACCGTGCTGGATCCCGTGCGGCTGGTGCAGCTCCGGGCGCACCCGCCAGCGGATCACCACCCGGTCGGCGCTGACCTCGTCCAACTCCAACCCCAGCAGGGCCACGAAGCCCCCGGTCAGGTCTGGTGTCTCCACCCTGGTTCCTCCTCGCGCTCGACGGCGCCGCCAGCCTAGTCGCCGCCGCCGTCGGCAAACCCGGTACGGCCCCGGGCCGGGGATGGGGGAGAATCGGTGACCGTGACCGACAGCAACCTCCCGCCGGGGCGGGACTCCCTGACCGAAGACCTGCTGTGGCGGGGCCTGATCCAGGACTCGACCGGCCCCGACGAGCTGCGTGCGCTGCTCGACGGCCCGAGCGCCACGTTCTATGTGGGCTTCGACCCGACCGCCCCCAGCCTGCACGTCGGCAACCTCATGCAGGTCGTCACCGCCCGCCGGCTCCAGCTCGCCGGGCACCGGCCGCTGCTGCTGGTCGGCGGTGCCACCGGTCAGATCGGTGACCCCAAGGAGAGCGCCGAACGGACGCTCAACCCGCCGGAGGTCATCGCCGGCTGGGTCCAGCGCATCCGGGACCAGCTCTCGCCGTTCGTCACGTACACCGGCGACAACGCGGCTCGCATGGTCAACAACCTGGAGTGGACCGGCGAGATGTCGGTGGTGGAGTTCCTCCGGGACGTCGGCAAGCACTTCCCGGTGAACAAGATGCTTGCCCGCGAGGTGGTCAAGGCCCGGCTGGAGAGCGGCATCAGCTACACCGAGTTCAGCTACCAGCTCCTCCAGGCCAACGACTTCTTCGAGCTGCACCGCCGGCACGGCTGCCAGCTCCAGTACGGGGGCTCGGACCAGTGGGGCAACATCACCGCCGGGGTGGACTACGTCCGCCGGCGCGGCGCCGGCCCGGTGCAGGCGTTCACCACCCCGTTGGTCACCAAGTCGGACGGCACCAAGTTCGGCAAGAGCGAGACCGGCGCGGTCTGGCTCGACCCGGAGATGACCAGCCCGTACGCCTTCTACCAGTTCTGGCTCAACGCCGACGACCGCGACGTGACCCGTTACCTGCGGTACTTCAGCTTCCGGTCCCGGTCGGAGCTGGAGGAGTTGGAGAAGGCCACCGCCGAACGCCCGCAGGCGCGGGCGGCCCAGCGGGCCCTGGCCGAGGAGCTGACCACGCTCGTGCACGGCGAGCGGGAGACGGCCCAGGCGATCGCGGCGAGTCAGGCGCTGTTCGGGCGGGGGGCGCTGGAGGAACTCTCGCCGGAGACGCTGCGGGCCGCGCTCGCCGAGGCGGGGCTCGTGCCCGTCGACGAGCTCCCGGACGTCGCCGGCCTGCTCAAGGAGTCGGGTCTGGTCCCGAGCATGAAGGAGGCCCGGCGGGTGATCGCCGAGGGCGGCGCCTACGTCAACAACGTCCGGGTCGCCGAGGTCGACGCGACCGTCTCCGACGCCGACCTGCTGCACGGCCGCTACCTGGTACTGCGCCGGGGGAAGCGCTCGTTCGCGGGCGTTGAGCTGCGGGGATAGTCGACCGTCGACGATGTGACGGGGGACGCGCCCGACGGATTTGACGATCAATCCGTCGGGCGCGTAACTTTCTCTCTGCCAGCGCGGAACGGACGAACAGGGCGAAAGACCTGGAAGGCCGGAGCGCAGGACCTGGAAACCGGGTGGTGCCCCGGATCCGCCGGGAGGCGGATTTGGTGAGGCGGAACCGACCGGGTAAGGTTATCGGCCGGCAGGGAAACGGACGGGCCAGCGGGAGACCGCGAACGGCCGTCCTGCCGAATTCCTCGGAGCGACCGACGTGAGTCGGCCGAATCGTGGTGCCCGGCAAATGGGTGATGCACGACAAACTGGCAAACACCGGTTTGACACGGCGGAAACCACCGGGTAACGTAGTAAAAGTGCCCGGCGCGAGAGCGGCGGGGACGCGAACGAAATGCCCCGGGTCGGGGGCCTCCTGGTGGAGGTTTCCGGGTTGGTGTGTGGTTGTTCTTTGAGAACTCAACAGGGTGCTTGATAAGCCAGTGCCAATTGTTTTATACCCCGGACTGGTCAGGCTTTGGTCTGTCTGGTCGGGATTCCTTTGGCAACACTTTTG
>NZ_PYPS01000032.1 GCF_003027925.1 Micromonospora sp. RP3T
GCGCCGCCGCGCCGCCCCGGCCGACGCGGCGCGCTCGTCGGCGCGGCGGGCGCGGTACTGGTGGCGGTGACCGCCCTCGGCGCGCTGCTGGCCGCCGCCCGGGAGGCGGACGCACCGGCCACCCGGATCGACTCCACCCGCCCGGCGGTCGCGCCGAGCAACTCGGTCGCGGACACCGCGGTCACCGAGGGGCCGTCGGCCAACGACGACGACGACTACACCTACCGTCCGGTCGGCCCGAACGAGCGGCCCTCGGCCTCGGCCTCGGTGACGCCGAGCGCCTCGCCCAGCGCGTCGGCCGAGCCGAGCCCGTCGCGCGTGCCGTCGACGGCGCCGACCGCGCCGAGCACCGCGCCGACCACCAGCGCGCCCCCGGTCGAGACCACCGCGCCGACCGAGACCACCACCACGACGACCGCCCCGGCCGGTGGCGACGGCGGCGGTGACGCGGGCGGTCAGCCGGTCGCCCGCCCCTGATCCACCGCCGTTCCGGCGAGCCGGTCCCGCCGCTGACGGCCGACCGGCTCGCCGGGTGCCGGGTCAGTCCGCGCCGAGCGCCGCCACCACCGGCCGGGCCAGCGCGCGCCGCGCCGGCAGGACGGAGGCGAGCAGCGCGGCCAGCACCGCCACCGCGACGATCAGCCCGAGCCGCCCCCACGGCAGCACCACGGTGAAGTCGCCACCGACGCGGGCCACCACCGCCATCGCGCCCGCCGCGACGGCGATGCCCAGGGCGATGCCGAGCACGGTGCCGACCAGCGCGGTGAGCACCGCCTCGACCGCGAGCGCCGCCCGCACCCCGGCGCGGCTCAGGCCGACCGCGCGCAGCACGGCGGTCTCCCGGGTCCGCTCCACCACCGACAGGCTCAGCGTGTTGGCGACCCCCACCAGCGAGATGACCACCGCCAGGCCGAGCAGCACCGTGACGAAGCCCAGCACCAGGTCGACGGTGCCGGTGAGCATCCGCTTGTAGGCCGCCTGGTCCAGCACGTTGACCGTCGGGTAGCGGGTGACCACCGACTCGACGGCGGACCGGGCGACGTCCGGGCTCACCCCGTCCGCCGGGTCGACCTCGGCCAGGTAGCCGCGCTCGGCGGGGAACAGGCGGCCGAAGTCGGCGTCCACCAGCTCCACCACGTGCCCCGTCGGCACCCGGGCGCCGGCCGACGCCGGCCGGTCGTCCGCCACCACGGCGGCGACCCGGAACGGCCGGCCGGCGACGCTGACCGTCGCGCCGACCGTCCAGCCCCGGGCGGCGGCCAGCTCGCGGTGCACCAGCACCGAGCCCGGCCCGAACGCGCCCGGGTCGCCGGCGTCCACGGCGGACAGCGTCCGGCGGACCAGCGCCGGGTGCGCGGCCCGCACCTCGACGCCGTCGCTCACCCGGCTGCGCTGCTCGTGCACCACACCCAGCTCCGGCCGGGCGGCCAGCTCGTCGACGAGCCGGGCCGGCAGCTCCCCACCGATGCCGGTGACCAGGAAGTCCACCCCGACGCGAGCGTCCACCGCGCGTTCGATGCCGGCCTTGACGCTGCCGGCGCCGACCACGAACGACGAGACCAGCCCGATCCCGATCACCAGGGCCGTGGCGGTGGCCGCGACCCGACGCGGGTTGCGTACCGCGTTCGCCACGGCCAGCGTCGCCGGGGCGCCGAACAGCGCGCCCAGCGGCGCGCCCAGCACCCGGACCAGCGCCGGCACCAGGACCGGACCGAACGCCACGATGCCGCCGAAGGCCAGCAGTCCACCGGCCGCCACCAGCGGCACCTGCCCGGTGGTCCCGGCGCCGAGCAGCGCCGCGACACCGGCGGCGAGGACCAGCGCCCCGACCGCGAGGCGGACCCGACCGGCCGGGCGGGCCGGCCGGGTCGCCGCGTCGGTCAACGCGGCCACCGGCGCGACCCGGGTGCCCTGCCAGGCCGGAAGCGCCGCGGCCAGCACGGTGAGCAGCACGCCCGACCCGAGCGAGAGCAGCACCGTACGGGCCGTCACGGTGATCCCGTCGGCCACCGGCGCGCCGGTGCCGCCCAGCAACGCGCCCAGCCCGGCGGAGAGCGCCGTGCCGGCCAGCACGCCGAGCACGGAGGCGAGCAGCCCGGTCAGCGCCGCCTCGGCCAGCGTGGCCCGGTAGATCTGCCCCCGGGTCGCGCCGACCAGCCGGAGCAACGCGGTGCGCCGGGAGCGTTGGGCGAGCACGATGGCGAAGGTGTTGGCGATCACGAAGCCGGCCACCACCACCGCCACCGCCGCGAACGTGCCCAGCAGCAGCTCGAACTGCCGCAGGTCGCGCACCGCGTCGGCGACCGCCGCGTCGAGCACCGCCGCGCGGTCCCGGACCGGCACGCCCGGCCCCACCACCGCCCGGACCCGGTCGGCCAGCGCCGCCGGGTCAACCCCGGGCCGGGCGGCCACCATGATCCGCCCGTATCCGCGCCCGTCGCCGACCGCGAGGGCGTCCGCGCCGGTCAGGCCGATGAACGGGCCGCCGACGTCGCGGTTGGTGCCGGCCACGTCGACGGCGCCGACAAGCGTGTACGGCCGGGCCGCGCCGCCCGCGCCGCCGACGGAGACCGGGGCGCCGAGCACGAACCGTTGCCGGGCGACGGTCCGCTCGTCGAGCACCAGCTCGCCCGCGCGTCGCGGCAGCCGCCCGGCGACCACGTCGTACGACTGGAGGGCCGGTTCGGTGGGGATCGCGGCGAGGACCGCGTACCCGAGCACGGGCCGGCCGTCCGCGCCGACCACGCCGGCGGTGCCGGTCAGCTCCCCCGCGGCGGCGGCCACCCCGTCGACCGCGCGGACCCGGTCGACCAGGGCCGGTGACAGCGGCCGGGAGCCGGCGTACGCGGCCAGGTCGGTGTGCCTGTCGAACGCGCCGGCCCGCTCGTACGCGCCGGCCCGCATGCCGTCGGTGAGCATGAGCGTGCCGGCGACGAACGCGACGCCGAGCACGACGGCCAACGAGGAGAGCAGCAGGCGCAGGCCCTCGGCGCGGACCTGGCGCAGGGTCAGGCGCAGCATCCCGCTCACCGCCCCACCGGGGTCACGGTCGGGTCGAGCCGGCTGAGCGCGTCGCGGACCTGGCCGGTGGTCGGTCGGTGCAGTTCGTCGACGAGCCGGCCGTCGGCCAGGAAGACCACCCGGTCGGCGTACGCCGCGGCGGCCGGGTCGTGGGTGACCATGACGACGGTCCGGCCGAGCGTGTCCACCGCCTCGCGCAGCAGTCGCAGCACCTCGGCGCCGGCGCGCGAGTCGAGGTTCCCGGTCGGCTCGTCGGCGAAGATCACCCAGGGGCGGGTGATCAGCGCCCGGGCCACCGCGACCCGCTGCTGCTGGCCGCCGCTGAGCTCGGCCGGCCGGTGACCGAGGCGGTCGGCCAGTCCGACCGCGGCCGCCACCTGTCGCAGCCAGGCCGGGTCGGGCCGTCGGCCGGCGATGGCCAGCGGCAGCACGACGTTCTCCTCGGCGGTCAGCGTGGGCAGCAGGTTGAACCGCTGGAAGACGAAGCCGATCCGGTCCCGGCGCAGCCGGGTGAGCCGACGGTCGTCGAGCCGGGACAGGTCCGCCTCGCCGATGCGGACCGTGCCGCTCGACGGCCGGTCCAGGCCGGCGAGGCAGTGCAGCAGCGTGGACTTGCCGGAGCCGGAGGGGCCCATCACGGCGGTGAACCGGGCGGCGGCCAGGTCGAGGTCGACGCCGTCCAGCGCGACGACGCGGGACTGCCCGACGCCGTACTCCTTGCGCAGGTCACGGGCGGCGAGCGCGACGCCTGTGGTCGGGGTTGCGGACAACGTGGTGCTCCTGTCGGACGCGGTCTGGTGACCCTTCCGACGCTATGGCCGGCACCCCGGCGGTGATCTCCACCGGCGCGCTCGACCCGCGTACGCCTCCGGTCGCGCGGCCCGGTCCCGCCGGTACGCCCCGAGGCGTACGCCGGGTCAACCGCCGGGCGTGACCAGCCCGCTCTCGTACGCCAGCACGACGGCCTGCACCCGGTCGCGGAGCTGGAGCTTGGCCAGGATGCGGCCCACGTGGGTCTTCACGGTCGCCTCCGCGACGTGCACCCGGGCGGCGATCTCGGCGTTGGACAGCCCTTGCGCCACGAGCAGCAGCACCTCCCGTTCCCGCTCGGTGAGCTGGGCCAGGCGCGGGTCCTCGGTCGGGGCCGCGCCGAGCTGCCCGGCGAACCGGTCGAGCAGCCGCCGGGTGATCGACGGCGCGACCACCGAGTCGCCCTCGGCGACCACCCGGATCGCGGCCAGCAGCTCCTCCGGGGGCACGTTCTTGAGCAGGAAGCCACTCGCCCCGGCGCGCAGCGCGGCGAACGCGTCCGCCTCGGTGTCGAACGTGGTGAGCGCCAGCACGCGCGGCCGGCGCCCGGCCGACCGGGCGCAGATGCGTCGGGTCGCCTCCACCCCGTCCATGGTGGGCATGCGCAGGTCCATCACCACCACGTCGACCTCGACCCGGTCCAGCACCCGCAGCGCGTCCGCGCCGTCGATGGCCTCGCCGACCACCGCCAGGTCCGGTTGCGAGTCGAGCACCATCCGGAAGCCGGCGCGCACCAGCGCCTGGTCGTCGACGATCATCACCCGCACGGTCATGCCGCCGCGCTCCCTTCCTCGGTGCCGGTCGCCGCGGGCAGCGGCAGCCGGGCCTCCACCCGCCATCCGCCGGCCAGCGTGGGGCCGGCGGCGAGGCTGCCGTCGTACACCCCGACCCGTTCCCGCATGCCGACCAGGCCGTGCCCGCCGGACGGCGCCGGCCGGACCACCGGGCGACCGCGCCCGTCGTCGACGGCCCGGACCGCGACGGCGTCGGCGGCCCAGTCGAGCGTCAGCTCGACCGACGCGCCCACGCCGGCGTGCTTGAGCGCGTTGGTCAGGCTCTCCTGCACCACCCGGTAGACGGTCAGCTCCAGGCCGGGCGGCAACGCCACCGGCGAGCCGGCGCCGCCGCAGTCGATCCGCAGCCCGGCGGCGCGGAACCGGTCGAGCAACGCGGGCAGCTCGACCAGCGCGGGACGCCGGTGCGCCGGCTCGTCGGCCATCGCGGCCGGCTCCGGCCGGCTGGGTTCCCGGAGTACGCCGACCAGCCGCCGCATCTCCTCCAGCGCCTGCCGGCCGGTGTCCGCCACCACCTTGGCCGCCTCGCGGGCGGTCGCCGGGTCCCGGTCCAGCGTGAACCGCACGCCGTCCGCCTGCACGATCATGACGGCCATGCTGTGCGCGACCACGTCGTGCAGCTCGCGGGCGATCCGGGTGCGTTCCTCGGCCACCGCGGCCCGTGACTCGGCCTCCCGCTCGCGTTCGGCCGTCGCGGCGCGCTCCTCCAGGCTGAGCACGTAGAGCCGCCGGGTGCGGACGTTCAGCCCGACCAGCCAGACCGCGCCGGTGACCAGGCCGTAGTAGAGCGCGCCCGCCCACCAGGGCGACGGCCCGGGCCAGGAGAGCGCGGAGAGCAGCACGCCGATCGCGGCGCCGATCCCGGCCAGGATGCCGTCGCGGGACCGGTCGGCGTACTTGACCACGCTGTAGAGCGCGATCAGCACGCCGATGTCGTAGCCCAGCGGCCCCCAGCCGACGATCACCTGGGCCAGCGCGAGCGCGGCCACCACGACGGCGACCGCGGACGGGTGGGTGCGCCGGAAGAACAGGGCCGCCGCCATCGCCACGCCCACCGCGAACGCCGGCAGGCCGCCCTGCTCGGCCAGCAGACCGAGTACGGCGAACACGGCGACCAGCCCGGAGACGGCGGCGTCGAACGCGACGCCGCGCACCGGGCGGCCGAGGATCAGGCGGTCCACGGTCACCCAGCGTACGGGGCGGGCCGGGCGTGCCGCCGGGGCCCGGTCAGCGGGTGAGGAGGGCCCGCATGCGGGTGATCTCGGCGGACTGCTCGACGGCCACCGCGTTGGCGAACTCCTGCATGGCCTGGTCGGCACCGACCGTGAGCAGGTCGGTGGACATCACCACCGCGCCCTGGTGGTGGGCGGTCATCATCTGCACGAAGAGGCGGTCGAACGCCGCGCCCCGGGCCGCGGCGAGCTGCCGCACCGCCTCGGCGGACTGCATCCCGCGCATGGTGGCGTGATCGTGCCCGGTGACCTCGGCAGGCAGGTCGCGGGTGCTGAGCCAGGCCCGCAGCACGCCGACCTCCGGCCCCTGGGCGGCCCGGATCCGGTCGGCGACGGCGCGGATCCGGGGGTCGGCGGCCCGGTCGGGGGCGAGCGTCGCCATCTCCAGCGCCTGCTCGTGGTGCGGGATCATCATCCGGACGTACCAGACGTCGAGGCTGTTGAAGCGCGGCGCCGCGTTGCGGACCTGCCCGCCGTCGTGGGTGGCGGCCGGCTCCCCGGGGCGTCCCGGCACCAGCACCGGCGGCGCCGAGCCGGTCGGGGCCGGCGTGGTCGTGGCGGCCGGGCCGAGCCGGGCCGCCACCGGACGGGTGTCGCCACGCCCGGCCAGCGCCAGGCCACCGAGCACCAGGAGCGCCACCAGCGCTGTGACGGGAAGCCACACGCGTGCCTGCCGGCCGGTCATACGAGCCTCCCTCCGGTCGAGGTGACAGCGATCCTATCCAGAGCGGAAAGTTCCTCGATGTGACCGGCATCACATTGATGACGGTCACCGATCGGTAAGGTGTGGCGAATCATCATCCCCCTTTCGAAGGGTGTTGCCGATGATCAACATCCGCATGTCCCGTACCCGGACCGTCAGCCTCATCGCCGCCGGCCTGCTGCTCGCCGGCGTGGTCGCCGCACCGCCGAGCAGCGCCCAGGAGGTGCCCCGCGCCCAGGCCGCGCCGACCACCGTGGACGCCACCGTCCCCGGGGTCGACGAGATCTCCGCCAGCCCCAACCTGCGACAGGTGGCCAACCTGCCGAAACAGGCCCCGTTCGACACCACGGCCGCCCTGGGCACCGACATCGCCTTCCAGGGCCGGTACGCGTTCGTCGGCAACTACGACGGCTTCGTCATCTACGACGTGTCGCGGCCGAGCCGGCCGTCGATCGTGGCGCAGGTGCTCTGCCCCGGCTCGCAGAACGACATCTCGGTCAGCGGCGACCTGCTGTTCCTGTCCACCGACTCGTCCCGCAGCGACGACTCGTGCGCCAGCACCGCCCAGCCCGCCTCCGTCAAGGAGTCCTGGGAGGGCATCAAGATCTTCGACATCCGCGACAAGCGCAACCCGCGCTACATCAAGTCGGTGGAGACCGCGTGCGGCTCGCACACCCACACGCTGGTGCCGGGCAAGAACCGGCGCGACGTCTACCTGTACGTCTCGTCGTACAGCCCGCGGGCCGAGTTCCCGGACTGCCAGCCGCCGCACGACTCCATCTCCATCGTCAAGGTGCCGGTGAAGAACCCCACCTCGGCCTCGGTGGTGGCCACGCCGAACCTCTTCCCGGACGGCGGCTACCCGGGCATCCCGGGTGAGAAGTCCGCCACCACCGGATGTCACGACATCACCGCGTACCCGTCCAAGGACCTGGCCGCCGGCGCCTGCATGGGCGACGGCATCCTGCTGGACATCTCCGACCGGGAAGCGCCGCGGGTGATCGAACGGGTCACCGACACCGAGAACTTCGCGTTCTGGCACTCGGCCACGTTCAACAACGCCGGCACCAAGGTCGTCTTCACCGACGAGCTGGGCGGCGGCGGCGCGGCCACCTGCAACGAGGTGGTCGGGCCGAACCGCGGCGCGGACGCCATCTACGACATCACCGGTCGCGGCGACGCCCGCAAGCTGGCGTTCCGCAGCTACTACAAGATCCCCCGCGTCAACGCGGACACCGAGAACTGCGTGGCGCACAACGGCTCGCTGATCCCGGTGCCCGGCCGCGACATCATGGTCCAGGCGTGGTATCAGGGCGGAATCTCGGTGTGGGACTTCACCGACTCCCGCACGCCCACGGAGATCGCCTACTGGGAGCGCGGCCCGCTGGACGCCACCCAGCTGCGCACCGGCGGCTCCTGGTCGGCCTACTGGTACAACGGCCACATCTACTCCAGCGACATCCAGAAGGGACTGGACGTGCTGGAGCTGCGCGACCCGCGCACCTGGCTGGCGCAGTTCCTGCTGGTGCCCGAGTTGAACGCGCAGACCCAGTCGGGTTACCTGAGCTGGTGACCCACCCCCACCCCGAACGCCGCCGTTTCACGGAAAGAGTGCCCATTCGCGAGCCGGAAGCCACTCTTTCCGTGAAACAGCGCGCTCCAGGGGTGCGAGCGCGGCGGACCGCCGTGCCGACGGAGGCGCAGATCCGGGCGTTGCACGAGCGGCACGCGCCGACGGAGGCGGCGTTCCACCTCGTCTGGACGCACTGCCGCATCGTGTGCGAGGTGGCGGAACAACTGCTGGAGCGACACGGCGCGGGCCTGGACGTCGCCCTGGTGCGGGCCGGCAGCCTGCTGCACGACATCGGCGTCTACCGCCTGCACGACGCCGCCGGCCGGTCCGACCGGGCGAACTACGTCCGGCACGGCGTGCTGGGCCACGCGCTGCTGCTTGAGGCGGGCCTGCCCGAGACGCTCGGCCGCTTCTGTTCCCGGCACACCGGGGTGGGCCTGACCCGCGAGGACGTGCTCCGGCAGCGGCTCCCGCTCCCGGTCGCGGACTGGAGCCCGGGCACCGACGAGGAGGTGCTGGTGATGTACGCGGACAAGTTCCACAGCAAGACGACGCCGCCGACGTTCGTCTCCGCCGCCTCGTACTCGGCGGCCGTGCGGCGCTTCGGCGCGGACAAGGTCGCCCGGTTCGCGGCGCTCGTCGAACGGTTCGGCGAGCCGGACCTGGAACCGCTCGCCCGCCGCCACGGGCACCCGGTCGGCTAGCCCATCGGCAACCGGTAGTCGCGGGCACCGCCGCCGGCGGTCACCAGCCGTACCTCGCCGCTGCGCAGCCCGTACGTCACCGACCAGCGGGTGTGCGACTGGCGGACCGCGTCGAGCAGGCGCAGCGCGCCGGCGGCGTCGACCGTCCCGCCGGCCCGGTCCAGCTCCCGGGCCAGCACGCCGTACCGGTGGTCCTGGCGCAGCTCCCGGTCCGGCACGCCGACGGCGGGCACGTTGGTCAGCGCCTGCCAAGGGCCCCGACGCTTGTCGACGCGCAGTCTCCCGTCGACGAACTCCACCACGGCGGACGCCCCGGTGGCGTCCGCGAGCAGGTAGTGCAGCGGCGGGCCGCCGTCGAAGTCCAGGTTGTACCGCTCGAACACGGCCACCGCCTCGTCCACCGTGGCCGCCGCGTCGAGCACCAGGCGCAGGATGCGCACCGAGCCGACGGTGGGCCGCCCGGCCACCGGTTCGGCCCGCGCGCCGTCGTCGGCGGCGAGCCCCACGGCGAGACCGCGCTCGTTCATCCCGTCGAACGGCAGCAGCGGCGCGTCGAGCAGCCGCCGGTCACCGGCCGGGTCGGCGGGGACCCCCAGGTAGGAGATGTCCACCAGCGAGATCGAGGCGTACCCGTCGGGCGGGTCGGTGCGCAGCACCAGCGCCGGGTTCGGCTGCCAGTCGAAGTTGCGGGCGAACAGCGGCCGGTCCCGGTCGGCGAGCGCGGCGAACAGCGAGCAGCCGAACGGGCTCGGCGGCGTGCTGTCGGCCACCCCGGCGGTCGGGTCGTAGTCGCCGACGTAGGTCATCTCGTACAGCGGCAGGTCGTCGACCTTGCGCAGGCTGGCCAGCGTGCGCTCGGCCTGGCCCGGGTCCTGCCGGGACGCGGTCGGCGTGCCGACGCCGGTCGGGCCGGCCGACGGGCGGCTCCCCCCGCAGCCGGTGCCGAGCAGCAGCAGTGCGAGACCGGTGGCGACGAGAGTCCTCCGCATGCCCGCGACGCTAGAAGAGACGACGCACGATGTCCATCGAGGAACCGGCGCGAACCGATGGTCAAGGGGTGCGACGCGGGTTGACCAGCCGGCGCACCATCGGCGCGGCGTTCCACCGGGCCGCCCCGACCAGGTCCCGGGCGTGTTCCAGCACGGTGTAGTCGGGCCGGGCCACGCCGTCGGCGATGGCCCGGTCGAGGTCGTTGCCGCACCGGGTGAGCACGCTGTCGAAGTCGCGCCGGACCGGCTCCAGCAGGTGGTAGCCGAAGGAGCGGTGCAGCCGGGCGAAGAGCGGCTTGTAGAGCCGGGCCCGCTCGTGCAGCCCGGACGAGTAGGACATCGGGTTCTTCGGCCGGCGTCGGACGTAGTCGGGCAGCAGGTCGGCGAAGGCCCGCCGGACGATCCACTTCTCCTGCCCGTCCCGCAGCTTGAGGTCCAGCGGCAGCCGCATGGCCAGCTCGACGACGCTGAGGTCGAGGAACGGCACCCGGGCCTCCACGCCGTGCCCCATGCTGGCGCGGTCCACCCGCTGCAACTCGGTCCGGCACAGGTTGCGGATCTTGTGCAGGAAGAGCCGGCGGGACCGCTCCGGCCCGACCTGGTGGTACATGGGATAGCCGCCGAACAGCTCGTCCGAGCCGTCGCCGGTGAGCACCACCTTCACGCCCAGCTCGCGCAGGCGCCGGAAGATCGGCACCGAGACCACCGCGTTGATGATGTCGCCGTACTCGGTCAGCTCCGAGATCCGGATGGCCTCGCGCACGTCGGCGCGGCGGATGTCGCGCGGACGCAGCTCGATCACCTCGTGCGGCACGCCGAGGTCGGCGGCGAGCCGCCGCGCGTACGCCACGTCGGGGCTGTCCGGGGCACCGACGGTCACCGCCACGCAGTCCGGATGCAGCTCCCGGGCGTGCAGCAACGCCAGCGAGCTGTCCAGGCCGCCGGAGAGCACCACACCCACGGTGAGGTCGGTGTCCAACCGGATCCGCATGGCGTCGGTGAGCGCGACGCGGACGAGCAGGGCGGCCTCGTCCGGGTCGTCGATCACCGGCAGTCCGGCGCCGAGCGTGAGCAGGTCCACGTGCGGGCGCAGCCGGACCGGATCGTCCGGCCCGGCCCAGCCGTGGTGCCCCGGCGGCACCTCGTTGATCGGTGCGCCGTGCCCGACCAGCGCCTTCACCTCGGAGGCGAGGTGCAGGCAACCCGGGCCGCGGGACCAGTAGAGCGGCTTCACCCCGAGCGGGTCCCGGGCCAGGTACGCCCGACCGCCGGCGCGTTCGGCCACCACGAAGGCGTACTCGCCGCGCAGCCGGCGCACCGCGCCCTCGCCCCACTGGCGGAACGCGGCGAGCACCACCTCGGTGTCGCCGGCGGTGCGGAAGACGTGGCCGAGCCGGGTCAGCTCGGCGCGCAGCTCGTGGTGGTTGAAGACCTCGCCGTTGAAGCAGAGCAGGTGCCGCTCGTCGGGTGAGACCCAGGGCTGCACGGACCGGTCCCGGTCCACGATCCGCAACCGGCGTACGCCGGCCAGCAGGCCGTTCTCCTGCCGGGTCTCGGTGACCTCGCCGCGCGGGGCCAGCGCGGCCAGCATCCGCCGGAAGGTGGCCGGGTCGGCCTCCGGGCCGATGCTCAGCGCGATCCCGCACATCGGGTCAGCACCCCATCTCGGCCTCGTACGCCCGCCGGTACCGCCGACGGGCCGAGGGCGCGAGGCAGAGGTGCCAGGCCTGTCCCTCGTCGACCACGTTGATCTCGCCGGCCTCCTGCCGGCCCAGCAGCAACCCGGCCAGGGCGGTACGCGCGCCGAACCGCTCGTACCAGTCCAGTTCGACGTCGGCCGCCCAGCCCAGGCAGTGCCCGCTGGGCACCATGGCGGCGTACCCCAGCCGGCGCAGCCGGTACTGGTGCTCGGCGCTGCGGGCCAGGCTGGTCACCCAGAGCGGCGGTGTGCCGGCGCGGGTGACCGTGGCGAACTCCCGGGCCAGGTCGTTGAGGAGGGCGATCATCTCGCGACGGGCCCGGCGGAACAGCAGACCCGCGGTACGCGGGCTGGCACCCGGGCGGACCCGGCGCCGGACCGCGTGCAGCCCGCGTCCCAGCACCGTGGTGGGCTGCTCGCGGTAGCGGAACTCCAGCAGCCCGCGGCGGCGCAGCCACTCCAGGTCGACGAGTTCGGTGCTGGTGCGCACCTGGTCGTCGGTGCGGAAGGTCGGGCTGTCCCGCCACCACAGCACGTCGACGCGGGAGAGCAGGAAGATCCGGACCAGCGCGGTCAGGTCGTGCGCCGAGCTGCGCGCGTTGGGCTGGTAGCGCGCCATCTCCAGCAGCAGCGTCTCCCGCGCGCCGACCAGCCCCTGCGGGGTGGCGTCCAGGACCGCGGCGATGGCCGGCTCACGCAGCCGCTGGTCGAGCAGCACCTGCCGGGCGGTGGTCGAGGGCGCGTCCGCCAACGCGCCCACCTCGACCAGCAGGTCCGCCACCGCCGCCCGGTAGGCGGCCAGGTCGGGCTCGGCGGCGTGCCGGTCGACGGCCGGCAGCCGGCGGGCGGGAGCGGTGGACGCGGCGGTGGGGCCGGGCTGGCGACCGGGGCTACGGCTGGGCACTCGCATGGTCTCCGTCCCCTCTCGTCGGGACACGGTGCAACGGGGTCTGCACCTCACGTAACCACCCGGGACGGGAGCGCCGGGGGCAATGCGCCCACTCTCCTCCGAACGGTTCTTTACAACGTTGTATCCAACGCTGTACAAACGTGTGCACCGCAGTGACCTCCGTCTACTCCGAGGCAGGCCCGATGCGACACCTCCACCGCGGCGGCGTGCTCGCCGCCGTACTCACCCTGACGCTCGCCGGGGCGGTGCCCGCGCCCGCCGCCGGGCCCGACCGCTACCGCAACCCGGTCTCCGCCGGGTTCGCCGACACCTTCGCCGATCCGGTCGTGGTCCGTGGCGACGACGGCGTCTGGTACGCCTTCGGCACCTCCGACCCGCTGCGCGAGGGCGAGGGCCGGGCCCACCGGGTGCCCATCGCCCGCTCCACCGACCTGGTCGACTGGAGCTACGTGGGCGACGCGTTCAGCGCCGACCAGCGGCCCGCCTACGCCGCGCCCGGCTCCGCGTTCTGGGCGCCCGACGTGCGCCGGATCGGCGGGCGCTGGGTGATGTACCTGACCGTCACCGACACCACGGTCTCCGACGACACGTTCGACACCGCCGTCGGCGTGGCCACCGCGCCGAGCCCGGCCGGCCCCTGGACGTTCGTCGACACGCCGGTGGTCGCCCCGCGCCCCGGCGCCGGCGGCGGCTACCTGTGGACCATCGACCCGAGCCAGCTCACCGGCGCCGACGGCCGCTCCTACCTCTACTACGGCAGCTACTACGGCGGCATCTCGGTCACCGAGCTGACCCCCGACGGGCTGCGCGCGGTCGGCACGTCGACAGCGGTCGCGGTGGACAACAAGTTCGAGGGCGCCTACGCGCTGCGCCGCGACGGCTGGTACTACCTCTTCGCCTCCACCGCGAACTGCTGCGCCGGCCCGGCCACCGGCTACTCCGTCCAGGTCGGCCGCGCCCGTGACCCACGCGGCCCGTTCGTCGACCGCGAGGGCCAGCGCCTCGACGTCTCCTCAGCCGGCGGCACGCCGGTGCTGACCCAGAACGGCAACCGGTGGATCGGCACCGGTCACAACGCGGTGCTCACCGACCTGTCCGGGCAGGACTGGATCGCCTACCACGCGATCGACCGGGCCGACCCCTACCTGGACGAGCCGTTCGGCGTCAACGAGCGGCCGATGCTGCTGGACCGCCTCGACTGGATCGACGGATGGCCGACCGTGAACGCCGGCGCCGGCCCCTCCGACGGCGCCCGTCCCGCGCCGGTCACCAGCGGTCGCGTCGACGCCCGCTTCGACACCGCCGACCTGCGCGGCTGGCGGACCGGATCCGGCTCGTGGCGGGCCGCCGGCGGCGTGCTGACCGGCACCGGGACGCTCACCTCGCGTACCGGCCTCGGCGGCGACCTGCGGGTCGAGACCGACCTGCGGCTGACCGGCGCGACCACGGCCGGGCTGCGACTCGGCCCGGTGGACGTCCGGGTCGGCGGCGGCCGGCTGGCCGTCGGGACCGCCGGCGTGCCGCTGCCCGCCGGCACCGACCTGCGCAACCGGCACAACCTCGCCGTGGAGGTCCGCGGCCGGCAGCTCGTCGCCACGCTCAGCCCGTCCCGCCTCGGCGACCCGGTCGCCCGGGTGTCGGTGCGGCTCCCCCGGCCGGCGAACGGCCCACTGGCGCTGCGCGCCGAGGGCGGACCGGCCGAGTTCGACAACGTCAGCGCCGCCCGCCTGTACCGCCCGGCCCGGCACGAGGTCGCCCCGCCCCGGGTCGGCCCGGTGCTGCGCGACTGGTCCGACGAGTTCTCGGACGGCCTCGACCCGGCCTGGCGGTGGGTACGCCAGGACCCGGCCGCGACCGTGTCCGGCGGCGCGCTGCGTTGGCCGGTCCAGGACGCCGACCTCTCCGGCACCGCCAACACCGCCGGGGTGCTGCTGCGCGACGCGCCGGCCGGTGACTACGTCGCGGAGACCAGGGTGACGCTCGACCTGGGCGAGGAGACGGTCCGCAACTACCAGCAGGCCGGCCTCGTCGCGTACGTCGACGACGACCGGTTCGCCCGGCTGAGCCAGGTGGCCATCTGGAACACCCGGCAGGTCGAGTTCGGCTACGAGCTGCCCTTCGCCGGCCAGCCGGTCTACGGCGGCAGCATCGTCGGCACCCCGGGGACCACGACGTGGCTGCGGCTGGCCCACCACGTCGACCGGGTCACCGGCGAGCACGAGTTCCGCGCCGGCTCCAGCCGGGACGGGACGCACTGGACGTGGGGCGCGGTGTGGACCTTCCCGGCCGACACCACGCCGCGGATCGGCCTGGTCGCCCACGGCGGCGCCACGCCGGCGGTGACGGCGGAGTTCGACTACCTCCGCTTCCACCGCTGACCGCGTCCGGGGCCGCCCCACCGCCGGGGCGGCCCCGGCTCAGCCGCCGGGGCGCGGGCAGGTGGCGGTCAGCTCGGTGACGGTGCGGGTGTCGCCGTCGTAGCTGCGGGCGGCCACGAACTCCCCGCCCGGGCGGTCCGCGCCGGCGACCGCCCGGGCGCGGCGGCGGTCCGCCCCCCGGAAACGCAGCGCCAGGCTCAGGTGCGGCACCCAGCGCCCGGGCAGGTGCCACGGGTGCGGGCCGGACGCCTCGGTGAGCACGTCCCAGACCGCGCCGTGCAGCGCGACCAGCTGCGGCGTCGGACGGACCAGCCAGACCAGCGGCGCGCTGCCGTCGAGGACCGCCAGCCGGTCGAGCCGGACGGGCAGCGGCAACGCGGCGTCGCAGAGGTCGGCGAGGCGCTGCTCGGCGCCGGGCGGGAAATCGTCGACCGAGGCGAGCGTCAGGTGCGGCCGGTTGGTCGGGTGCGTGTTGCGGGCGAGGCTGGGCAGGCCGGCGGCGGCGAGCCGGCTCCAGGCTGCCCGCACCGCGGCGTCCAGCTCGGGTGAGCAGAGCAGTTCCACCGTCCGCACAGGATCAGGCTAGTCCCCGACGGACGGCGGGGACGTCCGGTATCCGGTCGCGGACCACCCGGGATCAGAGCCAGCCGGCTTCGCGGGCCCGCCGGACCGCCCCGGCCCGGTCGACGGCGCCGAGTTTCTGCACGCAGGCGCTCAGGTGGTTGCGGACGGTCCCGGCGGCCAGGTGGGTCCGGCGGGCGATCACCGCGACCGGGGTGCCCAGTTCCGCCAGTCGCAGCGTCTCCAGCTCGCGCGGGGTCAACGGGCACTCGGGCAACGTCAACGCGTCGGCGGCGAGCGCCGGGTCGACGTAGCGCGCGCCGGAGTGCACCCGGCGGATCACGTCGGCCAGCGCACCGCCGGGAGCGCCCTTGGCGAGGAACCCGCGCGCCCCGGCCGCCAGCGCCGGCCGGAGCTGGGCGGGCCGGCCGTGACCGGTGAGGATCACCGGGGCGCACCCGGGCAGCAGGCGGGTCAGTTCGGCGGCGACCGCCACGCCGTCGGGCGGCGGCATCTCCAGGTCCAGCACGGCGACGTCCGGGCGGTGGGCCAGTGCGGTGGCCAGGGCGGCCCGCCCGTCGGCGGCGTGCGCCACCACCTCGATGTCCGGTTCCAGGTCGAGCAGCGCGGCCAGCGCGAGCCGGATCAGCTCCTCGTCGTCGGCCAGCAGCACCCGGATCACGGCGTCACCGGCACGGTCGCCACCAGGCTGAACACGCCGTCCTCGGTGACGGCCCGGACGCGGCCACCGGAGGGGGCGAGCCGGTCGGCGAGGCCACGGAGGCCACCGCTGAAGACGTCCGGGCCGGGGCCACGGACGCCGTCGTTGCGTACGGTCAGCGTCACCAGCCCATCGTCCCGGGTGATCTCGATCCGGCACCAGCCGGCCCGGCTGTGCCGCAGCACGTTCGTGCCGGCCTCGCGCAGCACGGCGGCCAGGTCGGCGGCGACGGGGGCGGGCAGCGCACCGACCGGTGGCTCGACCGTGCAGCGCACCCCGCTGGAGCGCAGCACCTCCCCCACCGCCGCCGCCTGCTCGGCCAGGTCGACGGCGCGGTAGCCGTGCACGGCGGCGCGGACCCGGGTCAACGCCGACGCGGCGAGCCGACGCGCCTCGGCCGCCTCCCGGCCGGCGCGGGCGCCGTCCACCGACGCCAGCCGCTCGGCCAGCTCGGCCTTCAGCGCGATCACGGTGAGATCGTGGCCGAGCAGGTCGTGCACGTCGCGGGCGAACCGCAGCCGCTCCTCGGTGGCGGCGAGCCGCGCCCCGGCCGCCTGCCCCTGCCGGGCCTCGACCAGCAGGTCCCAGAACCACACCTGGACCCAGGCGAGCAGCGCGATCCCGGCGCCCACCCCGCCGGTGACCAGCAGCGCCGTGGGCAGCGGTCCATCGGTCGCCACGGTGACCCCGGCCGCGGCGGTGAGCACCCCGGCCGCCGCGGCCACCGCCACGGCCGGCCGGAACAGCAACGGCGTCATGCCGACCAGCGACGCCCCCAACCACGCCCAGGTCGGCCAGGCGCCGGCCGCCACCGGGCCGACCAGGGGCAGGCTGAGCAGCGCGGCCACCGCCAGCGCGAGGTGCCGGCGGCGCCGGGCCGGGGCGGCGAGCCAGGGCGTGACCGCCGCGTGCAGCACCGCGCCCTGGGCCACCGCGAAACCGAGCAACCCCACCACGCCGAGCACCGCCCGCACCGGGTCCGGCTCGCGGAGCAGGCCGACCGCGGGCAGCAGCACCGTGGTCCACCCGTTCGTGCCCAGTGAGATCAGGGTGACGCGCCGGGCCCGGCGCAGCCGGTGGTCCGCCGGATCGACAGTCATGCCCCCCGATCCTAGGGGTGGCACCGCGGATCCGGGCCAGCCCGGTGCCGCAGAAAGAAAAATGCTAAGACAGTTTCAGGGGTCAACTGTTGTGGCGGCAAAATCAATTCACCTTCCTCCGGGCGCATTTCCTGGGATCGGATGATACGAATGGGAGCGGGGAACGGAATTCGCGTTGCCCGGCCGCTCGGCACACCGCCGGCCCGATGATCCATCACCGGGAAGCGGCTTGACCAGCGCTGATGCGATCCGGGTGAACGCCGGACGCTCCCACCCACCCTGCGCCCCGACGCAGGAGCAATTGCCGGTGTCCCACCGCGCGTGGAACGAGAAAGAGGAAGAGGAAATGTCGCGAGTCACCCGCAACATGATTCGTTCGATGTTCGCCGCCGGATGCGCGGCCGGCCTGGTCGCGGTGGCCGCGCCGCCGGCCAGCGCCGCGACGTACACCGGATATCTTCAGGGCACCTGCGCGCAGGCCTCGGGCAGCGCCTACCGGCTCCAGATGAAGATCCCGGTGAACGAGCTCAACGTGCCCGTCGTCTACGCCAACGGCGGCACCGGCACGGTCAGCGCCACCACCGCCTTCATGACCATGAACGTCGAGTGGTGCTCGAACGGCAGCTCGGTCACCTACGCCAAGATCGTGTCCAGCAACGCGGACCGGACCAGCGGCGGCGTCAGCACCAACCTCGAACGCAAGAGCTACACCAAGTCCGGCACGCCGCCCACCGCCGTCGGCGGGCCGTACACCCTCGGCACGGCGGCCACCTGGGGGCGCAACTTCTCCGGCACCGTCAGCGGACAGCCGTTCGGCGTCGGCGGATCGCTGACGTTCACACCGGCGAACTTCACCTCGACCATGACGGTCAAGGTGTACCCGACCGACGCCCGGGTCGAGTGCACCGGCACCGCGGTCGGCCACCCGGAGTTCTGCTCCCTCAACTACTGATCCGAACGGCCGCGCGGCGACGCTCCCGACCGGTCGGGGGCGTCACCGCGGGGCGGTACGTGGGGACCGCGTCCATGCCTCTTGTCACGGGCGACCCGTGCGTTCCGCACGGTTTCCCGATGACGGACGCGCCTGGCCCGGTGCGTCCCGCGCCGGCAGGGTCGGGGCATGACGGAGATGACGGTGGGCGTACCCCGGCGGTGGGCCGGCTGGGCGCGGACCCGGCACCTGGCCGGGATGGTCGTGGCGATGGTGGCCGGCATGGTGGTGCTCGGCCCGCTGTGGCGGATCGGCGGGGAACTGCTGGGCGGCGAAGGCGTGCTCGCCCGGCCGGACGTGGGCGCGCTGCTGATGGCCACGGACATGGCGGTGGGCATGGTCGCCTGGATGTGGTACCGGGGCGACGGGTGGACCGCCGCCGGGGAGATGAGCGCGGCCATGTACGCACCGTTCCTGCTCCTCCTCCCGGCCTGGTGGGCGGGGTGGGTCGGGGACGACGTGCTGCTGCTCGGCGGTCACCTGCTGATGCTGCCGGCGATGGCGCTGGTGGCGCTGCGGCACCGGCACCCGGCGACCACGCCGCCCCGCCGGCACCCGGTGGTGGCGGCGGCGGCGCGGCGCTGGCCGGTCGGCCTGGCGCTGCTGATCACCGTCGACATGTGGTTCGCCCCGGGCGTGGTGTCGCCGTGGTCGCTGCTCGTGCTGCCGGCCGGCTACCTGGTCGTCGGCGCGTGGCGACGGCAACTCGGCGACCGGCGGCGGCGCACGGTCCAACTCGTCGGGCTGGCCGTCTGGGGCGGCCTGGCGGCCGTGGCGCTGGCCGCGCCGGCCCACGTCGCCGGCACGCTGGTCGGCCTGGGCTGGCTCGGACACGCCGGCTGGGACCTGTGGCACCACCGCGCCGACCGGGTGGTGCCGCGCGGGTACGCGGAGTGGTGCGGGGCGCTCGACGTGGTGGTGGGGGTGACCACCCTGCTGGCGGTCGCGTCGGGGTGAACCGGCCGGCGCACCGGACCCGGACGGGGTCGCGCGTGGTGCGGGGAACGTTTGCGCCGGTCGCCGCGACCCGCGTCCGGCGGTGATGAAAGGCTTGCCGCATGAGCGCCGCACCGACCCCGACCGAGCCCACCACCCCCGCCGCCGACGAGGACACCGCCGCCTTCGCGGATCTCGGGCTGCGCACCGAACTGCTGGGCGCGCTGTCCGCCCTCGGCTACGAGGAGCCCACGCCGATCCAGAGCGAGGCCATCCCGCCGCTGCTGGCCGGCCGGGACCTGCTCGGGCAGGCGGCGACCGGCACCGGCAAGACGGCCGCGTTCGCGCTGCCGCTGCTGCAGCGGATGCCCACGCCGCGCCCGGACGGCGACCCGGTGTCGCTGGTGCTGGTGCCGACGCGGGAGCTGGCGGTGCAGGTCTCCGAGGCGTTCCACCGCTACGGCAAGGATCTGGGCGCCCGGGTGCTGCCGATCTACGGCGGCCAGCCGATCGGCCGGCAGCTCCGCGCGCTCGACCACGGGGTGGACGTGGTGGTCGCCACGCCCGGGCGCGCGCTCGACCACATCGCCCGGGGCACGCTGCGGCTCGGTTCGCTGGCCACCGTGGTGCTGGACGAGGCGGACGAGATGCTCGACATGGGCTTCGCCGAGGACATCGAGGCGATCCTGGAGCACGCCCCCGAGGGCCGGCAGACGGTGCTCTTCTCGGCCACCATGCCGGCCCGCATCGACGGGCTGGCCCGGCAGCACCTGACCGACCCGGTGCGGATCCGGATCGAACGCGAACGCCAGGTGGCCGGCGAGGCGCCGCGGGTACGGCAGAGCGCCTACATCGTGGCGCGGGCGCACAAGCCGGCCGCGCTGGGCCGGGTGCTGGACGTCGAGTCGCCCACCGCGGCGATCGTGTTCTGCCGCAGCCGGGAGGAGGTGGACCGGCTCACCGAGACGATGAACGGTCGGGGGTACCGGGCCGAGGCGCTGCACGGCGGGATGAGCCAGGAGCAGCGGGACCGGGTGATGGGCCGGCTGCGCTCCGGCACCGCGGACCTGCTGGTCGCCACCGACGTGGCGGCCCGCGGGCTGGACGTCGAGCAGCTCACCCACGTGGTGAACTACGACGTCCCGTCCGCGCCGGAGTCGTACGTGCACCGGATCGGCCGGGTGGGCCGGGCCGGCCGGGAGGGCGTGGCGATCACGCTCGCCGAGCCGCGCGAGCACCGGATGCTGAAGACGATCGAGCGGGTCACCGGCCAGCGGATCACGGTGGACAAGATCCCGACGGTGGCCGACCTGCGGACCCGGCGGTTCGAGCTGACCCAGGCCGCGGTGCGGGAGTCGGTGCTCGAGGACGACCTGGAGCCGTTCCGGGCGGTCGTCGAGTCGCTGACCGACGAGTTCGACCTGATGGAGGTCGCGCTCGCCGCGGTGCGGTTGGCGCACGAGGCCACGCTGCCCGGCACCGCTGACGAGGAGGAGGAGATCCCCCAGGTCGCGGTCCGCGCGAACCGGGAGGGCCGGCCCGGCGCCGAGGGTCGGGACCGGCGCGGTGGCGGCCGGTCCCGCGCCGTCGGCATGACCCAGGTCTTCATCGGGTTGGGCCGCCGGGCCGGGGTACGCCCGCAGGACCTGGTCGGCGCGATCACCGGGGAGACCGGGGTGAGCGGGCGGGACATCGGCTCGATCGAGATCGCCGACCGGTTCTCCCTGGTGGAGGTGCCGCAGGGGATGGCCGACGAGGTGATCCGGGGCCTGCGGGGCAGCACCATCAAGGGTCGCAAGGCCACCGTCCGGCGGGACCGGGACGGTGAGGGCGACGGTGGCGGTGAGCGTCGCTTCGACCCCCGGGACCGGCGCGACCGCAGGTAGCCGGCCCGACGGCGGTCGCCTCCCGCCTTCCGCACCACGAACCCCCGCCGCCCGGCGGGCGACGGGGGTTCGACGGGGCCGGTCAGGCCGCGGTGAGCGGCTGGCCGCCGAGGCTCTGGGCGTCCACCTCGGCCGGACGCAGCGCCAGCGCGAGCACGTCCGCCACGTCGGCGAGGGTGTGCACGGTCAGCGCCTCGCGCACCTCGGCCGGCAGGTCGTCCAGGTCCGGCTCGTTGCGCTTCGGGATGATCACCTCGGTGAGGCCGGCCCGGTGCGCGGCGAGCAGCTTCTGCTTCACGCCGCCGATGGGCAGCACCCGGCCGGAGAGTGTCACCTCGCCGGTCATCCCGAACTCGGGCCGCACCGGCCGGCCGGTGACCAGGGACGCCAGCGCGGTGACCATGGTGATGCCGGCGCTGGGACCGTCCTTCGGCACCGCGCCCGCCGGGAAGTGCACGTGGATCCGCCGCCCGGCGAGGGTGTTCGGGTCGATGCCGAGGCGTCGTCCGTTGGAGCGCAGGTAGGACAGCGCGATGTGCGCCGACTCCTTCATCACGTCCCCGAGCTGACCGGTGAGGGTCAGGCCCGGCTCGCCCTCCATGCTGGTCGCCTCGATGAAGAGCACGTCCCCGCCGGCGCCGGTGACCGCCAGGCCGGTGGCCACGCCGGGCACCGCCGTACGTTCGGCCGACTCCGGGGTGAACTTGGGCCGACCCAGGTAGCGGGCCAGGTTGGCGGTGTCGACGCGGACCGGCGCCGGGTCGGACGCCAACGCGACGGTCACCTTGCGCAGGATCTTCGCCAGGGCCCGTTCGAGCTGCCGGACGCCGGCCTCCCGGGTGTACTCCCCGGCGATCAGCGCCAGCGCCTCGTCGGCGACGGTCACCTCGTCGGCGGTCAGCCCGGCCCGCTGCTGCTGCCGGGGCAGCAGGTGGTCCCGGGCGATGGCCACCTTCTCGTCCTCGGTGTAGCCGTCCAGCGTGACCAGCTCCATCCGGTCCAGCAACGGGCCGGGGATGTTCTCCACCACGTTGGCGGTGGCCAGGAAGAGCACGTCGGACAGGTCGAGGTCGACCTCGAGGTAGTGGTCGCGGAAGGTGTGGTTCTGCGCCGGGTCGAGCACCTCCAGCAGGGCCGCCGCCGGGTCGCCGGCGTAGCCGACGGCCAGCTTGTCGACCTCGTCGAGCAGCACGACCGGGTTCATCGAGCCGGCCTCACGCAGCGCCCGCACGATGCGGCCGGGCAGCGCGCCGACGTAGGTGCGCCGGTGGCCCCGGATCTCGGCCTCGTCCCGCACCCCGCCGAGCGAGACCCGGACGAACGTGCGACCCAGCGCCCGGGCGACCGACTCGCCCAGGCTGGTCTTGCCGACGCCGGGCGGGCCGGCCAGGGCGAGCACCGCGCCGGAGCCGCGTCCGCCGACCACGCCGAGGTTGCGCTCCGCGCGGCGGTTGCGCACCGCGAGGTACTCCAGGATGCGGTCCTTCACGTCGGCCAGGCCGGCGTGGTCCGCGTCGAGCACCGCCCGGGCCGCGGCCAGGTCGGTGTTGTCCTCGGTACGCGTGCTCCACGGCATCTCCAGCACCGTGTCCAGCCAGGTACGGATCCAGCCCGCCTCGGGCGAGGCGTCGCTGGCCCGTTCCAGCTTGCCGACCTCGCGCAGGGCCGCCTCGCGGACCTTGTCCGGCAGGTCGGCGGACTCGACCCGGGCCCGGTAGTCGGCGGAGCCGTCCGGCTCGTCCTCGCCGAGTTCCTTGCGGATCGCGGCGAGCTGCTGCCGGAGCAGGAACTCCCGCTGGGATTTCTCCAGCCCTTCCCGGACGTCGGTGTTGATCTGCTCGGTGACCTCCTGCTCGGCGAGGTGCTCCTTCACCCAGCCGACCAGCAGCTCCAGCCGGGCGGTGACGTCCGGCGCGGCGAGCAGCTCGGTCTTCTGCGTCAGGCTGAGCCAGGGCGCGTAGCCGGCCGAGTCGGCCAGTTCGGAGAGGTCGGTCATCCGCTCCATGGCGTCGATGACCTGCCAGGCGCCGCGCTGCTGGAGCACCGAGGTCATCAGCGCGCGGTACTCGCGGGCCAGTTCCCGGGCCCGGCCGGCCGGCGCGGGTTCGTCGAGGGTGGTCGCCTCGACCCAGAGCGCCGCGCCCGGGCCGGGTACGCCGGAGCCGATGCGGGCACGGGTGATGCCACGCACCACGGCCGCCGGTTCGCCGCTGGGCAGTCGGCCCACCTTCTCGAGGGTGGCGACCACGCCGACCGAGCCGTACTCGCCGTCGATGCGGGGCACCGCCAGCAGCGTCTTGTCGCCGGTGGCGCGGGCCGCGTCGACAGCGGCCTGGGTGGTCGGGTCGAGGGTCACCGGGACGACCATCCCGGGCAGCAGGACGGCGTCGGTCAGGGGAAGTACCGGAAGAGTTGCCATCGAACACCTGCCATCAGTTGGTTGAGCGTGTCTGGCTCAAGTAACAAACCGTGCACCTTGTTCCAGCTTGTGACCCACGCCACGTCCCACCCACTCCGCACCTATTGACGGTCCATCGTTTACCCCGACCCGCCGAATGGAAAGTGTCGGGTATTGTTGCGGAATTACCGCCAGGTAGGTCAAACTCTTAGCCACACCCCGCCCGACACAGGGAGTAATGGCGATGGCAAGGAAAGTAATCACCGTTCTGACGGACGACCTCGACGGCGGAAAGGCCGATCGGACCGTCGAGTTCAGCTTGGACGGCGTGGCCTACACGATCGACGTCTCCGACGAGAACGCGGGCGTCCTGCGTAAAGCGCTGGACCCGTACATCAACGCTGGCCGGCGCATCGGCCGCGGACCCGTCGACGCCGGCCGCGCGGCGCGGCGCCCCACCCGGCCGAGCACCTCGGGAATGGACCGCGAGCAGAACCGCGCCATCCGCGAATGGGCCGCCAAGAACGGCTACGAGATTTCCGAGCGCGGGCGCATCCCGGTCTCCGTGGTGGAGGCGTACAAGAGCCGCTGAGGCTCCCGGTTCACGGTCGGGCGCCACGGGGTCACGCTGGGAATCAGCGGGGCCCCGACCGGCTTTTTTGGTCGACAATTTTCATCCGGCTCGATCGACTCGGCAGCAACTTTCTCGGCGCGCGCACCGCACGGTGCGCCACCTGCCGCACCCAGCCTTTCGTGCTGACCGCAGCGACGACGCGGCCGGCGCTCGGGCCGCCCCCGGGGCCCCGTCGTCGGCACCCGGGGGCCGCCGGACGGTCGGGCGGACAGCGCCGCCGCGCGCTTGCGCGACGGGCGGCGCGCCACCGGCCGCACACCGGGGCGACGGCACCGACGACTCCAGCCCGGTAGGACCACCGACGACGCGGCCCGACCGACCCGGCCGCGAAGCGGCCGGAGCCGCCCGGGCGTACCCGGGCGGCTCCGGCCGTCGGCAAGCGGGTCAGTTGACCTGGATGCGCACCACGTCGATGGCGGGGGTCTGGTTCGCCCGCTCCATCATCGGGATCCGGTGCGAGCCGTCGCCGGCCCAGACCGAGCACTGGGCCAGGCCCGAATCCGGCAGACCCGGGATCTGGATCAGCACGTCGTCCGGCTGGGACCCGCCCCGGCCGTCCTCGGTGGCGACGAAGAAGGCCGGCACGTCCTGCGGGTTCGGGGGCTGCCGGGTGCTGCCGAGCATCCGGCACGCGGTGTGGAAGTGACCACGGACCAGACCCTGGTCGTTGAGCAGCGAACTCTCCAGGTAGTAACCGCCCTGCCCGGCGGCGAGGAAGCGGTCCCGCACCAGGTTCCTCGTGGTGACCCGGAGCGTGAACGGCTGGTTGCGCTGCACCTGGTTGGGGAACTGCGTGATGAGCAGCGACGGGTTGTTCGCCGCGGCGCCGACCTCACCGAACGCGGTGCTCACGCACCGGTTGCCGTTCTGGAAGCCGTTGTGCGCCTCCAACTTGCTGTTGGCGCAGTCCTTGGCCAGCACGTTCAGGCCGTTGTTGCCGCCGTTGTTCTGGCCACCGCCGTTGTTGTTGCCGCCGTTCTGGCCACCGTTGTTGTTGCCACCGTTCTGGCCGCCGGTGTTGCCGCCGTTCTGACCGCCGTTGTTGGCCCCGCCGGTGTTGCCGCCGTTCTGCGCGTTGTCGGCCAGCGCGCACGGGGCGAGCTTGTCCAGCCCCTGCGGACGCTGGCCGCCCCGCCCGATGGCGGTGGCGATCCGGTTCACCGTCGCGGTCCGCTTGTCGGCGAGCGGCCGGAGGATCGCGTTGTTGATGAAGTCGCCGCCGTTGCGGCCGTCCGCCGCGAGACGTCGGTTCGCCTCCGCGATCTGGCTGTCCAGCAGAGCCAGGTTGCGGTCCACCTCGGCGCGCGCCCGGGCGGGCACCTGCGGCAGCTTGCTCTTCACGTCCGGGCAGGTCACGGTCGGGGTGCCGGCGCCCGCGCCGCCCCCCTTGGTCTGCTGGCACTCGGCCGCCGACATCTGGCCGTCACCCCAGTGGTTCCGGACCCAGCGACCGTTCTGCCAGGTCCGGGTGGTGCTGCCCTGGCCGCCCGGCGCGGTCGCGCCCGCACTCGGGGCCACGCAGGACGCCGAGGCCGCGCGGGTGGTCGTCCGCCGGTCCTGGGCGGACGAGATCTGGGTGACGGCGACGATGCCGCCGAAGACCGCGAGCGTGCCGACCACGGCCAGCATCCGCTTGCTCCGCGCGTTACCGGATGACCGGCGCGCCCGTGTGGACCTGCGCATCGAATTGTTCTCCTTCTCGATCCGGTAGTTGACTGGTGATCCCGGCGGAATTCTTCGGGGTGGGATCACTGCGACGTCGGAGCCGCGCGTCAATGGCCGACGGTGCCCTTTCCGCACCGTCTCCGCGCCGTCCGAGCGCGGCGGAAGATCTGCGTCCATTCCCGCTTAGGTACGGAGCGCCGACGGCGAAGGTTCAACCGGAGATCGGAAAAAAATCGGTGGGCCGGCCGGTGGCCGGAGCGGGCCGGTCAGTCGACGCAGAGATGGTCGAACGCGAAGCCGCCGTCGAAGGACTCCCGCCGGGCGGCGAGGCGCCGCACCTGCTCGCGCAGTTCGGTCCGGTCCATCAGGGACGCCTCGTCGGCGGCCGGGTCGCGCAGCTTCTCCCCCAACGCCGTGGCGGCCAGGTCCTCGGCGAGCCGGCCCGGATCCACCCCGCAGGAGAAGTCGCGGGACGTCAGTCGCACCCGCTCCACCCGGCAGCGACCGGGCCGCACCTCGACCCAGCTCCAGCCCTCGGCCGGGCCACCGGACCACCGCACGTGCAGGCCGCGCACGATCGGGTCGGCCAGCCGGCCCGCCACGTACGCCTCGACCGCGGCGGCGCGGGCCACCGCGCCGAGGTCGTTGACCGGGCCGCGTCGGCCGTCCGGCAACCGGCCCACGATGTCGCGGAACCCGACCGTCTCCCCGGCGTCCGGCCCGGTGCCGGCCGCGTAGGCGCGGGCGTCGAGCACGTACTCGACGAACCGGCGAACCTGCTCGCCGCCGAGCGTCGGTGACTCGACACGCAGCAGCGGCAGGCCCACGGCGTCGCAGACCGCGTCGGTCAGCCGCTCGGCGCGGCGGGCCGGCGAACCGTCCGGCGCGGGCGCGGCGAACCGGACGGCGAACCGTGGCCGACCGGTGTCGGCGGCGCACACCACCAGGTCGAGGACGGCCCGGCCGGCGGTGCTCCACTGGCTGCCGGTGACGCCGGGCGGCCGGCCCTGGACCAGCTCACCGAGACGTCGGTCGGCGTACCCGACGTGGCCGGCGCGGGCCAGCCGCGCCGGCGTGGCGGTCGGGATCGGCCGCAGCCAGGAGGCGGCCACGCTGCCGGTGCTGGTCATCTCGCACAATCCGTCCGTCGCTCGGTCGACGTCCGAGTGTATGGCGTCGATCATGGCGGTCGCTTCGGCGGTGCGGCGGAATCCGGGCACCCCGTCGGGCGGTGCGCCGTCGGGGTCGGCCCTCTAGGCTCGGCGGGTGCACAGCGGACGGACCCCGGAGCGATTCACCAAACGCAGCCTCGTCGCCGTATCCCACGCCATCGAACGAGCGGCGCTGGCCGAGGCGGAGGACGGCCCGCTCGTCGTGTTCGCGCTGTTCCAGCGGCTGCCGTACTTCGCCCGGGAACGGGAGATCTACCGGCGGATCGCCGACCGGGCCGCCGCCACGGTGGTCGCCATGGTCGGCGGCCCGCCACCGGACCTGCCCGACCGGGTGTACGGGGTGGCGTTGGACGAGGCGGAGGAGCTGGCGCGGGAGTGGAGCGTGGTGGCGCTGACCCCACGCTTCGGCGGCACGCTGGTGGCGTACGACCGGGCCGAGGTCGCGCCCGCGCCGACGCTGGAGGCCGGCCGGCTCTTCGACGGTCGCTGGGGGTTCCGCCGCGACGCGGCGCTGCACGAGGTCATCCGGCTGCGCGAACAGCTCGCCGAGCGGCTGCCCGGCCCGGCCCGGACCGCGCTGGACGAGGCGGTCGCCCGGGTCCGGGACATCCCGGCCGGGCCGGGCGAGTCCCGGGCCGAGGCGGCGCTACGGCTGCTGGCCCGGCGCGGCGACCGGAACGCCCGACCGGTCGAGCCGACGGACGGGATGCTCGACGAGCCCGCCCTGCGCCGGTGGACCGGCACGGACGGGGTGACCGCCTCCGGCACGCTGCCGGTGGCGCTGGTCGGCCTGCGGGTCGACGAGCCGGCCGGCGCGCCGGAACGCTTCGGCCGACGCAGCACCGCCCGGGAGGGCCAGGCCGTGCTCGGCGCGGTCACCGGCGTGCTGCGGCCGGTGGACCGGGCGGTACGCGTCGCCGACAACGAGTTCCACCTCGTCCTGCCCGCGCTCTCCGAACCGGAGGCGTTGGCCGTGGTGGGCCGGCTGCACGAGGCGATCTCGGCGCTGGCGCGGTCGTACCCGTTCGTCGCGTACACGATGCACGCGGCGGTCGCGGTGACCACCCGACGGCCGCTGCCGACGGACGACCTGCGGGCCGCCGTGGAGTGGGCGGTGCGGGAGGGGGTGCCGGTGGCGGGTCTGCCGCCGGAGCCCGCCCCGGCCGGCGTCCGCTGACCGGTCGTCCGCCCGCCACGCTCACGCCACGGGCGCCGGAACGAGGGGAGCACGTCGTGCGGGTGGTGTCGCTGGTGCCGTCGCTGACCGAGGCGGTCGCGGCGACCCGGCCGGAGGTGCTGGTCGGCGCCACGGACTGGTGCACGCACCCGGCCGGGCTGGACGTCGCCCGCGTCGGCGGGACGAAGTATCCCGACCTGGAACGCGTCCTCGACCTCGCGCCCGATCTGGTGCTGCTCAACGAGGAGGAGAACCGGCTGGCCGACGCGGAGGCGCTGCGCGCGGCCGGGGTGCCGGTGCGGGTCACCTTCCCGCGTACCGTGCCGGAGGCGCTCGACCAGCTCGGCGCGCTGGTCGAGGCGCTCGGCGTGTCGGTCGAACCGTCCTGGCTGGGGGCGGCCCGCCGGGCCTGGGCCGCGCCGCCCGTCCCCGGGCACCTCCGGACCGCGGTGGTGCCGGTGTGGCGCCGCCCGTGGGTGGTGCTGGGCCGGGACACGTTCGCCGGGGACGTGCTGGGTCGGCTCGGCGTGGCCAACGCCTGGGCCGACGACCCCGAACGCTATCCGCGCCCGACCCTCGACGCGCTGCGCGCCCGGTCGCCGGAGCTGGTGGTGCTGCCGGACGAGCCGTACCGGTTCACCGCCGACGACGGGCCGGAGGCGTTCCCCGGGGTGCCGGCGGCGCTGGTCTCCGGCCGGCACCTCACCTGGTACGGCCCGTCGCTGGCCGAGGCGCCGGCACTGCTCGCCGCGCAGCTCGCCACGCCGGTCTGAGGCGGCGACCCGGTCAGGCGACCGGGGTGGCGTGCACCGGGTCCAGCTCCATCAGCGTGGTGTCGTCCACGTCGTACGCCACGGCGTTGTGCACCGCGACCACGCCGGCGACCTGACCGGCCAGCCGGCCGGCGAGTTCGACGGCGCTGCGCCGGTCCAGCCGTCCGTCCAGGGTGACCTCACCGCCGCGGACCTGGACCGTGACCAGGCCGTCCCGGACGGCGAGCACCCGACGCAGCACCTCCTGGACCACGTCCTCGCGGATCTCCGCGTCGCTGCGCAGGTGCACCCGGAGCAGGTCGCCGCGGGTCACGATGCCGGCCAGCCGGCCGAGGTCGTCGAGGACCGGCAGCCGCTTGACCGCCTCCCGGTCCATCAGCCGGGCCGTGGCCGGCAGTGACGCCCGCTGGTGGGTGGTGACCGCCGGCGCGGTCATCAGGTCCCGGGCCACCAGCGCGCCCGCCTTCTCCCGCGCGGCCCGCCGGCGCCGCCCCTCGAACACCCGGCGCTCCTCGAGGCGGCCGGACCACTCCACCTTGTGCAGCAGATCCGCCTCGGAGATCACGCCGAGCACCCGGTGGAACGAGTCCACCACCGGCACCCCGCTGACCCGCTCCCGCACCAGCACGTCCACCACGTCCCGGTACGGCGTCTCCGTGTCCACCGTCGCGACGTCCCTGGTCATCACGTCGGCCACCTGCCATGTCCTCATCACGACCTCCTCGCACGGGTCCCTCACCGACGACGCTAGGCGGCCCACGGACGGCGCGGCAGGGGCGGCGGACCGGTCCCGGGCGGGTCGACCGGACCGGGTCGGGACGGGACCAACGGCCCGGTCCCGAGGGCCCCGACGGCCCTGCTCCCGGGCACCGCGCGCCGGTGGAATGGAACTGCCACCGGGAAGCGCGGTGCGAGGCACAGAAGGGACGTGGACACCATGACCGCGACAATCGAGCGGACCCCCGCCGACACCATCGCTCCGGCGGTCGAGACCCCCCGCCAGAAGGCCACCCGGTTCGTCTGGGCCGGGCTGCGGATCGCCCTGGGCTGGATCTTCCTCTGGGCGTTCCTGGACAAGATGTTCGGCCTCGGCCACGAGACCCCGGCGAAGAACGCCTGGATCAACGGTGGCAGCCCGACCAAGGGCTTCCTCGGCTTCGGCGTGGCCGGCCCGTTCGAGGGCGTCTACCACGACATCGCCGGCGCGGCCTGGGCGGACTGGCTGTTCATGCTCGGCCTGCTCGGCATCGGCGTGGCCCTGCTGCTCGGCATCGGCATCCGGATCGCCGCCGTCGCCGGTGGGCTGCTCCTGGTGCTGATGTGGACGGCGGTGCTGCCCCCGGAGAACAACCCCGTCATGGACGACCACCTCATCTACGCGGGCCTGCTCGCCGGCCTGGCTCTGGTCGGCGCCGGCAACACCCTCGGCCTCGGCCGGGCCTGGGCGAAGCTCCCCCTGGTCCAGCGCCTCCCCTGGCTGAAGTGAGCGCAGGTCGCCCCCGGGGCGGGCGTCGCCGGCAGGCGGCGCCCGCCCCGTCGTGCGCCCGGCTCCGCCCCGCCGACGCGGCCCGGGTGGGGGGACCGGCGCGTATCGGCCGGTCGCGATCCGGCAGGATCGACGGTGACCACACCGTCAGCACCGAGGAGACCCGCTCATGGAGAAGCCCGAGGTTGGCCCGATCGAGGGCGCGCCGCCCGCCGATCTCGTCGTCGAGGACATCACGGTCGGCGACGGCCCGGAGGCGCACGCCGGCCAACTGGCCAGCGTGCACTACGTGGGCGTGGCCCACTCCACCGGCCGCGAGTTCGACGCGTCGTGGAACCGGGGCGAGACGTTCGAGTTCCCGCTCGGCGGTGGCCAGGTCATCGCCGGCTGGGACCAGGGCGTGATCGGCATGAAGGTGGGCGGCCGGCGGCGGCTCACCATCCCGCCGCACCTGGGCTACGGCGCCCGGGGCGCCGGCGGCGTCATCAAGCCGAACGAGACGCTGGTCTTCGTGGTGGACCTGCTCGGCGTGCGCTGAGCCTCTCCACCGGCCGCCGGGCCGTCGGCGCGATGCCGGCGGCCCGGTCCCGTGGTCAGGCCGCGGCGCAGGCCAGCAGCTCCCGCGCGGGGCCCGACTCGCGCACCGGCACGACCCGGTGCAGGCCGGTCACCCGCAGCACCCGGGCGACCATCGGCGGGGGATCGACGAGCACCAGCTCGCCACCGCGTGCCCGGACCCGCAGGTGCGCGGCGGCCAGCGTGCGCACCCCGGCGGCGGAGAGCAGCCGCACGCCGGACAGGTCGACCCGCACCATCGGCCGCGCCGGCGCGGCCCACAACGCGGACCGGAACGCCGCCACGGTGGCGATGTCGATCTCGCCGACCGGACGCAGCTCGACCACGTGGTCGAGCACCTCCGTCGCCACCTGGAAGCGGTCCTCCGTCATGCCCCGAACCTACCCTCGCCCACCGACAGTTTCCGCTGCTCGGCGCCGGGGTTCCGGGTTGCACCCGGGTGCCGACCCCGAGCCGTCTCAGGGTCATCCCGCAGCCGCTCGCCGGCCCGGGTCGAGCCGCCCGCGGGCAGCGCCCCCGACCACCGTGGGACGGACCGGCGGACCGGACACGCCGCGGCGGACTCCCCCGCGCCGCGTCGGGCGGGCCACAATGAGCCGATGGCCGTTCCCCGCCCGCGCGTCCCCCTGCTGATCCGCCCGGTCCGCGAGCCGGCCACCGTGCCGCCGCCGCTGACCGGGGCCTGGGCCGCCACCGACACCCGGCTGGACCGGGCCGACCTGCTGCCGCTGCCCGAGGGCGGCCACGGCCCCGAGGACGTGGTGATCGACGCCGAGGGACGGGCGGTCAGCGGCGACGAGGACGGCCGGCTCTGGTGGTGGCCGGCCGACGCGCCGGCCGGCACCCGCCCGACGCTGCTCGCCGAGACCGGCGGCCGGCCGCTCGGCATCGAGCTTGACCCGGTCGACAGCGGGCTGCTGGTCTGCGACGCGTACCGGGGACTGCTGCGGGTCGACCCGGCCGGGGCGGTGCACGAGCTGACCGGCACCGCGCCGCCGGTGCATCTGGCCGACAACGCCGCCGTCGCCCGGGACGGCACCGTGTTCTTCACCGACTCGTCCGACCGCTTCCCGCTCTCGCACTGGAAGCGGGACCTGCTGGAGCACCGGCCCAACGGGCGGGTGCTGGCGTACGACAGGCGCACCGGGCGCACCGACGTGGTGGCCGACGGGCTCTACTTCCCGAACGGGCTGGCGCTCACCCCGGACGAGTCGGCGCTGATGCTGGTCGAGACCGCCACCCACCGGCTGCTGCGGGTGGACCTGCCGACCGGCCGGGCCACCGTGCTGACCGACCTGCCGGCGTATCCGGACAATGTCTCCGCCGTCGGCGACGGGACGTACTGGATCGCGCTGCCCAGCCCCCGACTGCCGATCATGGAACGGTTGCTGCCCCACCCCCGGGTCCGGCAGCTCGTCGCGCTGCTGCCCGGGGCGGTGCAGCCGCAGCCGCGCCGCTACGGTCTGGTCGCGCTGGTCGACGGCGCCGGCCGGGTGCTGCGGACGCTGCACGGCCCCGGCGGCGCGTACCCGATGGTGACCGGCGTCCGGCAGCACGGCCGGCAGCTCTGGCTGGGCAGCCTGACCGCGACCGGCGTGGCCCGCGTCGACCTGGACTGAGGTCGACGTGGGCCGGCCCGCGCGGACGCGGGCCGGCCCGTGGCCGTTCCTCCCCCGGTTCAGCCGCCGCTGTTGCTCGCCGACGGGGTGGGCGCGGGCGACGACCCGCCGGCCACCGCGCCCGGGTGCGGCGTCGGGCTCCGCGTGGGCTTCAATCCCGCCGGTACGGGCAGCGCGCTGCCCTTGGCGAACTCGTCCCAGCTCACGTTCCAGGCGGTGAAGCCGTTGCCCTGCTGGAGCTGCACCTCGGTGCCCTTGACGGTCACCAGGTCACCGACCTGCGTGATGCCCATCAGCCAGTCCGCTCCGGCGGCGGACACGTTGGTGCAGCCGTGCGAGGTGTTGTTGTAGCCCTGCTCCCCCTCCGACCAGGGCGCCGAGTGGATGAACTCGCCGCCCCAGGTCAGCCGCTGGGCGTCGTCCACGTCGACCACGTAGCCGCCGTCCGGCTCGCCGCGGGTGTCGAACGTGGTGTGCTCGTGCTTCTCCATGATGACCATGGTGCCGCTGGAACTCGGCGTGCTCGGCTTGCCGAGGCTGACCGGCAGCTTCCTGAGCACCTTGCCGTCCTGGTAGACGGTCATCTGCTTGGTGGTGTTGTCGATGTCGAGCGACACCTGCCGGCCCACCCGGGCGGTGGCCACCCGATCGGCGTCACCCACCGCGTCCTTACCGATCGGCAACCCCTCCAGCGCGCTGCGCACGCTGATCCGGGTTCCGGGCCTCCAGCGGTCCGGCGCCCGGTACTCGGCCTGCTTGCCGTCGGCCATCCACGACCAGGTGCCCGGCTGCGGCGGGTCCGTCCTGACGAACAGCCGGCGCTGCACGTCCGCCCGCGCCTGTTCCGGAATGGGCGGATCGAAACCGAGTACCACCGGCATCGCGGTTCCGTACGTCTGCTTGTCCTGGAGATACAATTCGCTGGTGACGGCCGGTTTGGTGGATTTGGCCATCGTCGTGAACGTCGTCTTCCGCGTCGTGGTCTTCCCGGAATCGCCGCTCACGGTCACCTCGGCCGTGTACGTCCGGGAATTCGCCAGCGGGCGGTCCGGCACCCAACCGGATCCGTCCTCCCGCGCCTGGGCCGGCACCGGGCGGCCCTTGTCGTCGGTCAGCTTGACACCGGTCACCTTGCCGTTGCTGGCCTTCGTGCCCACCTCCGCGCTGATCGGCACGTCGCGGGCCCGGTCGGCCGGCGTCACCGTGACCGACGGCGGGGCCGCCTCGGCCCGCTTCGCCACCGACTTCGGGCCGGCGGTGCACGCGCCGACCGCGAGTGGCGCGACCGCGACAGTCATCGCGAAAAGCGTCAGTCGCCGCCTCACAAACATATTCCGTCCCCCATTTCGGCACCCCCTAGCCCACATTCTGTAGGCCTGTCGTCACGGTGTGGCGCCTTCGGCGGAATTGCTTGGAAACGGCTGCGTGAAATGGGTCGGTGGCGGCCGGATCGGGAGTCGGCGGCCCCGACGACCGGTATCGCCCGTCCCGGGGTGTGGCGCTCCCCCGCGGACGGCCGCAGCACCCGGACCGGGGGCTGCGGCCGTCGGGATCAGACGTTCGCGATCAGCAGGGCGGGGCGTTCGACACAGTCGGCCACGTGGCGCAGGAACCCGCCGGCCACGCCGCCGTCGCAGACCCGGTGGTCGAAGGTGAGGCTGAGCTGGGTCACCTTCCGGACCGCCAACTGCCCGTCGACCACCCAGGGCTTGTCCACGATCCGGCCGACGCCGAGCAGCGCCGCCTCCGGATGGTTGATGATCGGCGTGGAGCCGTCCACCCCGAACACGCCGTAGTTGTTGAGCGTGAACGTCCCGCCGGTCAGCCGGGCCGGGGGCAGCGTGCCGGCGCGGGCCGCCGCCGTGGTCTCGGCCAGCGCGGCGGCCAGCTCGCCGGTGGTGAGTCGCTGGGCGTCGCGCAGCACCGGCACCACCAGGCCCCGGTCGGTCTGCGCGGCGATGCCCAGGTGCACGCCGGCGGACTGCACGATCCGCTGCCCCTCGGTGTCGACGCGTGCGTTGAGCTGCGGATACCGCCGCAGACCGCTGAGGCAGACGCGGGCCAGCAGGGCCAGGATGCTCACCGGCGCGTCCGGGGTGGCGGCGTTGATCGCGGCCCGGGTCTCCAGCAGCCCGGTGGCGTCCACGTCGACCCAGATGGTCACCTCGGGGATCTCCCGGCGGCTGCGGGAGAGCTTGTCGGCGATCACCTTCCGGATGCCGGTGAGCGGGACGACCACGTCGCCGTCGCCGGCCGGGACGAGCCCGACGTGCGCCTCCGGCGCGTCCGGCACGGCCGCCAGCCGGGCGGCCGGTGCGGCCAGCGCCGTCTCCACGTCCGCCCGACGGATCACGCCGCCCGGCCCGGTGCCGCGCACCGACGCCAGATCGATCCCCTGCTCCCGGGCCAGCCGCCGCACGATCGGCGAGATGACCAGCGGCGCCGAGGCCGGATCACCGCGCCGCGCCGGATCGGGCGTCCGGTCCGCCGACCCGGCCGGGACCGACGTGGCGGCCACCGTCAGCGGGTCGGTCCGGGCCGGCGAGCCGGCCGCGAGCGCGGGACCGGGCGCCGCCGGGGCGGGTGCGCCGGGTTCGGGGGCGAGCGCCAGGCGGGGTCGGCGACGCCGCCGGCCCGCACCGCCGTGCCCGGTGCCGTACCCGATCAGGACGTTGCCGGAGCCGGCCCGCTCCTCCTCGCGGTAGGTGGCGTGCGGGTCGGGGGTGCCGCCGCCGTCGAGCGGCGCGATGGTGATCAGCGGCTGGCCGACCGGACGGACCTCACCCGCCGCGCCGTGCAGCGCGACGACCCGGCCGGCGTACGGGCAGGGCACGTCGACGACGGCCTTGGCGGTCTCCACCTCGACCACGCTCTGGTCCACGGTGACCACGTCGCCGACCGCGACCCGCCACTCGACGATCTCCGCCTCGCTGAGCCCCTCACCCAGGTCCGGCAGGAGGAAGTCACGGGTCCCCACACCGGTGCGTTCGCTCATGCCGAACATGCCGGGCATGCCCTCACGGCCCTCGCTCCGCTCGGTGCGTTCACTCATGCCGGGCCGACCGGGCATGCCCTCACGGCCCTCGCTCCGCTCGGTGCGTTCGCTCATGCCGGGCCGACCTGGCATGCCCTCACGGCCCTCGCTCCGCTCGGTGCGTTCGCTCATGCCGCTGCCCACCGGGAGTCGGGCTGGTCGTCCCACTGCAACCGGGCCACGGTGTCCAGCACCCGGTCCACCGAGGGCAGGTGGGTGTGCTCCAGCATCGGCGCCGGGTAGGGGATGTCCAGCCCGGACACCCGCAGCACCGGCGCGTGCAACGCGTGGAAGCAGCGCTCCTGCACCCGGGCGGCGATCTCGGCGCCGACCCCGGCGAAGCCCTGCGCCTCCTGGATCACCACGCAGCGGCCGGTACGGCGCACCGACGCGGTCACCGTGGCGTCGTCGAACGGCACGATGCTGCGCACGTCGACCACCTCCAGGTCCCAGCCCTCCTCGCGGGCCGCCTCGGCGGCGGCCAGCGCCACCGGCACCGCCGGCCCGTACGCGACGAGCGTCGCGTCGGTGCCCGGCCGGCGCACCACGGCGGTGCCGATCGGCGCGGTACGCGCCGGCAGCTCCGCCTCGCCGCTGGAGAAGTAGAGCTTCTTCGGCTCCAGGAACACCACCGGGTCCGGGTCGTCGATCGCGGCGCGCAGCAGCGAGTACGCGTCGTCGACGGTGGCCGGGGTGACCACCTTCAGGCCGGGGGTGTGCGCGTAGTACGCCTCGGACGAGTCGCAGTGGTGCTCCACGCCGCCGATGCCGCCGGCGTACGGGACCCGGATGACGATCGGCACGCTGAGCGCGCCACGGGTGCGGTTGCGCAGCTTCGCCACGTGCGAGGCGATCTGCTCGAACGCCGGGTACGCGAACGCGTCGAACTGCATCTCGACCACCGGCCGCAGCCCGGACATGGCCAGGCCGACCGCGAAACCGACGATGCCGGCCTCGGCGAGCGGGGTGTCGAAGCAGCGCTTGTCGCCGAAGCGGGCCTGCAGCCCGTCGGTGATCCGGAAGACGCCGCCCAACTGGCCGACGTCCTCGCCGAAGACGAGCACCCGCTCGTCGTCGAGCAGCGCGTCGGCGAGCGCGGCGTTGAGCGCCTTCGCCATGGTCACGGTGGCCATCAGGCGTCCCCCTCCTCGTCGCGAGCCGCGGCCAGCTCGGCCCGGACCAGTTCCCGCTGCTCGACGAGCTGCGGCGTCGGCTCGGCGTAGACGTGCTCGAAGAGGCTGAGCGGGTCCACCGTCGGCTGCTCGTCCATCCGGCGGCGCAGCGTGGCGGCGTACGCCTCGGCCTCCTCGGCGACCGCCGCGACCGCGGCGTCGTCGAGCACGCCCCGGGCCCGCAGGTACGCCTCCAGCCGGGCGATCGGGTCGCGGTCGCGCCACGCCTCGACCTCGTCGGCGTCCCGGTAGCGGGTCTGGTCGTCGGCGTTGGTGTGCGGCTCCATCCGGTAGGTGTGCGCCTCGATCAGGTACGGGCCCTTGCCGGCGCGGGCGTGCGCGACGGCCCGGTTCAGCACCGCCAGCACGGCCACCGGGTCGTTGCCGTCGACCTGCTCGCTGGGCACGCCGTAGCCGACGCCCTTGTACGCCAGGCTCGGCGCGGCGGTCTGCCGGGACAGCGGCACGCTGATCGCGTACTTGTTGTTCTGCACCAGGAAGACGACCGGGGCCTTGAACACGGCCGCGAAGTTGATCCCCTCGTGGAAGTCGCCCTCACTGGTGGCGCCGTCGCCGATGAAGGTCAGCGCCACGGTGTCCCGACCCTGGTACGACTCGCCGTAGGCGAGACCCGCGGCGTGCACGCACTGGGTGGCCAGCGGCGTGCACTGCGGCGCGGTGCGGGTGACGGCCGGGTCGTAGCCGCAGTGCCAGTCGCCGCGCAGCAGGGTGAGCACCTCGACCGGGTCGAGGCCACGCGCGGTCAGCGCCATCGACTCCCGGTAGGTGGGGAAGACCCAGTCGGAGTCGCGCAGGGCGAGCACCCCGCCGACCTGGCAGGCCTCCTGGCCACGGGCGGACGGGTAGACGGCGAGCCGCCCCTGCTTGGTCAGCGCGGTGGCCTGGGTGTCGAAGCGGCGGCCGACGACCATCCGCCGGTACATCTCGCGCAGCGTCTCGACCGGCGGCTCCGGGTAGTCGTCGCGGGCCGGCAGCGGGGTGCCGTCCGGGTCCAGCAGCCGAACCGGCTCGGGCTGCGGCAGCAGGCCGGCCGACGGGTCGGGGACGGCCGGGGTGGCCGGCCGGCGGGTACGCGGGGATGCCCTGCGGACCGCCTGGGGTGTGGTCGTCACGGCGGGGACCTCCTGGACGTGTGGTGGACCTATGCTCCTGCCCATGGATGATTGACTCAACATCCGCGCTGAACGCGAGACGAATGGCACGGGAGGGTGAGCCAAGTGAGCCAGGAGACCGGCACCACAGCGGGCGCGACGGGCGGAACGGGACGTTCGGCCGGCCCGCTCGACGAGGTCGACCGGCGGATCCTGCGCGAACTGGTCGCGGACGCCCGACTCTCCATCCGGACGCTTGCCGACCGCGTGCACGTCTCGCGCACCAACGCGTACGCCCGGGTGGAGCGGCTGCTGCGCGACGGCGTGCTGACCGGCTTCACCGCGCGGGTCGCGCCGGAGCCGGCCGGGCTGGGCACCTCGGCGTACATCGCGCTCACCATCGAGCAGAACACCTGGCGGGAGGTCTCCGCCGAGCTGGCCCAGGTGCGCTACATCGAGCACGCGGCGCTGCTCAGCGGCGAGCACGACGTGCTGGCGCTGGTCCGCGCGCCGGACAACGCCACGCTGCGCGACGTGGTGCTGGACCGGGTGCAGAGCATCGCCGGGGTGCTCTCCACCCGCACCTGGCTGGTCTTCGAGGAGTTCGACGGGACACTGAGCCCCTGGGCCTGACGGCTCACCGCTCCGGCGGCGACTCCAGGCCCTCGCGGTCGGCCAGCTCCAGCAGCGGCGCCAACGAGTGCCGCCGACCGTCCAGGCCGGCGTGCGGGTCGCCGCGGTCGGCGAAGCGGGCCGGCATGCTGAGCACGTCGAAATCCTCCGGCCGGGCGTCGTCCAGCTCGGCCCAGTCCAGCGGCGCCGACACCAGCGCCCGCGGCGTGGGCCGGATCGAGTACGCCGACGCCATGGTGTGGTCGCGGGCCATCTGGTTGTAGTCGACGAAGACCGGCCGGTCCCGCTGGTCCCGCCACCAGGTGGTGGTGACCAGGTCCGGTCGCCGGCGTTGCATCTCCCGGCCGAGCGCCAGCACCGCCCGCCGGCACTCGCCGAAGCTCCACCGCGGCTCGATCGACAGGTAGACGTGCAGACCCCGGCCGCCGGTGGTCTTCGGGTACCCCGCCAGGCCCAGCTCGGCGAGGAACGCGCGCACCTCGTGCGCCACCGGCACCACCTGGGCGAACTCCACGCCCGGCATCGGATCCAGGTCGATGCGCAGTTGGTCCGGGTGCTCCACGTCGGCCGTCGACACCGGCCACGGGTGGAACCGCAGCGTGCCCAGGTTCGCCGCCCAGATCACCACCGCCAACTCGCTCGGCGCCACCTCGTCGGCGGTCCGTCCGCTGGGGAACGTGATGTGCGCGGTGCGCACCCAGTCGGGTGCCCCGGCCGGCAGCCGCTTCTGGTAGAACGCGTCGCCCCGGTTGGTCTGCCGGGTGGCGATCGTCGCGCCCTCGAACACGCCGCGCGGCCAGCGTTCCAGCATGGTGGGCCGGTCCCGCAGCGCGCGCAGGACGCCGTCGCCGACGGCGAGGAAATAGCGCACCACGTCCAGCTTGGTCAGCCCGCGCTCGGGAAAGTAGGGCTTGTCCGGGCTGGAGACGCGGACCAGCCGCTCCCCCACCCGGATCTCCTCGGCCGCCGTGGTCGCCATCCCACCCACCGTAGGGCACCGACCGCCGTCGCGCGGGCATCCGTCAGGTGATCAGCAGGATCCCGACCACGATCAGCGGCACCGAGACGAACAGGAAGATGCCGACGCCGGTGAGCACCCGGCCGCCGCCGCCGTCCTCCCGCTCCGGCGCCAGCCCGAACGTGGACCGGGCCGGCAGCATGCCGATCCGGCTCAGCGTCAGGTCGCCGGTCATCCCGATCACGGCCCCGACCAGCATGAACGCCACGCCGACCCGATGCACGAAGTCGCCGCCGCTGACCGCCACCCAGACGCCGACCGCCACCGTGATCGCCGCCACCGCGACCACGAAGAGCACAAGCGCCTCCCGCAGCCCCTGCACCACCGTCGACATGCGCACCTCCCCGGCCGGGCCGCCCGACCCGGCGACATCTTGCCGGATCGATGCGCGCCGCGCTGCCCCGTCGTCCCGTACCTCTGCCCGGCTGAGCCGGCGCGGTTACCCGCGCCGGGCGTCGGGTACGGGGAGCCGCATGGCGGAGTTGGCAGCGCTCTGGATCGTCCGGCACGGTGAGAGCACCGCGAACGTCGCGGCCACCGCGGCCGAGACGTCCGGCGCCGAACTGATCGACCTCACCCACCGGGACGCGGACGTGCCGCTGTCGCCCACCGGCGAGGAGCAGGCCCGGGCCACCGGCCGGTGGCTGGCCGGCCTGCCCGCGGAGCGCCGGCCCGAGGTGGCGGTGGTGTCGCCGTACCTGCGCGCGGTACGCACCGCCGAGCTGGCGCTGGCCGGCACCGGGGTGCCGATGAGCCGCGACGAGCGGCTACGCGACCGGGAGCTGGGCATCCTCGACGGGCTCACCGGCCACGGCGTGCGCCGACGCCACCCGGAGGAGGCACGGCGGCGGGACCGGCTCGGCAAGTTCTACTACCGTCCGCCCGGCGGCGAGTCCTGGACCGACGTGGCGCTGCGGCTGCGGGCCCTCCTCGGTGACCTGCGCCGCGACCACGAGGGCGGTCGGGTGCTGCTGTTCGGCCACGACGCGCTGGTCTTCCTGCTCCGCTACCTGGTGGAAGGGCTCACCGAGGCGGAGCTGATGGCGCTCACCCGCGAGCACGTGATCGCGAACTGCTCGTTGACCGGCTGGCGGGCCGACGACGCCGGCCGGCTCGCGCCGGAGATGTTCAACGACGTGACCCACCTGCACCGGCAGGGGGCGCGGCCCACCAGGGAGGACGAGGTTCATGCCGAGCCGGTCTGACGTGATCACCCCCGCGCTGCTGCGGGACTGGGCGCTGCCGGTGCCCTCCGGCGGCAAGGAGGCGCGCGGCACGGTGCTGGTGGTCGGCGGTTCCCGGTTCACGCCCGGGGCGGTGCTGCTGGCCGGTGTCGCCGCGCTGCGGGCCGGCGCGGGCGTGCTCCAGCTCGCCGCCCCCGAGTCCACCGCCACGGCGCTGAGCATCCAGGTCCCGGAGGCGCTGGTGGTCGGCCTGCCGGAGACCGGCGAGGGCGCGGTCCGGGGCGACCCCGGTGACCTGCTGGGCGGCCTGGTCGCCGACGCGGACGTGGTGGCGGTCGGCCCCGGGCTGACCGACATCGACGCCACCCGGGAGCTGCTGCGCCTGGTGCTCGACACGGCCGACCGGGAGACCGCCCTGGTGCTCGACGCGTACGCGCTCGGCGCGCTCAGCCACGAACCGGACCTGCTGGCCGGCTCCGGCCGCAAGGTGGTGCTCACGCCGAACCTCACCGAGGCCCGCCACCTGCTCGGCCGGGACCCCGGCGACGACCTCGACGCCGAGGCGGTGGAGCTGGCCGGCCGGTACGACGCGGTGGTCTCGCTGTACGGGCACATCGCCACCCCGGACGGCCGGGCCTGGCGGGAGGAGAGCGGCGACGCCGGGCTGGGCACCTCCGGCAGCGGCGACGTGCGGGCCGGGCTCCTCGCCGGGCTGCTCTCCCGGGGCGCCGACCCGGGGCAGGCGGCGTGCTGGGCGGCGTTCGCGCACGCGGTCAGCGGGCAGCGGCTGGTGCCCCGGTACGGCCGGATCGGCTTCCTGGCCCGTGAGCTGCTCGACGAGATCCCGTACACGATCGCGACGGTCTGACGGTCGACCCGCGGCGACGAGGGTGTGTGTAACACCACACGACATCCGCGCGCTGAGCCGGTGAAGGGCGTGCAGTCTGCGCGTCCTCCACCGGATCGGCCCCCTGGGAGTACGTGTGAAGAACCTTCGTCGCAAGACACTGGCCGCCGCGTCCGCCGTGACGCTCGGCGCCGGCCTCGCCGTCACCGGCGGCCTGGCACCGGCGGCAGCCGCCGGACCGGAGACGTCGTACCTGGTCCTCGCCCCGCAGGGCGCCACCACCGGTAGGGCCGCCGCCCGGGTGGCCGCCGCCGACGGCACCGTGGTGGCCGCCTACGACCAGATCGGCGTGCTCGTCGCCCGCTCGACCAACCCGGACTTCGCCGCCCGGGTGGCCGGCGCGGGCGTCGAGTCGGTCGCCTCCACCGCCGGCCTGGGCACCGCCCTCGACGAGGGCGAGACCGTCGAGGTCCCGCCGGCGCTGGTCGCCGACGCCACCGGCGACCCCACCCGGGAGCCGCTCTACGGCCAGCAGTGGGACATGGACATGATCCACGTCCCGCAGGCCCACGCGGTGACCACCGGCCGCCCGGACGTCGTCGTCGGCGTCCTGGACAGCGGCATCTCCAGCACCCACCCGGACCTGGCGACCCAGATCGCCAAGGACAAGAGCACGTCCTGCATCGGCGGCGTCACCGACACCACCGAGGCGGCGTGGAACCCGACCAACAGCGACCACGGCACGCACGTGGCCGGCACCATCGCCGCGGCGATCAACGGCGTCGGCGTCACCGGCGTCGCGCCGGGGGTCAAGGTGGCCGCCGTCAAGGTGGTCAACAACGACGGCTACATCTTCCCGGAGGCCGCGGTCTGCGGGTTCCTCTGGGCCGCCGACCACGGGATGCGGCTGACCAACAACAGCTACTACATCGACCCGTGGGAGCTGAACTGCCGCAACGACGCGCGGCAGCGCCCGGTGTGGCAGGCCGTGCAGCGGGCGATCCGCTACTCGCAGTCCAAGGGCGTGCTCAACGTGGCGTCCGCCGGCAACTCGAACTACGACCTCGCCCACAAGATCACCGACACCGGCAGCCCGAACAACGGGACGCCGGAGGAGCGCGCGAACCTGACCAACGCCTGCCTCGACCTGCCGGCTGAGGCGCCCGGTGTGGTGACCGTGGCCGCGGTGGGCCCGACCGGCGCGAAGAGCTACTACTCGTCGTACGGGCAGGGCGTGATCGACGTGACGGCGCCGGGCGGCGACACCCGCTTCCGGACCCAGGGCGCGCGTTCCACGTCGACCGACGGCATCCTGTCGACCACCTTCAACACCGTCACCCGCACCAACGGGTGGGGCTACAAGCAGGGCACGTCGATGTCCGGCCCGCACGCCACCGGCGTCGCGGCGCTGGCGCTGTCGGCGCACCCGGACATGACCCCGGGCCAGCTGTCGTCGTTCCTGGAGCGCACGGCGACCGCCAAGCCCTGCCCGGTGGGCGTCTACAACCCGGTCCCGCTGATCCCGACGGGCCCGAACGCGTACGACGCGACCTGCTCCGGTGGGGCGCGTAACGGGTTCTACGGCGCCGGCGTCGTCGACGCGTACACCGTGGTGAAGTAACCCGGCACACCCCTGCGGACCGGGCCCGGCACGATTGCCGGGTCCGGTCTGTTTGTCCTGGTCGGACGCCGGGTAGGGGGGCCACATCAGTCGACCTAGGAGGTACACCGGTGTCCACCGACGCGATCGTCCTGCTCAAGGAGGACCACAAGGAGATCCGCCGGCTGTTCAAGGCGTTCCAGGACGCCGAGGACGGGCCGGCGAGCCGACGCGGGAAGGTCGTCACGCAGATCCTCGAGGCGCTGACGGTGCACACCTACCTGGAGAACGAGGTGATGTACCCGGAGGTCCGCAAGCTGGTGCCGGACGTCGAGGACGACATCCTCGAGTCGTACGAGGAACACCACGTGGCGGACGTGCTCTGTCTCGAACTGCACGCCATGGACGCCGACGACGAGCGGTTCGTGGCCAAGACGACGGTGCTGATGGAGAACGTGCTGCACCACGTCGAGGAGGAGGAGCAGGAGTGGTTCCCGAAGGTGCGCGAGGCGCTCGGCCGGAACCAGCTCCAGGAGATCGGCCAGCGCATGCTGGACCTGCGGCCGACCGCGCCGAAGACGCCGACCGCCCCGAAGGCGCTGAAGAAGGCACGCGACGCCGTGGACGCCTGAGCCCTGGTGCAAGGCGGGGCCCCCTCTTGACACGTGGACGTTAAGAGGGGGCCCCGCCTATGCAGAATGCGTTAACAAGGGGCCCCTCCTTATTCGGTGCCGCCGACGAAGTCCCCGCCCGCGCCCCGGCCGGCGTGGCCAGGTCCACCCGCCCCGGCAACCCCGCAGGTCCGGTCCGGGGTCGCCCGCTAGGATCGACCCGGGCCGTGACTGGCGCGTGGAGATGGAGCACCATCGGGGAGCGGCCTCGTCATGAGGACGCATGCCGAGCGCCTGGGCCTTCCGCACGTCACCAGGAGGTCGCATGTCGCACAACGCCGAGTCCACCGCCTTCCGCAGCGCGCTGGAGGTGATCCGCGCCGTCGAGCCGCGGGTGGCGGACGCCATCGGGGCGGAGTTGGTCGACCAGCGCGAGTCGCTGAAGTTGATCGCCAGCGAGAACTACGCCTCCCCCGCGACGCTGCTGGCGATGGGGAACTGGTTCAGCGACAAGTACGCCGAGGGCACCGTCGGGCGCCGCTTCTACGCCGGCTGCCAGAACGTGGACACCGTCGAGGCGCTCGCCGCCGAGCACGCCCGGGAGCTGTTCGGGGCCGCCCACGCGTACGTGCAGCCGCACTCCGGCATCGACGCCAACCTGGTCGCGTTCTGGGCGATCCTGGCCGACCGGGTCGAGTCCCCGGCGCTGAAGAAGGCGCAGAAGCGCCACGTCAACGACCTGACCGAGGCGGACTGGTTCGCGCTGCGCCGCGAACTGGGCGACCAGCGGATGCTCGGCATGTCGCTGGATGCCGGCGGCCACCTCACCCACGGCTTCCGGCCGAACATCTCCGGCAAGATGTTCGACCAGCGCAGTTACGGCACCGACCCGGCCACCGGGTTGATCGACTACGACCGGGTGGCCGAGGCGGCCCGGGAGTTCCGGCCGCTGATCCTGGTCGCCGGCTACTCGGCGTATCCCCGGAAGGTCAACTTCCGGATCATGCGGGAGATCGCCGACTCGGTCGGGGCCACCTTCATGGTCGACATGGCGCACTTCGCCGGGCTGGTCGCCGGCAAGGTCTTCACCGGCGACTTCGACCCGGTGCCGCACGCGCACATCGTCACCACCACCACGCACAAGTCGCTGCGCGGGCCGCGCGGCGGCATGGTGCTCTGCGGTCCGGAGCTGGCCGACCAGGTCGACCGGGGCTGCCCGATGGTGCTCGGCGGCCCGCTGCCGCACGTGATGGCCGCCAAGGCGGTGGCGCTGGCCGAGGCGCGGCGCCCCGACTTCGCCGACTACGCGTCCCGGATCGTGGACAACGCGCACGCGCTCGCGGACGGGCTGCTGCGCCGGGGCGCGTCGCTGGTCACCGGCGGCACCGACAACCACCTGGTGCTCATCGACGTCTCCGGCTACGGCCTGACCGGCCGGCAGGCCGAGCAGGCGCTGCTGGACTCCGGCATCGTGACCAACCGCAACGCCGTCCCGCAGGACCCGAACGGCGCGTGGTACACCTCCGGCATCCGGATCGGCACGCCGGCGCTGACCACCCGGGGGTTGGGCGCCGCCGAGATGGACGCGACCGCCGAGCTGATCCACACGGTGCTGGACCGGACCACCGCCGGCACCGGCCCGGACGGCGCCCCGTCGAAGGCGAAGTACGTGCTGGACCCGGCGGTGGCCGAGTCGGTCGGCAAGCAGGCCGCCGACCTGCTCACCCCGTTCCCGCTCTACCCCGAGGTCACCCTCGGCTGAGCCCGCCCGCGCCCCTGCCGACCACCCGGCCGGCGGGGGCGCGGAACCTCAGCGCAGCGGGCGCTTGAGGTGGTAGCGGTGCACCTCGGTGCTGCCCTGCACGTTGTTCACGTCCTCGGCGGCGGTGACCAGCTCCCAGCCCTCCCGGCCGACGCGGTTGAGGTGCGCGACAGCGGTGTCGCCGTACGCGGTCACGTCGGTGCGGGACCCGTCCGGGCCGTACCAGACGAACGAGACGTGGAAATTCCGGCCCTGCCCCTGATAACGGCGGACCAGCAACGCGTACTCCCAGGCAACCATCCGTCCATTATCAACGGACACCGGGTCGCCGGGGAACACGGGTGGTGCCGGAACCACGACCCTGCGGCGTCAGGCCGGCGCGCCCACCGCGACCGTGGTGTCCGCGACCAGCGCCGCGAGCCGGTCCAGGCCCAGGTCGATCTGTGCCGGAGTGACCGCGCTCACCGACAGCCGCAACGCGTTCACCGGCGTGCCGGCGTCGTAGAAGTGCGCCATCGGGGTCCAGAGCACGCCGTACTCCCGGCCCGAGCGGTGCAGCAGCGCGTCGTCGACCGGGAACGGCACGGTGACCACCACGAAGAAGCCGCCGGCCGGTACGGTCCAGCCCACCGGCCCGCCGGCCGGGAAGCGGCGGGCCAGGCCGTCGACCAGGTGGCGCAGGTTGCGGGCGTACGCGGCCCGCTCCCGGACGTTCGCGGCGACGAGTGAACAGTCGTGCGCCAGCAGCGCGCCGCCGATCACCGCCTGGCTGATCGGGGACGTGTTCACCGTGACCATGCTCTTGATCTTGGCGAGCTGGTCGGCGAGCGGGCCGACCGTGCCGTCCGCGTCGCCCACCCGCTGGTCGGCGACCACGTAGCCGACCCGCGCGCCGGGCAGCACGGTCTTGGCGAACGAGCCGAGATAGACCACCCGACGCGCGGTGTCCAGCGCCTTCAGCGTGGGACGGCGGTCCACGCCGGCGGCCGGGAACAGGCCGTACGGGTTGTCCTCGATCAGCAGCAGCTCCTCCTCGGCGGCCACGTCGAGCAACCGGCGGCGCTGGGCGGTGTCCATGCTGACCCCGGACGGGTTCGCGAAGTCCGGCATCACGTAGCAGGCGCGCGGGCGCAACCCCTCGGCGCGGGCCCGGCGCACCCCGGCCCGCAGGTCGGCCAGGTCGACGCCGTCCGGGCCACCGGCCACCGGACGCACCGGCAGGTCGACCAGGCGGGCCGCGCCGGTCAGCCCGACGTACGTGGGCGCCACCGCGAACAGCACGTCGGCCGGGTCGGCCCGCAGCGCGCGCAGCACCAGGAACATCGCCTCCTGGCAGCCGACCGTCACCACGATCGTCTCCGGGTCGACGGCGAGCCCCTCGTCGACGGCGAGGTGACGGGCGACCAGGTGGTGCACGATGCCCTTGGTCCGGCCGTACTGCAACAGCGTCCGGTCCACCTGGGCCGGGCTCAGCCCCAGATCGTCGGCGAGGTGCGCGCGGAACCGCTCCAGATGGTCGGGCAGCAGCGCCGAGTCGAAGAACTCCTCGTACGGCCGGCCGGCGGCCAGCGACACCGCCTCGGGATAGTGCTGTGCCACCTCGTTGAGGAAGTTCATCGAGTTCAACGCCGGGTCGCCGACGCTGCCGTGCAGCGCCTCGACGGTCAGGTCCACCGGTTCCACGTCAGGCTCCGATCCGGGTGCGCAGCCGCCGGGCCGAGGCCGGGTCGGGGCAGCCGCTGAGGATGAGCGCGTCCCGCAGTTCGGCGGCGAGCAGCGCCAGGGCGGCCTCGGCGCCGGCCCGGCCGCCGGCCGCGAGCGCCCAGAGCAGCGGCCGGCCGACCAGCACGCCGGCCGCGCCGAGCGCGAGCGCGCGCAGCACGTCCACACCGCCGCGGATGCCGCTGTCGAGCAGCACCGCGCACCGCTCCGCCACCGCGTCGACCACCTCCGGCAGCACATTCGCACTGGCCGGGGCGGCGTCGAGCTGCCGGCCGCCGTGGTTGGAGACCACCACCGCGTCCACGCCGGCGTCCGCCGCGCGGACCGCGTCGCGCGCGTCCAGGATGCCCTTGACCAGCAACGGCACCGGGGTACGCGCGCGCAGCCAGGCCAGGTCCGCCCAGCTCACCGCCGGGGCGAAGACCGCGCCGGTGTGCACCGCCACCGCCGAGACGCCGGGCGTGCCCTGGTGGGCCAGGTCGTCCCGGCCGCCGGGCAGGTTGGCGGCGGTGACGTGCGCCGGCAGCGTGAAGCCGTTGCGCACGTCGCGCAGGCGTCGACCGAGCACCGGCACGTCCACCGTCAGCATCACCGCCGCGCAGCCCGCGCCCAGTGCCCGGTCGAGCAGCTCCGCCACCAGGCCCCGGTCGCGCAGCCAGTAGAGCTGGAACCACACCGTCGCGCCGGCCGCGGCGATCTCCTCGATCGGCGTGCTGGACAGCGTGCTGGCCACGTAGGGCACGCCCGCCGCGCCGGCCGCCGCCGCCAGCGCCGGCTCCCCGTCGGCGTGCAGCAACCGCTGGTACGCCATCGGCGCGACCGCCACCGGCAGCGCGGCCCGGCCCCCGGGCAGCGTCGCCCCGGTGCTCGGGGTGTCCACCCCGGCCAGCATCCGGGGCAGCACGGCCACCCGGTCCAGCGCGGCCCGGTTGGCGGCCAGCGCGGTCTCCGTGCCGCTGCCGCCGTCGACGAAGTCCCACACGTCGGCCGGGAGCACCGCCCGGGCCAGCCCGGCGAAGTCGGCCAGGCTGGCCGGCGACACGAAGGCCGGGCCGGCGTCAGCCACGGTCGGTCCCGACCGAGGCCCCGGCCGACGCCGGGTCCAGGCCGAAGCGTCGGCGCAGGAACGCGGCGACCCGGTCCTGGGCGTCGCGGCCGGCGTCGAACACGCCGGGCATGGCGAAGAAGCCGTGGATCATGCCCGGGTAGTCGGCCGTCTCGGTCGGCACGCCGGCCCCGCCCAGCCGCTCGGCGTACCGCTCGCCCTCGGCGCGCAGCGGGTCGTGCCCGGCGGTCACCACGAGCGCCGGCGGCAGGCCGGACAGGTCCTCGGCGAGCAACGGCGAGGCCAGCGGATGGGACGCGTCCGCCGGGTCGGCGAGGTAGTGGCCGCGGTACCAGTCCACCGAGTGCCGGTTGAACAGCAGCGGGTCCTCGTCGTCGGCCGGGCGACGGCCGGGACGTTGGTCGGTGTTCGGGTAGACCAGCACCTGGGCGGCGAGCCGGGGCCCGCCGTCGGCACGGGCCAGCAGCGTCACCGCGGCGGCCAGGTTGCCGCCGGCGCTGTCCCCGCCGACCGCCAACCGGCCCGCGTCGATCCGGAACTCGTCGGGGTGCGTGGCCAGGTGGCGCAGCGCGGCGTGGCAGTCCTGGACCGCGGCCGGGAACGGGTGCTCGGGGGCGAGCCGGTAGCCGACCGTCACGGTCTGACAGCCGGCGAGGTTGACCAGCCGGCGGCAGATCCCGTCGGCGGTGTCCACGCTGCCGAGCGTCCAGCCACCGCCGAAGAACCAGACCAGCGTGGGCAGCGGACCGTCGCCGGCCGGCCGGTGTACCCGCACCGGCAGCGGCCCGGCCGGGCCGGGCACCTGGCTGTCGCGTACCTCGGCGACCGGCTCGACCGCGCCGCCGCCGGCGCGGATCGCGGCGAGGTCGGCGGCGCGGGCCTCGGCGAGGGTCTGGGTGTAGAGCGGCACGGCGCCGGCCGTCGCCCGGGTGGCCCGCCACGCGACCACCTGCGGATCGAGCGTCATCCGGCCTCCCCGGTCGTGACGAAGAGCTTGTCGATGCCGCGCAGGAAGAGGCTGCCGCTGTAGGTGTACGGCTGGGTGACCGCGAGTCGGGGGAAGCGGGCGAACAACCGGGGCAGCGCGATCCGGCCCTCCAGTTTCGACACCGCCGAGCCCAGGCAGAAGTGCAGTCCGACGCCGAAGGCCAGCGACGGTGGGCCGTCCCGGTGCGGGTCGAAGCGGTCCGGGTCGGGGAAGCGGGCCGGGTCCCGGTTCGCGGCGGCGATCAGCAGCAGCACGTTGTCGGCGCGGGCCACCGGCACGCCGTCCAGGTCGGCGTCGGCCGGCGCGGAACGGGCCAGGAAGTGCACCGGGCTCTCCATCCGCAGCACCTCGTCCACGCAGCCACGGGCGAGCGCGTCGTTCCCGGGTAGCGCGGCGGTCACCTCCGGATGGTCGAGCAGCAGCGGCAGACCGTTGCTGAACATGTAGACGGTGGTGACGAAGCTGGCGTTGAAGAGCACGATCAGGTTGCTGATCAGCTCGTCCTCAGTGAGGTCGACACCGCCCGCGTCGAGCACCTCGACCAGCCCGCTGATCAGGTCCTCGCCGGGGGCCCGGCGGCGGTGCGCGATCAGGTCCCGGTAGTAGGCCCGCAGCTCCTCGGCGGCCTGGTTGGCCCGGGTCAGCCGCTCCGGCGTCTTGCCGGAGACGTCCATGTACTCGTCGATCCAGTCGACCCGCTGCCGGTACCAGGCCAGATCGGCGGCGGGCAGGCCGATGAACTCGGCCATCACCAGCGCCGGGACCGGGTACGCGAAGTCGGCGACGAAGTCCACCTCGGTGCCGTCCGCACCGGCCTCGGCCATCGCGTCCAGGCGTTCGGTGACGATCCGCTCCACCACCGGCTCCAGCGCGCCCAGCCGGCGCGGGGTGAAGGTCTTGGCGAACACCGCGCGCATCCGGGTGTGGTCCGGCGGGTTGACGAACATCATCGAGGTGAGGAACGTCCGCAGGATCTCCTGCTCCTCCCAGCCGGGCGGGAAGCCCTTGTACCACTCCGGATCGCGCAGGATCCGGTCCACCACGTCGTACCCGCCGGCGACGGCGGTGACGGTGCTGTGCTCGGCGCGGGTGGGCACGGCGTTGATCGGCCCGTGCGCGTGCAGGGCCGCGTAGTAGGGATAGGGGTTCTGCCGGCCCTGCTCGCTGTACAGGCCGGTCAGGATCTCACTGACGTCCACGGCGTTCTTCCTCCCCAGGAAAAGGCGGCGGGGGCGGCCGCCGTGTCGACGCCGCCCCCGCCCGGTGTCACAGCCCGAGCAGCCGCAGCGGGACGGCGTTCGCCATCGCCTGCGCGCCCGCGTCGTTCGGGTGGATGTGGTCTCCCGAGTCGTACGCCGGCAGCAGCCGGCTCGGCTGCGCCGGGTCGCGCAGCACGGCGTCGAAGTCGAGCACGCCGTCGAACTCGGCCCGGCCGGCCCCGCGCAGCCAGGCGTTGACGGCGTTGCGGGTGGCGTCCTTCTCCGCGGTCCACACGCCCGGCCCGCCGTTGCCCTCGTACGGCGTGATGGTACCGACCAGGCTGGTCAGCCCGCGCGCCTTGACCTGCTGGTTGAGCTGGCGCAGCGAGGCGATGATCGCCTCGGCGCTGTCGTCGTTCATCCAGATGTCGTTGATGCCCAGGTGGGTGATGACGGTCCGGACACCGGTCTGCGGGAACACGTCCTCGTTGAGTCGGGCCAGCGCGTTCGGGCCCAGCTCGTAGTAGCCGGGGAAGCCGCCCGCGCCGGGCTCCGGGCCCTCGTGGTTGAGCCGGTTGCCGGCCAGGCTGAGGTTGAGCACGCCCGGCGTACGGACCTCCGGCCGGGCGTCGATCAGCCGCGCGGCGAGCAGGTCCGGCCAGCGCTTGTCGGCGTTGACGGTGCTGCCGTTGCCGTCGCCGATGGAGTCGCCGAGCACCACCACCGAGCCCGGCGCGACCTTGCGCTCCACGTCGATGCCGGAGAGGAACATCCAGCAGCAGTTCGGCTTGATGGTGAAGCCGGCGCCGCCGGCCGCCGTGGTCAGGTCCGTGGCGCCGATGAAGTTGGTGACCCGGGACTGGCCGTGGAACGTGACCGGTCCGGTGAGCACCGGGAAGTACAGGGTGACCACCAGGTCCTCCTGCTCCGCCACCGGGTAGGACAGCGGGTCGCTGAGCAGTTCGGCGCCCTTGTTGATGGTGGCCGACGTGCCGCCGGAGAACGTCAGTTCCCGGACGCTGGCCGGGTCGACGTCGGACAGGTCGTCGGCGGTGGCGGTGTTCGGCCGGGCGACCGTGGCGTGCCCGACCTTGACGGCCTGCTCGCCGTAGAGGTTGGTGAGGCGGACCCGCAGGCGCGGACCACCCACCGTGGTCTGCACCGTCATCCGGATGCTCTGGTCGTTGAGGCCGGTGTTGGTCAGCCCCACGGTGTTCCCGCGGGTCACCGCGGCGGCCCAGCTCCCCGCCCACTCGGCGCGCCCGTGCCCGGCGCGGTCGGTGTCGGTGGGGCCGGCGCTCGCGGTGACCGCCGGGGTGCCGGCGATCAGCAGCGTTGCGGCGGAAGCTATGACGTGCCATCTCTTCGGGGTCGGCATCGATCCTCCATGTTCGGCAACCCCGGGCGCGGCGCGGTCGGCGCCACCTGCCCGGGCGATGGACCGGAAACTAGCCGCCGCTGGTGACGAGCGTCAATCAACCTGATCGACATGATCAAATGCCCGCGGGATGCCGGGCCCCGACGTTCGGCTCTGTCCGCCGTGGACCGCCGCTGCCTAGGCTCGGAACCGGCGGCGGTGCGGTCGCCGACCCGGCACCCGCCGTCCGAGTACCGGCCCTGACCTGGGCCGGGCGCCGCTCGCGGACAATGATGGGGGCTGCCCGATGACCGACCGGCCGAACTACGTGCACGAGGCGCTGGAGCTGTTCGCCGGGTTCGGCGACCGGGAGGCGCTGGTCGGCGGTGACCGCCGGCTCACCTACCGGCAGGTCGCCGCCGAGGTGCGCGGCCTGGCCACCGCGCTGCGCCGGCACGGCGTACGCCCGGGCGCGGCGGTGCTGGTGATGCTCGGCAACACGGTCGAGGGTCCGCTGCTGCACCTCGCGTTGCACCTGCTCGGCTGCCGCGCCATGTGGGTCGCCCCGGTCACCTCCCGCCGCGAGATCGACGAGTTCGTCGCGCTGGCCGCGCCGGAGGTGTTCGTGCACGATCCCCGCGACCCGGAGTCCGGGCAGGTCGCGGCCGGCCTGGTCGGCGTACCGGTGCTGTGTCTCGGCCCCGGCGGCGCCGGCCCGGACCTCACCGCGGGCGGCGACGCCGACGACCCGACCGACCTGCCGGCCTCCGGACCGGCGCCGGAGTCGTTCCTCCAGACCAGCGGCACCACCGGCACGCCGAAGCTGGTGCACCACCGGGAGAGCTTCTACCGGCAGGTGCTGGTGCTCGCCGCCGGCATCCGGTCCGCCGGGATCCCGCTGCTGCGGCACCTGTCGCACTCCCCGATGTGGCTGGCCAGCGGCCAGATCACCACACTTGTCAACCTGTTCACCGGCGGGGTGCTGTTCCTGCGCGAGCGGTGGGACCCGGCGGCGTTCGTCGCGACCGTGCACGCCGAGCGGCTGACCTCCACGTTCGTCACCCCGCCGATGCTGTACGAGGTGCTCGACCATCCCGACCTGCCGGGCGCCGACTTCTCCGCGATGGTCATGTTCAACGTGGGCGCCGGGCCCGCCGCGCCGGCCCGGCTGCGCCAGGCGATCGCCCGGTTCGGCCCGTGCCTGCGGATCGTCTACGGGCTCAGCGAGGCGGTGGTGATCTGCGCGCTGCCCGGGCTCACCGACGATCCGGAGCACCCGGAGCGGCTGCGCTCCTGCGGCCGGCCGTACGGGGACGTGACGGTCGAGATCCGCGACGCCGACGGGCGGGTGCTGCCGGCCGGCGTCGACGGCGAGGTGTGGGCCCGGACGAAGCTGAGCTTCGCCGGCTACCACGGTCAGCCGGAGCTGACCGCCGAGACGCTCGTCGACGGCTGGGTGCGCACCCGCGACATCGGGCACCTCGACGACGACGGTTTCCTCTACCTGGTCGACCGGTTGCAGGACCGGATCCTCACCCGGCAGCGGAGCTGGCCGATCTACTCCCGCCCGATCGAGGACGTGCTCGCCGGCCACCCCGAGGTCCGGGCCGCCGCGGTGATCGGGGTGCCGGACCCGGTGGCCGGGGAACTGCCGTACGCGTACGTGGTGCCGGCGCCGGGCGCGTCGGTCACCGGCGACGACCTGATCGCGCTGGTCGTCCGGGAACTCAGCGAGACCTGGGCGCCCGGCGCGGTGGAGTTCGTCGACGCGCTGCCGCTGAACCGGTCCGCGAAGGTCGACAAACGGGCGCTGCGGGCCCGGTACGCACAGGAGCACCCGGCCGGCGCGGACCCGATCGGCAGTCCGGCGTGAACCCGCGCCGGGAGTTGTACACCCTGGTCGGCGCCGACCTGCTGTCCAACCTCGGCACCCGGATCTCGGTGGTGGCCATTCCCTGGCTGGTGCTGGAGACCACCGGCAGCCCGACCCGGATGGGCCTGGTGGCCGCCGCGGAGACGCTGCCGTACATGCTCTCCAGCGCGCTGGCCACGCCGTGGGCGGACCGGTTCGGCGTCCGCCGTACCTCGATCGTCGTGGACGCGGCCAGCGCGGTCGCGATGGCGGTGGTGGCGCTCGCGCCCTGGCTCGGCTTCGGCACGCTGCTGGTGCTGGTGGCGATCGCCGGCGGGCTGCGTGGCATCGGCGACCGGGTGAAGCACGTGCTGTTCAAGCCGGCCGCCGAGCGGGCCGGGGTGCCGCTGATCCGGCTCACCTCCGCCTACGACGGGCTGGCGCGGGGCATGACGCTGTTCGGCGCGGTGCTGGGTGGGCTGCTCATCGACTGGGTGGGACTGACGCCGGCGATCTGGATCGACGCGGCCACGTTCGCGGTCTGCGCGCTGCTGATCGGAGTGCTGGTCCGGCCGCCCGCGCCGACGCAGCCGGCGCCCCGGGAGCCGTACCTGCGGGCGCTGCGCGGCGGGTTCGCGTACCTGCGTACCGACCGGACGCTGCTGGTCATGCTGATCGTGGTCTCCGCGTCCAACATGTTCGCCAACGCCAGCGTCGCGGTCTGGATCCCGCTCTGGGTCAACGAGGTGCTCGGCGATCCGGCCGGGTTCGGGCTGCTGCTGGGCGTCTTCTCGGCCGGCGCGTTGCTGGGCAACCTGCTGTTCACGCTGGTCGGCACGCGGCTGCCCGGACAGGCGGTGTTCGCGCTCGGGTTGGCGCTCAGCGGCGCGCCCCGGCTGCTGGCGCTGGCGCTCAGCGACGACCTGGTGGTGGTGCTGGTGGTGACGTTCCTGTCCGGGATCGGGATCGCGGCGGTGAACCCGCTGCTCGGCGCCGCGCTCTACCAACGGGTGCCGGCGGCGTTGCAGACCCGGGTGCTGGGCATCTCCGGCTCGGTGGCGTTCCTCGGCCTGCCGGTGGGCGCGCTGCTCGGCGGCTGGTCGGTGGCGCTGTTCGACCTGGGTCCGGCGTTGCTGGTGATGTCGGTGGCCTGTCTGGTGCTCACCGTGGCGCCGCTGCTGTTCCTCCGCTCCGGCGCCGGCCGGCCGGCGCCGGAGCCGGTCGCCCCCACCCCGGCCTGACCGCGGTGTCGGAGCGACCGCGGCGCGCACCGCCACTCTTCGGGACCGCGCAGGCAGGCGTGAACCGCTACTCTCTGGCTGCCGCGGGTGTCGCCGGCGGGCAGTGACACGGGGGAAGTCGAGGAAAGAAACGTATGAGCGTCATCCGAAAGCGTCGCACCCGGAAGATGGCGGCGTTCGTCGCCGTGGCCTTGTCGGCGAGCATGATCGGCGGCGGAGCCGCGCAGGCGGTCAGTGGCGTCAGCCCCGTGCCGGCCGGCAGCTACTCGTTCACCGCGAAGATTCAGAACGACCTGCGGGCCTGCTCCGCGGTGCTGGTCGCGCCGACCTGGGTGCTGACCACCGCGAGCTGCCTGGCGGAACCGGGCCAGCAGCTCGTCGCCGGCCCGCCCACCCGACGCACCACCGTCACGGTCGGCCGAACGGATCTGAGCACCACCGCCGGGCACGTCCTCGCCGTCACGGCCGTGCTCCCCCACCCGACCCGCAACGTCGCGCTCGCCCAGGTGGAGAAGCCGGCGAGCGGGGTGCCGCCGGTCGCCGTCGGCGCGTCCGCCGCGTCGGGCGAGGAGCTGCTGGCCGCGGGCTTCGGCCGGACCGCCACCGAGTGGGCGCCGGACAAGCTGCACGCGGGCACGTTCACGGTCACCGGCGTCAGCACCGACGCGCTCACCGTCGACGGCAGCGCCTCCGCCGCCAGCCTGTGCCGGGGCGACGCCGGCGGCCCGCTGCTGCGCACCGGCGCCGGCCAGCCGCAACTGGTCGCCCTGCACGACACCTCCTGGCAGGGTGGCTGCCTCGGCGAGACCGACACCCGGCGCACCGCGACCGAGGTGCGGGTGGACGGTCTGGCCCCGTGGATCGCGGCGAGCACCAGCAACAACAACTACGTGGCGCTCTCCCCCGGCGGGCTCCTGCTGGACACCCGCACCGGCACCGGCGCCCCCGCCGGGCTCCGCGGCGCGAACAGCACCACCGACTTCCCGGTCCTCGGCGTCGGCGGGGTCCCCGCGGCGGGCGTCTCCGCGGTCCTGGTCGACGTGACCGCGGTCAGCCCGACCGCCAACACGTTCCTGACGGTGTTCCCGACGGGCTCCACCCAGCCGGCCACCTCGTCGCTCAACGCGTCGGCTGGTGAGACCATCTCGACGACCCAGGTGGTGCGTCCGGGCCCGAACGGCCGCGTCTCGGTCCACAACCCCGCCGGCAACGTCCACGTCGTCGTGGAGGTGCACGGCTACTTCACCGGCGGGGCGGGCGGCGGGCTGGTCGCCGTGCCGCACACCCGGGTGGTCGACACCCGCGACGGCACCGGCACCACCGTCGGCAAGATCCCGACCAACGGATCCCGGACGTTCACGTTCACCGGCGGCGTCGTCCCGAGCGGCGCGACAAGCGTGTTCCTGGACGTGGCCGTGGTCGGTTCGACGAGCGCCAGCTTCCTGCGGGCCTACCCGGAGGGCGGGGCCGACGCGACCAGCGTGCTCGACTACGTCAGCGGGGTCACCTCGCAGGGCGTCACGGTCAAGCTCTCCTCCGCCGGTCGGGCCACCTTCTTCAACAAGGGCCCCGCGGTCGACCTGGTGATCTCCGTGCAGGGCTACGTGACCGCCGCCGCGTCGGGGGGTGCCGAACTGCGGCCGGTCCCGGCCCTGCAGGTGGTCGACACCCGGGCCAACGGCGGCACGCCGATGACGGCGCGGGGGGCCCTGTTCGTCAACCTGACCGACCCGGTGGGCATCTCGCCGGACGCGATGGGCGGCGCCCTGCTCTCGGTGACCACGGTGGGCCCGACCGGCTCGGGTTACCTGACCGTCGAGTCGGGCGCCGGCCCGTTCGCGACCACTCCTGACGGGCCGGTGGTGACCAGCCAGTCCGTGGCGAACTTCGCCGCCGGCCAGATCGCACGCACCACGATGGTGATGGTCAGGGTGAACGACGCCGGCCCGCGCTACGCGACCAGGAACATCCGCATCCTGAACGTCAGCGGTGGCACGACGCATGTCATCGTCACGCTGCACGGCTGGTTCAACCGGCCGCCGGCCGCCTGAGCGGCCGTACGACCGGCGTCCGCCGCCCCGACCGTCCGATCGGTCGGGGCGGCGGACCGCTTTCCCCGTCCCGGCCGCTCGGCTAGCCTCCCGGTCATGTCATCGACGTTGACCGAGGCCACGGATCCCTGGTGTCTGCGCCCCGGCGAGGCCGCCGACCTGCTGAGTGACCATCCGTGGCACCGGTTCGTGGTGCTCGGCGACAGCGTCGCGGAGGGCCTGTGCGAGCCGCTCGACGGCTACCCCGACGTGCAGTGGGCCGACCGGGTCGCCGCCGAGTTGCGGGCGGTGCGCCCGGAGCTGGCGTACCTCAACCTGGGGCGGCGCGGGCTGCGGGCGCACGAGGTGCGGGCCACGCAACTGGCCGACGCGCTGGCCTTCGGGCCGGACCTGGCGCTCGTGGTGTGCGGTGGCAACGACGCGTTCCGGCCCGGCTACGACCCCGACGCGGTCGACGGGGAGCTGGCCGCGATCATCACCGCGTTACGTGACGCCGGGGCAGACGTGATCACGGTGGGCATGTTCGACGTCTCGCACAGCCCGGCGGTGCGGGACACGCTGCGGGCCGGGCTGGGCGCGCGGATGCGCCGGCTGGCCCGGCACACCCGCGCGGTGGCCGAGCGCCTCGGCACGCTGCACGTGCACCTCACCGACCATCCGCTGGTCGCCGACCCGTCGCTCTACAGCGGCGACGGCCGGCACGGCAGCGCCCGCAGCGACGCCGTCGCCACCGCGGAAACGCTCCGGGTCCTCGCCACCCACCACACCCGTCGTCGGTAGGGCGACGCCCGCCGCCGGTGACGGGCCGGTTCCGCGAACGCCGTCGGCAGGTCTGCCGGGGCCCCGGCCGGGCCCCGGAGCGGCCGGGCCGACCACCGAATGATCGGGCTCCCGCTGCCCGAGCCGGCCCGACCCGGCCCGCCCCGTGGACAGCGGCGGGTGCCGTGGGCCGGTCGAACCGACGCCGGACGGCCCTCGCCGCCGGCGACGGTCGGGCCTACGAGCGCCTTTCGAGCTGATGGCGTGGACGACTCAGCAACCCGCGCCCGCCACCCCGCACTGCCCTGGCTGACGCCCTCACCACCCGCCGCCCCGCACGCCCGACTGCCCACCCGCCCCGCACGCCCCCGCCCCGCACACCCCGACCCCACGGCCATCCGCGCACGCCCGCTCGTGCGCGGGCCCGCTCGTGCGTCCGTGCGCGCCACGCCCGGGGCGGGGCGGGCTTCGGTGAGTCGTTTCCGCCCTCAGCTCGAAAGGCGCCCCGAACCGACGTCCTTCCCACCACCACGCGTTGGCCAAGGAGTCGTCGTCGGGTCCACCGCGGTACGGGACGGGTACTCCTTGATCACGTCACCGCCCGGCGGGGGCGTCCGGAGGCGGTCCGGGGCGGTCGGGGGTCAGGAGGCCGGTGAGCAGGGCACGCAGGGTGCGGGCGAAGAGGTCGCCGTCGGGCGGGGTGGCGGCGTCGGCGAACGCGGCGGCCAGGTGGGGGTACGCCGCCAGGTCGACGTGCTCGAACGTGACCGTGCCGGTGGTCGCCGCGCTGCGGGCGAAGAGCGTGACCACGCCGGTGACCATGGCGACCGCCTCGAACTTGGCGACGACGCCGGCCGGCACCGGTTGCAGGACGCGCAGGCAGGCGTCGAAGTAGGCGAGCGTGTTCGGCCCGGGCGTCGCGCGCCGGCCGAGCGCGTCGGCCAGCCACGGGTGCCGCCGGTGCAGCGCGAGCTGGCGGCGGGCCAGCCGCAGGAACTGCTCGACCCAGTCGCCGTCGTCGCCCGGGTAGGGCCGCAGCTCCCCCACGCACCTGTCGACCATCAGGTCGAGCAGGTCGTCGCGGGACGACAGGTGCCGGTAGAGCGAGCCGGCGGCCATGTCCAGCGCGCCGGCCACCGCCCGCATCGACACGGCGTCCAGCCCGCCGGCGTCGGCGAGCGTGACCGCGGCGGCGGCGATCTCGTCCCGGCCGTGCGTCGGGGTGGGCCCGCGGCTGCCGCGTGGCGGCCGGCTCCAGATCGACGGGCCGGGAGAGCCGCCGCCAGCCGGATTCGGGGATGCGCCGCTCACCACCCCACTGTAAACTGCAAACGGCGTTCGCAGTTTCAGGGGGTCGGAGGGAGCGGTCATGCAACGGATCACGGCCACGGACGGCGCGGGCATCGTCCTACACTCCACGGGCACCGGGCCGGGGCTCGTGGTGGTGCACGGCGGCGGGGTGACGATCGCGGAGTACCGCCGGTTAACCGCGCGGCTGGCCGAGCGGTTCACCGTGCACCTCTACAACCGGCGGGGCCGGGCGGACGCCCCACCCCGCCGCGAGCCGTACACGGTGGAGCAGGAGATCGACGACCTCGGCGCGGTGCTCGCGCACACCGGCGCCCGGTGGGCGGTCGGGCACAGCTACGGCGCGTTCGTGGTGCTGCGGGCCGCGCTGCGACTGCCGCTGGAGCGGATCGCCGTCTATGACGCCCCGCTGCGGCTGGCCGGGCACGGCATGCCGATGGCGTTCCTCGAACCGGCCGAGGCGGCCGTCCGGGCCGGGCAGACCGCCCGGGCGCTGGCCATCGTGGCCGCCGCCGTCGACCCGCAGAACCCGGCGTCGCGGCTGCCGCTGCCGGTCCGGGCCGCGATCACCCGGCTCTTCCTGCGCACCGAGATCGGGCGCACCATGAGCGCGCTGGTCGGGATGACGCTCGCCGAGTCACGGCAGATCCTGGTGCACGACGGGCCGGCCGAGCAGTACGCCGGCATCACCGCCGACACGCTCCTGATCAGCGGCGCCCGGGCCGCGCCGTTCTTCACCGAGACCAACGAGCTGCTGGCCGCCGTCCTCCCGCACGCCCGCACGCTGCGCGTGCCGGGCAGCCCGCACAACGGCATCGCGGTGGCACCGCCCGCCCTGATCACCCCCCTGACCGCCTTCTTCACCACCCCGGCCCAGGGCGGGATCAGTCGGTGAGCAGGATGCCGGACATCAGCACGCCCCGGGCCAGGTTGAGGACGCCCTCGCAGCCCGGGTAGCCGACCCGCGCCAACGCGCCGGAGGCGGTGCGGTCGAACAGGTACGGCGCGAGGCTGTACGGGACGTCGGCGGTGACCGTCTCGCCGGTCTCGATCCGCACGAAGTCCATCGCCACCCGGTCCGCCTGGTGGTAACGCTGGAGGATGTGTCCGCCCGCGTCGATCGCGGCGCGTACCCCGTCCTCCCAGGCCACCGCGCTCAGCTCCGGCCCGATCAGCACGCCGTGCCCGGCCGACCCGCCGGCCGGCTTGGCGACCAGCTCGGCCTGCTCGGCCAGCGCCCGGTCGAGCTGGTCGGCGGTGAGCGCGACGGTGTGCGGCACGTACCGGCGGACCAGCACCCGGTCGGGCTCCGGCAGCAGGTCCAGGTCGGCCCAGAGCCAGGCGTAATTGAGCTTGTTGCTGAGCAGCCAGGCTGCGCTGCTGACGAACATCGGCAGCGTGCCGGCCGCCAGCGCGTCGGCCACCGCGTCCAGGCCGGCGCCGGGCGTGACCCGGTTCGGCACGAACAGCCGGAACAGCGCGTCCACCGGGGCGCCGCCGACCACCAGCCGACGCTCGGCGTCCAGGGTGGCGGTGGCGACCGGCGCGATCACCAGGTCGATGCCGAACGGCCGGGCCTGGTCGACGAGCGGCGAGAGGATCCGGATGAACGTCTCCGGGTCGTCCAGCCCCGGATACTCCGCCTCGAAGTCCATCAGCAGGGCCACCCGCGCGCCGTCGGGCAGGCCGAGCGTGTCCCGGATCGCGACGAACCGTTGGTCCAGCAGGGACGGCGCGGGCCGCACCCGGTCGAGCAGGCCGGCGTCGCGGTACAGCTCCGCGTACCGCTGGATCACGGTGTCGGCGTCGAAGCCGCCGCCGAGGCTGCTGTCGATGTTGTACTCCACGATGCACGGCACGCCGCCGGAGAACAGCACGTCCGGCCGGTACGCGGCCAGCAGCCCGTCGTGCAGCTCCTCGTCCGGGTCGAGCAGCCGGGTCTCGCCGTCCGGCACGTCGAGCAGCCGGCGCAGCTCACCGGCGGTGCGGGCGCGCCGCTGGCACGCCTCCAGGATGAGCTGGGCGATCCGGTCGCAGACCTCGTTCAGCTCGCGGAACGCGTCCGCGGTGAGCACCGGCGGGCGGGCCAGCCGCCACCGCGTGTTGTAGGTGGCCCGGCCGTGGAAGATCTTCTCCCAGGCGCCGGCGCCGGCCGTCACCATGGCCGACCGGGTGGCCTCGGGCAGGTCGGTCCACGCCGCGCCGAGCGGCGGCCACGGATAGTTCGGGTCCATCGTTCATCCGTCCTTGAGGGTCAGTTGGATGGCGGCGGTGAGCTGGTCCCGACCGGGCTGCACCGCCCGGTCCAGGGCCGGCGCGAACGGCAGCACCGCGCCGTCGGGCCGGGTGACCCGCCGCGGCGGGGCGGCCAGCCGGACCCGCTCCACCACGGTCGCGATGATCTCCCCGGCGATGCCGCAGGACCGGTTGCCGTCGTCGACCACGACGAGGCGTCCCGTGCGGCTCACCGAGTCGACGAGTCCGTCCCAGTCGAACGGGTACAGCGTGCGGGGGTCGAAGACCTCCACCGACGCCTGACCGGCCAGCTCCTCGGCGACCGCGAGCGCCTCGTGCACCAGGTGCCCGACCGCGACCACTGTGACGTCGTCGCCGGCCCGGCGGACCACGCCCCGCCCCAGCGGCACCGGCGCCGGGTCGGCCACGTCCTCCCGCAGGTCCAGCGCGCCGGCCGGGGCGAAGACCACCACCGGGTCGTCACAGCGGATCGCGGAGACCAGCAGCCCGTACGCGTCGGCCGGGGTGGCCGGCACCACGGTGGTCACCCCGACGTGGGCGAACAACGCGTACGGGTGGTCGGAGTGCTGCCCGGCCCAACCGGTACGGGAGCCGGAGCCGGGCACCAGGTAGGTGACCGGCACCGCGCACTGGCCGCCGGTCATCAGCGGGAACTTGTGCGCGTGGTTGACGATCTGCTCGAAGACCAGGAACAGCAGCGACGGGATCTGGAACTCCACCACCGGCCGGGCCCCGGCCAGCGCCGCGCCGGTGGCGAAACTGGTGAACGCCTGCTCCGACAGCGGCGTGTCGCGCACCCGCTCCGGGCCGAACTTCTTCACCAGCCCGGTGGTGACGTTGGCGGCGGCCACCCGGATGTCCTCGCCGAGCACCACCACCGACTCGTCGCGGGTCATCTCGTCGGCGAGCGCCCGGGTGAGCGCCCTACGGTAGGAGAGCCGGGGCATCAGCCACCTCCGGTCCGGGCGGTCAGCCCGCTGGCGTACAGGTGGTCCAGGGCGGTTGCCGGGTCCGGGTGCGGGCCGGCCAGCGCGAAGTCGACGGCGGCGGCCAGCACCGCCTCGACGGAGGCGTCGATCTCGGCCCGCGTCGCCGGGTCCAACCGCCCGCCGGCGATCTCGACCGGGTCGCGGGAGCGGCCGTCGGCCACCTCCTGCGGCGGCCGGTAGTCGAGGCGTACCCGGTGTTCGAAGGTGTGGTGGGCGTCGAACCGGTAGGTGTGCGCCTCGATCAGCTCGGGTCCGCCGCCGGCGCGCATCCGCGCGACGGCGGCGGCTGCCGCCGCGCGTACCGTCTCCGGGTCCTGGCCGTCGACGGCGGTCGCCGGCATGCCGAACGCCTCGGCCCGCCCGGCGATCGTGCCGGCCACCGCGCCGGCGACCGGCATGGTGGTGGCGTAGCCGTTGTTCTCGCAGACGAACAGCACCGGCACCCGCCAGAGCGCGGCCAGGTTGAACGCCTCCAGCAGCATCCCCTCGTTGACCGCGCCGTCGCCGAAGAACGTGGCGCCGACCAGGTCGGTGCCGCGCCGCCGGCGCTCCCACACCGCGCCGGTGAGGATCGCGCCGGCGGCCCCGACGATGGCGTTGGCGCCGAGCACGCCGACGCCGAAGTCGGCGGCGTGCATCGACCCGCCGCGGCCCCGGTTGAGCCCGGTGACCCGGCCGCACAGCTCGGCCAGCATCCGGGCCGGGTCGGCGCCCTTGGCCAGCACGTGCCCGTGCCCGCGGTGGGTGCCGGTCACCAGGTCACCGGCGGTCAGCGCCGCGCACACCCCGGCGGCGATCCCCTCCTGACCCAGGTACGGGTGGATGCCGCCGACGATCTCCCCGGCGTCGACCAGCTCGATCGCGCGCTCCTCGAAGCGGCGGATCAGCCGGACCGTCCGGTAGAGCGCGGCCGGGTCGGGGCCGGTCACGCCGGACGGCCCTCCTTGATCGCGGCGAGGATGTCGTCCCAGAGCCGGGCCCGGGCGGCCAGCGCGTCGTTCACCGTGTCCGCGCACTCCTGCCACTTGACGTCGTCGTCGCCGCACAGGTCGGCGAGCATCTGCATGGCCATCGGGGTGTGCTGCTCGCCGTCGACCTCGATGTGCCGCTCCAGGTAGTCGACGAACGTGTTCAGCCGGTTGCTGCGCTCGTTGACGGCGACGACCTGGGTGAACATCTCCGGGATGAGGTCCTCCCGGCCGAACGCGAACGCCGCCGCCTGGCAGTGCACCGGGGTGGTCTCGATGATCCGCCAGGTGGTGCCCGCGAACGCCGCCGACGGCGCCGGCACCCCGGCCTCGCCGAACGACTCGGTGACCGGCCGGCCGGCGCGCAGCAGGTCGACCAGCTTGTCGACGGGGGTGGTGTCCGCGCCGGCCTCGGTCATGCCGCGCACGTAGAGCTCGAAGTGGCTGATGTAGCCCTCGCCCAGCTCGTCGCTCTCCTCGACCATGACGATGTCGTTGATCAGGCGGCGGCTGCCGGTCGGGCCGGTCGGGATCCACGGGACCGTGACGCAGGTGAGCTGGCGCTGCAACGACTTCAGCAGCGACATGAAGTCCCAGACCGCGAAGACGTGGTGCTCCATGAACGTCACCAGCGCCTCATGGGTGTCCAGGTTGGCGTAGAGCGGGTGGTTGACCACCACGTCGCGGCGTTCGGTCACCGCCCGCTCCAGCCGCTCGATGCCCGGGTGCGTCTTCCCCCAGTCGTACCGTGACATTGTCAGCCTCCCTGCTGGGCGCGGTCGCGCCAGATGACCGGGCAGTAATCGGGGTCCGCGTAGTCCGGCCGGCCCTCGTGGGTGCGGCGGACCAGCACGTCGTGGTTGTACGCGGCGAGCGTGCCGTCGGAGAGCGGATACTCCCGCCAGGCGTTCTCGCCGTCCTGCAGGTGCAGCGAGATCGCCCGCCGGGGGCGCCCGCTGACGTTCGCACCGCTGCCGTGGTAGGTACGGCAGTGGTGGAAGCTCATGTGCCCCTTGGGAATCACCATGGGGATCTTGCGGATCTCGGCGTGGTTGTACGCCGCGTTCTCGGCCAGCATCACCTCGAGCTGGTCGCGGTCCCGGTCGGCGAAGTGCCGCACCACCGTGTCGTCCGCGCCGATCTCCCGCCACCGGTGCGAGCCGTCGACCATGGTGATGGTGCCCATCTCCACGCCGCAGTCGTGGAACGGGATGAACGCGGTGAGCATCTCCTCCGACGACGAGGACGCCCAGTAGTGCTTGTCGAAGTGCCAGGGCACGATGTTGGACGGTTCACCGGCGATCGGCGGCTTCCAGATCAGCGTGGACTGGAAGATCCGGATCTCGGTGGCCCGGGCCAGCCGGGCCGCGACCGCCCCGATCAGCGGCTTGCGCAGGATGCGGGCGATCCCGTCGTGCTCGTGGTGGACGTAGTCGTTGTGCCGCTGCACGTCGCCGCGCGACGGCTCCCAGTAGGCCAGCTTCGGCGGGCGTACCGGCAGCCGCCGGTCACGCTCCCCGGCGTAGTAGCCGTCGGTGGCCGCCACGAGTTCGTCCACCTCGTCGTCGGTGAGCAGCTTCTTCGACAGGTACCAGCCGTGCTCGACGTAGTGCCGGACGTCGTCGTCGGAGGGCAGCAGCGCCTCCTCCTCGGCGGTCAGCCCGGGATCGATCGTGGTCATACCCCTGCCCCCACTCCTCCGGCCGCGACGCCGGGGGTCGCCCCCGCCGCGGCCAGTTCACGTTCCTTCGCCTCGTAGAGCGCCTTGATGTTGCCGCTGCCGAAGGTGCGCGCCCCGCGCCGCTCGATGACCTCCAGGAAGAGCGTGCGACGCACGTGCATCGACTCGGTGAAGATCTGCAGGAGCTGGCCGTCGTGGTCGGAGTCGACCAGGATGCTCAGCTCACGCAGCCGGTCCACCGGCGCGTCCAGCCGGCCGACCCGCTGCTCCAGGTCGTCGTAGTAGGCGCCGGGCGTCCGGGCGAAACGCACGCCCCGGCCGGCGAGCGCGCCGACGGTGGCGACGATGTCGTCGGTGCGCAGCCCCAGGTGCTGCACGCCGGCGCCGGCGTGCCAGCGCAGGAAGTCCTCGATCTGCCCGGGTCGGGCGCCCGTGTCCGGCTCCAGCAGCACCAGGGTGACCTGACCGGACGGGCTCTGCACCACCTTGGAGTTCATCGCCTGCCCGCCGACCTCGACGTGCTCGGTGAAGATGTGCGCGAAGCCGAACACCTTCTCGTAGTGGGCCACCGTCTCGTCGAGCTGCCCGGGCGGCACGCAGACCGCCAGGTGGTCGACCTCGGCCAGCAGCGCGTCGCCGTCCGGCGCGGCGACCGGCTCGATCGCGCCGGGCAGGAACACGCTCCGGTCCCCGCGCCGCTCCACGAGCCGGTGCAGCACGTCGCCGAAGCCGCCGACCTCGGCGATCACCACCTCGGCGTCCGCGCCGGTGTAGGCGCGCGGCGGCGTCACCCCGGCCGCGCCGCGGGCCACCAGCTCCGCGTACGCCCCGGCGGCGTCGTCGACCGCGAGCGCGACCACGGCGATGCCGTCGCCGTGCCGGTGCACGTAGGTGGCGGCCGGGTGTTCCGCGGACAGGCCGGTGGTCAGCAGCAGGCGGATGCCGGCCTGGGCCAGCAGCAGGGACCGCTGCCCGGCCAGCCCGGTCTCCGGTCCGCCCTGGCCGTGCAGCCGGAACCCGACCGCGGTGTCGAAGTAGAAGGCCGCCTGCCGGGCGTCCCCCACGTAAAGCTCCAGATGGTCTATGCCGTTGATGTGCATGGGCTTCCCCCTGTTCCCCCCGTGGTGGCGACCCGGGCTCGTCGCCCGGGCATGGAGTCTCCGGTCAGGCCGCGGCCGGGGTGGCGACCCGGCGCAGCAGCAGGCTGACGTTCTGGCCGCCGAACCCGAACGAGTTCGACAGCGCGTGGTCGGTCCGGGTGGACCGGGGCACGGCGCGGACGTGGTCCGCCTCGCACTCCGGGTCCGGGTCGTCCAGGTGGTAGGTGGGCGGGAGCAGGCCGCGCCGCAGCGCCAGCGCGGTGGCCGCGGCCTCCAGCACGCCGGACGCGCCGAGCAGGTGCCCGGTGAGCGCCTTGGTGGAGCTGACCGGCACGCCGCCGACGCCGAACACGTCGGCCAGCGCGGTCGTCTCGGCGATGTCGCCCAGTTTGGTGCCGGTGCCGTGCGCGTTGACGTAGCCGACGTCCGCCGGCCCGATCCCGCCGGCGGCGAGCGCCCGGCGCATGCACGCGGCCGCCCCGGCGCCGTCCGGCCGCGGCGCGGTCGGGTGGTACGCGTCGGTGTTGGTGCCGTAGCCGGCGACCTCGGCGTAGCCGGTGACGCCCCGGGCGGCGGCGTGCCCGGCCCGCTCCAGCACCAGCAGCGCCGCGCCCTCGGCGAGCACGAAGCCGTTGCGCCGCTTGTCGAACGGACGGCTCGCCTCGGTGGGCTCGTCCCAGCCGCGGGCCAGCGCCCGGGCGTTGCCGAACGTGTCGGCGAACGTGCCGAACAGCGGTGCCTCGCTCGCCCCGCAGACCACCACGTCGGCCTCGTCGGCGCGGATCAGGCGTACCCCGTCGGCGACGGCCTGGGCACCGGAGGCGCAGGCGGTGCCCACCGACGAGCTGTAGCCGCGGATGCCGTGCGCGATGGCGATCCGGGCCGACGGCATGTTCGGCAGGATGCCGGTGAGCAGGTACGGGCTGACCGCCGCCCGGCCGCGTTCGGCGCGGGCCACGACCTGACGTTCCAGTGTGGCCATCCCGCCGACGCCGCCGACGATCACCGCGATCCGCTCCGGGTCGACGTCGCGCCCCACCTCGATGCCGGCGTCGGCGAGCGCCTCCGCGGCGGTGAGCAGGGCGAGCAGCACGACCCGGTCGAGCACCTTCGTCTCCGGTCCGGAGGCGACGCTGCGCGGGTCGATGTCGGGCAGCACGCCGGCCACCTCGAGGCTGTCCCGCGCGGGGTGCCCCTCGGGGGGACGGCGCAGACCGGAGCGGCCGGTGAGCAGCGCGTCGAACGTCGCCGCGACGCCGCGACCGGCCGGCGTGAACAGCCCCATGCCGGTGATCACGGCGGTCATGACGGCGCCTCGGTCAGGTAGCGCTCGCGCAGCGCCACCTTGCGGACCTTGCCGGTCACGGTGACCGGGATGTCCTCGGCGCGTACCGGCACCACCCGGCGCAGCGTGGCGGCCACGTCCGGGCCGAGCGCCGCGCGGATCGCGGCGGTGCGGTCCTGCGCCGGGTCGGCGCCGGCCGCCAGCTCCAGCAGCACGTCGGTGGTGACCGTGCCGTCGGCCTCCTTGACGATCACCACGGTGCAGTCGGTGACGTCGGCGCAGGCGGCGAGGATCCGCTCCTCGGACAGCGCGGTGAAGAACCGCTTCCCGCCCGCCACCTCGACCGAGTCGACCGCCCGGTCCAGGTGGTAGTAGCGGCCGTCGTCGTCGGCGTACACCAGGTCGCCGGTGAGGTACCAGCCGCGCAGCCGGAACCGGTAGGTGGTGACCGAGTCGTTCCAGTAGCCCCGGAACAGCGACGGCGAGTCGATGCCCAGCCAGCCGACCTGCCCGGCGGGCAGCTCGTTGCCGTCCGCGTCGAGCACCGCCACCCGCGCGAACCGGTACGGGCGGCCGACGCAGCGGCCGTAGCGGTCGGTGTCCACGGTGTGCGTGATGTGGAACATCGAGTGCCCCATCTCGCTGGAGCCCAACCCGTCGATGAACACCGAGCCGGGCACCCGGGTCACCCCGGCGCGGGTCACCACGTCCCGCGAGCCGACCGCGACCAGCCGGCGCACGTGCGGCTCGTGCGAGCAGTCGCCGGTGTTGAACCACAGCCGCACCGAGTCCAGGTCGTAGCCGGACAGGTCGAAACGGGCAAGTTCGGCCCAGGTCATCGAGAAGCCGAAGACCCCGTCCGGCCGCCACCGTTGGATCGCGTCGAGCACCCGTTCGCCGCCCTGCTCGGAGAGCAGGTACATCTGGGCGCGGTTGCCCAACGCCTGGTTGACCATGAGCACGGTGGCGGTGTGCGGGGCGGGCAGCGCGTTGAGGATCCGGGTGGTGCCCTGCGCCTGCGGCATGGACAGCAGGTGCCGGGTGGCGGCGAAGAGACTGGCGTGCGAGTGCAGCACCGCCTTCGGCACGCCGGTGGTGCCGGACGTGTGCGTGATGACGATCGGGTCGTCGGGGTGGTGCCGGTAGTGCGCGGGCGCGGCGGCCGGATCACCGGCACCGGCGTGGGCCGGCTCACCGAGCAGCGGGGCGCCCAGGTCGTGCCCGGCCAGCGCGGCGGCGTGGTCGGCGTCGGCGAGCACGCCGGCGGCGCGCAGCCGGCGAATGTACTCGGCGGCGATCTCCGGGCGCAGCCGGCCGTTCATCAGCGCCGGAATGGCACCGAGTCGGGTCAGCGCCAGGAACGACAGCACCATGTCGGCGGCGGTGCCGGCCCAGACCGCTACCGGATCGCGCGGCCGCACGCCGCGTTCGTGCAGCCAGGCCGCCCGGGCGGTGACCATCCGGTCGAGCTCGCCCAGGGTCAGCGGGGTCTCGGCCGGGTGGCCGTCGACAGCGGTGTCGAAGGTGAGCCCCGGCCCGTCCGGGTCGGCGCCGTGGGCCAGCACCCGGGCGAGCACGTTGCCCGCGCCCAGTTCGGTGTCGGCGGCAAGCGCGCCGCGTAGACCTTTCGTCCTCATTGACGTGTCTCCTCCCCCAGCAGCACCGCGGTCGCCTCGCCCGGCGCTCCGTCCGGTGCCGGTTCGATCAGGATCAGCAACGCCTGCGCGGCGTCGCCGTCGTGGCACAGCAGGTCCGCCTCGGCCTCGCCCTCGGCCCGCGGGTCCCCGGTCGGGCTCAGGCACACCACCGGCCCGTCCAGTCCCCAGCGCGCCGCCACGTGCCCGGCCACGCTGTTCGGCACCGACTGGAAGAAGAACAGCGGACCGACCCGCCCGCCGGCGGCCACCGTCTGCCGGACGTGCGCCGCCCCGGCCGTGTCGCCGCCGGCGCTGACCAGCACCACCGCCGTCCGGTTGTCGGCCGGCAACGGCCCGGCGCCGTACCGCCGGGTGAGGCACCGCTCGGCGACGGCCACCACCAGCGGGTGGAACGGCGAGTGCACGAACCCCGGCACCCCGGGCGGCGCCCCGTCCCCGTCCTCCGGCCAGCGCGCCTCGGCCAGCACCGCCCACGCCGACCGCCCCGCGGTCACGGGGCACCCACGAGGAGCGCGGTGTTGGCGCCGCCGAAGGCGGCGTTGAGGCTCAGCGCGTACGGGGTGGAGGCGGGTCGGGGGGCGTCGCGGATGACGTCGAGCGGGCAGTCCGGGTCCGGGGCCAGCCAGCCGGCGGTGGGCGGCAGCTTGCCGTGCCCCAGCGCCAGCACGGTGACCACCAGTTCGAGCAGTCCGGACGCCTCCAACGCGTGCCCGTGCACCGACTTGGTGGCGCTCACCGGCAGCCGCCCGGCGCGGGCGCCGAAGACGCACCCCAGTGCCGCCGCCTCCGAGGCGTCGCTGAACGGGGTGCCGGTGGCGTTGGCGTTGACGTAGCCGACCTCGGCCGGGGGCAGCCCGGCACGGCGCAGCGCCGACTCGACCGCCCGGGCCAGCCCGAGCCCGCCCGGGTGCGGCTGGCAGGCGTGATACGCGTCCCCGGTGCGGCCCCAACCGGCCACCGTGGCCAGCGTCGGCGCGCCCCGTCGGGCGGCGACGTCGGCCGACTCCAGCACCACCGCGGCCACCCCGTCACCGAGCAGCAGCCCTTTCCGGCCGGCGCTGAACGGGCGTACCGCCCCGTCGGTGGCGAGCGCCCGGCCGGCGTCGAAGAGCGCGTACTGGTCGGGTTCGACCAGGTAGCCGGCCGCGACCACGACCCGTTCCAGGTCGCCGCGCCGGATCAGCGCGGCGGCGTCGGCGACGGCGGTGCTCGCCGAGACGCAGGCGCTGGTGTAGACCCGGGTGGGTCCGCCGAGGCCGCAGCGGTCGGCCAGGTGACCGGCGAGCGCCGGCACCGGCGGCCCGAGCCGCCCGCCGTCCGCCGCGCCCGGCACGTCCGACGGTTCCGCCGGCCGCTCGGGTACGGGCAGCGAGTGCGGCCCGCCGTGGGTGGCCAGGAACAGCGCCGTGCCCGCCCGGTCGGCCCGGTCCAGCCCGGCGGCCCGGCCGGCGCGGTCGATCGCGTCGGCCAGCTCGTCGGCGAGCGTGCCGACGTCCGGCAGCGTGGCCGCCACGGTGACCCGGCGGCCGGTGGTGTCGAAGCGGCGCACCGGGCGGAACGCCGGGGCGCCGGTGAGCACCCCGGACAGCAGCGCGTCGGCGCCCCTGCCGAGGGCGCTGACCGCGTGCATGCCGATGATCCGTACGGGGCCCCGCTCAGCCATCTGCGGGAGCGGTCAGCGAGGCGCGGAACACGGTCAACGCGTCGTCGACGGTGCGGACGCCGGCGACCTGGTCGTCGGTCAGGTCCAGCCGGCGGTCGAACCGCTGCTCGACGAGGTGCACCAGCCAGGCCAGTTCCATCGAGCCGAGCCGGTCCGGGACCTGATCGGTGGGCTTCGCGGTCAGTTCGGCGAGCATCTGCACCAGGTCAGCTCGCCCCAGGTCGGGCTGACCGGACATCAGGAGTTGTCGCTGTTCGCAGCCGCCCGGTCGGCGACCATGGTGGTGAACTCGCCGACCGTCATCAGGGCCAGCTTCTCCGACTCGTCGTCGGCGAACTTCAACCCGTACCGGTCCTCGACCCGGACGGCGAGGTCGGCCAGCGCCAGCGACTCCAGGTCGACGCCGGAGGGGCCGAGGGTGGTGCCGTCGTCGAGGTCCTCGACGTCGTAGTTCATGTCGGCGAGCTGGTCGATGACGAAGGTGCGGACCTCGTCGCGCATGGGTGGAACCTCATTTCGGGGTAACCAGTTTCCGGTGCCCGGTCGGGACACCGTGTCCGGGTGGGCCGGCCGGTCCGCCGGCGTCCAGCGGGAGCTGACGCGGCGGCTGCTCCGGCGCACGGGTGGCGCGCCGGCCGGTCCGGGGCGGGGATCGGGGTGGGCCGGGCGGCCGGCGGACGCCCGGTGGTGCTCGCGCAGCGGGCCGGTCACGTGGCCGCGTCCCGCAGCGCCGGGGCGGAGCGGACCAGCTTGCCGGTGGTGGTGCGGGGCAACTGGTCGAGCAGGTGCAGCGTGCGGGGCCGTTTGAAGCCGGCCAGCCGCTCGGCGATCAGGTGGTCCAGCGTCTCCTCGGTCGTCGCGCCGTCGGTCTGCACGTAGGCGCTGATCCCGTCGTCCCAGACCACCACCGCGGCGGTCACCCCGGGCAGGCCCGCGACGGTGGCCTCCACCTCGGTCAGGTCGACCTTCAGGCCACCCACCGACACCTGCGAGTCGAGCCGGCCCCGGATCGTCACCAGCCCGGTCTCCGGGTCGACCACGCCGGCGTCGCGGGTGTGCAGCCAGCCGTCGGCCCAGCGGGTCGGGTCGGCGAGCCCGACGTACGGGTTCGCCGGGCAGCTCACCCACAGCTCACCGTCCTGCTCCCGGACCCGGATGCCCGGGGCCGGCGCGATGGCGGGACGGTTCCGCCCGTACAGGTCGGTGCCGATGACGCCGACCTCGGTCATCCCGTACATGTTGCCCAGCGGGACGCCGTAGCGGTCGGTGAAGGCCCGGGCCACCGCGGCGGGCACCAGCTCACCGCCGGTGGTCATGCGCGCGAACTGGGGCAGCGGGCCGGCGGGCACGGTGGAGGCGAGCAGCCCGATGTGGAACGGCACGCCGAGCACGGTGGCCGGGGTGTCCTGGGCGGCGATCGCGGCGAGCACGGCGTCGCCGCTGAGCCGTTCCGGCGGGCACAGCTCGACGCCGGCGTGCAGGCCGTAGAGCAGGCCGCCGACCAGGCCGAGCACGTGCACCATGCTGGGCAGCAGGATGATCCGTTCGCCGGGCCGCGCCACCCCGTCGATCTCGGTGTAGCGACGCACCTCGGCGACCAGGTCGGCGGCGGTGCGGCCGATCACCTTGGACGGTCCGGTGGAGCCGGAGCTGAGCTGGATGACCGCGTGCGGGCTGCCGGCCGGACGGTCGGAGTACGCGGTGACGCCGGCGTCGACGTCGACGAAGACGCGCAGCGCGCCGCCGCCGGAGCGCACCGGCGCGACCACCACCTGCGGGGTGAGCCGGCGCAGCGCCCGGTCGACCTCGTGGTCGGTGAGCCGGTGGTCGAGCAGCACCGCCTGGGCGCCGGTGCGCCAGGTGGCCAGCAGGTGCGCCACGTACGCCAGCGACGGGGGCAGGCGCAGCGCCGCCGCGCCGCCGGCGCGCAGCCCGGCCCCGGTCAGCCGGGCCTGGGCCTCGCCGACCAGCCGGCGCAACGTGCCCCGGTCGACCGGGTCGGGCAGGCGGAGACAGACGTCGCTGTCGCGCCCGGCGAGCAGGATGTCGTCCACCCAGCCCGCCGTCGATACGGCATCTTGCGCCCCGGTCACGACCCGCCACCGCCCAGCCTGAAAATGGGCGGGGAACCCGCCCGAGAAGAATGCCCTTCGCGTTCGCTGCCCGGAACACTACGAGGGCCTTCCCGGCATCACCAGATGCAAATGGCTAGATCCAAAACAGCGGCTGGGTGGATTGCTCAGGCTCGATCGGACAGGCAGGATCGGGCGCACGCCGGCACAGTGGCCCGCCGGCCGCGTCGCCGTGCGCGACCACCGGCGCCCCCGGGGAGGGCGGGTCAGCGGTCGACGGCGGGCGGCGGCGCGGCGCCGCGCAGCACCAACGCGCTGTTGAACCCGTCGAAGCCGCGCGCCCCGACCAGCGCGATCCGGCTGCGCGGCCGGCGCGGCTCCCGCAGGTACGTCAGCTCGCACCCGGGCGCGGGCTCGTCCGGCCCCGCCGAGGCGGGCAGCACGCCACGGGAGAACGCCAGCAGCGCGGTGGCCGCGTCCAACGCCGACCCGCCCTGGTGGGCCCGGCCGGTCAGCGGCTTCTGCGTGGTCACCGGCGGGGTCCGGTCGCCGAACACGGCACGCAGCGCGCTCGCCTCGGCCCGGTCGTACGCCGGCACCCCGAGCGCGTCCGGCCAGATCACGTCCACGTCATGCGGCCGGACCGCGGCCCGCTCCAGGGCCAGCCGCAGCGCACGGGCGTAGTGGGTCGGGTCGGGGCCGGCCGCCACGTCGGTGGGGGTGGCGTCGTGGGTGGCCGCCCAGCCGGTGATCTCCCCGTAGATCCGGGCGCCCCGCTCCAACGCGTGCCCCAGTTCCTCCACCACGAACACCGCGCCGCCCTCGGCCGGCACGTACCCGCTCGCCGCGGCGTCGAACGGCCGGTACGCGCGCGCCGGATCGGCGACGTCGCTGAGCAGGCCGGTGCGGAGCTGGCAGGCCAGCGCGTACGGGCTCAGCGGGCACTCGGTCGCGCCGGCGATCACCACCGGCGTGCCGCGCCGGACGGTGCGTACCGCGTGCGCCAGGCTGTCCAGCCCACCTGCCGACTCGGAGACGGTGACGCCGGACGGCCCCTTGAACTGGTGGCGGATGGACAGTTGTCCCACGCTGGCGGCGTAGAACCAGGCGATCGACTGGTACGCCCCGACGGTGCGGCTCGACCCGCCCCAGAGCCGTTGCAGCTCCCGCTGCCCGAACAGGTTGCCGCCGGACGAGCTGGCCAGCGTCACCGCCCAGCGGTACGGGTCGGGCGAGACCTCCGGCAGCCCGGCGTCGGCCAGCGCCAGCCCGGTCGCGGCGAACCCGAGGTGCGTCCACCTGTCGGTCTGCACCCGCGCCCGGGTCCCGACGAACCCGGCCGGGTCGAAGTCCGCCACCTCGCCGGCCACCCGGGTCGGATAGCCGGCCGGGTCGAACAGCGTGATCGGACCGGTGCGCCGGGTGCCGGCGAGCACGGTGGCCCAGTGCGCGTCCGCGCCGACCCCGCTGGGCGCGACCACGCCGATGCCGGTCACCACCGCCCGGGCCGTCATGGTTCCGTCCTTGTTCGCGACTGCGGGGCTCGCAACCCCGGCTCACTCCTCGCGCTCACGCCGGTGCCACGGCGAGTCGGCGGAACACCATCGCGGACTGGAAACCGCCGAACCCGCTGCCCACCGAGAGCGCCACGTCCACCGGCACCTCGCGGGCCTCGTTCGGCACGTAGTCCAGGTCGCACTCCGGGTCCCGGGTGGTCCAGTTGGCGGTGGGCGGGACGACGCCGTACTCGATGGCCATGGCGCAGGCGGCCATCTCGATCGAGCCGATCGCGCCGAGCGAGTGCCCCACCATCGACTTGATCGAGCTGATCGGCACCCGGTACGCGGCCGGGCCGAGCGCGCGCTTGAACGCGGCGGTCTCGTGCCTGTCGTTCTGCCGGGTGCCGGAGCCGTGCGCGCTGACGTACGACACGGCCGACGGGGCGAGCCGGGCCTGGCGCAGCGCGTCGGTGATGGCCACCGCCATCTCCGCGCCGTCCGGGCGCAGGCCGGTCATGTGGAAGCCGTTGCTGCGGCTGGCGTAGCCGGCCACCTCGCAGTAGACGTGCGCGCCCCGGCGGCGGGCGTGTCCGGCCTCCTCCAGCACCAGCACGGCCGCGCCCTCGGCCAGCACGAAGCCGTGCCGGTCGGCGTCGAACGGCCGGGACGCGTGCTCCGGGTCGTCGTTGTCCGGGCTGGTCGCGCCGATCGCGTCGAACGAGGCGACGGTGACCGGCGAGATCGGCGAGTCGGCGGCGCCGGCCAGCACGATGTCGGCCTCGCCGTCGGCGACGAGCTGGTGGGCGTACCCGATCGCGTCGATGCCGGAGGTGCAGCCGGTGGAGACCACCTGCGCCGGGCCGTGCAGGCCGTGCCGGCAGGCCACGTCCGCGGCCAGGCTGCTGGGCACCAGCGCCTGGTAGAGGTACGGCCCGCCGAGCGCGTGGTCGACCAGCCAGTGCCGGCCGGAGTCGCTGACCCGGACGTACTCCTGCTCCAGCGCCATGGTCCCGCCGACGGCGGTGCCGAGCACCACCCCGGTCCGCTCCCGCTCGGCGTCGGTGAGCGTCAGCCCGCTGTCCGCGAGCGCCTCGGCGGAGCAGGCGAGCGCGAACTGCACGTACCGGTCGGCGCGTTGCCGCTCGGCGAGCGTGATGCCGGCGGCGTCGGGGTCGAAGTCGCACTCGGCGGCGATCCGCGAGCGGAACGGCGACGGGTCGAAGAAGCTGATCCGCCGGGTGGCCGTCCGCCCCTCGGTGATGGTCTTCCAGAACCGGTCCCGGGTGGCGCCGCCGGGGGCCACCACGCCGACGCCGGTGACCACGGTGCGCCGGCCGGTCACGACGGCTCCCGTGGCGGCGGGGCGGCGCTCTCGGTGTCGACGTGCCCGAGTTCCGGGCGGGGCGCGAGCGGACCGAGGTGGAAGACCACCTCGGCCGGCTCGTCGCCGGTGTTGCGCAGCCGGTGCCGGACGTCCTTCGGCACGTACAGCGCCTCCCCGGCGGCCACCGGGACCGGCTGGTCGTCCAGGTCGACGGTGATCGCGCCGCGCGCCACGTAGAGGAACTCCTCGCTGTACGGGTGGTAGTGCTCGGCGATCCGCTCCCCCGGCGCGAGCGCGGCCACCCCCATGAACCCGGAGGTGCTGCCGACGGTCTTCGGGCCGAGCAGCACCCGCAGCTCGCCGCCGCGCCGTCGGTCGGCGGGGACGTCGTGGACGGAGACCCGGGCGGTGGTGGTGTCGGTCATCGCGCGCCTCCCGCGTACGCCCGCTCGATCTTCTCCTTGATCACGGCGAGCTGGATCGCGCTGTTGGTGTTGATCCGCGCGGTCATGCCGGCGTTGTCGACCGGCGCGGTGGGCTTCATGGCGAAGTCCTGCGTCCAGGTCATCCGGGTGCCGCCGGGGATCTCCGCGTAGCGCCAGTGGATGCGCATGTACTCGAACGGACCGGTCTCCACCCGCCGGGCGTGCACCTCGCGGGCGGCCGGGTCGGCGGTGCGTTCGCTGACCCAGCTCCACGCCACGCCGTTCTCGTCCGGGTGCATGGTGAGCCGGAAGCGGACCGTGTCGCCGTCGCGGTGCAGGATCTCGGCCACCGCGTACTCGGTGAACAGCTCGGTCCACCGGGCCACGTCGTTGGTGATGTCCCAGACCAGCGGCAGCGGCGCGAGGATGTCCACCGCGTTCTCGGTGTGCCCCGGCGGGTCCGCGCGGCGGGCCACCAGGTCGGCGACGCCGGCGATGCTGAGTTCGCCGGCCTGCTCGGGGATCTTCACCCGCCACCGGTCGGCCACCACCGCGGCGAGTTCGAGCAGCGCCAGCGAGTCCATGCCCAGCTCCTCCAGGCTCGCCGCCGGGGTGGTGGCGGCGACGTCGGGGTCCAGGCCGCAGTGCGTCACCAGGATGTCGGCGATCTCGCTGGCGAGCGGTCGGTCGGGGGCGACGGTCATGGGTTCCTCCAGGTGGTCGGGCCGGTGGCGGGCACGGCGGGTACGGGGATGCGGCCGGTCGGGTCGGTTCCGGCGCGCGGGTCGGGCCCGGCGGCGTGGTCGCTGTCGCCGGTGTCGGTGCCGGCGTCGCCGGGGGTGAGCAGGCGCTCGACCAGCCCGGTGGTGTGCCGGGCGGCCCGGAACGCCGGGTCGCGCAGCACCCGCCGGGCGAACGGGATGGTGGTCCGCACGCCGGGTCCGGCCACGTCGAACTCGGCCAGCGCGCGGTCGAGCCGGTCCAGCGCGGCGGCCCGGTCCGGCGCCCAGACCGCCACCTTGGCCAGCAGCGAGTCGTAGTGCGGGCTGACCAGGTAGCCGGCGTGTCCGTGCGTGTCGACCCGGGTGAACGGGCCGCCGGGCGGGTGGAACCGCTCCAGCCGGCCGGGGGCGGGCGCGAAGTCGCGGTCCGGGTCCTCCACGTTGACCCGGCACTCGATCGCCACCCCGTGCAGCCGCACGTCGCACTGCCGCAGCCGCAGCGGCGTGCCGGCGGCCACGTGCAACTGCTCCTGCACCAGGTCGACGCCGGTGACCATCTCGGTGACCGGGTGCTCCACCTGGATCCGGCAGTTGATCTCCAGGAAGTGCGCGCGTTCCGCGTCGTCCACCAGGAACTCGACGGTGCCGGCGCCGGTGAAGCCGACCGACAGCGCGCCGCGCAGCGCGACCTCGGCGAGCGTGTCCAGGGTGGCCGGTCGCAGCGCGGGCGCCGGCGCCTCCTCGACGAGCTTCTGGTGCCGGCGCTGCACCGAGCAGTCCCGGGTGCCCAGGTGCACGCCGTTGCCGTGGTTGTCGCAGAGCACCTGCACCTCGACGTGGCGGGCGTCGGCGAGGTAGCGCTCGACGTACACCCGGTCGTCGCCGAAGGCGACCTGCGCGGCGGCGCGGGTGCGGGCGTACGCCCGGGGCAGTTCGGCGGCGGAGCGCACCACGGTCATGCCGCGTCCGCCGCCGCCGGCCGCGGCCTTCACGATCACCGGGTAGCCGACCTCGGCGGCCACCTCCTGCGCCTCGGCGACGGTCGGCAGCGTCCGCACGCTGCCCGGCGGCAGCGGCAGGCCGGCCCGGCTCATCAACGCGCGGGCGGTGGACTTGTCCGCCAGCGCGGCCATCACCTGCGGCGGCGGACCGACGAAGACCAGCCCGTTCTCCGCGCAGATCTCGGCGAAGTCGGCGTCCTCGGAGAGGAAGCCGTAACCGGGGTGGACGGCCTGCGCGCCGGTCTGCCGGGCCGCCTCGACGATCGCCGCGGCGTTGAGGTAGCTGCGCCGGCTGGCCGCCGGCCCGATCCGGACCGCCTCGTCGGCCAGCCGCACCGGCAGCGAGTCGGCGTCCGCGCTGGAGTGCGCCACCACCGTGCGGACGCCGAGTTCCCGGCAGGCCCGCAGCACCCGTAGCGCGATCTCGCCGCGGTTGGCGATCAGCACCTTGTCGAACATCAGGCGTCCCGACCCGGGTCGGGGTCGAGGACGACCAGCGGCTGGTCGTACTCGACCGGCTTGCCGTCGGGGACGAGCACCTCGACCACCCGGCCGGCCTGACCGGCGGTCACCTCGTTCATCAGCTTCATCGCCTCCACGATGCCGATCACCTGACCCGGCCGGACCAGGTCGCCGACCGCCACGAACGGCGCCGCGCCGGGCTCGGGGGCGCGGTAGAACGTGCCCACCACGGGCGCCCGCACGGTCGTCCGGTCGGCATCGGGCGTCACCTGCGCGACGGCCCGCGCCACCGGCTCACCGGCCGGTCCCCCGCCGGTACGCGGCAGCGGCGGCACCGGGTCGTGCCACTCCACCTCCAGCGCCGCGTCGCCGCTGCGCAGCCGCACCCGGCGGACCGGCCCGGCCAGGTCGTCGACGAGTTTGCGGGCCTGTCGGCGCAGCCCGTCCAGCACCTGCTCGGCCCCGGCGTCCGGCATCACGCCACCTCCGGCCGGTCGTCGACGGCGTGACGCGGCGGCGCCGTGGCGCGGGCCGACGGGTCCACGGATCGCGCCGCGCCGAAACGGCGGAACCGCTGCCGGCGGCGGCGCACCAGCGTGGCCGGCGGCACCGTGAGCAGCGGGGCCAGGTTCGCCGCTACCGCCCGGCGCAGCAGCTCGGCCGCGCCCGCCGGGTCGCCGTGCGCGGCCGGGTCCGGCTCCGGCACCAGTTCGTCGACCACGCCGAGCCGGCACAGGTCGGCGCCGGTGAGCCGCAGCGCCCGGGCGGCCTGCGGGGCGGCGGCGCTGTCCGGCCAGAGGATCGCGGCGCAGCCCTCGGGGCTGATCACCGAGTAGACGGCGTGTTCCAGCATGAGCACCCGGTCGGCGACGGCGAGGGCCAGCGCGCCGCCGCTGCCGCCCTCACCGGTGACCACCGCGACGACCGGGGTGGGCAGCACGCTCAACGCGAGGATGTTCTCCGCGATCGCCGCGGCCTGACCCTGCTGCTCGGCGGCCACCCCCGGGTCCGCGCCGGGCGTGTCCACGAGCGTCACCACCGGCAGCCGCAGCCGGGCCGCGAGACGCATCAGCCGCAGCGCCTTGCGGTGCCCGGCCGGGCTGGCCATGCCGAAGTTCCGGGCCACCAACTCGGCGGTGGTGTGTCCCTTCTGGTGGCCGATCACCATCACCGGCCGGCCGTCGAGCCGGGCGACGCCGCCGACGACCGCCGGACAGTCCGCACCCAGCCGGTCGCCGTGCAGCTCGACGAAGCCGTCGAACGCGGTCTCCAGGTAGTCGAGCGTGGTCGGCCGGCCGGGGTGCCGGGCGGTGCGTACCGTCTCCCAGGGGTCGCGGGCCGGCCGGGCGACAGCGGGCGCCCCGGCGGCGGCCGGCCGCCGTGCCGGCGGGGCGGGCCGGCGGGCGGCCCCGGCGGCGGCGAGCAGCGCGGCCAGCCGTCCCCGCAGCGCGTGCCGGGGCACCACCATGTCGACCTGTCCGTGCCGGAGCAGGTACTCCGCGGTCTGGAAACCCTCGGGCAGCGCGGCACCGGTGACCTGGCGGATCACCCGGGGGCCGGCGAAGCCCAGCCGGGCGCCGCTCTCCGCGAGCACCACGTCGGTGTTGGTGGCGAACGACGCGGCCACCCCGCCGTACGTGGGATCGGTGACCACGCTGACCGTCAGCAGACCCGCCTCACGCAGCCCGGCGAGGGCCTGGCTGACGGTGGCCATCTGCATCAACGACAGCGCGCCCTCCTGCATCCGCGCCCCGCCGGACGCGGTGACCAGCACCAGCGGAACGCTGTCGGCGAGCGCCCGCTCGGCGGTCCGGGTGATCAGCTCACCGACCGCGCAGCCCAGGCTGCCGCCGAGGAAGCGGAAGTCCATCACGGCCAGCGCCACCGGATGCCCGCCCAGCCGCGCGGTGCCGCAGAGCACGGCCTCGTCCAGGCCGGTGCCGGCGCGGGCCGCGCCGAGCCGGTGCGGGTACGGCAGCGCGTCGACGAAGTCGATCGGGTCGACCCGGACCGCCCGGTCCGGCAGCGGGACGAACGAGTCCGGGTCGACGAGCTGCGCCACCCGGTCCGGGGCGTCCAGCCGCGTGTGCGTGCCACACTCCGGGCAGACGTCCAGGTTGCGGCGCAGCCGCTTGCGGTAGAGCAGCGAGGCGCAGCCGTCGCAGCGGGACCAGAGCTGCTCGTCGCGGGGCGCGGTGGTGGTCACGGCCGCCGCCCGGCGTCGTACCGGTAGAAGCAGTGCGCCATGGCGTCGCGGGGCGAACGCCAGGTCGGCAGGTACGGCGAGATGTACGGCCGCAGCCGCTCGCTGATCCGGACGAACTCGGGATGTCCGCGGGCGTCCTCCACCGCGCTGTGCGCCGGCGTCTCCGTCTCCAGCAGGTGCACGTAGAGGTCGTGCAGCCGGTAGAGGGACCGGTGCCGCACGCCGACCAGGCCGGGCAGCTCGGTCGCGTCGGACTCGGCGAAGATCTCGGCGACCCGGTCCTCGGCGGTGGGCACCACCTTCGCGACGATGAGCGAGCGGTCCATTCGCGGCCTCCCCTGGTGGGTCCCGGTGCGCGGCGGACCGGTCACGCCGCACGGATGGCCCACGGTGCCGCCCGGGCCGTCAACCGGGCGTCAACCGGGCTCGATCGGACCGCAAAAATGGTGACGCTGCGTTGACGCAACCTGTGCGCCGGCTATGCGAAGATCACCTGAGGCTCGTCCATTGACGACACTTATTCGCAGATCACGGGCCACTTACGAAGACGTTACGGAGGGTCAACGAAGTCATCGGCCGTTGACTCAGAGTAACAGACGTTGATATTCTCCGTTCTGGTCGACCCGGCCACGGCACACGTCCGGCGACCGCGGCGGAGGCGTTCCGACAACGGCGTCGCGGGCGGGAAAATCCGGGCAGACAGACGGTCGGGACTCAGGTTCCGGTGCTGGGGGGTGCGCCGTGTCCGGTGGATCGAGGATGCCGACGGCAGGCGATCCCGCCCCCCGCGTGGCGTTGCACCTGCTCGGCGGTTTCCAACTGCTGCACGACGGCGTGCCGGTGGTGGTGCCCCGCGGCCTGCAACGGGTCATCGCCCTGATCGGGCTGCGTCCGGCCGCGACCCGTAGCCACCTCGCCGGACTGCTCTGGCCCGAGAACCCCGAGGAGCGGGCGCTCTCCTCGCTGCGTACCGCGCTGTGGCGCCTCCGCCAGGACCCGTGCTGCCCGCTGCGCACCGACGGTGACACGGTCCGCCTCGGCGCCACCGTCCACCTCGACGTGGACGAGCTGGTCGAGGCCGCCGCCCGGGTCCGCGACGGCATGACGCCCCGCGGCGCCGCCGGCACCGGCCGGCACGACCTCCTCCCCGGCTGGTACGACGACTGGGTGCTGCTGGAACGCGAACGGCTGCGCCAGCTACGCCTGCACATGCTGGAGGAACTCGCCGGCAACCACCTCGCCGCCGGCCGGCACGGCGAGGCGCTCGAGGCGGCGCTGGAGGCGATGGCCGCCGAGCCGCTGCGCGAGACCCCGCACCGCCTGGTCGTCCGCATCCACCTGGCCGAGGGCAACGCGTTCGAGGCCGTGCACGCGTTCTACGTCTACCGGGACCTGCTCCTGCGCGAGCTGCGCCTGGAACCTTCCCCGGCCATGACCGCGCTGCTCGACGACACGCTCGCCCCGATCCGCCGGGCCAGCCGGCCGGATCCGCCGCAGCGGCCTGCCGGTCGGCCCGCCAACGCCGCGCCGCGCGGCCCGGCGCCGCACCCGCGCGGCGCGACGTCGCCACCCCCATCAATGCCCAGGGGTACGCCGTGACGGCGAGGTGACACCCGCCCCGGCATCGTGGGACCCGCGACCGCCGCCGTCCGGCCGGTGGTCGACGCGCCAGCAATGCGGCGGAAGGGGTCTGCGATGAGTCGACTGTTGGTGGTCAGCCGGATCGTGCCCGGATCGCAGGGCCGGGTGGCCCAGATCTTCGCCGAGTCCGACGCGACCGAGCTGCCCCGGCTCACCGGGATCCGGCACCGGTCGCTGTACTACCTCCACGACCTGTGCGTCCATCTGATGGAGACCGTCGACGTCGCCCCGGACCCGACCGCCGATCTGCGCGAGCACCCGCTCTACCGGCGCGTCAACGAACGGCTCTCCGCGCACACCTCGCCGTACCTGCCGACCTGGCACTCGCCCCGCGACGCCGTGGCCGGTTGCTTCTACAACTGGGACACCGCCGACGCCCCCATGCCCGACCGGATCCGCTGACCGGACCGGGCCACGGACGAGACACCCCGGGACCGCGCACGGCACCAGGCCCCGGGGTGCCTCCCGCACCCACTGTCATCCTCCGGCCACCGGCCGGCAGGATCGGTCCCACCGTGGCCACCCCAGCGCCGACCTGCCTGTCGTGCCGCGCGCACGTGTGCAAAGCTGCCCCGAGCTTTCTCGCGACCGTCGTGCACGTACATACAAGGAGGTTGGCCATGCCGTCGAGCTTCGGGCAGTGGCTGCTCGTGATCCTGGCCCTGCTCATCGGACTTGCCGTCGGCTGGGTGGTGAGCGGCCGCCGGGCCGGCGCCGGCGCCGCCACGCCCACCGTGGACGGTGCCGCCGGCCCGGCCACGGTGACCGCCACCGTCGACGAACCGCAGCCGGCCGCCGTGGTCGACGAGACGCCGGCCCCCGCCGCGGTGACCGACCGACCCGCCCCGGCCGACGCGGACGCCACCGCCACCCACGCCGCCGACGCCGGCACCTCCACCGACAGCACGACCGGCGAGCCCGAGCCGGGCGTGGTCACCGCCGCCGCTTCCGCCGCCGCTTCCGCCGACGAGCCGGTGACCGCCTCGACGCCCGCCGACTCGGCCTCCGCCAACTCGGCCTCCGCCGACTCGGTCGCTTCCGACTCGGTGTCCGCCGACTCGCTGCGGACCGACTCGACGGAGCCGGCGACGACTGTCGACGAACCGCTGACGGTGACGCCGGTCGACTCCGCCGACCCGGCCCGCAGCGAGGCGATGCCGGAACCGGCCGGAACCTCTTCAGCACTCACCGAGCCGACGCCCGCCGCCACCGCGACCGAGCCCGCCACCGAGATCGAGCCCGAGCCCGCCGCCGCTCCTTCCGCGCCCGCCGCCGAGCCCGAGCCCGCCACCGCGCCCGAGCCCGCCACCGAGATCGAGCCCGAGCCCGCCGCCGCGACCGTCGCGGCCGGGTCGGAGGTGGACCCCGTAGCCGCTTCTCCCGAGCCCGAGCCCGTCACCGCCGCGCCGGCACCCGTCGGCGCGACCGGGCCCGAGGCGGTCGCCACCACTGACACGCCCGAGACCGAGACCGAGGTCGCGCCCGGGACCGAGGCCGCGCCCGTGGCCGCCGCAGTCGAGCCGGAGCCCGCGAACGAGCCCGCGCCCGCGCCCGCGCCCGTGGCCGACGAGCCGGCGGTCGCGCCGGTCGTGCCGATGCCCCGGACCTCGGTCGAGAACGACGCGCCACCGCCGGCCGACACCGAGGCGCCGGACGACTTCCGCCGCATCCAGGGCATCGGGCCGAAGCTGGCCGCCGCCCTCCAGGACGCCGGCATCCGCACCTACCGTCAGCTGGCCGGGCTGGACGAGGCCGCGCTGCGCGAGACCGTGAAGGCCGCCGGTCTGCGCGCCGCCCCCGGCCTGGCGACCTGGCCCCAGCAGGCGAAGGTGCTGGCCGGTGCCCGCGCCGAGGCCGAGAGGGTGCTGCCGGCCAGCGCCGAGTAGCCGTACCCGTTCCGGGCCGGTGGTGACCGATCGTCGCCACCGGCCCGACGTGTGCCCACCGCGGCGCAGGCACGACCCGGCCCACCGCCGGCAGCGTCCCCGCCGGCATGCCCAGCCTGGCTGGTACCCGGCCGGCACCGCCGGACCAGGGCGACCACCCCGGACCGACGCCCCGACCCGCCACCTCCCGCCGGGTCGACGCACGCCGTCGGAGCGGGCGCACGGGCTCGACGGAGCGGCAGGATCTGGCGGAATGCCGGAAATCCGACGAACGGCGACGGGGCCTCGCTACGGTCTGTGCAGGGGCGGGACGGCCGACGCCGAGCCCGCCACCGCAGGAGCGACTCGTGCCCACCCGGACGCCGGAGCCCGCCGGCCGGCCACCGCCGGTCCGCGATCCCGAGGCGCCCCGCCGGGTGACGCTGCTGGAGCTCTTCTTCGATCTGGTCTACGTGGTGGCGCTCGCGCTGATCTCGCGGTACCTGATCGGCGGCGTCGGCTGGGAGCGGGCCGCCGAGTCGTTGATCATGTTGATGGCGATCTGGTGGACGTGGGCCATCACCACCCTGGTCACCGACCTCTACGATCCGCAGCGCGCGGAGATCAAGCTGCTGGTGGTGGCCGTGATGTTCGGCGCGCTGCTGATGACCACCGCCATTCCGGAGGCGTTCGGCGCCCGAGGGCTGGTCTTCGCCGGCACGTACGTGGCGATCCATCTCGGACGCGGCCTGTTCCTCATGCCGACGATCCGCCGGCACCCGCAGACCCGCCGCCGGGCCGTCCGGCTCCTCGTCTGGTTCGGGGTGTCGGCGGTCCCCTGGCTGATCGGCGCGGTCGCGGCGCACGGTGCCGCCCGGACGTGGTTCTGGGCCTCGGCGCTGGCGGTCGACTACCTCGGGTTCCGGCTGGCCTATCCGGTGCCCGGTCTGGGCGCCGTGCCGGACGACCAGCGCAACGTGACCGCCGAGCACCTCTCCGAGCGCTACCAGCAGTTCTTCATCATCGCGTTGGGCGACGCGGTGCTGGTCTCCGGCACCGTGTTCAGCCTGCACCACTCCGAGGTGGAGAACATCGCGGCGTTCACCACCGCGTTCGTCACCACGCTGCTGCTCTGGCGCGTCTACGTGCACCGCTCCGGTGAGCTGCTGCCGGACGCCATCGCCCGGTCGAGTCAACCGAGCCGGTTCCTCACCACCGCCCCGTACACCCACCTGTTGATGGTGGCCGGGGTGGTGACCACCGCGGCCGGCTTCGACCTGGTGCTCCTGGAGCCGACCGGACGTACGCCGCCGGCCTGGTTGGCGGTCATCCTCGGCGGCCCGGCGCTGTTCCTGACCGGTCGGGCCGCCTTCGAGTACGAGGTGTTCAGCCGGGTGTCGCTGTCCCGCCCCGGTGGTCTCCTGGCGCTGCTCTGCATCGCGCCGGCGCTGCTGTTCCTCGCGCCGGTGTACGCCGCCGTCGGCGCCATGCTGGTGCTGGCCGGGGTGGCCGCGGCCGACCACCGGCGCAGCCGGGGCCGCCCGCCGGAGGAGCCGGTGCCGCCGCACTGAAGTTCCCCGGGCGGTAATCGGAATCGGCCGTACCGGGGCCGACACGCCGTTTGGCGGATCACCCGAGCGGGGTACATGCCCTCCACCTCGAACTCACCACAACCCCGTGGAGGCAACTGATGCGCGGCACCTCGATAGTCGGCGTCCTGGTCGTCATCTGGCTCATCATCGGCGCGATCGCCGCCGGGCAGCGCGGCTACTACGGCAACGACGACACCAACTGCGCGGAGGCGGGCACGATCCTGGTCACCATCGTCGCCGGCCCGCTGAACTACATCGGCGCCAACCCGAAGATCGACTGCAAGCTTCCGGAGCCGTCCAAGTAGGTCCGCCGTCTGCCGTACCCCCGCACTCCCCCGGCCCGCGCCCGCCCAGCGAGCGCGGGCCGTTCCGTGCCCCGCCCCCGCCCCCGCCGCCACCGCCTGCGGACACCGTCACCACCGCCACGGCATCCTAGGGGGCTGGGTTGAGGAGTAGGCAGCCGCCTCGGCGCGTGTTAAGCGGGGCCCCCGCCTCTACCGCAGGCGTTAAGCGGGGCCCCCGCCTTACCCCTCAACCGCCGACGTGGATGCCGGGGCGGCGGGTCGGGTCGGGCTCGGACTTGCGGATGATCTCGCGGACCACCGGCGGCGTGTCGCCGCGCCCCAGGATCAGGTAGCGCAGCAGGTGGGCGATCGGGTTCCCCTCCGACCACTCGAAGTGGCAGTGCGGGCGGACCCCGGTGGCGTCGCGCAGCGCGAGCAGGATCGCCGCGATGGCGTTCGGCGCGGCCGGGCTGCGGGCCCGCAGGATCCGGTACCCGCCGATCTCCACCCCGTGCACCCGCAGCACCTGGCTGAACTGGGACGGGTCGCTGACGTCGATCTCCAGGAAGAGCACGTCGGCGGCGCCGGGAACCGGGTTCATCGACCGCTGCGCCCGCTCCTTGACCCGGTACTCCTTCACCGACCCGCTCTGCCGCTTGTTGGCGATGACGTGCAGCCGCCCGTCCCGGGCGACCGACTCGTCCACGAACCGGCGGGCCGGGCCGTCGAACTCGATCCGCTCGGCGCGCAGCTCGGTGGTCCGGGTGACCCGGGAGATCAACGAGACCGCGATGATCCCGGCGATGAAGAAGCCGGAGATGGTGATGCCGTCCGGCTTCGCCACCACGTTCTCCGCGAGCGCGTAGAGCAGGACGGCGGTGAGCAGCGCGAACCCGGCCGCCGCGAGCCGGTGCCGGGCCCGCGCCGCCGAGATGGTCACCGCGATCGCGCCGGAGACCATCATCGCCAGGATGCCGGTGGCGTACGCGCCAGCCTGGGCGTTGACGTCGGCGGAGAAGGCGACCGTGATGGCGACGCTGATCGCGGTGTAGACCAGCACCACCGGCCGGACCGCGCGCCCCCACTCCGGCGCCATCCCGTACGACGGCAGATAACGGGGCACGATGTTGATCAGCCCGGCCATCGCCGAGGCGCCCGCGAACCAGAGGATGAGCACGCTGCTGATGTCGTAGACGGTGCCGAACGCCTCGCCGAGGCGCTCGTGGGCGAGGAACGCCAGCGCCCGCCCGTTCGCCGCCCCGCCGGGGGCGAACGCCGCGGGCGGGATCAGCACCGTGGTGACGAACGTGGTGGCGACCAGGTAGACCGACATGATCAGCGCGGCGGTGGTGAGCAGCCGACGGGTGCTGCGGATCCGGGCGGCGAGCCGGCGCTCCGGGTCGGCGCCGTCGCCGCGGACCAGCGGCATCATGCTCACCCCGGTCTCGAAGCCGGACAGTCCCAGCACCAGCAGCGGGAACGCGAGCACGCTGGTGGCCAGCACGTCGCCGGCGCCGCCGACCCGGGTCAGCCGGGCGGTCCAGTCGGCGAGCAGCCCGGGGTCGGCGGCCACCTGGGCCAGCCCGGCGACCACCACCACCGCGTTCAACGCCAGGAAGACCGCCACCAGCGGAATGGCGACCTGCACGGCCTCGCTGAACCCGAGCAGGAAGACGCCGCCGAGCACCAGCAGCAGCACCACCGTCACCAGCACGGCGGCGGTGGTGCCGTGCGGGAACGACGCGGGCAGCAGCGGGTTCTCCAGCAGGTGCACGCTGGCGTCGGCGGCGGAGAGCGTGATCGTGATGATCCAGGAGGTGGCCACGAAGCCGAGCAGCACCAGCACGAAGAGCTTGCCGCGCCAGAACGGCAGCAGCCGCTCCAGCATGGCCACCGAGCCCTGCCCGTGCGGGCTCTCCCGGGCCACCCGCCGGTACATCGGCAGCATGCCCAGCAGCGTCAGCGCCACGATGAGCAGCGTGGCCAGCGGGCTCAGCGCGCCGGCCGCGACCGCGGCGATGCCGGGCAGGTAGGACAGGGTGGAGAAGTAGTCGACGCCGGTCAGGCACATCACCTGCCACCACGGGTGGGCCCGCGCCTGGTGCTCCCCGACCTCCGGGCCGACCGGCTCGACCCGGTGCTGGAACAGCCAACGGTGCAGCCGGTCGGCCGGGGCCGCCGGACGGGCCGGCGCGGCCACCCGCTCCGGCAGCGTGCCCGGGGCGCGGGTGGCCCGGTCGCCGGGCTCGGCGTGCCGGCCGGCCCGGGCCGCGGCGGCGGCGTGCGCCTCGCGGCGGCGGTCCCGCGTACGCCGGGGCTGATCCCCGTCCCGTGCCTGCGCCATGCCCCGACGGTAGGCGGTACCCGGGTCGCGCCCCGGCGGAATGCCGGATCGGGGGACCTGACGGAACCGGACGGCGTCCCCGCGTCCCGCGCCCGGACGGCGGGACGCGGGGACCCCCCGTCCCGGCTACTGCAGGAACGCCCCGAGGGGCGACAGCAGCAGCCGGCCGAGCAGCGCGGCGTTGTCGTCCAGCCGCGTCCGCTCACACTCTCGGGCGTCCGGGTCGTGGCGGCAGTGCCAGATCTTCTGCGCGTTGCGCCACGCCACGTTGCGGGTGTACTCCACCAGCTCGCCCTGGTACCAGTCGTCGATGTCGCCGTTCACCATGTCGATCATGAGCTGCCAGTGGTCCAGGTAGCCCCGGCGCAGCTCCGGGATCCGCTCCGCGAAGATCTTGTTGATCTCCAGGTAGTCGCGGTGCTGGTCGCTGCCGTCGACCGGCTCGGACTCCAGGCTCTCCAGCGTCGTCACCAGCGCGAACGGCAGGTCGTAGTTGATGTGCGCGTTGACCCCGGCGGCGGCCGACGGCAGCGGACGGGCGTCCGGACCACGCATCCGCTTGAACAGGCACGACCAGGCGCGCGGCGTGCTCGGGCTGGAGTCGGTCCAGAACCGCAGCGCCTCGAAGTAGCGGGCGGCGAACTCCACGTCGAGCCGGGCCAGGAACGCCGGATCGACGAACCGGTCCTCGTAGAGACCGTCGAGCACCGTGCTGGTGATGACCAGGTAGAGCCGGTTGAAGTCGGCGAGCGGGCAGCTCGCCTCCAGCGGCGGGAGCCGGACCAGCAGGTCCTGCAACTTGGTGAGGTGGTCGACCACCGCCGGCACGTCGGCGGGGTGGTCGGCGAGCAACCCGACGATGTCCTGGTGCACGGGACCCCAGACCGGTTCGGTCATCTCTCCTCCACGATGGTCGGCGCCCCCCACGACGCCATCCGACTCCGCCGGACAGCCTGCCAGCCGCCGGGCGTGGGTCGGATCAGTAGAACGACGTATTCGGCGTACGTCTATTCCGGACGGTTGCGCAGGAAGATGGCGCTGGCCTGCACCCGGGTCCGGACCTGGAGCTTGTCGAAGATGTGCGACACGTGCACGCCGATGGTCCGCTCGCTGATGAACAGCCGCTGGCCGATCTCCTTGTTCGTCAGCCCCTCGGCGACCGCGGCGAGCACCTCCCGCTCGCGCGCGGTCAGCACCGCCAGCTCGTCCACCGCCGGCACGGCGGGCGCCGCGCGCGGCCGGGGCGCCGGCGCCGGCGCGTCGTCCAGGGTCACCCGGGCCCGACCCGCCAGGGTACGGATCTCCGCGCTGAGCGGCACCGCGCCGAGCGCCTGCGCCGTGGCGTGCGCCTGGCGCAGCAGCTTGCCGGCGGTCGCCATCCGGCTGCGCCGGGACAGCAGCGCCTCGGCCTGCCGCAGGCGGGAGTACGCCGCCGGATAGGGGTGGTGCCGCCGGTCCCACTCGGTGGCCGAGCGGCCCCACAGCTCGGGGTCGCCCCGGCCGTCGTCGAGCCGGCTCAGCTCGGCGTCGCAGAGCGCCAGGAAACCGTCCGCGACGTAGCGCACCGGGGCGCCCGCCTGGGCGCTCTTGCGGGTCACCCGGTCGACCACCTCGCGCAGCCGGCGCACCGCGTTCGGGTCCACCTCCACCGTCCGGCTGGCCGCCGCCTCGGCCTCGGCCCGCAGCCCGTGCCAGGCCAGCGTGGCCAGCACGATGACGTCGTCGGAGCGGCTCTCGGTCAGGCCCCGCTGGACGGCCTGCCGGGCCAGGTCGTGCCGGCCCTGCCACATGGCCAGCCCGGCGCGCAGGATGAGCATCGGCAGCACGTGCCGGGCGCCGCCGCCGGCCAGCACCGTGGCGACCGCCTCCAGGTCACGGTCGGAGGCCTCGACGTCGCCGTACCCGACGGAGAGCCGGCACCGGGCCAGCAGCAGCTCGACCGCGTCCGCGCCGGACGGCCGGTGCCGCAGCGCGGCGGCGACGACCTTCTCCGCCTCCGCCCACTGCCCGACCCGGAACAGCCCGTTCGTCGCCACCGCCAGCAGCCGGGTCTCCCAGGTGCGGCCCAGACCCAGCTCGGCGACGCGCTCGGCACCGCGGCGGGCCACCACGACGCCCTCCTCCAGGATGTTGAGCGGCCCGGTGAGCAGCTCCGCCAGGTGCAGGTACGCGCAGGCCACGTCCTCCGGCCGGCCGGAGGACTCGGCGGTCTCCAGCGCCCGGCGCATCACCGTCAGCCCGTCCGCCGGGTCGCCCAGGAACGCCTCGCTGAACCCGAGCGCGGAGCTGGCCAGCACCACCTCGGAGGTGCAACCGGGCACGCCGGCGGCCAGGTCGAGCGCCTCCCGGGCCTGCTCGCCGGCCTCGGCGTAGCGCCCCAGGTGCAGCAGCAGCTCGGCCCGGCGGGCGGCGGCGGTGCACCGCTCGTGCGGCGTGCAGTCGGCGGTGGAGAGCACCCGGCGGTACTCCTCCTCGGCCGGCGCGGAACGGCCGGCGGCGGCCAGGTAACGGGCCCGCCGGATGTGCAACGCGCAGGTCGGCGGGCCGGCCGGATCGGCCGACAGCTCCGCCAGCAGGGTCAGCGCCCGGGCGTGCTCGCCGCTGTGGTGCGCGGCCTCCGCGGCATGGCTGAGCAGCTCGGCGCGGTCCACCTCGACGGGTGCCGGCCGCCCGCCGTCGGCCGGCACCACGGCCGGCGCGGCGGCCAGCGTCAACGCGGTCGACCAGTGGCGGTGCGCCTCGGCGTACCCGTGCAGCCGTTCCGCCTCGCGGGCGGCGGCCATCGCCGCCGGCAGCGCCCGGGCCGGCTCGCCGGCCTGCCGCCAGTGGTGGGCCAGCCGGGCCTGGTGCAGCTCCGCCGGGGCGGCGGTGAGCGCCTCGGCGTAGCGGCGGTGCAACGCGGCCCGCTCGGCGGGCAGCAGCTCGCCGGCCAGGATCTCGGCGACCAGCCGGTGCCGGAGCCGGTAGCCGTCGTCGGCGCCGACCAGCAGGCGGTGCGCCACCGCCTCGCGCACCGCGTCGAGCAGCTCGTCCTCGGGCAACCGGACCACCTGCGCCAGCAGCCAGTGTTCGACCGGCTCGACGCCGGCGGCGACCGCCTGCACCACGGCGTGCGCCGGCTGGGGCAGCGCGTCGACCCGGCCCAGGAAGACCTCGCGCAGCGTGTCGGAGAGGCCGTCGCGACCGTCCCGCCGGTCGCGGGCCAGCTCCTCCACCACGAACGGGTTGCCGCCGCTGCGCTGCCACAGCTGGTCGGCGGCCTCCGGCGGCAGCGGCGCGCCGACGATCGCGGCGGCCAGCTCGTCCGTGCCGGACCGGTCCAGCGGGAGCAGGTCGACCACCTGGACGGACCGCAACCGGCGCAGCTCGGCGAGCACCCGGCGCAGCGGGTGCGCGCCCCGCAGCGACTCCGCGCGGATCGCGGCCAGCACGGACAGTTGCAGGTCGCCCAGGCCGGCGAGCAGGTAGAGCAGGAGCTGACGGGTGCTCCGGTCGACCCACTGGAGGTCGTCGAGCACGAGCACCAGCGGCCGGCCACCGGCCACCAGGTGCAGCCCCTGGGCGACCCGTTCCAGCAGTGCCCCCGCGCCGTCCGGGCCGGGGGTCTCCTCGTCGAACACCTGCAACAGGCCCCGGACCGCCGAGGTGGTGCGCGCCTCGGCCAGATCGGCGTCGAGGCGCCGCAGCGCCTGGCGCACCGGGTGCAACGGCGAGGCGTCGCCGATGTCGAGGCACGCGCCGGTGAGCACCAGCGCGCCGCCCTGCCGCACCTGCTCGCCGACCTCGCTCAGCAGCCGGGTCTTGCCCACCCCGCTCTCGCCGGTGAGAAAGACCGCCGCGGTGTGCCCCGGGGCGACGTCGTCGAGCAGCGCCGAGCGCAGCGTCGCCACGGTCCCGGCGCGGCCGACGAGCGGTGCGGAGTCCACGTCGCTGGCCATGGGACGCAGCCTAGTCACAGGTCCCCGCACCGTTCTACGGCGTTCCGGGCCCTGTGGTACCTCTCGCGTCGACAACACGACTAACGGTTGCGCGTGGCCGACATACGTCGTCCTACCGATCCCCCGAGGGCCCGGTGGTGAAAGTGTCCGGAGGTCGTCGGGCACCGGACCAGGGAAAGGGTGGGTGCGATGGTGATCACCATGCCCGTGGCGAGTCGGGAAGCCGCCCGCGCGGCGCTCTGGCCGGTACCGGAGGAACGCCGCACCGTCACGGTGCTCTTCGTCGACATCGTCGGCTCGACCGGCCTGGTGGAACGGCTCGACCCGGAGGACGTGCGGACGCTGCAACGGGTCTACTTCGGCACCGTCTCCGGCGTGCTGCGCCGGTGGCGGGGCGTGGTGGAGAAGTACGTCGGCGACGCCGTGATGGCGCTGTTCGGCGCGCCCGGCTGCGACGGCTTCGACGCGTACCGGGCGGTCCGGGCCGGACTGGAGATCCAGGCGGCGCTGGACCGCCGGTCGCCGGGCGACGCCCGGCTGCGGGTGCGGGTCGGCGTGGCGACGGGCGAGGTGCTGGTGGACCTGACCGGCGCCCGCGACGGCGGCCACGGCGCGGCCAGCGGCGCGGTGATCACCACCGCCGCCCGGCTCCAGGAGTACGCGCCGCCGGGCGGCGTGGTCGTCTGCCCGGTCACCCGACGGGCGGTCGCCGGCCTCGTGGAGCAGCGTCCACTCGCGACCGCGACGATGGCCGGCAAGACGCTGCCGCTGGACGTCTGGCGGGTGACCGGGGTGTCCCCGTACCGGCCGACCCGGCACCGTGGCCCGCTGGTGGGCCGCCGGCGTGAACTGGCCGGCGCGGCCGACGCGGTGACCCGGGCGCTGCGCGAACGCCGGCCACGGTGGATCTCCGTGACCGGGCCGCCCGGCAGCGGCCGCAGCCGACTGCTGCACGAGCTGACCCGCGCCGTGACGCGCGTGGACGGCACGGCGGTGCGCTGGTGCGTGGCGCACTGCCCGCCGTATCCGGAGGGGGACCTGGCACCGCTGGCCGACCTGGTCCGCGCGCTGCTCGCCCCGGATGCGACCGACCGACCGGCCACCCCCTTCACCGTCCAGGTACGGGTCAGTCCCGACGAACGGGTGCGGGAACGGCTGCGGCCGTACTGGGAGGACCGGATCCGGTTGGAGTGCGACCACGAACTGCAGAAGATCCGGGCTCGGCAGGCCGA
>NZ_PYPS01000033.1 GCF_003027925.1 Micromonospora sp. RP3T
CCTTGCCGGCGGCGGCGCGGGCGGCGGCGAACGCCTCGGCGGCGGCCCGGTCGGTGCCACGCCGGTCACCGCCCAGGTCGCCGACGCCGACACCCCGGCCGGCCCGCTTCGCGGCGCGCAGCGCGTCCCGCGCCCGGGCGAGGCGCTCCCGGGCGGACGGCGAGTCGATCACCGCGAGCACCTGGCCCCGGGTGACCCGCTGTCCGGGCTGGACCTTCAGGCCGGCCACCGTGCCGTCGGCGGGGGCGGTGAGCGTCGCCGCCGCCCGCGCGGTGACGGTGGCCGGCGCGTCGATCACCTCGGTGACCGGCGCGCGCCCCACGGCGGCGACGCTGACCGCGGGCGTGTCGTCGCCGCACCTGGCGGCGGTGGTGCCGGTCAGCGCGACGGCGGCGAGGAGGGCGGTGACGAGACGAGGGCGGCGGGCCGCGGGCAACCGCGGCGAGGGGGTGCGGGCCACCCGGCCCATGCTACGACCCGTCGACCGGTGTCGACGCTTCGGCGCGTCGGGTCGCCGCTCACCCGGCGGCCGACCGGACGTAGGCGACGCAGTCGTCGTGCAGCGCCGGCCACGGATCGCCGAACACCTCCTCGGCGGCCTCGTCCGGCGCGCGGCGCTGGTGCACCACGGCCCGGAAGAAGTCCAGCACCCGCTGCTCGCCGTACCTGTCGACCAGGTGGCGCACCGCCAGGTACCCGACGCCGTAGGCGCCGCCGACCCGGTCGTCGGTCGCGTCGTCGGCCGGCGCCACCGCGTCCAGCCGGCCGGACCACCCGCCCCGGAGCAGCTTGCGCACCTCGGCCAGCCCCTCGTAGCGGTCCACCGGCTGGCCGTCCGCGCCGGCGTACTCGGCCAACCCCTCCACCAGCCACCAGTCCGCGCGGTCCGCGTAACCCTGGTCGGGCAGCGAGGCGGCGTGCGTCAACTCGTGCCGGAGCAGGTCGTCGACGCCGGCCGGGGCGAGGCTCTGCGCGTTGAGCACGACGTCGTGGCGGCCACCGCCGACACCCACCGCGTAACCGGCGGTCCACTTCGGCCGGCCCCCGCCGTACCAGCGCTGCCACTCGGCCCGACCGGCGTAGTACACCAGGTACCGGTCCGGCGGCGGGCCGACCGCGTACCGGTCGGCGGCCCGGGCCGCGGCCTCGGCGCGGGCGAGCAGGCCGGGCAGCTTGGCCCGCTGGGCCGGCGTGGTGGCCACCAACGCCCGCTCACCGACCGCCACCGCCAGGTCGTCCACCTCCCACGGGCGTACGCCGGTCGGGTCCGTCCGGGACGGCTCCACCGCCACCAGCCGTGGCTCCTCCCCCACCATCCGCCACCGGGTGCCCAGCTCCGCCGTGCTCGGCGCGCAACCCGGCACCACGAAGCAGTAGCCCACTGTCACGGTCAGTCGCCACTGACCGGGCTGCCCGTCCACCGCCACCGGCACCCGCTCGGTGCCGGGCCGCCACGTGGTGACCCGGAGCGCCCGCAGCGCCGCGTACCGCCGGGTGAGCGCCGGCCGCGCCGTCGGCTCCGCCACGGCGAGGAAACCGGCCTGGTCGCCGCGCAGCAGCGCGCTGCCCTGCCGGTCGAGCTGCGCGACCATCCGCGCGGCGAGTTGCCGCTCGGCCGCCGTACCGGGCGCCTCCCGGCCCGCCGTCTGCTGGCCGGCCGCGTCCGGCGCGAGCTGCCGCAGGAGTACGCCGGGCACCGCGCCCGCGACCAGCCCCAGGGCCAGCCCGAGCACGGTCCAGAGCGGCCACCGCCGCCGCGTCCCGGTCGTCGGGGTCGGGGCGGGCACGGCGGGTACGACGGCCGCCTGCGCCGCCGCCGCTCGGGTGGGCGGTGCGGTCGGGGCCGCATCCGGCACGGCCGGGCTCGACACCGGCGCAGTCGGTGCCGGCGTGCTCGGCCCCGGCGTGCTCGGCCCCGAAGCGGTCGGCTCCGGGGCAGGCGACTCGGGGGCAGGCGACTCCGGGGCACGGGTCGGGTTCGGCTCCGGGGCCTCCGGCTTCTCGGCCGGCTCCGCACCGGGCAGGGGCGGAGCCGGCGTCACGGCGGGGCCGGATGCGCCCGCCTCGGTGGGCACGATCGGGCTCGGGCCGGAGCCACCGGCCTCACCCGGCTCAGCGGCGGCCGGGCTCGGGCCCGCGGCCACCGACGGCGGGCCGGCCACGGTCGGTCGAGGGGTGACCGGGTGCGACGGGGACGGACCGTCCGTCGACGTTTCCGCTGCCGGAACGGGGTGTGTCGACGCCTCGTCGACATCGGTCCGTGGGCGCTGCCCCGCGCCGTCATTCCCGGCGCCCGGCTCGTCGCCGTCGACTACCCGGCCGGAGGGCTTGTCGTCGCCGTCGGTCACCGGCGAAGGGTACGACCAATCGGGCGTTCCGGGAAAGAGTCCTGCGAGTGTCCCTTCGCTCGCATCTCGCATCAGATCTTGGAAGGAATTGGCCCGTACCGGGGCCCTCCGCTTCCAAGATCTGCCGTGCCCCGGTCGGGTGCGGTCAGACGGGGGTGCCGGCGCGGGTGAGGAGCGTTCTGGTGCCCGCCCAGAGGAGCACGAGCGCCGCGCCCGCCGGGAGGTGGCCGGTCAGGGCCAGCAGCGTCCCGCCGGTGAGGAAGCAGGTGGCCTGGACGCCGAGCTTGGCCGCGGCGGGCAGCGGCACGGTGGCGCGGGGCGAGCAGAACAGCCCCCAGACCAGGGCCAGGATCAGCGGCGCGCCCAGGCCGGCGAGCAGCCGCACCGGCCAGCCGGCGTCGAGCGTGAAGCCCCAGAAACCGGCGGCCGCCAGCAGCGCCACCTCCAGCAGGAAGATGCCGCCCAGCAGCGCCGCCTTCACCGGGACCGCCAGCCGCGGTACGCGAGGTCGAGCCCGTCGATCATCCGGTCGAACGAGCGGTCGACGTCCCGGGGCAGCCCGAAGCCGCCCGCCGCCTCCAGCGTGACGAACCCGTGCACGGTGGCCCGGAACATCCGGGTGGCGTCGACGGCGGCGTCCCCGTCGATGCCGTACCCGCGCAGGATCGCGAAGATCGCGTCGACCGCGCGTTCGGCGGCGGCCAGGTGCTCGGGGTCGGCCGGGTCGGGTGCGCGCTGGGTGGCCGGGTAGCGGCCGGGGTGCCGCCGGGCGTACGCCCGGTAGGCGGTGGCGACCGCGCGCAGCGCGTCGTCGCCGGCCCGGCCCGCGGCGGCGCTGGTCAGCACGTCGGCGATCTCGGTGGTGGCGAGCACGGCGAGCTTCTGGTGCAGCGCGTCCACGCCCCGCACGTGCTTGTAGAGGCTGGGCAGCGCGACGCCGAGCCGGGCGGCGAGCGCGGCCAGGGTGAGCCGGTCGTGGCCGACCTCGTCGGCCAGCACGGCGGCCTCCCGGACCACCGTCGCCGGGGTCAGGCCGGCCCTAGGCACGCGCGGTCACCGCCAGGAACTCGACCAGGTCGGCGGCGGTGGCGTCGGGCTGGTCGGCGTGCGGGTAGTGGCCGGAGTCGGCGATCATGCGCGCCTCGGCGACGGCGAACTGCCGGCGGGCGGCCCGCGCCTCGGCGCCGGGGTCGGGGAAGTCCGGGTCCTTCGTGCCCATCAGCACCAGCACCGGCTGGGCGCACCGCGCGGGCCCGCGCGGTCCAGTGCGGGTCGACCGGCGCGACCACGCCGCGCACCGCGTCCATCCGGCCGCGCAGCCTGGCGACCAGTTCCTTCCGGTACGCGGCGTCGTCGGCCGGCCGGCCGCAGGGGAAGAGCGTGCGGTGGAACATCCCGAACAGTCGTGGGCTGCGCAGCACGGCGGCCTGGAGCGCGCGCATCACCGGGCTCGGCTTCGGCCGGCTGACGAACGGGCTGATCTGCACGATGCCACTGACCAGCTCCGGCGCGTCGGCGGCGGCGAAGACCACGCCCGCCCCGCTGGACGAGCTGCCGACCAGCGTGGCCGGCCCGCCGTCCAGCTCGCGCACCACGGCGAGCAGGTCGCCGCCGACCTCGGCGGGGGCGTACGTGGGCCAGTGCGGGCTGGAGTCGCCGTGCCCGCGCACGTCGATCGACGCGACCCGGTAGCCGGCCGCCACCAGCAGCGGCGCCAGGTGGCGGAACGCCGCCCGGTTCTCCCCCATGCCGTGCGCGAGCACCACCAGCGGCCCCGCGCCGTGCACCTCGTAGGCGATCGTCCCGCCGCTTCGCGCCACCTGGCTAACTGTCATAGCCTGAAGGCTAATGACATTAGCTTTGCGCGTCAAGGCTTGACCTCAACACGACCTGAGGTCGGACGATCACCGACATGCCGATCTCCGCCGACACCCACGTACGCCTGGCGCGGCCCAGCCGCGACCTGGCCGCAGCCGTCCGGTTCTGGGCCGACGGCCTGGGCCTCGACGTGCTCTACCGGGGCGCGCCCGACGGGCCGGGCGAGCACGACCTGGGGTTGCTCGGCCTTCCCGGCGCGGCCTGGCACCTGGAACTGGTGGGCGGCGCGTCGCCGACCGTCGAACCCCGTCCCACCGAGGATGACCTGTTCGTGCTCTACCTCGACGGCCCGGTGGAGGACGGCCTGGTGACGAGACTGGAACGGGCCGGCGGGACCAGGGTCTCCGCCGGCCCGTACTGGGACAGGTGGGGGATCACGTTCGCCGACCCGGACGGCTATCGCCTCGTGCTCTGCACCCGGACCTGGTCGAACGACTGACTCACTTCTTCGACATCACCGCACGGCCGAAGAACGCCAGGTTGGCCGGGCGCTCGGCCAGCCGCCGCATCAGGTAGCCGTACCACTGGTCGCCGTAGGGGACGTAGGTGCGCACCGTGTAGCCCTCGCCGACCAGGCGCTGCTGCTCCTCCGGTCGGATGCCGTAGAGCATCTGGAACTCGAACCGGCCCGGGTCGCGGTCGAACCAGCGCGCCCGGTCCTCGCCGATCGCGATCAGGCGCGGGTCGTGGGTGGCGAGCATCGGGTAGCCGTCACCCGCCATCAGCACGTTCATGCAGCGCACGTACGACTTGTCCACCTCTCGGGCGGACTGGTACGCCACCGACTCCGGCTCCTTGTACGCGCCCTTGCACAGCCGCACCCGGGACCCGGCGGCGGCCAGCTCGCGGCAGTCCGACTCGGTCCGCCGCAGGTACGCCTGGAGCACCGCGCCGGTCGACGGGTGGTCCTTGCGCAGCTTGGCCAGCACGTCCAGCGTCGAGTCGGTGGTGGTGTGGTCCTCCATGTCCAGCGTGACGGTGGCGCCGGCCGCGTCGGCCGCCACGCAGATCTGCCGCGCGTTGTCGTACGCGAACTGCTCGTCGAACGCCTGGCCGAGCGCGGACAGCTTCACGCTGACCTCGGCGGCCGGGGTGAGGCCGGCGGCGCCGAGCAGGCGCAGCAGGGTGAGGTACTCGTCCCGGGTGGCGTTCGCCTGCTCCGGGGTGGTGGTGTCCTCGCCCAGGTAGTCGAGGGTGACCGCTTGGCCGTCGCCGACGAGTGCACGGGTCGCGCGCAACGCGTCGTCGGTGCCGGCGCCGGCGACGAACCGGCGGACGACGTCCCGGGTGAACGGGGCCGTCGCGACGAGCCGCTCCACCTGGGATGACCGGGAGGCGGCGAGGATGACGGAACGGAGCATGAGCCGAGCGTAACGCCCACCCCCACATCCGCGCCGGGTACCCGAAGTGGCGACGATCAGCTACAACGTTCACGTGGAACGACACCCCCGCCGCCGGCTCCGCTCCGCCACCGTGCAGCTCGGTGCGCTGACCGCGCTGGCGCTCGCCCTCTCCGGCTGCAACAACGGCTACGACGACGACGATGACGACTGCGCCCTCGGGCCGGCCGGCGGGGGCGGTGACACCGTCGCGGTGGCGCTGCGGGTCCCCGCGCCGGCCGCCGCGCGCGGCGACGCCGCCCCGAGCACCGCCGCGCTGCCCGACCGCGGCGGCTTCGGCACCTTCCTCGCCTCCTGCGGCGGCTGACGTGCGCCGCGAGGCCAGCACGCCGCGCCCCGACTGGGACGACACCATCCGGGCCCAGGGCCTGGTGTACGTGGACACCGAGCTGCCCGACGGCGAGATCATGTCGTACTGGGACGAGACCGCGGCGTACGCGTTCACGTTGGACGAGGTGCTCCGGCTGGAGGAGGCGACCGAGGAGCTGCACCGGATGTCGGTGGCCGCCGCCGAGCACGTGGTGGCCCGCCGCCGCCACGCCGAGTTCGGCATCCCGGAGTGGGCCGCCGAGGCGGTCGCCCGCTCGCTGCGGGAGGCCCCGCCGACGCTCTACGGCCGCTTCGACCTCGCCTACGACGGCAGCTGGCCGCCGAAGATGCTGGAGTACAACGCGGACACCCCGACCGCGCTGGTCGAGGCCAGCATCGTGCAGTGGTACTGGCTGGAGCACACCCACCCGGACGCGGACCAGTGGAACAGCCTGCACGAACGGCTGGTCGGCGCGTGGGCCAAGATCGGCGCCGGGCTGCACGACCCGCGCGTGCACGTGCTCTGGTCGAACGAGGAGGAGTCGGGCGAGGACCAGATCACCGCCGGCTACCTCGCCGAGACGGCCCGCCAGGCGGGGCTGGACGTGACGCTCATGCCGATCCAGCGGGTCGGCTGGGACGGGCGGCGCTTCGTCGACGCCGACGACCGGCCGATCACCACCTGCTTCAAGCTCTACCCGTGGGAGTGGATGCTCGCCGAGCCGTACGGGCCGCCGGCGCTGGACCCGGGCACGCCGACCACCTGGATCGAGCCGGCCTGGAAGCTGCTGCTGTCGAACAAGGCGCTGCTGGCCGTGCTCTGGGAGCTGCACCCCGGGCACGAGCTGCTGCTGCCGGCGTACCTCGACTCGCCACGCGGGATGTCCGAGTACGTGGCCAAGCCGTTGCTCGGCCGCGAGGGCGGCTCGGTACGCATCGTGACCGGCGACACCGAGATCACCAACCCGGGGCTCTACGGCGACGAGGGCTTCTGCTTCCAGGAGTTCCGCGCGTTGCCCCAGTTCGACGGCAACCACATGGTGCTCGGCAGCTGGATCGTGGATGGCGGGTCGGCCGGCGTGGGCGTACGCGAAAGCGAGAGCCTCATCACAGACGGTTACGCGCGGTTTCTGCCCCACTACATCGACGCGCCGCGTCCGCGCTGAGTCGTCTACCGTTGGTCCCGTGAACTTCGACGCGTACGCCCGGACCGGGGTCGAGCTCGTCAACGCCCGGCTGGACGACCTGGACGGCCTGCGGGCCCTCTTCCCGGACGAGAACGCCTGGATGCGCGACGAGGTCGCGGAACGGGACCTGGCGATCTTCCGGCGGGCGCAGAAGCGCCTCCGGGACGTCTTCGAGTACGGCACGTCGGGGCGCGACGCCGACGCCGTCACGGAGCTGAACGCGCTGCTGGAGGCGTTCCCGGTGCAGCCCCGCATCTCCGGGCACGACTCCTCCGACTGGCACATGCACGTGACCAGCCGGGGCGCGTCGGTCTCCGCGGAATACCTGGCCGGCGCGGTCTGGGGCCTGTCGGTCTGGCTCTGCGAGTACGGCAGCGCCCGGTTCGGCGTCTGCGCGGACGAGCGCTGCGGCAACGTCTACCTGGACACCTCGTCGAACTGCTGCCGGCGGTTCTGCTCGGAGCGCTGCGCCACCCGCTCGCACGTGGCGGCGCACCGGGCCCGCAAGCGCGCCGCGGTCGGCGAGCAGCCGGTGCCGGCCCAACCGCTCGCCCCGGTGAGCTGACACCCACCGACGCGGGTCGAGTCAGGCGTCGACCGGCGAGGGGGCGGTCAGGTTCGCGCGGGCGAACTCCAGCGCCTCGCGCAGATCCGCCTCACGGACCGCGCGGCTCTTCGCGCCCCGGGTGGTCACCTCCACCGCCACCGAGCCGGTGAAGCCGCGCCCGGCCAGCGAACGGAGCAGCTCCGCGCAGGGCTGACCGCCCCGGCCGGGCACCAGGTGTTCGTCCCGCCCCTCGCCGGTGCCGTCACCCAGGTGCACGTGCGCCAACCCGGCGCCCATCCGGTCGGCCATGGCCAACGCGTCGGTGTGCGAGGCCGCGCAGTGCGACAGGTCCAGCGTGTAGGAGGCGTACCCGGTGTCGGTCGGGTCCCAGCCCGGCACGTACGGCACGAACTGCCGGCCGGCCATCCGCACCGGGAACATGTTCTCCACCGCGAACCGGAGCCCGCCGAAGCGCCCGGCGGTGGCCTCCAACCCGTCGCCGAACGTCCGCGCGTAGTCCCGCTGCCAGGTGAACGGCGGGTGCACCACCACGGTCGGCGCCTCCAGCGTCTCGGCCAGCTCGGCGGCCCGGCGCAGCCGCTCCCACGGGTCGGCGCTCCACACCCGCTGGGTGACCAGCAGGCACGGCGCGTGCACCGAGAGCACCGGAATGCCGTAGTGCTCGGCGAGGCCGCGCAGCGCGCCCGCGTCCTGGCTCACCGGGTCCGTCCAGACCATCACCTCGACGCCGTCGTAGCCGAGCGCGGCGGCGAGCTGGAACGCCGCCGCGGTCCGTTCGGGAAAGACCGAGGACGTGGACAGGAGCACCGGCACGCGGGAAGTCACACCCCTCAGGGTAGCCGCCCCCGCCAGGAGGCATCAGGACGAGCACCCGCAAAGCGCCCGTAGCGAGCGCCCCGGATCACATCGGCGCGAGCTGATCCAGCCGACGCAGGATGACGCCCTCCCGCAACGCCCACGGGCAGATGTCCAGGCTGTCGACGTCGAGCCGGCGCATCACCGCCTCGGCCACCACCGCGCCGGCGAGGAGCTGGTGGGCCCGCTGCGCGCTGACCCCCTCCAGCTCCGGCAGGTGGGCCGGTGGGATGTGCCGGACGAAGCCGAGCACCTGCCCCAGCCCGGTGCGGGTCAGGCTGCGCCGGGCCCAGAGACCGGCACCGGACGGCGCGGCCCCGGCCAGCCGGGCCAGCGTGCGGAACGTCTTCGAGGTCGCCACCGGACGCTCCCAGCCCACCTCGGTCAACTGCTTCACCACCGGGTCGAGCTGCGCGTCCACGTACTCCCGCAGCCCCTCCACGGCCTCGGCGGACGGCGGCAGCAGGCCGGCCGGATCGACCGCCAGCCGCTCCCGGCTGAGCCGGCCCGCGCCGAGCGGCAGCGAGACCGCGACGTCCGGATGCTCGTCGATGCCGGCGGCCAGCTCCAGCGAGCCGCCGCCGATGTCCATCGCCAGCAGCCGGCCGGCGGACCACCCGAACCACCGCCGCACCGCGAGGAACGTCATCCGCGCCTCGTCCGCGCCGGAGAGCACCTCCAGCCGTACGCCGGTCTCGTCGCGGACCCGGGCCAGCACCTCGCCCGCGTTGGTGGCGTCCCGGACCGCGCTGGTGGCGAACGCCAACAGGTCCTCGGCGCCCAGCCCGTCGGCCGCCGCACGTGCCATGCCGACCGCCTTGACCAGCCCGTCCGCGCCCGCGTCGGTCAACGCGCCGTCCGGGCCGATCTGCTCGGCCAGCCGCAGCACCACCTTCTCGGAGTGCGCCGGCCAGGGGTGCGCGCCGTGGTGGGCGTCGACCACCAGGAGGTGCACCGTGTTGGAACCGACGTCGAGGACACCCAGTCGCATGGGAAAGACCCTAGGGGCAACACGTTTCGTCGGCTCGCCGGCCGGGCGGAGAGAGCACGCGTACGCTGGTCCGGGTGACAGGGCAGATCGAGCTTCGCGTGCTGGTGGACGACCCGGACGACCCGCGCAGCCGCGAGGTCGGGCTGGATTTTCCCCGGGAGTGGATCGAGTTCGTCGACCCGGCCGACCCGAAGCACGTCGTCCGCGCCGACCTGACCTGGCTGCTCTCCCGCTGGACGTGCATCTTCGGTCAGGGCTGCCACGGCATCGTCGCCGGGCGGGCCGCGGACGGGTGCTGCTCGCACGGCGCGTTCTTCACCGACTCCGACGACGAGAAGCGGGTCCGGGCGGCCGTCAAGCGGCTCACGCCGGAGACCTGGCAGCACTTCCGTCGTGGCTTCAAGAACTGGACCGAGAACGACACGGTCGACGGCAAGACGCCGGCCCGGCGCACCGCCACCCGGGACGTGGACGCGCCCTGCGTGTTCCTCAACGACGCCGACTTCCCCGCCGGCGGCGGCTGCGCGCTGCACGCCCAGGCGCTACGCGACGGTGTGCACCCGCTGGAATACAAGCCCGACGTCTGCTGGCAACTGCCGGTCCGCCGGGACCAGGAGTGGCACAAGCGGCCGGACAACACCAAGGTGCTCATCTCCACGCTGGCCGAGTTCGACAGGCGCGGCTGGGGCGCGGGCGGGCACGACCTGGACTGGTGGTGCACCTCGTCCACGGACGCGCACGTCGGCGCCGAGCCGATGTACGTCTCCTACGGCCCGGAGCTGACCGCGCTGATCGGCGCGCCCGCGTACGCGAAGCTGGTCGAGCTGTGCGCCGCCCGCCACCGCCAGGGCCAGATCGCCCCCCACCCCGCGAGCGAGTAAGGAAGGGCCCCTTCTTAACGCCTCCGGTAGAGCAGGGGCCCCCGCTTAACGCCTCGGGAGCGCCGCGTCGATCAGGGCGCGGGCGCTCCGCTTCGCCGCGTCGGCGATCGCCGGATCACCGTCGAGGACGCCGCCGGCCAGGCCACCGTCGAGCAGCAGGGTGAGCTGGCGGGCCAGCGACTCCGGCTCGGCCGCGCCGGCCTGCCGGGCCAGGCCGGTCACCCAGTCCCGGACCGCGTTCTTGTGCGCGACGGTGCGGGCGTGCACCGGGCTGCCGGCCGGTGTCTCCGCAGCGGTGTTGATGAACGCACAACCGTGGTAGCCCTCCCGGCGACAGGCTCCGCCGAGCGCGTCGAACATGCCGACGAGCTGCTCGCGCGGGTCGGCCCCGGCGGCCTCCGCCGCCGCCCGGAGCGCCGCCGACCAGGCCAGGTCCACCTTGTCGAGGTACGCCAGCACCAGGTCGTCCTTGCTCGGGAAGTGCTTGTAGAGCGTGGCCTTGGCGACGCCCGACTCGGCGATGACGGTGTCGACCCCGACGCCGCGCGGCCCGTACGCGTAGAACAGCCGGAACGCGGTCTCCAGGATGCGTTCCCGGGCAGCGCCGGCAGGGGTGCGGGCCATGGTTCCTCCTCGTACGACGCCGCAGAGTCTACAGACAGGTACGTCTCCTCGGGCCTGGCAGTAGACAGACCTGTCTGTTAGCCTGGATCGCACCGAGCACGTTCAGCGAAGCTCGGCCGAGACCGGAGGACGGATTCGTCATGCGCATCGCAGTACTGGGCACCGGCATGGTGGGCCGGGCCATCGCCGCCCGCGCCGCCGAGCTGGGCCACGAGGTGACCGTCGGCACCCGGGATGTCGTCACCACCCGGGACGGGAGTTGGGGCGAATGGGCCGGCGGACATCCGGGGATCGTCCTGGCCGGGTACGCCGACGCCGCCGCCGGGGCGGACCTGGTCGTGAACGCCACCAACGGCGACGGATCCCTGCCCGCCCTCGACGCGGCGGGTGCGGAGAACCTGGCCGGCAAGATCCTGCTCGACATCGCCAACCCACTCGACTTCAGCCAGGGCTTCCCGCCCACCCTCTCGGTGCTCAACGACGACTCGCTCGGCGAGCGGATCCAACGGGCGTTCCCGCGTACCCGGGTGGTGAAGGCGCTCAACACGCTCACCGCCGACCTGATGGCCCACCCCAAGCAGCTCGCCGACGGCGACCACACCGTCTTCGTGTCGGGCGACGACGCCGACGCCAAGGGCGTGGTCACCGAACTGCTCACCAGCTTCGGCCACACCGACGTGCTCGACCTGGGCGACATCACCACGGCGCGGGGCACCGAGATGCTGCTGCCGATCTGGCTGCGTCTCTACGGCCGACTGGGCACGCCGCTGTTCAACGTGAAGGTCGTGCGCTGAGCGCACGCAGAAGGCCGGCACCCGTGTCCGGGTGCCGGCCTTCGCGCTGTCTCAGCTGTTCCAGTGCTTGGTGACGAGGTCGGTGGCCTGCTTCTCCCACTGGGCGTACGCGTCCGGGTAGGCCGACACCTGCACCGTCTGGGCGGCCTCGGTCAGCGGCATGTCCTGCCAGCCGTCGACCTGCTTCAACCCCTTCAGGAACGCCAGCGTCGAGTACTCCGGGTCGGTGATCTGCTCCGGCGTGCCCCAACCACTCGACGGGCGCTGCTGGAACAGACCCAGCGAGTCGTGGTCATTCTTGTCGCCGAGGTGGCCCAGGTTCTCCAGCTTCGACTCCTGCAACGCCGTCGCGATCGAGACGACCGCCGCCCGCTCCGGCAGCCCGGCCTTCTTCGTCGCGGCGATGATCGCCTTCACGTTGGCCGTCTGCTCGTCGTTCAGGTTGATCGTGGACTGCTCACCCTGCACGCTCGCCACCGCGACCGGCTTCGCCGTGGCGGCGTGCGCGGACTCGACGTGACCGGCGATCGGACCGGCGAACACACCACCGGTGAACGCCAGACCAGCAATACCCAGCACACTCTTACGCAGCATCGTGTTCATCAGAAGGGCTCCATTCGGGGGTCAACGCACCGGGGGGTGCGGGCACCGTCAGGCGCACAACAAGTTCTCGGGGGGATCCGGCTGCTCGCGGGGCGGGGGCCTCGACGCGGCGCCGGAAGACTGTGCAACGACCGGGGCCCCACCGTCATTCCCAGGGGCCTGGCGGGCGATCGCCTTCCTCGGCCGTGCACGGGGATACAACGCCGCGACCCCCCGACCCATTCCGCCGTCAGCGTGCCGCCCACCACCACCCAAACGGACAAATCACCCACGGGGCCCGTTCGGCAGTAAGCCACCCGCACCTTGAATCGCCCAGACACCCACACCGACACCGTTCCACCCACCGGCCCACGCCGCCCTCAGCGGAACACCACGGGAGCCCCCGCACCACATTCGACAAAGCGCCAGCGATCATGAAGTTGACGGGACCTGGTGTCCGATTTGTCGGTGCCAACTTCATGATCGACGCAGACGGGCAGGCGGGCTGTCGGGGTGGGTTACGGCTCGAACTTGTAGCCCAGGCCCCGGACCGTGACGATGTAGCGCGGCGCGGACGGTTCGGGCTCGATCTTGGAGCGCAGCCGCTTCACGTGCACGTCGAGCGTCTTGGTGTCGCCCACGTAGTCGGCGCCCCAGACGCGGTCGATGAGCTGCCCCCGGGTGAGCACCCGGCCGGCGTTGCGCAGCAGCAGCTCCAGCAGCTCGAACTCCTTGAGCGGAAGCTGGACGCCCGCGCCCTCCACGGTCACCACGTGCCGCTCGATGTCCATCCGGACCGGGCCGGCGGCCAGCGTCGGCGCGCCCGACTCGCTCGCCTCGGTGCTCTGCCGGCGCAGCACCGCCCGGATCCGGGCAACCAGCTCACGGGGCGAGTACGGCTTGGTCACGTAGTCGTCGGCGCCGATCTCCAGGCCGACCACCTTGTCGATCTCGCTGTCCCGGGCGGTGACCATGATGATCGGGACGTGCGACCGCTGGCGGAGCTGGCGGCAGACCTCGGTGCCCGACATCTCCGGCAGCATCAGGTCGAGCAGCACGATGTCGGCGCCGGTCCGGTCGAACTCGGTGAGGGCGGAGGTGCCGGTCGCGGCGACCGAGACCTCGAACCCCTCCTTGCGGAGCATGTAGGACAGGGCGTCGGAGAACGACTCCTCGTCCTCGACCACCAGTACGCGGCTCAACGGGTGTTTCCTTTCCTGTGGTCAGACCTGCCGGAGCTCGGCCGGGCCGGCCTCGATCCCAGCGGAGGCGAGTGTCGCCTCCAGGTCGTCCGGGGGGCGGGCAGGCAGCCGGAGGGTGAACGTCGAGCCCCCACCAAGGGTGCTCGACACATCCACCCGACCGCCATGGTTGCTGGCGATGTGTTTCACGATGGCCAGCCCCAGGCCGGTGCCACCGGTCGACCGGGAGCGGGCCTGGTCGGCGCGGTAGAAGCGCTCGAAGATCCGGTCGACGTCGTTCGGGGCGATGCCGATGCCCTGGTCGGCCACCGCGATCTCGACGTGTTCGTCGGTGGCCCGCGTGGTCACCCGGACCGTGGTGTCCTCGGCCGAGTAGGTGACCGCGTTCTCCACCAGGTTGGCCACCGCGGTGGCGAGCTGGCTGTCGCTCCCGTACGCGGTCAGGCCCCGCTGCCCGGCCACGACGATCTCCACCCGGCGGGCGGTGGCCGCGGTGCGGGTCCGGTCGACCACCTCGGCGAGCACCCAGTCCAGCGAGACCGGCTCGGGCGGGGGCTGGGGTTCGGCGCCCTGGAGCCGGGTCAGCTCCAGCAGCTCCTGGACCAGCCGGCCGAGCCGGGTCGACTCGTGCTGGATCCGCTCGGCGAACCGCCGCGCGGCGATCAGGTCCTCGGACAGGCCGGGCCCGTCGTCGACGGCCGGCTCGGTGGCGTCCACCAGCGCCTCGGCGAGCAGTTGGAGCGCACCGATAGGGGTCTTCAGCTCGTGGCTCACGTTGGCCACGAAGTCGCGGCGGACCCGGGCCAGACGGTGTGACTCGGTGACGTCGACCGCCTCGATCGAGATGAAACCGGCGCCGAGTCCCATGGCCCGCAGGTGCACGCCGAGCGGGTTGTCACCGGCGCTGTCGCGACCCCGGGGCAGGTCCAGCTCGATCTCGCGACGCACGCCCGTGCGGCGGACCTGACCGGCCAGCGTACGGATCAGCGGATGCGCCGCGATCGAACCCGGCGTCGCCCCGGCCCGGAGCAGGCCCATCGCGCGGGCCGCCGGGTTCACCAGCACCGGCACGTCGTTCGGGTCGAGCACCACCACGCCGGCGCGCAACGAGTCGATCGTCTTGCGGCCGAGCCCGGAGAGGCCCCCCTGCGCTTCGTCCGGAATCGTCGGCCTCCCTGCGTCCCGGCGGGCGGTCCCGCCGCCCCGCGACGCCCACCGGCGCCGCAACTGTCCCACCGGCCCGGACAGCATCGACCCGGCGACCAGTCCGGTCACCAGCGCCACGGCCACCGCGATGGCCACCGCCCATTCCACCCGGCGATCGTAGGGTCATTGTTAACCCAGGGATCGGTCAGAACGGGATGAACCACTCTCGCTTCCGGGAATGTTCACCCACGGGTCCCGCGTCGTTCATCCGCGTTCACCCTGGTGCCGGCCGTCCGGCCTACCGTGGGGCGCGCACCTGCTCATGCCGTACCCGAAGGAAGTGACGATGCGCGACGAGTTCCGGGCCGACCTGCAGATTGTCAGCCAACTGCTGGTGGACATGGCCGAGGCGGTGCGCGCAGCAATGCGGCAGGCCACCAGAGGGCTGCTCACCGCGGACCGCGTGGCGGCCGAGACGGTGATCGCGCGGGACGCCGAGATCGACGATCTCTACCGGCACGTGGAGGAGCGGGTCTGCGACCTGCTGGCGCGGCAGGCGCCGGTCGCCTCCGACCTGCGGGCCATGATCACCGCGTTGCACGTGGCGGCCGACCTGGAGCGGATGGGCGATCTGGCCGATCACGTGGCCAAGACGGCGTTGCGCCGGCACCCCTCCCCCGCGGTGCCGGCCGAGCTGCGGCCGGTCTTCACCGACATGGCCGGTATCGCGGACCGGATGGCCGAGAAGATCGGCGCGGTGCTGGCCGAGCCCGACGCGGACGTCGCCGCCGAACTGGACCGCGACGACGACGTGATGGACGACCTGCACAAGAGCCTGTTCGGCGTGCTGCTCGGCGACGACTGGCCGTACGGGGTGGAGACCGCTATCGACGCGACGCTGCTGGGCCGCTTCTACGAGCGTTTCGCCGACCACGCGGTGAACGCCGGTGAGCACGTGGTCTACCTGATCACCGGCTCGTCGTCCGCCTGACCGACCCACCCGGGGGGAAGGAGGGGCCCCTTCTTAACAGGGGAGTGTTAAGAAGGGGCCCCTCCTCTACCAGAGGCGTTAAAAGGGGGCCCCGCCTTACATCAGCGGCCCTGGTTGGCTACGGCGGCGGCAGCCGTCTTGGCCGCCTCGGGGTCCAGGTAGGTGCCGCCGAGCACCTGGGGGCGCAGGTCGGCGTCCAGGTCGTAGCGCAGCGGGATGCCGGTCGGGATGTTCAGCTTGGCGATGGCCTCGTCGGAGATCTGGTCGAGGTGCTTCACCAGGGCGCGCAGTGAGTTGCCGTGCGCCGCCACCAGCACCGTCCGGCCGGCCAGGATGTCCGGCACGATCGAGTCGTACCAGTAGGGCAGCATCCGGTCGACGACGTCCTTGAGGCATTCGGTGCGCGGCATCAGCTCGGTCGGCAACAGCGCGTACCGGGGGTCGCCGACCTGCGACCACTCGTCGTTGTCGTCGATCGGCGGCGGCGGCGTGTCGTACGACCGGCGCCAGAGCATGAACTGCTCCTCGCCGTACTCGTCCAGGGTCTGCTTCTTGTCCTTGCCCTGGAGCGCGCCGTAGTGGCGCTCGTTGAGCCGCCACGACCGGCGTACCGCGATCCAGTGCCGGTCGGCGGCGTTCAGCGCCAACTCGGAGGTGCGGATCGCCCGGCGCAGCAGGCTGGTGTGCACCACGTCCGGCAGCAGGTCGTGCTCACGGAGCAGTTCGCCGCCGCGCCGCGCCTCGGTCTCGCCCTTCTCGGTCAGGTCGACGTCCACCCAGCCGGTGAAGAGGTTCTTGGCGTTCCAGTCGCTCTCGCCGTGCCGCAGCAGGACCAGCGTCCCGATGGTGGGCCCTTCGCTCGCAGTCATGCCGATCATCCTGCCGTACCGGCCCGGCGGACACGCGGGGACCGGTGGTGACGACCACCACGTGGAAATGCGGGTGACCGGCGTTCCGGCAGGCTACTAAGTTGTAAGGCGTCTGAGTTTGATCGGTCATTACCAACGGGGGCGTCGGGGATGCGGACGGTACGGGGCTGGTTCCGGGACACGGCGGGCGGCTTGCCGCGTTCCTTCTGGTACCTCTGGACCGGCACGCTGATCAACCGGCTCGGCTCGTTCGTGCTGATCTTCCTCGCGATCTACCTGACCCGGGAGCGCGGTTTCTCGGCGGTCCAGGCCGGCCTGGTGATCGGCCTCTGGGGCGTCGGTGGGGCGATCGGCACCACGGTCGGCGGCACGCTCACCGACCGCTGGGGGCGGCGGCCCACGCTGCTGACCGCGCACCTCGGCGCGGCCACCATGATGGTCGGGCTCGGCCTGGCCCGCCCGCTCTGGGCGGTGGCGGCGGGCGCGCTGCTGCTCGGCCTGTTCGCCGAGGCGGCCCGTCCGGCGTTCGGCGCGATGATGGTCGACGTGGTGCCGGAGTCCGACCGGCTCCGCGCGTTCTCGCTCAACTACTGGGCGATCAACCTCGGCTTCGCCTGCGCCGCCGTGCTGGCCGGGCTCGCCGCCCAGGCCGGGTACCTGCTGCTCTTCCTGGTGGACGCGACCACCACGCTGGTCACCGCCTTGATCATCTTCACCCGGGTCAAGGAGACCCGGGTCGCGCCGACGGTCGTGGTCGCCAAGGGCGCGGCGGTTCCGGCCGGCGCGCTGCGCACCATCCTCCGGGACCGGGTCTTCCTCGGCTTCGTGGCGCTCAACCTGTTCGCCGCGCTGGTCTTCCTCCAGCACATCTCGATGCTGCCCATCGCCATGGGCGACTCCGGGCTCAGCCCGGCCACCTACGGCTCGGTGATCGCGCTCAACGGCGTGCTCATCGTGGTCGGGCAGCTCTTCGTGCCCCGGCTCATCTCCGGCCGCAGCCGGTCACACGTGCTGGCGCTGTCCGCGCTGATCATGGGCGTCGGGTTCGGGCTGACCGCGTTCGCGGACACGGTCTGGCTCTACGGCCTCACGGTGCTCATCTGGACGCTCGGCGAGATGCTCAACTCGCCCTCCAACGCCACCCTGATCGCGGAGCTGTCGCCGGCCGCGCTGCGCGGTCGCTACCAGGGCGTGTTCTCCCTCTCCTGGCAGCTCGCCGGCGCCAGCGCGCCGATCCTCGGCGGCCTGCTGCGGGAGCAGGCCGGCAACACCGCGCTGTGGCTGGCCTGCGCCGCGATCGGCGCGCTGACCGCGATCACCCACCTGGTCTCCGGTCCGGCCCGGGAACGGCGGGCCGCCCAACTCCGCACCACCGGCACCCCGGTCACACCGGTCACCCTCACCCGCACCCCGGCGCCGGAGTCGGCCGAGGCCGCGGCGGCGTCCCCAGCCGCACCGGTCCGGGCCGGTTCCTGAGTACGCCCGCGCGCACCCGCCACCGACCCGGTCGCTACCGTGTCGGAAGGAATCAGTAAGGAAACCTTCCTGGAGGACGGGTGCACGGCCTGCGACGCTGGTGGGACGACACGGCCGGCGGGCTGCCCGCCACCTTCTGGTACCTCTGGTCCGGCCTGCTGATCAACCGGGCCGGCGCGTTCGCGCTGCTGTTCCTGTCGCTCTACCTCACCGCCGCGCGGGGCGCCTCGCCGTCGCTGGCCGGGCTCGTCGTCGGCGCCTACGGGATCGGCGGCGCGGCCGGCACGCTGCTCGGCGGCGTCCTGGCCGACCGCTGGGGCCGGCGGGCCACCCTGCTCGCCGCCCACCTCGCCGCCGCCGGGCTGATGGCCGCGTTGGCGTTCAGCCGGCACCTGGCGGTGATCGCCGTGCTGGCCACGCTGGTCGGGGTGGCGCACTCGATGCCGAGCCCCGCGTTCGTGGCGGCCATCGTGGACGTGGTGCCGGAGGCCCGCCGGTCCCGCGCGTTCAACCTCCAGTTCTGGGCGTTCAACCTGGGCATGGCGGTGGCCTCGCTGCTGGCCGGGGTGCTCGCCGAGGCGAGCTTCCGGGCGCTGTTCCTGGTCGACGCCGGGGCCACCCTGGCGGCGGCGGTGGTCATCGCGCTCACGGTGCCGGAGACGCTGCGCCACCGTCCGGTGGTGACCCCGGAGGCGGTGGTGGGACGGCGACCCGGACTGCACACCGCGCTGACCGACCGCACCTTCCTCACCTTCGTCGCGCTGACGTTCCTGCTGGCGGTGCTGACCATGCAGACGTCGACGATCATGCCGCTGGCGATGCGCGCGGACGGCCTGCGCCCGTCCGCGTACGGGCTGGTGGTGGCGCTCGGCGGGGCGCTGATCGTGGCCGGGCAGCTCTTCGTGCCGCGGCTGATCGAGCCGTACCGGCGCTCGACCGTCCTGGCCGTCTCGACCGGGCTGATGGCGCTCGGCTTCGGCACGCTGACCGTCGCCGACGGGCTGCCGCTCTATCTGGGGGCGGCGGTGGTCTGGACCGCCGGGCAGATGCTCGCCGCGCCACCGAACGCGCAGATCAACGCGGATCTCGCGCCACCGGAGCTGCGCGCCCGTTACCAGTCGGTGTTCTACCTGACGTTCCCGGCGGCGTCCTTCGTGGCGCCGGCGCTCGGCGGGCTCAGCCTGGAGCGGCTCGGCGACCGGCACTGGCTGGTGGTGGGCGGGCTGGGCCTGCTGGCCGCTGCCGGCCACCTGATCGTCGGGCCGCCACGGGAGCGCCGGGTCGCCGCGCTGCGGGCCGCGTCCCGACCGGTGCAGACGATCCACCGGTGAGAACGGCCGAGCGCCCACCCCGACCCCCGTCGAGATGGGCGCTCGCACCGTACGCCCGGCGGCGGCGGGCGACACTCACCCCCGTAAGCGTCGCCCGCTCGCGCCGCCGGTTTCCCCGGGCGGCACCGTCCCCCAACGGTGTGCTCCGCCCGATCTTCGCGTCGCGCCTGCGCGGATCTGATCGATCCGCCGCTCCCCCGAACGAAAACAAGCGGGACGCGGTGCAATAAAGTTAGTTCGCCCGGATTCCGGATTCAACCCGGATCGCTGTCTTACCCGTCACAGCATCCGTGTCGGGAATCCGGCTGTCCCTGCTGCGGCCTCCCGGATGGCCAACACGCGGATTCCCGCCGGCCATTCCCGTAAACCTCAGCCGTCCTCGCGATTCGGGTTCTCGGTACGGAAGAAGTTGCTCTGCCGGCCGTCCCGCAGTTGCTCCTGGTAGATCAGATTCAGCCGCCGTGAGTCGAACGTCCGGAACCAGGCGTCCCAGGTGATCTCCCGGAGCCGGCTGCTCTCCCGGTAACCCGGCAGGTTGAACGTCAACACGCCGGGCCGGTCGCCCCGCTCGGTGCCGGCGATGGTGGCCGGTTTCGCACCCCGGGCCCGCGCCCACCGCTGGATCACCTCGTGGTTGCGGGTCACCAGGCTGCGCCCCGGACGCTCCGGACGGTCCGCGAGAGACGTGATGAGCTGGGACGATCCGATCGACCGACTGGACGCCGGCCCACGCGTCGGCGCGGCCTGCGCCCGCGCCGGAGCCGACTTCCGTGCCGGCGCCGCCTTCGCCCCGGACGACGTGGCCCTGGCCCGCGCCGGTGCCGCCTTCGCGCGAGCGGGCAATGCCCCGGCCCGCGCGGGTACCGCCTTCGCGCGGGCCGGTGTCGCCTTCGCGCGGGCGGCGGTCGCCTTGGCGCGGGCGGGGGCCGCCTTGCGCGTACCCGTCGCCTTGGCCCGGGCGCCGGTGGCCCGGGTGGCCGGCGCGGCCTTGGCCGCGGAGGTGGCCTTCCGGCGGGCCGGCGTGGCCTTCCGGGCGGCGGCCTTCTTCGCCGCGGTGGTCTTCTTCGCCGCCGCCGGCCGACCGGCCGGGCCGGTGCTCCGCCGGGCCGCGCCGCCGCGCCCCTCCGCGCGCATGGTGCGCGCGAGCGTCCTCACCAGCTCCGGCTTGCGCAGCGTGGAGGTCCCGGAGACCCCGCGCCGGCGGAGCTGGCCCCGGATGTCGTCGACCTTCATCCGGGAGATCTCGGACTCCGACACCTTCGGGGTGTTCGGCGTCCGGTTACCGGTGTGCCGCTTGGTCCGGGTCGCGGTCGTGCCGCGACCTGAGCTGTTGCGCTGAGCCATGGGACACGCTCCTCGACAGTCCGTCCTCGGCGCGCGGCGGGTCCCGATGCTCCGCACCGCGCGAGGCGGCATACCCGTCAGGCGGGCCCTGAACCTCCGGCGGCCGGGCCGGCCGGGGTCGACGGCTCGAAGAGGTGGGCGAACGCGGCCAGGTTGGCGGTCGACTCGCCGCGCTTCACCCGCCACTCCCACTCCCGGCGGATGGCGGTCCCGAAGCCGATCTCCAGCATGCTGTCGAACGACTCGTCGGCATAGGTCAGCACGGAGCCGAACAGGCGGTCCAACTCGTCGGCGTCGAGCCCGGCCAGGTTGACCCGGCCGGTCAGGTAGACGTCGCCGGCCGCGTCGATGGAGAACGAGACGCCGTACATCCGCGCGTTGCGCTGCAACAGCCAGGCCCACAGCTCCTCGCGGCGCTCGTCCGGCTGGCGCATCACGAACGCCTCGATCCGCAACGCGTGCTCGCCGACGATCAGGTTGCAGATCGTCTTGAGCTTGTGCGTGCCCGGCAGGGTCACCGCGTACGACGCCTCGCCGGTGGACTCCCACTCCAGCTCGCGCTCCGCGCAGACGGCCTCGATCAGCGCGGCGACCTCACTCGTACGGCTCATCGCGTCCACTCTACGGTCGGCCGGGCCTGCTCGCCCGACGGGCGGTCACCAGGAGCAGCTCAGCGCCGGGTCACCGAGCCGGCCGGCCAGCCGGGCCCGGTGCTCGGTGATCGCCTCCCCGTATACCGCGAGCAGCCCGGAGACGGTCCGGTGCCAGGAGAAGTCGCGGGCGTGCCGCTCGGCACCTCGGGCCAGCACGGCGCGACGCCCCCGCTCGGGCAGCAGGCGGGCCAGGGCGTCGGCCCAGTCGACCGGGTCGTGCCCGTCGATCAGCATCCCGCTGACGCCGTCGCGTACCGCGGTGACCAGTCCGCCCACGGCGGCGGCCAGCACCGGCGTGCCGCAGGCCTGCGCCTCCAGCGCGACCAGCCCGAACGACTCGTTGTGCGACGGCACCGCGACCAGGTCGGCGGCGCGGTAGAGCGCGGGCAGGTCGTCGCCGGTCCGCGGCGGGAGGAAGCGGACCCGGTCGGCCACGCCGAGCGAGTGGGCCAGCTCGATCAGCGCGGCGGGCCGGTCCAGCCCGCTGCCGCTGGGGCCGCCGCAGATCACCACCGTCAGCTCGTCGGCGAGTGCCGGGTCCCGTTCGCGCAGCGCGGCGACGGCGCGGACCAGCACGTCCGGGGCCTTGAGCGGCTGGATGCGGCCGACGAACGCGACCACGTACCCGTCGACCGGCAGACCGAGCCGGTGGCGGGCGGCCCGGCTCGCGGCCTCCCGGTCACCGGCGGCCGGGCGGAACCGGTCCAGGTCCACGCCGGGTTCCACCACGGCCACCCGGTCGGGCTCGGCGGCGTACCTGTCGAGCAGGTCGCGGGCCTCCACGCGGGTGTTGGCGATGAGTCGGTCCGCCTCGGCGACCACCTGCTCCTCGCCGATCACCCGGGCCTTCGGCTCCGGCCGGTCACCGGCCGCGAGCCGGGCGTTCTTGACCTTGGCCAGGGTGTGCGCGGTGTGCACCAGCGGAACGCCCCAGCGCTCCTTGGCCAGCCAGCCGACCTGGCCGGAGAGCCAGTAGTGCGAGTGGATCAGGTCGTAGTGGCCGGGCGGGCGGGCCGCCTCGGCACGCAGCACGCCGGCGGTGAACGCGCAGAGCTGCCCGGGCAGCTCCTCCTTGGTCAGCCCCTCCAACGGCCCGGCGGTGACGTGCCGGACGGTCACCCCGGGCGCCATCTCGACCACCGGGGGCAGGTCACCGGCGGTGGCCCGGGTGAAGATCTCCACCTCGACGTCGGCCTCGGCCAGCCGCCGGGCGACCTCCAGGATGTAGACGTTCATGCCGCCCGCGTCGCCCGTGCCGGGCTGGTGCAGCGGCGAGGTGTGCACCGACAGGGTGGCGATGCGGCGCGGCCGGGGCCACGGCAGGGCACCTCGCTGACGACCGACACCGGTGTGCACATCCGCCACGTCCGCTCCCTCTGTCACGGTTGATGCCGTCCCGCACGACCGGCGCCTCTCGGTCAACCCGTACGCCGGGTGTCATCTTCCCCATCGGGGTTCGGAAATACCTGTCGCGGGTTCCCGGGCGTGACGGACCTCATCACGTCGCGGGCCGCGACGGCGGGAGAGAATGACCGGATGACTGCAGTCGCCATCGTCACCGGAGCGTCCAGCGGGATCGGCGCGGCCACCGCCCGCCGGCTGGCCGCCGAGGGTTTCCACGTGCTGGCCGCGGCGCGGCGTACCGACCGGCTGGCCGCGCTGGTCGCCGAGATCGAGGCGGCCGGCGGCACGGCCACCGCGGTGGCCTGCGACGTGACCTCGGACGAATCGGTCGCCGGCCTGGCCGCCGCGGCGGCGGCCGCGCCCGGGCCGGTCACGCTGCTGGTGAACAACGCCGGCGGCGCACGCGGCCTGGACCCGGTGGAGACCGCCGACGTCGGCGACTGGCAGTGGATGTACGACGTCAACGTGCTCGGCACGCTGCGGGTCACCAAGGCGCTGCTGCCCGCGCTGGAACGCTCCGGCGCCGGCACCGTGGTGATCGTCAGCTCGACCGCCGGGCACGTCGTCTACGAGGGCGGTGGTGGCTACACGGCGGCCAAGCACGCGCAGACCGCGATCGCCGGCACGCTCCGCCTGGAGTTGTGCGGCCGACCGGTCCGGGTGGTCGAGATCGACCCGGGCATGGTGCGGACCGAGGAGTTCGGTCTGGTGCGGTTCGACGGTGACGCGGAGCGCGCCGAGGCGGTCTACGCCGGCGTGGCCGAGCCGCTTGTCGCCGACGACGTGGCCGACTGCGTCGCCTGGTGTGCCACCCGCCCGCACCACGTCAACGTCGACCGGCTCGTGGTCCGCCCGCTGGCCCAGGCCGCGCAGCACAAGGTGCACCGGGTGACCTGATGAAGCCCCTGGGCGTCGTCACCCGGGGCACGACGAACCCGAACCGGCTCCGGCGGGTGGACAACTGGATCGTCGAGAACTGCGGCGACGCGCTCCGCGCCGCCGCCGATCCGCTGGTGGTGGACCTCGGCTACGGCGCCACCCCGGTCACCCCGGTCGAGCTGCGGGCCCGGCTCGCGACCGGCGTCCGTGCGGACGTGCGGGTGGTCGGGCTGGAGATCGATCCGGTACGCGTGGCCGCCGCCCGGCCGGCCGCGGACCCGCCCGGGCTGACGTTCGCCCGGGGCGGCTTCGAGCTGGCCGGGTTGCGTCCCGTCCTGGTACGGGCGTGCAACGTGCTGCGCCAGTACGACGAGAGCGAGGTCGCCGACGTCTGGCGCACGATCGTCGGGCAGCTCGCGCCGGGCGGGCTGCTGGTCGAGGGGACCTGCGACGAGCTGGGCCGGCTCGGCGCCTGGGTGCTGCTGGACGCCACCGGCCCGCGCACGCTCACGCTGGCCGCGAAGCTGACCACGCTGGAGAGCCCGGCGTCGCTCGCCGAGCGGCTGCCGAAGGCGCTGATCCACCGCAACGTGCCGGGTGAGCGCGTGCACGAGCTGTTCGGCGCGCTGGAGCACGCCTGGCGCTCGGCCGCCGGCTACGCCCCGTTCGGCCCCCGCCAGCGCTGGCTGCGCACCGTGGCCGCCCTGAAGGAGGCAGGCTGGCCGGTCCAGGACCGCCCCCGAGCCTGGCGCCACGGCTACCTGACCCTCCCCTGGCCCGCCGTCGCCCCCACCGACGGGGTCAGATGGTGCAGTTGACCAGGACGGGCTCGGGGTGGAGGGGGACGCCGAAGCGGGCGTGCACGCCGTCGCGGATCTCCCGGGCCAGCGCCACCAGCGCGGCGGTGCTGGCGGTGCCGGACCGGTTGGTGAGCGCCAGCGTGTGCTTGGTGGAGATGGCGACGCCCTCCGGGCCGGCGTACCCCTTGCCGAAGCCGGCCTGTTCGATCAACCAGGCCGCGCTGATCTTCACCACGTCACCGGCGCCCGGCCAGGCCGGCGGCTCACCCACGCCCAGGTCGGCCGTGCGCACCCGGAGCAGCTCGTACGCCTCGCGGTCGAGCACCGGGTTGGTGAAGAACGAGCCGACCGACCGGGTGTCCGGATCGGCCGCGTCGAGCACCATGCCCTTGCCGGCCCGCAGTCGGCGCACGGTGGCCCGGGTGTCGGCCAGTGGCGCCCGGTCCCCCACCTCGACGCCGAGCGCGCGGGCCAGCTCGGCGTAGCGGATCGGGGTGGACAGCGGCGAGCGGGTGAGCCGGAAGTCGACCGAGAGCACCACCCAGCGGTCGCTGTACTTGAAGATGCTGCCCCGGTAGGCGAACCCGCAGTCGGCCGCCGGGAGGTGGACCACCTCGCGGTGCGCGCGGTCGTACGCCTCGACCGCGACGATCGTGTCGGCGACCTCCTGGCCGTACGCGCCGACGTTCTGGATCGGCGTCGCGCCGGTCGAGCCGGGGATGCCGGAGAGGCACTCCAGCCCGGCCCAGCCGCGCTCGACGGTGGCCGCGACCAGCTCGTCCCACGGCTCGCCGGCGGCCACGCGTACCGTGACGGTGTCGCCGTGCTCGGCGACGACCGTGAGGCCCCGGGAGCGGACGAGCACGACGGTGCCGGGGAAGCCCTGGTCGCCGATCACCACGTTGCTGCCGCCGGCCAGCACCAGGACGGCCTGTCCGCGGGCCTCCGCCGCCCGCACCTTCGCCACCAACTCGGCGGCGTCGCCGGCGATCTCCAGCCGGCCGGCCGGGCCGCCGAGCCGCAGCGTGGTGTAGCGCGCCAGGGTGGCCGGATCGGTCGGTCCGGCGGCGGTCGTCGGTTCGGCGTAGACGTCTGGCACGCCTTTCACCCTAGGCTGAGGGGTAGCCGTGGCACCCACTGGTGGCCCGGTCACCCCCGGGAGGATGGCGATGAGCAGACTGCACCACACGAAGGACTTCTGGATCGGCGCGTTGCGGACGGAGGGCCCCGCGTTCGCCACGGCGGTGGCGGAGGCGCCTCCGGAGACACCCGTGCTGTCCTGTCCCGGCTGGACGGTCACCGATCTCGCCCATCACCTGAGCCGCGCCTACCTCTGGGTGGGCACGGTGCTGACCGCCGGTGGCACCGGCCGTCCGGAGCGGCACGAGGTGGAGCCGCCGGCCGGTCTCACCCCGGCCCAGTGGTACGCCCAGGAGTACGAGCGGCTGACCGCGCTCCTGGAAGGGCTGGACCCGGAGGCGCCGGCGTGGAACTTCGCGCCCCAGCCGAAGAAGGCCGGTTTCTGGCCGCGCCGGGTGGCGCACGAGACGGCGGTGCACCGCTGGGACGCCCAGCTCGCCATCGGCGCGGGCGACCCGATCGAGGCCAAGCTCGCGGCCGACGGCGTGAGCGAGGTGCTGGACACCTGGCTGCCGGCGGGCCGGCGGGTGCGGTCCGGCCAGTGGCACGGGGTGGTCCAGTTGACCGCCACCGACGCCGCGCAGGAGTGGTACCTGCGGTTGCGGGGCGAGGGGGTCGCGCTGTTGGACACCGCGACGATCCTGGACCACGACGACCACCGGGCACGGGCGCAGGTGACCGGCACGGCAAGTGATGTGCTGCTGGCGCTGATGGGTCGGATCAGCTTCGACACGCTGGGCGTGGCCGGCGACCGCACCCTGTTGGACGGGCTGCGGGTGGGCTGACCGAGGCGGCGATACCGGGCGGAGAGGGGCGGGAACGGCCCTCTCCGCTTTTTTCGGGCAGTAAGAGAGCGCTCTCTTGACAGGATCGAGGGCATCGACCACGCTCTCGTGAGAGCGCTCTCTGAGTACCGGAACCGCCCTCCACCACCCGTTACGACCCCGAGAGGTCAGGACAGCATGCTCACCTTCACGCGCCGTCGACTGGCGGCGGTGGCCCTCGTCGCCGCCACCGCACTGCTCGGCACCACCGGCTGCGGCGGCGGCGACGAGCCCGCCGGCGACGGGCCGGTCACGCTCACCGTCGACGTCTTCGGCCAGTTCGGCTACGCGGACCTCTACCAGGAGTACATGGCCAGCCACCCCGACGTGAAGATCGTCGAGCGGGGCACCGGCAGCAACCTCGACGAGTACTCACCGAAGCTCACCCAGTGGCTCGCCGCCGGCAAGGGCGCCGGCGACGTGGTCGCCATCGAGGAGGGGCTGCTGGTCGAGTACAAGGCCAACCCGCAGAACTTCGTGAACCTGCTCGACCACGGCGCGGCCGACCTGAAGGGCAACTTCCTCGACTGGAAGTGGAACCAGGGGCTCACCGCCGACGGCAAGCAGCTCATCGGTCTCGGCACCGACGTCGGCGGGATGGCCATGTGCTACCGCAAGGACCTGTTCGCCAAGGCCGGCCTGCCCACCGACCGGGAGGCCGTGTCCAAGCTCTGGCCCACCTGGCAGGACTACGTCAAGGTCGGCGAGCAGTTCACCGCGAAGAAGACCGGCGCCGCGTTCCTCGACGCCGCGACGAACACGTTCAACACCATCCTGCTCCAGACCGCCGGCAACACCAGCGGCTACAGCTACTACGACACCAGCAACAACCTGGTCGTGGGCAGCAACCCGGCGGTACGGCAGGCGTACGACACCACCATGGACATCATCGACTCCGGCCTCTCCGGCAGGTACGGCTCCTGGTCCGAGGAGTGGGTCTCCGCGTTCAAGCAGTCGAAGTTCGCCACCATCGCCTGCCCGGCGTGGATGACCGGCGTGATCGAGGGCAACGCCGGCCCGGCCGCCAAGGGCAAGTGGGACATCGCCCAGATCCCCGGCAACGGCGGCAACTGGGGCGGCTCCTTCCTCGCCGTGCCGAAGCAGAGCAAGCACCAGGCCGAGGCGATCGAGCTGGCCAAGTTCCTGACCAGCGCCAAGGGTCAGATCGGCGCGTTCAAGCTCAAGGGCCCGCTGCCCTCGTCCCCGCAGGCGCTGGCCGACCCGGCGATCGTCGACTCGAAGAACGCCTACTTCTCCGAGGCCCCGGTCGGCAAGATCTTCGCCGAGGGCGCCAAGAACCTGAAGCCGGTCTACATGGGCCCGAAGAACCAGGCCGTCCGCACCGAGGTGGAGAACGCCGTGCGCACCGTGGAGCTGGGCAAGCGCTCCCCGCAGCAGGGCTGGACCGACGCCGTCGCCAACGCCGAGAAGGCCGCCGCCAAGTAACCCGAGCAGCGCGTGCGGGCGGTCCCGGCGACGGGTGCCGCCCGCACGGCGGAGAGGAGTTCTCAGGTCATGGCCGTCCAGCTCGACGCCCGCCCGCCGGTCGCACCGGCCCCCCGGCACAGCCGTCCCGTCCGGGGCGCCCGGCTCAGCCGGTTCGACACGAAATACTCGCCGTACCTCTACATCGCCCCGTTCTTCCTGCTCTTCGGCGTCTTCGGGGCGTACCCGCTGGCGTACACGTTCTGGGTCTCGCTGCACGACTGGGACCTGCTCGGCGCGGAGCACCCGTTCATCGGCCTCGACAACTACAGCCAACTCCTCGCCGACCCGGACTTCTGGCACTCCGTGGTCAACACGCTGGGCATCTTCGTCATCTCCACGGTCCCGCAGCTGCTGGCCGCGCTCTGGCTGGCCAACCTGCTCAACCGCCAGCTCCGGGCCCGCACCACGTGGCGGATGGCGGTGCTGGTCCCGAACGTCACGTCGACCGCCGCGGTGGCGATCGTGTTCGCGGTGCTGTTCGGCCGCGAGTTCGGCATGATCAACTGGCTGCTCGACCACGTCGGCGTGAGCGCGATCGACTGGAAGGCGAACAGGTTCGCCGCCTGGGTAGCCATCTCCACCATGGTCGACTGGCGGTGGACCGGCTACAACGCGCTGATCTTCCTGGCCGCCATGCAGGCCATCCCGCGCGACCTGTACGAGTCGGCGTCGATCGACGGCGCCGGCCGGGCCCGGCAGTTCTGGTCCATCACCGTGCCGCTGCTCAAGCCCACCATCATCTTCGCGGTCATCATCTCCACCATCGGCGGCCTGCAACTCTTCACCGAGCCGCGGATGTTCAACTCCGGCACCAACGCGATCCGCGGCGGGCCGCTGCGCGAGTCGCAGACCGTGACCATGTACATGTTCGAGAACGCGTTCGCACCGCACTACAACTTCGGTTACGGCTCCGCCATCGCCTGGCTGCTCTTCGCGCTGATCGCGGTGGTCGCGGCGATCAACGTCCTGCTCCTGCGCCGGCTCGGCGGCGGCTCCCGCAAGGAGGTCTCCCGATGACCCGCGTCTGGTCGGCCAGCCGGCTCACCTACCTGGCCCTGGGGCTGTCGGCCCTGCTGTCGATCTTCCCGATCTACTGGATGTTCGTGGTGGCCAGCCGCACCAGCGACGCGATGGGGCAGGTCCCGCCACCGCTGACGCCCGGCGGCAACCTCGGCGCCAACATCGCCCGGCTGTTCGACAACACCGACGCGTACTTCCTCACCGGCCTGATCAACTCGACGATCGTGGCCGTCACGGTGACCGTCTCGGTGGTCTTCTTCGCCACGCTCGCCGGGTTCGCGTTCGCCAAACTGCGCTTCCGTGGACGCAACGCGCTGCTGCTGGTCATCGTCGCCACCATGATGGTGCCCACCCAGCTCGGCGTGATCCCGCTCTACCTGCTGATGACGAAGTTGAACTGGAACGACCGGCTGCCCGCCGTGATCGTGCCGGCGCTGGTCACCGGCTTCGGCGTGTTCATGATGCGGCAGTACGCCGGCCAGGCGGTCAGCACCGAGCTGATCGAGGCGGCCCGGATGGACGGCTGCAACACCGCCCGGATCTACTGGAACGTGGTGCTGCCCGCGCTACGCCCGGCCGCCGCCGTGCTCGGCCTGCTCACGTTCATGACCACCTGGAACGACTTCCTGTGGCCGTACGCGGTGCTCAACGACCCGGAGAACCCCACCGTACAACTGTCGCTGCGGGCCCTCTCCGACGGTTACTACCAGGACATGTCGCAGGTGTTCACCGGCACGGCCATCGCCACGTTGCCGCTGCTGCTGGTCTTCGTCCTGTTCGGCCGCCAGATCATCGGCGGGATCATGGAAGGTGCGGTCAAGGCATGACGGATCTCCGATTTCCCGAGGGCTTCGTCTGGGGGGCGGCCACCGCCGCGTACCAGATCGAGGGCGCTGCCCGCGAGGACGGCCGCGGCCCGTCGGTCTGGGACACCTTCAGCCGTACGCCGGGCGCGGTGCACTCCGGCCACACCGGCGACGTCGCCTGCGACCACTACCACCGGTACGCCGAGGACGTCGCGTTGATGGCCGAGCTGGGGCTGCGCGCGTACCGGTTCTCGGTGGCCTGGCCCCGGATCCAGCCGGACGGCACCGGCCCGGTCGAACCGCGCGGGCTGGACTTCTACGACCGGCTCACCGATTCGCTGCTGGCGCGGGGCATCGACCCGATCGTCACGCTCTACCACTGGGACCTGCCGCAGTCGCTCGAGGACCGGGGCGGCTGGACCGTCCGGGAGACCGCCGAGCACTTCGCCGACTACGCGGTCGCGGTGCACCGCTGCCTCGGCGACCGGGTCCGCACCTGGACCACGCTCAACGAGCCGTGGTGCTCGGCGTACCTCGGCTACGGCAACGGGGTGCACGCGCCGGGCCGGCAGGACGCCGGGGACGCGTTCCGGGCCGTACACCATCTGCTGCTCGGCCACGGCCTGGCCGCGCGGGCGCTGCGCGCGGCCGGCGCGGAGACGCTCGGGATCACGCTCAACCTGGCCGACGTGCAACCGGCCGACGCCGCCAGCGCCGCCGATGCCGAGGCGGTACGGCTCGTCGACGGGCTGCACAACCGGATCTTCCTGGACCCGCTGACCGGCGCCGGCTACCCGGAGGACGTGCTGGCGCACGTCAGCCGGATCGTGGCGACGGACTTCGTCCGGGACGGCGACGAAAAGATCATCGCCGCGCCGCTGGACCTGCTCGGCCTGAACTACTACTCGCCCACCTACGTCGCCGGGCGGCCGGACGGCGCGGGCGGCAGCGCGTACCCGGGCACCGAAGGCGCGGTCGAGTTCCTGCCGGCGGCGGGGACGCTCACCGACATGGGCTGGGCCGTCGAGCCGGCCGGGCTCACCCGGCTGCTGGAACGGGTGGCCGCCGACCACCCCGGGCTGCCGCTGATGATCACCGAGAACGGCGGCGCGTTCCCGGACGCCACCCGGGACTCCTCCGGGCGGGTGGCCGACGCCGACCGGACCGCCTACCTCGACGGACACCTGCGCGCGGCACACCAGGCCATCGCCCGTGGCGTCGATCTGCGCGGCTATCTCGTATGGTCGTTGCTGGACAACTTCGAATGGGCCGAGGGTTACCGGAAGCGGTTCGGGATCGTCCACGTCGACTACCTGACCCAGCGGCGCACACCCAAGCAGAGCGCCCGCTGGTACCAGGAGGTGATCGCCCGGAACGGGCTGTGACGAGGTGGTGGTAACGGGGATGACGACGGCACAACGGCCGACCCTGGAGGCGGTGGCCCGGCGGGCCGGCGTCTCCCGGGCCACGGTCTCCCGGGTGGTCAACGGCTCGACCACGGTCGCCGAGTCGATCCAACAGGCGGTGCGTCGGGCGGTCGAGGAACTCGGGTACGTCCCGAACCTCGCCGCCCGCAGCCTGGTCACCCAGCGCACCGACTCGGTCGCGCTGGTCATGCCCGAGGCGGCCACCCGGGTCTTCTCCGACGACCAGGTCTTCCCCGGCATCATCCGGGGCGCCGCCCAGGAGCTGGAGGCGGCCGACAAGCAGCTCGTGCTGATGCTGGCCGGCTCGCCGGCCGGGCACGAGCGGGTCGAGCGGTACACCACCGGACGGCACGTCGACGGCGTGCTCTTCGCCTCGCTGCACGGCGAGGACCCGCTGCCCGGCCGGCTCGCCCGGCTCGGCATCCCGGTGGTGTGCAGCGGCCGGCCGCTCGACGGCGCCGACGTGCCGTACGTCGACGTGGACCACGAGGGCGGCGTCACCCGGGCGGTGGAGCACCTGATCGCCACCGGCCGGCGGCGGATCGCCACCATCGCCGGCCCGCAGGACATGGTCGCCGGCATCGAGCGGCTGATCGGCTACCGCACCGCGCTCACCGCCGCCGGGCTGCCGGAGCTGGTCGCGTACGGCGACTTCACCCGGGAGTCCGGCACCGCCGCGATGCGCGAACTGCTCGCCGCCGACCCGGAGCTGGACGCGGTGTTCGCCGCCTCCGACCTGATGGCGCACGCCGCCCTGCGGGCCCTGCGTGAGGCCGGGCGGCGGGTGCCCGGGGACGTGGCGGTGATCGGGTTCGACGACATCGAGACGGCCGCCTACACCGAGCCGCCGCTGACCACGGTGCGGCAGCCGATAGTGGAGCTGGGCCGGGCGATGACCCGGCAACTGCTGCGCATCGCCGCCGGCGAGCACGTCGAACAGGCGCTGATGCTCCCGACGGAGCTCATCCTCCGCGACTCCGCGTAAGGCGGGGCCCCCTGTTAACGCATTCCGCATAGCAGGGGGCCCCGCTTAACAAACCGGTCGCGGCGTCGACGTGGGGTGGCTAGCGTCGCCCGGATGAGTGAAGCCCTGATCCGGCCCGCCCGCGTCGACGACGCGCCCGCCGTGGTGGCGCTGCGCGCGCTGGTCTTTCCCTACCTGGTACGCGGCGTCGAGTCGACCCGCCGGATGATCGGCCAGCCGCCGCCCGGCGAGGACTGGGCGGCCTGGGTCGCCGAGGCGGACGGGCAGGTGGTCGGCTGGGTGTCGGCGTACCGCAACACGCAGACCTCGACGCCCGGGGTCGGTGAGATCTCCACGCTGCACGTCCACCCGGAGCACCGCGGCCTGGGCGCCGGCACCGCGCTGCTCGACACCGCGCTCGCCCACGTTCGCGCGCTCGGGTCGACGCGGGTGCTCGGCAACGCCCGCGAAGAGTCGCTCCCGTTCGCGCAGCGGCACGGCTTCACGCCCAGCCGCGAGCTGCGCTACTCCGCGCTCGACCTCGATCCGACCCCACCGGCGCCCGAGCCGCCGCCGGGCGTACGGCTGCTGCCGACCGCCGGGCTCGACCCGCGCCGGGTCCATCGGGTGGACTCCGAGTCGGCCCGCGACGAACCGGGTGACGTGCCGACGGACGCGCTCGGCTACGACCTGTGGCTCCACGAGTGCTGGGAGAACCTCGGGCTGGACCGGGAGGCCAGCACCGTCGCCGAGATCGACGGCGAACTGGTCGCGGTGAGCCTGGTGAAACGCGACGGCGACCGGATGTGGTCGGACTTCACCGGCACGCTGCCCGGGTACCGGGGTCGGGGGTTGGCCCGGCTGACCAAGCAGGCCGCGCTGCACGCCGCCGCCGCGCGCGGGGTGCGGACCGCGTACACCTCCAACGACGAGGCGAACGCGCCGATGCTGGCGATCAACGCGGCGCTCGGCTACCGGCCGGTCGACAGCCAGTGGTCGTGCCGGCGCACGCTCACCTGAACCGCCCGGCGACCCGGCGGCCGTGCCGGGCGCGCGCTCCGCGCTCGGCGAACCGGTGGCCGTGCCGGCGCACGCTCAGCCTCGTGCCGGCGCACGCTCAGCTCAGCGCCCGGCGGCGACCCGCACCGCGGTCGCGTGCGCGTCGGCGCCGAACAGCACCAGCCGGGCCTCGACCAGGTGCGCCGGGTCGGCCGCGTGCAGCACGGTCAGCGCCTGCGCGACCGCGTCCTCGACCGGCCAGCCGTAGATCCCGGCGGAGATCAGCGGGAACGCGACGGTCAGCGCGCCCAGCTCGTCGGCGACGCGCAGGCTGTTGGCGTAGCAGTCGCGCAGCACCGCCGAGCGGTCCTCGCGCGGCGAGAAGACCGGCCCGACGGTGTGCACCACCCAGCGCGCCGGCAGGTCGCCGGCCGTGGTGGCGACCGCCTGCCCGGTCGGCAACCCCCGCCCGTAGCGGGAGGCGCGCAGTGCCCGGCACTCGGCCAGGATCGCCGGCCCGCCGCGCCGGTGGATCGCGCCGTCCACGCCCCCACCGCCGAGCAGCGACGAGTTCGCCGCGTTGACGATCGCGTCGACCTGCTGGGCGGTGATGTCGCCCTGGATCAGCACCGTGTCCATGGTGTCAGCGCTCCTCGTCCACGGTGTCAGCGCTCCTCGACGTGCTGGCCGAGCGACCGGCGGGTCAGCAGGGCGGCCCCGGCGACGGCGGCCGGCATGACCAGCACCGCGCCGAGCGGGATCAGGAAACACAGGAAGACCGCCACCCCGAAGCCCAGCGCGGTCGGCCGGTCCGCCCGGAGCTTCGACCGCCGGTCCGGCAGCCGCATCCCGCGCCGCTGGAACGGCGCGCCGACCAGCTCCAGCGCCAGGAACCAGCCGCCGACCAGGGCTCCGACCACCGGCACCACCGTCTGCCCCACCAGCGGGATGAAACCGGCCACGAACAGGGGTACGCCGATCAGCGCGGAGATGGCCACCAGGCGCAACGAGTCGGCGATGCTACGCCGCATCGAGGCCCAGAACGGCACGTCCACCTGGTCCGGGGTGCCGCCGAGGCGGTCCTCGACCCGCTCGGAGATGGCCTCGTAGAACGGGTCGCCGACGGCCAGCGTGACCGCGGTGAACGTGAGCACCCCGACCAGCGCGGCCACCCCGACGACGGCCAGCCCGGCGGCGACCCGCAGCAGCCCGCGCGCGGTCGACGACCAGTCGTCGGCGAACGGGGTGAGCCAGGCGGCCAGGTCGTCCACGAAGTAGAGCAGGGTGGCGAAGAGAGCCAGGTAGAGCACGCCGGAGATGAGCGCCGGCACCACACCGAGCAGCATCAGTTTCGGACTGCGGACGTACATGCCGAAGCCACGCAGCAGCAGGCCGGCGCCGCCGAGGAAGCGGGTCGCCGCGCCGGTGACGGGCGCGACGGTACGGGAGGCGTTCACGACGGCACAGCCTAGTGGGCCCACGCACCCCGCCCGGGTGAGGTGTTAGGAGGGGCCCCCTCCAATCCCTATGCGTTAAAAGGGGGCCCCTCCTTACACAATGGGTGGGTGCGTGCGTCGCGGCTGATCTCGTTGGTGCTGCTGCTCCAGTCCCGGGAGACGATGACGGCGGCCGAGCTGGCCCGCGAACTGGAGGTCTCGGAACGCACCGTCTACCGGGACGTGCTGGCGCTCTCCGCCGCCGGGGTGCCGGTCTACGCCGACCGGGGCCGGGCCGGCGGCTACCGGCTGCTCGGCGGCTACCGGACCCGGCTGACCGGGTTGAGCCGCGACGAGGCCGAGGCGTTGTTCCTGGCCGGGCTGCCCGGGCCGGCCGGCGACATGGGACTGGCCGACGCGGTGGCCGCCGCCGAGTTGAAGGTGCTGGCCGCGCTGCCGCCGAGCCTGCGGGACGCGCCCGCGCGTACCGGTCAGCGGTTCCATCTGGACGTGCCGGGCTGGTTCCGGGAGAGCGCGCCGCCGCCCCGGCTGGCCGAGCTGGCCGGGGCGGTCTGGCGGGACCGGACCGTCGAGCTGCGCTACCGGCGCGGTGGCCGGGAGGTGACCCGCGCGCTGGCGCCGTACGGGCTGGTGCTGAAGAACGGCGTCTGGTATCTCGTCGGCCGTGTCGGCGACGGGTGGCGGACGTACCGGGTGGACCGGGTGGTCGACGTCGAGGTGGGCCCGGAACGCTTCGACCGGGACGAGCGCTTCGACCTCGGGGAATACTGGCGGGAGCAGGCCGGGGCGTTCCTGCGCGACCTGCTGCGGGACCGGGTCACCGTGCGGCTCGGGCCGGCCGGGCTGCGGGTGCTGCGGCACCTGGTGGACGCGCCGTTCGTGTACGAGGAGGCGGTCGCCGCGGCCGGCCGGCCCGACGGGCAGGGCCGGCTGGTGCTCCGGCTGCCCGTCGAGTCGGTCGACGTGGCGTACGCCCAACTGCTGGCGCTCGGCCCCGAGGTGGAGGTGCTGGCGCCGCCGGAGCTGCGGGCCCGGTTCGCCGAGGCGGCCCGCCGCGCGGCGGCGCTCTACGCCGACCCGCCACCGGACACCGGGCCGCCCCGGGGCGTCGACCCGCCCGGAGACGGACCGTCCGGGGACGCCGGTCAGCGGTAGCCGGTGTCGTCGGCCGGCTTGCCCGGCGCGACCACCTCGTCGTGGTAGCGGGACCAGTGCGGGCGGGTGCCGTCGAGGTCGGTGAAGCCGTACTCCTGGGCCAGCCCGCCGCTGTCCAGCGACTGCCCGTTCCAGCGGGCCCGGTCCGGGTCGGCGGCCAGCGCGACCACGGCCCGGCCCACGAACGCCGGCGTCTCGGACATGACGAAGTGCGGGTCGGTGGTCGCGCCGTCGCGCCAGTTCGCCTCCGTCACGCCGAAGTGCTCCAGCATCGCCTCGGAGCGCAGCCAGCCGGGGGTGAGCGCGACCGCGGTGCCGCCGTGCGGGGCCAGTTCGTGCGCCTGGGTGAAGCCGAGCCTGTTCACCGACACCTTGGCCAGGTCGTAGAAGACGGAGAGCCGATAGGTGGTGTCGTTGTACGCCTTCGTGCCGTCGCCGATCTCCACGACCAGCCCGCCCGGGTTGCGGATCAACAGCGGCAACGCGAAGTGGCTGGTGATGATGTGGGTGTCGACGGCCAGCCGCAGCGTCCGGAAGCCGGCGTCGAGCGGCTGCTCCCAGACCGGCTTCTCCCAGGTGATCAGCGGGTCCGCGCCCCAGATGTCGTTGACCAGCACGTCGAGCCGGCCCTGCTCGGCGTCGATCCGTTCGACCAGCTCGCGTACCTGTTCCGGGTCGAGGTGGTCGACGGCGACCGCGATGCCGGTGCCGCCGGCGGCGGTGACGAGCTCGGCGGTCTCCTCGATGGTCTCCGGCCGGTCCATCTCCGAGCGGCGGTCCCGGGTGGTGCGGCCGGTGGCGTAGACGGTGGCTCCGGCGGCGCCGAGCTGGACGGCGATCTGCCGGCCGGCGCCCCGGGTCGCGCCCGCGACGAGCGCGACCTTTCCGGTCAGTGGTGAGTTCATGGGTCCACCGTGTCACCGATACCTGACAGCCGAAGTCTGGTTTTCCGAAGCGGATGGATCCGCGATCATGACGGCATGCACCTGCTGCTCTCCGGCATCGTCGGCTCGGTCGCGTACGGGCTGGCCGGCCCCGGCTCGGACACCGACCGGCTCGGCGTCTTCGCGGCGCCGACGGTGGCGTTCCACGGCCTGCGTCCGCCCCGGGAGTCGGTGGTCACCACCGAGCCGGACGTCACGCTGCACGAGGCCCGGAAGTACGCGCTGCTGGCGCTGAGCGGCAACCCGACCGCCACCGAGCTGATGTGGTTGCCGGACGACTGCTACGAGACCCGGACCGGCTTCGGCGATCGACTGATCGGCATCCGGTCGGCGTTCCTCAGCGCGCCCCGGGTCCGGGACGCCTATCTCGGCTACGCCTCGCAGCAGTTCCGGAGGCTGACCACCGCGCCGGCGGACGTGGGCGGCCGGCGACGGTCGGCCAAGCACGCCCGGCACCTGGCCCGGCTTCTGCACCAGGGCCGGGTCCTCTACGCCACCGGCGTGCTGGAGATCCGGCTGGCCGACCCGGAGTGGTTCCGGGCGTTCGGCGAGCGGGTCGCCGGTGGCGCGCTGGCCGAGGCGCAGGCGCTGGTGGCGAGCGCCGAGGCGGACTTCGCCAGGATCCGCACGCCGCTGCCGGAGCGCCCGGACGAGGAACCGGTGGAGCGGTGGCTGCTCGACGTCCGGACGGCCCACCTGCCGCACTGACCCATACGGACCCATATGCCCTTCCGGGGTCACCAGGATGTGAAGAAGTCGATACGGTGCGCTGCGTCGGACCGTGAAACGGCCGACGCACACGGGGAGGACACATGATTGACAGGCGTCGCCGTATGTGGGCGATCGTCGCGGTGGGCGGGTTGGCCGCCGCACTGCTCACTGGTGGGACCGCATCGGCAGTGGCCGGCGGTGCGGAGGTGCCCGACGGCGGCTTCCCGTTCACCGCCAAGATCAGTTTCGGTGACCTGCGCAGTTGCACCGGGGCGCTCGTCGCCAGCCGCTGGGTCGTCACCGCGAAGTCGTGCTTCGCGGACGGCACGGCACCCGTGGCCGAGGGCGCACCGGGCCGCCCGACCACCGCCCTGGTGGGGCGGACCAACCTGGCCGGGCAGGCCGGGCACCGACTCGCGGTCACCACGGTCGTCCCGCACCCGACCCGGAACGTGCTGCTCGCCGAGCTGTCCGCGCCGGTCACCGACGTGACGCCGGTGGCCTGGTCCAGCACCGCGCCCGCGCCGGACGAGACACTGCGGGTCACCGGCTACGGCCGGACCGCGACCGAGTGGGTGCCCGACCGCCTGCACACGGCCACCGTCAACGTCACCGGCGTGGGGGCCGCCACGATCGACGTGGACGGCACCTCGACGGCGGCGACCATCTGCCGGGGCGACGGCGGCGGGCCGGCGTTCCGGGAGACGGGCTCAGGCGTCGCGCTCGTGGCGATCAACGACACCAGTTGGCAGCACGGCTGCCTCGGCGAGACGGAGACCCGCACCGGTGCGACCCAGACCCGCCTGGACGACCTGGGCGACTGGTTCCGGCAGAGCGTGCGCCTCCAGCCGTACGCGTTGACCAACACCGTCACCGGCGAGTTCAGCGGGGACCAGCGCGACGACCTGCTGGCGGTCGAGGCGGGCACCGGCAGGCTGTGGCTCCACCCGGGCACCACCACCGACCGACTCTGGGGTGACCGGGTGCAGGTCCGGCCCGACGTCACCTGGGGCGCCTACCGCGACCTGATCGCCGGCCACTTCGACGGGGACGCCTACGAGGACCTGGTCGGCATCGAGACCGCCACCGACAAGCTCTGGCTCTTTCCGGGCACCGGCACACCCGCGGTGCTCGGGCCGCGCGTGGAGGCCGGCGTCGGGTGGGGCGACTTCACCGACCTGGTCGCCGGCCGGTTCAACCGCGACGGCTACGAGGACATCGCGGCGGTCGCGCTCAGCACGGGTCAACTCATGATGTGGCCGGGCACGGCGCCCGGCGGTGCCTTCTTCAGCACCCGCACCGAGATCGGGTCCGCCGGCTGGACCAGCCTCCGCGACCTGGTCGCCGGCCGGTTCAACCGCGACGGCTACGACGACGTCGTGGCCGTGGACAAGGCCACCGGCAATGTCCTCATGTATCCCGGCACCGCCGCCGGCGGAGCCTCCTGGGGCACGAGGAGCGCGATCACTGCCGGCGGCCGGACGCTGAGCGCGGTCACCGCCGGCCGGCTCAACCCCGACGGGTACGACGACCTGCTCGCCACGGAGGGCGACCAGACCTGGCTCTATCCCGGCACCAGCGCCGGCGGCCCGCTCGGTGCGCGGGTCACGCCGCTCGGCCGGGTCCCGGCGCTCCAGCCGCACGGCCTGCTGGAGGCGGTCACCGGCGAGTTCACCCGCGACCAGTACGCCGACCTGATCGGCGTCGAGCGGGTCACCGGCCGGCTCTGGCTCTACCCGGGCACGGGCACCGGCCGCTGGGGCACCCGGGTCGTGGTGGGCGTCGGCTGGACCGGCATGCGGGACCTCACCGTGGGCCGGTTCACCGCGGACAACTACGACGACCTGCTCGCCATCGACTCCACCGGCAACCTCTGGCTCTGGCCGGGCCTGGCGGGCGGCACCGACTGGGGCCCCCGGAGCACCAAGCCGGTCGGCGTCGGCTGGCAGGGCCTGGAGCGGCTCACCACCGGCCGGTTCAACGACGACACGTACGACGACCTGGTCGCCGTGGACAAAGCCACCGGCAAGCTGCGCATGTGGCCCGGGCGCGGCAACGCGACCTGGTCGACGGGCGTCGACCTGGACACGTCGAACTGGAACGCCCTGGGCGCGGTGGCGCGGGGCCGGTTCAACCGCGACTCGTACGACGACCTGACGGCGGTGGAGAAGAGCACCGGCAAGCTGTGGCTCTACCCGGGCCGGAGTGGGGGCGGGTTCGGCTCCCGGGTAGAGGTGTTCGGCAGCGGCTGGGCCGGCCGGGACGAGCTCGTCTCGATCCGGTTCGACCAGGACGGTTACGACGACCTGATCGCGGGCGAGGCGGCGAGCGGGCGGGTATGGGTCCATCCCGGCACCGCCGCGGGTGGCGCGGCGTGGGGCGACCCGACGGAGTTCGGTCCGCTGGGCTGACCCTGGGTTCTTCGCGTGGGGCCGGCGGCACGTCGCCGCCGGCCCTTGCGGGTCAGTCCGCCAGGCGGACCCGGACCCGGCGGTTGGCTCGGCCCTTGCTCTCCACCTTGACCACCTGGACCTTGCCGATCTGGGCGGTGGAGGCGACGTGCGTGCCGCCGTCGGCCTGCACGTCCAGCCCGACGATGTCGACGATCCGCACCTCCTGCTCGTCCGGCGGGATCAGGTTGGACTGGGTGCGGATGATGTCCGGCAGCGCCAACGCGTCGGCGCGCGGCAGCACCCGGACCGCGACCGAACGGTCGGCGGCCACCTCGGCGTTCACCAGCTCCTCGATGCGGGTCTTGAAGTCCGACGGCACCTCGGGGAGGTTGAAGTCCATCCGGGCCTCCCCCGGTTCCATGTTGCCGCCGGTGACCAGCGCACCGAAGTCCCGGAACACCACGCCGCAGAGCACGTGCAGCCCGGAGTGGGTCCGCATCAGCATGGTCCGGCGGGCGTCCTCCACCGCGCCGGTGACGTCGACGCCGACCGGCGGCACCGGGTCACCCTCGGCCGGGATCAGCCACAGGTCGTCGCCCTTGCGGGTGCCCACGATCCGGGTCTGTACGCCCTGCCAGAGCAGCACCCCGTGGTCCGGTGGCTGGCCCCCGCCGCCCGGGTAGAACGCCGACCGGTCCAGCACGATGCCCTGCTCGGGGTCGGCCGCCAGCACCCGGCACGTCCACTCGCGCAACGTGGGGTCGGCGAGGTCGAGGCGGTGCGTACGGCCGTGGTGTGTGACGCCCATGCCGCCCGACGTTACCCGTTGAGGAACGACGAGATGCGCTCCCGCACATCGGCGCGTTCGGTCCAGAGCACGCCGGGCCGGTCGTACACGTGCAGGGTGGCGGCCGGCAGCGCGGCGGCGAGCTGCTCCGCGACGGCGACCGGGTGCAGGTCGTCGTCGACGCAGCCGATCACCAGCGCCGGGGCGGTGACCGCGGCGAGCGCGTCGGCGTCGTCCAGCGGGGCCTGGCCGGGCAGGCTGGCGAGGCCGGGCGCGAGCCCGTCGCGCAGCAGTTGATCGAGCCGTTGCCGCAGGTAGGCCCAGCCGGCCGGGGTGTTGCGGACCGACGGTGGCAGCTCCAGCGACACGACCTCGGCGAGCGCGTGCGCGTCGCCGTCGGCCACCGCGTCGAGCAGGCCGGTGAGGCGGGCCCGCGCCACCTCGCCGCGCGGCGTGTCCAGCACCGCGGGGAGGAAGAAGACGAGTTTCTCGAAGCGTTCCGGGCTCTCGGCAAGCAGCCGGCACAGCGCGCCCGCGCCGAGGCTGGCGCCGAACGCCCGGGTGGCGCCGCCCAGGTCGGCGACGGCCCGCAGGTCACGGGCGAGGTCGAGGTAGGTCCACGGCCCGGGTGGGGAGTCGGACCGGCCGTGCCCCCGGAACTGGAAGAAGACCCGCCGGCCGGTGACGCCGCTGCCGAACGGCCGGGTGGTGGCGATGCCGTTGCCCAACCCGTGCGCGAACACGGTGACGGGCTCGCCGACGCCGGTGACCAGGCGTTCCAGGCTCACCCCGTGCGGGGTGTCGACAAGTTCCGTCTCCGGCTCGGGCAGCGCCGGCCGGCCGGTCCGTGGCCCGCCGGGGCCGGGCCCCCAGGTGCGGGGGCCGCCGTCCGGTGGCGGGGGCCAGCGGAAACCTCTCACCAGGACCCTCGGCCGTCGTGCAGGTCCCGTAGGCCGGGTCGCACGTCGAGCAGGTAGATGAGGCCGGCCGCGATGCCGATCAGTCCGAAGAGGCTGATCGGGCCGAAGCCCAGCAGCGTCAGCAGCAGGCAGACCGCCAGGATGGCGACCCAGCCGCCCTTGGGCAGTGTGCCGAGGGCGGCGAAGCCGTCGCCGCGCTGGGTGAGTGCGTGCACCAGGGCCACGCCCTGGATGACCAGGGCGAAGACGAGCAGGATCAGCTGAATCACGGAGCGGACTTCGAACGCGAAGATCGGCGCGGCGTAGGCCATGTCGGCAAGCTTATGCCGAGACCCCGGAAACGTCCGACAGGACGCTGTCCGGGGCCTCGGTGGAGAGTCGGGTCACTCGGCGGCGGGGCGGGTCCGCTTCGTGGCCTTCGGCAGCTTCGCCGACGGGGTGTCCGGCTTGCCGGCAGCGGCCCGGGTGGCGGTCGCCTTGGTGGCCCGGGTCCGCTTCACGGCGGCCGGCTTGGCGGCCACCGCCTCGGCGACCTCGGCCGGGCTCGGCACCTCGGTCTTCGGGGCCTCGGCCGTCCCGGTCTTCGGGGCCACGGTCGACACGGCGGCCGGCGCGGTCTCGGCGGTCGCCTCGATGTCGGCGTTCACCGTGTCGGCGGCCTCCAGCACACCGGCGCCGACGACCCGCTCGCCCCGGGCGACCAGCTCGGCGTACGCGGCCAGGGCGCGCTCCTGCGCGGCGTACGCGCCGGCCACCACGGCGGCGGCGTTGCGGGTGGCGGCCTCACGGAGCTTGTCGAGCTGAGCAGCCTCGCGGAGCTGGTCGAGGTCGGTGGAGCGCAGCCCGGTGGCGGTCAGGTTGGCCGTCTTCAGCGTCTCGGTGGCCTTCTGGCGCAGCTCGTAGCTGGTGCCGACGGCCTTGCCGCCGAGGTCGGCCACGACCCGCGTGCCCAGGCCGCTGACCACGGTGGGCAGCTTGCGGAGCTGCTCCAGGGCCAGCTCGCCGGCGCCGGCGGCGGCGTAGAGGGGGGCGGGGATGCGGTTGGTCTTCGGCTGGGTCATGACTGCTCCTCTTCGGCCGCACCGGCGGCCTTCCGGGCCGCCCGGCGGGCGGTCGTGCGTTCACGGGCGGCGGTGGTCGGCGCGGGCGCGGGGCCCGCCTCGGTGACGGCTACCGATTCGAGGACGGCCTCGGTCGGGGTGCCGTCGGGTGTCACGGGGCCGGTCGCGGCCGGCGCGACGGTGGCCGGGGCCTCGGGCGCGGTGGCCGGCTCGGCGGCCTCCGTGGCCTCCGCCGGCTCGGGCGGGGCAGCGGTCGGCTCGGTGGGCTCCACCGGTCCGGCCGTGCCGGTCGCCTCGGCCAGGCGCGCGTTCTCCCGGCGGAACGTCTCGTAGATCTGGGTGAGCGACTGCTTCTGGGCCATGGTCAGCTCGGCGTCGACCGCGATGGCCGCGAGCACACCCTGCCCCTCCTTGTCGTCCAGCAGTCCGGCCCGCAGGTACATCGCCGGGGTGGAGACGCGTAGCGCGCTGGCGAGCTGCTGGAGCACCTCGGCGCTCGGCTTGCGCAGCCCGCGCTCGATCTGGCTCAGGTACGGGTTGCTGACGCCGGCCTGCTCGGCGAGCTGACGCAGTGAGATCTTCGCGTTGCGCCGCAGGTCGCGAATGAACCCGCCGACATCGGGAAGGTCCTTGCTGGTGGCCATGACTCAACGCTAGCGCGCGCTGCTAGCTGCTGCAAGCAAAGTGCTAGCCAGAGTTAGCGACGTCACCCGAAGTCGGTTGCGGGGTCGGCGTCCGCCTCCGTACCGTTCCGCCGTGACGAAGATCGAGATCAACGGCGCGGCGCTCGCCTACGACGAAGCGGGCAGCGGCAGCGTCGTGATGCTGCTGCACGCCGGCATCGCGGACCGGCGGATGTGGCGCGACCAGGTGCCGGCGCTCGCCGCCCGGCACCGGGTGATCGTCCCGGACCTGCGCGGCTACGGCGAGTCGGAGCTGCCGCCCGAGCCGTTTGCGCACCACGACGACGTGGTCGGGCTGCTCGACGCGTTGGGCGTCGAGCGGGCCGCGCTGGTGGGCTGTTCGTTCGGCGGCCGGGTCGCGGTGGACACCTCGCTGGCTCACCCGGACCGGGTGAGCGCGCTGGCGCTGTTCGGCGCCCCGCTCTCCGGCCACGAGTGGTCCGAGGAGACCGAACAGCTCTGGGAGGACCTGGTCGGCGAGGTGGACCCGGAGGACTTCGGGGCCACCGCCGCCGGGGAGGTGCGGTTCTGGGTGGTCGGCCCGAGCCGGGAGCCGGCCGATGTCGACCCCGAACTGATCCGGTTCGCCGAGGAGATGGACCGCCGGGCGCTCGCCGCCGAGCAGGCACTCAGCGCGGTCGAGGTGGGCGAGCTGGACCCGCCGGCCGCCGACCGCCTGGGCGAGCTGCGGATGCCGGTGCTGGCCGCGGCCGGCGCCGACGACATCCCCGACATCCGCCGCCTGGCCGACCGCATCGCCGCCGAGGCACCCCACGGGGTACGCCTCCCCGACGTCCCGAACGCCGCCCACCTGTTCCCCCTGGAGCACCCCACCGAGGTCAACACCGCACTCCTCGCCTTCCTCCCCTGACCACCCTTCGTTGATCTTGCAGTTGCCGCCCCGGCAAACCGGGCACGACGGGCGGGATGGGGGCCGCAAGTGCAAGATCAGCGGGTCACCAGAGGGGGCGGACGGCGCCTACCGGGAGGCCGCCGCCCAACAGGGGAACCTCGGCGTACTCGGTGAGGATGGGGGCGGTCAGGCCCAGCCGGATCAGGGCGGAGGTCAGGACCGGCATCCGCGGGCGGGCGGCACCGTCGTCGATCTTGAGGGCGACCGCGCCGACGCCCGGGACCGCCGCCGCGATCACCCCCTCCGCGCCGATCTTGGCGAGCAGACCGGGTACGCCACGCATCAGCCGGGTATCATCGGCCCGGGTGCCGCCGACCAGCTCCGGGTACGCGCGCATGGCGTCCGCCACGGTCCGCTCCACGGTGCCCGGCTCGGCGGTGACCAGCCGCAGGAACGCGCGCGCCAGCCCGGTCACCGACACGGCGTGCACGGGCGCGCCGCAGCCGTCCACCCCCACCGCCGCCGCCCGCTCCCCGGCGAACTCCTCGACGGTGGCGGTCAGCCGCTGCTGGAGCGGGTGCTCCGGCCGCCAGTACCCGTCCCCCGACCAGCCGGCGGCCCGGCAGGTCAACAGCATGCCGGCATGCTTGCCGGAGCAGTTCATCAGCACCCGGGACGGGCCGCCACCGGCCCGTAGCACCGCCTCCCGGGCGGCCTCACCGAACGGCAGGTCCGGCGGGCAGTGCAGCGCCTCCGGGGTCAGGCCGGCGCCCCGGAGCAGCGCGGTGACGCGTTCGACGTGGAACTCCTCACCGGCGTGGCTCGCGGCGACCAACGCCACGTCGGCCGGGTCGGTCAGCGCGAGCCCGGCCCGGAGCATGCCGATCGCCTGCATCGGCTTGTTCGACGACCGGGGGAAGATCGGCGAACCGACGTCGCCGGCGCCGGCGACCGGCGTGCCGGCGGCGTCCAGCACCACCACGGAACCACGGTGGACGCCCTCCACGAACCCGGACCGGACCACCTCGGCGAGCGGCACGCCGCCCTCGTACGTCTTTCCCACAGGGTGGACGGTACCGACGGGGCGATCACGGCCGGCAGCGGGGTGACCTGGGACGTCGGCCGCGCGCGTACAGGTGCGGGTGCTTGTCCGCCGCTTACACGCCGAGCAGCGCGCGGGCCTCGGCGGTGGTCAGCGGCGGGCGCTGGGCGAGTTGGGCGAAGCCGACCGCGCGCGCCACGAGCTGCATGTTGGACTCCACCGGGCGGCCCTTCGCGTAGGTGACCGTGTCCTCCATCCCGACCCGCAGGTGACCGCCGGTGGCGAGCGAGGACAGCATCACCGGGATGGTGCTGCGGCCGATGCCGGTGGCCGCGAACGTGGTGCCCTCGGGCAGGTCGCGGAGCATCTGCTGGGCGGAGACGAGGGTGGCCGTGGTGCCCGGCATGCCGCCCGGCACGCCCATCACGAAGTCGACGTGGACGTGCCCGCCGTGCGGCAGGCCGTACTTGCCGAGCAGCCGCTGCAACGCGGCGAGGTGGCCCAGGTCGAAGATCTCGTACTCGGGGACGACGCCCCGCTCCTGCATCCGGGTGTGCAGGTCGACGATGAACTCCCAGCGGTTGAGGAACACGTCGTCACCGAAGTTGACAGTGCCCATGGTGCAGGAGGCCATGTCCGGCCCGGCGTCGAGCACCGCGAGCCGGTGCGCCTCCGGGTCGGTCACCGCGCCGCCGGAGGAGAGCTGCACGATCAGGTCGGTGCTCTCCCGCAGCGCCGACACGGTGTCCCGCAGCCGGACCGGGTCGAGCGTGGGCCGCGCCTCGTCGTCCCGGATGTGGACGTGGATCACGGCCGCGCCGAGCGCCTCGCACTCCTTGGCGGTCAGCACCAGCTCGTCGAGCGTCACCGGCAGCGCCGGCACCTCCGCCTTGGCCGACTCCGCACCGGTGGGGGCAACCGTGATCAACGTCCCTGTCGTCATGCCCCGGATCCTAGACCGCTGCCCGACGCAGGGTCGACCGGAGGATTTCCGGCGCGGGCGGTGTTAAGAAGGGGCCCTTCCTCTACCGGAGGCGTTAACAGGGGGCCCTTCCCTACACGTCGACGGCGGCGGCGCTGTCGCCCACCATCAGGCGGGCGTCGTCGGGGGTGTTGCGCTTGAGCACGGCGAGCGCGATCTGCCCCAACTCGTAGTGGTGCACGGCGGTGCCGACGAAGCCGACCGTCCGGCCGTCCAGCGTGACCGGCGTGCCGGCGGGCGGCGGCTGGTCGGTGGTCACGCCGTCCAGGTGCAGCAGCGCGAGCCGGCGCGGCGGCTTGCCCAGGTTGTGCACCCGGGCCACCGTCTCCTGCCCCCGGTAGCAGCCCTTCTCCAGGTGCACGGCCGGGGCGATCAGGTCCACCTCGGCGGGGATGGTGCGGTGGTCGGTGTCCACCCCGGCCCGGGCCCGCCGGGCGGCCACCCGGATCGCCTCGTACGCCCACAGCCCGGCCACCGGCACGCCCGCGCCACGCAGCACGGTCACCACGTCGGCCATGGCCGGACGCGGCACCAGGAGGTCGACGCCGAGCGCCACCCGCCGGGCCCAGCCGCCGGACGGCAGCGGCTTGACGTCGTACACCACGGAGGGCCGCGCGGGCAGCTCACCGGAACGGAACTTCGGACCCGGCACCCCGAGCAGGTCGGGTGCGGCCAGGTCGGTGACGCCGAGCGTGCCGAGGGCGTCGACGGCCGCCGGCCCGACCAGCGAGAGCAGCGCGTGCCCGGCGGTCGCGTCGCGCGGGTCGACCTTGCTGAAGAAGCGCATCCTCTCCAGGTACGACAAAAGCCCGCCGGTCATCCCCGGCTCGGTGTCCAGCCAGGTGGTCTCGCCGTCCTCGGCGACCAGCGCGTGCTGCTCGACGTGCCCGTTCGGGGAGAGCACCAGCAGCTCGGTGCCCTGCCCGGGCGCCAGTGCGGCCAGGTGCTGGCTGGTCAGCGTGTGCAGCCAGCCGATCCGCTCCTCGCCGGGCACCGCGATGACGCCCCGGTGCGAGCGGTCGACCAGGCCCACGCCGGTGGCGAGGACGCGCTGTTCGCGCATCGGGTCGCCGTAGTGCGCGGCCACCGGCGCGACGCCGGCTGCCCGGTGGGCCGGGTCGGGCTGGTCCCGGGTCTCCTCGTCGATGGCGTCGGCGGCCACCGCGCCCGCGATGTCGATCATTTGCGTTCCCCGTCCTGTGCGCACCGGCCGCAGACCCCGAAGAGCGCCACGTGCCCGATGTCGACCTGAAATCCGCGCTGCCCGGCGAGCTGGTCGGCGAGCGGCCCGAGCATCTCCGGGGCGATCTCGTCGATCGCCCCGCACTCCCGGCACACCAGGTGCACGTGCTCGTGCTCGCCGGCCGCGTGGTAGGTCGGCGAGCCGTGCGACAGGTGGGTGTGGGTCACCAGGCCGAGCCGTTCCAGCAGCTCCAGCGTGCGGTAGATGGTGGTGATGTTGACCCCGGCCGCCACCTCGCGGACCGCCGTGTGCACCTGCTCCGGGGTGGCGTGCCCCAGATCCAGGACGGCCTTCAGGACCAGCTGCCGCTGCGCCGTGAGCCGCAGCCCGCGCGAGCGGAGCAGTTCCGCGAGGGAGGATTCCGACACCCTCCGATCATAGTTCGGCCGCCGCGCCGGTCCCGGTCGCCGCCGGGGTACGCCGCTACGCTGCGCCGGTGGAGGCGACCCGGGTGGCGGTGCCCGGCCGAGGGCTGGTCCCGGCCGGCGAGCCGGTGCTGCGCGGCGACGACCGGGGCGTCCTGCACGGCGACGGCTTGTTCGAGACGCTGCACCTGCGCGCCGGCCGGCCCTGGTTGCGCGACGCCCACCTGGCCCGGCTGGCCGCCGGCGCGGCGGCGATCGACCTGCCGTTGCCGCCGGTCGAGGCGCTGGTGGAGCTGCTGGACGCGGTGCGGGTCGGCTGGCCGCCGGAGACCGAGGGCGCGTTGCGGCTGGTCTGCACGCGCGGGCCGGAGGACGACGGCCCGCCCACGGCGTACGCCACGCTCGGCGAGGTGCCGGCGGCGGTTCGGCGGGCCCGGCGGGACGGGGTGACGGTGGCCACCCTGCCGCTCGGCGTGGCCGCCCGGTCCCGCCCCGAGCTGGGCTGGCTGCCGGCCGGTGTGAAGTCCATCTCGTACGCGACGAGCACCGCGGCCCGGCGCTGGGCGCGACGCGTCGGCGTGGACGACGTGCTCTGGGTCTCGACGGACGGCTACGTGCTGGAGGCGCCCACCGCGAACGTGGTGTGGCTGACCGCGGGCACGCTGCTGACCGTGCCGGCGGCGGCGACCGGCGTGCTGCCCGGCGTGACCGCCGACCACCTGCTGGCCAGGGCGCCCGAGCTGGGCCTGACCGCGGCCGAGCACCTGCCCACCGTCGCCGACCTGCACGACGCCGAGGCGATCTGGCTGACCAGCTCGCTACGCGGCCCCACCGAGGTCAGGTCCCTGAACGGAACCCCCCGCCCCCGCTCCCCCCTGACCGCCCACCTGCAATCCCTCCTGGGCTTCCCCCACCCGCCCTCCCGGCGTTGATCAAGGAGTTTGCGTCGGAGTTGATCTCCTTCTTGACGCAAACCTCTTGATCAACGCCCCGGGAAAGGGTGTCAGCCGGCTACTCGGGTCAGGCGGGCGGAGAGGTGGGGGGTCAGGGGGTGGCCCATGGCGGCCATCTCCTGGGCGTAGAGCAGGGCGCCCTCCACGATGCCGAACAGGCGGGCGCCGGCGGTGACCTCCTTCGCGGTGGCCGTGCGGACGACCGCGTCGGTGGTGAACTCGATCTGGGTGCCCTTGCGCTTGCCGATGTGCAGCTCCATCACACCGGTCGGCACGCTCATCAGCGCCTCGATCTCGTCGGTGACCCGCTCGCCGTCCAGCACCGGACGCCACCAGCCCACCTCGCGACCGGCCGGGCGGACCGGGCGGCTCTGCTCGTCCAGGATCCACGCCCGGGACTCGTAGAACAGGAACGGCCGGCCGTCGTGGCTGATCCGGATCTCCTGGGCGTAGTCGAAGTCCTCGATCGTCGGGAACCCGCCCCGGCCCCGGCCGCGCCACACCCCGATGTACGGCAGCAGCCCGTCCAGGCTCGGGTGCAACTTGGGACCGACGCGCAGGTCGTGGCTCTCCTCGTACGGGTACTCCTCGACCGGCGGCGCGTTCAGCCACGGCGGCTGGAGGGGATTCTCACTCACGGGTTCACCACTTACCTCTTGCGATTCGGACTGCGACATAGACCAGGCCGCCGGCGAGCGCGCCGAGACCGGCGACCAGCAGGCTGACGAACCCGATCTCGGTAACCATCCGGGCCATCCTATGCTGGGCGGCATGACGCGCACTCTCGTCGTCAAGGCCACCGCCGGCGCGGACGCCCCGGAGCGGTGCGCCCAGGCGTTCACCGTCGCCGCCACGGCGGCCGCGGCCGGGGTCGACGTGTCGCTCTGGCTGACCGGCGAGTCGACCTGGTTCGCGCTGCCCGGGCGGGCGGAGTCGTTCGAGCTGCCGCACTCGGCGCCGCTGGGCGAGCTGCTGCACGTGGTGCTGGCCACCGGCCGGGTGACCGCCTGCACCCAGTGCGCGGCCCGGCGGGACATCGGCCCGGACGACGTGATCCCGGGCGTACGCATCGCGGGAGCGGCGGTCTTCGTCGAGGAGGCCGTGGCCGACGGCGCGCAGGCTCTGGTCTACTGACCCGCGCCGGGTTGTCCATTCTGACCGGTGCGCCGATCCTGACCCGATATGTCGGGACCCCGCCTACCATTCGGATGTGAGTGAGGCGATCGAACGGTTCTTCGCGTCGTTGCCGGCGCGCGCCCCGGCCGTGCTGCGCAGCCCGATCGGCGGCACGCTCCGGATCGACCTGGCCGACGGCAACCGCACCGAGCACTGGTACGTGACGCTGGCGCCCGGGTCCGCCCGGGTCCGCCGGCAGGAGGACCGCCCACCCGACGCCGTGCTGACCGTCAGCACCGAACTCTTCGAGCGGCTGGTCACCGGCCGGGAGGCCGGGCTGGCCGTGGTGCTGCGCAACGAGGCCACGTTCGGCGGGCACGTCGTGCTGTTCCTGGCGCTCCGTCGCTTCCTGCCCGACCCACCCGGCGTGCGGGACCCGAGGGAGACCGCCCGTGAGCACGTCCGGCGGTCGGCGTGAAGGAACGGGTCAGCATCCTCGACGGCAACACGTTCCTGGTCAGCGACCGACGCGGCAACATCGAGCCGTCGTACGACTTTCCCACCGGGTTGTTCTCCTTCGACACCCGGTTCCTCTCCACCTGGATCCTCTCCCTGGACGGCCAACTCCTGCACGCGCTCTCCATCGACGACTCGCTGTCGTACAAGACGCGGTTCTTCATGGTGCCCGGCGAGCCGACGCACTACCTGGACGCCGACGTCTCGGTGATCCGCAGCCGCTCGATCGGCGGCAGCTTCGACGAGGAACTGACCCTGCTCAACCACTCCGAGCAGGAGAAGGAGTTCCGCCTCCGGCTCGACATCGCCTCCGACTTCGCCGACCTGTTCGAGATCAAGCACCAGCGGGAGAAGAAGGGCAGCACCACGCCCACCGTGGAGGAGAACGGGCTGCGGCTCACCTACCGGCGGCAGGGGTTCCACCGGGAGGCGAGGATCAGCAGCACCGCCCCGGCCGAGGTGGACCGGGGCGGGATGACGTTCCGCATCCGCGTCGGGCCGCACGGCGAGTGGACCACCCGGCTGCACGTCGCCACCATGATCTACGGTGCCCGGGGCGAGGACATCCGGGCCACACTGCCGCTGGGCGGTCACCGCTCGGTGGCGGCCATCGAGGCCGAGCACCACGAGCTGATCGAGCGCGCGCCGACGCTGGGCTGCGACTGCGAGCCGCTGGCCGGCGCGTACCGGCGCAGCCTCACCGACCTGGCCGCGCTCCGGTACGAGTCGATCACGCTCGGCGTCCGGTTGGTCGCCGCCGGCCTGCCCTGGTTCATGACGCTGTTCGGCCGGGACAGCATCTTCACCTCGCTCCAGATCCTGCCGTTCCTCCCCGAACTGATCCAGCCGACCATCCTGATGCTGGCCGGGCTCCAGGGTGGCCGGATCGACGACTTCCGCGACGAGGAACCCGGCAAGATCCTGCACGAGCTGCGCTACGGCGAGACCGCCGGCTTCGAGGAGCAGCCGCACTCGCCGTACTACGGCGCGGCCGACACCACCGCGCTCTTCGTGATCCTGCTCGACGAGTACGAGCGGTGGACCGGGGACGGGAAGCTGGCGCGGCAACTGGAGTACGAGACGCGGGCGGCGCTGGACTGGCTCGACACGTACGGCGACCTGCTCGGCACCGGTTACGTCTGGTACATGTCCCGCAACCCGGAGAGCGGGCTGCCGAACCAGTGCTGGAAGGACTCGCCGGACGCCATCTCCTACTCCGACGGCCGGCTGCCGGAGTTCCCGCGCGCCACCTGCGAACTACAGGGATACGCGTACGACGCCAAGCTGCGCGGCGCCCGGATGGCCCGCGAGTTGTGGGGCGACCCGGCGTACGCGGACCGGCTGGAACGCGAGGCGGCGGCGCTGAAGGAACGGTTCAACCGCGACTTCTGGATCCCCGAGCGGGAGTACTACGCGCTGGCGCTGGACCCGCAGGGGCGACGGGTGGACGCGCTCGCCTCGAACATCGGCCACCTGCTGTGGAGCGGCATCGTCGACGACGCCAGGGCGCCGGCGGTCGCCGCCCACCTGCTCGGCCCGCGCCTCTTCTCCGGCTGGGGCGTGCGTACGCTCGCCGACGACCAGGGCCGGTACAACCCGATCGGCTACCACGTCGGCACGGTGTGGCCGTTCGACAACTCGATCATCGCGTGGGGCCTGTGGAAGTACGGCTTCCGCGAGGAGGCCGGCCGGATCTGCGAGGCGATGCTGGACGCGTCCCGGTATTTCGACGGACGACTGCCCGAGGCGTTCGCCGGCTACGAACGCGGCCTCACCGACTATCCGGTGGAGTACCCGACCGCGTGCAGCCCGCAGGCCTGGTCAGCCGGCACGCCGCTGCTGCTGCTGCGCGTCATGCTCGGGCTGGAGCCGCAGGGCGAACACCTGATCATCGACCCGGCCGTGCCGCCGGGGATGGGCCGGGTGGAGCTGCTCGACATCCCGGGCCGGTGGGGCCTGGTGGACGCGCTGGGCCGCAGCCGCACCCCGGACGACGAGAACCGTGGGCACTGACCGGTCGGGTCAGGCTCGGCAGGGGCTGGTGACCGCCACCCGGACCCGCCCGTCGACACGCTCGGCCAGCACCGCCGGGTCACCCGGGCGGGCGTACCGGTCGGCGGAGTCCACCACCGGCGCGGCGCCGGCCCCGAACGCGGCGGCCAGCGGCTGGTCGGCCGTCACGCCGGCCTCGCCCCGGGCGGTCCGGGCCGTCCCACCACCCGGGCACGGCGCGGCCAGCACCTGGACCGGCCCGGTCGGGCCGCCCCAGCGGCCCAACGCGCGGGTCAGCGCGGCCGACTCGACGGCGGCGTCGACGGCCGGCGCCCGGTAGCCGTCACCGACCGGACGACAACCGGTGTCGGCGGTCAGCAACACCCGACCGGGCCCGCCGGAGCGCCCCTCGACCGCCACGAAGTCACCGGCGTCCGCGCGTAGCAACGGCTCACCGTCGAACGTCGAGACGCCCGCCCGCCACTCCGGCGGCAGCCGGTCGGCCACCCCGCGCAGCAGTTCGCGGACGTCACCGTCGGCCGTCGCCACCTCGATGCCGCGCTCCAGCGACGCGCCGGCGTCGATCGGCGTCACCCGGCAGCCCCGTTCCAGCCGGTCGGGCCGGAGCGCCGGCACCCCGGCCGACCCGATCGCGGCGGTCAGCTCGCCGATCGCCCGGTCCACCACCGGGCCGGCCTGACTCAGTGAACGCTGCTCCTTGACGGTGGGCGGATCGGTGCGCACCGACCACCAGGTCAGCCCGGCGAGCAGCACGGCCCACACCACCGTGGCGACCACCAACCAGCGCTGCCGTCGCCGGCGGGACGGCCGATGGTGGGGACCCGACGGCGGGGCGTACCCCGGCTGGACGACACCGCTCACCGCGCCATGGTGTCACGCCCCCACGACCCGCCGACCGTGACCGGTCACCCGGCTTGGAGATCTTGGAACGAAACGGCCATCATAGGGGCCTTTTCGTTCCAAGATTCACTCTCGTCTCAACTTACGGAAGATCGTTCTCAGGGCTTGCGCAGCCACGTCGCCGGGTCGGTCACGAAGACACCCTTGCCCTGATGCCGGTCAATCACTTCCAGCGCCTCAAGGCGCACGAAAACCAGGCGGATCGTTGATGCGCTCACCCTGTGCAGCTCGCACAGCTCGGCGATCGAGGGAAGCTTCTCCCCCGCTTTGAGTCGGCCGCTGCTGACGTCCGCCATGATCTCGTTAGCGATCTTGAAGTAATCCGGCAAAGCAGGCATGACACTCCTTGCGTGGCACCTGCGATTCGATCACGGGGCACGCGCGGGTAACAAGCCGAAGACACCAAACAGGCGAAGGTTGCCTTCAGTAACTTCAGTGACTATGTTGTCGGTTGAGCGCTCCTCGCGTGGCAACGAGCAGGGCTCTTCCCCCGGTCGGGGCGGGTGTCGGAGCTGGAAGGGACACGCCCGCCCCGGCCACCTTCCACGGCAGCGATCCGGCTGCCCTGACGGAGAGGTGGTCCTCATCGTGCCGAGGCTCCTCCGCCCGACCCGGGTGCTGCGATGAGCGCCGTGACCGACCGCGAGCGGTACGTCGTACACCTGACCGTGGCCGCCGACGACCTGCCGGCGGCGCGGCTGCTGGCCCGCGCGATCGGCCGGTCGCTGGCGTTCCTGCCCGAGCTGGTGCTCGGCGAGACGACGGTGTCCGAGGAGGGCGCGCCGGACGCGCAGCACCAGGTCTTCTGCGACCGGCGGCTCGGTGGGCGACGCCGCTGCGTCCGGCGGGTGGACCATCCCGACGGCTGCACGTCCTGACCCGGTGGTCCCCGGCACGGCTCGGGCCGGTCACCCTTGTGCGGGGCGACCGGCCCGAGCCGATGCGCGTGGTGCGGAGGTGTGAAGCGGGGGCCCCGCCTATACCGGAGGCGTTAACAAGGGGCCCCGCCTTACGCCTTCACGGTGATGGTGACCTCGTTGATGCCGCGGGCGGCCGTCACGGCCGTGTCGCCGTTGCCGTGCCGGGAGAGCGCCCGCAGCGTCCACGAGCCCGGCGCGGCGAAGAACCGGAACTGACCGGCCGGGGACGTCACCACCTCGGCGGTGAACTCGCCCGTCGAGTCGAGCAGCCGGACGTACGCGCCCGGCACCGCCTCGCCGGACTCGGCCAGCACCTGCCCGGTGATGACGGTTTCCTTCTCCAGGTCGAGGCTGGCCGGGAGCGGGGCGGCCTGGTCCGGCGCGGCGCAACCGGCAGCGGTCGGAGCGGTGGGAGCGGTCATGTCAGGCCTCCCCGGGCTCGTCGCCGAGCGCCACCGGCACGCCGACCAGCGAGCCGTACTCGGTCCAGGATCCGTCGTAGTTCTTCACGTTGCGGTGCCCGAGCAGTTCCTGGAGCACGAACCAGGTGTGCGAGGAGCGCTCGCCGATCCGGCAGTAGGCGATGGTCTCCCGGCCGTCGTCCAGCCCGGCGGCGGCGTAGATCTTGCGCAGCTCGTCGTCGGACTTGAACGTGCCGTCCTCGTTGGCCGCCTTGGACCACGGCACGCTGATCGCGGTCGGCACGTGGCCGGCGCGCTGCGCCTGCTCCTGCGGCAGGTGGGCCGGGGCGAGCAGCCGGCCGGCGTACTCGTCGGGGCTGCGCACGTCGACCAGGTTCTTGGTGCCGATGGCGTCGACCACCTCGTCGCGGAACGCGCGGATCGAGGTGTCCGGCGCCTGCGCGACGTACTGCGTGGCCGGGCGGGTCACCGCGTCCTTGACCAGCGGGCGGGCGTCCAGCTCCCACTTCTTGCGACCGCCGTCGAGCAGCTTGACGTCGCGGTGGCCGTAGAGCTTGAAGTACCAGTACGCGTACGCGGCGAACCAGTTGTTGTTGCCGCCGTAGAGGATGACGGTGTCGTCGTTGGCGATGCCCCGCTCGGAGAGCAGCTTCGCGAACTGCTCCTGGTTGACGAAGTCGCGGCGGACCTGGTCCTGGAGGTCGGTCTTCCAGTCGAGCTTGATGGCGCCGGCCAGGTGGCCGGTGTCGTAGGCCGAGGTGTCCTCGTCGACTTCGACGAAGACGACGCCCGGGGCGTCGAGGTTCTTCTCGGCCCACTCGGCCGAGACGAGTGCGGTGTCGCGACTCATCAGATCACTCCCTGGTGAGGATGGGTGGTGAGCCTGCGCGCGGAGATCGAAGCCGGTGGTAGTCGCACCACGCGCGGGACCCTGAGCTAGGAACGGATCACGGGTACGTGCGACGGCGCCGCTGCCGGGCGTTCGGGGGGTGTAAGGAACCCTTGGTGCCGGTGGCCGCTAGGCGGCCGAAGACAGCCCCGCCGTCAGATGACGGGGCGACACAGGCAGGTGGCCACGCGGCACAGGTCGACCGCGCGCCGTTTGGTGAGGTGGGTCCCCATGGGGAGGGAGACTACCAGCCGACCCGGTCGTGGGGCACCGGGCCGACCAGCATCCGGGACGTCAGCGGGCGGAGTTGATCGGCACGTTCGCGGCGTCCGCGTCGACCACCAGGCCCTCCGGCCTCGGCTCCACCTTGCGGACGTTGAGCTGGAACGGCAGCTCCGGCAGCGGCACGTCGATCGAGATGCTCCGGGCGTAGTTGGCCAGCAGCGTGCGCGCCAGCGCCACGTTCGGCAGGCCCTCGGCGGTGAGGTCGCTGAAGCGCAGCGCCACCTTGCCGTCGGCCACCGTCACGGCGGCGGTGCCGTTGACGGTCAGCTTGACGCCGAGGATGTCCACCGGGGCGGTGACCGCCAGCTTGCCGTCCCGCTCGCCGAGCGTCAGGCCGGGCCGCTTCAGCAGCTTGGCCAGGCTGTCATAGGTGACGGTGCCCCGCCCGTCGACGCGCTCGGCCACCACGTCGCCCTGGCCGGAACGGATCGTGTCCAGCGACGCGGTCACGTCGCGGGCGTCCACGTCCAGCCGCGGCACGTCGACCGTGTCGCCCTGCACGCTGCCCTTGACGTCGGTCAACTGGATGGAGATGCGCTCGTACTTTCCGGCGAGCACCTGGTTGAGGAACGGGAAGCCGCCCACCTCGACCTTGGGCGCGGCGGACTGGGCGTCCTGCTTGGCGACCTCCTGCCGCACCTGGTCGGCGATCGCCCGCTCGGCCACCCCGGCCGCCACCCGGTCGGCCACGACCAGGAGCCCGGCCAGCACCAGCAGCAGCACGAGGAAACCGATCAGCACCTTCCGACCCCGGCGACGGGGCCGGCCCTCCGCCGGGTACGCCTCTGCCACGCCGCCTCCAGTCCTCGCCGCCGTCACCGCGCCTCGCGGCGCAACCGTACTTACCCGGGGCGAGCTCCGCGCAACCGGGCGATCAGAGGAAGAGCACGCACATGGCGTACGCGGCCGGTGCGGCGAGCGCGAAGCCGCCCAGCGGCCCCTGCATGTGCCGGGCCGCCCACATGGTCGGCGGCTCGCCGGCCATCAGCCGGCCCGCCTCGGCGTACCCGACGGCGAGGTCGGCCAGCACGGCGGTGGCGGCGGTGACCACCCCGACCAGCGCGGCGCTGGTCGGGGTGAAGCCGACCAGGTAGCTGCCGAGCACGGCGCTGGTCAGCGTGCCGAGCATGGCGCCCGCCACCACGCCGGCCGCGCCGCGCGGCACCTGGGGGGCGAGCCGGGGCCACGGGGCCACCGCGTCGGTCAGCCGGGCCACCAGCAGGGCCACCCCGGCGGCGGTGAGGCAGACCGTGATCGCCTGGGTGCCCTTGGGGATCCGGCTGAGCACGATGAGCGAGGCGAAGGCGACCACCCCGACCACGATGAGCAGGGTGCCGCCCAGCGAGTCGGTCACCCGGACCCGGTCCACCCGGCGGACGAGCTGGCCCAGCACGCCGAGCACCAGGCCGGCGACCGCGGCGTACCCGAGCGGAGCCAGGCCGGCGACGTCCGCCCGTACGGCGGCGACGTCGGCGATCACCGCGGTGCCGGCGCTGACCAGCGCGACGACCAGCAGCGCGGGCGGTCGCATGGCCATCGTCCAGGCGAGCACGTAGAGCAGTTGGACGCCGAAGATGATGGCCGCGAACGGCAACCGGTGGCCCGGGCCGGCGGTCTGCGCGCCGAGCACCAGGCCGACGCCGAGCAGCGCGGCGAAGCCGGCCACGGTGAGCGCCAGCGGCCGGCGGAACTCCACCGGCGGCACCTCGTCCTCGGGCACCTCGTCGGGGGCGTCGTCGGGGCGCCGGCTCGGGCCGCCCTTGCGGAGCCGACGGGGGCCCTTGCGCTCCCGCGGCTCCCCCTCCTCCGCACCCGTCCCGGCGCGTGGGGCGGGTGGGTAGCCACGGGCCGGGCCGGACGGCCCGGAGGACGGGTCGTCGTCGGCCCACGGTTCACGACCGGCGTCGCGCGAGGTGGAGGGAAACACGCCCCGATCGTGCCAGACCCGGGCGGCCCGGCGGAGGTCACGGTTTCGGCAACGTTAAAACCTGCGCCGCGATCGAGGGCAGAAAGGGCAAACGGGAAAAGGCGCGAAGGTGACGGTCGGACCATCGGTTACGCTCGACCCGTTACCCCGCCCGTCAGCGACGCCGGGACCCACGCAAGTTCACAGCGCCGCCCCCACCCGGGCGTGCCGCTGGTCGCGCGCGGCCGAAGGGCCGCCGGGACGGAGGTGATCGTGGAGCTCCTGCTGCTCGTGACCGCACGGGCCGGTGAGCCGTCGGCGGTGTTGCCGGCACTCGACCTGCTGCCGCATTCGGTGCGCACCGCACCCCGTGACGTCCGCACGCTGGTCTCCGGCCCGACGCCGGACGCCGTCCTGGTGGACGCCCGCTCCGAGCTGAGCGAGGCGCGGGCCACCTGCCGGATGCTGCACGCCACCGGGCTCGGGGTGCCGCTTGTCGCGGTGGTCACCGAGGCCGGCCTGATCGCGCTGAACGCCGACTGGGGCGTGGACGACGTGATCCTCGCCGGCGCCGGCCCGGCCGAGGTGGAGGCGCGCCTGCGGCTCGCGGTCGGCCGGCTGAACAACGCCGTCGCGGGCGCCGGCGGCTCGATCCGGGCCGGCGAGCTGAACATCGACCCGGACACGTACGCCGCCAAGCTGAAGGGCCGGCCGCTCGACCTGACCTACAAGGAGTTCGAGCTGTTGAAGTTCCTCGCCCAGCACCCGGGGCGGGTGTTCACCCGGGACCAGTTGCTGCGTGAGGTCTGGGGCTACGACTACTTCGGCGGCACCCGCACTGTCGACGTGCACGTCCGGCGGCTGCGCGCGAAGCTCGGCTCGGAGTACGAGTCGATGATCGGCACGGTCCGCCAGGTCGGCTACAAGTTCGTCGTGCCGCCGTCGCGCTCGCTGCCGGAGTCGGAGCCCGCCCCGCTGCCGGTCTGACCGCCACCCCTGCGGGGGGATATTTTCCCTATATGCCCCATTTGAACACTGAACCGCTCATATCCTGACTGCCGGATTGGTCAGGTTGAGGGGGGCCACGGTGCGCGCGGTGACCACGGGGGCGGCGAACGGCCGGTACCACTGATGTCCGGCTCGACGCTCAGAGCGGTGGCGGTGGTGACGGCGGTGCTCATCGGGCTGCTGGCCTCGGCGTACGCGCTGGGCCGCGGTCTGGTGCCGCAGCGGCATCCGACCGCCACCGGTGTGACCACCGCCGCCAACGCCCCGCACTACGCCGACCAGCCGCCGGACACCGCCCGACCGAGCCCGGACGCCACCGCGAGCGCGCCGGCCGTCACCGGCGACGGCGACGGCCCGTACGGCGCCCACGTCACCACCGGCTCGTCCCGGGTCGCGTTGACCTTCGACGACGGCCCCGACCCCCGGTGGACGCCACAGGTGCTCGCCCTGCTGAGCCAGTACGGCGTCAAGGCCACGTTCTGCGTCGTCGGCGAGAACGCGGAGAGCTACCCCGACCTGGTCCGCTCCATCGCGGCCGAGGGGCACACGCTGTGCAACCACTCCTGGAAGCACGACGTCAACCTGGGCCGGCGCACCCCGGAGACGATCCGGGCGGACCTGACCCGCACCAACGACGCGATCCTGGCCGCCGCGCCGGGCGCCCGGATCGCGTACTACCGTCAGCCGGGCGGCGCCTGGACCGGCACGGTGGCGTCGACCTGCGCGGAGCTGGGCCTCACGCCGCTGCACTGGAGCGTCGACCCGTCGGACTGGCGGGCGCCGGGGGCGGCGACCGTGGCGGCGCGGATCCGCGCGCAGATCGCGCCCGGCGCGATCGTGCTCATGCACGACGCGGGCGGGGACCGCTCCGGCACGGTCGCGGCGTTGCAGCAGCTCCTGCCCGAACTGCTCGCGCGGTACGAGCTGGAACCGCTGCCCACCCGCGTCCCGTGACGAGCGCCACCGCACGCCGTCGCCGCTCACCGGGAACGACCGCCCGCCGGCCGCTACCGTGACGGGGGTGAGCAGCACCGAGCCGACCAGCGGTCCCGAATCCGAGACAGCGACCCCGACCGGCCCTGTCGCCTCCACCGACCGGCTGACCACGGCCGAGATCGCCGACGTGCTGGCGCTGGCCGGCGCGGCCGGCGACACCGACGGCGCCGATCCGCTCGACGAGCACGTGCTGCTGCGGCTGCGCGACCCGGCGGCCCCGGCCGTGCACCTCACCGCCCGTGCCGCCGACGGCACCCTGACCGGGTACGCGCACCTGGACACCACCGCCCCGGCCGAGGGCGTCGGCGTGGAGCTGGTGGTGCACCCGGCGTACCGGCGGCGGGGCACCGGCCGGACGCTGGCCCGCGGCGTGCTGGCCGCCGCCACCGGGCCGCTGCGCGCCTGGGCGCACGGTGACCACCCGTCCGCCGCCGCGCTCGCGGTCGACCTCGGCTTCACCCGGGCCCGGGTGCTCTGGCAGCTCCGCCGCCCGCTGACCGGGGCGGTGCCCATGCCGGCCCTGCCGGAGGGTGTGGAGCTGCGCGCGTTCCGCCCCGGGGAGGACGACGAGAACTGGCTGGCGGTCAACAACGCGGCGTTCGCCCAGCATCCCGAGCAGGGCCGGTGGACGCTCGACGACCTGCGGGTACGTCTCGCCGAACCGTGGTTCGACCCGGCCGGCTTCCTGCTCGCGGTGGACGCCGCCACCGGCCGGCTGCTCGGCTTCCACTGGACCAAGGTGCACGAGCGGCCCGGCTCGGCCCGGATCGGCGAGGTCTACGTGCTCGGCGTCGACCCGTCCGTGCACCGGGGCGGGCTCGGCCGGGCGCTCACCGCCGCCGGCCTGGCCCACCTGCGCGAGCAGCGCGGGCTGGACCGGGTGATGCTCTACGTCGACGAGAGCAACACCGGCGCCGTCTCGCTCTACGAGCGGACCGGTTTCGCCCGCTGGTCCGCGCACGTCAACTACCAGCGCGCCTGAACCCGGGCGGAAAAACCGCCCTCGGCGGCGCGCAGGGGTCGCCAGTTCACGAAATGGACAGGCCCACCTCAGCGTACGGCCATCTCGCCGGCCGGACCTGTTCATCCCGCGTTCACTTCCGACCGGCGAACCGTCCACCTGGTCCTCCTAACTTTCACGTCAAGCCGGTCAGCGCCGGCCCCCGGAACCCCGGGCGACCTGACAAAGACGTGAAGGGAAACCCCTCAAGTGAAGCTCCAGCGGCACGGCGCCATCGCCTGTCTCGCTCTTACCGCGGTTCTCGGTCTCAGCGCCTGCGGCTCGGACAACAACGAGCCGGCCGGTGCGTCCGCCTCGGGCTCCACCGCCGCCGTCGACTGCGGCAAGGGCACGCTGAACGCGCAGGGCTCCTCCGCGCAGAAGAACGCCATGGCCGAGTGGATCAAGGCGTACCAGCAGAAGTGCGCGGGCACCACGATCAACTACGAGCCGAGCGGCTCCGGCGCCGGCATCCAGGCGTTCATCGCCGGCACCGCCGACTTCGCCGGCTCCGACTCCGCGCTCAAGCCGGAGGAGCAGCCGCAGGCCGACGCCAAGTGCGCCGGTGGCCAGGCCCTCAACCTGCCGATGGTGATCGGCCCGGTCGCGGTCGTCTACAACGTCAGCGGCGCGGACAACCTCCAGTTCAGCCCGGCCACCCTGGCCAAGATCTTCGCCGGCAAGGTCACCAAGTGGGACGACCCGGCGATCAAGGCCGACAACCCGGACGCCAAGCTGCCGTCGGCCGCGATCCAGGCGGTGCACCGCTCCGACGAGTCGGGCACCACCGACAACTTCACCAAGTACCTCGCCAAGACCGCCGGATCCGACTGGACCTTCGAGAACTCGAAGGCGTGGAAGGCCCCGGGCGGCGTCGGCGCGGCCAAGTCCGACGGTGTGGCCAGCAAGGTCAAGAGCACCGACGGCACCATCAGCTACGTCGAGTGGTCGTACGCCGAGAACTCCGGCCTGAAGATGGCCAAGGTCAAGAACGGCGCCGGTGAGTTCACCGAGCTGACCGCCGAGTCGGCCGGCAAGACCATCGCCGGGGCCACGTTCGAGGGCCAGGGCAACGACCTCAAGATGTCGATCGACTACAACACCAAGGAGGCCGGGGCGTACCCGATCGTCCTGGCGACCTACGAGATCGTCTGCAGCAAGGGCCTCGCCGCCGACAAGCTCCCGCTGGTCAAGGGGCTGCTCGGCCACGCGGCCAGCGCGGAGGGCCAGCAGGAGCTGGTCGAGCTGGGCTACGCCCCGCTCCCCGACGAGGTCCGCACCAAGGTCGAGGCCGCGGTCAAGAGCCTCTCCTGACGCCCTGATCGACACCACCTCAACGCGAAACGAGCGAGCAGATGGGTGACACCCCTCAGCGCTCGGCGCACGCCGGCACCGGCGGGACCCCCGTGGCCACGAGCCACGAGCGGCCCGCCGGTGCCTCGGCGCGTGTGGCCGAGCGCTCCGGCAACCCTGGCCGCCCCGACGGCGGCCTCGGCGGGGGCGGCGGCCTGCCCCGCGCCCGCGCCTTCGGCGCGGAACGGGCGTTCCGTGGCCTGACCCTGGCCGCCGGCAGCACCGTACTGATCGTCATCGCGGCCATCGCGATCTTCCTGATCGCCAAGGCCGTACCGGCGCTGCGGGCCAACACCGAGTCGTTCTGGACCTTCGAGGGCTGGTTCCCGAACGACAACCCGCCGAAGTTCGGCATCGGCGCGCTCGCCTTCGGCACCGTCCTCAGCTCGCTGCTGGCGCTGCTCGTGGCCGTGCCCGTCGCGCTGGGCATCGCCCTCTACCTGTCGCACTACGCCCCGCGCCGGCTCGGCAACAGCCTGGGCTTCCTGATCGACCTGCTGGCCGCCGTGCCGAGCGTGGTGTTCGGCCTCTGGGGCCGGGACTACTTCGCCGGCCCGGTCGCCGACCTCTCCGCCTGGCTGAACAAGTACTTCGGCTGGATCCCGATCTTCGGCGAGGGTCCGTACGGCAGCTCGATCCTGCTCGGCTCCGTGGTGCTGGCGATCATGGTGCTGCCGATCGTCACCTCGCTCTCCCGCGAGGTCTTCCGGCAGACCCCGACCGCCAACGAGGAGGCCGCGCTCGCGCTCGGCGCCACCCGCTGGGAGATGATCCGCACCGCGGTCCTGCCGTACGGCCGGCCGGGTGTCATCGCCGCGGTGATGCTGGGCCTGGGCCGGGCGCTCGGCGAGACCATCGCGCTCGCGCTGACGCTCGGCTCGACGTACGCCATCTCGTTCAACATCCTCGAAGCCGGCGGCAACTCGATCGCCGCGAACATCGCCAACCGCTTCGGCGAGGCGAACGACACCGGCCGCGGCGCGCTGATCGCCTCCGGCCTGGTGCTGTTCGCGATCACGCTGATCGTCAACATCACCGCGCGGGCGATCATCTACCGTCGCCGCGAGTTCACGGAGTCGGCTGCCTGATGACCACCACACTCCCCACCCACCGCCCGCGCCCGCCGGCCCAGCCGGCCACGCTGCGGGCGAGGCGGCTTCCCGCGTACGCCGCGCCCGCCATCGCCGTCGCGGCGCTGCTGCTGTCGGCGGGCCTCGTCTACGGCGCCGGCATCGGCGGCCCGGTCCTGGTCGTGGTGGTCGGCGCGCTGCTCTACCTGGTCGGTCTCTTCGTCGCGGCGAACGCGGTGGAGGGTCGCCGGTCGGCCCGCGACCGGACCTGGAGCGCACTGATCCACTCCGCGTTCGTGCTGGCCGTGCTGCCGCTGGCGTCGGTGGTCTGGACGCTGGTGAGCAAGGGCTCCGAGCGGTTGGACGCGAACTTCTTCGGCACCTCGATGAACAACATCGGGGCGCGGGACGCCAACGGCGGCGCCTACCACGCGATCATCGGCACGCTGGAGCAGGTCGGCATCGCCGCGTTGATCACCGTGCCGCTCGGCGTGCTCTGCGCGATCTACATCGTCGAGTACGGCCGCGGCCGGTTCGCGTTCACCATCCGCTTCTTCGTGGACGTGATGACCGGCATCCCGTCGATCGTCACCGGCCTGTTCGTGCTGGCGTTCTGGGTGCTGATCGTCTCGCCGTGGTTCAACGACGGCCGGCCGGGCTTCTCCGGCTTCGCCGCCGCGCTGGCGTTGAGCGTGCTCATGCTGCCCACCGTGGTCCGCTCCACCGAGGAGATGCTCCGGCTGGTGCCGGCGCCGCTGCGCGAGGGCGCGTACGCGCTCGGCGTGCCGAAGTGGAAGACCATCCTGCGGGTCGTGCTGCCGACCGCGCTGCCCGGCATCGTCACCGGCATCATGCTCGCCATCGCGCGGGCCGCCGGCGAGACCGCGCCGGTGCTGCTCGTCGCCGGTGGCGGCGCGGCGATCAACTTCAACCCGTTCGAGAACAACCAGTCGTCGCTGGCCCTCTTCGTCTACCAGCAGGCCGGCGAGGCGTCGAAGTACTCGCCGGCGCGGGCGTGGACCGCGGCGTTGACCCTGGTCGCGCTGGTGCTCGTGCTGACCGTCGCGGCGAAGCTGCTGGCCCGTCGAAACCGGCTCGGCCGATGAACCCCGGAGGTACCGCCACCATGGCCAAGCGCGTCGAAGCCGCGAACGTCACCGCCTACTACGGCGGGTTCAAGGCGATCGAGAACATCAACCTCACCGTCGAACCGAAGACCGTGACCGCCCTGATCGGCCCGTCCGGCTGCGGCAAGTCGACGTTCCTGCGGTCGATCAACCGGATGCACGAGGTGCTGCCCGGCGCCCGGGTCGAGGGCAACCTGACCATCGACGGGCAGGACGTCTACGACCGTGACGTGGACGTCACCGCGGTCCGCCGGATGATCGGCATGGTCTTCCAGCGGCCGAACCCGTTCCCCACCATGAGCATCTTCGACAACGTGGTGGCCGGCCTGCGGCTCAACGGCGTGCGGCGCAAGTCGATCCTGGAGGAGGCGGCCGAGAAGGCGCTCCGCTCGGCCAACCTCTGGGACGAGGTGAAGGACCGGCTGGGCAAGCCCGGCGCCGGCCTCTCCGGCGGCCAGCAGCAGCGGCTCTGCATCGCCCGGACCATCGCGGTGGAGCCGCAGGTGGTGCTGATGGACGAGCCGTGCTCGGCGCTGGACCCGATCTCCACGCTGGCCATCGAGGACCTGATGTTCCAGCTCAAGGACAAGTTCACCATCATCATCGTCACGCACAACATGCAGCAGGCCGCGCGGGTGTCGGACCGCACCGCGTTCTTCTCGATCGAGAAGACCGGCGACCCGGGCCGGCTGATCGAGTACGACAACACGCAGAAGATCTTCAGCAACCCCACCCAGAAGAAGACCGAGGACTACATCACCGGCCGCTTCGGCTGAGGTGTAAGGCGGGGCCCCCGGTTAACGCATTCCGCATAGGAAGGGGCCCCGCTTAACAACTCCGCTGGGTCAGAGCCCCGGGCTGAGCGCGCCGACCCACTCCTGGGTGGCGCCCGCGGTGTCGATGGTGCCGTCGCCGTTGAGCGCCACGTCGAACGTGATCGACCCGATCTTGCGGGAGCCGAAGCTGGGGATCGGCACTCCGTCGATCGTGATGTCCTTCGGGATGTCCAGGTAGATGTCCACGCCGGCCTGGTCGATCCGGTAGATCGTGCCGTTCTCCTTCGGGTACTGGTTGCCGTTGCGGGCGTCCTTCCGGTCGAAGGTCAGCCCGGCCGGCCACGGCGACGAGGTGAAGTCGTGCTGGATCGGGTCGATCCGCTGCCGGGTCACTCTGCCGTCCTGCCAGCAGAAGCGCCCCTTGAGCTGCGCATACGCCAGGCTGTCGATGATCCTGCGGCTGTCGTTGTTGCCGAGCAGCGTGCCGTACGTGACCGCGCCGTACTCGTCGGTGACGGTGAAGTCGCGACACTGCTCACCGGCCGGCGGCGCGCAGGTCCACTGGTAGGGGTTGCCGGGGATGCCGATCGGGATGGTGGAGACCCGACTCACCGTGACGATCGCGCCCGGCTGGATGGTGGCCAGCGCGCCGCTGTGGCCGGTGCCGTCCTCCTTGACCACGCCCCCGCCGGTGCCCACCGACACCGTCTGCCAGTACGACCCGTAGGAGAAATTCACCGCGGTCCCCCAGCTACCGGGGTACCAGTTGTTCGCGGTGACGTAGAAGTTCAGGATCGAGCCGGGCCAGCGGGGGTCGGGCCGGTCCATCCGGATCAGGTAGCAGCCGGGGGCGTACGGGGAGTTCACGCCACCGAACTGCAGGCTGACCTGGGTTTGCGTACCGACAGTGAACTGCCGGGGGCCGCTCGCCTGGGCGGGGGCCGCGGCGGCCAGTCCGACCAGCAGCACGGCCAGCAGGGTGAGGAGAGCGGCTCGTAGGCCGCTCCGTGCTCGTCGCACGGCGCGGAACCGGGCCATGGGCATGCGCATTGTCGTGCCTTCCGGTGTGGAGTGGACTACCTGCGCCAAGAAAAGGGCATCGATCGCGGTGAACGGAAGTGACGAATACGCACCGCCGGCCGCGCTCCCACTGCGTCCCGCGCAACACCGCACGTCGCCGGGCCCGGCCCCCCGGCCGCCGCCTCCGCACGACTTTCCGGGGCCCTGTCCGGCGGTGCCCGCGACGGGTATAACAGCAGTGTGCAGTGGCCCGACCTTCAGGCATTCGCCGAGGTTTCCGAGGAACTCTCGTTCGGCCGTGCCGCCGAGCGACTGCACCTGTCCCCCTCGGCCGTGGTGCGCCGGATCCAGCGACTGGAGCGGGATCTGGGGCAGCGGCTGCTCGAACGCTCCACTGTGCACGTGGCACTCACCCCGGCCGGCGCGGCGCTGGCCGCCCGCCTGCCCGTCCTGACCGACCACTGGCAGCAGGTGATCCGGGACGTGCGCGACGCACCGGGGTCGACGCCGCGGCTACGGCTGGGCCTGATCGAGCTGTGCAGCCGGCGGATGGCCGAACACATCGCCGCCGGCATGCCGGAGCGCCAGCTCGACTGGCTCACCGACGACGCCGCCGAGTTGTCGGCCATGCTGCGGCGCGGCGACCTGGACATGGCACTGTTGGCGGCCTTCCCCGGGGAGCCGCTTGACGTTCCCGCGCCGCTGCACGCGGTCACCGTCGTCCACGAGCCGATCTGGATCATGATCGGCCGCACCCATCCGCTCGGCGACGCGGAACTGCTGGACATGACACAGTTGGCGGCGGAGAGCTGGGTGATCAGCCCGCGCAGCCAGTCGCCGTTCCAGTGGGAGGCCCGGATCCTCGCGAACTATCCACAGACGACGGTGGTGCCGACGACGTTCCTCGCGGGCCGGCAGTTGATCGATGCGGGGCGGGCGGTCGCCTTCGCCAGCGCGCTCGGCCACTCCCTGCCCCCGTACCGGGTGGTGCCGCTGCGTGGCCTCGCCGACTCCGCCGCGCGCCACGTCTACCTGGCCTGGAACCCGACGTTGGCGGGTGGGCAGTTGCCCAACCGGGTGCTGGCCCTGGTGCGGGGCCTCTATCGGGCCCAGGCCCGCCGCTCGCCGGCGTACTGGGACTGGATCTGTCGGCATCCGACCTCGTTCCCGGGGATCGCCGACGGCACGGGCTAGTGCTCCAGCCGCGGCTCCCCCACTGCACCGCGCCGCCGCAGCAGGGCCACCGCGCCCACGCCCAGAAGCCCGACGACCGCACTGACCGCCAACAGCGGGAGTCCCGCCATGACGGCGCTGACAGCGACGCCGGCCAGGGCCCATCCGGCGGTGAGGGTGTAGGGCAGTTGACCTCGGAGCAGGAAGGCGCCGACGCCTGCGGCCGTGGCCGCCGCCACCACGAACGCGCATTGCAGGGCCAACCCCGGGCCCCCGACGAACGCCGACTCCGGCAGCAGGGTGGCCGTGTTGACGCACACCGCCGCGGTCGACCAGCCGGCGTAGACGCCGAGCACCCCGCCAACCAGCGCCCGGCTCGTCCGCTCCCGGTGGTCGGTCGACATCAGGACCCGTCGGAGGCCCACCGCCAGCCCGGCGAGCATCGCCACGAAGATCGGCACGGTGAGCCAGGTCGCGGCGGAGGCGGCAGCGACCAGCCAGGCGACGAAACCGAGCTGGACCAGCGACAGCGGCACCTGCACCCGCCGGTACGGCGGCTCCGTCGCCCGGCTGAGGGGGAAGCCCCACACCGCCACGGCGAGACAGCCGAGCAGGATCACGCCCCAGACGGCGAAGAACGGCCCCGGCGGCACCAGGGGTGGGTCGTCAGCCTGGCTTCGGAAGCCGATCAGCGGCGGCGCGGCGACCTGGAGGAGCGCCGTGGCCAGCAGCAGCCAACGACCGAAAGATCCAACGGTACGAGACGAGTGGTTCACGGAGAGTGGCATGACCAGTGTTCGTCGGACCATGCCGCAGTGGATTCACCCGGCGGCACCGCATCGCGTCAGCGCAGCAAGAAGCGCGGCTCGGCACCGTCCAGATCCGCGATCCGCGGCAGGATCGGCGTACCCGGGTCCCGTTCCGACGCCGCGCGGGCCACGCCGGCGAGGTCGCCGGCGGCGGCCACCTCGGCGAGCGTGACCATGGTCGGCGGCAGCATGGTCAGCTCGCCGGCCTCCGCCCGGGCCGACGCGTCCGCCGGCCGCAGCCACAGCGTGTGGTCGGCCTCGCCGGAGACGTCGCGGGTCCGCTGCCCCTCGGGCAGCAGGGCGACGAAGAAGTACGTGTCGAAGCGGCGCGGCTCGAACTCCGGGGTGATCCACCTGGTCCACGGCAGCAGCAGGTCGGACCGGAGCGTGAGCCCACGCCGGGCCAGCAGTTCGGCGAAGCCGGTGCGCCGGCCCACCAGGTCCTGCCGGGCCGCCTCCCAGTCGTCGCCGCTCACGTCGCCGACCACCGTTGCCTCGTCCGGGCCGGCCAGCAGCACGCCCGCCTCCTCGAAGACCTCGCGGGCGGCGGCGCAGACCACCGCCTGCGCGTCCGCCGGGTCGAGTCGGAGCCGCTCACCCCAGGCGGCCGGCGTGGGCCCGGCCCAGCCGAGGTGCGCCTCCGAGTCGGAGCGGTCCACCCCGCCGCCGGGGAACGCGTACATCCCGCCGAACGTCATCGCCGCCACCCGCCGGATCAGGTAGACCTCGAAGTCGTCGCCGGCCGGGCGGAGCAGCAGCACTGTCGCGGCGACCCGGGGCACCGCGGGCACGCCACCCTCGGCGTGGAACCGGCGGGCGTGCTCCACCAGGGCGGGGGGTGCGGCGAAGCCGTCGATCATCATGCGCCGAGCCTAGGCCCTGCCTCGCGGATCATGTTCGGACGCAGGCGCCCGCCCGGCCCGACCGATGACATCATGGGTCGATGATCGAGGCCCTCGATGCCGTGATCGCCAAGGTCCTCGACTGGGCGCCCGGGGCCGACCAAGCCCTGATCGCCGCCGGGCCGACCGGAGCGAGACGTGTCTTCGACCTCTACTACGGCAGGGCCACGGCGAACCTGGTCACGAGAGCCACCGGCCGGGAGCTGGGCGACGGCTGGTCGGCCGCCCTGCACATCGCCGCCTCGATCGCGCCCGAGGAGTTCCTCGCCCGGATGCCGAGCCGCGTCGGCACCACGGAGATCGTGATCCTCGGCGACGTCAACGATCCCCGCGCTACGCACATCCTCTGCGAGCAGGCCCGGCACCAGGACTTCCTGCACCGCGTCAACGCCGTCAGGGCACTGGCCAAGCACACCGGCCCGGCGAGCCGGGCGGCGGTCGAGCAGGCCCTCGCCGATGAGGATCTCGTGGTCCGCAGTGCGGCGATCCGCTGTGTCGCCGACGCGGATCCCGGCCGGGGCAGGGCCTTGTACGAGGCATTCCTGGCAGAGCCTCGCCTCACCCCACTCCTGCGGCAGGAGGCGCGGAAGGCGTTGTCCCACCTGCGAGCAGGCCGTCCGGTACCGCCTCACCCGTGACGATGGCGGTCGGCTTCAGCTCGACGGAGACGGCGAGGTCCTCGGCGACCCGCCCCGCCGCGTCCAGCCGAGGAACCGGGCCCGCAGGGTCAGCGGATCCTCGCCGACGAGCTGCCCGGCGGCTTCCGCCTGAAGTGCCGCCAGGTAGACCGCGAGTGCCAGCCGGTCGTCGCCGTACTCGGCCAGCAGCGTGCGGCGGGCGGCGTCGCAGGGCCACGACTGGTCGCAGGTGTCGCAGTGCCAGGCGGGACGCCGGGCGACGTGGCTCATCGCAGCCTCAGCGCGATGGCCCGCGCCTCGTCGTCGCTCAACGGCAGGAACCACAGGAAGCGCTTGACGATCTCGGGCGGGGTCGGGCCGTCCGCCCGGCCACGAAGGTCGCGAAGGGCCCGCCGGGTCAGCCGGCTGAACTCGGGAATCAGCGTCGCGCGGCGGACGGCGTCCGTCGGGGCGGCGCGCAGCGTCGGGCACGGCCAGTCGTGGCCGCAGCGCGCGCAGATCCAGGCCGGTCCGTCCGCCACGTGTGCCGAGAGCGGAACCGCAGCGGTACGCGGAGACCAGCGCGACTCCGGCGCGGTGTTCTTCGACCGCTCCGGGCTGCGGCGGGGTACCGCACTGGTCGGTCCTGGCATGGGCTTCTCGTCGGGCATGGCGCTCCCCCGGTCGGACGATCAGGAGGGGCCGCCGCCCGAGTGCTCGCTCACCGCGACGGCCCCGCGCGACGCGACCGCCGGGCTCCGCCTCCACCAGCCGCGCCGTCGATTCCACCCTGGACGTCGACCCACTACCCTCGGAATAGTTGCGACCCGATCACGGAACGTATGTGCCGGTCATGGGCAGCCGTGGAACTCTCTCTCCCGCTGTGGAAAGTGGTGGAATCCGTGGGAATCTCGCCGTCCGAGTACCTGGTCCGGGAGCTTCGGCGACGTCGGACCGCCGCCGGGCTCACCCAGACCCAGCTCGGCGAGAAAGCCTTCTGCTCCGATTCGCAGGTGAGCGCAATCGAGACGGGAGCAAAGTCGCCGACGCCCTCCTATCTCAAGTCGGTCGACCAGGCACTGAATACGGGCGGCTACTTTCTGACGCTCTGGGACGAGTTGGTGAAGGGTGAGGCCGCGCCGGTCTGGCTGCGCGAGTGGATCGAGATCGAGCGGGAAGCCACCGCGTTCAGGTGGTACGAACATGCCTTTGTCCCTGGCCTCCTTCAAACCGAGGGATACGCGCGGGCGACCTTCAGGGCGTCCCGCGTTCCGACCGAAGACCTGGACCAACGGGTGGCGACGCGACTGGACCGGCAGGCCGTGCTGAACCGCGAGCCGGCACCTCGGCTCTTCGTCGTCCTCGACAAAGTGGTCCTCCGCCGCCCCTGCGGCGGGCCAGACGTGATGCGTGAGCAGTTGGTGCACCTGATCGATCAAGCTGAACGCCCACATATCGAGTTGCAGGTCGTCCCGGTGTCCACTGGGATGTATTCCGGGCTGGCCGGTGCGTTCATTCTCGCTGACCTGCCTGGCGGGAACCGCGCGGGCTACGTGGACAACCAGCTCTCGGCGCAGGTCGCCGAGCAGCCCGAGGTGATTGCTAGCCTCGGACTGGCGTGGGATGCCGTCCGCAGTGAAGCGCTCCCGACCGGAATGAGTCTCGACATGCTCAAGGAAGCGGCGAAGACATGGACATGACCGGCGCGCAGTGGCGCAAAGCGTCACGATCCTCAACCAACGGCGGGGCCTGTGTCGAGGTGGCCGACAACCTTGGCGGCGTGGTCGGCGTACGCGATTCGAAGGACCCGACCGGGCCGGCGCTGGTCTTTCCGGCGGCGTCGTGGCGGGTGTTCGTCGCGGAGGTCGCCGGCCGGGCCTGACGTCCCGACGGGTGGATCATGCTGCCGGTGAGCGAGCCAGGCGGGATAGCGTTCCGGCATGACGCGTTGGGGAATCCTGGCCACCGGACACATCGCCGCCTGCTTCGCCACCGACCTGCGCCTGGTGCCGGGCGCCGAACTGGTGGCGGTCGGGTCGCGTACCCGGGAGGGCGCCGAGACGTTCGCGCGGCGGTTCGACGTGCCGCGGGCGTACGCCTCCTGGGCCGAACTGGCCGCGGACCCGGACCTGGACGCGATCTACGTGGCCACTCCGCACGCCGCGCACCACGAGGCGGCGCTCGCCTGCCTGGCCGGCGGTAAGGCGGTGCTGGTGGAGAAGCCCTGCACGCTGGACCTGCCCACCACCGTCGAGTTGGTGGAGACGGCACGCGCCCGCGGGCTCTTCTTCATGGAGGCCATGTGGATGCGGACGAACCCGCTGATCCTGCGCGTGCTGGAGCTGATCTCCGACGGCGCGATCGGCGAGGTCACCCAGGTCCGGGCCGACTTCGGGGTGGCCGGGCCGTTCCCGCCGGAGCACCGGATGCGGGCCCGTACGCTCGGCGGCGGCGCGCTGCTGGACCTCGGCGTCTACCCGCTGAGCCTGGCCCATCTGGTGCTCGGGATGCCACAGCACGTGCAGGCGTGGGCCCGGCTGAGCCCGGAGGCGGTCGACGAGAACACCGGCATGGTCCTGGGCTGGGACTCCGGCGCGGTGGCCACGCTGAGCTGCGGCATGGTCGGCGCCACCGCGATCACCGCGTCGATCACCGGCACCACCGGCCGGATCGATCTGCCGGAGCCGTTCTTCCGGCCCGGGTCGGCGGTGCTGCACCGGCTCGGCGCCGAGCCGGAGGCGATCCCGGCGGACCTGACCGGTGGCGGCTACCAGTACGAGGCGATCGAGGTGGGACGCTGCCTGGCCGCCGGGCTGACCGAGAGCCCGCTGGTGCCGCACGCCACCACGCTGGAGATCATGACCCTGATCGACGACATCAAGGCCCGGATCGGCGTCTCCTACGCGTGAAGCAGGGCCCCTTCTTAACGCCAGATGTTAAGAAGGGGCCCCTGCTCTACCGGAGGCGTTAAGAGGGGGCCCCTCCTTCGCTAGAACAGCGGGCGGACCAGCAGGTACGCGAGGCAGGCGATGGCCGCCGCCGCCGGGAACGTGATGATCCAGGCGATCACGATGTTGCCGGCCACGTTCCAACGCACCGCGGAGAGCCGCTTGGTCGCGCCGACACCCATGATCGCCGAGGTGATCGTGTGGGTGGTGGAGATCGGGGCCTTGAGCACCAGCGCGTTGAAGTAGAGCACCGCGCTGGCCACGGTCTCGGCCGCGAAGCCCTCTGCCGGGCCCAGGTCGATGATCTTCCGGCCCAGCGTCCGGATGATCCGCCAGCCGCCCGCGTAGGTGCCGAGCGCCAGCATCGTGGCGGATGTCCAGAACACCCAGTCCGGGATGTGCGTCTTGCTCTCCTGGAAGCCGCCGGTGTAGAGCGCCAGCACGATGATGCCCATGGTCTTGGCGGCGTCCTGCATGCCGTGGCCGACCGACATGGCGGCGGCGGAGGCGGTCTGCGCCCAGCGGAAGCCACGGTTGAGCTTGCCCGGCTGCCCCTTCCGGAACAGCCACATGATCGCCAGCATCACCAGGAAGCCGAGCACCAGGCCGACCACCGGCGACAGCACCATCGGGATGAGGACCTTCGCCACGATGTTGCCCCACTGGACGATGCCGTCGGCGGCGAACAGGGTCGCGCCGACCAGGCCGCCGAAGAGGGCGTGCGAGGAGGACGAGGGCAGGCCGAAGTACCAGGTGATCAGGTTCCAGGCGATCGCGCCGAGCACGCCGGCGAAGACCACGCCGAGGCTCTCCACCCCGGTCGGGAGCGTGACCAGGCCGTCGCCGACCGTCTTGGCGACCCCGGCGCCGAAGTGCGCGCCGACGAAGTTGCCGACGGCGGCGAGGCCGAGGGCGATCCGGGGTGTCAACGCCCGGGTCGAGATGCTGGTCGCGATCGCGTTGGCCGCGTCATGGAAGCCGTTCGTGTAGTCGAACGCCATGGCGACCGCGATCACCGCCAGCACGGCGATGAGTTCGGGGCTCACAGGATCAGGACTCCTTGACCGCGATGGTCTCGACGGTGTTGGCGACGTGCTCGAAGGCGTCGCAGGCGGCCTCCAGCTCGTCGGCGACCTCCTTCATCTTCAGCACCGTGAGCGCGTCGTACTCGCCGGAGAAGAGCCGCACCAGCAGCATCCGGTACGCCTGGTCGCCGTCGTTCTCCAGCCGGTTGCACTCGATCCAGTAGTCCTCGAGGTCCTTCATCGACTTCAACCGGGGCATCGCCTCGGCGGTGAGCTTGGCCTGCTGGTCGAGCACGTTGACCAGCTCGTGCAGCTCGCGCGGGAGCGACGGAAGCTTGGTCAGGCCGTACAGGTAGAGCAGGTTGCCGACCGCCTCCAGGTGGTCCATCACGTCGTCGAGCAGCGAGCCCAGCCGGTAGATGTCCTCCCGGTCGAACGGCGTGATGAAGGTGGAGTTGATCTTCTTGTAGAGATCGTGCGTGATCTGGTCGCTGTCGTGCTCGACCTCGGTCAGCCGCTCGCTGATCGACTGCACGTCCGCGCCGGGCAGGCCCAGCTCGTTGAGCAGGTCGGTCCCCTTCACCAGGTTCTGCGCGGCCCTGGTGAAGAGCTCGTAGAAGGCGCCCTCGGTGGGACGGAAGGAAAACTTCACAGCACGGACCTCGTCGTGTCGGTGGAAGGGTGGCCGTCGCCTGGCAAGGCGCCTGCTCTGGGCATGCTAGGGACCCGCCGGAACCGGGCATCGACCGGCCCACCCCTGGTCAGACCCGATTCACCGCTCGTTCACCTGCTGTTCACCTGAGTGCTCGAAGCCCTGGTCACGCAACCGGTCACGCTCCCGTTCCACGTCGAAATCGGCAGCCGGATACCCGAGATCCAAGCCGTCGAACGTCTCGCGCAGCAGGTGGGCCAGCGCCCAGTCGCGGTACCACTTGCGGTCCGCCGGCACCACGAACCAGGGCGCGGCGTCCGTGCCGCAGCGCTCCAGCGCCTCGGCGTACGCGGCCTGGTAATCGTCCCACCGGGCCCGGGTGTCCAGATCGCTCGGGTTGTACTTCCAGTACTTCGTCGGGTCGGTCAGCCGTTCCATCAGCCGCTCACCCTGCTCGGCGTGAGAGATGTGCAGCATGACCTTGACCACGGTGACCGCCTGCTCGGTCAGCTCCCGCTCGAAGTCGTTGATGATCTCGTAGCGGGACCGCCAGGTGGCCTCGTCGACCAGCCCCTCCACCCGGGCGATCAGCACGTCCTCGTAGTGCGAGCGGTTGAACACGCCCACGTAGCCCGGGGGTGGCAGCGCCCGCCGGATCCGCCACAGGAAGTCGTGCCGCAGCTCCTCCTCGGTGGGCGGGCCGAACGAGCGGATGTGCAGCCCGAGCGGGTTCATCGCGCCGGCCACCCGCTTCACCGCGCCGTCCTTGCCGCCGCAGTCCATCGCCTGGAGCACCAGCAGCACCCGGCGGGGCCGGCCCGCACCCAGGTGCGCCCCGGCCTGGACGGGCGCGCTGGTGGCGCTGCCCGGGCCAGCGGCGACCTGGGCGGCGGCGTACAGCATCTCCTGCTGCCGGGCCAGCTCCGCACCGACCAGTTCGACCTGGCCACGGGCCCATTCCTTGCGCGCCGACCCGCGACCTGCCGCCTTCGGCAGCCCCGGCGTCGAGCGGGGGTCCACGGCCGCGAGGTCCACCGACCCCGGCCCCACCCGCAGCAGCTCCCGCATCGACCCGTCCTCGGGCCTCACCACCCCAGTCATCCCCCGATCCTCACCCGCCGGGCCCGATCATGGGTACGGAGCGTCCGAGAGATCCGCTACGTGCGTTTTGTTCAGACCACCAGGGCCAACCACTTCCGGTACGAGGTGGCGAACGGCTCGGTGCCGTCACCGAGCGCGCCCAGCAGCCAGCGGGACGCCGCCTCGGCCTCGGCGACCAGGTCGTCCGGGTAGTTCCACCGGGCCCGGTGCTCGGCGAACTCGTCCTCGTCGCGCAGCTCGACCAGGCCCGTCTCGCGGCGGCGCACCACGTCCAGGTCGAGGTCGACCAGGTGAACCGTCTCGTCGCCCTCCCAGCGGGCCGGGGTGGCGATGTCGCAGTAGACCTCGCTGGTCCGCGGCGGCGGGTTGAACATGCCCGTCCACCACGCGTTCCGGGGCACCAGCAGGACGAACGGAATCTGCTCGACCGACGGCCGGCCGTGGTAGACCGACTCGGTGCCGGCCGGCACGCCGAGCCAGATGCCGAGGTCGTCCTCGGCGAGCCGACGGGCCGGGTAGTCGCGGTGCGCGCTGCCGTCGTACTTGCGGTAGATCACGCGGACCACATCGCTCGGCATGCCTGGCACCCTAACCGATTCCGGCCACGCCACGCGATCGGCAGGTAACCGGACGCGACCCGGCACCGCGCCACGCCGCCGGAGCGGCCGGACCGGCGTCGGTGCCGGCGGGTACGGTCGCACGGTGAGCCCGTCCCGCACCGCCACCCCCGTACCGAAGAAGCGCCGGAGTGGCCGCGCGAGCGGCACGGAGCTGCTGGCCGCCGCGGTCGGCGCGGTCCCGGGCGGCGCGACCCGGCCCGGCCAGCAGCTCATGGCCGAGGCGATCGAGCGCAGCATCGCCTCCGGCGAGCACCTGCTGGTGCAGGCCGGCACCGGCACCGGCAAGTCCCTGGCCTACCTGGCGCCGGCGCTGACCGTGGACGGTCCGGTGGTGGTCTCCACCGCCACGCTGGCGTTGCAGTCCCAGCTCGTCGACCACGACCTGCCCCGGCTGGCCGACGCGGTCGAGCCGGTGCTCGGCCGTCGACCCACGTTCGCCGTGCTGAAGGGCCGACACCACTATCTCTGTCTGGCCCGGCTGGACAGCTCCGTCGAGGACGAGCCGGACGACGCGCTCTTCGACACGCCGCGGCCCGGCGCCACGAAGTGGCTCGGCGAGGCGGGCCGGCTGGGCAAGCAGGTGCAGCGGCTGCGCGACTGGGCGGAGGAGACCGCCACCGGCGACCGCGACGAGCTGGATCCGGGCGTCGACGACCAGGTCTGGCGCAGCGTCTCGATGCCGGCCCGGGAGTGTGTCGGCGCGAGCCGCTGCCCGTTCGGGCAGGAGTGCTTCGCGGAGGCGTCGCGGGCCCGCGCCCGGGAGGCCGACCTGGTGGTGACCAACCACAGCCTGCTCGCCGTGGACATGCTCGCCGGACGGCACATCGTGCCCCCGCACCGGCTGCTCGTGGTGGACGAAGCGCACGAGCTGGCCGACCGGGTCTCCTCGGCGGCCCAGGCCGAGCTGGTGCCGGAGCTGATCGACAGGTCCACCCGACGCGCCCGGCCGCTGCTGCGCCCCGACCACGCCGACCGGCTCACCGAGGCCGGCGACGCGCTCGCCGTGGGGCTGGCCGAGGCGCCCGCCGGTCGGCTCACCGCCGGCCTGCCGCCCGCGCTGCGCGAGGCGTGCACGCTGCTCGACTCGGCGACCCGGGCCGCGCTGGAGGCGATCGGCGACGTGAAGGCCGACGACCCCGACCCGGTCCGCAAACAGCAGGCCAAGGCGGTGCTGGACGAGCTGTCCACCACCGCCCAGCGGTTGCTGGAGGAGGGCGACCACGACGTCGCCTGGGTGGAGAAGCCGGAGAACGGCAGCCGCCGGGCGCTGGTGGTGGCGCCGCTGTCGGTGGCCGGCACGCTCGCCACCCACCTCTACGACGAACGCACCGTGGTCGCCACCTCGGCCACGCTGGCGCTGGGCGGACGCTTCGACACGGTCGCCCGGGCGCTCGGGCTGGACGCGCCACCACCGGCCCCGCCGTCGCCGGCCGCCGCCGCGGCGGCCACCGCTGCCGCCGCCGGCCGCGGCACCGACCCCGCGCCGGTGGCGAGCACCGAGGGCAGCCGGGCGGCGATCGGCACCGTACCGGCCACCGAGGGTCCGGGCTGGCGGTCGCTCGACGTCGGCTCGCCGTTCGACTACGCCCGGCAGGGCATCCTCTACGTGGCCGCGCACCTGCCCCGCCCCAGCGTCTCCGGGCTTCCCACGGCGGCCGGCGAGGAACTGCTGGCGCTGGTCGGCGCGCTCGGTGGGCGTACCCTCGGGCTCTTCTCCTCCCGGCGGGCCGCGCAGCAGGCGGCGGAGCTGCTCCGCGCGCGGACCGACCTGCCCGTGCTGCTCCAGGGCGAGGAGGCGTTGCCGCTGCTGGTCCGCCGCTTCCGGCAGGAGCGGGAGAGCTGCCTGTTCGGGGTGATGTCGCTCTGGCAGGGGGTGGACGTGCCGGGCGACGCCTGCCAGCTCGTGGTGATCGACCGGCTGCCGTTCCCCCGGCCCGACGAGCCGCTCGCCGCGGCCCGGGCGGCGGCGGTGGACGCCGGCGGCGGCTCCGGGTTCGCGGCGGTCAGCGTGCCGATCGCGGCGGTCCGGCTGGCGCAGGGCGTGGGTCGGCTGATCCGGGCCACCGGCGACCGGGGTGTGGTGGCGGTGCTCGACTCGCGACTGGAGACGGCACGCGGCTACGGCCCGTTCCTGCGCCGGTCGCTGCCCCCGTTCTGGTACACGACCCGGCCCGAGGTGGCCCGGGGCGCGCTGGAACGGCTGGCCAAGAGCTGACGCCCGCGCCTCCCCGGGCGGGGTGACGCGGGCGCCGGCGGAACGGGGCCGGGTCAGGGCGCCTGGGAGGCGACCACCACGGCGTCCGGCGGGGTGTCCGGCACGGTACGCGCGGCGAGCCGGCGGACCGCGGTGTTGAGCACGGCGATCAGCGGAACCGAGACCAGCGCGCCGGCGATGCCGGCCAGCACCACCCCGGCGGCGATGCCGATGATCACGGCGAGCGGGTGGATGGCCACCGCGCGGCCCATGATCAGCGGCTGGAGCACGTGGCCCTCGATCTGCTGCACGCCGACCACCACGCCCAGGATGATCAGGGCGGTCACCGGGCCGCTGTCGACCAGCGCGACCAGCACGGCCACCACGCCGGAGAGGAACGCTCCGACGATCGGGATGAACGCGCCCAGGAAGACCAGCGCGGCCAGCGGGAACGCGAACGGGATGTCGAAGATGACCAGGAAGATGCCGATGCCCACGGCGTCGATGAACGCGACAAGCACGGTGGCCCGCACGTACGCGCCGAGCGTCGCCCAGGACGCGCGCCCGGCGTCGTCGACCTTCCAGCGCGCGGCCACCGGCAGCAGCCGGACCAGGAACCGCCAGATGTTGTTGCCGTCGCGGAGGAAGAAGAACGTCGCGAAGAGCACCAGGACGGTGCCGGTGAGCACCTCGGCCAGCGTCGCGGCGGTGCTGAGCGCGCCGCTGGTGAACCGCTCGGTGTTGCCGTTGATCCAGGCCTGCGCCTCGTTGATGTAGCGGTCGAGCTGGCTGTCGGACAGGTGCAGCGGGCCGGTCTTGAGCCAGTCCTGGATCTGCCGGACGCCCTGCGAGGACTTCTCGCTCAGCTCCGGCACACCCTGGATGAACTCGTTGACCACGAGCGTGAGCGTGCCGATCACCGCGACCAGGCCGCCGACCAGCACCACGCCGGTCGCCAGCGAGCGGGGGAACCGGGCCTTCAGCAGCCAGCCGACCGCCGGGGCGAGCAGCGCCGAGAGCAGCAGCGCGACGGTCAGCGGGATGATCACGATGCTGATCGTGCCGACGATCCGGAGCAGGGCCCAGGTGACGATGCCGATCACGATCAGCCGCCAGCACCAGGCGGCGGCGATGCGCAGCGCGTGCGGCACCTCGGTGTCGTCCCGGCTGACCGTCGAGGAGTGCATCGCGGCCGGCGGCGGGGCGCCCACCACGGTCGCCGACGGCGCCGCCACCGGACCGGGTGAGGTGGGCGTGGCCAGGCCCGCGCCCTCCGGCGTCAGGTCGTCCTCGTACCGGCGGGACCGGGCCGACTCACGGCCTGTCTCGTACGCGCGGCGGAGCCGTCCGCGCATCCGCTCGAAGCGGCTCAAGCGCACCTCCCGCACAGTTGGTCCACCCACGTCACAGGGGGGAACAGGATACGTCCGACCGCCCCACCCTAGGGCGGTCCCGCCACACATTGCCCCGCCGCCGCTCCCGGCAACCACTACCGAAGCGGCCGATCGGCGCGCGGTAGCGTTTCGGTGTGACCGCCGACCAGAGTCTCGACGCCGGGCTGCCCATCCGCCTGCTGCACGATCGCGTGCTGGTGCGTACCGAGGGTGGTGAGGGGGAACGCCGCTCCACCGCCGGCATCGTGATCCCGGCGACCGCGGCGGTCGGCAAGCGGCTCGCCTGGGCCACGGCGGTCGGCGTGGGGCCGCACGTGCGCTCGATCGTCTCCGGGGACCGGGTGCTCTTCGACCCGGACGACCGATCCGAGGTCGAGCTGCACGGCCGGGCCTACGTGCTGCTGCGCGAGCGCGACGTGCACGCGGTGGCGGCGGAACGGGTGGAGGACAGCTCGACCGGCTCCACCGGGCTCTACCTCTAGTCCACCGCCCCTCCCCCGGCGCCGTTTGCGGCGCTGCCCGGCGGGAAGCCCAGGCACCTCAGTGCGCCCTGGGGAGGGACCATGCCGATCGTGATCAAGAGGATTCTCGCCTGGGGGTTCCTCGCGTTCCTGATCTACTTCATGGCGTTCCGGCCGGACGGCGCGGCGCAGCTGTTCCGGGGGATCGGGGCCGCGCTGATGGCCATCGCCCAGGGGCTCGGCGACTTCCTCACCGGCCTGATGGCCTGACCTCGACAAAGTTTGCCACGAAACGCCGACTTGCCAACCACTGGCAAACCCGGGTTCCGTGGCAAACTTTTCAAATGCATCAGCCAGAGGAGCGAATTCTGCTCAACAAGGCGTTCGCCACCTTGGCGGGTCTGATCGAAGGTGACGACATACGGTTGGTCCGGCAACAGGTCACCACTCACGACGCGCAGCGGGACGACGTCTGGCGGATCGAGGCACCGCACAGCTTCTGCGACGTCGCCGTGCAAGGGTACCGACGTTTCACCCCCCGTCACGCGGACCAACTCGTCACTGGCGTCTCGCAACTGATGAGGGCCATGCGGGAGCAGCCCGTTCTCGTGGTTGCCCCCTGGCTCAGCCCACGGTCACGAGAGCTGCTCATCGAGCAGAAGATCAACTACCTGGACCTGACCGGCAACGTCTGGGTTCGACTTCGCCGCCCGATGGTGGTCATCCGTACCGCAGGCGCCGAGCGCGACCCTCAACCAACCGAACGGCCACCGGTCCAACTTCAGGGCAAGGGCGTCAATGCGTTGATCAGGGTTCTGGTAGATGTTCAGCCGCCGTATCGGATGGTCCAACTGGCCCGCGCCACCGGGCTGAGCCCCGGTTATGTGTCACGCACTCTGGAGGCCCTCGACGAGGAGCGACTGATCGACAGAGGAAAGAACCGCCTCGTGTTGAGCGTCGACTGGCAGGGCCTTCTCCGCCGCAGGGCAGAGCACTACTCACTGGTCAAGACCAATCACGCTCGCGGCTACCTCGCCAGGACCGGCCTCAGTGCTTTCACCCGTACGCTCACGGTCGATCAGCGCACCGATCCACCCTCCCACACCGACGCCATTTACCAAAAATTCCGGAAGCAGCAGGAAGATCAGGCCCTCGTCACCGGCTCCTTCGCAGCACGGGAATACGTACGGATAGCAGCCCCCGCGCAACTGGCCCTGTACGTGCCCGACCCGGAACAGTTCGCTGACCGCCACGGGCTCATGCAGACCGACCGGGGGGCAAACGTACTGCTCATGACGGCAGCAGATCCTTCGCAGCTGCAGCGGGTGAGGCTTGTCGACGGACTCTTCCATGTGGGCATTTCTCAACTGGCGCAAGATTGTCTCGCCGGCAACGGTCGACTCCCGGAGGAAGGGGACGCGCTGATCGGCTGGATGACCGAGAACGTCGCGGCGTGGCGCCGACGCGCCCTGGAAGAATACTGAGTAACCTACGCGTCGTGCCCGCAATGGATCTCGATCCCTTGTACATCGCCGCTCGCCGTGTCCTGCTCGACGCACTTTTCGCGTTGGACGAACACCGTTCCGCTCTGGTGCTGGTTGGCGCTCAAGCCGTCTACTTGAGGGCTGGCGATGCCGATCTGGAAGCCGTAGCTCCGTTCACAACGGACGCCGACCTCGGGATTGACGCAGCCAAACTTGGCAGCGATCCGGACATCGCCCGTGCCATGACGACGGCCGGCTTCACCCTGAAGATCAAATCTGCGAACAACGGAATAGAGCCGGGTAGCTGGCTGGCCAGTACGGAGGTTGACGGGGACCTGATAGCCGTCGAGGTCGATCTGATGGTTCCCGAGATGCTCGCGGCCAACCATGGCAAGCGGGACGCTCGCCTGCCGGAACACAGCAAGAATGCTGCTCGATGGGCACCCGGTCTGGAAGCTGCGGTAATGGACAACGACGAGATGTTGATCGAGAGCCTCGAGCCGCTTAACGATCGACGCCGTGTCGCTCTTCGAGTAGCCGGCTCAGCAGCGCTGTTCATCGCCAAAGCGCACAAGCTCGGCGAGCGGGTCGCGTCGGGGCGTCAGGCACGGATAAAGGCCAAGGACGCCGGCGACGTCCTCAGGCTCATGCGCGGTCCGACTGGGCCGCAGGAGATCGGCAAACGGCTCAGGGAGTTGAGCCGGGACGCCATGTGCCGAGCAAGCGTTCAGGCAGGCATCCGCCACTTGGAACAGCTCTTTGCGACGCCGTACGCCACCGGTGTCGAACTAGCCGTGAACAACCTCGCGAGCGCCGTGGTCGAAGAGGAGATCCGTACGCTGATGCCGGCTTTCACCGGCCTCATGCTGGAAACGTACCGCGGCTGACGCCTCGCCGGTGGCCCGGCTCAGGTGTGTGGAGGCCAGGGCGCGGAGAGACGTGAGTCATGCCAGCCGGGCGGGGGCGGCGGGGCCAGCACCACCGGGATCGGCACCACCGGCTCGTCCGGCGCCTCGACGGCCCGCCGGGAACCGTCCGGGAACCGCAGGTGGTAGCGCTGCCCGTCCCAGACCCCGACCGGCGCCTGCGGATCACGACCGACGAAGAACGACCGGTACGCGGCGATCGCGTCCAGCAGCTCCCGTTCCTCCCGTGCCGTCCGGTCCCGCTCAGCGGGCTTGCGGTCCAGCCCTCGGCGCATCCCGTCGCGCAGCAGCGCCAGCCGGGTCGCGGCGAACTGGTAGCCGCGCATCGCCTTCACGCCGCCGTCGCCGGCCACCCGCCGGGCCCAGGTGCGGGCCGCGTGCCGCCGGCCCAGGCTGCCCAGCGCCGCCACCTCGGGCGGGGTGAGCCAACCGGCCCGGACGTAGTCGGGCAGCGTGCGCTCGGTGAGCCGGCCCTCCCAGGCCCGCAGCCAGACGGCCAGCCCCACCATGCCGAAGAAGATGGGCACCATCACGCCGAGGTAGCCGTAGAGCACGATCACCTGCTGCCCGGTGGCCTGGGCCAGTGACGGCAGCAGGTTCCAGGTGCCGTGCAGCATCATGGCCAGCAGCAGGCCGGCGAGCGGGGCGAGGATCCGCACCCGCCGGTCGGCGGTCCGCGCGGCGACGCCCAGCCCGACGCCGGTCATCGAGGTGAACAGCGGGTGGGCGAAGCCGAAGAGCAGGATCCGCACGATGAAGATCGCGATGACCTGCTGCGCGCCGGTGGCCGGGCCGTACTCCTCCACGCCGGTGCGGTAGCCGTACCCGCCCAGGTAGAGGATGTTCTCGACCATGGCGAAGCCGACCGCGGAGAGCCCGCAGTAGACCAGCCCGTCGGTGATTCCGGAGAACTCCCGGCGCCGGAAGATCAGCAGCAGGATCGGGCCGGCCGCCTTGGTCAGCTCCTCGATGAACGGCGCGACGAGCACGGCGGTCAGCGCGGCGGGCAGCCCACGGTCCTCGAACAGTCGCGCGCCGGTCTCGTTGACCAGCAGCGAGATGGCGGTGGAGACGAACGCGCCCCAGGCGAAGCAGAAGATCAGGTATTTCAGCGGCTCGGGTTCGTAACGGTCGAGCCAGAGGAAGCACGACACCAGCACCGGCACCGGCAGGATCGCCGCGATCACGCCGACCAGCAGCGCCTCCGCGCCCAGGCTCTCGCCCAGCGTGAAGACCATGAACAGCGCGCCGGCCGCGATCAGCAGCACCACCGCGGCCAGCGCCAGGAAGCGCCGCCAGCCGAGCCGGCGCAGCGGCATGCGCGGCGTCGACGCCCCGGGCGGCGGGACGGCGGGCGCGGGCGGCGGCGGTGCTCCGCCGGGCGGGGTGACGGCCATGCGGTCAGCGTAGCCACCCGCGCCCCACTGGTCCGGCCGCATCGTGACGGCTATGCTGCCGGGCAGGTCACGAGCGCCAGCGTCAAGCCCCGGCTTGCTGGCCGGCAACCCTCGTCGAGTTCGCGGTGGGGTGCCCCGGGTGATGACCGGGCCCAGCGCCGCGTCGCGTGCTGGGCAAGCGCGGACCCCGTCCCGGCACCCCGGGGTCCCCGGTTAACCGGAGGCTCTGCCATGACCGTCACCCTCGTACCCGCTCTCCCCACGCTGCCCGTTCCGGTCCGGCCGGACCCGCTCGGCGTGCTCGGCGTACCGGGAGAGATCAACCTGGACCACGCCGCCAGCGCGCCGTGCGCGCGGGCCGCGGCCGACGCGGTGGCCGAGCTGCTGCCCTGGTACGCGAGCGTGCACCGCGGCGCGGGCGCGCTGTCCCGGCGCTGCACGCTGGCCTACGAGCGGGCCCGGCAGACCGTGGCGGACTTCGTCGGCGCGCGTCCCACCGATCACGTGATCTTCACCCGGAACACCACGGACGCGGTGAACCTGCTGGCTCGGGCGCTGCCGGCCGGCACCACCGTGGTCACGTTCGGCGGGGAGCACCACGCGAACCTGCTCCCCTGGCCGCGCGGCTCGGTCCGGCTGCCGGTGCCGGACAGCCCGGCCGGCGCGGTCCGGTCGCTGAGCCTGGCGCTGGCCGAGCTGGCCCGCGACGCCCGGCCCGGCCGGCCGGTGCTGGTCGCGGTGACCGGCGCCAGCAACGTCACCGGCGAGTGCTGGCCGGTCGCCGAGCTGGCCCGGGTGGCCCACCGGTACGGCGCGCGCATCCTGGTCGACGCCGCGCAGCTCGCCCCGCACGCCCCGGTCGACGTGGCCACGCTGGACGTGGACTACCTGGCGCTCTCCGGCCACAAGCTGTACGCCCCGTTCGGCGCCGGCGTGCTGGTCGGGCGCGCGGACTGGTTGGACGCCGCCGCGCCGTACCTGGCCGGCGGCGGGGCCACCGGTCACGTCGGCGCGGCCACCCACGAGGTGCGGTGGGTGACCGGCCCGGCCCGGCACGAGGGCGGCACGCCGAACCTGCTCGGCGCGGTGGCGCTGGCGGCGGTCTGCGCGGCGTTCACGGCGGCGGACCGGACCGCGCTGCACGCCCGGGAGCAGGCGCTGCTGGCCCGGCTGCGGTCCGGCCTGGCCGCGCTGCCGGACGTGGTGGAGCTACGCACGTTCGGCCCGGACGCGCCCCGGGTGGGCATCGTCAGCTTCGTGGTCGCCGGGTGGGACTCCGCCGAGGTGGCCGCGCACCTGGCGGCCCGGCACCGGATCGGCGTACGGGACGGCCTGTTCTGCGCCCATCCGCTGACCCGCCGCCTGCTGACCGAGGCCGCCGCCCGCTCGGCCCGCACCGACCTGCCGCCCACCGCGCTGCGCGCGAGCCTCGGCCTGGGCACCACCGCCCACGAGATCGACACCCTCCTGACCGCGCTGGCCGCCCTGGCCCGCCCCCGCTGACCCCGGGGGTGGGGTCAGCCGACCGGCGGGGCGGTGGGGGACGCGTCGGCGGGCTGGTCCTTTCCGTGGAACGCCTGCCGGACCAGGCGGTTCGCCTCCTCCTGGTCGATGCCGGACGCCACCATCAGGTCGCTGGCGGCGGTCCGCACCTGGGCGATCACCACGCTGCCGGAGAAGCCGACCCCCTCGGCGTACGCGCGGCTGGCCTCGCTGACCGCCCGCAGCGCCCGCTCCCGGGCCTGTTCCGGCTCCTCGCCGACGGCGAACTCGTGCCGGAGCAGGCGTACCGACTCGGCGAGGTGGGCGACGGAGTCCGGCATCGGCTCGGGGATCGACTCCTCGTCCTCGATCATCGTGACCGCGCGGCGGATCAGCGTGCCGCTGTTGCGCATCGCCCGGTCGATCGGCTCGGCCGCCTCCGCGTAGTGGGTCAGCTCGCTGCGCCGGTGCCAGCGGGCCGGCGAGATGGTGATGGTCTCCTTCGCACCCTCGATCGCCTCGCTGAGCGCGGCCAGTTCCTCCTTGTTCTCCCGGAGCCGGAACAGCGCCCGCTGGGCCGCGCCCCGGTCCCGGTTGCGCAGCGCCTCGGCGCACGCGTCGAGCTGCTCGGCGAGCAGGTCCAGCGCCGGCCGGGCGGCCCGGTTGATCACCCGGAGCGGGTTGAGCGGCAGCAGGACGGCGGTCACCAGCAGCGCGATGCTGCCCCCGAGGAAGGCGTCGACGAAGCGCGGCAACTCCAGGTTCTGGGTGGACGGGCTGAGCGTCACGATCAGCACCGCGGTGGCCGCCGCCTGGATCACGATGGCCACGCTCGCCCCGGCGAAGATGGTCAGCAGGATCGCCGAGGTCACCACCAGCGCGAGCTGCCAGGCGCCGGTGCCGAGGAAGTAGATCAGCACGTCGCCGACGAGGACGCCGACCGCCACCCCGATGATCAGCTCGACGGTACGCCGGAAGCGCTGCCCCACCGAGGCGGCGAGCGTGCCCACCGCGGAGATCGGGGCGAACACCGGCTGCGGGTTGTGCAGCAGCCGGTGCGAGACCAGGTACGCCAGTCCGGCCGCGAGCCCCGCCTGCAACGCCAGGCCGAACGCGGTCCGGACCCGGTGCAGCCGATCGTGCAGCGTGGCCTTGCTCCGGTCGCGCAGCTCGTCCATGGCGGCGGCGATCCGTGGCCCGTCGAGGTCGCCCAGCCCTTCGCGCGACGTCATGCGCCGCAGGAACGGCGGTCGTCGGTCCCGGGCCATGGCGGGTACTACCCGTCCCGACCCCGGTGAATCCTCGCCCCGCCGACGGAGTGGGGCAGACTGCACCGGATGGACGAGCTGACGGCGCGGTGGCGGGCGACGGCGCGGGCGGCCGGCGCGACCGACCCGGACGCCGTGGCGCGGGCCGGGGCGCGGCTGCTGGCCGGCTGGCGGGAGCCGCACCGGCACCACCACACGGTGGCCCACCTGCGGGCGGTGCTCGACGTGGTCGACGCGTACGCCGATCGGGCCCGCCACCCGGACCTGGTCCGGCTCGCGGCGTGGTGCCACGACGCGGTCTACGACCCGCGGGCGGACGGCGACGCCAACGAGCGGGCCAGCGCCCACCTGGGCGACGCGCTGCTCGCCGCCGCCGGGCTGCCGGCCGCGGCGGTGACCGGGGTACGCCGCCTGGTGCTGCTCACCGCCGGCCACGCGGTCGGACCGGACGACCCGGACGGCGCGTTGCTCTGCGACGCCGACCTGGCGGTGCTGGCCGCCGCGCCGGACGACTACGACAGGTACGCCGCCGCGATCCGCCGCGAGTACGCCCACGTGTCCGAGCCGGACTTCCGCACCGGCCGGGCCGCCGTGCTGCGGCACCTGCTGGCCCTGCCGGCGCTCTACCGGCTACCCGAGCCGCACGCCCGCTGGGAGGCGCCCGCCCGCGCCAACCTGACCCGCGAGCTGAGCACGCTGAGCTGAGACCGGCGCGGCCGAGGCGGAGACGTGTTTCGGGCGGCGCAGGCCGGCGTCCCGCAGGACGCGGACGATCTCGCGGGACGGGACCACCGTCGCGCCCAGCCAGACCGCCACCCGGAACCGCTCGGCGGGCAGGTCGTAGTGGTCCCGGTCGAAGCCGCGCCGGCCGGCGCCGAGCAGCTCGGCGAAGGCGTGCAGCTCCGCGAAGGAGACGTCGCTGATCAGGTGCGACCAGAGCCGGCCGCGCCAGGGCACCGCGGGCGGGTCCAGGTAGAGCACCGGTCCAAGGTACGCCGGTAGCCTTCCCGGCATGGCTGCCCATCCCCTCCTCGACGAGCTGCGGGCCGCGCTCGGCGAGTCCGCCGTGCTGACCGACCCGGACCTGCTGGCCGGGCACGAGCGGGACGAGGCCGACCTGTGCGCCTCGGGTACCCCGCTGGTGGTGGTCCGCCCCCGGGACACCGCGGGCGTGGTGGCGGCGGTGCGCGCGGCGGGCCGGCACGGCGTACCGGTGGTGCCGCAGGGCGCCCGGACCGGGCTGGCCGGCGCGGCGAACGCGGTGGCCGGCGCGCTGGTGGTGAGCACGGTGGCGATGGACCGGATCGTGGAGATCGACCCGGTGGGCCGGATCGCCGTGGTGCAGCCCGGCGTGGTCAACGCCGCGCTGGCCGGTGCGGTGCGGGCGCGCGGGCTCTGGTACCCGCCGGACCCCGGTTCCTGGGAGTCGTCCACCATCGGCGGCAACGTGGCCACCAACGCCGGCGGCATGTGCTGCGTGAAGTACGGCGTGACCAGCGAGTACGTGCTCGGCCTGGAGGTGGTGCTCGCCTCCGGCGAGGTGCTGCGCACCGGCCGTCGCACCGCCAAGGGCGTCGCCGGGTACGACCTGACCCGGCTCTTCGTCGGCTCGGAGGGCACGCTCGGCGTGATCACCGAGGTGACCGTGGCGCTGCGTCCGGCGCCGGAGGCGGCCCTGACCCTGGTGGCGGTCTTCGGCACCACGGCGGCGGCCGGCGGCGCGGTGGCCGGCATCGCCGAGCGAGGGCTCACCCCGAGCCTGCTGGAGCTGCTGGACCGGACACACCTGCGGGCCATCGAGGCGTACCGGCCGATGGGGCTGCGGACCGACGCGGAGGCGCTGCTGCTGGCCGCGGTGGACACCGGCGGCCGGGCGGCCGACGACCTGGCCCGGATCGCCGAGGTGTGCACGGCGGCCGGCGCCGACGAGATCTGGGCGGCCACCGACGCGACCGAGGCCGCCGCGCTGCTCCAAGCGCGGCGGCTGGCCCATCCGGCGATGGAGCGGTTCGCCGCCGAGACGTTCCCGGCCGGCAACGGCGGCCTGGTCATCGACGACGTGGCGGTGCCGCGCGGCCGGCTGGCCGAGCTGCTGGACGGCGTGGCCCGGATCGCCGTCGCCTGTGACGTGCCGATCGGGGTGGTCGGGCACGCCGGCGACGGCAACATGCACCCGAACATCGTGGTCGACCGCGCCGACCCGGCCAGCCTGGAGCGGGGCCGGCGAGCCTTCGACGAGATCATGCGGCTCGGGCTGGACCTCGGCGGCACCTGCACCGGCGAGCACGGCGTCGGGCTGCTCAAGCGGGACTGGCTGGCGCGGGAGATCGGCCCGGTGGGCGTCCGGGTGCACCAGGCGATCAAGGCGGCGCTGGACCCGGCCGGGCTGCTCAACCCCGGCAAGGTGCTCTGACTCAGCCCTTGTCGTCGGCGGGCGTGGCCTCGGTGAGCAGCAGCAGCACCTCGTACGCCACCGGTGGCGCCGGCTCGCCCGGGCAGTCCTGGATGGTGACGGTCAGCCCCGGCGGGATCAGCAGCGTCGAGGTCAGCGCCCCGATGCAGAGCTGCCGGTACCGCCGGGCCTGGTCGGTCTCCCGGGCCAGCGCCGGGTCGGCGAGCATCCGCTGCAACCGGGACGTCTGCTCCGGGTTCAGCGAGCCCGTCGCGTCGACGCCGTCACCGGCGCAGTCCCGGCACTGCCACCGGCCGGTCGGCTCCACGTCGAGCGTGCGGACCACGCCGTCCCCGCCCAGCCGCTGCATCAGGGTGACGAGGTTCGCGGTCGGTGTCGGGGTGGCCGAGCCCTGCTGACCGGAGGGGGTGGCGCTTCCGGCGTCGCCGAGGAGCGCGCAGCCGGTCAGGGCGGTCGCCAGCAGGACACCGGCGGACAGGGCGGGGACGCGCGACCACGATGGGCGAACCACGCGGGAAACCTACACTTCCGTAGGTAGCGCGCACCAGCCGTCGGGCCGCCGTTAGGGGTCGGGCCGGCTAGCGGGGCGCGGCCGGGAGGTCGGTGCCCCGATCGGCCGCGAAGCCCCGCACGTCGGGCGCGCCGAGCCGGGCCGCGTCGGCCCCGATGTCGTCCGGCATGAGCTGCGACGCCCGCTCGGCCTCCACCCGCGCCCGGTAGTGGGCGACCTCCCGGGCCCGGGTCGCCGCGTCCCAGCCGAGCACCGCGCCCATCAGCTCCGCGACGTGCTCCGCCGACTCCAGGCCGCGGTGGCTGGTCTCGATGGAGATCCGGGTACGCCGGGTGAGCACGTCCTCCACGTGCAGCGCGCCCTCGGCCCGGGCCGCGTACGTGACCTCGGCGGCGAGGTACTCCGGCGCGCCGGCCAGCGGCGAGGCGAGCAGCGGATCGGCGTCGACCAGGGCGAGCAGGTCCAGGGTGAGCGTGCCGTAGCGCTCCAGCAGGTGCTCCACCACCCCGACCGGCACCCGGTGCCGGCGGGCCAGGTCGGCCCGGTCCCGCCACATGGCGGCGTACCCGTCGGCGCCGAGCAGTGGCAGGTCGGCGGTGCGCGACGGGCGGGTCCGGCCGAGCCGGCGCGCCGCGTGGTCGACCACGTCGGCGGCCATCACCCGGTACGTCGTGTACTTCCCGCCGGCCACCAGCAGCAGGCCGAGCATCGGCTCGACCACGGCGTGTTCCCGGGACAGCTTGGAGGTCGAATCCGCCTCGCCGGAGAGCAGCGGGCGCAGCCCGGCGTAGACGCCCTCGATGTCGGCGGTGGTCAGTGGCCGGTCCAGCACGGTGTTCACCTGCTCCAGCAGGTATTCGATGTCGCGCGCGGTGGCCGCCGGGTGGGACCGGTCGAGCTGCCAGTCGGTGTCCGTGGTGCCGATGATCCAGTGGCCGCCCCACGGGATGACGAAGAGCACGCTGGTGGCGGTGCGCAGGATCAGGCCGGTCTCGCCGACGATCGCCGAGCGCGGCACCACCAGGTGCACGCCCTTCGACGCCCGGACGCGCAGGCCGGGACGCAGCCCGACGTCGTTGAGCATCCGCGACATGTCGTCGCTCCACACGCCGGTCGCGGCGATCACGGTGCGGGCGCGGACCTCGAACTCGGCGTCCGGCGAACCGGCCGGCGCCTCCAGGTCACGCACCCGGACGCCGGTCACCTCGCGGGCCTGGCGGATCAGCCCGACCGCCCGGGCGCTGGTGACCACAGTCGCGCCGAGGCTGGCCGCGGTGCGGGCCAGCGTCACCACCAGGCGGGCGTCGTCGACCTGGCCGTCGTAATAGCGGATCGCGCCGGCCAGCGTGTCGGGCCGCAGGCTGGGGAAGATCCGGCGGGCGCCCTCCCGGGTGAGGTGCCGGTGCAGCGGCATGCCGCGTCCACCGCCGAACACGCCGGCGAACACGTCGTACGCGGCCACGCCGAGCCCGTAGTAGGAGCGGCGGAGGATTCGCCGGGGCAGGTCGCGGACGCCGCCCTCGGTCGGCAACGGCACCAGGATCGGCACCGGGCGGACCAGGTGCGGGGCGAGCCGGGTGGCGAGCAGCCCACGCTCGGTCAGCGCCTCGTGGACCAGGTGGAACTCCAACTGTTCCAGGTAGCGCAGGCCACCGTGGATCAGCTTGCTGGACCGGCTGGACGTGCCGGCCGCGTAGTCGCGCGCCTCCACCAGGGCGACCTTCAGCCCTCGGGACGCGGCGTCCAGCGCGGCGCCCGCCCCGGTCACCCCGCCGCCGATGACCAGCACGTCGAACCGCTCGGCGCGGAGCCGGCGCAGGTCGTCGGCGCGGCGCTCGGCGGAGAGCTGGCCGGCCTCGGATCGGGACACATTGGGGTCGCGCACCCGTCCACGGTAGCCGTCCGCACGCCACGGCGACACGTCCCGGCCGTACCGTGATGACCATGCTGACCGGCCCGCCCGTTGCGCCCGTACCCCCGCCGCCGCCGCGCGAGACCGGGCCGTGGCCGGTCGTCGCGGGGGTCGCGGCCGGCGTCTGGGCGGTGCTGGTGACCGTGCCCGGCCAGGTCACCGGCTGGCTGGTCGACCAGGTCGTGCTGGTCACCGGGCTGGACCGCGCGGTGGCCGTCTGGCCGGTGGTCGCGGCGGCCACCGTGCTGCTGGTCGGCGCGCCGGTGCTGGCGCTGGCGCTGCTGCCGCGTTCCCCGGCGCTGCGGGCGACCGGGCGGGCATGGGCCGGCGGCGCGCTGGCGCTGGGGGCGGGGACGCTGCTCCGGGCGCTCCCGCCGGTGCACCACGAGGCGTACCTGGCGGCCCTGGCGGTGACCGAACGGCATCGTGGACACCGAGCCCTACCGCAAGCTCGGCCGCAACCAGCTCCGGGTCGCGCTCTTCCCGGCCGTCGAGCCGGCCGACGTCGAGGCGCTCACCGCGTCCATCGACTACGTGGTCGA
>NZ_PYPS01000034.1 GCF_003027925.1 Micromonospora sp. RP3T
GAAGCCCTCGGCTACCGCGTCACCCTCGACCTCGCCGCCTAACGCACCACCCCACAAGACCCATCCCGCGCCGCTTCGCGACGCGGGATGCTGCCGCACGTCAAGTCACGGTCGATTTTCGAGTTAGGCGGCGGTGGACCAGATGGCGCGGAACGCGGCGGCCTCGCCGGCCAGCCACTGCTCGATCCGCTCGGGCTTGGCGTCGGCCGGCATGCGGTGCGCCTCGCCTCGCCGCACGTCGACCAGCACCGGCTCGGCGTGCGGCAGCACCGCGTCCATGTGTCGGGCCATCAGGTGCAGCGTGGCGAGCGTCGCCTCCTCGCTCGGCGGCGCCTCGTCGAAGTGCAGCCGGATCGCCTCGGCCCGGCCGTCGGCGAAACGCACGCCGAACTGTGGGTTGATCTTCACGGGCAGGTCGCCCAGCATCGCCAGCGCATCCCGGGTCTGGGCCAGGTCGACGCCGGTCGGCTCGCCGAGCGAGTGCAGCCAGCGCGTCGCGCCCGGCACGAGCGCCTCGTAGAGCGGGCGCCAGCGCGGCTTGACCACGTCGGCGACCTGGGCCAGGTGGGTGCCGCCGGTGTGGAACGCGACGTCGGCCTTGAGCGCCTTGACGAACTGCCCGTGCGGGTTGAAGCCGTGCCGGCTCGCCCGCTGCCGGCGCAGGCCGCCGACGAACGTCGCCTTGGTGGGGCCGGTCCGGTCGACGTAGCGGGTGAAGCCGAGAAGGGTGGCGTAGGGGGTGAGAGGGGCGGCTGAGGTGGGCGCAGTCACGAGCATCCTCCCAGGTCAAAAGCTCGTTTAGTACATACATTCTAATCGACGGGTGTGACATCGCCCAGGGTTTGGCGACGCCCGCGTACGCGGATGGCGCAGAACGCCCGCGGTGGCGGCACGCCCCGTCGCGGCCGGCCGGCTCCTCACGCCGGTGCGCTGAGCCCGGTCGAGGACCACCGACGACCCCAACCCGACGCCCGCGTTCCGCGGTGCTGTCGCTCAGCCGACGGCACCGGGCGCGGCACGGGCCTACGCTGAGCGCCGTCACTCCCCGGTTGACCTGGCCGGACGACGTCGAGGAGCACCCCATGAAGACTCCGCACCGCAGGTTCCGGGCCCGGTTCTGGGCCGAGGTCGTCTCGGCGTCGCTCTTCGGCGCGCTCTTCCTGCTGACGCTGTTCTGGCGGGACTGGCTGGAGGCGTTCGGCATCGAGCCCGACAACCACGACGGCACCGTCGAGTGGCTGCTGGTCGCCGGCCTGTTCGTGCTCTCCGCCGGGTGCGCCGTCTCGGCCCGGCTGGAGTGGCGCCGGACGGCTCCGGCCCGGTGACGTCGTCATGACCACGATCGACGACGTCAGCCCGACCCGCGCCACCATGCCGCACCGCAGGTCGGGGCAGTTCACCACCGGGCGGATGCTCTCGCTCGACAGCTCCGACGACGGCCGGCTGGTCTTCGCCGGGTCCTTCTCCAGCGGCCTCTGGCGATCCGAGGACGGTGGCGAGTCGTGGACGCAGCTCGCCCGACCGGAGCCGGCCGCCGACCAGTTCGGCGTGCCGGGCGCGATCGGCGGCTACTGCGTCACCTCGATCGCCGTCGCGCCGGACGTGGCGCGCTGGTCGGTGGAGCGCACCCCCCGCCTGCCGGGTGTCATCTCGGCGGCCTCCGGCGCGGGCATCGTCGGCTTCGGCGACACCGGCGTGTGGACGGCGACGAGCGGATCCGACGGCACGTTCGCCGCGCCCCGGCTGTTGTCGGCGGACTTCGGCACGCAGGCCGGAGGCTGGCGGGTGGACCGGCACCCCCGGTTCCTGGCGGACGTGACAGGTGACGGTCGGGCCGACATCGTGGGGTTCGGCGACGACGGGGTGTGGGTGGCGTTGAACCACGGCGACGGCACGTTCGCGCCGCCCCGGTTCGTGCTGGCCGATCTGGGCTACCACTCCGGTTGGCGGGTGGAGAAGCACGTCCGGGTGCTGGCGGACCTGACCGGGGACGGGACGGCCGACATCGTGGCGTTCGGCGACGCCGGGGTGTACGTGGCGCTCAGCCAGGGGGACGGCTCGTTCGCGTTCACGCCGGTGCCGGCGGTGGCGGCCTTCGGGGCGCAGGCCGGTGGCTGGCGCGTCGACCGGCACCCCCGCTTCGCGGTGGACGTGACCGGGGACGGGAAGGCGGACATCGTCGGGTTCGGCGACGACGGGGTGTGGGTGGCGTTGAACCACGGCGACGGCACGTTCGCACCGCCGCAGTTCGTGCTGGCCGACCTGGGCTATCAGGCGGGCTGGCGGGTGGAGCGGCACCCCCGGTTCCTGGCGGACCTGACCGGCGACGGGCGGGCCGACATCGTCGCCTTCGGCGACGCCGGGGTCTACACCGCCCACAGCAACGGCGACGGCAGCTTCGCGTTCATCCCCACGCCCACGCTTGCCGACTTCGGCTACGCCGCCGGCGGCTGGCGGGTCGAGCGGCATCCCCGCCTGGTCGCGGACGTGACCAGCGTCGGGCACGCCGACCTGGTCGGCTTCGGCAACGCCGGTGTCCACCTCGCCCCCAACAATGGCGACGGCACCTTCGCGCCACGCCGACTGGCGGTCGCCGACTTCGGCTACGACCAGGGCTGGCGGGTGGAGAAGCATCCCCGGTTCCTGGTCGACGTGACCGGCGACGGCCGCGCCGACGTGGTCGGGTTCGGCGACGCCGGCGTCCACGTCAGCCTCGCCAACGGGACCGGGTTCGACCCGCCGCGCTTCGTGCTGCCCAACTTCGGCGCGGAGGCGACAGTCCTCGCCCTGACGCAGAGCGACCGGGAGACACAGGACGCCGGCGTCTGGCGATCCAGCGACCGGGGGGCGAGCTGGGCCCGCGTGCACACGTTCCCCCGGGCCGCCGGCGAGGCGCGGCTGCCCGGGGCCGGCCAGCTCGTCTGGGCGCCGGGCACCGCCAACCTGGTGTACGCCGCCGGCGGCAGCTCGCTGGCGGTCAGCACCGACGGCGGCGCCACGTTCACCGACGTGCTGCGCCAGCCCGGCGGACGCCTCCAACCGGTGAACCACGTGGCGGTCGCCGAGACGCCCGTCGGCGGCCTCCAACCCCCGACGGTGTACGCGCTCGCCAGCAGGCAGGTCTTCGTCTCCGTCGACGCCGGCACGACCTGGGTCCGCGACGCCGGCCAGGTCCCCCCGAGCATCGGCGGCGCGACCGGCCTGTGGAACGGCCCCAACGAGCGCGTCATGGTGGTGTCCCCGCGCTCACCGCTTGAGGTGTTCGCCACCGGCGACGCCAACCTGGACCCGCCCCAGCTCTGGCGCGGCGACTACGCGCAGTTCGCGCAGACCGGCGCGGCACAGTGGACGCCGGTGCCGCTGCCGACGCTGGGCAAGCAGTACAGCGGCAACGTGTTCGTCGCCGCCACCCGGCCCGGCCACGGCGAGGTGCTGTTCTACGGGCCGCAACGCGCGAAGGTGTTCGCGGCACCGCTCGACCCGGCCTCCGCCGCCGACTGGCAGGAACTCGACGACGGGCAGCACGCCCACGTCGACCTGCACGGCGTCTTCCTCTCCGGCGACTTCGCGGCCACCTTCTCCGACGGTGCGTACGCGCCGACCGCCGGCACCGTCTGGATGGCGAGTGACGGCGGCATCTTCCGCAGCACCGACGGCGGCCGGCACTTCGACGCCGCCGGCAGCATCAGCACGCTCTCCGTGGTGAACGTCGCCGGCCTGGCGCTGCCCGGCCGGGGCCCGGTCATCTCGCTGAACACCGGAGACAACGACGGCTTCGCGTCCCCCGACGGCGGGCGGACGTGGCGGCCGCAGGACTACGGCGGCGGCGACAACGACTGCTCGTTCGCCGACCCGCTGCGGCCGTCGCAGATGCTGGTCTTCACGCCACGGTGGAACACCGAGGGCGGCGTCGCGGTCGGCGGCACGGGGAACACCCTGGCCCTGTACGGGGCTGCCGACGGTGAGCTTCCGGACGTGACCGGCACCGCGCGGCGGCAGATCATCCCGGGTCCGCCGTTGCGCCCGGGTTCGACGCTCTGGAACGCGGTCAGCGATTTCGCCATCCGCGGCCACCGCCCGATCGTGCTCGACCTGCCCGGCGACGCCCCGCAGCCCGACGACCACGTCTTCATCCGCTTCTTCGGCAACTTCTCCTCCCCGGGCCGGCCGAGCTTCCCCAACAACCTGGCCGTGCTGCTGCGCGTCCGGAACCTCCGCGACGTGCGGAAGCGCACGGACTGGGACACGCCCGGCGGCTGGCGGGTGGACCGGCACCCCCGCCTGCTCGCCGACCTGACAGCGGACGGGCACGCCGACATCGTCGGGTTCGGCGACGCGGGCGTGTGGACGGCGTTGCGCACGTCCGGCGGCTCGTTCGCCGACCCCCGGTTCGTGTTGGCCGACCTGGGCTACGACTCCGGGTGGCGGGTGGACCGGCACGTGAGGGTGCTCGCGGATCTGACCGGTGACGGGCGGGCCGACATCGTGGCGTTCGGCGACGCGGGTGTCTACACCGCGCTGAGCAACGGGGACGGCAGCTTCGCGTTCTCCCCGGTGCCGGCGGTGGCGGGGTTCGGGTACGCGGCGGGTGGCTGGCGGGTGGAGCGGCATCCGCGCTTCGCGGTGGACGTGACGGGTGACGGTCGGGCCGACGTCGTCGGGTTCGGGGACGACGGGGTGTGGGTGGCGTTGAACCACGGCGACGGCACGTTCGCCGAGCCGCGGTTCGTGCTCGCGGACCTGGGCTTCAACGCCGGGTGGCGGGTGGACAGGCACGTCCGGGTGCTCGCCGATCTGACCGGTGACGGCAAGGCGGACATCGTGGCGTTCGGGGACGCCGGGGTGTACGTGGCGCTCAGTCAGGGCGACGGGTCGTTCGCGTTCTCCCCGGTGCCGGCGGTGGCGGGGTTCGGGTACGCGGCGGGTGGCTGGCGGGTGGAGCGGCATCCGCGGTTCGCGGTGGACGTGACGGGTGACGGTCGGGCGGACATCGTCGGGTTCGGGGACGACGGGGTGTGGGTGGCGTTGAACCACGGCGACGGCACGTTCGCCGAGCCGCGGTTCGTGCTCGCGGACCTGGGCTTCAACGCCGGGTGGCGGGTGGACAGGCATCCCCGCCTCCTCGCCGATCTCACCGGCGACGGGACGGCCGACATCGTCGGATTCGGGGACGCCGGCGTCTACGTCGCCCGCGGTCAGGGCGACGGGTCGTTCGCGTTCACGCCCACGCCGGTCCTCGCCGACCTCGGCTACCAGGCCGGCGGTTGGCGGGTCGAGCGCCACCCCCGGCTGGTGGCGGACGTGGCCACCACCGGCCACGCCGACCTGGTCGGCTTCGGTGAGGCCGGTGTGCTCGTCGCCGTGAACAAGGGCGACGGCACGTTCGCGCCGCGTCCCCTCTTCGTCATCCCGGGCTTCGGCGCCGGCCCGAACGGGCCGGTCACCCAGCAGGGGCCGTTCCTGCCGGACCCGAACGTCGGCCTCGTGCAGGCGTCCGGCGGGCACCGCGGCACGGTGTTCTACGTCGGCGGCGACTCCGCGCGCCGGCTCTGGACGTGGACCGAGGGCATGGCCACCTGGCAGCAGCTCGTCCCCGGCGGGGGCGCCGGCGCGGCCCGCCGGTTCTTCGTCGACCCGTACCGGCCCCGCCTGCTGTACCTGCTGGACTCCGACCACGTGCGACGCTCCGACGACGGCGGCGTCACCTGGCAGGTCGACACCGCCCTGGAGCGGATGCTCACCTGCGGCGGCCGGATCGAGGTCGACCGCGACGAGGACGCCGACGGCCAGGGCGACCACTACGGCGGCATCCTCAGCGACATGCAGTTCGACCCCACCGATCCGGGGCGGCGCTTCGCGGTCGGCCTGGCCGGTGCGTTCACCACCGCGGACGGGCAGCACTGGACGCGGCTGCTCGACACCGGCGCGCTCCGCGGCCGGCCGGCGAACTGCTACTACGACCCGATCTCGAACCCGGCCGACCCGACGCTCTACGTGGCCTTCGCCGGGCGCAGCCTCGTGCGGATCAGCGGGTTCGCGGCCACCGCCGCCGCCGCGACCGGCACCACTCCGGCCCGGTTCGACGACGCGCCGCCCGAGCCGTCCCGGTCCCCGGTCCGTACCCCGGACGGGCGGGTCGGCACCGCGCAGGCCCGGCCGGACGGCCGCGCGGCGGTCACCTTCGACGACGGCCGGACCGCCGTCGTCGACGCCGCCGACCTCACCCCGCCCGACGGCGTCGGCTGACCCGTCGACCCGGCCCTGGTCGGCTCGGCCCGGCACCGGCCGCGGCCGGCCCGGCCAGAGACGGCCGGCCCGGCCGAGTCGGGTCAGAGCTGGCCGGCCCGGCCGAGTCGGGTCAGAGCTGGCCGACGTCGGTGACGCGGACCACCGCCGCGCCCACCTCGTCCGAGGCGGCCAGGTCGACCTCCGCGCTGATGCCCCAGTCGTGGTCGCCGTCGGGGTCGTCCAGGATCTGGCGTACGGTCCACCGCTCCCGACCCTGCTCGATCATCAGCAGCACCGGCCCGCGCGCGTCGGGCCCCACCCCGATCGAGTCGTACGCCTCGAAGTACGGCTCCAGCGCGTCCGCCCACGCGTCCGCGTGCCAGCCGTCCCCGGCGTCCAGTTCGGCGAGCAGGTCCCAGCGGCGCAACGCGGCCAGCTCGACGCGACGGAACAGCGCGTTGCGCACCAGCACCCGGAACGCCCGCGCGTTACGGGTCACCGCCGGCGGCCGGTCGTCCAGCGAGGCGGCCACCTCGGCCACGTCGGACGGGTTGCGCAGCCGCTCCCACTCGTCGATCAGGCTGGAGTCGACCTGGCGGACCAGCTCGCCCAGCCACTCGATGAGGTCGACCAGCTCCTCGGTCTTGGCGTCCTCCGGCACGGTCTGCCGCAGCGTCTTGTACGCGTCCGCGAGGTAGCGCAGCACCAGCCCCTCGGAGCGGGACAGCCCGTAGAACTGGACGTACTCCGGGAACGTCATGGCCCGCTCGTACATGTCCCGGACCACGGACTTCGGGGCCAGTTCGTGGTCGGCGACCCACGGGTGGCCCTGCCGGTACATCTCGTACGCGCCCGCCAGCAGCTCGGCGAGCGGCTTGGGCCAGGTCACCTCGTCGAGCAGTTCCAGGCGCGCCTCGTACTCGATGCCGTCGGCCTTCATCGCGGCGACCGCCTCGCCACGGGCCTTGAACTGCTGCGCGGAGAGGATCTGCCGCGGGTTGTCCAGGATCGCCTCGATCACGCTGAGCACGTCCAGCGCGTACGCCGGGGACTCCCGGTCGAGCAGCTCGATGGTGGCCAGCGCGAGCGGCGACAGCGGCTGGTTGAGCGCGAAGTCGAGCTGGAGGTCGACGGTGAGGCGTACCCGGCGGCCCTGCTCGTCCGGCTCGGGCAGCTCCTCGACCACGCCGCCGGCGCGCAGCGCCCGGTAGATGGCGATGGCCCGGCGGATGTGCCGCCGCTGGGCGGCCGGGTCCTCGTGGTTGTCGGTGAGCAGGTGCCGCATCGAGGCGAACGCGTCGCCGGGGCGGCCGATCACGTTGAGCAGCATCGAGTGGCTGACCTGGAAGCTGGAGGTGAGCGGTTCCGGCTCGGCCTCGACCAGGCGCTGGAACGTCGGCTCACCCCAGCCGATGGAGCCCTCCGGCGGCTTCTTCTTCACCACCTTGCGGCGCTTCTTCGGATCGTCGCCGGCCTTGGCGAGCGCCTTCTCGTTCTCGATCACGTGCTCGGGCGCCTGCACCACCACCCGGCCGATGGTGTCGAAGCCGGCCCGTCCGGCCCGGCCGGCGATCTGGTGGAACTCGCGCGCCTTCAGCAGGCGCGTCCGCACCCCGTCGTACTTCGAAAGGCCGGTGAAGAGCACGGTGCGGATCGGCACGTTGATGCCGACGCCGAGCGTGTCCGTACCGCAGATGACCTTGAGCAGGCCGGCCTGGGCGAGCGTCTCCACCAGGCGGCGGTACTTCGGGAGCATGCCGGCGTGGTGCACGCCGATGCCGTGCCGGACCAGCCGGGACAGCGTCTTGCCGAAGCCCGAGGTGAACCGGAAGTTGCCGATCGCGGTGGCGATCAGGTCCTTCTCGGCGCGGGTGCAGACGTTCACGCTCATCAACGCCTGGGCGCGTTCCAGCGCGGCGACCTGGGTGAAGTGCACCACGTACACCGGGGCCTGCTTGGTCTCCAGCAGCTCTTCGAGCGTCTCGTGCAGCGGCGTGGTCGCGTACGAGAAGAGGAGCGGGACCGGTCGCTCGGCCGAGCGGACGACGGCGGTCGGCCGGCCGGTGCGCCGGGTCAGGTCGTCGACGAAGCGGGTGGTGTCGCCGAGCGTGGCCGACATCAGCACGAACTGGGCCTGCGGCAGCTCGATGATCGGCACCTGCCAGGCCCAGCCCCGGTCCGGCTCGGCGTAGAAGTGGAACTCGTCCATGATCACCTGGCCGACGTCGGCCCGGCGACCCTCCCGCAGCGCCAGGTTGGCCAGGATCTCCGCGGTGCAGCAGATGATCGGCGCGTCGGCGTTGACGCTGGCGTCGCCGGTGAGCATGCCGACGTTCTCCGCGCCGAAGACCTCACAGAGCGCGAAGAACTTCTCCGACACCAGCGCCTTGATCGGCGCGGTGTAGAACGTCGTCCGCTCGTCGGCGAGGGCCGCGAAGTGCGCCGCGATCGCCACCAGGCTCTTGCCCGAGCCGGTCGGCGTATTCATGATCAGGTTCGCGCCGGAGACGATCTCGATGACCGCCTCCTCCTGGTGGGGGTAGAGGTCGAGACCGCGCTCGGACGCCCAGGAGGCGAACGCGTCGTAGAGCGTGTCGGGGTCGGCGGTCTTCGGCAGCGCGGCGGTGAGAGTCATGGCGGCTCCCATCGTGCCTGGGCGGTGCCCTGCCGCGCCAACCGGGTTCAGCGCCCGGGGTTCCCGGCCGGCTCCAGAACCCCGGCGTCAGCGCCGCCGGTGGATCAGGTCGAAGACGTCCCGGCCGGCGGTCAGCGCGCGCCGCTCGAACTTGGTCACCGGTCGGTGCGCCGGTCGGGGAGCGTAGCCACCGTGCACGTCGACCAGCTCCGGGTCGGCGGTCAGCGTCGCCCGCATCGACTCGGCGTACTCGGCCCAGTCGGTGGCGCAGTGCAGCGTGCCGCCCGGCGTCAGCCGGGACCGCAGCAGCGCCACGTGCGCCGGTGCGATGATCCGGCGCTTGTGGTGCCGGGTCTTCGGCCACGGGTCCGGGAAGTAGACGTGCACCGCGTCCAGGCACCCCTCGGGCATGGCCCGGACCAGGTCCAACGCGTCGCCCTCGGCGACCCGCACGTTCTCCAGCCGGTGCCGTTCCACCAGGTCCAGCAGGTTGGCGATTCCCGGCGTGTGCACCTCGACCGCCAGATAGTGTCGGCTCGGGTCGGCCGCCGCCATCGCGGCGGTGGCGTCGCCCATGCCGGAGCCGATCTCCAGCACCAGCGGCGCCCGCCGTCCGAACAGCGTCGCCGGATCGCACGGCCCGTCGAGGGCGGCGATCTCCAAGCCGTACGCGGGCCAGAGCCGGGTCAACGCGTCGCGCTGCCGGTCACTCATCCGGCCGCGACGCGGATGGAAGGTGCGGATGCGGGCGGTGGAGACGTCGGTGGTGGTCACAGCGACCCGAGCCTACGCGACCGACGCCGCCGTTCGGATGTGAGGTGCGGCCAGGGGTGAGAGGATTCATTCCCGTACGCCGGGAGGGGTCATGGGGTCAGTCAGGGGACGCGCGGCGCTGCTGGTCGCGGTCGGCGCGTGCGCCTTCCCGCTGCTCGGCGCCGTGCCCGCCCGGGCCGCGCCGCTCGCCGCCGAGCCGGTGCCCGGTGCCGCCGAACCGGGTCCCGAGCAGCCCGCCGGTGACGTGATCTTCGTGGAGGTCACCCCGGGCACGGTCGAGCCGGGTTTCCTGGTCGGCATCCGGGCCAGTTGCCGGGACAATTCGGTGCCCGCGATCGTGGCCTCCGACGCCTTCGGCAAGATCCAGGTGCAGCCGCAGCGCGGCCTGCTCACCGCCTCGCCGATGGTCAACGAGCGCACCCGACCCGGCAACTACCGGGTCAAACTGGAGTGCCCGAGCGGGGAGACCGCGTCCACCATGCTCCAGGTCGTCAAGCGGGCCCAGCCCACCCGGCCGCCGAGTCACCCGCCCAGCCACTTCCCCAGCCGCGGCCCGGCGACCGGCTTCGGCGGCACCGCCGGCCCCGGCCTCGGCGGCCTGCTGGTGCCGATCGGGTTGGCGCTGACCATGGTCGGCGCCGGTCTCGGCGTGGCCGCCTCCCGTCGGCACGCCGCCGGGCGCTGAGGCCCGCCATGGCCGACCACGCCGCCCCGCCGCCCGCCGGTTCCCGGCGCTCCGGCTGGCCGTTCCTCGCCCTGCCCCCGCCCGCCGCCCCGCCGGGTCCCGGTGCGGCGTCGTACGCCGGTGGCCTCCCTTCTGCCGCGCCGGTCACCGGCTCCCGGTCGGCCACCGCGCCCCCCGGCGGCTCGGGGCCGTGGAGTCCGCCCCCGGCCGGGCCGCCCCCCGTGCGTTCCCGGTCGGCCGGGCCGCCTCCCGACGGTGCGTCGACGTCCGGTACGCCGCCGCACGCTCCGCAGCGGCGGGACCGGGGCCGAAGTCCCTGGTCGAAGCCGCTGGCCGTGGTGCTGGTGCTGGTCGGCGTGTTCGCCGTCGGGGCCGGGCTCGGCCGCACCGCCGGGCCGTTCGACTTCACCGAGGCGTCCGCCGGGTCGAGCGCGGCGGCACCCGCACCGGCCACCACTGCGGCCCGGAAACCGGTGGGCCGTCCGGTCCGCCTGTCCGTGCCGGCCATCAAGGTCGACGCGCCGGTCACCCCGGTCGGTCAGGCGCGGGACGGGTCGATCGACGTGCCGCCGCTGACCGAGACCGACCAGACCGGCTGGTACAACCGGGGCGCGGTGCCGGGGGAGCCGGGGCGGGCGATCATCGTCGGCCACGTCGACAGCAAGAGCGGGCCGGCGGTGTTCTACCGGCTTCGCGAGCTGAAGCCGGGCGGGGTGATCCGGGTGACCCGCACGGACCGCAGCGTGGTGTCGTTCACCGTCGACAGTGTGGAGTACTTCGACAAGGCGAACCTGCCCGCCGCCCGGGTCTACGGCGACTCCGGCCCGGCCGAGCTGCGCCTGATCACCTGCGGCGGCACGTGGCTGGGCGGACGCACCGGCTACGAGGACAACGTGATCGTCTTCGCCACCCGCACCCCCTGACCGGGCTACCCTCACGAGATCTTGGAACGAAACGGCCCCGCTGAGGGCCAGTTCCTACCAAGATCTCTGGCGTTCCTGAGCAGTGGTCGGGATCTTCCGGATGGTGAGAGGAGGCATACGAGTCGGACGACGTGCTTACTCGGACTCAGCGACGTGGACACCTTTCCCGGGGTGTCCCACCACAACGCCACGATCTTTCAGAATGGTGGTAACTCGGTTGATCGTGGAAATGTGAACGCCGTAGGAATCGGCCAGTTCACGAGTCGAGGGCAGTTTGGTGCCAGGAGCAAGCACCCCGGATTTGATCTTTTCCGTGATCTCGTTCGCTATGCGCCGGTAGTCGACTCTCTCCGTCGGCATGAGTTGATCTCCGTTGGTTCCCTGGTTTCGGCAAACTCCTGGGTTCCTGCCTCGCGAGCCCACCTGGGGGAGCACGACGCATGGACTCTGCCCCCCAGGTGGGGCCTGCTCATACATGCGTCGGGAGGGTGGTTTCGCGATGCCGATGGATGACCGCAACGAAGACTCAAGGGTCCGCAGGCTGTTCGAAGTCAAGCGGACGCTTGACGGCTACTTCCTGGCGGCCAGCACGACGCCGCGACGACAAGGATGCCTGAGCTGCGTCGACTTCCACACCTGCGCTCAACTGGACTGGGCGATCACGGAGTTCGTCGGCGTCTTCAGAGGATGGAGTCCAAGCGCTGACATCCGTCGACCACGTCGATCCTTGGCCGAGCGGAAGCCTGGGCGAACGGCGCGGGGCGGGTGTCAGGGGGTGTGGGGGACCTGGAGGGCCACCTCGAACTCCAGGAGGGTGGCGCCGGTGGCGACCGGCTTGCGCGGTTCGGCGCCCTCTCCGGCGGCGTGCGCGGCCCGGGACGAGCCCTGCGCCCACGCCTGGTACGCCTCCTCCGTCTCCCACCTCGTGTAGACGAAGTAACGGGTCTCGCCGGCGACCGGGCGGAGCAGCTCGAAGCCGAGGAACCCGGGGGAGTTCTCCACCGCGCCGGCCCGGGCGGCGAACCGCTTCTCCAGTTCCTCGCCGGCACCGGGCGGGACGTCGATCGCGTTGATCTTCACGACTGCCATGCCGTCCAGCCTACGGCGACTCAGAACGCCTCGACGGTGGGCGTCAGGTCGGCGTCGACCACGATCGGGGCGTGGTCGGAGGGGCCCTTGCCCTTGCGGGCCTCCCGGTCCACGTACGCGGAGCGGACCGCGCGGGCGAACGGCGCGGTGGCGTACACCAGGTCGATCCGCATGCCCTTGTTCTGGTGGAACATGCCGGCCCGGTAGTCCCAGTAGGTGTAGGGGTGCGGGCCCTTCATCGGGGTGGGCACCACGTCGCTGAGCCCCAGGTCGCGCAGCGCGGCCAGCGCGGCCCGCTCGGCCGGCGTGACGTGGGTGGAGGTGGCGAAGAGCGCCGGGTCCCAGACGTCGGCGTCGGTCGGCGCGACGTTGAAGTCACCGCAGACGGCGAGCGGCCGGGCCACGGCCACCTCCGGCTCCAGCGCGTCGCGCAGCGCCGCGAACCAGGCCAGTTTGTACGCGTAGTGCGGGTCGTCCGGGGCGCGGCCGTTCGGCACGTACACCGACCAGACCCGTACCCCGTCGCAGGTGGCGGCGATGGCCCTCGCCTCCGGCTCGGGGAACCCGGGCTCGCCGGGGAAGCCGACCGCAACGTCGGCCAGCCCGACCCGGGACAGCACGGCCACGCCGTTCCACCGTCCGTCGCTGTGGCTGGCCACCTCGTAACCCAGCGCGCCCACCTCGGCGACCGGGAACGCCCCGTCCGGGCACTTCGTCTCCTGGAGACAGACCACGTCGGGCTTCGTGGTGCCCAGCCAGTCGAGCAGCCGGGGCAGGCGGGCCTTCACCGAGTTGACGTTCCAGGTCGCCAGGCGCATGGCTCCAGCCTGCCGCATCCCGGCCCGCTCCGCCCGGTCAGCGTTCCGGGGTGTCGCCCGGGCGGGTCTGCTCGGCGAGGAAGCGTTCCAGCTCGGCGCCGAGTTCGTCGGCGCTGGGCAGCGGGCCGGTCTCGGTGGCGAGCAGGCTCTTCTCGCCGCGACCCCGGGCGAACGCGTCGTACTGCTCCTCCAGCGCCTGGACCAGCGTGGCCGCCTCGTCGGTCTGGGCCACCTGGCGGTCGATCTCCACCCGGATCGCCTCGGCCGCGGTGCGCAGGCCGTCGCGCGGCAGCAGCAGGCCGGTGCCCTTGGACACGGCGGCGAGCAGCGCCTCGGCGGCGGCCGGGTACTCGGTCTGGGCGACGTAGTGCGGCACGTGCGCGGCGAAGCCCAGCGCGTCGCGTCCCTGCTCGCCGAGCCGGTACTCCAGCAGGTGCCCGACGCTGGCCGGCACCTGCACCTTCTGGAGCCAGGGCTCGTGCCCGGCGATCAGCTCCGGCCGGGTGGCGTGCGCGGTGACGCCGCTGGGTCGGGTGTGCGGCACCGCCATCGGGATCGAGTTGAGCCCGACGGTGAGCCGGACGTCGAGGCGGGCCGACAGCCCGGCGACGGCGGCCACGAACCGCTCCCACTGGAGGTCCGGCTCGGGGCCGGTGAGCAGGAGGAACGGCGTCTCGTCGTCGTCGTGCAGCAGGTGCAGCTCGACCTCCGGGGCGTCGTAGTCGGCCCAGTGGTCCTCGACGAAGGTCATCACCGGTCGGCGGGACCGGTAGTCGAACATCTGGTCGATGTCGAAGCGGGCGATGGTGCGGGCGTCCAGGGAGGCGAGCAGCTGTTCCCGGGCCAGCCGGGTGGCGCTGCCGGCGTCGACGAAGCCGGTGAGCGCCTGGATCAGCACCGGCTGGCCGAGGTCGTCGGGCAGCTCGTCGGTGAGTTCGTAGAGCTCGTGTGGGTCGAGCACCGGTGGGTCCTCCCTGTCGACGCGTACGGGGGGCGTCGCGCGAACGCGTCCCCGATTCGGCAAACGTACCGGGGGGAGTGGTCCATTCCGTTACGGACCCGTCGACCGCTCGGAGCGTGATCACGATTCGGCCACGGGTCCGTCCGGCGGCCCATGGGTGGGTGGCCCGAACGGACGAGTTAGTCGATCATCGGCCGCTCCGCCGCCGGCCGCGTGCTTCCTGCCCGGGCCGACCGGCTGCGCGGCGGACCGGCGGTTGGCCCGTTCCGCGAGGTCGGCACCGTCCTGGGCTGGCCCGCACGCGAATGTCCCGCGGCGTCCCCCCGAAGTGTGGCGAGGGCCACCCGTTGAGCCTGGGTGATCCCTATTTGCCCTGTCTAGCCTCGTCGGATGCGTGACAACGGCACCCCCGACGACCCGAACAGCCCCGGCCGCCCGGCTGACCGTTTGGACGATACCCCGTCAACCGAATGGACAACCACTGCCTCGCCGGGTACCCGGCGTACCCGCCTGCGGGCCCTGCTGAACCCCCGCGCCCGACTGGCGGTCGCCGCCGGCACGGCCTGCTGCCTCGGCCTGGTCGGCGTCAGCCAGCTCGATCTCGGCGCCCCGGACCGCGCCACGAAGCCCGCCCCCGCCGTGGAGCTGGCCGAGCGCGCGGCGCTGGACGCGGCCTCCCGCGGCCTGGCCCGGCCGAGCACCGCCCCGACCACCCCGACCACCCCGAGCGCCAGCCCGTCCCCGTCCCCGTCCCTGTCCGCGACACCGAAGCCGAAGGTCAAGGCCACGCCGAAGGCGAAGCCGAAGCCACGCCGGATCGTCCCGGTCGCCGGCCTGAACCGCACCCAGATGGACAACGCCACGAAGATCGTGCGGGCCGGCCGGGAGATGGGCGTGCCGCGCCGTGGGCTGGTCATCGCGGTGGCCACCGCGATGCAGGAGAGCACGCTGCTCAACTACGCCAGCGGCGTGCTGCCCGAGTCGCAGAGCTACCCGCACCAGGCCGTCGGCTGGGACCACGACTCGGTCGGGCTGTTCCAGCAGCGGCCGAGCAGCGGCTGGGGCACGGTGGCCCAGCTGATGGACCCGGAGTACGCGACCCAGGCGTTCCTGGCCGCGCTGGAGGAGATCCCCGGCTGGCAGGACCTGCCGTTGTCGGTCGCCGCCCAGGCGGTGCAGATCTCGGCGTTCCCCGACGCGTACGCGCAGCACGAGTGGCTGGCCGGCGAGGTGGTGGCCGAGGTCCTCGGCTGACCGAACTGGACGGTTGCCGGACGGCCGGTCCGGGTACCAGGAGGTTGCCGGTTCCAGGTACACATGAGGGGGACCGCGAACAGGAGGACGCCATGTCGCTGATGCAACGGATCACCACCTTCCTGCGGTCGCCGCGTGGTCAGCAGTTGGTCGACCGGGGCCGGCGCGAGATCGCCAAGCCGGAGAACCAGGCCCGGCTGCGGCAGCTCGCCAGCCGGCTGTCGTCGACCCGCCGTCGCTGACCGGCCCACCCCCCGCCGTACGAACCCCCGGAGCGTCCCGTGACCGACCCCGCCCCCGTCGACGGGGAGCCCACCGCCGTCCCCGCCGTCCCGGTCCCGCCGGTGGAGGCGCCCGAAGCGCCGCCGGCCACGCTCTGGGACCGGATGCGGGAGGACCCGCAGTACGCGCCGGAGCACCTGGCGCTGGAGGCGGTGCGCCGGCTCGGCCCCGAGGCCGCGCAGTGGGCCGCCCGGGCGCGGGCGGAGCGGCCGGACGCACCCCCCGAGCAGGTGGCCGACCAGGCGGTGCGCAAGTTCGTCAACCACGCCCGGCTCTCCGGTGCGGTCTCCGGCGCGGCCGGGCTGCCCGGCGCGGTGATCGACGTGGGCGTGCTGGCCTGGACCCAGGCCCGGCTGGTGCTGCACGTGGCCGCCGCCTACGGCGTCGACCCGACACACCCCGACCGGGCCACCGACCTGCTGGTGCTCCAGCGGGTGCACAAGGCCGCCGAGACCGCCCGGCTGGCGTTGGGCGTGGCCGCCGGCCGGGAACGCGCCGGTGCGTTGTTCGGCTCCGCCGGCAACCGGGCGCTGGGTCGGGTGATGCTCCAGCTCGGCGTGCGGCTGGCCCGGATGGCCGGGGTCCGCGCCGCCAAGCGGATGTTCGCCAAGGTCGTCCCCGGCGCCGCGATCATCCTCGGCACCTGGGCCAACTCGTCGGCCACCAAGGAACTCGCCGACCGGGCCCGCGCGCTCTACCGCGCGGCGGGACCACGGCAGCTCCCGGGCCCGCGCCAACCCTGACCGGGTCGGTCGGTCTCAGTCGCGGGCCCAGCCGGAGGCGTTCCAGGCCACCTCGGCCAGCCGGCCCTGGCCGGCCGCGTTCGGGTGGAACCAGTCCAGCGCGTTGACCTGGTCCAGGTCGAACCGGTGGCGGTGCACCGCGCCGCCGTCCCAGCGGCAGCGTGAGCCGTACGCGCGGCAGGCGGCGCGCAGTTCGTCGTCGTACGCCTCGATCCGGGCCTTGACCTTGGCCCGGCGGGCCGTCGCGGCCGGCGCGGTCGACGTGGCGTCGGCCAGCAGCGCCGGGCAGACGCCGCGCGACCAGGCCCGGACGGCCCGCGACTCGGTGTGCCCGAGCTGCCAGAGGCGGTAGAGGTCGGGGATGCTGACCACCAGCACCCGCGCCTTCGGCCGGCCCTTGCGCACCACCGTCAGCGCCGCGTCGACCTGGTCCCGGAACGTGTCGACCGGGGTCATCGCGTCGACCCCGGCCCGGCACACGTCGTTCGCGCCGATCAGCACGGTGACCAGGTCCGCCTTGTCGCGGACCGCGGACCGGGCCTGGTCGGCGAGCCCGGCCGCGCGGGCGCCGGGCTCGGCCCGGTTGTACGCCCGCAGCGCCGGCGCGTCCGCGCGCAGCCGCCGGTAGACGCTCTCCACCCGCAGGCTGTCCCCGCTCGACCAGGAGTTGCGTTCACAACTCACCAGCACCAGGCAGGAGCCGAAGCCGGTGGTGACCGAGTCGCCGAGCGCGGTCAGCACCCGGGGGTCACCGGGCCGGGGCGTGTCGGACGGGCGGGGCGACGCCGAGCCGGAGCCGTCGCAGGCCAGCGCCACCAGCGCCGCGACGCAGGCGAGCGCGGCGATCCAGCGTCGAGGCATGCGGGTTCCCCCGTCCGGTGGCACCAAGCGGCGCGTCGACCCTATGCGCCTCGGCCGTCCGTACGGAAGGTCTGTCGCCCATCTTTCATTGACACCGGTCGTTCACATTCGCGGCCTCAGCGCCGCCAGGGCGCCGGCTGGCCGTGCAGCCACCAGTGCAGCGCCCGGGTGATCCGCGGCAGCACCAGGTAGGTCATCAGCGGGGTCAGCACGAGCGTCATCAGCAGCGTCCGGCCCGCCAGCGGCACGTCGGCGACGAACCGGGCGGTCAGCAGCGTGGCGGTGAGGCTGAGCGGGAAGAACGCCAGCCAGATGGTGACCGCCTGCTTCCAGCGTGGCGGGGCGGTCGGGGTCGCCGGCTCGGCCACCCCGACGGTCTCCACCACGTGGTCCACCGGCCGGTCGAACCAGCCCTCGATGCCGGTACGGCGTTCCACCCGGGTGTGCTCGACGATGCCCTGCGCCGAACTGAGCCACCAGTGCCGCTGCGGGGAGTCCTCCCAGCCGCGCAGCGTGTCCGCGTCGGCGAAGCGGTACATCACGTGCCACTCGGCGGAACCCGGGGCGCTGCGGACGAAGCCGGCGCCCAGGAACCCTGGGAAGCTCTCCGCGAGCGCCGTGCCGGCCCGCATCCACGCCACCATCTCCCCGGTACGCGCCGGGTCGGCGCGCCGCGAGACGGCGACGGTCACGGGCACCGCCTGCATCGTGGTCATGCCATCCTCTCCACCGCCGCGGGATCTCCGCCGGAACCGGCAGACCGATCCAACGCGTCCACCCCGCGGTCGCATCCGGCGCGTGCCCGCTCCGTGGCCGGGATCACCGGTCGCGCCCGCCGCACCGGTTAACCCCGGCCGAGCCGGGGTAGCCGGGAAGAATGACCCGATCACAGCCCCGCCGCGCCCGTGGCACGGTCGGACACGCGAACAGCGCGCTGAACCTGCGCCTCGTGCTGGCCCTGTTCGGTGTGGTCGTGATGACCGTCCTCGCGGTGTTCGCGTTCGCCGCCGACCTGGCCTGGCTGGGCGTCGTCTGCGCGATCCTCGCCGTGGTGGCCGTGGTCGATCTGGTCGTCATCCAGCGCCGTCGCGCCGCCCGCCGCCGGGAGGAGCCGGGCGTGCGGCACTCGCTGTTCGAGTGACAGGAGTCGCCATGCCCATCGCCACCACCAATCCCGCCACCGGACAGGTGCTCAAGACGTACGACGCGATGTCGGACGAGCAGGTCGACGCCGCGATCGAGCGGGCCGACCTCGCGTACCGGCAGTTGCGGGACACCACGATCGCGCAGCGCGCCCGGTGGCTCACCGCCGCCGCCGACCTGCTCGACGCCGAGCGGGACGCCACCGCCCGGCTGATGACCACCGAGATGGGCAAGACGTACGCCGCCGCGAAGGCGGAGGTCACCAAGTGCGCCGCCGCCTGCCGCTTCTACGCCGAGCAGGCGCCGACGATGCTCGCCGACGAGCCGGCCGACGCCGCCGCGGTCAAGGCGAAGCGGGCGTACGTCCGCTACCAGCCGATCGGCGCGGTGCTGGCGGTGATGCCGTGGAACTTCCCGCTGTGGCAGGTGATGCGCTTCGCCGCCCCGGCCCTGATGGCCGGCAACACCGGCCTGCTCAAGCACGCCTCGAACGTGCCGCAGACCGCGCTCTACCTGGAGGACCTGTTCCGCCGCGCCGGTTTTCCCGAGGGCGCTTTCACCACGCTGCTGGTCGGCTCCGACGCGGTGGACCGCATTCTCAGCGACCCCCGCGTCCGCGCCGCCACGCTCACCGGCAGCGAGCCGGCCGGCCGCTCCATCGCGCAGATCGCCGGCCGGGAACTCAAGAAGACCGTGCTGGAACTGGGCGGCAGCGACCCGTTCGTGGTGATGCCCTCGGCCGACCTGGACCAGGCCGCCGAGGTGGCCACCACCGCCCGCTGCCAGAACAACGGCCAGTCCTGCATCGCCGCCAAGCGGTTCATCGTGCACACCGACGTCTTCGACGCGTTCGCCGAGAAGTTCGCCGCCCGGATGGCGGCGCTGCGGGTCGGCGACCCGATGGACGACGGCACCGACGTCGGCCCGCTGGCCAGCGAACGCGGCCGGGACGAGGTGCACGAGCAGGTGACCGACGCGGTGCGGCAGGGCGCCACCGTGCTCTGCGGCGGCGAGAAGCCGACCGGGGACGGCTGGTTCTACCCGCCGACAGTGGTCACCGACCTGCGGCCGGAGATGCGGATGTGGGGTGAGGAGGTGTTCGGCCCGGTCGCCGGCCTCTACCGGGTCGGCTCGTACGACGAGGCGATCGAGGTGGCCAACGGCACCAGCTTCGGCCTCGGCTCGAACGCCTGGACCACCGACCCGGCCGAGCAGGAGCGTTTCGCCACCGACCTGGACGCCGGCAACGTGTTCGTCAACGGCATGACCACGTCCTATCCGCAACTGCCGTTCGGCGGCGTGAAGAACTCCGGGTACGGCCGCGAGCTGTCCGCGCTGGGCATGCGCGAGTTCTGCAACACCAAGACGGTGTGGATCGGCGAGGGTGAGGCCGGCGCGGGCGCCGGCGCGCACGCCGAGTGAGGTGCGATTGGCCGGCTGCCGTCATGGGTAGGAGTGCTGCCCATGACGGCGTTCGGCTTCCACGCATCCCATGAGCAGATCCACCCGGCGAAGCTGCTGGAGGCGGTGATCCACGCCGAGCGGGCCGGCTTCGACGCGGCCATGTGCTCCGACCACTTCTCCCCGTGGAGCGAGCGGCAGGGCCAGTCCGGGTTCGCCTGGTCCTGGCTCGGCGCCGCGCTCCAGGCCACCAACCTCTCCTTCGGCGTGGTCAACGCGCCCGGCCAGCGCTACCACCCGGCGATCATCGCGCAGGCCATCGGCACGCTCGGCGCCATGTACCCCGGGCGCTTCTGGGCGGCGCTGGGCACCGGCGAGGCCAGCAACGAGCACATCACCGGCGACGTCTGGCCCCGCAAGGAGCTGCGCAACGCCCGGCTGCGCGAGTGCGTCGACGTGATCCGGGCGCTGCTGGCCGGCGAGGAGGTCAGCCACGACGGGCTGGTCACCGTGGACCGGGCCAAGCTGTGGACCCGCCCCGAGGAGCCGCCCGCGCTGGTCGGCGCCGCGGTCAGCGTGGCCACCGCCCGCTGGTGCGCCGAGTGGGCGGACGGGCTGATCACGGTCAACGCGCCGGTCGACCACCTCCGGCAGATGATCGACGCCTACCGGGACGCCGGCGGGCGCGGGCCGCTGCACCTCCAGGTGCACGTGAGCTGGGCGCCCGAGCAGGCCGAGGCCGAGGCCATCGCGTACGAGCAGTGGCGCAGCAACGTGTTCGCGCCGCCGGTCTGCTGGGACCTGGAGACCGCCGAGCACTTCGACGTGGTCAGCGCCGACGTGCCGATGTCGAAGGTCACCGACACCGTCAACGTCTCCGCCGACCTGGGCCGGCACGTCGGCTGGCTCCAGGAGTACGTCGAGCTGGGCTTCGACCAGATCGCCCTGCACCACGTGGGCCAGGAACAGCGCGCGTTCCTCGACGCGTTCGGTGCCGAGGTGCTGCCGAAGGTACGCCCGACCGCGTGATCACGGGCCGGCCCGGGGACGCCTAGGCTCGTACCCCATGGAAGCTCTGTTCGAGGTCGTGGTGTTCCTGGCGATCGCCACGTTCGGGGCGGCGCTGGCCCGCCGGCTCGGGTTGCTCGCGCCGATCCTGCTGGTGGTGCTCGGCCTCGCGCTGTCCTTCCTGCCGTTCTTCCCGCACGTGCGGCTGGAACCGGACCTGGTGCTCGTCGGCATCCTGCCGCCGCTGCTCTACGTGGCGGCGGTGAACACCTCGGTGCCGGCGTTCCGGCTCAACCTGCGGCCGATCCTGCTGCTCGCGGTCGGGCTGGTGATCTTCACCGCGTTCGTGGTGGGCACCGTGGTGCACCTGTTCCTGCCCGACCTGCCGTACGCCATCTGCGTGGCGCTCGGCGCGGTGGTGGCGCCGCCCGACGCGGTCGCCGCCACCGCGGTGGCCCGTCGGGTCGGCCTGCCCCGGCGGGTCGTCACCATCCTGGAGGGCGAGAGCCTGGTCAACGACGCCACCGCGCTGGTGCTGCTGCGGGTGGCGATCGTCGCGGCCACCGCCACCACCGGGGGCGTCGGCGTCGGTTACGTGGCCCGGGAGGTGCTGATCGCCGCCGGCGGCGGCATCGTGGTCGGGGTGCTGGGCGTGGTGGTCTTCGGCTACCTGCACAAGCGCATCACCGACCCGGTGCTGGACAACGCGCTGTCGCTGATCGTGCCGTTCGCGGTGGTGTACGCCGCCGAGGAGATCCACGCGTCCGGCGTGGTCGCGGTGGTGGTGACCGGGCTCGGCATCGGCCACAAGCTGCCGATGCTCATGTCGGCCGGCTCCCGCCTCCAGGTGACCGCGTTCTGGCGACTGATCCAGTTCCTGCTGGAAGGGCTGGTGTTCCTCCTGGTCGGCCTGCAACTGCCCGAGGTGGTGCGCGACCTCGACGAGCCGGTCGGCTCGCTGGTCGGGATCACCGCCGCGGTGCTCGCCGCCGTCTTCCTGTCCCGGTTCGTCTGGATGTTCCCGGCCACCTACCTGGCCCGGCTGGTGCCCCGGATCCGGCAGCGCGACCCCGCGCCGCCGGTGCAGTTCCCCATCGTCATCGGCTGGGCCGGCATGCGCGGCGTGGTGACGTTGGCCGCCGCGCTGGGTCTGCCGCTCACGCTCGCCGACGACCGGCCGTACCCGCGTGCGCTGCTGATCTGGCTGGCCTTCGCGGTGATCGTGGCCACCCTGGTCGGGCAGGGCGCCACCCTGCCGTGGCTGGCCCGGCGGCTGCGGCTGCCCCCCGACGACCCGGTGCAGGACGCGCTCTCCGCTGCCGGCGTGCAGCAGCGCGCCAGCCGGGCCGCCCTGGAACGGCTCGACGCGATGGCCGACGACGCGCCGCCGGCCGTGGTGGAGCGGCTGCGCGGGCTGACCACGTCCCGGTCCAACATGGCCTGGGAACGGCTCGGTGGCACCGACCGGGAGACCCCCTCCCAGGCGTACGCGCGGCTGCGGCAGGAGATGATCGACGCCGAGCGGGAGGTGTTCCGGGCCGCCCGCGACTCCGGCCAGATCCCGGAGGAGGTGCTCACCCGCGCCTACCGGGACCTGGACCTGGAGGAGTCGCTGCTACGACAGGAGGTTCTCGAATGAGCTGCCAGCACCTGACCGGGGCGGGCGACGCCGAGCCGGTCACCACCACCGAGTGCCCCGACTGCGTGGCGGTCGGCAACCGGGACTGGGTGCACCTGCGCGCCTGCCTGAGCTGCGGGCACGTGGGCTGCTGCGACTCGTCGCCGTACCAGCACGCGAGCCAGCACTTCCGGTCCACCGGGCACCCGGTGATGCGCTCGATCGAGCCGGGGGAGTCGTGGCGCTGGTGCTTCGCCGACGAGGAGATCGGCTGACGTCGGCGGCGCTCAGTCGAGCCGGCGGGCCAGCACCTGCCCCGGCCACGGCGGCCGACCCGGTCGGGTCACCGTGAACGGCTCGGTGGCGGTGAAACCGCAGCCCTCGTAGAAGCGCACCAACGCCCGGTCGGCGCTCCGGAAGCAGTCCACCCGCAGCAGGCCGAGCCCGCGGTCGCGGGCCAGTTCCGCCGCGAACGCCAGCAGCCGCGCGCCGATCCCCCGACCCGCGTACGCCCGGTCGGTGACCAGCAGGTTGACGTACAGTTCCGGCTCGGTCGCCGGCGGCACGTGCTCGGTCGCGTCGCCGACCACCAGCGCGCCGACGACCGTGCCGTCGATCTCCGCGAGGTGCAGGCCGCCGCCGCGGGCGTAGGCGTCGGCCCGGGCGATGTGGCGCGTGTCGGTCGAGACCGGGTCGACGCCCCACTGCTCGGGCCGGCCGCGTTCGACCAGCCACGCGATGGCGCTGTCGAACAGCCGCAGCACGGTCGGGGCGTCCGCCGGGCCGCCGGGCCGGATGGTGATGCCTCCCCGTTCGGTCATCCCGTCATCCTGCTATCCGGCGGTGGCCGGCTGCCCGGTCGGTCCTCCGGTGGGCGCCGGCCGGCTCGCCACCGCGCGGCGGACCAGCGCCGGGGCGGCCAGCCCGACGACGGCGTACAGCGCGCCGAGCACCAGCCAGCCGACCCCGCCGCCACCCAGCACCAGCAGCGTCAGCAGGCCCCGGCCGAGCGCCTGGGCCAGCCCGGCGAGCAGCCCGTCCGCCCCCTGGTAGGCGCCGATCGACCCGGGCGGGGCCAGGTCGTAGGCGAGCCCGGCGCCGGCCGCACCGTGCCACAGGTCGCCCACCGTCCACACCGCGGTCGCCGCCAGCAGCAGCGCCACCGCCGGGAACACCGGCCGGCCGGCGGTCACCGCGTAGACCGGGGTGGCGGCGGCCAGCACCAGCCCGGCCCGGCGCAGTGTGCGGGCGGCCGGGACGGCGGAGTCCGCGCCCCGGCTCAGCCGCACCGCCAGCAGCACGGTGAGCGCCGTGTTGGTGAGCAGCACCGCCGACACCACCGGCGGTGGCGCCCCGGCGGGGCCGACCGTCCACAGCGGCACGACCAGCACCAGCACGGTCATGTGCGTGCCGAGCAACGCGGACGCGCCGCTCACCGCCAGGAACCAGCCGTCCCGCAGCGGCCCACCGCGCCGCGACACGTCGGCCGGCTGTCGTGCGTCGGTCGGCTGTCGTGCGGCGGTCGGCGGGTGCGGCGGCAACCGTAACAACAGCGCCGCCGAGAGCAGATAGGTGACCGCGTTGCCGACCACCAGCACCTGGTACGCCCGGTGGGTGTCCGCCGCCAGCGCGATCCCGGCCAGCGCGGTGCCGACGCTGATGCCCAGGTTGGCCACCGCACGCAGGGTGGCGAACGCGTGCACCCGGCCGGTCGGGCCGCCGACCGCGGCGACCAGCGCCGCCCGGACCGCCAGGTTGCCGGCCGCCAGCAGCGCCTCCGGCACCGCCACCGCCAGGAACGCCGGCAGCGAGTCGACGAGCAGGTACGCCGCCGCGACGAGCGCCTGACCCACCTGGAGCGCGGCGCGCAGCGTACGCGGGTCCCACCGGTCCGCCAGGCCGCCCAACGGCACGCTGGCGGTCAGCCCGACCAGGCCGGCGACGGTCAACCCGGCGCCCACCGAGGTGGCGGAGAGGCCGACGTCCCGGGTCAGGTACAACGCGCCGCCGGCCAGCCAGAGCCCGGTGCCGACGGTGTTGGCCAGGGTGGCGGACGCGAGCGTGCGCAGCGGGCCGGGCGGCGGGGCGAACCTCATCCGCGCCGGACGGGCGCGGTCGCGGCGACCTCGATGCGCACGACGCCCTCCTTGACGGTCATGACAGCGACGCTAGGGCCGGGCATGCCTGACGGATGCCCCGACCGGGGCGACACCGATCACATCGGACGGCACGGTCGAGGGCTCGAACGCTCGGGCGTGTCGTCGCTGGCCGGATGGTGGCGTCGCGAGCGATATGACAGCAGGTCATAAATATGACCGAGCGGTATATCGCGTCCAGCCGCATGGTCTCGCTGACGCGTCACGCACCGTGACAACGGGTGGGCCCTTTCGGCCGGTCACCGAGTGGCCGCCCGCTCCCGGGGGTGCGGCACCCGGACCGACGCCATCCCCGCCGCCGTCGCGGCCGCCACGCCGAGATCGGTGTCCTCGAAGACGAGACAGCCGGACGGCTCGACGCCGAGCCGTCGCGCGGCCAGCAGGTAGCCCTCCGGGTCCGGCTTGGGCCGCGCGCAGTCCTCGGCGCAGATCAGCGTGTCGAACCGGTCGAGCAGGCCCAGCGTGGTCAACGACGCGGTCACCGACTCCCGGGTGCTGCCGGAGACGACCGCGAACGGCACCCGCCCGTGCGCGTCCTCGATGTGTGCCAGCACCTCGGGCACGGCGCTCACCCCGGGCAGCAGCCGCTGGAACAGCTCCTCCCGGCGGCGGGCCACCACCTCGACCGGCATGGCCAGCCCGTGCCGCCGGTTCAGGTCGACGACGATGTCGACGACCGGCCGGCCGCCCCAGGCGTAGAAGAGATCCTCCGGGAACTCGCAGCCCCACTCGGCCAGCGCCGCGCACCAGGCCCGGTGGTGCACCGGCATCGAGTCGACGATCGTGCCGTCGCAGTCGAACAGGTACGCGCGGAAGTCGCCGGCCGGCAGCGGAAGGGTCACCGGTGCAGGGTACGCCGAAATCCGCTCGCCTCTTTCCCTCCGCTCTGCCAGGGTCGGCGCCGTGCCGAAGACCAGAACCGCCCGCGCCGACGAACTGACCCGGATCCAGCGCGTCGAGGTGGCCTCCGGGACCCCGTTCCGCGACCTCGGCATGCACGCGGTGGCCGACATGCCACCGTTGCCGCTGGCGGCGCTGGCCGCCGGGCAGCGCGCCGGCCGGCTGCGGGTGGCGGTCGACGCGGCCGACCGGCCGATCGCGTTCGCGCTCGTCGACCTCGTCGACGGAGCGGCCCACGTGCAGCAGCTCAGTGTCGACCCGGCGTACGCGCGGCGCGGCATCGGACGGGGCCTGCTCGACGAGGTGGCCGGGTGGGCGGCGGCCGAGGGGTGGCCGGCGTTGACGCTGACCACGTTCCGGTCGGTGCCGTGGAACGCGCCGTACTACGCGCGCTGCGGGTTCCGTGAGCTGACCGAGGCGGAGCTGACCCCGGGGCTGGCCGGGTTCCTGGCGGCCGAGGCGGCGCTCGGCTTCGACGCGACCGACCGGGTCGCGATGCGCCGGCCGGTCGACTGAACCGCCAGGGTGGGTAATCGATCGCCCGGACCGCGCCGCCGTGCCACGATCGGCCGGTGACCCTCACCACCCCCGCCCTGCTGCGCTGGCAGTTCGAGCTGACCTGGTCGTTGGGTGAGCACCATCTCGACAGGCTGGACGCGGCGGACTTCCTCTGGGAGCCGGCCGCGCTCTGCTGGACGATGCACCGCGACGCGGACGACGCCTGGCGTCCCGACTGGGCCGACGTCGAGCCGGACCCGGTCCCGGTGCCCACGATCGCGTGGCTCACGTGGCATCTCGGGTGGTGGTGGTCGGTCGCCGGGGACCACCTCGGCCGGCGGCCGGCCCGGCAGCGTGACGACGTGGTGTGGCCCGGGCCGGGGGAGGAGACCATCTCCTGGCTGCGTCGCCTACGGACGGAGTGGACGGACGGGCTCGGCTGTCTGACCGCCGCCGACTTGGCGCGTCCCGCCGCCTTCCCGTGGCCGGCGGACGCCGGGCTCACGGTGGCGCACCTCGTCGGCTGGGTCAACGCCGAACTCATGAAGAACGTGGCCGAGATCGGCCAACTCCGGTTGCTGCGCGCGGCCTCCGGGCGACCCTGACCGATGGTGACTCAGTGGGCGCCGCCGAGATTGAGCACCACCACGCCGGCGATGACCAGCCCGGCCCCGACGACCTTGGTCACGCTCAGCGGCTCGCCCAGGAACGCCGCGCCGACCGCCATGATGGCGGCGGTGCCGAGCCCGGACCAGATCGCGTACGCCACGCCGACCGGGACGTCCCGCACCACGAGGGCGAGCAGCCCGAACGCCGCCAGGTAGCACGCCACCAGCCCGACCGTGGGCCAGAGCCGGGTGAAGCCGTCGCTCGCCTTGAGCAGGCTGGTGCCGATCACCTCGGCGGTGATCGCGAGGGCCAGGAGCAGGTACGCCATCGGAGGACCGTACCCGCCGACGTCGCCGACCGGGCGGTGACGACGCCGGACGGGCGCCGCCACCGCCCGGTCGCGGGGACGGGAACGGGTCAGGAGACGGTGCAGGCCTTCCCGTTCAGGGTGATCAGGGTGGGATCGGGGTTGGGGGCGCCGGCGGAGGTGCCGTTCAGGCCGAACGTGGTGGACGCGCCCGGTGCCAGCTTGGCGTTCCACGCCAGGTTCTTCGCGGTCACCGTGGCGCCGCTCTGGGCGACCTGCGCCGACCAGGCGTGGGTCACCTTCTGGTCGCCGGTGAAGGCCCAGCGCAGGCTCCATCCGTTCACCGCCGACGTGCCGGTGTTGCGCACCGTCACCTGGGTGGTGAAGCCGACCGGCCAGCTCCCGTGCGTGGAGTAGGTGACCGCGCAGGTGGGCGCCGGCACCGCCGCCGCGTCACCCTGGTCGGCCAGGAACGACGCGAGCCAGGCCAGCGCCGAGTTCCAGTTGATCGCCACCTCGTTGGTCGAGTACGAGTTGATGTCGTCGACGTAGCACAACATCGGCGCGCAGCCGGCGAGCAGGTTCGCCGCGTACGGGTCCTGGAGCCCGGCGTTCGGGCCGCCGGCGAGCGAACCGGCCGGCGGGGTCGGCAGGTCCGGGTTGAGCTGGTGGCCGAAGATCCGGCTGTGCTGGTTGTGGGCGTTCTGCTCGCCCCAACCGGTCACGTAGGACATGTTCAGCGCGTTGCGGCCGAACAGGTAGTCGGCGGCCTGCACCGCGCCGTCCCGGTACTTCGCGTTCCGGCTCAGGTCGAACGCGGTGGCCAGCACGATCGTGTTGTTCACGATGTTGCTGTTGCTGCCCCAGACGTACGCGTCGGCGGTGCCGGGCATCGGCAGCCCGTACGCCTGGTCGGCGATCGTGGCCAGGTAGCGGTCCGCGGCGGCGGTGATCGACGCGCGGATCCGGGTCTTCTCCGCCGCCGGCAGCGTGTTCGGCACGGTGGCCAGGTCGAGCCGGCCCAGCGCGGCCACGCTCTGCCAGCCGAACGCACCGTTGGGGGTGAACACGTCGGCGGTGTGCAGCGGCGAGCCGGTGACGTCGGCGAGGTACGCCTTGTCGCCGGTGGTCAGCCACAGCTCGACCGCGGCCCAGTAGAACTCGTCGGTGACGTTGTTGTCCTCGTACGCGCCACCGCCGGTGCCGTCGCTGGCCGAGGCGTAGATCGCCGGGTGCGCCTTGGCCGCCGCGTACGCGGTCTTCGCGGCCGTGCCGCAGCGGGTCGCGTACGCGTCGTCGTACGGGGCGAACAGCCGCGCGCACTGGGCGGCGACGGCGGCCAGGTTGAGCGTGGCCGCGGTGGACGGCGGGTGCAGCTCGCGCACCTGCGGGTCGTCCTGCGGGGCGAGCGGGAGGCCGGTCCAGTTCTGGTCGTGGATCTTGTGGTGGACCATCCCCGCCAGCGGCTTGCCGGCCGGCACCTGCATGCGCAGCAGGAAGTCCAGCTCCCAGCGGGCCTCGTCGAGCACGTCCGGCACGTCGTTGCCGCGCTCGGGCACCCGCAGCGTGGCGTCGCCGAGCGCCGCGCCGCCGTCGGCGGTCTCCGCGGTCTTGGTGCGCTCAAACGTGTTGAGCAGCTGGTAGGTGGCGATGCCGCCGTTGACCACGTACTTGCCGTGGTCGCCGGCGTCGTACCAGCCGCCGCGCACGTCGAGCTTGTAGTCGCAGACGCCGGGCTGGCAGGGCACGTCCGTGTCGCCCTTGTTGGGAGCGACGTCGAGGTGGCCGGCGGGGCGGGCGTACTCGTCGCCGATCAGGTCGCCGTCGATCGCGATGCCGCTGCGCTGGGCGTAGAAGAACTGGAGCGAGTCGGCGCGCAGCCGGTCGTAGAGCGTGCCGGAGATGTCGAACGGGTGGCTGGTCTCCCCGTCGACGGTCAGCGTGTAGCCGGTGCCGGGCGTGCGGTACGCGGAGAAGTCGACGGTCTGCACGTTCTGCGCCGACGCCTCGTCCACACCGCGCGGCGTGCTCTCGCCGCTGGCCACCACGGCCCCGGCGGCGGACTTCAGCTGCCAGGGCAGCGCCCCGGTGGCCTCGGTGACCACGGTGGCGTGCTTCGGGCCGCCGGGCAGGTAGCCGACCTGGTTGACCCGGACCCGGGGACCGGTGTCCGGCTCGTACGGCGGGGCCGCCTCGCCGCCGCGCAGCGACACGTTGTCGAGGCAGAACGTCTGCGCCTGCGCGCTGCCGCCGACCTGGAAGATGAGCTGCGCGCCGGCGTTGTCGGCCGGCGCGGTGAACGTGGTGGTGACGTGCTTCGCGGTGCCGGTGGCGGTGGCGTCCACGCTGGCGTACGTGGTGTACGGGGCGCTGCCGAGCTGGAGCACCGCCTTGAGCGCCGCCCCGGGGGTGGCGGAGACGTCGAAGGAGAGTTCGTACTCGGCGCCGGAGATCAGTGGCACCGCGTCCTGGCCGATGCCGGCGTCCCAGGGGTTGGCCGTGCCGGCGGCGACCGTGGTGCAGAGCCGGCCGTCGGTGACCGCCAGCTCACCGGTGCCGTAGGAGAACCAGGGGGAGACGCCGGCGCTGAAGTCGCCGTTGCGGAGTTGTTCGGGGGCGTCCGGTGGCACCTCGGCGAGGGCCGGGCCGGCGGTGAGGCCGGTGAGCGCCAGGGTGGCGGTCGCGGCGAACGCGACCAGCCGACGACGGGAACGGGTCACGGAGGGTTCCTTCCGTGCTTCTGGGGTGACGGTGGGGGAGCGACGGGAGCTGGGAGCGCTCCCAATATCAGGCCGATGTTTCCATCGCGTTCCGTCGCTGTCAATCGATCCGGTCCGATGGCGGGCGCGTGCCCACGCGCAGTGAGATTCACCGCGCCACGTACGATGGTGGTGATCTCCTAGAGACAACCGAGCCCTCGACCTGGCAGGCTGCGTCCCATGACCCTGAAGCTTCGTTCCGTCGGAGCGAGCGACCGTGGGCTGATCCGCAGCGGCAACCAGGACGCCCAGCACGCGGGCCCCTGGCTGGTCGCGGTCGCCGACGGCATGGGCGGCATGGCGGCCGGCGACCTGGCCAGCCGCATCGCGATCGACGCGATCGCCCCGCTGGACGTGGAGACCCCGGAGGACGCGCTGGTCGCCGCGCTCCAGGGCGCCATCGAGCGGGCCACCGCGGGCATCCGCGGAGCGGTCGAGGAGGACCCGGAACGCCAGGGCATGGGCACCACGCTGACCGCGCTGCTGTTCGCCCGCACCGGGAGCTGCCTGGCGCTGGCACACGTCGGCGACTCCCGGGCCTACCTGTTCCGCGACGGCGTGCTCAAGCAGGTCACCCGCGACGACACGTTCGTGCAGATGCTGGTCGACCAGGGCCTGATCACCCCCGACCAGGCGAGCAGCCACCCCCGGCGCGCCGTGGTGACCCAGGCGTTGCAGGGCGACCAGGTCTCCCCGGCGTACGCCACCATGGTGCCCCGGGCCGGTGACCGCTGGCTGCTGTGCAGCGACGGCCTTTCCAACGTGGTCCGCGCCGACACGCTCACCGAGGTGCTCGGCGAGGGCCTGGACCGGGACGCCTGCGCGGCCCGGCTGATCGACCTCGCGCTGCGCGCCGGCGGGCCGGACAACATCACCGTGGTGATCGCCGACGTCGTCGAGGAGTGAGCCCGTCAGCGCCGGCGCGGGCTGGCCCGGCGGGTCGGCTCGGCCGTCGTCGGGTCCTCCGGCCACGGGTGTCGCGGGTAGCGCCCGCGCAGCTCCGCCCGCACCTGCGGATAGCCGTTCCGCCAGAACGAGGCCAGGTCCGCGGTGACCGCCACCGGCCGTCCGGCCGGGGAGAGCAGGTGCAGCAGCACCGGCACCCGCCCGTCGGCGATCCGGGGCACGTCCCGCCAGCCGAACGTCTCCTGGAGCTTGACCGCGAGCACCGGCGCCGCCGCATCGGCGTAGTCCACCCGGATCCGCGAGCCGCTCGGCACCGGCAGACGCTCCGGCGCCAGCTCGTCCAACCGGGCTGCCTGCCGCCAGTCGAGCAGCCGGCGCAGCGCCGTGGTCACGTCGACGCGGGCCAGGTCGGCCCGGCGGCGCGCCCGGCCCAGCTCCGGCCCGAGCCAGCCGGGCGCGGCGGCGAGCAACGCGGCGTCCGACACGTCCGGCCAGTCGTCGCCGAGCGCCTGTCGGCAGAAGGCCAGCCGGTGGCGCAGCGCGGTCGCCTCCGGCGTCCAGCGCAGCAGCCCCGGGCCCTCCTGCCGCAGCCCGTCCAGCACCGCCGCCGCGACCAGTTCCGGCTCGGGCGCGGCGAGCGGCCGGTCGACCAGCTCGATCGCGCCGAGCCGGACCACCTCCCGGGCCACCACCTCACCGCCGGACCAGGCCACCTCCCGAGCGTCGCGCAGCAGCGCCGCGCCGGCCTCGCGCGCGGTCGCCTCGTCGACCGGCGCGGCCAGCCGGACCCGGGCGGCCGGCGCGCCGGGGGAGCGGTCGGCGACCGCGACGGCCAGCCACGTCGACCCGGCCAGCCCCGACCCCGCCGCCAGCTCCGCGGCGGTCCCACCGGCCATCAGGTACGCGGACCCGCCGGGCCGCCGCACCCGGGCCAGCCGTTCCGGGTACGCCAACCCGGCCAGCAGCCCGGCGGCCAGATCGTCCGGCAGGCGCTCAGGCCACCCGCCGGCTTTCTGTCCGGGCTGTTCCGGTGGGCCGCCGATGTCTCCGGCGGGCCGGCGCGGGGGTGGACCGGTCGTCGCTCCGGGCTCCGGCCGGCGGTCCGTGGTGCGGGCGGGCAGGGCGGCGCGCAGCCGGCGTACCTCGGCCCGCCACCGGGCGGTGGCGGCCGGGTCGGTGCCGGCGCGCAGCCGGCGCCACCGGGCCGGCAGATCGTCCCCCGCGCCGCCCGACGACTCGTCGGCGAGCACCGCCACCACCTCGGCCGACCGGTCGGCGCCGACCCGCCGCGCGCCGTCGAGCAACGCCCGGGCCAGCCGGGGATGGGCGCCGACCGACGCGATCGCCCGCCCCCGGGACGTGATCCGGCCGTCGGCGTCGACCGCGCCGAGCGTGCCCAGGGTCTCCCGGGCCACGGTCAGCGCGGCCGGCGGCGGCGGATCGGGCAGTGCCAGGCCGCTGCCGTCCGGCGCGCCCCAGGCGGCCAGTTCCAGCGCGAACCCGGTCAGGTCGGCGGTGGCGATCTCCGGTTCGGGCTGCGGGGCGAGCCGGGCGTGCGTCGCCTCCGACCAGCAGCGGTACACCGCACCCGGGGCCTCCCGCCCGGCCCGGCCGGCCCGCTGGGTGGCCGCCGCCCGGGACACCGGCACGGTGACCAGCGCGCCCAGCCCGCGGGCCAGGTCGGTGCGCGGTACCCGGCTCAGCCCGGCGTCCACCACCACCCGCACCCCCGGCACGGTCAGGCTGCTCTCCGCCACCGCGGTGGCCAGCACGACCCGCCGCCGGACGGTTCCCGGGTGGGCGGTTCCGCGGCCGGACGGTGGGGCCAGCGCGGCGTCCTGGGCGGCGCCGGAGAGCCGGCCGTGCAGCGGCAGCACGGCGACCGTGTCGCGCAGGTCGGCCAGCCGCCCGGCGACGGCCGCGATCTCGCCGGCCCCGGGCAGGAAGACCAGCACGTCGCCGGCCCGCTCGCGCAGCGCCCGGCGCACCGTGGCGGCCACGTGGTCCAGCAGCGCCGGGTCCACCCGGCCCGCGCCGGGCGGGGCGATCGGGCGCGCCGGTGGCGCCCACACCCGGTCGACCGGGTGCAACGCGGCCTCGGCACGGACGACCGGGGCGGGCGCGCCGCCGCCGAGCAGCGCGGCGAACCGGTCCGCCTGCGGGGTCGCCGACATCGCCAGCAGCCAGAGGTCCGGCCGCAGGGCGGCCCGGGCCTCCACGCTGAACGCCAACGCCAGGTCGGCGTCGAGTTGCCGCTCGTGGCACTCGTCCAGCAGGACCGCGTCCACCCCGGGCAACTCCGGGTCGTGGTGCAGCCGGCGTACCAGCAGGCCGGTGGTGACCACCTCGACCCGGGTCCGGGGCCCGCTGCGGCGCTCGCCCCGGACCGCGTACCCGATCCGGTCGCCGACCCGTTCGCCGAGCAGGGCGGCCATCCGGTGCGCGGCGGCGCGGGCGGCCACCCGCCGGGGCTGGGCGATCACCACCCGCCCGGGGACCGCGTCGGCGACCGCCAGCGGCGCGGTGGTGGTCTTGCCGGTGCCCGGCGGCGCCACCAGCACCCCGGCGCCCGCCGCGCGCAGCGCCTCGACGAGCGCCGGCAGCACCGGCCGGACCGGCAGGTCGAGAGCAACGTCGGCGAGCACGCCCCCACTCTCGCACCCGCCCCCCTCCTCGCCGCACGCGAGTAAGGCGGGGCCCCCGCTTAACGCTTCCGGTAGAGGCGGGGGCCCCGCTTAACGTCGCCGCGTGCCGCGGCCCTCGTTGGTGGCGCCGATGTCGGGGTCCTGCCGGACCGCGGGTGTTAAGCGGGGGCCCCGCCTCTACCGAATCCGTTAAGCGGGGGCCCCGCCTTACACCAACGGGCCGGTAGCCGCTAGTACGTGCCGTCGAGCTGGCCGCGCAGCTTGGTCAGCGCCCGCGCCAGCAGTCGGGACACGTGCATCTGCGAGACGCCGATCTGCTCGGCGATCTGCGACTGGGTCAGGTTGCCGTAGAAGCGCAGCGTGAGGATCCGCTGCTCGCGCTGGTCGAGCGTGGCCAGCGCCGGGCCCAGCGCGACCCGCATCTCGGCCAGCTCGAACTCGCCGTCCTCGCCGCCGAGCAGGTCGCCCAGCTCGGTGGCGCGCTCGCCGTCACCGGTGGGGGTGGACAGCGACACCGCGTTGTAGGCGCGGGCGCCCTCCAGGCCCTCCAGCACCTCTTCCTCGGTGACCTTGAGGTGGGCGGCGATGTCGGCGACCGTCGGCGACCGGCCGAGCGTCTGGAGCAGGGTGCTGTTGGCGTCGGAGATCGCCAGGCGCAGCTCCTGGAGCCGGCGCGGCACCCGGATGTCCCAGGTGCGGTCGCGGAAGTGGCGCTTGAGTTCACCGATGATGGTCGGGATGGCGTAGCCGGCGAAGTCGACGCCGCGGGACGGGTCGAACTTGTCGATCGCCTTGATCAGCCCGATCGCGGCGGTCTGGGCCAGGTCGTCGTTGGGCTCGCCCCGGCCGCTGTACCGGTGGGCGAGGTGGTTGGCCAGCGGGAGCCAGGCCTCGATGGCGCGGTCACGCAGGGCGGCCCGCGAGGGGTGGTTCGGGGGCAGCGCGACCATCGCGTCGAGCAGATTGGCGGCGCTGTCGGTGAGTGAGCGGGGGTCGATCTTCGCGGGTGCCTTGGTCGTCGGGGCGGTCATGGTGGTCCTCCCTGCACCTCGTCCGCGGAGAAAAAGAAGAGACGCTTTGGTTTAGGTTTAAGTAGTCCGTTCGGGAGCAACACTAGCCTGATCAGCTAACAAAAATCCAGCCGAAAGTACGATGCACTTACGGTGCATCGGGGTAGGAAGGGTCCTTATCGGGCCATAGCCCGCCCGAATCGCTGGCACCGGGTGTCGACTTTCTGTCGTTGTCCCGCCAACGGGACCGCCCGTAGCGTCCGTGGTGACACGTCTACGGAGGCACAGTGCTCGATCCCGCCGCGCCGCAACTCGTCATCAACGCTCGGACGCTGCTGTTCAGCTGGCTCCCGGCGGACCCGGGCGCGGCCGAGGCGCTGGTGCCGACCGGGCTCCGCCCGCACCCGCAGCGGCAGGTCTTCCTCAACCAGTACGTGGTCGACGACGACACGCAGACCTCCGGCTTCGGGGCCTACTCACTGACCTACCTGGGCGTCTCCCTGGCGGACATGGAACCGCCGGACCGGGAGACCCCCGGTGGCTGGTGGACGCACTACCTGGCCTCCAGCGACCGCGTCCGGCAGTACGCCGCCGCGCGCGGCGCCCCGGTCGCCGACGGGACCACCCGGATCGACCTGCGGGGCGGGTGGCTCACGGCCGAGACCTGGGCCGACGACCGCCCGCTGATCCGGGTCACGGCCCGCGTCGGGCACACCGGCACCGACGCGCGCAGCGGCCACCACCGCTACCTCACCCGCCACCACGGGGAGCTGATCGTCACCGACTACCCGTACGTGGCCGAGCCGGTGTCGCCGTTCGAGGTCGAGTCGGTGGAGTTCCTGGCGCCCGACCATCCGGTCCACGCGCTACGCCCGGCCAACCCGCTGGACGTCTGCTGGGGGTTCTACTCGCCCCGGGTGTCCTTCGCCTACCCGGCCCGGCCGGGTCCGCCGGGGGAGCCGGACGAGCCGGCGGCACGTCACCAGGTGCCGGCGCGTCGGGCCCGCAGCGGTCTGCCGTCCGGATCGTAGACCAGCCGGTACGCGGGCAGCGCCCAGATCCGCGTACGCCAGGGCAGCCGCTCGGGGCGGTGCGGCCGCAACCGGCCGGGCGGGCGGGGACCGACGCGGCCGCCGTCGTGCCAGCGGTCCAACTCGTCCGCCGCCGCGGTGATCGCCGCCACCGCGTCCGCCGGGTCCAGCAGGTCGTCGTCCTGCGTCCCGTCCGGGTCCCGGTCCAGGTGTTCGCGCCACAGCCGCAGCCGCAGGTCCCGGGCGAAGGCCCGGGCGCCGTCGCCGAGGCCGGCCGGGTCGGCGGGCGCCCGCTCGTCGCGGGTGTCGTCGAGCACCGCGCAGGACAGCTCGCTGTCGTGGGTCCAGGAGCGGCGGTTGAAGTTGTCGCTGCCCACGCTGACCCAGACGTCGTCCACCACGCACACCTTGGCGTGCACGTAGACCGGGGTGCCCTGGTGGTTCTCCACGTCGAAGACGTGCACCCGCTCCGGGGCGGCGCGTTGGCAGAGCGAGAGCGCCTGCTCCCGGCCCACCATGTTCGGCGGCAGCGCCCACCTGCCGTCCACGTCCGGGTGCCGGGGCACCACGGCCACCAGGTGCAGCTCCGGGTACTCGCGCAACGCCTCGGCGAACAGTTCGGCCACCTCGGTGGACCAGAGGTACTGGTCCTCCAGGTAGATCAGTCGGCGGGCCCGGCGGATCGCCTTGGTGTAGCCGCGGGCCACGGTGCGCTCGCCGTCCGGGGCGAAGGAGTAGCGCGGGCGGACCGCCGGGTAGGTGCGCAGCACCTGGATGTGGTGCGGGCCGCGGGGCGGCGGGTCGGCGGGCTGCTCGGGCAGCGGATCCGGGGTGAGGTCCGAGCCGCGCAGCCGGTCCCGCAGGTAGGCCAGCGGGTTCTCCGAGTCCAACGGCATCGGGTCGGTCCACCGCTCGCGGAACGTGGTGTCCAGCGCGCCGACCACCGGGCCGCGCACCGCGAGCTGCACGTCGTGCCAGGGCGGGGTGGGGCCGTACCGGGGGGACATGGCCACCGGCTGCGGGTCGCCGGCGTGCGTGGCGTCGTCGCGCCGGCTGTGGCACAGGTCGATGCCGCCGGCGAACGCGATGTCGCGTTCCGGCTCGTCGGGGTGGCGCAGCACGACCAGCTTCTGGTGGTGCGATCCGCCGCGGCGGACCCGCTGGTCGAGCAGCACTTCGCCGCCGGCGGCGCGGATCGTCTCGCTGAGGTCGCGGTTCTCCGCCTCGCTGTAGGAGAGCGTGTCGAGGTGGGAGCGCCAGAGCAGCCCCTTGACGATCACCCCGCGCTGGGCGGCCCGCGCGAACAGTTGGGCCACTGTCGGCCCGTCGGGGCGCATCCGTTCGTCCGGGTCGCCCCGCCAGTCGGTGAAGAACAGGTGGTCGCCGTCGCCCAGCGCCTCCACCTCGCTGACCAGCCGGTCAAAGTACGCGGAGCCGTGAATCAGCGGCTCGGCGAGGTTTCCATCCGTCCAGACGGGTAACTCTGACGTCGGGTTGGCGCGTTCCTGTGCGGTGAGGAACCAGTCCCGCAGGGTCACGTTCCAGCCTCCCGAGGTCGACGACAGTCCTCACACGGTAGGACCCCCGGACGGGCCCCGCACCACGACGCAGCAGGTCGGCGGCGGTACGCGCCTGGGGTACCCCGGACCCCTGGATCGCGAAACCCAAGGAGGCACAGACATGCCCGCCGAGACGACGAACACCGTGACCGACGGCCGCGACCAGGCGGTGGAGGGGGAGCGGGGTGCGCTGGTGGCGGTCCTGTTGATGGTGATCCTCGGGGTGGCCGGGATCTTCGCCGTCTCCTGAGCCGCGCCGGGCGCCCCGGCGAACCGGAGCGCCCGATCTCGGTCGGTGCCCGACCTCGGCCATGGCCCTGACCGCCCGGTCAGGGGCGGTCGCCCTGACCGTCGCTGTGCGGCAACCGCCCGGTCGGGATCACCCCGAGCCGGCCGGCCTGGAAGTCCTCGACCGCCTGGATCAGCTCGGCCCGGGTGTTCATCACGAACGGGCCGTAGTGCGCCACCGGCTCGCGGATCGGCTGGCCGCCCATCAGGTAGAGCTCCAGCGCCGGGGTGTTGCCGTCCTGCGTCCGGTCGGCGGCGATCCGCAGCGCGTCGCCGGGCCCGTGCACGGCGAGCTGACCCAGGTGGATCGGCTGCCGGTCGGTGCCGACCGTGCCCCGGCCGGCCAGCACGTAGACGAGCGCGTTGAAGTCCGGCCGCCAGGGCAGGCTCAGCTCGGCCCCGGGCTGCAACGTCACGTGCGCGATGGTGATCGGCGTGTGGGTCGAGCCCGGCCCCCGGTGCCCGGCGATCTCGCCAGCGATCACCCGGATCAGGCCGCCGCCGTCGGGCGTGGTGAGCAGCGCCGACTCCCGGCCGCGGATGTCCTGGTAGCGCGGCGCGCTCATCTTGGCCACGCGGGGCAGGTTGACCCAGAGCTGGAGACCGTGGAACAGGCCGCCGCTCATCACCAGCTGCTCCGGCGGCGCCTCGATGTGGAGCAGACCGCTGCCGGCCGTCATCCACTGGGTGTCGCCGTCGGTGATGGTGCCGCCGCCACCCGTCGAGTCCTGGTGGTCCATGATCCCGTCGATCATGTAGGTCACCGTCTCGAAGCCCCGGTGCGGATGCCACGAGGTGCCCTTCGGCTCACCCGGCGCGTAGTCCACCTCGCCCATCTGGTCGAGGTGGATGAACGGGTCGAGATCGGTCATGGCGACCCCGGCGAAGGCGCGGCGGACCGGGAAGCCCTCGCCCTCGTAGCCGCTGGGCGCGGTGGTGACCCGGCGGACCGGGCGGTAGCTGGTGGACTCGTCGAGCTTCGGCAGGCGGGGCAGGACGAGGACGTCGTCGACGGTGATCGCGGGCATCACGGGCTCCTTTACTTGTCGGCCGGGGTGGACGACGCGAGGCGGTCGGCGCGTAGGCGCCGGCCGAGCCGCTCGAAGACCCGGGTGAGGCAGGCGACCTCGGCGTCGTCGAGGTCGTCGATCAGGTGGGTGCGCACGGAGCGCAGATGGTGCGGCGCGGCCTCGCGCAGGGCCAGCAGGCCGGCCGCGGTGAGCACGGCCTCGCTGCCGCGCCGGTCGGCCGGACAGGACTCCTTGGCCACCAGGCCGCGCTTCTGCATCGAGGTGACCTGGTAGGTCAGCCGGCTCGGGGAGAACACCAGCCGGTCGGCCAGCTCGCCCATGCGCAGCCGCTGCCCGGGCGCCTCGGAGAGCAGCACCAGCACGTGGTAGTCGGCGAAGCTCAGCTCGCTGGCCGCGCGCAGGTCGTCCTCCAGCTGGGTGAACAGCCGCTGGCTCGACTCGATGTAGGCCCGCCAGCAGGCCATCCGCTCCGCGTCCAGGCTCTCCGTCATGCCGCAAAGGTAGCACTATTTAAAATTTAAACAAGTGCCTTCGACGTGGCCGTCAGCACAGTCCTCTCCACAGGAAGTCGATCGGTCGAAATTTGAAGCGACCGCCCGGCTAGGGTCGGAGGATGGATGACCTCGACGTGCTCGACTGGCGGGAGCGGGTGGCCGGGCTCTACCTGTCCGACCTCGACCTCGGCGGGTTCCGGGCCGCCCGGGACGAGCTGTTCGGCAGCCACCCGAGCAGCCCGGTGCCACCCGCCGACCGGGCCGGCTTCACCGGACTGCGCTGGTATCCGCCGGACCCGGCCGCCGTGGTGGAGGCGCCGTTACGGCCCGCCACCGGCACGCTCAGCATCGACACCGGCGGCCCCGACGGGGTGGTCGACTACCGCCGGGTGGCGGTCGCCGAGACACCCTGGGGGCCGCTCACCCTGTGGTGGATCGACGCGTACGGAGGCGGGTTGTTCGTGCCGCTGCGCGACGCCAGCTGCGGCGACGGGTCGTACGGCGGCGGGCGCTACCTGACCGACACGGTGAAGGGCACGTTCGGGCGGGGCCTGACCGTGCTGCCCGGCGACCGGGTCCGGCTGGACGCCAACTACCTCTACAACCCGAGTTGCGCCTACGACGACCGGTGGGCCTGCCCGCTCGCCCCGCCGGAGAACCGCCTCGACGTGCCGCTGCGCGCCGGGGAGCGGGCGTACCACGAGTGACGCGGAACGGGAGGGCCCCGACCGGGACCCTCCCGCGCGTGACCGCCGGCCGCCTCAGCGGGCGGTGGCCCCGGTGGGCGTCAGGTGCATCCGGCCGAGCATCTGCCGGGCCTGCTCCGCCAGCTCCGCGTCCACGGTGACCGCGTACTGGCTGGCCCGCAGCGAGCTGGCCGAGGTGAAGTCGCGCTGCCCGCCGCTCATGGCGTGCGCGACCGCGCCGAACACGGCCCCCCAGATCGCACCGATCACCAGCCCGACCAGGATCACCGCCAACCAGTTGCCGGCCGTGAAGATGCCGAAGAGCAACCCGATGAACAGGCCGAACCAGGCGCCGGTGCCGGCGCCCAACAGGGCCGCCCGGCCCGTGGTGAGTCGCCCCATCACGGTCTCCACAAGCGTCAGGTTGGTGCCGACGATCGACGTCCGTTCCACCGGGAACCGGTTGTCGGCCAGATAGTCCACCACGCGTTGGGCGGACGGATAGTCCGGGTACGAGCCGATCGTGACGGTCGGCGGGCCGGCCTGCGGCCCGTGCCCGTCCCCGCTCGGCGGCATCGGGCGACCGCCCGGGCCGGACGGGAGGTTGTCGCCGCCCGGCATTCCGGGTCGCCAGGCCGCGGTCGGAGTCGAGGGTCTGGTCATGAGCATCCTCCTTCGTCAACCAGCCGCGTTCCCGGCACCGGCGAGCGGTAACGCGCCGGCCCGCGCCGATCCCGGCGAGGCATGGTGACGGCGAGGCCGGGTAGCCAGCACCGTGCGGACCGGACGGATCAGTGAGCACGGCTTCCTCGCCGACGGGCGCAGCGCCGCCCTGGTGGACACCGCCGGCGCGGTCAACTGGTGGTGTCCGGCCCGGTTCGACGGGCCGTCGGTCTTCGGGCGGCTGCTGGACGACGACGCCGGGCACTGGGCCATCCGTCCGGAGGGCGAGTTCACCAGCACCCGGTCCTATCTGGACGACGCGCTGGTGCTGCGTACCGTCTTCACCACGCCGACCGGGACGGTGGCGGTCACCGACGCGTTGGCGCTGGAACCCGGCGCGCGCGGGCACGACGTCGGCCTGCGGTCGCCGCGGGTGCTCGCGCGGCTGGTCGAGGGCATCGGCGGCGAGGTGCCGATGCGGGTGGACTACGCGCCGCGGTTCGAGTACGGCCGGGTCGGCGCCTACCTCACCGAGCGGGACGGGGTGGTGGTGGCCACCGCCGGCGCGTGCCGGCTGGAGCTGCGCGCCGACGTGGACCTGACGTTCGCCGACGGCACCGCCGTCGGTGAATTCACCGCCCGCGCCGGCAGCGCCCACCACTTCACCCTCGGGTACGCCCCGACGTACGCCGGTGGGACGCCGACGCTGCCCGACGCCGCCGAGGTGGTGGCCGGGACGGTCGCCGGCTGGCGGTCCTGGGCCGAGCTGCACGACTACCGGGGGGAGTACCGCGACCTGGTCCGACGTAGCGCGCTCGTGGTGCAGGGGATGACCTACGGGCCGAGCGGCGCGGTCGTCGCGGCGGCCACCACCGCGCTGCCGGAACAGCTCGGCGGGGACCGCAACTACGACTACCGTTTCGTCTGGCTCCGCGACTTCAGCCTGACGCTCCAGGCGCTCTGGCGGGCCGCCTGCCCGGACGAGGCGGACCGGCAGTTCACCTGGGTGGCCCGGGCGATGGGCCGGCTCGGCGACGCGCCCGCCCCGATCATGTACGGGGTCGAGGGGGAGCGGGACCTGACCGAGCACGACCTCGACCACCTCGCCGGGTACGCCGGCAGCCGGCCGGTGCTGGTCGGCAACGACGCCTGGCGGCAGCGGCAGAACGACGTGCTGGGCGAGGTGCTCGACGCGGCGTGGCTGATGCGGCACTACCTCGACCCGATGTCACCCGACGTGCGCCACCTGCTGCGCACGCTCGCCGACCAGGCGGTACGCGACTGGCACCGGCCGGACGCCGGGATGTGGGAGGCGCGCGACGCCGAGCGGCACTACGTCTCGTCCAAGGTGCAGTGCTGGACCGCGCTGGACCGGGCGGTGCGGTTCGGGCCGCGGCTCGGCGACCCGGCCGACGTGGCCCGCTGGGCGGCGGCCCGGGACGAGGTCCGGGCGGCGGTGCTCACCCGGGGCTGGAACGAGCGGGTCGGCGCGTACACCGGGGCGTTCGACTCCGACGACCTGGACGCCTCGGTGCTGATCATGCCGCTTGTCGGGTTCCTGCCGGCGGACGACCCGCGGATGCGCGCCACGATGGACGTGATCGAGCGGCGGCTGTCCCACAACGGGCTGCTGCGGCGTTGGGACGGTGACCCGGCCGGCTTCGTGATCTGCTCGTTCTGGCTGGCCGGTTGCCTGGCCGAGGCGGGCGAACTGGACCGGGCCCGGCGGTTGTTCGAGCAGCTCGCCGCGCGCACGAACGACCTCGGCCTGTACGCCGAGCAGATCGACCAGGTCACCGGCGAGCAGCTCGGGAACTTCCCGCAGGCGTTCTCGCACATCGGCCTGATCAACGCCGCCGGCCGGATCACCGAGGCCGCCGCGCGGTTCGCGCACGACCGACCGGCCGTGCCGACCGGCGCGGCCCGCACGGAGGGAGCACGCGGATGACCGGACGGCTGGCGGGCAGGACCGCCCTGATCACCGGCTCGGACTCGGGCATCGGCCAGGCCACCGCCATCGAGTTCGGCCGGGAGGGCGCCGACGTGGTGGTGCACTACCTGCACGACCACGCCGGGGCGAACCACACCCGGGCCGAGATCGAGAAGGCGGGTCGGCGGGCCGTGGTGGTCCAGGGCGACATCAGCGTCGAGCACCAGGTCGACGCGATGTTCGACGAGGCGCTGGCCGAGTTCGACCGGCTGGACGTGCTGATGAACGACGCCGGAGTGGACGCCTCCGGCATTCCGGTGGCCGACCTGGACACCGAGACCTGGGACCGGTGCATCCGTACCAACCTCTACGGCATGTTCTTCTGCTGCCGGCGGTTCGTGCGGCACCGTCGGGACGCCGGTGGCGGCGGAAAGATCATCAACATCACCTCGATCCACCAGGAGGTGGCCCGGGCCGGCGGCGCGGACTACGACGCCAGCAAGGGCGGCATGCTGGAGCTGGCCAAGAGCCTGGCGCTGGAGGTCGCCCCGATGCGCATGAACGTCAACAACATCGGGCCCGGGATGGTGCTCACCCCGTTCAACCAGGAGGCCATCGACGACCCGAAGTACCTGCACGAGCAGGTGCAGAGCATTCCGTGGAAACGGGCCGCCGAGCCGGCCGAGATCGCGAAGCTGGCGGTGTTCCTGGCCAGCGCCGACGCCGACTACGTGACCGGGTCGACGTACTTCATGGATGGCGGCCTGATGCAGAACCAGGGCCAGGGCGCCTGAGCAGCGCCGCCGCGCCGGGTGCGGGAGGATGGCGCGGTGAAGCTGGTCATCATGGCGGACACGCACGTGCCGAAGCGGGCGCGGGACCTGCCGGCACCACTCTGGGCGGCGGTGGACGCCGCCGACGTGGTGCTGCACGCGGGGGACTGGGTGGACGAGTCACTGCTGGACGCGCTCGAGGCCCGGTCGCGCCGGCTGGTCGGCGTGTACGGCAACAACGACGGGCCGGCGTTGCGGGCCCGGCTGCCCGAGGTGGCCCGCGTCGAGCTGGCCGGGCTCACGGTCGCGGTGGTGCACGAGACCGGGCCGAAGACCCGGCGGGAGGAGCGGTGCGCCGCCGCGTACCGCGACTGTGACCTGCTGGTCTTCGGCCACTCGCACATCCCGTGGGACACCGTCGCGCCGGGCGGGCTGCGGCTGCTCAACCCCGGCTCGCCCACCGACCGGCGGGCCCAGCCGGACGCGACGTACCTGACCGCCCGGGTGGCGGCGGGGCGGCTCGACCACGTCGAGCTGCACCGCCTCCCCCCGCGCTGATCGCCGGGCTCAGCGCCCCCGGCCGGTCTCCGCCTGGAGCTCGTCGATCCGTCGGGACGCCTCCGCCTTGGTCAGCCCCTCCGGCACCGTCTCGCCCGCCTCCTGGGCCAGGGTGTGCAGGTAGGACTCCTGGGCCGCGGTGGGCGGCTCGTCGCCGGTCACCCAGTCGTCCGGATCCTTGACGGCGGCGTCCGGGTTCGCGTTCACGGTGGTGCGGTCGTTGGCGCGGTCGGCCATGATGATCACCCTTTCTCGAACGGATGTGCCATTACCCCCGTGCCGGCAGGTTCATGCCGGCCGGCACCTACGATCAACCGATGACAGCGGACCGGGCGGGTGTGGTGGTGGTCGGCGCGGGCATCGCCGGGGTGGCGTGCGCGACCGAGATGGCTCGGGCCGGCATCCCGGTCGAGGTGCGCGAACGCGCCCGGGTGACCGGTGGGCGAATGGCCAGCAAGCGCTTCGACGGGCGTCCCGCCGACCTGGGCGCCGCCTACTTCACCGTCGACGACCCGGACTTCGCCGCAGTGGTCGCCGGCTGGCAGGCCGCCGGCCTGGTCCGGGAGTGGACCGACACGCTCGTCGCGTACGGGCCGCGCGGGCGGGAGCAGGTGACCGGCCCGATGCGCTGGGCCGCCCCGCGTGGGCTGCGCTCGCTCGTCGAACACCTGGCCGCCGAGCTGCCGGTCACGCACGACCGGCTGATCATGACGGTCGAGCCGGGACCCCGGGTGGACGGCCGGGCCGCCGAGGCGGTGGTGCTCGCCATGCCGGGCCCGCAGGCCGCCCTGCTGCTCGACCCGGCGCTGGAGACGGCCACCCGCGCGGTGGCGACCCAACGCTGGTCGTCCACGCTCTCCGCGGTGCTGCACTTCCCGTCCCGCCGCTGGTCCGACTTCCGGGGCGCGTTCGTCAACGACCACCCGGTGCTGAGCCTGGTCTGCGACGACGGCGACCGGCGTGGCGACGGCGCCCCGGTACTGGTCGCGCACACCACGCCGGCGTTCGCCGCCGGGCACCTGCTGCAACCGACAGCCGCCCGGCCGGAGATCGAACAGGCCGTCCGGGACCTGCTCGGGCTGCCCGAGCCGGCCCTGTCGACCCACGTGCACCGCTGGACGTACGCCCGGCCGGTGGCGACCGGCGCGGACGGCACGTTCCACCTGGACGACGACGGGATCGGCCTGGCCGGCGACGCGTTCGGCCGGCCCCGGGTGCAGAGCGCCTGGCGGTCCGGCCACGACCTCGGTCGGGCGTTGGCCGCCCGGCTGCGCGGGGACTGACCCACCCCCGCCGGCCGCCGGGGACCGCTCAGCCGGCCGGCACCGGCTCCTTGCCCGCACCGGTCTCGGTGCTCTCCCGGGTGCGGTCGCCCGCCCGGTCCAACAGCTGCATGACCGGCGTCGCGGCGACCCCGTGGGCCACCACCGAGACCACCACCACCAGGCCGACGGTCGCCCAGAGCAGCTCCGCCTGCGGGAAGTCCGTCTTGCTGGTGGCGTACGCCAGGTAGTAGAACGAGCCGACGCCGCGGATGCCGAACGCCGAGATCACCCAGTGCTCGGCCGGCCGGCCCGGCGCGCCGCGCAGCGACAACCAGCCGACCAGCGGCCGGATCACCAGCACCAGGCCCAGCCCGACCAGCGCCGCCGGCCAGGTGAGCGGGGCCAGCAGCCCACCGATCACCGCGCCCCCGAACAGCAGCAGCAACAACACGGTGAGCAGCCGCTCCACCTGCTCCGCGAAGTCGTGCAGCACGGAGTGGAACTCGCTGGTGCGCTCGGCGGCCCGGATCGCCCGGGCGGCCACGAAGACCGCCAGGAAGCCGTACCCGCCGATCACCTCGACCAGCCCGTACGCGAGGAACGTGGCGGCCAGTGCGAGGAACCCCTCGGAGTGCTTGGCCAGCCGCAGCGTGCTCGGCGCGCGGAAGAACAGCTTGCCGAGCAGCCAACCGACCAGCAGGCCCCCGCCCACGCCGGCGGCGAGCTTGTAGACCACGTCCACGGCCACCCACTCGGCCAACCAGGCCGACGGGGCGAGGCCGACGCTGGCGATAGCGATGGCGGCGTAGACGAACGGGAAGGCCAGACCGTCGTTCAGGCCGGCCTCCGAGGTGAGCGCGAAGCGCACCTCGTCCTCCGAGTCCTCCACGTCGGTCGGCTCACCCACCTGCACGTCGGAGGCGAGCACCGGGTCGGTCGGCGCGAGCGCCGCCCCGAGCAGCAGCGCCGCCGCCGGCACCAGGCCGGCCCACCACCAGCCGAGCAGCGCCACCGCGGCGATGCACAGCGGCATGGCGATGGCCAGCAGCCGCCAGGTGGACGACCAGCGGGCCCAGCTCAGCGGCCGGTCGATCTTCAGGCCGGCGCCCATCAGGGCGACGATCACCCCCACCTCGGTGAGGTGGGTGGTCAGCTCCGGCGAGCGCAGCGGATCCGGTGTCGGCAACCCGGTCGGCAGCGCGAAGACCAGCATGCCGAGCCCGAGGAACGCGATCGGCATCGACAGTGGCCGCTTCTCCAGCACCCGGGGCAGGATGCCCGCCAGCAGCGCACCGACGCCCAACAGAGCGAACGCGACATCGACCGGTTCCACGACCCCACCCTTCGGCCGCCCGGCGGCCGGGCGGAGGTGGTCAGCAGGTGCCCCGAACCGGTGCCGGCTAAGCCTTTCGACGCAGCCGTGGTGACCGGTGGCTCAGCCGAGGGAACCGATCGCGCTGTCCGGCAGCCCGTCGAGCAGCTCGGCCGGGTCCTCGTACACCGCCACCGCGCCGGCGCCCGCCAGCTCCGCCCGGCCGGTGCCGCCGCAGGTCAGGCCGATGCAGGGGATGTCCAGCTTGCCGGCGGCGGCGACGTCCCAGACCGAGTCGCCGACGAACACCACCCGCTCGGCGGCCAACCCCGACTGTTCCAGCGCGGCGGCCAGGATGTCGGGGGCGGGCTTGCTCTCCTTCGCGTCGGCCGAGGAGGTGACCGTGTCGATCACGTCGTCGGCGTCCAGCGCGGCGCGCAGCACGGCCACCTCGTGCTCGGCTGCCGAAGTGGCGAGCACCACCCGCAGGCCCCGGTCCGCGCAGGCGTGCAGCAGCTCCCGGGCCCGGGGCAGCGGCGCGAGCCGCTCCCAGTATTCCGCGTAGAGCGCGTCGTGCGCGTCGCGCAGGCGCCCGTCGGAGTCGGTGTCCCGTTCCGCGCCGAGCAGGTGGTCGAGGAGCTTGTCCGAGCCCATGCCGATGGACCGGTGGATCCGCGCCATCGGCACCCGGTGGTCGGCCTGGCGCAGCGCCTCCCACCAGCTCACCGCGTGCAGGTAGGTGGAGTCGATCAGGGTCCCGTCGACGTCGAAGAGGACGCCGTGGCGCGTGTCGTCGGTCATGGCGTGCCTCCTACCCGGGACGGACGCGGGCGACGCGCGGCTCACCCGGCCGGAATGAGGATCTCGAACCAGACCGTCGAGCCGCGGACGGTCGGGTCGGTGCCCCACGCGTCGCTCAGCTCCTCGATCAGACCGAGCCCGCGGCCACGGCTGCTCAGCGTGTCGGTCTGGGCGCGGGTGACCTGCCCCCGGGTGCCCGAGTCGGCGACCGACACCAGCAGCCGCTCCGCGCTCAGGTCGATCTCGACCCGGGCGGCGGTGCCGGCGTGCAGCAGCGCGTTGGTGGTCAGCTCGCTGGTGCAGAGCACCGCCGCGCCGACCACTGCCTCGGGCACCTGCCACTCGGTGAGCTGGGCGGTCAGCCAGTGCCGGACCCGGCTCGGCGCGGTCGGCTCGGCCGGCACCTCCATGCCGGCCGACCGGCTGGGCCGGACCGCGTGCTCCACCGCCAGCACGGCCACGTCGTCCTCGGTGGCGCCCGGCACGGCGGCGGTCGCGACCGCGCACAGCGCCCGGGGGTCGCTGCCGCTCGCGGCGCTCACCGCCGCGCCCAGCCCGGCCAGCCCGGAAGCCAGGTCCTGCCAGCGTCGCTCCACCACGCCGTCGCTGTAGAGCAGCAGCGTGTCGCCGGGGCGGAACGGCACGGTGACCGGGCGCGGGACGCCACCGAGGCCCAGCGGTGGGCCGGGCGGCACCTCGACGAACTCCGCGGCCGGGCCGGCGTCCGTCCGGCCCCGCCGGATCAGCGGCGCGGGATGGCCGGCGCTGGCCAGCGTGACCAGCTCCCGGTCGGCGTCGACCACACCGAACACGACGGTGACGAACAGCTCGTGCGTGCCGCCCTCGACGCCCAGGCTCGCCACCAGCCGGTCCAGACCGCCGAGCACCGCGTCCGGCCGGGGATCGGACAGGGCGAGCGCGCGCAGCGCGGCGCGGACCTGACCCATCCGGGCGGCGGCCTGCACGTCGTGCCCGGCCACGTCGCCCAGCACCACGCCGAGCGCGCCGGTGGGCAGCAGGAACGCGTCGTAGAAGTCGCCGCCGGCGGCGTTGCCGTCGACGCCCGGCTCGTAGCGGGCCGCGATGCGCAACCGGGGCAGGTCGGGCAGTTGCTCCGGCAGCATGCTGCGTTGCAGCAACTGGGCGGTGCCGTGCTGGGTCTCGAAGCGGCGGGCCCGCTCGGCGGCCTGGCCGATCAGCTCCGCGGACGCGGCGAGCAGCGCCCGTTCCGCCGGCGACCAGGGGCGTGGCGCCTGGTAGCCCACGGTGAGCGCGCCCCGGACCACGGTCGAGCGCAGCGGCAGCGCGGCGAGCGCCCGGATCTTCTCGTCGTGCCGGTCCGCCGCGACGTCGCGCAACGGCTGCCCGTCGGCGGTGAACGAGGGCACGCCGCTGCGCGCGGTGACCACCGCCGGCAGCGTCGCGTCGGCGCCCGTCCGGCGCCACAACGGCGGCAGCCGCTCGTCGGCCTCGTCGAGCAGTTCGCCCCGGATCCGGCGGACCAGCCGCCAGGTGGCGCCCTCGTCGACCACGAAGGAGACCCGGTCGGCGTCGAACGAGTGCAGGCAGTAGCGCAACGTCACCCGGGCCACGTCGTCGAGCGTGAGCGTGCCGGAGAGCGCCGCCGCGAAGTCGCTGAGGCTCTGCAACTGCCGGGTGAGCTGGGTGGTCTGCGCCGAGACGGTGAGCACGCCGACGATACGGCCGGTGGAGTCCCGGACCGGGGAGTGGCCGCGGGTGAACACCGCCGGCTCGGCCGGGCCGCCGCCCTGCCGGTCGGCCGGCAGCACCGCCTCCCGCTCCAGGAACGGCTCGCCCTGCCGGTAGACCCGCGCCAGCGCCTCGCCGGCGCCGGCCTCCCGCCACACCTCGGCGAACACCTCCGCCGCCGGCCGGCCCAGCGCCTCCGGGTGCCGGTCGCCGATCAACTCGGCGTAGCCGTCGTTGTAGAGCAGGACCAGGTCGTCACCGAGGAGCAGGGCCATCGGTACGGGGGAGGACAGCACCACGTCCGCCACCGCGCGGACCGCCGAGTCCCAGCGCTCCGGGGCGCCCAACGGCGTACCGGCCCACGGGTGGGCGGCCGCTCCCGGAGTGGGGGCGGACGGCGTGGGAATCCGACCGACGGTGCCTGGCATGACCGCAGCCTAACCGGCGGGTGGCCGACGGGTTCCGATCATGCGGCCACCGTCGCCGTCGGTCACCGGCGGCGTGAACGTTAAGAGCAGGTCAGGGCCGCTTCGGCGGGTCATGTCGGGAAATTGCCCCGGTCCGGCCCGGCGTGCTGCCCAGAGCGACGGGTATGCGGGCGGCGCAGTTCACGCGACAGGAGGGACATCATGCCGAAAACCCTCGCGGTCGGCCAGGTCGACATCAGTGCGGCCTGGACCGACTTCTGGAGGTCGGTGCTGCTCTTCGTACCGAGGGCCATCGCGTTCATCGCGATCCTCGTGGTGGGTTGGCTCATCGCCCGAGCCGTCCTCAAAATCGTGGACGCGGCACTGGAACGGGTCGGGTTCGACCGCGCCGTGGAACGCGGCGGGATCAAGCGCGCCCTGGAACGCACCAAGTACGACGCCAGCGACATCCTGGCCAGACTGGCCTACTACGCGGTCCTGCTGTTCACCCTGCAGTTCGCCTTCGGGGTGTGGGGACCCAACGCGATCAGCGACCTGATCCGCGGGGTGGTGTCCTGGCTGCCACGGGCCTTCGTGGCGATCGTCATCGTGGTGATCGCGGCCGCCATCGCCAACGCCGTCCGGCAGTTGGTGTCCGGCGCGCTCGGCGGGCTCTCGTACGGGCGGGTGCTGGCCGACGTGACGGCCTTCTTCATCCTGGCGCTCGGTGTCATCGCGGCGCTGAACCAGGTGGGCATCGCCACCACGGTGACCACGCCGGTGCTCATCGCGTTCCTCGCCACGGTGGCGGGAATCCTGGTCGTCGGTGTCGGCGGTGGTCTGATCAAGCCGATGCAGACCCGCTGGGACGGCTGGCTGGACCGGGTCGCGGAGGAGTCCCGGGCGTTCCAGCAGCAGCGGCAGGCGCAGCAGGTCGGTCGCGGCGACTACGAACGGCGGATGGCCGACCGGGGCGGACAGCCGGCCCCGACCGGACCGCAGTCGTCCATGTCGGGCGCGGGCACGTACCGCTCCGGCGAGCGGGGCGACGAGACGCAGCAGTTCCGTCGGCCGGGCGGCTGACGGCAGCACGGGTGACGGGGGGTCCGCGGGGCGATCGCGGGCGCCCCGCGCCGTGTCTCAGGCCAGGTGGCGCGGGTCCAGCGCGCGGGCCAGCAGGCAGACCGCGAGCAGCCGGGTGAGCAGCCAGCCCGGCGCGGACCAGTCGACCGGCCCGACCGGTGGCGTCCAGCCGTGCTCGGACGCCGCCTCCCGCAGCCCCTCGGCGTAGCCGGCGAGCGCAGCCACGGTCAGCGGCCGGCGGTCACCGTGCAGGCTGTCGCGTACCCCGGCGGCGTGCTGGTCGACCTCGGCGAGCAGCCCGGGGTTCAGGCGGGCCGCGGCCAGGCCGGCGGTGCCGACGGCGACGGTGAGCGTGGTGAGGGTCGACCGTGCGGCCACCGTCGCGGACGGGGTCGCGACCCGGTTGTTCGGCACGCGCATGGGGACCGAGGCTAGCCCCGCGCGGACCGGGGCGGCCTCGGCCGACCGGCCGATGCCCGGCTCGTCCGGGCGACCCGGCCCGCCTCGCCCCCGGGGATTGAGCCGCCCGCCGCGGGGCAGAAGGGAACCACGCAGACGACGCAGCCGAGTCGGCGGAGGCACACGATGGGACAGCAGGTCGACGGACCGGACCGGGCGCACCGCCGGCCGGACGGGGTGAGCGACGCCACGGTCGAGGCGCTGGGCAAGCTCGGCGAGGCGCTGGAGTGCGTCGAGCGGGCCCGTGGCCACCTCTACGAGCTGCACCAGCTCATCGGTCACGCCGACCTGATGCTGGACGAGGCGGTGGCGCGGTTCCGCTCCGCCGGCCACCCGAGCATCGCCGAACGGATCGACCGGGACCTGCTCGGCCGCAACGTGATCGCCGGTCGGTGGACGTTCCAGATCGTCGAGGACTTCGACGACGGCTACCACGCGCTCTTCCGGGAGGTGGACCGGCAAGCCCGGGACGAACTGGTCGGGGGCCGGCGGCACCTCTACGAGGCGGAGCTGAAGGAGCGGCGCCGCAGCCGGGGACGGCCGGGGCACGAGGCGCGCCCGGCCGAACGGTGATCAGTCGGAGGAGCGGGCCTGCGCCGGGCGACGGCGCCGGGCGCCGTCGTCGGCGATGATCACGGTCGCGACCATCAACGCGACCACCACGCTGAACAGCCAGGAGCTGTCGTCGCTGAACTTCGCCGCAACGGGAGCCTGGACGGCGGCGAGCAGGAAGCCCAACCAGGCGAGGCGGCGCTGACGAGTGGAGAGGAAAGCGGAGCCCTGATCCATTCCGAAATTCTTACGCGCCGGACCCGGGGAACTGCCAGCCGTTCGGCCGATTCTGGATGGGCTGTCCGTTTCCCCGACCGTCCGTACGGCAGATTTTGTCGTTTCGGTCGATGTGCGTTCCCGGTTCCGGGCACTCGGCGGTGCCCGGAACCGGGGTGCTCAGATGCTGTCCGGGCCGGTCCGGCCGGTGGTGGACGGCCGGTACGCCCGATCCGCGTCGGTCATCTCCCGACGCTCGGCCTCCGCGCCGGCGCCCCGGTCCACCGCCTCCGGACCGTGCCCGAACGCGGCCTCCTCACCGGCGTCGTTCCCGGTGGCGTCGTCGGCCTGCCCGTCCAGCGTCGACCGGGCGATCGCCTGGTCCAGCTCGTGCAGGGGAGTGCGGTCCTCGTCGCGCCACTGGCGGTCGTTGTCGGTCATTCCCCTGCGGTACCCGGGCCGGATGATCGCAAACGGACCACGGACACGGCGATGGCCGCCGGCGGACCGGCGGCCATCGGGGTTCGTGCGGGGGAGACGCTCAGGGGGTCGGCCGGTCGACCGCGCCGCGCCAGGCGCCGGTCTCCTGACCGCGCCGCTCGATGAACTGCTTGAACCGCTCCAGGTCGCCCTTGGCGCGGCGGTCCACCACGCCCAGCTTGTCGGCGGCCTGCTCGACCACACCGTGCGGCTCGAAGTCCATCTGCAACGTGACCCGGGTGTGCCCCTCGTCGAGGCGGTGGAAGGTCACCACGCCGGCCTGCTGGGTGCCGCCGGTGGACTTCCAGGCCACCCGCTCGTCCGGGAGTTGCTCGGTGATCTCGGCGTCGAACTCACGCTTCACGCCGGCGATCTCCACGGTCCAGTGGGTCATCGTGTCGGAGAGCTGCCGGACCTCCTGCACGCCCTCCATGAAGTGCGGGAACTCCTCGAACTGGGTCCACTGGTCGTACGCGGTCCGGATCGGGACGTCCACATCCACGTGTTCCATTACGCCGCTCATGTCGGGGTTCCTCCTGTTCCGCCGGTGTGCTGTCGCGAACCGTGGGCCGATCCGCTCACCAGCGCGTCGTCTCGTTCCTGTGCCCGAGTGCTGCCCACACCTCGGAAACCGTCTGGTAACGCGTGTCGCCCGGCAGGCCCTCGAGGGCGGCGACGATGTCCGCCGGCGCCTCGTTCTCCCGGGCGTTGGCCACCAGCGCGTCGCGGTCGCCGGGCAGCGCCGCCATGCCGATGAACCGACCGAGCCGGCTGCGCGCCTCCACGTCCGTCGAACTCATCCCCTGCGGGGAGCCGGTGCGCAGGTCGCCGGCCGGCGCCGTGGTGGCCTCCGGCTGGTCCTCGCCGGACGGCTCGGCCTGACGGAACTCGTCGACCCGGGCACCACCCGTGCCCGGACCCTGGACCAGACCGCTGACCTCGCTGCTCATCTGGTCGTCGACCCTGGGCGAGTGCTTGCTGCTGCCACGTTCCATGCCCTCAGTGATGCCCCGGGGGACCGCGGGTAAACCGGAGCCGGTCCGGCGAGCCGGTCATCCGGCCCGCAACCGGGCGGGCGGGGTCAGGAGTCGGCCGGCGCGCGGGGCGGCAGCACCGGCTCCGCCGGGTCCTCGACGCCGGCCTGTATCGCCCGGCCCCGCTGCAACTCCGCGTTGACCTGCACGCCGAGCATCAGCGCGCAGTTCGACAGGTAGAGCCAGACCAGGAACGCGATCACCGCGCCGAGACTGCCGTAGGTGACGTCGTACGAGCCGAAGTTCGCCACGTAGAGGCCGAAACCGAAGGACGCCAGCACCCAGGCCAGCAGCGCCAGCCCGCCGCCCGGGGTGAGCCAGCGGAAGCGCGGCTGCCGCACGTTCGGCGCGATCCAGAACAGCAGCGACAGCAACGTCATCGCGACCAGCGCGAGCAGCGGCCACTTCGTCACCGACCAGGTGGTCCGGGCCAGGCCGCCGGCGTGCAGCCGGTCGCCCACCGCGTCGGTGACCGGGCCGCTGACGATCAGCCCGGTGGCCACCACCGCCAGCAGGAGCATGGTCACCGCCGCCATGCCGATCTGGAGCGGGCGGAGCCGGTAGAACGGCCGGCCCTCCTGGACCCCGTAGATCGCGTTGGAGGCCCGGGTGAACGCGCCGATGAACCCGGACGCGGACCAGAGCGCGCCGAGCAGACCGAAGCTCAGCAGCGCCTTCGCCGGGCCCTGCTGCTCGACCACGGTGCGCACCACCCCGACGAACGCGTCGTTGCCGACGACCGAGCCGGCGCCGATCTCCCGGGCCAGGTCGATCACGGTGTCCACCGTGCGCGGACCGTCGGAGACCAGCCCGACCAGGGCCACCACCACGATCGTGGACGGAAAGAGCGCCAGCACCCCGTAGTAGGTGAGCGCGGCGGCCCAGTCGGCGCAGTTGTCCTTGACGAAGCCCTGGCCGCTGCGCAGCAGCACGCCCCGCCAGGTGCGCCAGTCGAGCTGGCGCATCCGGCGGGGGAAGCGGGCGCGGGCCGCGCCGTCGACAGTGGGTGGTGTCGTCGCCGTCATGACCGCCTCCTCCACGCGCCGGTGCGCCACCGGGGGTGGCCGGGCGGTACCCCCCGGTGGAAATCGACAAACCGTGCGCCGGTTTGTCCCCCGGACCGGGGGGAACGACAGCTGATACCCGATCGAGACGGAGGTGGACGAGATGCCCGGGCGCGAGGTGTTGCCCAGCACGTTGAAACGCTCTCCGGCCAAGGCGCAGCGGACCTGGGAGAAGACGCACGACTCGGCGGTCGAGACGTACGGCGAGGGGGAACGCGCGCACCGCGTCGCCTTCGCCGCCGTCAAACACGAGTACGAGAAGGTGGGCGACCACTGGGAGGCCAAGGGCCGCAAGGGGCCGAGCGACCGACAGGCCGCCGGCGGCGGCCCGACCCGGCGCGCGCCCACGGCCGGCGGCGTGGACGCCAACGCCACCAAGGACCACCTCATGTCGGTGGCGAAGAAGCTCGACGTGCGGGGCCGCTCCCGGATGACCAAGCCGGAGCTGGTGAAGGCGATCGAGAAGGCGAACAACAACGCCACCCGCAAGGCCCGCGGCGGTCGCTGACCCGCCAGGGGTACGACGAGGGAGCCCGGGACCGTGTGGTCCCGGGCCCCGCCGTGCGGGTGCTCACCAGTGGCCGCCGCCCGGCGCCTCCAGGTGGACCACCTTCACGGTGCTGAACTCGTCGAGCAGTTCCGGGCCGTACCCGAAGCCCTGGCCGCTGCCCCGGCGCGGCTGGGCGGCCCCGCCCGGCGCGCCACCGAACACGGCGTTGACCTTGACGGTGCCCACCGGCAGCTCGCGCCAGGCCCGCTGCGCGTGGCTCATCGAGCCGGTCAGCACGGTGGCGGCCAGCCCGTACGGCGAGTCGGCGGCGCACCGCAGCCCCTCGTCGAACGAGTCGACCGTCACCACCGGCGCGACCGGGCCGAACGTCTCCTCGCGCACCAGCGCCATCTCGTGCCGGCAGCCGTCGACCACGGTGGCCGGGTAGAACGCGCCCGGCCCGTCCGGCGCCGCGCCCCCGGTGCGGATCCGGGCGCCCTGCGCCACCGCGGCGGTGACCTGCCCGTGCACGTGGTCCCGGTGCCGCCGGTCGACGAGCGGGCCGAGTCGGGTCCCCGGGTCGCGGCCGGGGCCCACGACGAGCGCCTCGGCGCGGGCCACCAACGCGTCGACGAACTCCTCGGCGACGTCGCGGTGCACGTAGACGCGTTCCACCGCGACGCAGATCTGCCCGGCGTTGGCGAAGCAGCCCAGCGCCGCCTGCTCGGCCGCCCAGACCGGGTCGACGTCGGCGTCCACCAGCAGCGGGTCGCTGCCACCGTTCTCCAGCAGCACCTTCGCGCCGGTCCGCGCGCCCGCGGCGGCGATCGCCCGGCCGGTGGCGGTCGAGCCCACGTGCGCGACCACGTCCAGCTCCTGCCCGGCCAGCGTCGCGCCCACCTCGCCGCCGCCGGTCAGCAACGACAGCACGCCGGCCGGCAGCGCCGAGTCCAGCGCCCGGGCCAGCAGCCAGCCGGTGCCCGGGGTGCGTTCGCTCGGCTTGAACACCACCACGTTGCCGGTCACCAGCGCCGCGCCGAGCAGGCCGCAGGAGACCGCCACCGGATCGTTCCACGGCGTGATCGCGGCGACCACGCCCCGCGGCTCCGGGGCCATGAAGTCCACCGCGGCGGGGCCGCCGTGCAGCGTCCGGCCGCCCCGCAGCGGGGCCAGCTCGGCGTACTGCCGGAGCGTGCCGACGCCCGCCGCCACGCCGCCGCGGGCGTCGTCGAGCGGTTTGCCCATCTCCGCGGTGGTCGCCTCGGCCAGCTCGTCGGCCGCCGCCTCGACCGCGTCCGCAGCCCGGTGCAGCGCGGCGGCCCGCTCGGCCGGGGCGGTCGCCGCCCACTCCGCCGCCGCGCCCCGGGCCGCCTCCACCGCCTTGGCCACCTCGTCCGCGCCGGCCACCGGCGCCCGGGTCACCGGCGTCCCGTCGGCCGGGTCGTGGACGACCAGCTCGCCGCCCTCGCCCCCGGCGCCCCACACCCCGCCTATGAGCTGCGCAACCGTGTACATGCCCGTGCTTGCCCCGGTCCGGGCCCGGCAAACGCGTTTCGCCCGGTCAACGGCCGGGTAGGCGGACCGGATGACTTCCACCGCCGACGCCGTCGTCATCGGGGCCGGGCACAACGGGTTGGTGGCGGCGAACCTGCTGGCCGACGCGGGCTGGGACGTGCTGGTCCTGGAGGCCACCGAGGCGCCCGGCGGCGCGGTGCGTTCCGCGCACGTGACCGCGCCGGGCTACCTCAGCGACCTCTACAGCTCCTTCTACCCGCTCGGCTTCGCCTCCCCGGTGCTGCGCGGGCTGAACCTGGACCGCCACGGCCTGTCCTGGACCAACGCCCCCGACGTGCTGGCGCACCTGCTCCCCGACGGGCGGGCCGCGGTGGTCAACCGCGACCTGGACACCACCGCCGCGTCGCTGGAGGCGTTCGCCCCCGGCGACGGGGAGCGCTGGCGGCACGCGTACGCCGACTGGCTCCAGGTGGCGGAGCCGATGCTGGACGCCATCACCAGCCCGTTCCCGCCGGTCCGCGGCGGGGTGGGCCTGCTGCGCCGGCTGCGGGTCGCCGGCGCGCTGCGGCTGGCCCGCCGGCTCGTGCTGCCGGTGCGCAAGCTCGGCGCGGAACTCTTCGAGGGCGAGGGCGGGCCGGCGCTGCTGGCCGGGTGTGCGCTGCACACCGACCTGTCCCCCGAGGAGGCCGGCTCCGGCGTGTACGGCTGGCTGCTCGCCATGCTCGGCCAGCAGGTCGGCTGGCCGGTGCCGGTGGGCGGCGCGCAGCGGATCACCGACGCGTTGGTGGCCCGGCTGGTCGAGCGCGGCGGCCGGATCGAGTACGACGCCCGGGTCGAGCGGGTGCTCACCGCCCGGGGCCGCGCCATGGGGGTACGGACCGCGGACGGGGCGGACTGGCGGGCGCGTCGCGCCGTGCTCGCCGACGTCCCCGCCCCGGCGCTCTATCTCGACCTGGTCGGCGCGGCGGCGCTGCCGCCCCGGCTGGTCGAGGATCTGGCGCACTTCAAGTGGGACGGCTCCACGCTCAAGGTCGACTGGGCGCTGTCGGCGCCGGTGCCGTGGCGGAACCGGGACGTCGCCGGCGCCGGCACCGTGCACCTCGGCGCCGACCTGAACGGCCTCACCACGTACGCCGCGGAACTGGCCCGGGGCGAGGTCCCGAAGGATCCGTTCCTGCTGGTCGGCCAGATGACGGTGGCCGACCCGAGCCACTCGCCGCCGGGCACCGAGTCGCTGTGGTCCTACACCCACCTCCCGTTCCGCCGGAACTGGCGGGCCGAGGAGATGGCCGGGCACGTGGCGCGGATGGAGGAGGTGCTGGAGACCGCCGCGCCGGGCTTCCGCGCGTCAATCGTCGGGCGGCACGTGGCCGGTCCGGCGGATCTGGAGGCGGCCGAGCCGAGCCTGGTGGGCGGCGCGTTGGGCGGCGGCACCGCGGCCGCGTACCAGCAGCTCTTCCTGCGGCCGATCCCGGGACTCGGCCGGGCGGACACCCCGGTGGACCGGCTCTACCTGGCCAGCGCCTCGGCCCACCCGGGCGGTGGGGTGCACGGCGCGCCTGGCGCGAACGCCGCCCGCGCCGCGCTGGCCCGTGACCGCGCGTTCACCGGCCAGGTGTACGCCCGCGCGATCGCCGCCGCCCACCGCACCGTCTACCCCTGACGCCGCGTTGCCCCTGCTGCCCGTGCTGCCCGTGCTGCCTCTGCCCTGCCTGCGGTCCAGGCCCGGTGCCCGGCGCGCCCGATGCCCGACCGGGCGTCTCCCTGGCGGGATGACGCCGTCACGGAAGGTAATCGTTGTCGGGGGCCGGTGCGTGTCCGACCGCCGCCTTTGCTCTGCAGCCATGGACGCATCGGTGACGCACGGTTTCGACGGCGGGTCGCGCGCCGGCCGAGCGGAAACGCCCGGTCGCAGGTCAGCGCGGTGCTGCGCCGAAGGCTGCAGAGCAAAGGCAGCGAGCGTGTCACCGCACCGACGGCAAAGAAATCACGCTGCGTCATTTTGACGCAGCGTGATGGCTTGGCGCGCGGCGGGTCGGTCAGGAGTCGATGTTGCGGTGGCGGGTGCGCAGCTTGAACGGCATCAGCGCGCTCTCGATCTTGGTGGCCGTGGTCATCTTCGAGTCGCCCTCGCGGCGCTCCTCGAAGCGGATCGGCACCTCCAGGATGGTGTGGCCCAGCTTCGTGGCGAGGTAGTGCATCTCCACCTGGAAGCTGTATCCGTTGGACTGCACCCGGTCCAGCCCGATGGCGCGCAACGCGTCGGCCCGCCAGATCTTGAAGCCGGCGGTCAGGTCGCGGATCCGCACCCGCAGCAGCGTGTGCACGTAGAGGTTGGCCCAGCCGCTGAGCGCGCGGCGGTAGAGCGGCCAGTTCTCGTCCAGCTCGCCGCCGGGCACGTAGCGGGAGCCGATGACCACTGACGCCTGGGTGGAGAGCAGCGCGCCGAGCATGCCGGGCAGCGCCTCCGGCGGGTGCGACATGTCCGCGTCCATCTGGGCGACGTACTCCGCGCCGTCGTCGATCGCCCGGCCGATGCCGTCCACGTACGCCCGGCCGAGGCCCTCCTTGCCGGGGCGGTGCACCACCAGCACCCGGTCCGGGTGCTCGATGGCCAGCTTGTCGGCGACCTCGCCGGTGCCGTCGGGGGAGTTGTCGTCCGCGACGAGCACCTTCAACCCGGGCAGCGGCAGCGCGAGGAGGCGCTCGACCAGCACCGGGAGGTTGCCCGCCTCGTTGTAGGTCGGAACGACGACGGTCAGGCGCGCGTCCGCCCACGGGGAGGGCAACTGCACGGGTTCGATCATCACGGACTTCCTCGGTCGGCCGACAGGTTCACCCCAGAGGGTAGCCAGTCCGCTTTCCGGCGTCCGCACAGACGCCCCGCGATCGACCGCTCACCGCTCCGGCTTCTGTCGCGTCGCGATGTCGGAGAGCCGGGCCAGCGTCTCCCGGTTCCGTAGATGCAGCACGAGGTCGTTCAGCTTGGTCCGGACCCACCGCAGTGGTCCGGCCGCGAAGTCCTCGCCGAGGGCGACCCGGGTCCGGCCGTCGTCCAACGGCTCCAGGACGAACGCCACGACCGCCTCGCCGGCCGGCCAGAGCCCGGCGCGCAGCACCAGCCGATGCGGCGCCTGACACTCCAGCACGGTGGACTTGTCCTGGAGCGAGAACGGCCACGGGCCGGCCCGGTGGTGCAGCCGGCTGCCCACCCGGGGCCAGGTGTCGTCCACGTCCCGCACGTGGGCGGTGCCCACCACCCAGTCGCTGTACGTCCAGCCGTCGGCCAGCACCTCGAAGACCCGGTCCGGGGACGCATCGATCACTTTTTCCACAACCGCCACGAGTGTCCGGTACCCCGGGGCGGCCGTCGCTAACGGCGGCCGGGTTAGCTTCTCGGAGGCGGCGGGTAACCGGCGCTGACGTTTACTCCTCGGGGGGTCGGGAACCCGCCGCCCGTGCGACGGGACCACGAGCGGGATCAGTGCAGGTCAGCCCGGGTTTACCCGGGTGCTGACCGGCTCCCGTCCGGCCTGTACGAGGCGGTGCTGCTGGACCGCGACGGCACGCTGGTGGAGGACGTGCCGTACAACGGTGACCCGGAGAAGGTCCGGCCGGTGCCGGGCGCCCGGGAGGCGCTGGACCGGCTGCGCGCGGCCGGGTTGCGGCTGGCCGTGGTCACCAACCAGTCCGGTCTGGCCCGGGGCTGTTTCACGGCGCACGACCTGCACCGGGTCAACGCCCGGGTCGAGGAGCTGCTCGGCCCGTTCGACAGCTGGCAGATCTGCCCACACGCGGAGCCGGACCGGTGCGGCTGCCGCAAGCCGGCGCCGGGGCTGGTGCACGCCGCCGCGCGTGCGCTCGGCACCACGGCGAGCCGGTGCGTGCTGATCGGGGACATCGGCGCCGACATGGCCGCCGCCGCGGCCGCCGGCGCCGCCGGCGTCCTGGTCCCGACGCCCGCCACCCGGGCCGCCGAGGTGGCCGCCGCCCCGACCGTCGCCGCCGACCTGCCGGACGCGGTGGACATCGTGCTGACCCGGATGCGGCTGGTGGCCGCGCCAACGCCCGACCGTCGGCGTCGCGCCGGCACCGTGCTGGTGGTCCGTAGCGACGCGGCCGGGGACGTGCTGGTCACCGGTCCCGGCATCCGGGCGGTCGCCGCCGGTGCACGCCGGGTGGTGCTGCTCTGCGGCCCTCGCGGCCGGGCCGCCGCCGAACTCCTGCCCGGCGTCGACGAGATCGTCGAATGGCCGTTGCCCTGGATCGACGCCCCCGCCCCGCCGGTCGACCCCACCGCCATCAGCGCGCTCACCGACCGGCTCGCCGCCGTGCACGCCGACGAGGCGGTCGTCTTCACCAGCTTCCACCAGTCCCCGCTGCCCCTGGCCCTGCTGCTGCGCCTGGCCGGTGTGCCCCGGATCAGCGCCGTCAGCGACGACTACCCCGGCGCCCTGCTCGACGTGCGCCACCGGGTCCCGGTCGGCGTGCCCGAACCGGAACGCGCGCTCTCCCTCGCCGCCGCCGCCGGCTACCCGCTGCCCGCGGACGACGAACCCGCGCTGCGCCTGCGCACCGACCGGTTGCCGCCGGTCCCGGCGGCGGCCGGAGCGCCCGGCTACGTGGTGCTGCACCCGGGCTCCTCGGTGGAGACCCGGGCCTGCCCGGTCGAGCTGGCCACCCGGGTGGCCCGGGTGCTCGGCGCCGCCGGCCACCGGGTGGTGGTCACCGGCGGGCCGGACGAGCGGGAGCTGACCGCGCGGGTGGCCGCCGCGGGCGGCGTCGACCTGGGTGGCCGGACCGGGTTGGCCGAGCTGGCCGCCGTGATCGCCCGGGCCGGCGCGCTGGTGGTCGGCAACACCGGTCCGGCGCACCTGGCCGCCGCGCTGGGCGTGCCGGTGGTCAGCCTGTTCGCCCCCACCGTCCCGTTCGGCCAGTGGGGACCGTACCGGGTGCCGACCGTCCGCCTCGGCGACGCGGGCGCGGCCTGCCGGGACACCCGCGCCACCACCTGCCCGGTCCCCGGCCACCCCTGCCTCTCCGCGGTCGAGCCGGGCCGGGTGCTGGAGGCGCTGCGGCTGCTCGGGGTGGCCGGATGAACATCCTGCTCTGGCACGTGCACGGGTCCTGGACCACCTCGTTCGTGCACGGCAAGCACCGCTACCTCATCCCGGTCAACCCGGCACGCGACGCCTACGGACTCGGCCGGGCGCGCACCTACCCCTGGCCCGACAACGCCGTCGAGGTCACCCCGGAGCAGCTCCGCACCACCGACGTCGACGTGGTCGTCCTGCAACGCCCCGAGGAACTCGACCTGGCCGCCAGTTGGCTCGGCCGCCGCCCCGGCCGCGACCTCCCGGCCGTCTACGTCGAACACAACACCCCCAAGGGCGACGTCCCGAACACCCGCCACCCGATGGCCGACCGCGACGACCTGCTGCTCACCCACGTCACCGGATTCAACGAACTGTTCTGGGACAACGGCGCCACCCGCACCGCGGTGGTGGAGCACGGCGTCGTCGCGCCCGCCGTCGAATGGACCGGCGAACTGGACCGCCTCGCCGTGGTGATCAACGAACCGGTACGCCGCTGGCGGGTCACCGGGACCGACCTGCTCGCCCGGTTCGCCGCGGTCGCTCCGCTGGACGTCTACGGCATGAAGGTGGCCGGGCTCGCCGCCCACCTCGGGCTGCCCGAGGACCGCCTGACCAGCCACGACGACGTGCCGCAGCACGCCATGCACACCGAGCTGGCCAAGCGTCGCGCCTACCTGCACCTGTGCCGCTGGACCTCGCTCGGCCTCAGCCTGATCGAGGCCATGACCATCGGCATGCCGGTGGTCGCGCTGGCCACCACCGAGGCCGTCGAGGCGGTACCGCCCGAGGCCGGAGTGCTCTCCACCCGGGTCGACGTGCTGCTCGACGCCGCCCGGGGCCTGCTGGACGATCCGGCGGCCGCCGTCCGGGCGGGCGCCGCGGCCCGGGCCGCCGCCCGCGGCCGCTACGGCCTGGAGCGTTTCCTCGCCGACTGGGACCGGCTGCTGGAGGAGGAAGTATGCGCATCGCGATGATCTCCGAACACGCCAGCCCGCTCGCCGTCCTCGGCGGGGAGGACGCCGGCGGCCAGAACACGCACGTCGCCGAACTCTCCGCCGCGCTCGCCGCCGCCGGACACGACGTCCGCGTCCACACCCGCCGCGACGCGGTGGACCTGCCGGTGACCGTACGCGCCCCGGACGGGTACGAGGTGGTGCACGTGCCCGCCGGCCCGGCCGAGCCGGTGGCCAAGGACGACCTGCTGCCGTACATGCCGGCGTTCTCCGACTGGCTGACGGACCGGTGGCGCACCGAGGACTGGCAGCCCGAGGTGGTGCACGCGCACTTCTGGATGAGCGGGCTGGCCGGGCTCGCGGCGGCCCGGCGCACCGGCGTGCCGATCGTGCAGACGTACCACGCGCTCGGCACCGTCAAACGCCGCCACCAGGGCGCCCAGGACACCAGCCCGCCGGGCCGCGTGGACCACGAACGGGAGTTGGGCCGCGCGGTGGACCGGGTGGTCGCCCAGTGCCAGGACGAGGTCGCCGAACTGGTCCGGCTCGGGGTGCCGCGGTCCCGGGTGACCGTCGTGCCGTCGGGGGTGAACCTGTCCACCTTCGACCCGCTGGGCCCGGTCGCCGACGCCGACGGCGGCCGGGCCCGCATCCTCACCGTCGGACGGCTGGTCGAGCGCAAGGGCTTCCAGGACGTCATCCGGGCCACCGCGCTGGTGCCGGACGCCGAGTGCGTGGTGGTCGGCGGGCCGCCCGCCGGGCTGCTGGAGACCGACCCGTACGCGATGCGGTTGCGGGCGCTGGCCCGGTCGCTCGGCATCGCCGACCGGGTACGCCTGGTCGGCGCCGTGCCGCGCGAGGAGATGGGCCGCTGGTACCGCTCCGCCGACGTGCTGGTGGCCGCCCCCTGGTACGAGCCGTTCGGGCTCACCCCGCTGGAGGCGATGGCCTGCGGCATACCGGTGATCGGCACCGCGGTCGGCGGGCTGATCGACACGGTGGTGCCCGGCCGCACCGGCGACCTGGTGCCGGCCCGCGACCCGGCGGCGCTCGGCGCGGCGATCCGGGGCCTGCTGGCCGACCGGATCCGCCGCTTCGCCTACGCCACGGCGGCGCTGGAACGGGCCCGGACCCGCTACTCGTGGGCCACCGCGGCCGAGCGCCTCGGCGCGCTGTACGGCGAGGTGGCCGGCGTGCGTCGACCCACCCGGGTGGTCGCCTGATGACGGCCGCCCCGACGGCCGGCGGGACGGTGCTGGCGGACCACCTGACCCGGCTGGCCGGCGCGTTGCCGCCGCTGCGCGAGGCGGAACAGCTGCTCGCCCGCTGGGGCGGGGAGCTGGCGCACCGCCTCGCCGCGGGCGGCCGGTTGCTGGTGGCCGGCAACGGCGGCAGTGCCGCCGAGGCTCAGCACCTCACCGCCGAACTCGTCGGCAAACTCCGCCACGACCGCCAACCCCTGTCCGCGATCGCCCTGCACGCCGAGACCAGCGCCCTCACCGCCATCGCCAACGACTACGGCTACGACGAGGCCTTCGCCCGCCAGGTCCGCGCCCACGGCCGACCCGACGACCACCTCCTCCTGCTCTCCACCAGCGGCACCAGCACCAACCTCCTGACCGCCGCCCGCGCCGCCCACGACACCGGCCTGCGCTGCTGGGCCTTCACCGGACCCGCCCCCAACCCCCTCGCCGACCTCTGCCACGAGCGGCTGGCGGTCGACTCACCGGACGCCCAGGTGGTGCAGGAGCTGCACCTGGTGGCCGTGCACGTGCTCTGCGAGTACGTCGACCGGGCGTTGCCGGCGGCGCTGGCCGCCCGGACCCCGGCCGGTCCGGTGCGCACCGGCGTCGAGGTGGTGCTCGGCGACCCGGCTCCGGAGGTGCAGGCCCGATGAGGAGGTCGAGCATGGGACCTGTGGTGGTGCTCGGTGACACGCTGCTGGACCGGGACGTCGAGGGAGCGGTGAACCGGCTCTGCCCGGACTCCCCGGTGCCGGTGCTCGACGAGACCGCGTCCGTCGACCGCCCCGGCGGGGCCGGCCTGGCCGCCGTTTTCGCGGCCGCGCTGGGCGCCGAGGTCGCGCTGGTCACCGCCGTCGCCGACGACGCCGGCGGGGCCCGGCTCGGCACCCTGCTCGCCGCCGCCGGAGTGCAGCTCTACGCGCTCGGGCTGGCCGGGGCCACGCCGGAGAAGGTCCGGCTGCGGGCGCGCGGGCGGGTGCTGCTGCGCCACGACCGGGGCGGGCCGACCGGGGTGCCGGGGGAGCCGGGCGAGGCCGTGCGGCGGCTGCTCGCCGGCGCGTCCGCGGTGCTGGTCAGCGACTACGGTCGGGGCGTCGCCGGGCAGCCCGCGTTGCGGGCCGCGCTGGCCGCCACCCGGGCGCCGGTGGTGTGGGACCCGCACCCGCGCGGCCCGGCGGCCGTGCCCGGGGTGCACCTGGCCACCCCGAACGAGCCGGAGGCCCGGGACCTGGCCAAGACGCCGCCGGGCGGATCCCGCCTGGCGAACGCGTCCCGGAGCGCGCAGGCGTTGCGCCGGCGCTGGCAGGCCGGCGCGGTAGCGGTCACGTTGGGCGGCGACGGCGCGTTGCTCTGCCACGCCGGCTCCACCCCGCTGGTGGTCCCGGCGCCGCCCGCCGAGGGGGACACCTGCGGCGCGGGGGACCGGTTCGCCGCCGCGGCCACGCTGGCGCTGGCCCGGGGCGCGCTGGTGTCCGAGGCGGTGCAGGAGGCGGTCGCCGAGGCGTCCGCGTACGTGGCCGGCGGGGGCGTGACCACGGCGTTGCCGGCGCCGGTCCGGGCGGTCGCCCCGACGGTGGTCGCCGCCGGCGGGGACCGGATCGGCGCGGTCGCCGCCGGTGAGGTGCTGGCCCGGGTACGCGCCGCCGGCGGCACCGTGGTGGCCACCGGCGGCTGCTTCGACCTGCTGCACGCCGGGCACGTGGCGACGCTCCAGGCGGCCCGGCAGCTCGGCGACTGCCTGGTGGTCTGCCTCAACTCCGACGCGAGCGTGGCCGGGCTCAAGGGGCCGGAGCGTCCGGTGGTGCCGCAGGGCGACCGCAGCCGGCTGCTCGCGGCGCTCGGCTGCGTCGACGCGGTGCTGATCTTCGACGAGCCGACCCCGCACGCGGCGCTGTCCTGGGTGCGCCCGGACATCTGGGTCAAGGGCGGTGACTACGCCAGCGGCGGCGGCGCGGAGACGCTGCCGGAGTCGGCGATCCTGGCCCGCTGGGGCGGCCACACGGTGGTGGTGCCGTACCTGGCCGGGCGGTCCACCACCGACATGATCGCCGCGGCCCGCGCCGGCCGCGGCAGCGCCGGCTGGCCGGCCGACCCGGTCGCGGAGACCGGTCCCGAGCCGGTCGTCCGGTCCACGGCGAAGGGAGCACGATGAACGCGCCACGCAACGGGCCCGGCGCCGGGCCGACCGTGCTGGTCACCGGCGGGTCCAGCGGCCTCGGCGCGGCGGTGGTCGCGGCCGTGGCCGGCGCCGGCGGCCGGCCGCTCGTGCTGGACCGGCAGCGCCCCGCCGACGGGGTGCCGTGGGCCGAGTGCGACCTGGCCGACACCCGGGCCGCCGAGGTCGCCACCCGGGACCTCGCGGAGCGTGCCGGCGGCCTGGACGCGGTGGTCACCGCCGCCGGCCTGGACGTGCCCGGAAAACTGGCCGACGTGCCGGCGGAGACCTGGGAACGGATCGTCACGGTGGATCTGCTCGCCACCGCGGCGGTGATCCGCGCCGCGCTGCCCTTCCTGGAGGAGTCCCGGGGCACCATCGTCACGGTCGCCTCCACGCTCGGCGTCAAGGCGGTCGGCGACGCGACCGCGTACTGCGCGGCGAAGTTCGGGGTGGTCGGGTTCACCCGGGCGCTCGCCGCCGAACTGGCCGGCGCGGTCGGGGTGACGCTGCTGATCCCCGGCGGCATGCGCACCGCGTTCTTCGACGAGCGCGACGAGCAGTACCGGCCCGGGCCGGACGCCGTGCTCAACGAGCCGGCCGACACCGCCGCCGCGGTGCTGTTCGCACTCTCCCAGCCCGCCGGCTGCGCGGTCCGCGAGCTGGTGGTCTGCGCCGAGCGGGAGTCGTCGTACCCGTGATCCTGGTGCTGCGCGCGCTCGGGGTCGGTGACCTGGCCACCGCGGTCCCGGCGCTGCGTGGCCTGCGCGCCGGGCTGCCCGACCGGGAGTTGGTGCTGGCGGCCCCGGCCTGGCTGGCGCCGCTGGCGGCGCTGACCGGGGCGGTCGACCGGGTGCTGCCCACCACGGGACCGGACCGGATCCGGTGGACCGGGCCGCCGCCGGAGGTGGCGGTGAACCTGCACGGCCGGGGACCGGAGTCGCACCGGGCGTTGGCCGCCGTCCGGCCGGGCCGGCTGCTCGCCTTCCGGAATCCGTCGGCCGGCCACCTCGACGGTCCGGCCTGGGACGCCGACGAGCACGAGGTGCGTCGCTGGTGCCGGCTGCTGCACGCGTACGGCCTGCCGGCGGACGCCGGGGACCTGGCGCTGCGGCGGCCGGCCACGGTCGGCGTACCGGCCGGGGTGACGGTGCTGCATCCGGGCAGCAAGGTGCCGGCGAAGCGCTGGCCGGCGGACCGCTTCGCGGGGCTGGCGCGGGCGCTCACCGCACACGGCCACCGGGTGGTGGTGACCGGTTCGGCCGACGAGCGGGTGCTGGCCGCCCGGGTGGCCCGGGACGCCGGCCTGCCGCCGACGGCGGTGCTGGCCGGGCGGACCGGCCTGACCGAGCTGGCCGCGCTGGTGGCCGACGCCCGCGTGGTGGTGAGCGGCGACACCGGCGTGGCGCACCTCGCCACCGGGTACCGGACCGCCTCGGTGGTGCTGTTCGGCCCGGTGCCGGCGGCCCGCTGGGGTCCACCGCCGGACCGGCGCCGGCACCTGGTGCTCGGTCGCGTCGAGGCCGCCGGATCCGACCCGGATTCGACCGGTTCCGGCGGGGTAGGAACGCATCCGACATTGGATGCCATCGGGATCGACGAGGTGGTGGCGGCGGTGGCCGAGGTGGAACGGGTCTCCGGTGCGGTTGCGGCGTAGCGACCCGGGCCGGCCGGGGTACGCCCGGCGGCGGCGCGGCACGGGCTGGCTCTTCCTGGACGCGACCGGCGAACCGGTGCGCGACGCCGACGAGCTGGCCCGCCTGCGCGAGCTGGTGGTCCCGCCCGCCTGGCGGGACGTGTGGCTCTCGCCGCACCCGAACGGGCACATCCAGGCCACCGGCATCGACGCGGCCGGCCGCAAGCAGTACCTCTACCACCCGCAGTGGCGGCGCAAGCGGGACGAGGCGAAGTTCGACCACGTGCTGGAGGTGGCCCACCGGCTGCCGGCGCTGCGGGACCGGGTCGCGCACGACCTGGCGCTGCGCGGGCTGCGGCGGGAGCGGGTGCTGGCCACCGTGGCCCGGCTGCTCGACATGGGCGCGTTCCGGGTGGGCAGCGACCAGTACGCGACCGGCGACGACCCCACGTTCGGCGTGGCGACGCTGCGACCGGAGCACGCCCGCTCCCGCGGCGGGTGCGTGGTGTTCGAGTTCCCGGCCAAGGGCGGCATCGACCAGGTTCGCCGCGTCGAGGACGCGGAGCTGTGCCAGGTGCTGCTCAACCTGCGCCGGCGACGTCGCGCCCAGGAACGGCTGTTCGGCTACTGGGACGGTCGCGCGTGGCGCGACGTGCGCAGCGACGAGGTGAACGACTACCTGCGCGACGCCAGCGGTGGAGAGATGACCGCGAAGGACTTCCGCACCTGGCACGCCACCGTGCTGGCCGCCGCCGAGCTGGCCTCGGTGGGCCCGCAGCGGTCCGTCACCGCGCGCCGCCGGGCGGTGGCGGCGGTGATGCGCTCGGTCGCCGAGCTGCTCGGCAACACGCCGACGGTGGCCCGCACGTCCTATGTGGACCCGCGCGTGGTCGACCTGTACCACGACGGGGTGCTGGCGCCGGTGCAGCCGGAGATGCCGCGCGAGGCGGTGGAGAAGTCGGTGCTGGCGCTGCTGGAGGAGGAGGCTGCCGACTGACCCCCGACCGGCCCCGTCGGTCCTGGGGGGAAAACGACGGGGCCGGAACCCGGGTGCCGTCCGATGCGGCGCGAGGGGGCGACCGGGCGGCCGCCCGCGGCTGGACCGCCGCGGGCGCCACGCCACGGCCCCCCGTTACCAGCGGGTCGTCACCGTCGCCGGTGCCGGCCCGGGTTCATTGTGTCCGGGTCGAGTTGACTTCGGATGCCGTGCTGTTGACGATCCGTGCCTGTTCCAGGTGACGCGCCCGGAACGCCTGCGGCGTCTCCGCCTGGGTGGCCCGGAAGGCGCGACTGAAGTGGGCCTTGTCCCGGAACCCCCAGCGGCCGGCGACGGCCTGGATCGACCGGTCGGCCAGCGCCGGGTCGGCGAGGTCGCGCCGGCACCGGGCCAGCCGCTCGTCCCGGATGTACGCGGCGACGGTGGTCTCCTCGTCCTCGAAGAGCCGGTGCAGGGACCGCACCGACAGGTGGTGGGCTTCGGCGATCGCGCCGGGGCCCAGCGTCACGTCGCCGAGGTGCTGCCGGACGTACGCGTGCACCTGGGCGAGCAGCGCGCGGCGCCGGACCTCGGTCGGTACCGCCTCCTCGGAGACCAGGTGGCGACCGAGCAGCGTGGCGACCAGGTCGAGCGCGACGCCGCCCAACCGGTCCGCGTCGACCGCGTGGTACTGGTCCGGATGGCTGGTGATCCGGATGAGGTAGTCGGCCAGCAGGGCGCCGATCCCCTCGGCGCCGGACATCCGGCTGGCGAACAGCGGGGTGAGCCGGCGGTGCGGCAGCGGCAGCGCGTCGTACGGGATGAGCGCCACGATCGACGCGGCGGACCGGTCGTCGGCGTCGTCGACGTGGTGGGTGAGTTCCTGGGGCCGGGCGCAGTCGTAGAAGGTGAGGTCGCCCGGCGGGCAGATGCCCCGCTGCCCGTCCTGGTCGGCGATGCCGGTGCCGTTGAGCGTCAGCGCCAGCAGGTAGCAGTCGGCGTCGGAGCGGCTGATCAGCTTGCGGGTCCGGCTCCCCTGCAGCGGCGGGTAGCGGTGCCGGATGAGCTGGATCGGCCCCAGTTCGAGGAATTCGGCCCGCGCCTCGAAGTTGTCGGCGTGCTCGGTGCGGATCCGCGTCAGCATGGGCGTCCGGGCGAGCATCTCCAGCCAGAGCCCGAAGCGGTCGGCGGCGGGTATCCGCGCCGTGTCGAAGATCTGCGGTTGCATCGGTGTGTCCATGAACGACCCCCGTGGTCTGTCGACATCCCTCCACAAACACGACGCCCCACGGGGCCGAAACGCGGCACCCGTGGGGCGTGACGTCCGTCATTGACGAACGTGGAAGCCTCTGTTAACTCTGCGTTCAGTCGTTGAGCACCTGGGACAGCCGGTCCCGGAACCGGCGCTCGGAGTCGCTCACCACGTCCCCGCCGATGCCCAGGATGCCGCCGGTGGAGGCGGCGCCCACCACCTGCTCGGCGATCTCCACCAGCCAGTGCCGGTACGCTCCGGCCTGCCCCTCGTCCACCCTGCCGGTGAGTAGGGCGGAGGCCTGGCCGGCCCGGGTGAGCACGTCCTCGATCATCGCGGTCGGGTCGTCCGGCGTGATGACCGGCAGCTCCGCGCCGGTCTCCGGGTCGCCGACCCGGGAGACGATCTCGCCGGCCACGGCGGCCACCAGCGGGCTGGCCGACTCCCGGCCGGCGGCGATGGTCTCCAGCCCGGCGGCGTTCTCGGCCATGGTGCGCCGGGTGCCGTCGGACTCGGCGGCCGCCGCCGCGGTGAGCACCGACTGCGGCAGCCCCACCAGCAGCCCCCACTCCTCGTCCGAGACGCCGAACCGGGTGTACGCCGGCTGCTCGATCACGATCAGGTTCCTTTCGCCGCGGTCGTCGTTGTCGACGGGCACCGTCGCGGTGCCCGGATCAGGCTAGTCCAGCTCCAGCAGGCCCTGTTCGGACACCACGCGCACGGACAGCGTCTTGTAGCCCACCTCGTCGAAGAGCACCGTCATCCGGCCCTCCTCGTAGCTGAGCACCAGGCCCGACCCCCACTCGGCATGGCGGACCTGACTGTGCACCGGGAACGGCCCGACCGCGCCGTCGTTTGCCACGCTGGTGCCGGCGTGACAGTTGTCGCAGTGGCCGCAGACCTCGCTCATCTGCTCACCGAAGTAGGCCAGCAGCGCCTGCCCGCGGCAGCCGGTGGTCTCGGCGAACGCGCGCATCATGTCGGTCCGCGACCGGGTCACGGTCTGCTGCCGTTCGGCCTCGGCGCGCGCGGCCGAGCCGGCCTCGGCGGCGCCCGGCGCGTAGCGGGGCACCCCGATGCGCTGCTTCGCCCGCGGTTCGGCGGCGCCGATCTGCTCCAGCAGGGAGAGGTACTGGCCGAGCTTGCGCGGGCCCAGCCCGGTCAGCTCACGCAGCTCCTTGCGGGTGCGAGCCTTGCTCCGCAGCACCGCGGCCAGGTCGGACAGTTCCTTCTCGTCCGGCAGTCCGCCGCTGAAGTAGCGCTGGAGGCCGACGTCCTCGGAGCGCCACAGCAGCAGCACCCGGGACGGGGAGCCGTCCCGGCCGGCGCGGCCGATCTCCTGGAAGTAGCTGTCCGGCGAGTCGGGCAGCGCCATGTGCACCACCCAGGCGATGTTCGGCTTGTCGATGCCCATGCCGAACGCCGAGGTGGCCACCATGATGGGCACCCGGTCGGCGAGGAACGCCTCGTGCAGCTCGTGCCGCGCCGCGGTGGGCATGCCGCCGTGGTAGAACTCGGACGGGAAGCCCGCCTTGGTGAGTCGCTCGGCCAGTTCCTCGGCCGCGCGCCGGGTCGGCACGTAGATGATGCCGGGCCGCTCGTCGTCGCGCAGCAGCGCGACCAGCCGCCGCCACCGGTAGTCCTCGGTCGGGCAGTGGGCCACCTCGAGGAACAGGTTCGGCCGGTCCAGCCCGGAGACCACCACCTCGGGCTCGCGCAGCCGCAGCCGGGCGATGATGTCGTCGCGTACCGGGGGCGAGGCGGTGGCGGTCAGCGCCACCACCGGCGGCCGGCCGAGCCCGTCGATCAGGTGACCGAGCGCGAGGTAGTCCGGCCGGAAGTCGTGACCCCAGGACGAGATGCAGTGCGCCTCGTCGATCGCCACCAGCGCCGGCGACAGCGAGCGGACCTCGGCCAGCCGGTCCGGGTTGCTCAGCGCCTCGGGCGTGATGAACAGGAACTCGGCCCGGCCGGCCCGGATGTCCTCGATCGCCTCGGCCTGCTGTGCGGCGCTCTCGTCCGAGCTGATCCGGACCGCGCGCAGCTCGGGCCGCTGCCGCTCGTTGAGCGCGGCGATCTGGTCCTGCTGGAGCGCGAGCAGCGGGGAGATGACCACGGTCGGGCCGGGGATCAGGCTGGCCGGGATCTGGTAGATCGCCGACTTGCCGGCGCCGGTGGGGAGCACCACCAGGGCGTCGTGGCGCTGCATGACGGCGCGCATGGCGGCCAGCTGGTTGGGCCGCAACGCGGTCCAGCCGAACAGGTTCTTCGCCGCGCGGCGCAGAGTGGTGGCGTGCCTGGTCAGTTTCATCAAGCGCCTCAGCTACCCTCGGAGTTCGACCCCGAAACCGGCTGTCCTGATCACCGCAGTCGGGGCAGCACGTCGCGCTGGTAGAGGTCGAACAGGCCCTGCCAGTGCGGGCCGGTGTTGGCCACGTAGACCTCGTCGAACCCGGCCTTGGCGTATTTGTCGATCATCTCCAGGTGGGCGTCGGCGTCCGGGCCGCAGACGAACGCCTCCCGCACCTGCTCCGGGCGGACCAGCTCGGCGGCCTGCTCGAAGTGACGCGGCGAGGGGAGCACCTGGGACAGCTCGCCGGGCACGCCCGCGTTGGGCCAGCGCTCGTACGCGATCCGGGCGCCCTCGTCGGCGGTGTCGGCGTACGCGGCCTTGAAGCCGCCCTGGCACGGCTTGTCGCCGCCGCCGGCGTCGCGGAACCGGCGCACCATCTCGGCGTCGGGCATCATGCTGACGTACCCGTCGCCGATCCGGGCGGCCAGCTCGATCGCCTTCGGGCCGAAGCCGGAGACGTAGATCGACGGCGGCGTCTCCGGGCGGGTGTAGATCCGGGCGTGCTCCACGGTGTAGTGCTTGCCGTGGTGGTTGACGAAGTCGCCGCGCCACAGCTCGCGGATCACCTCGACCGCCTCCGCCAGCATCTCCAGCCGCACGTCGGTCTGCGGCCAGGCGTCGCCGAGGATGTGCTCGTTCAGCGCCTCGCCGGTGCCCACCCCGAGCACGAAGCGCCCCTCGTGCAGCACCGCGCTGGTGGCCGCCGCCTGCGCGACGACCGCCGGGTGGATGCGCATGGTGGGGCAGGTGACGGCAGTGGTCACCGGCAGCCGGCAGACCTGGCTGAGCGCGCCGATGGTCGACCAGACGAACGGGCTCTGGCCCTGCGCGTCGACCCACGGGTGGTAGTGGTCGGAGATCCACAGTGCCTCGAAGCCGGCCTGCTCGGCACCGCGCGCCTGGGCGAGCAGCTCCGCCGGCGTGTACTCCTCGCTGGACAGGAAGTAACCGATCTTCATGCGCCTCACCCTCCGCCGTGTCGGGACACCGACACCCCTACCCCGGCGGTCCCTGTCGAACCGGGCGTCAGCGGCGGAACATGGCCCGGATCGCGATCAGCAGGAAGAGCGCGCCGACCACCAGGCCGAGCAGGCGTACGCCGGGGATGTCGGCGGCGCCGGTGGCGTCCGCGAGCGGCAGGGCGGGCATGGACGAACTCTCCCACGGGGCGCGGCGGGACGCCAGCAGCTAACAGTAAGGATTGTTGACTATTTAGCTGCGCGGTGTGACCATGTCAGCACCCGTCGATCCCCGGCGGGTTCCGTGGGGATACGGGGGTAGCACAGCGTGAGCGCGAGGAGTGAGCCGGGTTTGCGAGCCCCGCAGTCGCGAATGAGGGTGGCCCGATGAGGGAACGGATCGTGGGCGCCAGCGCAGACCTGGCGGCGCTCGCCGCCGCCGTCCTGCAACCCGGGTTCGTCGGCACCACCCCGCCGCCCTGGGTCTGCCGCTGGCTCGGCGAGGGGCTCGGCGGGGTGGTCCTGTTCGCCCGCAACGTCGTCGACCACGAGCAGGTCGCGACGCTGACGGCGAACCTGCGGGCGGAGCGGCCGGACGTGATCGTGGCGATCGACGAGGAGGCCGGCGACGTCACCCGGATCGAGTCGGCCCGGGGCAGCTCGCGGCCCGGCAACTTCGCGCTCGGCGCGGTGGACGACGCGGCGCTGACCGAGGACGTCGCCCGCGACCTGGGCGCCGAGTTGGCCGCGGTCGGCATCACGCTCGACTACGCCCCGGACGCCGACGTCAACTCCAACCCGGCCAACCCGGTCATCGGGGTGCGCTCGTTCGGCGCCGACCCCGAGCTGGTCGCCCGGCACACCGCCGCCTGGGTCCGCGGTCTCCAGGCCGGCGGCGTCGCCGCCTGCGCCAAGCACTTCCCCGGGCACGGCGACACCCGGGTCGACTCCCACCTCGACCTGCCCCGCATCGGCGGCGACCGGGCCCGGCTGGACGCGGTCGAGCTGGCCCCGTTCCGCGCCGCGGTGGCGGCCGGGGTCCAGGCGGTGATGACCGGCCACCTGCTGGTGCCGGCGCTCGACGAGGAACTGCCGGCCACGCTCAGCGCGCGCATCCTGGGCGGGCTGCTCCGCGAGGAGCTGGGCTTCAACGGCGTGGTGGTGACCGACGCGGTGGAGATGCGCGCGGTGTCCGACCGGTACGGCTTCGCCGGGGCGGCGGTGCGGGCGCTCGCCGCCGGCGCGGACGCGATCTGCGTGGGCGGGGAACGGGCCACCGAGGCCGACGCCCGGGAACTGCGCGACGCGATCGTGGCCGCGGTGGTGCGCGGCGAACTGCCGGAGGAGCGGCTGGCCGAGGCGGCGAAGCGGGTCGGTCAGCTCGCCGCGTGGAGCGTCGCCGCCCGCGCCCACCGCAGCGGTGGCCGGCCGGCCGCCGACGGGTCGCCGATCGGGCTGGCCGCCGCCCGCCGGGCCGTCCGGGTCACCGGTGACGCCGGGCTGCTGCCGCTGGCAGGGCCGGCGCACGTGGTGGAGTTCGCGCCGCCCCGCAACATCGCCATCGGTGAGGAGACCCCGTGGGGGATCGCCGCGCCGCTGGCCCACCTGACGCCCGGCACCACCACCGCCCGGTACGCCGCCGACGCCGTCCCGGCCGACCCGGCCATCGGCCCGGCCGACCGGCCGCTGGTGCTCGTGGTCCGCGACCTGCACCGGCACGGCTGGATGCGGGACGCGGTGACCCGGGCGCTGGCGGCCCGCCCGGACGCGGTGGTGGTCGAGCTGGGCGTGCCCGAGCTGGCCGCCGGTCGGGTGCACCTGGCCACCCACGGCGCCACCGCGGCGGCGGCCCGGGCCGCCGCCGAGCTGCTGGCCGGCGTCCGCTGAACTCCCGGCCCGGCCGGGTGGGGAGGTCCCCCGGTCGGGCCGGGCCTCAGGGCGCGTCGACCACCAGGTCGGCGTAGTCCGGGTGCCGTTCGATGAACGCGGCCATGAACGGGCAGCGGGGCACCACCCGGCCACCGTTGGCGCGCACCCGGTCCAGCGTGCCCCGGATCAGCGCGGCGCCCACGCCCTGCCCCTGGTAGCGGTCCTCGACCTCGGTGTGCGTGAAGACCAGCACCTCACCGCGCGGCAGGTACGCGGTGAAGCCGGCCAGCGCGTCGTCGACCAGGATCTCGAAGCGGTGCTTGGCGGGGTTCTCCTCGACCAGGAAGCTCACCGGACCATTGTCCCCTCGTCGTCGGCCAGCCGGTCGAGTTCGGCCAGCAGCCGGTCCACCTCGTCGACGGTGTTGTAGTGGTAGACGCTGGCCCGCACCGCGCCGCCGCCGTCGTGCAGGCCCATGGCCTGGAAGTACTCGTAGGCGTAGTAGTCGCCGGAGGAGAGGCAGAGATCCGCCTCGCCGAGCGCCGCGGCGGTCTCCGCCGGGGTCCGCCCGGCCACCCGGAACGACACCGTGGGGCAGCGCCGGGCGGGCGCGCCGTACACCGTGACGAAGGGTCGGGCCGCCAGCCCGGCGAGCAGCCGGTCGAAGACCGCCTCCTCGTGCGCCTGGGCGGCGGCCAGGCCGGCGTGGACCCGGGCCCGGCGGTCGCCGGTCGCGGCCGGGTCGAGCGACGCCAGGTGGTCCACCGCGGCGGTCACGCCGGCCAGCAGCGGGAAACTGGGCGTGCCGTACTCGAAGCGGTCCGGGACCGTGTCGGCGGAGGGCAGCAGCTTCGCCGGGCGCAGCTCCGCCCACCGCGCCGGGTCGGCGACCATCGCCGCCAGGTGCGGGCCGGACCACTTGTACGCGCTGGTGACCAGCACGTCCGCGCCCAGTGCGGCCAGGTCGGTGGGGCTGTGCGGCACCGAGTGCACCCCGTCCACGCAGACCAGCGCGCCGACCGCGTGCGCGGTCTTGGCGATCGCCGACACGTCCGGCGCGGTGCCGATCGCGTTGCTGCCGGCGGTCACCGCGACCAACCGGGTGCGCTCGCCGACCAGGTCGGCGTACTGGCCGGCGGGCAGCTCACCGGTGGCCCGGTCGAACTCGGCCCAGCGCACCGTCGCGCCGGCCGCCTCGGCGGCCTGCACCCAGGGCCGGACGTTGGCGTCGTGGTCCAGCCGGGAGACCACCACCTCGTCGCCCGGTCGCCAGCCGGCGCCCAGCGTCCGGGCCAGCGTGTAGGTCAGCGCGGTGGCGCTGGGCCCGAGCACCACGCCCGACGGGTCCGCGCCGAGCAGGTCGGCGACCGCGGCCCGGGCGTCGGCGACCAGCTCCAGGGCGCGTCGGCCGGGCCGGAAGGCGGTGCTGCGGTTGCCCATGGCGACGCGCATGGCGTCGGTCACCGCCTCGATCACCCCGGTCGGGGTCTGGGTGCCACCGGCGCCGTCGAAGTGGGCGAAGCCCTCGCCCAGCGCGGGATACGACCCCCGCACCCGGGCAACGTCAAAAGCCATTCCCGCACCCTAGCTCGCGGCCTCGGGAGCGGTGGTGGGGAGCACGTACCGTTGGGGAGGTGACGAACCGACGCGCCACCTTCCCCCCGACCCCCACCCGTCGTGCCGCCGGGCTGCTCGCCGGTCTCGCCCTCGGCGCCGCGTTGCTCGCCGGGTGCAGCTCCAACGGCGCCGACACCGACTGCGGCCTGGACGCCTGCACCATCACCTTCGACCGTGGCGTGGACGCCAGCGCCACCATCCTCGGCGTCGAGGCCAAGCTCATCGGCGCCCAGGACGACCAGGTCACCGTCGAGGTGGCCGGGGAGCAGCTCTCACTCACCACCGGCCAGCAGGCCACCGAGGTCGGCGGCTTCCAGGTCAGCCTGGACAGCGTCACCGACCAGAACGTCACGCTGCGGGTGGCCCGCAACCCCAACAACTGATCGGATTCGGCCGGGCGGCGGTCGGCGGCGGCGGGCGGTGACGTTTGGAAAACTGCACGTCGGGAGATTGAGGGCCCATGTCTCTCACCCGGAACGCCGGAGCCACCGCCGCCCAGGCCAAGAACAGCCGGTGGCTCGAACTGCTGACTCGCGCCGGTTTCATCGGCTACGGAATCGTCCACCTCCTCTTCGCCTGGCTGGCGCTGCAGATCGCCTTCGGCAATTCCGGGGAGGAGGGCAACCAGAACGGCGCGCTGCGCACGCTCGGCGAGCAGCCGCTCGGCAAGTTCGTGCTGGTGGTGATCGCCGTCGGCCTCTTCGCCATGGCCATCTGGCAGGCCAGCGAGGCGCTTGTCGGTCACCAGTCCAAGACCGGCAAGGAGCGCACCTTCGAGCGGATCGCCTCGGTCGTCCGGGTGATCATCTTCGTCTGGCTGGGCTGGACGGCGATCAAGGTCGTCCAGGACGCCAGCTCCAACTCCTCGGACCAGCAGCAGCAGCTCACCGAGAAGCTGATGGCCTCCGACGGCGGCCGGTGGCTGGTCGGCCTCGCCGGTCTGGTGCTCGCCGCGGTCGGCATCGGCATGGTGATCTACGGCCTGAAGAAGAAGTTCGAGCGCAACCTGAAGACCGGTGAGATGAACCCGAAGACCCGCCAGCTCACCCGCCGGCTCGGCATGGCCGGGTACGCCGCCCGGGGCACCGTCTTCGCCATCGCCGGCCTGCTGATCGTGGTCGCCGCCGTCAAGTACGACCCGGAGAAGGCGCGCGGTCTGGACGCCGCCCTGCGGACGCTGCGCGACCAGGCGTACGGGCCGTGGCTGCTGGCGCTGATGGCGCTCGGCATCGCCGCGTTCGGCGTCTACTGCTTCTTCCAGTCCCGATACCGCAAGGTCTGATCCTGGTCGATATCCGGACCGCCGGGCACCATTGGGCCTTTGCCCGATTCCGCCCGGGCCGGAGGGAGAGAATGTCGTGCAGAGCTATCTGGTGACGGTCGCCGCCGCGCTCGCCGCGGCGGCGGTCGCGTTGGTGCTGGTCGAGGTGGTGCACCGGGTCACCCGCCGGCTCGGTCGCCGCTCGCTGCTGATGACCGAGCTGACCGAGCACGCGCACCGCGCGTTCCAGGTCGCCGCGACAGTGGTCGGCGTGCAGCTCGCGATCCGGTTCACCACGCTCTACGCGGTGGGCAGCCCGTGGCGCCAGTTCGTGCTGCACACGCTCGGACTGGCCATGATCGCCGCGGTCGCCTGGCTGGTGGCCTCGCTGCTGGTGGTGGCGGAGGACACCGCGCTGGCCCGGTTCCGGGTGGACGTGCCGAACAACCGGCACGCCCGCCGGGTACGGACCCAGGTGGTGCTGCTGCGCCGGCTGACCATCGCGGTGATCGTGATCCTCGCCGTCGGCGTGATGCTGATGACGTTCCCGGCCGTACGCGGCATCGGCGCCGGCGTGCTCACCTCCGCCGGTGTGGTCGGTGTCGTCGCCGCGCTCGCCGCGCAGAGCCTGCTCGGCAACGTCTTCGCCGGCCTCCAGCTCGCATTCAGCGACGCGGTACGCCTCGACGACGTGGTGGTGGTCGAGGGGGAGTGGGGCCGGATCGAGGAGCTGACGCTCAGCTACGTGGTGGTGCAGATCTGGGACGACCGCCGGTTGATCCTGCCCACCTCGTACTTCACCAGCAAGCCGTTCCAGAACTGGACCCGCACCGAGGCGGCGGTGCTCGGCACCGCCGAGTTCGACCTCGACTGGGCCATCCCGGTGCAGGCCATGCGGGAGGAGCTGCGTCGGCTCTGCGAGGGCACCGAGCTGTGGGACGGCCGGGTCTGCGTGCTCCAGGTGACCGACGCGACCGGTGGGATGGTCAAGGTCCGGGCGCTGGTCAGCGCCGCCGACGCCGGCAGCCTCTGGGACCTGCGCTGCCTGGTCCGCGAGCACCTGGTGACCTGGGTACGCGACCACCGCCCGACCGCCCTGCCCCGGCTGCGTGCCGAGGTGGGCGACGCGACCGGCCCGCTGCCCTGGCAGGTGGTGCAGCCGCGCCGGGCGGTCCGCCGGCCGGCCGACACCGAGGCGCACGACGACGCCCGGGTCTTCGGCGGCAGCGACGACGGGGACGCCCGCAGCGAGGTGTTCGTGGGCCGCGAGGACCACACCGAGGCCCGCCGCTGAGCGCTCGTACCCCTGATCGGAGCCCCCGGCCGCCCGCGCGGCGCCGGGGGCTCTCCGTGCGTGCCGAGCCCGGGGGTCGGACGTCCGGGGTTCGTAGCGGGCCGGGCCGGACGGGTTTGCCCGGCCAAGTTCCGGGGACCTGCTGCGCACGCCCCGGATTCCGGCTGATCGACGCCGGGCGCCGGTGGCGCGCGGCCGGGCCGACCGGCCGCCCCGCGCAGGATTGACGGGCGGCGACTCCGGGCATACAGCGCGGTGATGAAGAAAGGAGGACAGCATGGCTGACGTCGCGAGTCACAGTACGTCCCGGACCGGGCACGAGCCGTCCACCGCGGAACTGGTGCAGCGGGCCACCGAACAGGTCACCCGTCTGGTACGGGACGAGTTGACGCTGGCCCGGGCGGAGCTGACCCAGAAGGGCAAGCACGCCGGGATCGGGATCGGTCTGTTCGGCGGCGGCGGGGTGATGGCCCTCTACGGCGCCGGCGCGCTGGTCGCCACCGTGATCCTGCTGCTGGCACTGGTCATGCCGGCGTGGCTGGCCGCCCTGATCGTGGCGGTGGTGTTGTTCCTGCTCGCCGGGATCCTGGCGCTGGTGGGCAAGAAGCAGGTCAGCCGTGCCGTCCCGCCGGTGCCGGAGGCGACGGTCCGCAGTGTGCGGGCGGACGTCGACACGGTCACCGCCGCGGTGAAGGACGGGAGGCGGGCGTGACCGGCAACGGGAACGAGAAACAGAACGGGAACGGGACCCCGGACGTGGCGGCGCTCCGGGAGGAGATCCGCCGGACCCGGGTGGAACTCGGTGAGACGGTGGAGCTGTTGGCGGCCCGGGCCGACCCGAAGGCGCTGGTGCGGCACTCCGCCGAGCAGGCCAAGGCGAAGGTGCGCCAGGAGGCGTCGCTGACCGTCGCCCGGGTGCGCACGCGGGCCACCGAGCGGGCCCGGCAGGTCCGGGCGCAGGCGTACGAGTCGGGTGAGGCGGTCGGGCGCAACCCGTTGCCGTGGGCGGCCATCGCGGCCGGCGCGGTGGTGACAGTGGTGGTGCTGTTGGTGGTCCGAGGGAGGCGCAGGTGAGCGGCAGGATCGGCAAGGCGGCCTACAAGCCGGTGGGGGTGCTGCTCGGCCTGGCCGCCGGCACGGTCGCCGGGATGATCTTCCGGCAGGTCTGGAAGCTGACGGCGGGCGACGGCGACGCGCCGAGCGCCACCGACGAGGACCGCGGGTGGGGCGAGGTCCTGGCCGCCGCGGCGCTCCAGGGCGCGATCTTCTCGGCGGTGCGCGCCGCCGTGGACCGGGGCGGCGCGGTCGGCGTACGCCGGCTGACCGGGCACTGGCCGGACTGAACCAGCTCGATCGAAGGCCCCTTTCCCATGACGTGGGAGAGGGGCCCTTCGCGTTTCCGGACCCCGGCGATCCGTCGATCTCCGGACAACTTTCAGGTCACATGTCGGAGAACTTCGTCCGGTAGGCTGTGCGAAGTTTTTGCGTACGTGGTTTGCTGTCTCACGCTGTTGCGAGACGCGTGGGTTGAGGGACGTTCCCCTGCACGGGGGCCGCCTCAGGCGCCGCTGCTCGAAAACGGCCAATCGGCCGCACGGCGTGCTCGGCCGCCAGTTTTAGAAGGAGTTGCACATGGCGCAGGGAACCGTGAAGTGGTTCAACGCTGACAAGGGCTTCGGCTTCATCACCGTCGACGGCGGGGGTGCTGACGTGTTCGTCCACTTCTCGGCCATCCAGTCCAGCGGCTACCGCTCGCTGGAGGAGAACCAGCGGGTGGAGTTCGAGATCGCCCAGGGTCAGAAGGGTCCGCAGGCCGAGCAGGTCCGCCCCATCTGAGCTGACACCGTGCCGGCCCCGCCGGCCGGTGCGCGAAGCCCCGCATCCCGCACGGGAGGCGGGGCTTCTCCGTGCCCCGCCCGGCCGGCGCGCCGGTGCGCCTCAGCGGCGCCGGGCCCGCATGCCGAGCCAGAGCGCCACGAACCCGACCACGACGACCACCGGGCCGACCAGTGCCCAGATCCGCCGGTCGGTCAGCACGCTGCCCTCGACGTAGCCGAGCCCCAGCACGGTCCAGAGCGTGCCGATCACCACCGCCAGCAGGCCCATGGTGAGCCGGAACCAACCCCTCATCGCGCCCCCTCCGACGACGTGCGCCCCACCCCAGCATGCCCGCCGACGCCGGTCGTGGACGACGCCGCGCCGACGGGCCGAATCGGTGCGGTCACCACCGGTCGTGCACCTGCGGCCGGATCAGCTCGTCGTAGGTGGCCCGCACGGAGGCCAGCTCCACCTCGGTCAGCGGTGGCTGGCCGGCCGCCTCGGCGTTGCGCCGGGCCTGCTCGGCGGAGCGGGCGCCGGGGATCACCACGGTCACGCCGGGCTGGTCGAGGATCCAGCGCAGCGCGAACTGCGCCATGGTGCGGTCGTCGCCGACCAGTGGCGCGAGTCGGCGTACCGCGGCCAGGCCGAGGTCGTAGTCGACACCCGAGAACGTCTCGCCGACGTCGAACGACTCGCCGTGCCGGTTGAAGGTGCGGTGGTCGTCCGCCGGGAACGTGGTGTGCTCGTCGTAGCGGCCGGAGAGCAGGCCGCTGGCGAGCGGGACCCGGGCGATGACGCCCACTCCGGCCGCGGCGGCGGCCGGCAGCACCCGCTCCAGCGGCTTGTGCCGGACCGCGTTGAGGATGATCTGGACGCTGGCCACACCGGGCCGGGCGATGGCGGTGAGCGCCTGGTCGCAGGTCTCCACGCTGACGCCGTATCCGGCGATGCGCTTCTCGGCGACCAGCGTGTCCAGGGCGTCGAAGACGCGGTCGTCGGCGAAGACCGCGGTGGGCGGGCAGTGCAGCTGCACCAGGTCGAGCGTGTCGACGCCGAGGTTGGCCCGGGACCGGTCGGTCCAGGCCCGGAAGTTGTCGAGCGTGTACGCCTCCGGCGTCTGCGGCACCCGCCGGCCCATCTTGGTGGCCACGGTCAGCCCGTGGCCCGGGTGGGCCCGCAGGAACCGCCCGATGAGCTGTTCGCTGCGGCCGTCGCCGTACACGTCGGCGGTGTCCAGGAAGGTGACGCCGGCGTCGACGGCGGCGGTCAGCACGTCGAGCGCCGCGTCCTCGCTGACCTCGCCCCAGTCCGCGCCGAGCTGCCAGGCGCCCAGGCCGATGATGCCGACGTGCCGGCCGAGCCGGTCGAAGTTGCGCTGTTCCATCCGGTCGAGCCTAGTGAGCGACTTGCCGCGGCGCTCGTCGGGCCGTACGGTCGTTAGCAAGACGTACGTACGGTTTGGAGGCTGGTCATGTGGGATCCGAGCACCTACCTGCGCTACTCCGACGAACGCTCCCGGCCCTTCCACGACCTGCTGGCCCGCGTCGGCGCCGAGCGCCCGCGCGCGGTGGTCGACCTCGGCTGCGGGCCCGGCACGCTCACCGCCGGGCTCGCCGAGCGCTGGCCCGGCAGCCGGACCACCGGCCTCGACTCCTCGCCCGAGATGATCACCCGGGCCGCCGCCCTGGCCGCCCCGGTCACGTTCGCCGTCGGCGACGTGCGTGACTGGCGGCCGGCGCCGGACGTCGACGTGCTGGTCGCCAACGCGGTGCTCCAGTGGGTGCCCGGCCACCGCGAGCTGCTCACCCGCTGGGCCGTCGAGCTGCCGCCGGACGCCTGGCTGGCAGTCCAGGTCCCCGGCAACTTCGCCGCGCCGTCGCACCGCGCGCTGCGCGAGGTCGCCGGCCGGGACCGGTGGCGCCAGCCGCTCGCCGGGCTGCTGCGCGAGGCCCCGGTCGGTGAACCCGTCGACTACGCCACGCTGCTGACCGGGGCGGGCTGCGCCGTGGACGCCTGGGAGACTACCTACGTGCACCTGCTACCGGCCGCCGGCCCGGACCACCCGGTGCTGACCTGGATGGAGGGCACCGCGCTGCGCCCCGTCCGGGCCGCGTTGGACGCCGCCGGCTGGGCCGACTTCCGGGCCGAGCTGGGGGCCCGCCTCGCCGAGGCGTACCCGGTGCGGCAGGGTCAGGTGTGCTTCCCGTTCCGCCGGATCTTCGTGGTGGCCCGCACCGGCGCCCGCGCAGAGGAGAACTCGTGACCGACCTGTCCACCTTCATCGCCGGCCTGCCCAAGGTGGAGCTGCACGTGCACCACGTCGGCTCCGCCTCGCCCCGGATCGTCGCCGAACTGGCCGCCCGGCACGAGGGGCGCAGCCCCGTCCCGGCCGACCCGGAGGCGCTCGCCGACTACTTCGCGTTCCGCGACTTCGCCCACTTCATCGACATCTACCTGAGCGTGGTGGACCTGATCCGGGACGCCGACGACGTCTGGCTGCTCACCCACGAGGTGGCCCGCGAACTGGCCCGCCAGCAGGTCCGCTACGCCGAACTGACCGTCACCCCGTACTCGCACGTGCACCGGGGCATCCCCGCGTCGGCGTTCTGCGAGGCGATCGAGGACGCCCGCAAGCGCGCCGAGGCCGACTTCGGCATCGCGCTGCGCTGGTGCTTCGACATCCCCGGCGAGGCCGGGCTGCCGGCCGCCGAGCAGACGCTGCGCATCGCGCTGGACGAGCGGCCGGACGGGCTGATCAGCTTCGGTCTCGGCGGCCCCGAGATCGGCGTGCCCCGGCCCCAGTTCAAGCCCTGGTTCGACCAGGCCCGCGCGGCCGGGCTCCGGTCGGTGCCGCACGCCGGTGAGACCACCGGGCCGGAGACCATCTGGGACGCGCTGCGCGAGCTGGGCGCCGAGCGGATCGGCCACGGCATCTCCGCCGTGCTCGACCCGGCGCTACTGGCCCACCTGGCGGAGCGCCGGATCCCGCTGGAGGTCTGCCCCACCTCGAACGTCCGCACCCGAGCGGTGGCCAGCCTGGACGAGCACCCGCTGCCGCAGCTCGTCGAGGCCGGCGTGCCGGTCAGCATCAACTCCGACGACCCGCCGATGTTCGGCACCACGCTCGACGAGGAGTACGCGGTCGCCGCCCGGCTGCTGAAACTCGACCCGCACGGGGTGGCCGCGCTGGCCCGCGCCGCGGTGGACGCCGCGTTCCTGGCGCCGGCCGAGGCGACCCGGATCAACGCCGAGATCGACGCGTACGCGGCGGGCGCGGCGCGCTGACCGACCGGACGGAGAGCGGCGCGCGACGGGAGCGAGGTGTGGGGGGACCGGACTCCCGCCGCGCGCACGGATCCGCCGGCCGGAAGGTGTTACGGGGCGTCCCGGCCGACGGAACTGATGGGTTCTGTCAGAGATCCTGGCATTTCGCGGCGGTGTCGGGGCGGTCGTTAAACCACTCCTAAGGAGAACTTGCGCCGGCCCACAAACAGTGTCAGCGCGGGCGCGGCCAGCGCCGTCCGGCGCGCGGCTCCCGGGCCTCCCGGGTCATCCGACCCACCAGCCCGAACCGGTTGACCTGCCGGGGCGCCGCGTCCGGATCGGCCAGCAACATCACCACGCTGGCCCCGCCGAGCCGGGCCCGGTCGATGCTCACCGAGCCGTTGGCCTGCAACGCGACCCGCTTGGCGATGTCCAGCCCGAGCCCGGTGGAGCCCTTGTCGCTCTCGCCCCGGCGCAGTGCCCGGTCCGGGTTGGCGATGCCCGGCCCGGCGTCGTCGATCCGGATCGCCACCCAGCCGTCCCGGCGGCTCACCGCCACCTCGAACGCGGTGCCCTGCGGCGTGTAGCGGAACACGTTGCCGATCACCGCGTCGAGTGCGGCGGCCAGCTCGGCCCGGGGCACCGGCGCGGGGATGCGCAGTTGCGCCCCGACCACCCGGTGCGGCCGGTTCTGGTCGCCGGCCAGCGCCGACCAGAAGACCATCCGGTCCCGCACCACCTCGCTGACGTCGCAGGACGCCGGGGCGGTCTCCTGGCTCACCGCCTTGCGGGTCGTCTTGATGAGCTGGTCGACCTCGCCCTCCAGCGTGACGATGGCCTGCCGGATCCGCCGGATGCCGCGTCGCCGGTCCAGCTCCGCCTCGCTGAACGTGCCGATGCTGGTGTCGTCGGACTCCAGGGCCTCCGCGTCCAGCCGCAGCGCGGTCAGCGGGGTTCGCAGCCGGTGCGACAGGTCGGCGACGAGTTCGTGCTCGTCGGCGCGGAGCGCCACCAGCCGTTCCGCCATCCGGTTGAACGCGTGCCCCGCCTCGGCCAGCTCCCGGGGACCGGCCGGCTCGACCCGTACGCCCAGCTCGCCGTCGCCCACCGCGAGCGCCGCCTTGACCAGGTCGCCGGTGGCGTCCACGGCCCGGGCCGCCACCCGGTCGACCACGATCACCGCAGCGCCGACCAGCGCCAACGCCACCGCGAGCAGCAGCAGCCACCGCCCACCGCTGCCCGCGTCGAGCACCTCGTCGGGGACGAAGACCTCCACCACTGCCACCCGGTCACCGAGCACCACCGGGTCCAGCCGCAGCACGCCACCGTCCACCTCGGTCACCACCGAGCGCCGCTGCGCGGCGGCGTCGGCCAGCGCGGCGGAGTCGGCACGGCCGGCGGACTCGTCGGCGCCGACGCCGTGCACGACCGGCCGCAGCGCCGGGTCGTCGCCGCTGGCCGCCACCGCCCGTCGGACCACCTCCGGGTCGGTGCTGACCGCCAGCGCGCCGGTGACCAGCGCGCCGCGTCGGGCGGCGTCGGCCAGCTTCTCCTCGCGGGACTGGTCCGACAGGGTGATCCCGAGCGGGACGAGGAAGGCGAGCGCGACCAGGCTGCACATGCCGGCGGTGAGCCAGGCCAGCGCCGTCCTCAGTCCGGTGCCACCAGCCGGAAGCCGACCCCCCGCACGGTGCGCAGGTAGCGCGGCTTCGCCGCGGACTCGCCCATTTTGCGGCGGAGCCAGTACAGGTGAACGTCGATGGTCTGGTCCTCGCCGACCGATGGCTGCCGCCATACCTCCTCCAAGAGTTCCCGCCGGGACACTACCCGGCCGGGACGCGCGGCGAGATACGCCAGCAGGTCGAATTCCTTGCGGGTCAGCGCCAGTGCCTCCCCGTCCAGCACCGCGCTGCGCTCGCCCACGTCCACCCGCAGGCCGCCGACCGTGTGCACGGCCGGTTGCACGGTACGGCTGGCCCGGCCGGCCCGGCGCAGCACGGTGGTGATCCGGGCGTCCAGGTGCGCGCCGGTGAACGGCTTGACCATGTAGTCGTCCGCGCCGGCCCGCAGCAACCGGACCACCGACTGCTCGTCGTCGCGGGCGGTGGCGATGATGATCGGCACGTCCGTGATGCCGCGCAGCATCCGCAGCGCGTCCGAGCCGTCCAGGTCCGGCAGGCCCAGGTCGAGCACCACCAGGTCGGGCGTCTCCGCGGCGACCCGGCGCAACGCGTCCAGCGCCGTGCCGACCGCGTGCACCGCGTGGCCCCGGTCGGTCAGCGACCGCAGCATCGCGCCGCGGACGACGTGGTCGTCTTCGACCAGCAGGACGGTTGCCACGTCAGCACCGTACTCGGCGTGGCAAGTCGGTCGCGTTGCGGCAGGCCGGGGAACCGGGCAAGCTGGAACGGCGATGACGTTCACCCTCTTCCCCGACACCCGCCTCACGCTCGCCCGCGACGCGCTGGCCGGCCTGTCGGTGGGCGACGCGCTCGGCTCCCAGTTCTTCGTGCCCGGCCGGCGCCCGGCCGACCTCGCCGAGGGCCGGCTGCCCGCGCCGCCGTGGGAGTGGACCGACGACACCGAGATGGCCTGTTCCGTGGTGGCCGAGCTGGCCTCCGCCGGGCGGATCGACCGGGACCGGCTGGCGCTGGCGTTCGCCGAGCGCTGCGAGCCCTACCGGGGTTACGGCCCGGGCGCGGTGACCGTCCTGCGGCTGATCCGCACCGGCACGCCGTGGCCGGTGGCCGCCGCGTCGGCGTTCGACGGGCAGGGCTCCTGCGGCAACGGCGCGGCCATGCGGGTGGCCCCGCTCGGCGCCTGGCACGCCGACTCCACCCGGCGCGCCGCGGACCAGGCCCGGGCCTGCGCCGAGGTGACCCACGCGCACCCGGAGGGGATCGCCGGCGCGGTGGCGGTGGCGGTGGCCGCCTCGCTGGCCGCCCGGGCCCGCCTCGACGGCGACCGGCCCGAACCGGCCCGCCTGCTCACCGCCGTGGCCGGCGCGCTCGACCCGGCCGGCGAGGTGCACCGGGGCGTCCGCCGGGCCGCCGCGCTGCTCGGTCGCCCGGCCGTCGAGGTGGTCGACGCGGTGGGCAACGGCTCGCGGGTCACGGCGCAGGACACCGTCCCGTTCACGCTCTGGGTCGCCGCCACGATGCTGTCCGACTACCCGGCCGCGATCCGCGCCTGCGTGGAGGCGGGCGGCGACGTGGACACCACGGCCGCCATCGTCGGCGGCGTCGTCGCCGCGTACGCCGGGGTCGGCACGCCCGGCGGCGTCCCGGAGGGTTGGCTGACGGCGCGCGAGCCGCTGCCCGGCTGGCTCACCGCCCCGGCCTGACCCCGCCCGGTCGGCGCTCCGGCGAGGCTCGACCGGCGCCCCGCCGCGCCCGGCACGCTCCTCGGACCCGCTGTGCCGCCCGCGCCCGTAACGCCCGCTGTGCCGCCCGCGCGTGGTGCCGCCCGCGGCGGCTGCCGCCAGCCCCACCATGACCGTCAGTAACGGGCCGGGGTGGCATGGTGCGGCAAAGCGATATACCTCAGCGTCATAATTATGACGCTGAGGTATATCGCTTTGCGGACTCACCATCCCCGCGGCGCGACACGCCGGCGAATTGCCGTCCCGACACGTCCACGCGCTCACGCGCGCGGGCGTGCGCCGCCGACCGGGACGGGCTCGACCCTGGTCACGCCGTCGCCGTCGCCGTCGCCCGTCGCGCTCCGGTGCGCGGGGTCGACCGGGGGGCCGTCGGCGGTGGGGGAGTCGGGCCCGGACGAGAGGGCCAGGGTGCCGCGTCGGCGGCGGCTGAGCAGCCAGCCGATCGCCCCGCCACCGGCCAGGCCGGCGAGCAGGCCCCCCATTCCCGGCGGGCCTGGGCGCGGGCCAGCGGCGCGAACCCGCGCAGCGCGGACAGGATCGCGGCGACCACCCACTCGGCGGTGGCCGAGTCGTGCACGCCGCGGGCGTCGCAGAGCGTCACGCC
>NZ_PYPS01000035.1 GCF_003027925.1 Micromonospora sp. RP3T
AGTTACGGCGGTCATGGCGGAGGGGAAACGCCCGGTTACATTCCGAACCCGGAAGCTAAGCCCTCCAGCGCCGATGGTACTGCACTCGGGAGGGTGTGGGAGAGTAGGACACCGCCGGACAATCTTCCAGTCGAGGGCCGCCCCATGAGGGTCGGCCCTCGACTGCGTTAGCGTTTCTGGCGGAAACGCCATCAGGAAGGATGCACCTGTGAGCTCTGGACCGCAGGGCGGGGACCGCCCCCGCCGCTACGAGGATCGCGCCGACCGTGGCGAGGGGCGCGGCGACGCCCGCCGCGATGATCGCCCCTCGTACCGGGGCGGTCGCGACGACCGCGCCGGCGGCGCCCGTGGTGGTGACCGTCGTGAGGGCGGTTTCCGTCGTGACGACCGTGCCGGCGGCCCGCCGAGCGGCGACCGTCGTGAGGGCGGCTTCCGTGGCGGCGAGCGCTCCGGTGGTTTCCGGGGTGGGGACCGCCGTGAGGGCGGCTTCCGCCGTGACGACCGTGCCGGCGGACCCAGTGGTGACCGTCGTGAGGGCGGATTCCGTGGTGGCGAGCGCTCGGGTGGCTTCCGGGGCGGCGACCGTCGTGAGGGCGGGGACCGTCGTGAGGGCGGTTTCCGTCGAGACGATCGTGCCGGTGGTGCGCCGAGCGGCGACCGTCGTGAGGGTGGTTTCCGTGGCGGTGAGCGCTCGGGTGGTTTCCGGGGCGGCGACCGTGACGGCGGCTTCCGTGGTGGTGACCGTGAGGGTGGTTTCCGGGGCGGGGAGCGTCGTGAGGGCGGTTTCCGTCGAGACGATCGTGCCGGTGGTGCGCCGAGCGGCGACCGTCGTGAGGGTGGTTTCCGTGGCGGTGAGCGCTCGGGTGGTTTCCGGGGCGGCGACCGTGACGGTGGCTTCCGGGGTGGTGACCGTCGCGAGGGCGGTTTCCGCGGTGGTGACCGTGACGGTGGCTTCCGTGGTGGTGACCGTGACGGTGGTTTCCGGGGCGGGGAGCGTCGCGAGGCCGGCTTCCGTGGTGGTGACCGTGAGGGTGGTTTCCGGGGCGGGGAGCGTCGCGAGGGCGGTTTCCGCCGCGACGACCGTGCCGGCGGTGCCTCCGGTGGCGAGCGCCGTGAAGGTGGCTTCCGTGGTGGTGACCGCGAGGGCGGCTTCCGTGGTGGTGACCGTCGCGAGGGTGGTTTCCGGGGCGGGGAGCGTCGTGAGGGCGGCTTCCGCCGTGACGACCGTGCCGGCGGACCCAGTGGTGACCGTCGTGAGGGCGGATTCCGTGGTGGCGAGCGCTCGGGTGGTTTCCGGGGCGGCGACCGTGACGGTGGCTTCCGAGGTGGTGACCGTGACGGCGGCTCCCGGGGCGGCGAGCGCTCCGGTGGTTTCCGGGGCGGCGACCGTGACGGTGGTTTCCGGGGCGGGGACCGCCGCGAGGGCGGTTTCCGTCGAGACGACCGTGCCGGTGGGGCGCCGAGCGGTGACCGTCGTGAGGGTGGTTTCCGCCGCGACGACCGTGAGGGCGGCTTCGGCGGTGGTGACCGTCGCGAGGGCGGCTTCCGTCGAGACGACCGTGGGGGTGACCGCCGGGAGGGCGGTTACCGCGGTGAGCGTACCGAGCGGGACGGGGAGCGCCGTGGCTACGGCGACCGGCCGGACCGGGACGACCGTCGGCCGGGCAGCTTCGGCCCGCAGCGCGAGCGTCAGGACGAGCGGGGCGAGGGACGTACCGGAGAGGCGCCGGAGCTGCCGGACGACGTGGTCGCGAGCGACCTCGACTCGGCCGTGCGGGCGGAGCTTCTCTCGCTCGCCAAGCCGGTGGCGGAGACCGTCGCCCGGCACCTGGTCGCGACCGGCCTGTTGATCGACGAGGACCCGACGCTGGCGTTGGCGCACGCGATGGCGGCCCGACGGCTGGCCTCGCGGATCGCCGCGGTGCGTGAGGCGGTCGGGCTGGCCGCGTACCACTCGGGGGAGTGGCAGACGGCCATCGCCGAGCTGCGGACGTACCACCGGATGACCGGCCTGCAGAGCCACCTCGCCGTGCTGGCCGACTGTGAGCGGGCGCTGGGCCGGCCGGAGCGGGCGATCGACCTGTTCCGTGGTGCGGATCAGGCCAAGCTCGACCAGGCCGTCGCCATCGAGCTGCTGATCGTGGCCGCCGGCGCGCGTGGCGACCTGGGCCAGAAGGACGCCGCCGTGGCGATGCTCCAGGTCCGCGAGTTGACCGCCGAGTCCGCCGAGCCGTGGGCGGCCCGACTGCGCTACGCGTACGCGGATGCGCTGCTCGCGGTGGGTCGGCGCGAGGAGGCACGCGAGTGGTTCTCCCGCGCTTCCGACATCGACTCCGATGGTGAGACCGACGCCGCCGAGCGGCTGCTGGAGCTCGACGGCGTGGTCATCGAGGGCGACGACGAGGACGACGAGTCGGACGACGATCCGACCGGCGCGGACTCCTCGGCCACGCACGGCGACTCCGACGACGAGGACGACGAAGACGACAACGAAGACGACCTCGACGAGGACGACGACCTCGACGACGACGACGAGGACGACGACGAGGACGACGAGGACGACGACCTCGACCGGAACGGCGACGCCGGCCCGAACGGTGACCGCGCCGACACGTCCGGTGCCGGCGATGCGGCTCGGGCGGGCTACCGGGACCGCGACGCCGCCGACCTGACCGACGACGAGCTGACCGACGACGAGGCCGGCTCACGCGCCGCCACCGACGACGCCCCCGCCGACCAGGCGGAGAACCGGTCGACGGCCGGCGGGCACGCGCAGGGCGGGGACGAGGCGGCGGAGCGCCGGTGAGCGGGCACGCCGGGGACACCGACACCGGTGCCGGGATGGAGCAGGCTCGCGCCGGGGCGGACGGGCGGCTGGTCGACGGGTACGCGCTGGTGGTCTTCGACCTGGACGGGGTCATCTACCTGATCGACCGGCCCATCCCCGGCGCGGTCGAGGCGGTCGGCCGGCTGCGGGCCGAGGGGCGGGCGGTCGCGTACGCGACGAACAACGCCTCACGCCGGTCCAGCGAGGTGGCCGACCTGCTCACCGGCATGGGTGTGCCGGCCGAACCGACGGAGGTGCTGACCTCCGCGGCCGCCACCGCCGAGCTGCTCCGGGACCGGTTGCCGGCCGGTGCGCCGGTGCTGGTGGTCGGCGCGGAGGCGCTGCGGGCGGAACTGCGTGCGGTGGGCCTGCGGCCGGTGTCGACGGTCGACGAGGAGCCGGCCGCCGTGGCCCAGGGCTATGGTCCGCAGGTCGGCTGGTCCGAGTTGGCCGAGGCGTCCCTGGCGGTGCGGGCGGGCGCGCCCTGGTACGCCACGAACACCGACCGCACGCTGCCCAGCCCGCGGGGGCCGTTGCCCGGGAACGGCTCCCTGGTGGCGGTGCTGCGTACCGCGCTGGGCCGGGATCCCGACGTGGTGGTGGGCAAGCCGGAACCGGCGCTGTTCGCCACCGCCGCGCGCCGCGCCGGAACCGGGCGCACGCTCGTGGTGGGCGACCGGCTGGACACCGACATCGAGGGGGCCTGCCGGGCCGGGCTGGACAGCCTGCTGGTGCTGACCGGGGTGAGCGACGCGGCCGAGTTGCTGGCGGCGCCCGAGTCGCGCCGGCCGACGTACGTCTCCTTCGACCTGGCGGGGCTCTTCGACGCGGCGGCCGTGGTGGCGGTGCCCGGCCGACCCGGGGCCGGCGGCTGGTCGGTGACGGTGACCGACGGGGAGCTGGTTCTCGACGGCGCGGGACGGCCGTTGGACGCGCTCGCGGCGCTCTGCGCGGTGGCCTGGTCGACGGCGGCCGACCCGCGGGTGCGGGCCGCGTCCCCGGCGGCGGCGGAGGCGCTCGCCGCGTTCGGGCTCGACCGCGTCGACGGCTGAGCCGGGCGACCAAGACCCCGCTGCGGGTGAGCGCCCGGCGACGGCGTCGGTCAGAGCAGTTTGCGGAGTTTCATCAGGTCGAACGGGTTCGCCTTGACGGAGACGCGGCGGGACGCCACCGCCGACATGATGTCGAGCTTGCCGTGCACCAGGGCGATCAGGTCGTCGCCGGCGATGCTCAGCGCGATCTTGGCCTTCGGGTCGTCGCCGTCGGTCAGCCCGACCAGCCGGCCGCCCTCCAGCCGACCGTGGAACGCGGTGCCGAGGTCGGTGATCCGGCAGGCCAGGGTGCGGTCGAGATCGATCTTGCCCTGCGCCTCGGCGTGCCGGTCCAGCCGGTCGGCCAGGTCCTGCAACGCCTGGCGGCATTCGTCCACGCTGGCCACATCGTCTCCTCACCGTGAGCCATGCCGTTCCCCGGCACCGTACCGCAATGGTTCGTCCCCGGTGCCCGGTAGCGTGGCACCTGCACACCTCGCCCCGTGGAAGGACTCAGGCATGCAGGACGCGTGGCGCGCCTACCTCTCGCTGGCCATGGGCCTGACGGAGGCGCCCCGGAAGAAGGCGCAGGACGCGGTGATGCGCGTCGTCGGTCAGGGCGGCGCGACGGCCGGTCAGCTCCAGTCGCTGGCCGAGGAGCTGGTCGCCACCGGCCTGGCGAACCGGGAGGCGCTGACCAAACTGGTCCGCTTCGAGGTCGACCGGGCGTTGGGCGCGGTCGGGCTGGCCACCGCCGACGAGGTCGCCGAGCTGACCCGGCGCGTGCACGACCTGGAACGGCAGTTGCGCGAGGCGCGCACGCCTGTCGAGCCGACGACCACGTCCGCGTCGGCGTCGACCGCACCGGCGTCGACCGCACCAGGCTCGACCGCACCCGAGCCGCCCGCACCGGAGCCGCCCGCGTCGGCGTCGGGCGGGACCGAGCCGACCGCGGCCACGCCGAGTGCGGCCATGACTGCCGCGGCCACGCCGGGCGGCGCCACGGCGACCAAGGCGGTCGCGAAGAAGGCGGTCGCGAAGAAGGCGGTGGCCAGGAAAGCGGTCGCGCGCAAGCCCGCGGCCACGGTGGCGCGCACACCGGCAGACGAGCCGTCGGCCGACGAGCCGCCTTCCGCGTCCTCCCGGCCGGCGCGGAAGACCACCGGCCGTCGGGCGGACGGCTCGTGAGCGCGCCGTTCCGGCCCGGTCCGCCGCCGGGTCCGCGGCCCGGTCCGCCCCCGGGGGTACGCTCCGCGCCGGTCGAGGAGGTCGGCGAGGCGCGGCACCCGGCGGTGGACGCCGCGGTGCGCGGCATGGCGAACGCGGAGGCGCTCGCCCCGGCGGACCAGATCGCCCAGTACGAGGCGGCGTACGAGACGCTGCGCGAGACCCTGGCCGGCATCGACCAGGCCTGAGCAGAGGCGGAGAACGGACACCGATGGCTCGTCGTACCCGACTGGACGCCGAACTCGTCCGCCGCGGTCTGGCCCGCTCCCGGGAGCAGGCCGCCGCGCTGGTGGAGGCCGGTCGCGTCCAGTTGCGCGGGGTGCCGGCCCGCAAGCCCGCCGCCATGGTCGACCCGGCCGATCCGCTGCTTGTCACCGGCGAGGACCCGACCGAGGAGTACGTCTCCCGGGGCGGCCACAAGCTGGCCGGCGCGCTGGCCGCGTTCGGGCCGGGCGGGTTGGTGGTGACCGGCCGGCGCTGCCTGGACGCGGGCGCCTCCACCGGCGGCTTCACCGACGTGCTGCTGCGCGCCGGCGCGGCCGAGGTGGTGGCCGTGGACGTCGGCTACGGGCAGCTCGCCTGGCCGCTGCGCACCGACGAGCGGGTCCGGGTCCTCGAGCGCACCAATGTGCGTACCGTCACGCCGGAGACGATCGGCGGTCCGGTCGACCTGACGGTGGCCGACCTGTCGTTCATCTCGCTGCGGCTGGTGCTGCCCGCGCTGGCCGGCTGCACCGGGCCCGACGGCGACCTGGCGCTGATGGTCAAGCCGCAGTTCGAGGTGGGCAAGGAGCGGGTCGGCGCCGGCGGGGTGGTGCGGGATCCGGCGCTGCGTGCCGAGGCGGTGCTCGACGTGGCCGCCGCCGCCGCGCGACTCGGTCTCGGCCTGGCCGACGTGGCGGCCAGCCCGCTGCCCGGGCCGAGCGGCAACGTCGAGTTCTTCGTATGGTTGCGCCGGGACGCGCCCGCCGCCGACCCCGACCGGGTACGCGCGGTGGTGGCCGCGGGTCCGCAGGGAGCCGCCGCGACGGCGGCCACGACCGAGGAGGTGTCCGGGTGAGTCGCACCGCGCTGCTGGTGACGCACACCGGCCGTCGACGCAGCACCGAGCACGCCCGGGCGGTCGCCGCCGACCTGATCGCCAACGGGTTCGAGGTCCGGGTGGTGGCCGAGGAGGCCGACGACCTCGATCTGCCGGGCGTGGTGCCGGTGACCGGTCCGGAGGCGGCCGAGGGCGCGGAGATCGTGTTCGCGCTGGGCGGGGACGGCACGTTCCTGCGCGCCGCCGAGTTGGCCCGTCCGGCCAAGGCGCCGCTGCTCGGCATCAACCTCGGCAAGGTCGGCTTCCTGGCCGAGGCGGAGATGAACGACCTGGACGCCGCGGTGCGGGACGTGGTCGCGCGTAACTACACGGTGGACGAGCGGTTGACCCTCGACGTGACCGCCGAGTTCGACGGCGGGCCGACCATCGAGTCGTGGGCGCTCAACGAGATCAGCGTGGAGAAGGGCGAGCGGGCCCAGATGCTGGAGCTGCTCGTCGACGTCGACGGTCGGCCGCTGTCCCGGTACGGGTGCGACGGCGTGGTCTGTGCGACCCCGACCGGCTCCACCGCCTACGCGTTCTCCGGTGGCGGGCCGGTGGTCTGGCCCGAGGTGGAGGCGCTGCTGCTGGTGCCGATCAGCGCGCACGCGTTGTTCAGCCGCCCACTGGTCACGGCGCCGACCTCCACGTTCGTCATCACCGTCGATCCGTTCACCACGCTCGCGGTGCTCTGCTGCGACGGCCGGCGGGTCTACGACCTGCCACCCGGCGCCCGGGTCACGGTGCGTCGGGGCACGTTGCCGGTGCGCATCGTGCGGCTGCGGGACCGCCCGTTCACCGATCGGCTGGTGGCCAAGTTCGACCTGCCCGTGCAGGGCTGGCGCGGCAACCGCCGCTGATCGATGGCTCAGCTGCGGTGCCCGGTACGCCGCGGCGCGTTACGGTGGGCGGGACGGGCCGCGTCGAGGTGAGTCCGGGCGCGGCGGTGAGGCCCGCCGACTCGGAGGTGGCGTGGCCCGACGGTCGCGGGTTCGGCCAGGGGTGGTCGGAGCCGCGACGGTCGGGGTGCCGGAGCGCCGTGGCCGGCCGCGGCGGGCGGACCGGCACGTCCGGCCCGGTCGGGTGTCGACCCCGGTCGGGCCGACAGGTCGTTGAGCCGCCGCCGGAGGAAGCGGCGGCGCGCGACCTGGCCGACGCCCGGCGCCCCGACTCTCCACACCCACCCCATTGCCGTGCGCGCTGTTTCCGGGAAAGCGCAGAGCGACCGTCGCCGGTCACCGTGCCGGCTGGTCAACTGTCACCCGGCGGGGCTACTGTCGGGTGCTGTGCTGGAAGAGCTGCGCATCACCGGACTGGGCGTCATCGAGGACACCACGCTGCCACTGGCCGGGGGGATGAACGTCATCACCGGCGAGACCGGTGCCGGCAAGACCATGGTGGTGACCGGCCTCGGCCTGCTCTTCGGCGGCCGGGCCGACGCGGGTCGGGTGCGGGCCCAGCCGGGTCGCGCGGTGGTGGAGGGGCGGCTGCGGCTGCGCGGCCGGGTGGCCGAGGCGGTGCACGCCCGGATCATCGACGCCGGCGGCGAGCCCGACGAGGACGGCTCACTGCTGCTCAGCCGCACCGTCACGATCGAGGGGCGCTCGCGGGCGCACCTGGGCGGGCGCAGCATGCCGGTGGCGACGCTCGGCGAGGTCGGCGAGCAGGCGCTGGCGGTGCACGGCCAGTCCGACCAGCTGCGCCTGCTGCGTCCGGCCGAGCAGCGGGCCGCGCTCGACCGGTTCGCCGGCGCCGAGCACGAGAAGCTGCTGGACGCGCTGCGCGAGACGTACACGCGGTGGCGGGCGGTGGTCGACGACCTGGCCGACCGGCGGCGCAACGCCCGGGAGCGCAACCAGGAGGCCGACCTGCTCCGGCTCGGCCTCGACGAGATCACCCGGGTCGATCCGCAGCCGGGGGAGGACGACGAGCTGAAGGCGGAGGCGCAGCGGCTGGAGCACGCCGAGGGGCTGCGCACCGCGGCGCAGGTGGCGCAGCAGTGCGTGGCCGGCGGTGTGGAGGCGACCGACGACACGCCCGACGTGGCCGTGCTGCTCGGCACCGCCCGTCGCACGCTGGAGGCGCAGGCCGGCACCGACCCGGCGCTCGGTGAGCTGGCGGCCCGGCTGGAGGAGGTCGCCACGCTGGTCACCGACGTGGCCGCCGAGCTGTCCACCTACCTGACCGCGCTGGACGCCGATCCGGCCCGGCTGGAGACGATCTACGAGCGACGGGCCGCGCTGCGCGGGCTCACCCGCAAGTACGCCGACGACGTGGACGGCGTGGTGGCCTGGGCCGAGCGGGCCCGCCTCCGACTGTCCGAACTGGACACCTCCGACGAGTTGCTGGACGAGCTGGACCGGGAGGCGGCCCGCCTCGCCGGTGAGGTGGCCGACCTCGCCGGTCGGGTCTCCGCCTCCCGGCAGGAGGCCGCCGGTCGTTTCGCCGAGCAGGTCACCGTCGAGTTGGCCGGGCTGGCCATGCCGCACGCCCGGATCGAGGTGGCGGTGCTGCCGCGGGCGGCCGGGCGGTCCGAGCCGAGCCTGCCGGTCAACGGCGTCGAGGCGGGCGTCGGCGCGGACGGCGCCGACGAGGTCGAGCTTCGACTGTTGGCGCATCCCGGCGCGCCGTCGTTGCCGTTGCAGCGGGGCGCCTCCGGCGGTGAGCTGTCCCGGGTGATGCTCGCCATCGAGGTGGTCTTCGCCGGTTCCGGCGGTCCGCCCACGCTGGTCTTCGACGAGGTCGACGCCGGTGTCGGCGGGCAGGCGGCGGTGGAGATCGGCCGGCGGCTGGCCCGGTTGGCGCGCAGCCACCAGGTGCTCGTGGTGACGCACCTGCCCCAGGTGGCCGCGTTCGCGGACCGGCACCTGGTGGTGGCGAAGGACACCGGGGGCGCGGTCACCACCAGCGGCGTCCGGGTGGTGGAGGACACCGAGCGGGCCCGGGAGCTGGCCCGGATGCTCGCCGGTTTGCCGGACTCCGATCTGGGTATCGCTCACGCCGAGGAACTCCTGGCCGTGGCGGCCAAGGAACGGCGTCCGTGATACCCCGATTGTGAGCGCAAGCACACCGGGGCGCGTCCCGGTGTGCTTCCCTGGGTAGGCGGCCCTGCTCAGGCATGTCGCGACAGCAGAACCTGCCCCACATGCCAGGATGGTCACGATGCGTCTACCCACACTGCGCCGGACCCGGAACGCGGAACCGGGCTCGATCCTCGGCACCGCGCGCCTCGATCGCCGGACGAAACGGCTGGTCGGCCGCCTGCGTCCGGGTGACATCGCGGTCATCGACCACGTCGACCTGGACCGGGTGGCGGCCGACTCGCTCGTCGCCGTCGGCGTGGCCGCGGTGCTGAACGCCAAGCCGTCGGTGTCCGGTCGTTATCCCAACCTCGGTCCCGAGGTGCTGGTCTCGGCCGGCATCCCGCTCCTGGACGACCTCGGCGAGGGCGTCTTCGAGCAGGTCCGCGAGGGCGATCTGGTGCGCATCGAGGGCAACACCGTCTTCGTGGGCACGGAGCCGGTCGCGCACGGCGCGCTCCAGGACGCGGAGACGGTCGGCAAGTCGATGGCCGACGCCCGGGAGGGCCTGTCGGTGCAGTTGGAGGCGTTCGCCGCCAACACGATGGACTACCTCCGGCAGGAACGCGACCTGCTGCTCGACGGCGTCGGCGTGCCGGAGATCCAGACCCAGATGCAGGGCCGGCACTGCCTGATCGTGGTCCGGGGCTACGACTACAAGGCCGACCTGGACGTGCTGCGCCCCTACATCCGCGAGTTCAAGCCGGTGCTGATCGGCGTGGACGGCGGGGCCGACGCGCTGGTCGAGGCCGGCTACACCCCCGACATGATCATCGGCGACATGGACTCGGTCACCGACGACGTGCTGCGCTGCGGCGCCGAGGTGATCGTGCACGCCTACCCGGACGGGCGGGCCCCCGGTCTGGCCCGGGTCAACGGCCTGGGCGTGCCCGCGATCACGTTCCCGGCGGCGGCCACCAGCGAGGACCTGGCCATGCTGCTGGCCGACGAGAAGGGCGCCTCGCTGCTGGTGGCGGTCGGCACCCACGCCACCCTGGTGGAGTTCCTCGACAAGGGCCGCGGCGGCATGGCGTCGACGTTCCTCACCCGGCTGAAGGTGGGCGGCAAGCTGGTCGACGCCAAGGGCGTCAGCCGGCTCTACCGGCAGAGCATCTCCGGGTCCTCGCTGCTGCTGCTGGTCCTCTCCGCGGTCGCCGCGATGGCCTCCGCGGTGGCTGTCTCCACCGTCGGGAAGGCGTATTTGGGCGTGGTCTCCGAATGGTGGGACAATTTCGTGTTCCAGCTCGGCCAGCTCTTCTAGCTCCCCCGACGATCAAGAGGCTGCAAGCGTGATCAACTTCCGCTACCACGTGGTGTCCCTGACCGCGGTCTTCCTCGCGCTGGCGATCGGCCTGGTGGTCGGCACAGCCGCCCTCAACGGCCCGGTGGCCGACTCGCTCCGGGAGAACGTCAACGGCCTGCGCAAGGACAACTCGCTGATGCGCCAGTCGGTCAACGACATGCAGAAGCAGCTGGAGACCGAGGAGGACTTCATCGGCGAGATGGCGCCGCTCGTCCTGACCGGCAAGCTGACCAGCCGGCGGGTGGTGGTGCTCACGCTGCCCAGCGGCCGGGACCAGACCGAGGGCGTGGTGAAGATGCTCCGCACCGCCGGCGCGGACGTCACCGGCCGGGTCACCGTGCAGGACAAGTTCGTCAACCCGGACAGCAACAACAACCTGTTGGAGCTGGCCGTCACCGCCGCCCGCCCGAACAGCGCCCCCACCGCCAACCTGCCCGGCAACGGGCACGGCGTGGAGACCTCCAGCGCGTTGCTGGCCAACGTCCTGCTGGAGCGCCCGGCGGGCAGCCCGACGGTCAGCGAGGCCGACCGGCGCAGCGTGCTCCAGAAGTACGCGGAGGCCGGCTACCTCACCCCGGAGGACCGGATCACCGGCGCCGCCGAGGCGGTGGTGCTGGTCACCGGCCAGCCGTACGTGGACAAGGACTCGGCGAAGAAGGACGAGTCGGTGGTGAAGGTCGCCGAGCAGTTCGACCGCGCCGGCGCGGTAGTGGTCGCCGGCATGGGCTCGACCGGCGGCAACCTGGTGGCCGTGGTCCGTGGCGACCCGGTGCTGTCGCAGACCATCTCCACCGTCGACAACGCCAACACCGTGCAGGGACAGCTGGTCACCAGCCTCGCGTTGGCCGAGCAGCTCACCGGGAAGAAGGCCGGCCAGTACGGCGTGGGCGACAACGCCGCCTCCCGGCTGCCTAAACTGCCCGAGTGATCGCGTCCGGGCCGTCCGGTCCGTGCCGCGCCGCGTGGGAGATCCGGATCGGAGGGGTCGCGTGAGACTGGGTCGGCTGCTGACCGTGGGCGCGGGGGTGCTGGCCGCCCGCTACGCGCTTCGGGAGGTGCGTACGTCACCGAGCGCGCCGGCGCTGGAGCGCACCAACTACCGGGGCCGTACGGTGACCCTGGCCGCCGGCCCGGCCCTGGCCGTGGGCGCCGCCACCGCGGGCGCGCTCGGCGCCGGCAGCGCCCCGGCCGGCGCCGCCGCACTGCTGGCCGGCGTCGGCGCGGGCGCGGTCGGGCTCTACGACGACGTGGTCGGCGCGCGCCCCGAGCAGAAGGCCGCCAAGGGCTTCGCCGGTCACCTCGCCGCGCTGCGCGAGGGCCGGGTCACCGCCGGGCTGGTCAAGGTCGCCGGGGTGGGCGCCGCCGGGCTCGGCGCCGCGGCGCTGCTCGCCGCCGACCGGCGGGTCGCCGCCCATCCGCGCCGCCAACGGGCCGGCGCGTTCGGCCGCGGGGTCGACGTGCTGCTCGGCGCCGGCGTGGTGGCCGGCACCGCCAACCTGGTCAACCTGCTCGACCTGCGCCCCGGCCGGGCGCTGAAGTCCGGCCTGCTGCTCGGCGCGCCGCTGTCCACCGGCCCGCACGGCGGCATCGCGGCCGGCGCGGTCGGCGCCGCCGCCGGCCTGCTGCGCGACGACCTGGGCGAGCGGGTGATGGTCGGCGACAGCGGCGCCAACGCGCTCGGCGCGCTGCTCGGCGTGAGCCTCGCCGCGCGTACCGGGCCGCTCGGGCGGGCCGGGGTGCTGGCCGTGCTCGCCGCGCTCACCGCCGCCAGCGAGAAGGTCAGCTTCACCCAGGTCATCCACCGGACCCCGGGGTTGCGGCACCTCGACGAGCTGGGCCGGCTCGCCGACTGACGTGACGAAACCGGCACCCCTCGCCGCCGTCGGCCGTGTCGCCGGGGCGGCTGCCCTCATCGCCGTGCTCACCGTGGTCAGCCGGCTCGTCGGCTTCGGTCGCACCGCGGTGTTCACCTGGACGCTCGCCCCCACCGACCTCGGTGGCGCCTACCTGGTGGCGAACTACGTCCCGAACGTCATCTTCGAGATCGTCGCCGGTGGGGCGCTGGCCAGTCTGGTCGTACCGCTGCTGGCCGGCGCCGTCGCCGCGGGTGACCGGCGGGCGGTGGCCGCCACCACCGGGGCGCTGCTGACCTGGACGCTGAGCCTGCTGGTTCCGCTGGCGGTGCTGGTGGCGCTGCTCGCCGAGCCGCTGACCGTGCTGCTCGGGCACGGCCTGGACCCGGTCCAGCAGGCGGCCGGGGCGCGGATGCTGCGGGTCTTCGCGCCCCAGTTGCCGCTCTACGGCGTGGGCATCGTGCTCACCGGGGTGCTCCAGGCGCACCGTCGGTTCGCCTGGCCGGTGCTCGCGCCGCTGCTGTCCAGCGTCACCGTCATCGCGGTCTACCTCGCCTTCACCGCCGCCGAGGGGCGGCGGGCCGGCATCGGCGAGGTGGGCCGCGGCGGGGAACTGCTGCTCTCCGGCGGCACCACGCTCGGCGTGGTGGTGCTCTCGCTGTCCCTGCTGATTCCGCTGCGCCGGCTGCGGCTGCGGCCCCGCTGGGGCTACCGCTTCCCGGTCGACGCCCGGGCCCGGGTCGGTGGCCTGGTGGCCGCCGGGGTGGTCACCGTGACCGCCCAGCAGATCGCCCTGGTCGTCACGCTCAACCAGGTCACCTACGGCCGGGTCGCCGACGTCGGGGTCTACAACCTGGCCCAGACCGTCTACTTCCTGCCCTGGTCGGTGCTGGCGGTGCCGCTCGCGGTGGCCGCGTACCCGACGTTGGTGGCGGCCCGGGCCGGCGGCGACGAACGCGCCTACCGGGACACCCTCGCTCCGGCCGCGCGCGGGGTGGTGCTGTTCAGCCTGCTCGGCGCCGCCGCGCTGGCCGGCACCGCGATCCCGGTCGGGCACTTCTTCTTCCCCGACCCGGTGGACGCGCGGACCGCCGCGGCCGGCATCGCCGGCTTCGCCCCCGGACTGCTCGGCTACGGGCTGTTCGCGGTGCTCACCCGAGCGCTCTACGCGCGCGGCGAGACCCGCGCGGCCACGGTCGCCACCGCGCTCGGCTGGCTGAGTGTGCCCGCCCTGGCGGTCCTGGCCGGCCAGGCGTTGCCGCTGGCCGACCGGGTGCCGGCGGTGACGCTTGCCACGTCCGCCGGCATGCTGCTGCTCGGCGCGCTGCTGGTCGCCGCCGTACGGCGCGCCGCCGGCCCGGAGGCGCTGGCCGGCATCGGCCGGGCCGGCGCGGCCGGGCTGCTGGCCGCCGCGGTCGCCGCCGCGGGCGGGGTGGCCACCGCCCGCTGGCTGGAGCGGCTGGGGGACGGGACCCCGACGACGCTCGCGGCCCTCGCGCAGGGCATGCTGTCGGGGGTCGTGGTGGGCGTCCTGTTCCTCGCCGTCGCCTGGCTGACCGACGCCCGCGACCTGCGGCCGCTGCTGGCGGCCGTGACCCGCCGGCTGCGTCGCCGGCGACCGGCCGACGACCCGCCGGTGGACCAGCACCCCGGCGAGCGGGGCGACGGAAAGGAGATCGTTTCCTCATGACGGACGCCTCGCCGGCACCGCGCTGGCCCGGGTCGGTCGCGCTGGTGCTCGCCTCCAGCACCGGCGGGGTGGGGCAGCACGTCCGCTCGGTCGCCCGCGGGTTGACCGAGGCCGGCGCGTCGGTGCTGGTCTGCGGACCGGCCGCCACCCAGGAGCAGTTCGACTTCACTCGGACGGGCGCCCGGTTCACGCCGGTGGAGATCCCGGCCAGCCCCACCCCCGGGGACGCGCGCGCGGTCGGCGCGCTGCGCCGGGCGCTGGCGGAGACGCCCGTCGACGTGGTGCACGCGCACGGCCTGCGCGCCGGCCTGGTGGCCGCGCTCGCCCGGCCCACCGTCCCGCTGGTGGTCACCTGGCACAACGCGGTGCTCGCCGGCGGGTTGCGCGGCGCGGCGTCCCGGCTGGTGGAGCGCGTCGTCGCCCGTTCCGTACGGGTCGCGCTGGGCGCCTCCGCCGACCTGGTCGAGCGGGCCGCCGCGCTGGGCGCGGCCGACGCCCGGCTGGCGCCGGTCGCCGCGCCGACGCTGCCCCCGCCGGGTCGCCGTCGCGCCGCGGTGCGGGCCGAGTTCGGCGTCACCGCCGACCGTCCGCTGATCCTGTCGGTGGGCCGGCTGCACCCGCAGAAGCGGTACGACGTGCTGATCGACGCCGCCGCCCGGTGGCGGACCCGGGTCCCCGCCCCGGTGGTGGTGATCGCCGGCAGTGGACCCGCCTACCTCCCGCTGGCGGCGCGGATCTCGGCCGCCCGGGCGCCGGTGACCCTGCTCGGGCACCGCACCGACGTGGCGGACCTGCTGGCCGGCGCCGACCTGGCGGTGGTCACCAGCGACTGGGAGGCCCGCCAACTGTTCGCCCAGGAGGCGCTGCGTGCCGGTGTGCCGCTGGTGGCGACCGCGGTCGGTGGCCTGCCGGAGCTGGTCGGTGACGCCGCGGTGCTGGTCCCGGCCGGCGACGTGGACGCGGTCGACGCGGCGGTGCGCGAGCTGCTCGACGACGCGGCCCGCCGCGCCGACCTGGGCCGCCGGGGCGCGGCCCGCGCCGCGACCTGGCCCACCGAGGCGGACACCGTGGCCACGCTCGCCGACCTGTACGCCGAGCTGACGCCGCAGCATTCCCCGGGGAACCGCTGATGCTGCGCAGACTGACCCCGGTGCTGCTGACCCTGGTGGTGGTGGCCCTGGGCATCACCGCGCTGACCGCCCGCCCGGACGACGGCGGGCCCCGGCGCAGCGCCGACTTCGTGGTGCTGGTCGGCGCGGCCGGCCTGCGCTGGGACGACGTGGACCCGCAGAACACGCCGACGCTGTGGCGGATGGCCGAGCAGGGCGCGATCGGTTCGCTCTCGGTGCGTTCCGCGCACCGCCCCACCTGCCCGGTGGACGGCTGGTTGACGCTCGGCGCGGGCAACTTCGCGGCCTGGAACGGCAGCCGTCCCGGCGGCTGCCCGGCCACCGGGGTGACCGTCGAGCAGCCCGACGGGATCGGCGCGAACCTGCCCGACCAGCCGGGCGTCGTCGCCCACAACCAGGAGAAGCTCGCCTGGGGCGCGGTGCCGGGCGCGCTGGCCGAGTCGGTGCGCTGTTCGGTGGCGGTCGGGCCGGGCGCGGCGGTGGCCGCCGCCCGCCCGTTCGGCCGCGTCGACAGGTACGAGCCGGCGCTGCCCGACGATCCGGCGGAGCTGCTCGGCTCCTGCGTGCTGAGCATCGTCGACGTGGGCACTGTCGACGACGACGACCCGGCCGTCCGGGCCGCCCAGGCGCGCCAGGCCGACGCCCGGCTCGCCCGGGTGCTCGCCGCCCGGCCGCCGCGCTCGCTGGTGCTGGTGGCCGGCGTCTCCGACACCGACTCGCCGGCGCGGCTGCACGTCGCCGTCGCGGACGGTCCGGGCTGGGACGGCGGCTGGCTGACGTCACCGAGCACCGCCCGGGCCGGCTACCTGCAACTGGTCGACCTGGCCCCGACCGCGCTCGCCGCGCTCGGCCGGCCGATGCCGGAGCGGTTGTTCCTCGGCCGGCCCGCGGTGACCGTCGACGACCGGCCGGACGACCTGCCGGAGGCGATCAGGGCGCCGGCCGACGCGGACCGGGAGGCGGCCGCCCAACGCCGGGTCGCCGGCTGGTTCTTCACGTTGCTCGCCGCCGCCCAGATGGCGCTCGCGGTGGCGGTGCTGCCGCTGCTGCGGCGGGCCCGCCGGCTGGCCGGGCCGCACGGGCCGGAGCCGGTGTCCCGGCGGGTGGTCGCGGTGGTGGAGCTGCTGCTGGTCGCCGCCGCGTTGGCGGTGCCGGCGGCGCTGCTGGCCGACGCGGTGCCCTGGTGGCGCGGGATCCACGCGGGCTGGTGGTTCGCCTCGGTGACCGCCCTGCTCATCGTCGGCGGCACGGCGCTGGTCCGGTTCGCTCCCGGGCACGACCGCACGCTCGGGCCGCTCGGCGCGGTGGCCGGGCTGGCCACGCTGGTGGTCGGCGTGGACGTGCTGACCGGTTCCCGGCTGCAACTCAACGGCGTGGTGGGTTACTCCGCGCTGGAGGGCGGCCGGTACGCCGGCCTGGGCACTGTCGGTCTGGGCGTGTTCATCGCCGGGTCGCTGCTCTGCGGGGGCTGGCTGGCCCAGCGGGTCCGCCGTACCTGGCGGCCGACCGTGATGGTGGCCGTGGCCGGCACCGCGGTGGTGATCGTGGGCAGCCCGTACCTGGGCGCGGATTCGATCGGTGCGATCGCGCTCACCGCCGGGGTGAGCGTGGCCGCGGCGATCTGCGGCGGGGGCTGGCTGACCGTCAGCCGCCTCGCCTGGGCCACCATGGCCGGGCTGGCCGTCACCATCGGCTTCGCGCTGGTCGACCTGGGCCGGCCGGCGGCGGAGCGGGGCAGCCTGGGTCGTTTCCTGGCGGCGCTCGGGGACGGCACCGGCGGCCTGACCGTGCACCGGTCCAGCACCTCGAACTTCCAGACGTTGGTGAACAGCCCGCTGACCGTGCTGGCCCTGGCCGGGGCCGCGCTGGTCTGGCTGGCGCTGCTCCAGCCGTGGGGCGGGCTGATGCGGCTGTTCGGCATCTATCCGGCGATCCGGGCGGCGATGGCCGGCACCGGGGTGGCCGCCGGGCTGGGCGGCGTGCTGGGCGGCTCCGCGCTGGACGTGGCCGGCGCGGCCGGCGCGCTGGTGGTGCCGATGGCGGCGTTGGCCGCGCTGCGGGTGCTCGACCACTCCACCGACCGCACGCTGCCGGACAGCGGCCGGCCCGGGGGAGAGGGCGGCGGGGCATCGTCGGACGGGTCCGGTCCCGGTGGCGCGGGCCCGGCGGGTCCGGGGACGACCGAGGTGGCCGCGGCGCCGGGGGCCGCCACCCCCGCGCACCGGAGTTGATCACGGACGACGGGGCCCGACGTGCGCCGACAGCGGGTGCGACGCCGGCTCACGGTCCGGATGGTGTTACCGTGGAATCCCGTGGATCGCGTGATCACTTGTCTGATCGGCACGGCGGTTCGCACGACCGCTACGGACGACACGGGAGCAGGCCTTGGCCCCTTCAGCACGGACGACCAGGCACATTTTCGTCACCGGGGGAGTCGCCTCCTCGCTGGGCAAGGGCCTCACCGCCTCCAGCCTCGGCAACCTGCTGACCGCGCGCGGGCTGCGCGTGGTGATGCAGAAGCTCGACCCGTACCTGAACGTCGATCCCGGCACGATGAACCCGTTCCAGCACGGCGAGGTGTTCATCACCGAGGACGGGGCGGAGACCGACCTCGACGTCGGCCACTACGAGCGGTTCCTCGACCGTGACCTCTCCGGCAAGGCGAACGTCACCACCGGGCAGATCTACTCGGCGGTGATCGCCAAGGAACGGCGCGGGGAGTACCTGGGCGACACGGTCCAGGTCATCCCGCACATCACCAACGAGATCAAGGCCCGGATCCTCGGCATGGCCGACCCGGACGCCGACGGCCAGGTCCCCGACGTGGTGATCACCGAGGTCGGCGGCACGGTCGGCGACATCGAGTCGCTGCCGTTCCTGGAGTCGATCCGCCAGATCCGGCACGACCTGGGCCGGGACAACTGCTTCTACCTGCACGTGTCGCTGGTGCCCTACCTGGCCCCGTCGGGCGAGCTGAAGACCAAGCCGACCCAGCACTCGGTGGCGCAGCTGCGCAGCATCGGCATCCAGCCCGACGCGCTGGTGCTGCGCTGCGACCGGGAGATCCCGGACAAGGTCAAGGAGAAGCTCTCGCTCTACTGCGACGTGGACCGGGAGGCGGTCACCGCCGCCCCGGACGCGCCGAGCATCTACGACATCCCGAAGGTGCTGCACCGCGAGGGCCTGGACGCGTACGTGGTCCGCCGGCTCGGCCTGTCGTTCCGCGACGTCGACTGGACCCGCTGGGACGACCTGCTGGAGCGGGTGCACCAGCCGCGCCACACCATCACCGTGGCGCTGGTCGGCAAGTACGTCGACCTGCCCGACGCGTACCTGTCGGTGAGCGAGGCGATCCGGGCGGCCGGGTTCGGCCACCGCGCCCGGGTGCAGCTCAAGTGGGTGCCCAGCGACGAGTGCGTCACCCCGGCCGGCGCCGCCGCCGCGCTGGCCGGCGTGGACGGCATCGTGATCCCCGGCGGGTTCGGGGTGCGCGGCATCGAGGGCAAGGTGGGCACCGCCCGGTACGCCCGGGAGAACGGCGTCCCGCTGCTCGGCCTCTGCCTCGGACTCCAGTGCATCACCATCGAGGTGGCCCGTCACCTGGCCGGTCTGGACGGGGCGAACTCGCTGGAGTTCGACGAGGAGGCCGTGCACCCGGTCATCGCCACCATGGCCGACCAGGAGGACATCGTGGCCGGCCGCGGCGACCTGGGCGGCACCATGCGGCTCGGGGCGTACCCGGCGACGCTGGCCGAGGGGTCGATCGTCGCCGAGGCGTACGGCAGCACCGAGGTCAGCGAGCGGCACCGGCACCGGTACGAGGTGAACAACGCCTACCGCGACCAGCTCACCAAGGCCGGCCTGACCATCTCCGGCACCTCCCCGGACGGCCGGCTGGTCGAGTTCGTCGAGCTGGACCGGAACCTGCACCCGTTCTTCGTGGCCACCCAGGCGCACCCGGAGCTGAAGAGCCGCCCGACCCGCCCGCACCCGCTGTTCGCGGCGTTCGTGGGCGCCGCGGTCGCGTACTCCGAGTCCGACCAGCTTCCGGTCGACCTGGACGGCCCGGCGGACGCCGCGGCGGCGAAGAAGGCCGGCCGCAACGGTGGCACGAAGGCGGCGGCGAAGTGAGCGGCGTCGAGCACCGGTACGAGGTGACCGCGCGCCGGGACGTGTGGTCCGGCCGGATCTTCTCGGTGGTCAGCGACGACGTGACCATGCCCGGTGGCGGCACCGCGGCCCGCGACTACGTCCGGCACGTCGGCGCGGTGGCGGTGGTGGCGCTCGACGACGCCGGTCAGGTGGTGCTGATCCGCCAGTACCGGCACCCGGTCGGCCGGCACCTGTGGGAGCTGCCCGCCGGGCTGATGGACGTCAGCGGGGAGGACCTGGCCGCCGCGGCGGCGCGGGAACTGGCCGAGGAGGCCGACCTGACCGCGGGGCGCGTCGACGTGCTCGTCGACCTGCACAGCTCGCCCGGTTTCTCGGACGAGGTGGTGCGCGTCTTCCTGGCCCGTGACCTTGCCGACGTCCCGGCGGCCCAGCGGCACGACCGCCGTGACGAGGAGGCCGACCTCCAGGTGGTCCGGGTCGACCTCGACGAGGCGGTCCGGATGGTCCTGGCCGGGGAGATCACCAACGCGGCCGGCGTGGCCGGGCTGCTCGCCGCCGCCCGGGCCCGGGAGACCGGCTTCGCCGAGTTGCGTCGCCCGGAGGCGCCGCTGCCGCGCTGATCGGAACCGACGACGAAGGGGCCGCGCGGCGTTTGTCGCGCGGCCCCTTCCGTGTGTCCGCGTTCAGTCGCGCAGCGGGCGGCCCTGGCCGTCGACGCCGCCGTTGACCAGGATCAGGATGCCGTCGACGAGCCCCCAGATCGCGCCGAAGCCACAGGTCACGAGTGTGACCACGAGCTGGATGACGCCGGTCTTGGTGTCGCCCATGTAGAACCGGCCGATGCCGAAGCCGCCGAGGAGGATCTGGAGGATGCCCGCGACGACCTTGCTCTTGTCCGAGACGCCGTACGGGTGCTGCTGGTAAGGAGTGGTCATGAGCGGACACCATAGTGATCCACTCGCGTTCCGCGCGCGCCGGCACCCCACCGGTGGGAAGATATTTACCGAAGTCTGTCCTGTCGGCTGATGGCGTCTCCACCGGCCAGCCCGGTCCATGCCTGACACTCCGTCAGCACCACCGGGCACCGGATGTCACAGTGTCGGCGCCCCCGCGCCGTCCGCGCGCCTAGACTGCCGCCGGCGGGACCTGACCGCGTCGGCAACGGAGCCGTCGCGGCGCCGCGCTGTCGGGGGTGAGCCGCGCCCCGGAGGAAGGTGTCTGCATCGTGAAGGTCGGAATCCCCCGCGAGGTCAAGAACCACGAGTACCGGGTGGCGATCACGCCGGCGGGCGTCAACGAGTTCTCCCGCCACGGTCACGAGGTCTTCGTCGAGGCGGGTGCCGGGGTCGGCTCCAGCATCACCGACGAGGAGTTCGCCGCCGCAGGCGCGAAGATCCTGGCCACCGCCGACGAGGTCTGGGACACCGCCGAGCTGGTGCTCAAGGTCAAGGAGCCGATCGCCGAGGAGTACCCCCGCATGCGCGAGGGGCAGGTGCTCTTCACCTACCTGCACCTGGCCGCCTCCCGTGAGTGCACCGACGCGCTCGTCGACCGCAAGGTCACCGGCATCGCGTACGAGACGGTCGAGCTGCCGGACCGGTCGCTGCCGCTGCTCGCCCCGATGTCCGAGGTGGCCGGTCGGCTCGCCCCGCAGGTCGGCGCGTTCTACATGATGCGCACCGGCGGCGGCCGGGGCGTGCTGCCCGGTGGCGTCTCCGGCGTGTACGCGGCCAAGACCGTGGTCATCGGCGCCGGCGTGTCCGGCCTCAACGCCGCCGCCATCGCGCTGGGCCTGCAGTCCGAGGTGCTGCTGCTGGACAAGAACGTGGCCCGGCTGCGTTCCGCCGACGCCATCTACCGGGGCCACCTGCAGACCGTGGCCTCCAACGCGTACGAGATCGAGCGGGCCGTGCTCGACGCGGACCTGGTCATCGGCGCGGTGCTGGTGCCCGGCGCGAAGGCCCCGAAGCTGATCTCCAACGAGCTGGTCTCCCGGATGAAGCCGGGCAGCGTGCTCGTCGACATCGCCATCGACCAGGGCGGCTGCTTCGAGGACTCGCGTCCCACCACGCACGCCGACCCGGTCTACAAGGTGCACGACTCGATCTTCTACTGCGTGGCGAACATGCCCGGCGCGGTGCCGAACACCAGCACCTACGCGCTGACCAACGTCACCCTGCCGTACGCGCTCGAACTGGCCAACCAGGGCTGGCGCACGGCGCTGCGCGGCGACCCGGCGCTGGCGCTGGGCCTGAACACCCACGACGGCCGGGTCGTCTACGGCCCGGTCGCCGAGGCGCACGGCATGGACGTGCTGCCGCTGGCCGAGGTGCTGAGCTGACCGACCCCGAGGCGCACCGGGCCGGCGCGACGCCCGCGCCGGCCCTGCGCCGCGCGGTCCGGAGCTATCTGGACCACCTCACCGTCGAGCGTGGCCTGTCCGGGAACACGCTCGCCTCGTACCGCCGGGACCTGGACCGCTACCTCGACACGCTGGCCGCCGCCGGGGTGGCCGACCTGGCCGCCGCCGGCCCGGCCGAGGTCGAGGCCCACCTGGCCCGGCTGCGGTCCGGCGACGACGACCACCCGCCGCTCGCCGTCTCGTCCACCGCCCGCGCCGCCAGCGCGGTACGCGGCCTGCACCGCTTCGCGCTGCGCGAGGGCCTGGCCGGCGCCGACCCCGGCCGCGACGTCCGCCCGCCGACCCCGCCGCGCCGGCTGCCCCGGGCGCTGCCGGTCGACGCCGTGCTCCGGCTGATCGACGCCGCCGGCCCGGCGACCGCCACCGGCGACGACGCGCCCCGCGCGCTGCGCGACCGGGCGCTGCTGGAATTCCTGTACGGCACCGGCGCGCGCGTCTCCGAGGCGGTCGGCGCGGTCGTCGACGACCTCGACCTGGACGCCGGCGCCGTGCTGCTGCGTGGCAAGGGCGGCAAGGCCCGCCTCGTGCCGGTCGGCGGGTACGCCGCCGACGCGGTGCGCGCCTGGCTGACCCGGGGTCGCCCGGCGCTGCTCGCCGCCGGGCGGGGCACGCCGGCGCTGTTCGTCAACGCCCGGGGCGGGCCGCTCACCCGGCAGGGCGCCTGGGGTGTGCTGCGCGCCGCCGCCGACCGGGCCGGCCTGCCGGTCGACGGGCCGGACGCGGTCTCCCCGCACACGCTGCGCCATTCGTACGCCACCCACCTGCTCGACGGCGGCGCGGACGTGCGCGTGGTGCAGGAACTGCTCGGCCACGCGTCGGTGACCACCACCCAGGTGTACACGTTGGTCACCGTGGACCGACTGCGCGAGGTGTACGCCACCGCGCATCCGCGTGCGCTCACCTGACGGCCGGCCGACACGCCGACCCGCTGCCGAACGTGCTGCTCGCCCGTGGCGTACAGTCGGCATCGGCGCGGGCCTCCAGGTGCGACGGACCGGGGGGTGCGCAGCGGCGCCGCGAGGGACGTCGGACGGCTCCGACGCCGGGTTGGTCGTCGGGAGGGGGCAACGAGGACATGGCAGGAAACGGTGACCGTGCCGAGACCTGGACGTCGGAGCTCCGTGAGCAGCAGGCGACGCTCGGCGCCGACCTCGGCCCCGCCGACCCGGCCGCCTACACGATGCGCAAGCCGATCCCGGAACCGATGCCGACCGACCGGCACGGCCCGGCGCGGATCATCGCGATGGCCAACCAGAAGGGTGGCGTCGGCAAGACCACGACCACCATCAACCTGGGCGCCGCGCTCGCGGAATACGGCCGCAAGGTGCTGCTCGTCGACTTCGACCCGCAGGGCGCCCTCTCCGTCGGCCTGGGCGTCAACCCGCACAACCTCGACCTGTCGGTCTACAACCTGCTCATGCAGGACGACGTCACCGCCGAGGACGTCCTGATCAAGACCGACGTGGCCGGGCTGCACCTGCTCCCCGCCAACATCGACCTCTCCGCCGCCGAGATACAGCTCGTCAACGAGGTCGCCCGGGAGATGGCCCTGGCCCGGGTGCTGCGCACCATCCGCAAGGAGTACGACTTCATCCTGATCGACTGCCAGCCCTCGCTGGGCCTGCTGGCGATCAACGCGTTGACCGTGGCGCACGGCGTGCTCATCCCGCTGGAGTGCGAGTTCTTCAGCCTGCGCGGCGTCGCGCTGCTGCTGGACACCATCGACAAGGTGCGCGAGCGGCTCAACTTCGACCTCGAACTCGAAGGCATCCTCGCCACCATGTACGACAGCCGCACCACCCACTGCCGTCAGGTGCTGCAACGGGTGGTCGAGGCGTTCGGCGACAAGGTCTACCAGACCGTCATCACCAAGACGGTGAAGTTCCCCGAGTCGACGGTGGCCGGCGCGCCGATCACCACGCTCGACCCGGCCTCCTCGGGCGCGCGCAACTACCGGCAGCTCGCCCGAGAGGTGATCGCCGCCGAGACGGACCGGTAGGGCGTCCGCCACCCGCCCACCGCGTCGACTACGGTTTCCCGGTGACCGCGCCGCCCCTCGACCCGCCGCACGGCGCCGGCGACCCCGCCGAGGTCGACACCGGGCCCGCCGAGACCAGCGGTTTCACGGTCCGGTTGGACAACTTCACCGGCCCGTTCGACCTGCTGCTCCAGCTGATCAGCAAGCACAAGCTGGACGTCACCGAGGTCGCGCTGCACAAGGTCACCGACGAGTTCATCGCGTACCTGCGCGCCATGGGCGACCAGTGGGACCTGGACGAGACAAGCGAGTTCCTGCTGGTCGCCGCCACCCTGCTCGACCTGAAGGCGGCCCGGCTGCTGCCCTCGGCCGAGGTGGAGGACGAGGCGGACCTGGCGCTGCTGGAGGCGCGGGACCTGCTCTTCGCCCGACTGTTGCAGTACAAGGCGTACAAGGAGGCGGCGGCGCACATCGCCGGGTTGGAGGCGGTCGGCGGTCGGCGCTACCCGCGGGCGGTCACCCTGGAGCCCCGGTACGCCGAGGCGCTGCCGGACCTGGTGCTCGGCATCGGCCCGCAGCGGCTGCTCCGGCTCGCGGTCAAGGCGATGAGCCCGAAGCCGGTGCCCGAGGTGTCCATCGCGCACGTGCACATGGTCCGGGTCAGCGTCCGGGAGCACGCCGGCATCATCGCCGAGCGGCTGCGCCGGGCCGGTGTCGCCACCTTCTCGCAGCTCTGCGCCGACTGCGACATCACGCTGGAGGTGGTGGCCCGGTTCCTGGCGCTGCTGGAGCTGTACCGGCAGGGCCTCGTCGCGTTCGTGCAGGAGCAGGCGCTGGAGGAGCTGACGGTCCGCTGGACCGGCCCGGCCGACGGCGACGCCGAGCTGACCGTCGACGAGTACGCCGGCGCCCCGGAGCCGCCCACCGCCCGGGCCGCCGCCCCCGGACCGGATGCCGCGTCCGCCCCCGGCGTGCCCGACGACGCACTCGCTGACGTGGCTCCCTCCGACGTCACCGTCCGACCCGCTGACGCCGGCTCGCGCCGCGAGGCGGCGGACACGACCGCACCGACGCAGGAGTGACCTGATGAGCGACGAGGAGCGCGGCGACTCCCTGGCCGACCAGGCCGCCGCCTGGATCCCCCCGTGGGAGCGCATTCCGCCCAAGCCCGACCCCACGGACGAGCGCTCGGGACGTGCCGATCGATCCGAGCCCGAGACCTTGGACACTGACCGGCCACCGGAACCGGAAGCTGACCACGATCTCGATCCCTCCACAGATCTTGGAAGCAATGGGCCCCCCGAGGGGCCGAATTCTTCCAAGATCTCGTCCGCGGGCGAGCCGCACCGAGATCTTGGTACCGGGGCGCCCCTGGAGGGGCGGGACCGCACCAAGATCTCAGGGGAGACCTCGCACGGCGACGAGGAGGGCGCTTCCGGCGTACCTCCGAAGCGTTCACGCCGGCGGGCGGCGCCGGAGCCGGCGCCCGCGCCCGTCCTGGACGACGCGGAGCTGCGCGGCGCGCTGGAGGCGATCCTGCTGGTGGTGGACCAGCCGGTCAGCGAGCTGGTGCTGGCCGAGGTGCTGGAGCAGGCCCCGGAACGGGTCGGCGCGATGCTCGACGAGATCGCCGCCGGCTACACCTCGGCCGGGCACGGGTTCGAGCTGCGCCGCGCCGCGGGTGGCTGGCGTCTCTACACCCGGCCGGAATACGCCACCTACGTCGAGCGGTTCGTGCTGGAGGGGCAGTCGGTCCGGCTGACCCAGGCCGCGCTGGAGACACTCGCCGTGGTCGCCTACCGCCAGCCGGTGACCCGGTCGCGCATCTCGGCCATCCGGGGTGTCAACTGCGACGGGGTGCTCCGTACCCTGGTGGGTCGCGGCCTGGTCGAGGAGTGCGGCACCGAAGCGGACAGCGGTGCGTTCCTCTACCGGACCACCACCATGTTCCTGGAGAAGCTGGGGCTCAACTCGGTGGACGACCTGCCGCCCCTGGCCCCGTTCCTCCCCGACGACGTAGAAGAGTTTGCCGATGCGACGCGATGACCGTGCCCCGAAGCCCGACGCCCCCGTGTACGAGAGCGCCGAGCGCCTCCAGAAGGTGCTCGCCGCCGCGGGGGTGGGCTCGCGGCGGGCCTGCGAGGACCTGATCTTCCGGCGGCGGGTCACGGTCAACGGCCGGGTCGCGCAGCTCGGTGACAAGGCCGACCCGGCACGCGACGTGATCCACGTCGACGGCGAGCGGCTCCAGGCCGACGTCCGCCTCGTCTACGTGGCGATGAACAAGCCGCGCGGGGTGGTCACCACCATGGCTGACGAGAAGGGCCGCACCGAGCTCGCCGACTTCATCGGCGCGCGGCTGGAGCAGCGGGTCTACCACGTCGGGCGACTGGACGCCGACAGCGAGGGCCTGCTCCTGCTCACCAACGACGGCACCCTCGCCCACAAGCTCATGCACCCGTCGTACGAGGTGCTCAAGACCTATCTCGCCGAGGTGGCCGGGCCGATCCCGCGCAACCTGGGCAAGCGGCTGACCGGCGGCGTCGAGCTGGAGGACGGGCCGGTGAAGGTCGACGGGTTCAAGGTGGTCGACACGCTCGGCAAGACCGCCCAGGTGGAGCTGACCCTGCACGAGGGGCGCAAGCACATCGTCCGACGCCTGATGGCCGAGGTGGGACATCCGGTGTCCCGGCTGATCCGTACCTCGATCGGTCCGATCAAGCTCGGTGACCTGCGCACCGGGCGGCTGCGGCGGCTGACAAACGCGGAGGTCGCCGCCCTGTTCAAGGCCGTGGGTGACTGACCGGAGACGTTCGGGGTGGGGCGCCCGGTAGGCTTCGACGCGGTCCGCGGGCCGGCGCGCACGCGCCCCCGACGGTCGCCCGCGCGGCGCGGGCATGATTGACGACGAGAAACCATCCGCTCAACGGCGTCGCTCCGTGACGACCTGCGAGGTACGGGCTGAGGAGGACAACGGTGGAGGAAAAGGTACCGGCCGGGCGTTGCGTGGTCGCGGTGGACGGGCCGTCCGGTTCGGGCAAGTCCACCGTGTCGCGGCGACTGGCGGTGAGCCTCGGCGCCCGCTACCTCGACACCGGCGCCATGTACCGGGCGCTGACCTGGGCGGTCCTGCGCTCCGGCGTCGAGCTGACCGACACCGAGTCGGTGGCCAAGGTCGCCGGTGAGGCCGACCTGCGCATCGGCACCGACCCCCAGGGGTACGCGGTCACCGTCGACGGTATCGACGTGTCCACCGACATCCGCGGCCCGGAGGTGACCGGCGCGGTCTCCGCGGTGGCCGCCGTGGGCGCGGTCCGGGAACTGCTGGTGGACCGGCAGCGGCGGCTGGTCGCCGAGGCGGGCCGGATCGTGGTGGAGGGCCGCGACATCGGCTCGGTGGTGACGCCCGACGCCGACCTGAAGGTCTACCTGACCGCCTCCGAGTCGGCGCGCGCCCAGCGGCGCAGCGCCGAGGACGCCGCCGACGTCTCGGCTACCGCCGCCGACCTGGCCCGTCGGGACCGGCTCGACTCGACCCGCACGGTCAACCCGCTCCAGCAGGCTCCCGACGCCGTGGTGCTGGACACCACCGAGCTGGGCATCGACGAGGTCGTCGCCCGCCTGCGTGACCTGCTCACCGAGCGGGGTGTGGCATGAACGGGTTCTCGCGGGCGCCGCAGGCGCGGACGAAGGGTGACTCGGCATGACCGACGACTTCGGTGGCTGGGTGGAGCTGCGTGAGCCGGAGGCCGAGGCCGACGAGCCGACCGGCCCGCAGCCCGTGGTGGCCGTGGTCGGCCGCCCCAACGTGGGCAAGTCCACGCTGGTGAACCGCATCATCGGCCGCCGCCAGGCGGTCGTCGAGGACATCCCCGGCGTGACCCGGGACCGGGTGCCGTACGACGCGCAGTGGAACGGCCGGGCGTTCACCGTGGTGGACACCGGCGGCTGGGAGCCCGACGCCAAGGACCGGGCCGCCGCCATCGCCGCCCAGGCCGAGGCGGCCGTGGCCACCGCCGACGTGGTGCTGTTCGTGGTGGACGCCATGGTCGGCTCGACCGACGTGGACGAGGCCGCGGTGAAGATGCTGCGGCGCAGCGCCAAGCCGGTGATCCTGGTGGGCAACAAGGCCGACAACACCACCATCGAGATGGAGGCGACCGCGCTGTGGTCGCTCGGCCTCGGTGAACCGTTCCCGGTGTCGGCGCTGCACGGCCGCGGCTCCGGCGACCTGCTCGACGCCATCATGGCCGCGCTGCCCGAGGCGCCGCCGATCGTGGAGAACCGGCCGCGCGGGCCGCGTCGGGTGGCCCTGGTGGGCCGGCCCAACGTCGGCAAGTCCAGCCTGCTCAACCGGTTCTCCGGCGAGGAGCGGGCGGTGGTCGACTCGGTCGCCGGCACCACCGTCGACCCGGTGGACAGCCTGGTCGAGATCGGCGGCGAGACCTGGCAGCTGGTGGACACCGCCGGCCTGCGCAAGCGGGTCGGCAAGGCCAGCGGCACGGAATACTACGCCAGCCTGCGTACCGCTTCGGCGATCGAGGCGGCCGAGGTGGCGGTGGTGCTGCTGGACTCCAGCGAGGTGATCAGCGAGCAGGACCAGCGGATTCTCACCATGGTGGTGGAGGCCGGCCGGGCCCTGGTCATCGCGTTCAACAAGTGGGACCTGGTCGACGCCGACCGCCGCTACTACCTGGACAAGGAGATCGACCGGGAGCTGCGGCGGATCCCGTGGGCGATCCGGCTGAACCTGTCCGCGCAGACCGGCCGGGCGGTGGACAAGCTCGCCCCGGCGCTGCGCAAGGCGCTCGCGAGCTGGGAGACCCGGATTCCCACCGCGCAGCTCAACCAGTGGCTCACCGCACTGGTCCAGGCCACCCCGCACCCGGTGCGCGGCGGGCGCGCCCCGCGCATCCTGTTCGCCACCCAGGCCGGGGTGGCGCCGCCGCGGTTCGTGTTGTTCACCACCGGCCCGCTTGACGCCGGCTACCAGCGGTTCGTGGAGCGCAAGCTGCGCGAGGAGTTCGGCTTCGAGGGTAGCCCGATCGACATCTCGGTGCGTCCGCGCAAGAAGCTGGGCCCGGGCGGTCGCGGCAAGGCGCACGGCTGAGCGGTGCCACGAAGAAGCCGCCGGGGCACTCCCCGGCGGCTTCTTTCCTAGGACGCTTTAGGGGGAGTGACGCCGACCCCGTGCGGTCGCCGAGGGGCCCTGTGCGTACGGTGCGAAGATCTTGCGCTAAGCTGTACCGGCTGCCGCGGGCAACGACGCGCGGGGGCATCGGGACGTGGCGCAGCTTGGTAGCGCACTTGACTGGGGGTCAAGGGGTCGTCGGTTCGAATCCGGCCGTCCCGACAAAGAAAAAGCCCTGACCAGCGGAAATGCTGGCCAGGGCTTTGACTTTCTTCTATGGAGATTTGAACCGCCCCCCGAAAACCCCCCGTTTACGTGGTGCGGCAACCAAGTTCGTCATCGGTGTGCATCGTTCTCTCCTGACGATGATCCTTGGCTGATCGGGTGGCTGCCGAGCCGTTCGAGGATGCCGGACACGTCTGGGGCTTGTACCGGCTTGGCGATGTAGTAGGTGTCGGTGACCTCCTCGCTGGAGTGCCCGAGCTGCGCCGCCGCGCTCTTGGTGTCGGTCTCCTCCTTGATGAGGGTGGCGACGGTCTTGCGGAAGGTGTGCGGGGTGACCCAGTCGAGGTCGGCTTCGGCGCGGGCCTGGCGCCACTGACGGCGCACGTTGTTGGGTGAGAGCCAGGTGCCTCGTCGAGAGGCGAAGATCGCGTCGTGGGGGTTGTCCGCGGCGGTGAGCTTGCGGGCCATCAGCATGCCGACCGCGAACCGGGGGAGGACGACCCTCCGGTAGCCGGCGTCGCTCTTGGTCCAGGGCTGTCGGATGAAGCCCTGGCCCTTGATGAAGACCAGCGTGCCGCAGATCGTCAGGGTTGGTCGTTCGCTGGCGAGGTCCAGGTCCTCCCAGCGGAGGGCGAGGATCTCGCCGATACGGGCGCCGGTGGCGAGCATGAGGTCGACGACATCGGCCAGGTCGCCGCTGTGCCGAGGCCCGGGCTTGCCAGGGATCGGCCGCTGCCATTCGCGGATGGCAGCGCGGACGGCTTGGAGTTGCTCGGGCGAGAGGACGACGACGGTGCGGCGGGGTTTGCGGAGTCGGCCGGTGTCGCGGACCGGGTTGGTGGGGATGGCACCGTGGCGTACGGCCAGAGCGAACATCTGACTGAGTACGACCTTCACGCCTTTGGCGGCTGAGGGGCGGTCCTTGGCGATGTCGCGCAGGAACCGGTCGAGGCGTCCGACGCTGGCTTCCCGGACTCGGAGGTTGCCGAGGGCGGGCAGAATCGAGGTGCGGACGCTGGTCGCGTATCGGTGGATGGTCTGTTGCGCGATGCGCTGCTCGGCGGTGATTTCTTCGACCCATAGTTCGGCGAGGGCGCTGATGCGGGTCTCGCGGGTGATCTCGTCGTCGGTGGGGGTGGCACGGTCGCGGAGTTTGACCTTCAGGGTCCGTTCGGCGGCCGGGCCGGTGGTGTCGGTGACTTCGATGTCGCGGGTGATGCCGTCGTAGTCGCGGAACCGGGCGCGGGCCCGGAATCTTCTCGGGCCGAGTTTCTCGATCCGGATCTTTCCGGAGGTGCCGATGGCCAGTTCAGGTCGGGCCATGGTTCACCGCTCCGCGTCGGTGTGGTCTTCGAGCCAGCGCTCGACCTCGCTGCGCCGGTAGCGCAGGGTGTTGCCGACGCGGATGGCGCGCGGGCCCTTACCTCGGCTGTGCCAGGCGTAGAGCGTGTTCTTGGGCTTGCCCAACCAGGCCGCGAGGTCGTCGATGGTCAGAAGCGGGTCTGGCCGCCATTCGGAGGCGGCAGGGCCGTTCATGACCCGTCCAGGACATCGGTCGAACCGGACTGCTGGCACCGCGTCGTGCGGCTGGCAGTTGGCCGGCGGTCGTCGGCGCCTGGTCTGAATTCCGGGCGGGGTCGGGGTCGGGGCGGGCATGGATCGTGCTTCCTTTCGTTAGCCCGGCGTTGCTGGGGCCGGGGGGTGAACGGGGTCGTCGCTACGACCCGCGCGGGCGCGGCATCTGACAGCTGTGGCCGTCTATCCATCCGTTGCGTCCCCCAGGGGTCAAGCCAAGGGCTGGGCTCGTCCTCGAAGAGGCATCGCAGGCTCTGTATCGATCGCGGACACGGACGGACGGCGTCCCCCTGGTCCTGTGGACCCCTAGAGGGCGGACAGAGGGCGTCAGTCGAGGCTTCACTCGGCAGTTGCGAGAGGCGGTACGTCCCCATACCGAGCTGGGCGTGGAACCGTGCGAACCGGATCGCGGTGCTCGTGCGCCCGGTCAGCTCGATGCAGATTGGAAAGTTCTGGAGTGTTCTCATCGTCGATGGCCTTTCGATCAGGTTGATGTGTGGGTTGGCGCTGGTCGTGGTCTGCGAAACGCGGGCACATGGAACCGGTGACCTCCTTGCGCGAACGGGCATGCGCCGTTGGCCCGCCGAGCGGAGAGGCTCGGCAGGCTGTCTGGAGTGAACGGACGGCCCGCCGAGATCGGCGGGCCGTCATCTGTCGGAGAGGTGCCTGGTGCTCATGCCGGTGGCGCCGTCATTGGCCGGACAGCGGTCAGCCCCGAGGCTGGCGCCCGTGTCTGCGCTGACGACTCGTCAGGCTGGGTGGCTGCTGCCCGCGAGTCGGCGCAACGCCTGCCCCGTCCCGGGGTAGGCGAGCCGCAGGGTGTAGGCGGCGAGTTGGACGGCCCACCAGGTGAGGGCGAAGAGGTAGCCGACCAGCAGTGCGCTGCTGGTGTCGCTGGTGAAGACGATGGCGTAGCCGATGGCGAGGCCGGGGGCGGTGATGGTGCGGATGGTGCGGCTTCGGCTGGCAGTCAGGGCGGTGGCGATGCCGAGCAGTGCTGTTCCGGCGCTGCCGATGAGGCCGGGCATACCGGTCAGGTCGACAGGTGGGGTGAGGGTGATCGCCGCGCGCATGAGGCAGATGCCGACGGCGGCGATGGCCGCGGACAAGGCCGCCGGGCGGGTGCGCGCGAGCCAGCTGGACAGTTGCGGAGTCGCGATGCGCGGAGCGGTGGCAGCGATGATCGCCGCGCAGGCGGCGAGGGGGAGCGCGGAGCCGAGGGTCCATTTCAGGTATGGCTCGTAGCCGTACTGGACGGCGGTGCCGGTGGCGAGCCCGTAGAGGGCGGCGGCGGTTGATCCGCCGATGGCGGCGGCGAGGTATCCGCGTCGGATGAGATGGCCGGTGGTGGGTTCGGATGTGGCTGGGTCGGGGGTGCCGGCGAGCCAGGTGGTGGGGGCAAGGTGTGCCACGGCGAATGCGGTGAGCATGGTGAGGGCGCCGGCGATGCCCAGTTGAGGCAGGGAGAGGCGGACGCCGACGACCTGCACGGTGTTGATGGTGGTGACGTCCGCGGTGAGGATGGCCTGTAGGAGCACGGTGAGCGAGCAGGCACCGAGGACGATGGCGCTGGTCAGGTCACGGATGCGGAGCCGGACTCGTGGCAGTGCGGTGTCGCTGGCGGTACTTGCCCTCTGGTGGTGGGCTGCGGTGAGTGCCAGGGCGCCGTCAGCGAGGGCGTGGGAGTGACCGTTGAGGGCGGTCGGAGTCTGTCCGGTGACGGCCGCGAGGTGTTCCTGTAGGCCCGGGATTGCTCCGGCTTCGCGGTAGATCACGTGGCTGAGGTGCTGCTGGCCGATGTCGGCGGCGTCGAGGATGCCTTGCACGGCAATGGCGGCCTCGTCGAGGAGGGGCTGCGCTGCGGCGGCGACGTCGTTGCGGGTCAGAACGGCCGGTGGGCGGGGCGCAGGCAGGAGAACGGGTGCGCGTTCTTGGGTTGAGAGGGCGGTCCTGGCCTGGCGGATGGACTGCAGCAGTGCCGTGTCGGCTGGTTCGGGCGTGGCCTCTATCTCGGTGCGTTGTGAGGCGTCGTTCGCCGTGCTGCGCAAGAGGTGCTGTGCGAGGTCTCGGTCCAGGTCACGGCTTGGGCTCACCTGGCGGGTGGCGAGTTCCTGGTAGCCGTCGGGGCGGACTTGCAGGACAGTCAACGTGATCGGGTGCCGCTCGGCATCGCAGATCAGCAGGCAAGCGCCATCCGTGACGCGGCCAGCGGTCGCGAAAGCGGCGAGTGCTGCTGGCGCGGTGACCATGGCCGGTGCGGGGAGGCCCGCCCGGGCTGCCGCGTCGGTGAGATGCCCCCGTCGGCGCGGTCCCCAGGACGATGGAATGGTCACGGTCAGCGCGGCGACGGGTACGCCGACTTGGCGGACTGCCTGGTCAGCCACATGCCACAGCTGCCCGGCGAGCAGGTGTATGGCGTCTACAGGCGGCTTGGCGTCAGCCGCGTGTACTAGGTCCACGGGGTCGCGGATGAACAGGTGATCCGCCGAGGGCTCCGGCGGCTCGGCGACGCCGGGGTGTAGTTGACCGGCAGGGTCGACCACGATGCCGTGCGGCATGACGATGCGGCCGTTGAGCATGACGGGGATCCGGGTGCCATCGCGGTCGACAGTGGCGGCGATTGCCGACGAGGTGAGATCGATCGACAGTCGAGTGCCCCCGCTTGGCATGCGAGGCAGTCTCTCCCGAGCGGGGAGTAGATCGTCAACTCCGTTCTCGTCCGGTGATCGATTGTGCGCGCATGGTGAGAATCCTTCCTAACAGGATGGCCCTCGATGGGTATCGCCGTGTATGCGAGAGGAAAGGGATCTATCAAGCGGGGGGACGGACAGATGTCGCAGCAATCCCCGGACAGCGGCAACCGGCTAGCCGAATACGCGCGTCCCACGGTGTACGTCCCGCCCGTGTCGACATCGCCGCGCGACACAGCGGGGCGGGTGTCCTCCGTGATCCGACCGGTCCGGGCCACCGTGGCCACGGCCGTGTTCCTGGCCGGGGTACCGGCGTTGCTGGTGTCCCTTGACGGCAACCCGCTGCGGAGGTGGCCGTCCTGGGCGCAGCTGGTGGCATGGTTTGATCAGCCGAACGAGCGGTTCACCTCGACCGTCCTGGCCGGCGCGGCTGTCTGGGCGGTGTGGCTGTTGTGGGGCGTGCTCGGGTTGCTGCTGATCGCCGAACTGATCGCACTGGTGACCCGCTGGCGGATCCCGGTGCTACGGCTTCCCGCACCACTGCACCGGCTCGTGTTCGGCCTGGCCGGCACCGCGGCGATCGCTGTCACCTCCGTCGGTCAACTGAACGCCGGCGGCGTTCGACCACCGGCGGCCGTCGATGCGGCTGAGGCAGTGGCTATTCCTCAGCAAGCCCTCGCGCAAGGACCGGCCCTGATTCAGGTCGGCAACACCCGCTACCTGTACACCGTCGAGCGACACGACACACTGTCGAAGATCGCCAAGGAATGGCTCAATGACGCCGGCCGCTGGCCGGAAATCTGCCGCATGAACAAGCACCGGCACTTCCCCCAGGTTGGCGGCACGCTGCGTGACTGCGACTTGATCTACCCGGGCTGGGAACTGCGGCTACCCGCCGATGCCCAACCTCCACAGACCGCCAGCCCGGCCCGCCGACCGCGCTCACCGCGACCTGGCACCGTCGCCCCCTCCCCGCCTCCGAGCAACCTGCCGGAAGCGCCGCAGTCCACCGATCCGCCCACACCGGAAAACCAAGAGACGGATGCCACGCCCAGGAGCTCTTCGCCGACCGCACCCACCGCAGCGGATTCCGGGTCACCTACTGACGCTCCCACCTGGTCTTCTTCTTTGCCGGAAGCCGACGGCACACAACATCCGGGGGACACCGATCACCAGCGGGGTCTGCAGCTGACCTCCGCGGAGTGGCTGCCCTGGTCACTCGCCGCCGCCATCAGCGCGGCCGCAGTCCTGGTGTGGCGGCAGCGCCGGCGCCGCTACACCGGTGACCCCCACGACGATCCACCCTTTGACCTACCGGCCCCGGTGGCCGAGCTGCGCCGTGCCGTGGTCCGAAACCCCGAACTCCCGCACTCCGACGACGGGGCACCACTGGCCACCCTTGTCCCGCTGCCGTCCGGTGGCGTCGGCCTCGTCGGCGACGGCGCAGCTACCGCCGCCCGCGCCGCCCTCGTGGCAGTGCTGGCTTCCGGGGGCCCGCAACACCCCGACGCGCGTGGCGAAGTCGTCATCGACGCCGCAACCTTCGCCACGCTGCTCGGCGCAGACATGACGACGGTCAGCTCATGGCCGCGCCTGCACATCACCGACACCCTCGACGACGCGCTCACCATGATCCAGACCCTGCTGCTGCACCGCAGCCGCCTTCTCGACGAGCAGACGCTCACCGACCCCGATGAGCAACTACGACCCGAGGCTCCGGAAGCAGAGGGTCTGCCTCCGGTCGTCCTCATCGCCGAGACACCAGCCGCAGCAGCCGAAGCCCGCATCAAGGCGGCTCTGGCCGTGGGTGCCAGCAGGCAGGTGTTCGGGGTGCTACTCGGTGAGTGGCACCCCGGCGTCACCATTGACATAGCCCCAGACGGACGGACCACCCTCAAATCCGGTCAGCCAACCGAACCGCTACCGCCGCGTCTACCCGTGCTCGAACCCAGCACAGCGATCCAGACCCTGACCGCGCTGCGAGAAGCGCAAACCGGCGAACCTTCAGCGACAATCTCGCCAGCCGAACCGGCCGCGGTCGTTGCCCTACACGCCAGCCGAAACGACACCGCCCCTCAGGACCAACCCGCGCCGATCCCAACCCCCTCCGACGCCGTCGCCGGGAAGGCCCGACTTCGAGTGCTCGGCCCGCCGCGGATCGAGGGCATTACCAAACCGGGACGGCCCTTGCGCGCCAAAGCCCTCGAACTCGCTGTCTTCCTGGCCTGCCACCCCGACGGCGTCACCACCCGTGACGTCGGCGAATACCTCGAACCCGACGCCCGGCTCAGCCAAGCAGACCAACGCGTACACACCAACGCTTCGAACCTGCGACACGTCCTCGGCCGCGCCGGTGACGTCGAGACGAAGAACGCCTACGTCATCAAAAGTGCCGGCCGGTACCGACTCGACCCGACGACGGTCGACGTCGATGTGTGGACCCTCCGAGACCTCATGCGTCACGCCACCATCGCCACCGGACCGCGACGCCACGAGCTGTTGACCGCCGCCTGCGAGCTCTACGATGCGCCGCTGGCCGAGGGGCAGGACTACGAGTGGCTTCAGCCCCACCGCGAGACGGTGCGCCGCTGGGGCACCGAAGCCCACCTGCTCCTCGCCGACGACCTGCTCAACCCAGACCCGCAGGCCGCATCCGACCTGCTGGACAAAGCCATCGTCCTAGATCGGTACAACGAAGCCCTCTACACCAAGGCCATGCAAGCCCGACACGCCCTCGGCGACGTCGGCGGCATTCGTACGCTGCTGCGCGCCCTCACAAGAGCGCTTGCCGACCTCGACACTCAACCGAGCGAAGACACGATCGCACTTGCCGCCCGGCTCGGTGCGGAGTTCACTCGTAGGTGACCCGAACATGTCACGGTGCCACGATCCGTGAGCCCGGGGGACAGCGACATGACGCATCGGATAGCCGCCCGGTGCGGACCCACCAAACACCCTAATGACTGGAGCCTCGACAACTCTCCGGTGCCGTGCGGCGGCCGATGTGACGTGACGTTCACCGAGCTCAGGTGGCGTCCGGATCTGGCCGACATCAGTGCGCTCGAAGTCGAGCCCGGTGCGGGAGTCGCGAGTGCCGACGGTCCCTGCTGGCCGGTGCTATACGTTCGCTCAGCTCCGGAGCCTTCCATAACGTAGAGCCGTGGATCATACGGTGCCGGTTCTTCTGCTCGGCCTTGATGGCGTGCTGAATCCGTTCGCCGCCCCCATCTGCCTTGACGGTCACCAGGAACGCGTGCTTTTCGAGGGTGAAGAGCCTGTGCGCTCTGCCGGACGCATGGCGACTGGATCCATGAGTTGGCGGCCGTCGGCGACCTGCAGTGGGCAACCGGCTGGGGTGAGAATGCCAACGAGATCTACCTGCCCCTGCTCGGGGCCGAGCCGTTGCCTGTTGTTCAGTTTCCGTCGGAACCGATCGAGCCTGAGCTCAAGGTTCCGGCGGTCGACGCAGGGTGAGTGACGCGCCGGCCGCCGACGGCAGGCAAGAGGCGTGCGCCGCGCGTCCATACTCGTCGAACTGATCTCATTCGTCTCCCGAGAACGCGCGCGGCGGCGATGCGGATCTCCGTACCGGTGTGAACGGCAAGGAGGACACCGACGGGATGGCGGCTGGCGTTGCTCGCCTCTGGTGAGGCAAGCGCAAGATCAGTCTCTCAGAATCAGCAGAACGCTCCTGGGATTGGGGCGGTGGACGAGACCACGACGTTCCAGTTCTTTGACTGCTGCGGTACGTATGCCTTTGACCTCGCGCCTGTCGAGGCGAAACTCCGCCATCATCCACGGATAGAGCGGCTCGCGACAGACCCGGCATCCGTCCTCGATCGTGGCGTGTTCCTGAATGAACTGGTAGACGGCCTCCGCGTACCCGGACGTCCTCGGCATGAGTTCCTCCTCCGAGCCCAAGGTAGAAGCTACAGCTACGCCTGGCCGATCGGTATCGCTCTCGTGGCGGAGCTCCGAGGGCCGTGTCCAGTGATCCTGCGGCTTGGCGGTCGAGCATCCGCTGGCTCTCACGCCCAGCCATGCCTCCTGCCTACTCTTCTGCCGCCCTCCGAGTGGGCAGCCGGCGGGAGGCATGTGCGAGCCGGTCAGCTCACCGCAGGGCCGTCGAGATAGCCGACTTCGGTCGAGCCCGACGAGACGCGGACGCAATACCCCCAGCGGCGTAGGACCAGGGCGACCTTTGCAGCGCCGGCTGGGTTGGCGGAGTGGACGTTGATGACACCGACGTCAAAGGGGCGCTTGTCGAAGGCCGCCCGTTCCAGGACCTCCACGACCGGCCAGATCGTGTCATCCTGGCCGAGGTCATGGTCCAGCCACAGTTCGTCCAAACGCCGGTCCCGGTACCGACCGAGGAGTTCAACTCCGGCGTCGCTGGTGCGGGCCACCTCGGCGGCACGGCCATCCACGAACGAACGTAGGTCATCCACCAAGACGATCCTTCGGCCAGCATTCACTCGATGATGATGCCTGGCACCGTCGCGGCCCGGCATTCGGATTTGGCCGCGATCCGGGTGCCAGTCCACGCCCACCGATCACTCGTCGCGAGTAGCGGACATAGGTCGTCGAGCTGCACTGGAGGTCGATGGTTGAGCAGGCGTGAGGGCTACGGTCCCTGGCAACCGGTATTCGAAGGTATCGACTACCCGAAAGCGTAAAACGTGCTCTTCTCAAGCAGGCTCCTGGACGATCCGCCGGATCATGGCGATCTGGCCATTCCAGCTGCTCAGCCGAGTGATCTTGACGACGTCGCCGGTCTGCGGAGCTTGGATGATGAGTCCTTCGCCGACGTACATGCCGACGTGGCGTGGGTGGGCGGAGGTGCCGTTGCTGCCGGGGACCAGGATGAGGTCGCCGGGTAGCAGGCGCGTCGGGCTGGCTACTGGTGTTCCGGTGTTGGCCTGTTCGGTGGTGGTGCGGGGGATGGGGATGCCGGCTGCTCGGTAGGCCGCTTGCACCAGAGATGAGCAGTCGCACTGTTTGTTGCGGTCGTTGGCGTGCGGGTCGGTGCACGAGCCGCCGAAGTGGTAGGGCGTGCCGAGCTGGGCAACGGCCCAGAACACCGCGGTTGTCACGGCCGGCGGGGTGTTGGAGGGAAGCGCGAATCCGGCCGGTAGGGCGGCAAGCGCCTCGGTGGCGCAATCGGCGAGGGTGCTGGTGAGTTGTCCCACCAGGCGGAGGGCATCGTTGGTCCATTTGGCGTACGCGTCGGGGAAGGCCGAGCCTTGAACCGCCTGGGCGGCCTGGGCGAGCGGCATCGACTCCCAGCCGGAGATCGTGAGGAGCTTGTCGAAGAACTTGCCTGCTTGATATGCGGGGTCGGACAGTTGCGGGACGGTGCCCCATCCTTGGCTTGGGCGTTGTTGGAACACCCCGATGGAGTCGTGGTCGTTATGGGCGCCTCGGTGGGGCAGGTTGCGGAGGCGGGATTCCTGCATGGCGGTGGCGAGGGCGATGACCCAGCCCCATCGCGGGACGCCATTGGTGACGCCGGTGTCGATGATGGTCGCGGCGATGCCAACTTGCTCGGCATCCCAGGGGCCGGCGGCAGGCGGTCGCCCGGAGGGATACATGTTGGGTGTGGCGGCGATGCCGCACCCGGTAGAGCCGCCGCCCATGATGGCCGTCAGCAGGAGCATGGGCAGGCCGAGGCAGGCAACGACGACGAGGCTGACAATGCCGGTGATGGCTCTGGTCATGGCGGCGCCTCTCAATACGGCTGGGGACGGCAGATCGGATAGGAGCCGTCGTGAGCAGGCTCATCGGCGGCGTGGCAGGCGCGTTGCGTGGAGGGCTCTCGAAGGTGGTGAAGCGGAGAATGGCCGTGGGCCGCCCACGTGGGCGGCCCACCTCAATCGCTCGATGGGCCGATGAGTGTGCGGCGCGTCAACACCGACTGACCTCAGACCCCTGTACCTCGGTTGTGCCTGGACTGGTCCTTGGCTGTCTGGTCCTCGGTGATACGGCGGTAGATCGCGATGCATCGGAGGATCAGCTCGTGTGATGGCAGGGCCAGTAGCCGCTGCCTTTTGTCCTCGCGGAGCTTGTCCCAGATGAGGACGGTGACGGTGGCGGACCACACGTCCACGAGCACGCCGTCGATCTTGGCGTATTGCCGGGCGGCGACGATGCGTCGCAGCGTGTCGATGAGCGTGGCGTCGCCTGGCGGGTGGTTGGCGTCGTCGGGGCGGGCGGCTTCGGGTAGCAGGGTGTAGCAGTCTTCGCAGGTGTAGTCGATGCGCGGCGGGTTGTCGGTTTCCCATCGCTGCACGTCGGTGGCGGGTAGGCCACATGCCGACTGCCGTAGATCGCGGGGGTGGCGGAGGTGGCCGGTCATCGGCGGGTCCTCTGGTGTGCATTGAGCCTTCGGGTGCGGGGCGGTGTCACGTGAGGTGTCCGTTCCTTTGGGCTGGGGCAGCGGCGCGGTGACCGCTGCCCCGGAGGCGATGGATGTGGCGGTCAGACCTTCAGGAGGTCGAAGGCGGCGATTTTCAGGTCGCCGGCGTTGCCGGTCAGCACTCGGTTGGCGCGGATGAGGTCGTTCTTGGCGGGCTGGTAGTGGTCGAGGTATTCGGTGATGGCCTGGTAGCCGGCCCACCGGCTGCCGGTGATGGCTTTTTGGGTGTCGGCCTCGCGGATCAGGTACTTGAGGGTGCCGAGGCGTTGCTTGGCGTTGTTCTTGGCCTGCTCGGACGCGGTGTCTTTGACCGGCCATACCTGCGCGACGACGTTTTCGAACTCGCGCATGGTCAGGTCCGCGTTGAGCATCCGTTCGGCGGCTTTCTCGAAGGTCTCCATGTAGGTCCACATCAGGCCCAGGGCTTCGCGGGCCTGGCTGATCTGGGAGTTGACGTTGGAGGTGTGCCGGAAGGTGTAGTGGCCGACGGTGTGCTGGAAGGCGGCGCGTTGGGTGTTGGCGCAGACCACTCGGATCGGGCTGGCGTCGACGCGTAGGGCGGCGCTGCCGTCGTGGGAGGTGGTGCCGATGAGGTACAGGTCGAGGCGGTCCACCCCGGCGATCTCCATCGCGTCGGGCAGTTTCATCGTGACGAACACGCTCTTGCCGCGGCGCAGGCTGCCGGCGGTTTCGAAGTGGGCGCCGCCGATCTGGTCCACGAGTCGGTCGAGCATCTCGGCGCACTGCTCGTTCTGGACCACCGTGTAATCGGTACCGACGATGCCCAGGTATTCGGTCTCGCCGGTGACCGGGTTGCGGCGTACGGTCATCCGCTTGTCGTCGGCGGGGACCTGCACCTCGACGCCGTCGACAATGTCGATGCCGACGGTGCGGATGGTGCGCACGCCCCAGTCACCGAGGCGGGCGGCGGCCATGATCTCTTCGGCCTTCATCGTGTCCTGGGTAACGGTGCCGAGCTGGTGCCAAGCCGATAGGCGCGCGCTGGCAAAGGCAGTTGTTCCGTCGGTGAAGGTCTCGAGTTCGTGCGGCACGGGGGATGCTCCTCTCGATGCGGTGCGGGGGCCGAGCACGCGGCTCGGCCCCCGCAGGGAAGTGGCGTTGGTCAGGACTGGTCGGTGCTGCCCGCGTCGGCCTCGACGGGGCTGTCGCTGTCGGGTTGCACCGAGTGGACGAAGGTCAGCGGCGCCTCGGAGACCAGGACGATCCGGCCGCCGGCGGCGGCCTTGGTGCAGTTGTTCCGCACGGCGCCGGGGCTGATCGCGCGGCCGAGTTGGCCGGCGAGCACGGTGGCGATGTCCTGCGGGGTCATTTGCCGGCCGGGGTTGGCGGCCAGGACGTCGAGGGTGAGTTTTTCCAGTTCGCCGCGGCCGAACGGTTGGCTGCCGTCGGCGTTGACGGTCCCGTCACCGCGCGGGCCCTTGCTGCGGGCGACGCGCGGCGTGCGGCCGGGGGCGCGCATCGGCATGGCGACGATCTGGGTTTCGCCTTCTGGGTCGACGATGTGCAGCGTGCCGTCCGGTCGGATCAGGGGCAGCATCGCCGCGGCGGCGATCGGCATGCTCGTGTGGCCGCGGATGACCTGGGAGCACAGCGGGCAGCGGGGCGGCTCCGGATTCGGGTCCACCTCGCTGGCTCTGGTCGGGCCGGTGACCCACCGCTCGGGCAGGCCGGGCAGTCGACGAGCGGCGTCGGCTTGCTCCATCGCGGTCAGCAGCCGGGACGCGGTGGCGTGTCCGATGCCGCTTTCGGCCACGATCAGGTCGATGGTGGAGCCGGCGTCGCCGTAGTCGGCCAGGACTCCCTTGATGGCCATGACCTTGCGGTCACCGGGTCGCGCCGGCTGTACCGCAACGACGGCGGACCTCTCATCGGCCTCGCTGCTGTCGTTATCGTGTCCGCGGCTGTCGTCCTGGTCGGTCTCGTCTACCGCTTCATCCGGCGCCTTGTCCGCGTGGTCGATGCGGGTTTGATCAGCTGCGCTGGTGTCGCCGGTGGCGGGCTCGCTGGCTCCGGTGTCGGTGTCTGATCCGGTGAGCTGCTCGCTCTCGTCGACCCCGGCGGTCTGCTGGTCGCCGAGGTCGACGGCGGCATCCGGTTCTGGTGTGTCGGTGCCGTCGGGGATGGGCAGGGCCCACCGGGTGGGTGCGCCGTCGGCCGCGTCGGCGTCGGTGTCCACCGGCACGATCAGACCGGCATCGGCCAGGGTCTTGAGTGCCTTGTCGGTGGTCGAGCGAGCCTTACCGGCGCGGTCGGCCAGCTCGTGGACATCACCCTGACCAAGATCGGTTAGGGCGTCGAGTACGGCCTGCGCTGCAGGCGTCAGGGACAGGTTTTCCATGGTGTTCCTTCCTTGGGGACGTGGTTCGGGATGCTCGGCGCGAGTGGGACCGCCCGGATGGTGGGCCGGGTAGCGGGTGATAGCCGGGGCCGCAGGCGCGCGTCAGGGGGTGCCGTGCCGTGCGAGGTGCGGCAGTCGCCGCGCGGTGAAGCGCGCTGCGATGGGATGGCGGTCGACTACCGGCCCGAGGTGGTGGGCGAGCATGCTGCGGGCTGCAGGATGTAGAGGCGGTCCTCGGTGCGGTCTCGGTAGATGCCGGCGTCGCTGTGGGACAGCCGCACCGAGCTGACGCTGTCGGGTAGCCGGAGCCGGGCGTCTGAGCTGCCGACCCTGATGTGGGCGGTGTGTCCGGCGAGGTTCTGCGCGCGGCACGAGTCGGTGTGCGGCAGGACGACCAGCACGGTGTCGCCGGGGTCGACGTAGCGCCGACGTACCTGCTGCCCAGGGTGGGTCAACGCGTAGGCGGTCCGCGTCTCGTCGCCGATGAGGGCGTCGATTCGAGCGCGGGCGTTGCCGTACTCGCGGGCCAGGTCCTGGATCGTCTTCGCCGTTCCGGTGATGGCGGCGGCGGATGCGTGGAGGTCGTCTTCGTTGAGGAGCCTTGTGCGCAGGTGGTCGACGGCGAGCAGCAGCTCGTCGCGTAGGTGTCGGAGGTTGTCGGCAGCCTCGGGTAGGTGCGCGGCGGCGGGGATGGGGTCGACGGCATGTTGGTCGAGGGTGCGGCCGGTCGCCGCGGTGATCCAACGCTCGAACAGGTTGAGATGCGGCATCACATTGCCTCGCGTCAGTCGGTGAGGTGGGCGAGTTCGGCGGGGGTGAGCTGTGCGGGGGTGCGGTTGTGCCAGGCGTCGGAGTGGCGCAGGTGCCACCAGCGCAGCAGCGTCCGGCAGGCCGAGGTGAGCTCACCCCGGATCGGCAGTTGATACACGGCGGCGAGCGGGACCTGATGTTCGCGGGCGATGTAGGCGGTCGGCGCCCATCCCGGTTCGGTGTGGGTGACCTCGCCGACGATGCGCTGCGGGTAGGGGATGTCGAAGGAGGCGGCGGCTTCGGCGTCGGGTATCACCAGCCAGGTGTCCGGATCCTTGCGCTGCAGAGTCGCGACGCCATGCGACGGGTCGCAGCGTCGCAGAAGCAGGTGTCGCTCGTCGCCTTCGTTCATCGGCCGGTGGTTGCGCCAGGCTCGGTAGCAGGCAGTGAGTGTGACGCCGAGGACGGTGTGCCGCTCGCGGGCGACGAGGGCGTCGGTGAGGATGTGCTGGTGACCAGGTAGGTAAAGGCCGGCGCGGGCGGCCAGTCCTTGTCGTGCCTTGTTGGCGAGTACGCCCAGTCGGGTGAGGGCTTGGTCGAGGTTGGTGGTGCTGTCGGTGAAGTCGAGTGCGGTCTTGTGTAGGAGGCGGGCGAGGTCGCCGATCGGTTCGGGGGTGGCGGTGTCGTGGCGCCACTGTTGCTCGGGGAGGACGTCGTTGGTGTCGGCGGCGATGCGCCGCAGCACCGGATCGGTCAGGAACATCAGGGGTCTCCTTCCAGCGGTGTGGACATGGCGACGGCCGGTCGCAGTGGGGCTGCGACCGGCCGTGGTGTTGCGGGTGGGGGAGGGTGTCAGGCGATGGTGACGGCGCATAGCCGCGCCCGTGGGTCGAGGCTGCGTAGATAGGCGCAGGCGTCGTTGAGGAAGCGGAACCGGTCGGCGACGGAGCCGCCTGCTGCGGTGAGGAGGCGACCGTCGGTGGTGATCAGCGCATCGCCGACCAGGGCGACGCGCCAGTGCAGGCCGGTGTAGGTGGCTTCGCCGGCTTGGTAGGCGGGCAGCTCGTACGGGTCGAGGTGGTGGGCGAGCATCGCCAGGACGCGGGGCTGCTGCTCGAAGCGTCGGCGGGCCTCGTGTGCGCTGACCTTGGCGGGGTCGGTGTGGTGCTGGGCGAGGTAGTCCTCGAATGGCCGGGCCGCGGGAGTGGTCGCGGCGACGTGGGTGTGCCAGGCGCGCCAGCGCAGCGCGGCGTCGTGGGCGGCGGTGGCGGCGGTGCCGGTCAGGTCGAGGCGGCTCTTGCGGCCGCCGGCGGCGAGGGTGATCGCGCCGAAGCGGCGGGCGGCGTCGAGCAGGTAGTAGCCGATGAAGCGGGTCAGCCAGCCGATGAGGCGGCGGTGTCGGACGCGGTAGCGGCGCGACGGCGTGCCGTTGGCCTGCAGAAGGTCGTGGACCTTTTCCGAGGCGGCGAACCAGTCGGCGTCCTGGCCGGGGGCGAAGCAGACGGTGATGACCTGGTCGGTGAGGGATGTGTTGGTGGGGGCGGGCATGACGGGGTGCTCCCTTCGCGAAGGCGTGGTTCGACTGCGGGGGTGTGGTGCCACCGGGCTGCGGCGTCTGTGCGGAGTACTGCCGGGAACGGCGCGGGGCGGGGTCACGGGGCCGACCGGATGGTGGGCTGAGGGTGATCCCGCTGGCGCGGGCAGGTCCGGGGAGAACAGACGGGCGGCGGTGCGAACAAAAGAGAAGAAGCTGCACCGTAGCGCCGTGACCTGACAGCACGCCCTCGACCAGCGACCGTGATGATGTCCCCTACCTGCGTTGACAGGTTCCGGCTGGACGGCTGACAGGCCGTGTCAGAGGTTGAAGACTCCGTCGTCGAAGTTGGGATTGTCCGCCACCGGCTGACCGTGGTCGGTGGGTAGCTGCGCGAGTCCGACTCGGCCGGTGGCGCCGGCCGGCAGCCACACCGCTTGCGCCGGGTCCGTCTCGTGAGTGGCGGTGGCGACGAGGACGTCGCCGCGTCGACCACGCAGGAGCCGGTGCAGGTGTTCCTCACGGGCGGCGCTGCCGAGCCAGAACAGCACCGGGTACCGGATGCCGACGCGTCGGGTCAGGTTGGCGTAGCGGTCGAGTTTGCCGGCCAGCCGGCCCAGCGGCTCGGTGCCGGTGTCGGCCTCCAGCCAGAACCCGACGCTGGCGCCGGCGGCGGTCCAGATGCCGTGGCCGTCGGCGGTGATGGTGCGGAACTGCCGGGTAGTGGTGCGCTCCGACCACCACCGGTCCAGACGCGCCTCGGGATGGTTCCGGGTGTGGGTCTTGAGCCGGACGAAGAACTCGTTGACGGTGAGCAGGTGGGTCAGGGTCGGGCTGGCCGATACTCGTTGCACGGCTTGCCGGCTCGCCCGGGCGGTCGGCTCGGGGCGTTCGTGGGCGGCGGCCTGGAAGCGGTGCCCGTTGTGGCCGAGGGTCCAGTGCCACGGCAGGCTGCCGCCGCCGGTGCGCGCGAACCGGAACCGGTCCAGCAGGCCCAGCCCGTACAGCTCACTGAGGCGGATCTGGCAGGTACGTCGGGCCAGGAAGAACAGCTGGTGGATCTGATCGGTGGTCAGGACGTGATGGTCGTCGAGGAGTTGGAGTAGCTGCCGGTCCCGCCTGGTGATGTGCGGGTAAATGGCCAGCAGGTCAGCAGATCGTGATTGCGGCATAGGTGGTCACCCCTGCGGAGGGAGTCCCGGTAGGGAGTCTGGACGAGTTGATCTCGCGGACAGGCCGACGGCAGGCCGGGTACGGGCAGGCCAAGCGCCTGACAGGCCGGTGGGGGAGGGCTCGGGTGAGGTCTCGTCTCGCCGACACCCCCAAGCGAGCCCTCACCGCAGCACCCGGACGAGGCCCGAAACGAGCAGGCCTTCGCTCAGTGCTCGCGGCCGGCCATCCGTCGTTTCATCGCCGAGCGGGCGACCTGCTGCATCGGCGGCTCACCGTCGGCTCGGCGGTGGGCTGCGGCGCACTCCTGACGGATCGCGGTCGCCTCACCTACGAGGTCCGCCGGCGGGTTGGTGGTGAATGTGAACGACGGCAGCTCCCGGTTGCCGACCAGCAGCCGCGCGGCGGCGGTGTAGACGTCGAGGTGGGCCAGGTCGTGCTCGTCGAGCTCCGGTTTGGTGTGGCGCGACAGCTCCCGAGCGTCGGCCGGGTCGACGTTGAAGAACAGCTTCGACCGGGCATTGGCTGACACCGCTGCGGCGACATCCTTCGGTAGCTGCGCCAGGTCCTGGTGCGCCAACACCAGACCCAGCCGGAACCCTCGCGCCTCGGCCAGCATGTCCCCGACCGAGCCGGGCAGTGTCAGGAAGTTCTGACACTCGTCGACGTACAGCACGGCATCGCGGCGCTGGTCCTCCGGGATGCTGGCGCGGGCGATGGCGGCCTGCCAGACCCGGGCGACAATCAGCGAGCCCAGGATCCGCGTCGTCTCCTCCCCGAGCACCCCCTTGGGTAGCCGGCACAGCAGCACCCCGCCGTCGAGGACCCGGCCCATGTCGAAGGAACTGTGCGCGTTGCCGATGACCGACTTGACGAAGTCGCGCAGCAGAAATGCCCGTAGCCGGGCCAGGACGGGGGCGATGACCTGGCCGCGGAACTGCTCGTTGATGCCGTCGTACCAGACCCAGAACCCGCCGAGACCGTCTGGATCGTCCAGGCCGTGGGTGAACCGGGCCCGGAAGCCCTTGTCCTGCAGCAGCGACGGCACGAGGCTCAGCGTCGGTTTGGCGTGGCGCATCAGCGTCAGGCACGCCACCCGCATCGTGTCGTCCATCCGCGGTCCCCACTGCCCTTGGAAGATCTTCGCGAAGATCCCCACCAGGTTGTCCACCGCCAGGTGCGGGTCTCCCCGGTCATCGAGCGGGTTGAAGCAGCCAGGGTTCTCCTGGTCCGGGTCGATGATCACGATCTTGCCGGCGGAGGCGGCGGGGAGCCGGTCGAGGATGTCGGTGATCAGGTCTCCGCGCGGGTCGATGACCACCGTGCCGCGGCCGGCTTTGATGTCGCCGAGGATCATGTTCAGCAGCAGCGTGGACTTCCCGACGCCGGTCTTGCCGACCACGTGCACGTGCTGGCGGGCGTCGGTGACGGTCAACCCGACCTTGTGCCGGCCGATCTGCGCGCGGCCGAGCATCTTGACGCCACGCCCACCACCGGGGACCTGCACGGGCGCCGGCACGGCCTTGGCTCGGGCGCGGTCCAGGCCGGGCACGGCGAGGTCTTGCGGCAGCGCGGCGAGGGCCGCGAGTTCCGCGACGGTGGCCAGGAACCCCCGCCGCAACCGGCGCCCGGCGAGGGTGGCGACCGGGTGGGGCATCTTCATGCGCCGTAGCCGGTTCGGACCCGTGTACGTGGCGGCGGCCGAGGCGATGGTGTGCCCCAGTCCGATCAGCCGCTCACGGGTCTGCCTGGCCCGCCCCGCATCCGGTGGTGTCGTGTCCGAGTCGCGGGCGACGGCGAACCGGACCGCGATCTCCAAGTGCGGCACCCGCACCGCCTTCTCCACCACCGTACGGGCCTCAGCGGCGGCCACCGGATCCCGTTCCGCCACACGAGCCGCTGCAGCCGAGGCGCGCGGCGGCTTGGACGGGCCGGGCGTGAACACCTCGAGCAGCCACAGCAGCGGCTCGACGGCCAGCCGCGCCGTACCCGACAACGCCCGCGCGGCCAGATCCGGCCGTCCGTGCGGATAGGCGGCGGTTGCCGCCGCCCGGCGGGCGGCGCGGACGCGCCGGGCCGGCGCCGGACGGACGAGAACCTGCACGCAGGCGTGCTCGCGGGAGCCGACCTCGGCGCCGGCGGCGAGTAGCGCCCGCAGCGGATCGCTTTCGTGATCGCTGCGCAGCGGCAGCCCGTCGGGGTGCTGCGGCCAGTGCGCCCCACCCACCCCCTCACCGACCTGCGACGGGATCGGCGCGGCGGCGTCAGTGGTGGTGATGGTGGCGGCGGGCCACGCCGCGCGGACGGCGGCCTCGACCGCGCCGGGCGGCACCGTGCCGGGCACCCAGACCCGGATGGCCAGCGTACGGCCGGTCCACGTGTACTCCCAGCCGACATGCGGGTAGCCGAACACCCGGCGGCGCCACACCGAGGGCGTCAGGACGCCGGTGATGGTGGTCCAGAACGCTGCGGCGGCCTCGGCGGTGACCTGCGGTGGTGCGGCGATGGTCAGCCATCGCGCGTCGGCGGTGAACCGCCGGTGCCGCCAGGCGAGCACCTGGTCGTGCCCGAACACCGCTGCGACGACGATCGCGGCGGCGACGAAGGCCAGCCACGGCCGGGCGAGCACCCACTGCCCGACCTCGGCGGGCCAGCCCGGGGTGGCCGTCACTCCGTCTCCCCGATGCCCGTGACGGCGATCGTGTGCTCCGCCGCCGACCCGACGGCGCGGAACGGGATCCGCGACCGGCCCGCGACGAGCAGCCCCTCACCCCGGGGCGCGGCCAGCAGCAGCCGCGCCTCACCCGCGGTGAGGTTGAACGCCTCCACGACAGCGTCGATGGACTGGGCGCTCTGGCGCATCAGCACCTGCGTCGCGGCGTTGGACACCACGGCGAGCCCAAGGTCGGTCGACAGCACATCCGCCGCGTCCTGCGTGACGACGCACAGCCCCGCCGACCGCTTGCGAGCCGCCTTCGCCATCCGGAACAGAAACCGCGCGCCTTCACCGTCGCGCATCAGCAGCCACGCCTCATCCACCACCACCAGATGCCGAGCCCGGCTAGTGCTGGCGGGCGGGGTGTCGATGCCCGACCAGATCGAGTCGAGCGCCAGCAGCGTGCCGATGGTCCGTAGTTCGTCGGGCAGGTGTCGCAGCGACCAGACCACCAGGTGTCCGTGCGGGACGGTGGTGGTGGGCCCGTCGAACAGGCCGGCGAAGTTCCCCACCGTCCAAGGGGCCAGCCGGGCGGCGAGCTGCCCGGCGGCCGGATCGTCGTCCTCGGAGAGCATTACGGCCAGGTCGCGCAGCAGGGGAGCAGGCTTTGTCCAGGTGCCCGGGTCGGAGTTGATGCCGGCGCGGGCGTAGGTCGCGGTGATGGCCCGGTCCAGGGCCGCGCGTTCGGCCGGCGGCGGTGCCGCGCCGAGCATCACCGCGATCAGCGTGTGCAGGTACAGGCCGCGTCGGGTGAGGGTGTCGGGCCGCCGGTCGTCGGGCAGGTCGAGCGGGTTGATACGCACCCCGGGCAGGCCCAGCTGCACGACCGTGCCGCCGACGTGGTCGGCCAGCGGGGTGTACTCGTCTTCGGGGTCGATGACGCTGACGGTCGTGCCCTGGTACAGGTTGCGCAGGACGTCGAGCTTGACGAAGTAGCTCTTGCCCGCCCCGGAGCGGGCGAGGACGACCGAGTTGTGGTTGTCCTGCGCCCACCGGTTCCACACCAGCACCCCGTTGGAGGTGGTGTTGACCCCGTACAACACCCCCTCCGCCAAGGCCATGTCACCGGGGGTGGGGGCGGGGAGGTCCGGCGAGGCGAGGGGAAACGCCGCCGCGAGAGCGGTGGTGTCCAGCACGCGGCGCATCCGCAGCGGGTCCACCCCGACCGGCAGCGTCGAGAGCCAGCCCTGCTGATGGCGGAACGTCGCCGGTTGCAGGTCCAGCAGCACGCTCGCCGCAGCGGACTTCACGCCCGCGGTGAGGGTGGCGAGGTCGTCGAGGGTGCGGGCGTGCAGGGTGACGTAGATGCCGACCTCGAACAGCTTCGCCGCCCCACGGGCGACCCGCTCGGCCAGGTCGGCGGCATCGGCTGCGGCGGCGTCGACCATCGGGTCGCCGAGGCGGCCGGCGTCCGCGTCGAGCCGGCGCGAGGATTCGAGGCGGGCGCGTTGACGCTTCAGCATCGGCGCGGCTAACTGCGGCACCACCGGGTCCAGGTGCACGGCGACGTCCACGCGTCCCGGGTAGGACAGCAGCGGGTCCAGCCACGCCGGCCCGACCTCCGCCGGGTAGCCACACACGACGTACGTGGCGGCGTACCCGTCACCGACCCGCACGTGTGACGGAGTGACCGACAACGCGGCGGGCACCGGCATACCTTCGGCGCTTGAGGCCTTTTTCATCAGGGTTTTCATCGAGTTCATGTGCTGCTCCGCAAGGTGATGGGGACGCCGGGCACCGCACGGGGGCCAGGCGCCGGTGGGGAGAACGGGTCAACCGCGCCCGCGAGCGCGGCGCACACCGCCGACCCGTCCAACACGACGGCGTGCACGCCGAGCCCGGACAACGCCCGTACGGCGGTGTCGCCGGCTCGCGCCCCGGTGACGACCGCGAGGACCTGCCGGCGCAACGGATCACGCTCGCTGTCGAGCTGCAGCAGGAATCGGGCGTGGTCCTCGGCGGCGGCCTGCAACGCCGGATGCGGCAGGCGGCGGGCGTGATCAGCGACGGCCTGCGCGTGTGCGCATAGGTCGTGGCGCTGCGCGGCCACGACAATCTGCGCCGGCCCGGTCAGACCGTTGAGGAACCGGCCGAACCCGTCCAGCAACGCGCCCTGCTCCCCGCCGGTGCGCAGGTGAATGTTGGTGGTGCCGCAGGCGACCACCACCTTGTCGCTGCCCCCGCTGGTGAGCACACCGGCGGGGCTGACCGCCGTCACCGGCGACCGCAACAGCGCCGGGACGACCGGCTTGCCCTCCATGGCCGCGACCGGGACGACCCGGGCCGCCCCGGGTGTGAGCACGCGAGGGCTGTGCGAGAGCGTGAAGGCGTGCCGCAGCCAAACGTCCAGCGGCAGGCCGTCGCGGCGGCCGAGCGCCACCACGACCGCGACAGCGAACACCGCAGCACCGCCGACGAGCCAGACGGGTTGCGGCAGCAGATGCCCGAACGAGCGGTAGACACAGGCGGCGGCCAAACCAGCGCCGCCGATGATGCCGAGCTGACGGAAGGTGAGCCCGAATGCGACACGGTCCGGTTCGTTGACATTGGCCGGCACCACCGCACGGGGCGCTGTCTCATCCAGATTGTTCATTGATCACTCCGGGCTGGGGTAGACGCCGGGCAGGTGGCGGTAGGGCGGGCGGACGGGGGTGGTCGACAGCAGCGGCATCCGTCGGGCCGGGGCGGGTCTGAGCCCGCCCAGCCTGCGGGCCATCCCTTGCAGGGCCACCGTTCGCAGAACGACGCCGCCGATGCCGACGCTGCGGCCCTGCTGACCGGTGAACCGCCGCACCAAGCTCGGAATCTTGACCGTCATCCCGAGGACGACGACCACGAGTAGCAGGTTGAGGGTGTCGGAGCCAGGCAGGCCGAGCAGGATCGGCAGGTTGGCCTGTGGATCGATCACGAGGTTGATGCCGGCCGAGAACGTGACTGCCTGGAGTGTCGGGGTGGCCAGACAACTCAACACCGACCGCCACCACAGCTTCGCGGCGCCCTCGGTCCAGGGGGTTGCGTGGCACGCCAGGGCCACCGGCGCGACACCGGCCAACACGACCAGTGCCGCGATGCGGGTCAGCCAGCCGCCGACGAGCAGGAACATCAGCACCACGATGAGCAGCCCGATGATCAGCATCAGCAGGCCTGAACTTGGGTCACCCATCGCGGAGGCGAGCCGCGCCTTGACGAACGTGACCGCCTCGGTCGTCGGGGCGTCCACCCCGGCCAACGACGTGGTCAACGCGTTCGCCACCTCGATGAGCACGCCGGTCAACGGAACCGCGAACGCCGACAGCACGAACCCGACCACGAGCCGCGGCACCAGCTGCTTGACCGTGTAGCGGGTCTCGACGGAGTCGCCCAGCATGACCGCGGCGCCCGCGGCGACGATCGCGAGAACGAAGCAGGCGTCGACCACGAGCGCGCTCCTCTCCGCGATCGATTGCACCTGCGGCAGCCCCGTCACATCCGGCGACACAAAGATCCAGGACGTCAAGAAGGCCAGTAGACCGCCGAGAAGATCAATCACCCGTTCCGCGAGCCAGCGGACCAGATCGTTCATCACCCAGTTGGTCATCCTCAGCCGCCGAGGATGCCCTGCAACACCTGCAGGATCACCGGGGCCAACACCGCCAAGGCATAGCCGACCAACGCGGACTTGAGGTTGCCCTTGGCCTGCTCGACCTGGGCCGGGTCACCGCCAGCGGCCATATACCGCAGACCCCCGATGACCAGGAACATCGTCGCGACCAACGCGATGATGCCCATGATCCAACCGGTGATGTTCGAGATGACCTGATTGATGGAATTGACCGCTGGCGGCTGTGGTGCGGCGGCGATCTCCGACAGGACGGACAGCGTCAGGTGCATGACGGCACTCCAGAACTGATCTGTGTGCCGCCCGGCGAAGATCTATGCGAAGGGCCGATGTGAGTCGGTGGGGGCGCTCCTCCCTTGTGGTCTAGCGCAGGGATCGCGGTGTCAGTACGCCGCGCCAGCCATGCCGAACTCACCTCAGCCCCGCCGCGCGAACGACCCCCGCCGGGCGGGCATGCCATGGAGAACATGCACCGCCCAGATCCGCGTTGTCAGATAGATCGAACCCGCCTGTCGCCTGTCACGCCCTGACACGCGATCATTCAGAGAGCGGGCGAACGTTCCGATCGGTGGCCCTGCTCGGAACCGCCAGCGCAGGGCTATTGATGCGTCTGCGCCGCGCTCAATGCCGATTGAGAGCCCGTCGTCGGGACGTGGGCTCGGTCTATTCCAGGCGTCGGAAGGCGCAGCCTCTCACGCGGTCCCTCTACGAGCGGTGGACGGTACGCGTCAGGGCTCCGGCGACCGCAGTGAACAGGATCCAGCCCATAGCCGTCAGAACGTACGCCAGCCATTGCGCTCGCCCGCTGACGCCGAACGCGCGTTCGTGCCCGATGTCGACGATCGGGATGAGCAGGTCCATGGTGTAGACGAGTGGGTTGAAAGCCGTACCGTCGGGCCCACCCGCTGGCGGGTTCAGGCTGATGACGACGGCACCGAGCGCGGTCAGCACGAGCAGCCACAGCACGGCCCACATCGGGCGGTTAGCCAAATCCGACCAGTCCCTCCTGCAGCAGGTCCCACGCCGCGCCTGCAGGCGACAATTACCGCCGGCGGCGTCGCCGCCTGACCAGCAGTACGGTGCGCGCGTCGGCCTCGTGCCCGATCTGCCGAAGAAGCCTGGCTAAGTGTTCGTACGGCTGCGGTCGGTATCCTTCCGGTGGTCGCTCAGTTGGCTCAGGCTTGGTCCTCGCAGCGGATGCCGGCGCTTGTGATGTCCCCGTTGCGCACCAGTTCTCGGATCGCCGCACTCATCGCAGGTACACCTGGTTCCGGCACGATCAGCTGGTCAACGGCCCAGAAGTAGCTGCCGTTTGCCAACTCACCTGTTTCCTTCCAGCGCGTCAACAGACGGCCGACTTCGTCGATGGTGAAGATCGTCAACGCCCACGTAGAGCCGTCGGGAAGGTCGATGAACGCGTCAACCCCGGCTACCGTGTCCACGGTGTCCGTGTCTGGATCGAGCAGGAACCGTGCCACGAACGTGGACTCACTGACGATGGTGTACGGATCGTCGTTGTGCATCGACGCCAATCCTCGCGCATGGCCTGCGGTCCTCGTATGCCGCTCCGGGCGGACTGGTGTTCATCGCGGTGGTAAAGCACGTGAAGCAGGTGGAGGTATGGCCATCTCTCCTGTTTTGGCTTCCAGTGTCATACCTGCCGTCAACTCGTTGTGCGCACCGCAGTTCGGCCTCCCTGGGCCGCTACCGTCACCGGACTCGCCTCCATGCCGAGTCCGACCTGCGGGTCTTCATGGGATGGTGCACCGAACTCGGCCTTGACCCGTTGGCTGCGGCGCGGGTGGACATCGAGGGGTACGTGTGCTGGTTGCGAGACGTCCACGGTTACCAGTCCTCGACGCTGTTGCGGCGCTTGTCGGTCGCGGGCGGGTTCGATCGGGTCTGTGTCATCGACGCTCTCCTCGCGCATCCGCCTGCGGACTACGTTCACCCGGCCCACGCCGCACGACATCCTCCGATCCCGAGATCATCGAGACGAGCAGACCATGGTGAGGCTGATGAAGCCGACATAGCGTGGGGCCGATGCGTGCCCCACTTTTCAAGGAGCAAGACGTTGGAAAACGAGATCCAGCTGATCAGTGACGGCGATGGGCTGGCGATCATCGGGCATCCGGCGGCTGTCGATCGTTTCCTCACCACGGAGCGGCTGCCGTCGAAAGACCTGGGGCTGAAACGCCTCAGCAGCGCCCTCGGTACCGGGTCCAAGATCGCCAAGGCCGGGGCCGAGATCTCCGAGCAGTCCGGTCGCTGGGTCCAGCTGTCCGCGGAGTCAGCCCAGGCGATGAAGAAGTACAACCTGATGAGCGGCTCGGAGAATGGTCTCAGCCGTGCCGTGCTGACTGACCACGGCAGGATCACCGGCCTGCTCGAGATCGTGCAGACCCCGAGCGCGATACTGACAAACCCGGCGATCCTGACCGGTGCCGCTGGTCTCATGGCGCAACTCGCGATGAAGCAGAGCATGGAGGAGATTACCGACTATCTCGCCGTGATCGACGCGAAGGTCGATGCTGTGCTCCGCGCTCAGACCGACGCGGTGATGGCTGACATGATCGGGGTAGAGCTCGTCATCGACGAGGCTTTGACGATCCGGGAGCAGGTGGGCAGGGTTTCTGAGGTCACCTGGTCGAAGGTGCAGGCCACCCCGGTGCCGCTGGCCCGGACCCAGGCGTACGCGTTGCGGCAACTCGACGCCATCGCCGAGAAGTTGGAGACGACCAACGTCGGTGACTTGGCCGCGACGTCGAAGGAAGCCGAAATCAAGGTGCAGGAGTGGCTCGCGGTCCTGGCCCGCTGCTTCCAACTCCAGGACGCGGTCGCCGTGCTCGAACTCGATCGTGTGCTGGACGCGTCCGCCCAAGAGTTGGAGGAGCACCGCGTCGCCATCCGCATCGCCCGGCAGAAGCGTCTCGAGCTCATCTCCCACGCCACCGAGCGCCTGATGGCCCGGATGGACACGGCCGCTGGCACTGCCAACGCGAAGGTGCTGTTCAATCCGAGCTCGTCGCGCGCTGTGGTGCGGTCGACCAATCACGTCGCGACCGTCGTCGTCGATTTCAACGGCCGGCTCGGCGTCGAACGCGACCGCCGGTCATGGGATGCCCGGCGATGGCTGGACGCGGCCGTGGAAGTGCGCGACAAGCTCGTCGAAACCGGGTCCGAGGTGGGCGCCAAGGTTCTCGACACCGGAGCTGAGTTGAAGGACAAGGTTGTGGAAACTGGGGCGGAGGGCGTCGATGCCGCCAGTCGTTTCAGTATGCAGGCTTTCGGCCGGGCCAAATCGATGATGGACAGGGTCTCCGGCGAGATCGCCGAGCGGGCCCAGCGACGACTTGGGAGTGAAGAGGAACTTGATCGAGAACACTCGTAGTGGTGCTCCAAATTTGCCGCGATCGGGGTAGCTGGCCGCAAGATCGGGTGCACGCTCCTGCCACAAGTCGCGTCACCCCTCGTGAACGATAATGTCCGCTGTTACAGGAAGCGCCCGCATGGCGCACTGGTCACCGCCTGCCGGGCGGGAGAGGCGCAGGCCGGGTCTTGCGGTTCATGCCGGTGGCACTCCGCCCTTGTGAGCTCGGTCTGCCCATGGCCACGTTCAGTGCCTGTGAGCTCGGTACTCGCGAGGGCTTGGGCCGGACAGGTCGCCTCGGCTGACGGCAGCGGCTACGAGATGCTCGGCGCGACGCCTGCGCATCCGCAGTGCAGGTGCACTCACGCCTTGCTCGGCGGCCAGGTGCTCGATCAAAGCGCCGCCGAAGCGGGTCGCGCTGATCAGTTCGGCCGTGTCGAGGGTGATCAGGCCGACGGCAGCTGCTCGGCCAAGCAGTAGATCAGGATGCCCGTAGGGCATTCTGGGCGACCGAGAGCCCGTTACGCGGTCGGGTGGCAATTCCTCACCGTCGTCGACCTTGACGACCGCGACTGCGGCGCGCCAAGCGGCCCAACACAGCCGCAGCCATAACCGCGGCGACGCCAGGTCGGCAGAGCGGAGGGCGTCAAGGAAACCAGCGAGGACTTCGGAGTCCACATCGTCGGCGTGCCTCGGCCTGCCGCGGCTGATCCTTGCCGCTAGGTGAGTCAGAGCCGGGAGCGCGACGCCGATCGCGCCTACGACCCAGGCCGGCCCCCACTCGCGGGCGTGGTGGGCCAGCTGTCGCCACAGCGCGTCAGTGGTGTCGCTGCTGTGACGCTCGCCAAGCAGCACCGTGCGTAGCTCATCCAGCGGCAGTGGCCTGTCCGGTAGGCCTGGCACCGGACGTGCGTCGAACATCAGCGGCGCGGGTTCGCAGGTCAGCAGCTCGAACGCCTTCTCGGCGGTGGTCAATGCCGTACGGGTCGGCGTCGCGTGCGTCGTCGGTGCCATGGTCAGGTCCCCTCGACCGGAGGACGTCGCCTTGATGCGACGTTCCCGAGGCCCTCGATTGGGACAGCCCGACCTGACACCAGAGCCGGTTGTCAGGGTCGGACGGTTCATGTCCGCCCCTGTCAGGTTCACACCGGCCAGAGCGAGGCCGTGCGTGCCGACCCCGCGCCGATTGCTGTCTTGGGATGGGTCGTGTCAGATCGGGGATGGGTTCGACCGGCCTGTCAGCGTGGCCCTGGGAATCGTCAGTACGTCCGCCGGTCCGGGGGCCACCGTGCCTATGACCGACAAGAAGCCGCGTCGCGCACCCGTCCCTGTGGGGGATGTGGTGCCCGGCGACCCGCCCGTACCGATCACCGTGTGGCCGGTCCCCGCGCCGCAAGCGGGGGAGACCATGTCCAATGCGATGGGTGTGCGGCTGGTCCACAATCTCTCCCACCCATCCAATCTGATCATCGACCTGACGGTGGGGCCGCAGTTGGCCCGCGCGATCATCGGCACGCAGCGCCGCGCGCATCTGAACCTGACGAATCCCGGAGAGCGGTGCCCGGAACCGGCAACGCTGATCGTCTCCGGCTGGCCGCCCCACGAAGCTGCCGCACTGGAGGAGTTCTTCACCCGCTGCCGCCCGAATTTGCTGCCTGGCGGCTGCGTCGCGGTCCTGCTGCCGCACGACGACGTTGCCCTACCGGTCGACGTGGTCGTCGCCGCCAAGCGCACCGGACTCATGTACCTGCAGCACGTCGTGGCGGCTGACCGGCCGCCCCGGCGAGGCCTGCGCGCGCACCTCGACATCCATACCGACGTGCTGATCCTGACCCGGGGCACCACCACGCAGCTCGGCGACGGCTATGAGTGACTCGCTGCCGATCACCTCAGTGTGGCTGACCTGCCAGATCCCCGCCCGCGATCAGCGGCGCGGCCGGTACGCTCCGACGACATCTAGCCATCCGGCCAAGATGCTGCCCCATGCTGCCGCCCATGCCATCGACATTTACAGCCGGCCGGGGGATCTGGTGTTCGACCCGATGTGCGGGGCCGGGACCACCCTGGTCGAGGCCATGCACCTCGGCCGTCATGGACTCGGCATCGACATCGAACCGCGCTACACCGCCGTCGCCGAGGCCAACATCGCTCTTGCCGCTGAGCAGAACGCCCCTGGAAGCGGGCGGGTGGTCACCGGCGACGCCACCGGCCTGCTCGACCTGGTGCCGGCCGCCATCGTCGGCCAAGTCGCACTCGTGCTCACCTCGCCGCCCTATGGCCGCGGTACTCATGGACTGGTCCAGACGACGAGCGCCGGCGTGCGCAAGCGGCACCACCACTACGGGGACCGGCAGAGCGGCAACCTCGCCTACGGTGGCTGGTCGCGTCTACTCGACGGGTTCGCCGCGATCCTCGCCGCCAGCTACCGGCTTCTGCGCCCCGGCGGGATCGTCGTGATCACCTGCCGGCCGGTGCGCCGCCAGCGCGACGACCTGATAGACCTGCCGGGCGAACTGCTCACCGTCGCCCGGTCGGTCGGGCTGATCCCGGTGCAGCGGTGCGCCGCGATGCTCGCCGCTGTCCGCGACGGGCAGATCGTCCACCGAGCCAACATGTTCGTGCTGCTGGCTGTGCGCCGCGCCCGCGACGACGGCATTCCCATGCACTTGATCGCGCACGAGGACGTCCTCGTGCTACGGCGACCATAGACGCCTGCGTGGGCGGCGCCGCCGAGCTACCAGCGTCGCGGCGGTTGGGCTGTCAGGACCTGACAGATAGCCAGTTCTGACACGTCGGGCCCTGCCTCCGGGAGGCCGAATAGCCTGAGGGCTCATTCTTTTCTCTTCCTCTCGCGCTCGTCTGACGCATCCGCGACGGCATCGCGCCCACCACTCCCGGTCGGCCGCCACCGCCAGCCTCAGAACACCGCAACAATCAAGCCCGCTCGCGCCTTGTTGGCGATCGGGCGGCCCCATCCGTCGGTCAGGCGGCCACCACTCGAGTGGCCGCCTGCTGCCGTACGTCACCAGCCGGCAGTCGCCAGCGGTACCACCAGCTGGCAGCAGGGCTACGCAACCCGCCCGGGCCGCATGCCGTCGGCAATCCCATCCCCTCGACCCAAGTCACATCGTGGAGGTCATCGTGTCGTCACCCGAGAACAAAGTGACAGTCCGCTCGCCAGCCGATCTGGCCGCTGCAGTGCCCTATCTCATCGGCTTTCATCCCAGTGACGGCAGCGCCGTCGTCATCGCCTGCAACGACCGACACATCGTCTTCGCCGCCCGCGGGGACCTGCCTACCGGCGCAGAGCACCCACACCAACTGGACGCCTTCGCCGATCAGCTCATCCCCGTCGTGCAGCGGCAACAACCGCTCACCCACGTGGTGATCATCGGCTACGGCACGCCGGACCCCATCGACACGGCGCTGCGCGCCCTCAGCGACGCCTTCGTCGCCGCCGGACTGACCGTCCTCGACCTGCTGCGCATCGCCGGGGATCGCCTGTTCAGCCTGATCTGCGCCAACCCTGCCTGCTGCCCGCCCCAGGGAACCCCGTTCGACCCCATCGCATCAACGGTGGCCGTCCGAGCGACCATCGCGGGCGTCGTGGTTCGACCCGATCGGGCGTCGGTCGCTAACCGGATCACCCCGGTCGGTGGCGCCGCACGCGACGCCATCCAACGGGCCAGCCGCGAGGCGCACCTCCGACTGGAGGGATTGCACGCCGCCGGCGGCACCGCAGTGTATGAGGCCGGCGAGCAGGCCGTCCGCAACGCGCTCGGACGGCACGACGCGGGAGCGCGACTCACCAATGACGAGGTGGCGTGGCTGACCACGTTGCTGGTCGACCTTGATATCCGGGGCCTCGCCGTCGGACTCACCAAGCCACACAGCCGGCACGTCGACTTCTGGGCCGACATTACCCGCCGCGCCGACGAGCCGCTCGTACCGGCGCCGGCCACCCTGCTCGCCGTCACCGCCTGGCGCTGCGGCGACGGCGTCCTCGCCGCCATGGCCGCCGAACACGCCCTCGGTATCGACAGCAGCTACCAGCTCGCCGAGACGATCCTTCAAGCCCTACAGGCCGGGGTGCCCCCGACCGTCATCGAGGAGGTCCTCGCCGACGTCGACTCCGAAACGCCCGCACTGCCCGACGACCCGATGGAACAGGAGTAAAGATCATGGACCCCGTTCGCGCCATCTTGCTGGCCCTCGCCCGCACCGCGAAAGAAGCCCAGCTGCGCTGGCATGCCGAGCGTGCCGCCCTGCGCGCCCGCGGCGAAACACCCACCCACGGCAACGCGTGGCCCTACAGCGTCCAAGCCGACCTCTGCCTGATCACCGCCATCACCGCAGCCGACCTGCCCGCGCACTTCCGTCTCTACGACACTTCGCTGTCCCGAGACCCCCTCGCCGCAGCTGCGCAACTGTGCGAGGTCGCCTCCGCCTACGACCACAGCGGCCCGATCGAGGCCGAACACGAAGTCGCCCGCCTGGCCTACAAGCAGGCCTTCGCCGAACCACTCACCCCACAGGAACAGCACTACGTCGTCCTGCTCGCCAGCCTCCCCACCGCACGCCGAGACAAGATCATCGAGGCAGCGGAGGAACGCATCCGGCACCGTCCGGCTTGAGCCCCAGCTCGCCGCGACGCCTGCCGCCAGGGAGGTCAGTCTCCCGTCGCGCCCACCCCAGTACGCGGCTGACAGGCCCGAGCAGCGCCAGCCCTCCCTCGGGGTCCAAGAGCAGGAGAGTACGACGCCGGAGAACCAGTGCCGCTGGCGATCTCCGGGCCAGCCTTCGGCGGCCAGCAGGTCGTCGGAGGCATCGACTCGGCAACGTCGCGAGGTCTCCACGAAGGGAATCCATGAGTCTCTACACCTCATACCCAAGCCGGGCTTCGACCGGTACACGATCCAGGTCGGCTGGAGCCCACACCGCACCTACGTCGCCACCCTCGTCGACTTCACCTGGGGCCCCGTGACCGAACCCGAACGCCAACCCCACGTCATCCACTTCGGCCGGGTCGAGACCATTCTCGACCCGGCCGAAGTGCTCTCGGCCCCTGAGCCCTCCGCCGAAATCACCACCGACCTCTCGGCCAGCCTCCGCGTCGACCAGGCCAAACACCCGGTACGCCGCTGACACCACCTCGCGACCAGCCACGAGGTGAAGGGCTGCTGTCGTACCTCAGGTGCGGTTCGAGGTGGCGCTGTCCGGCGCCGCCGGCCTGACCCTGGCCCGAACGCTCTCGCCACCAGTGCTGCGAATCCTTGCGGGCCGCCGCGGGATAGCCGGTGGAGCCGAGCATCCGGCAAGAACCGAAACCGGCCCGCCACTGGCGGGCCGTCGCCATATCAGGACCCGGGACGCGCCGCCTGCAAACGTCCGCGTCCCGGGTTCTCCATCAAAGGAGGACCCCAGTGTCCCGACCACTGCTCATGATCGCCACCGCCGCGGTGGCCTACACCCTGGGCCGGCTCACTGCCTGGCCGACCATCCGCCGCCTACGCCACCAACTCGCTGACACCCACCGCTCGATGCTCCACGACCCTCTCACCGGCATGCTCAACCGCGCCGGCCTCCACGCCGCCCACGCCGCCCTCGCCGAACAAGCTCCCGCTCAGCCGATCACCGTCGCCCTGATCGACCTCGACGACTTCAAAACCCTCAACGACACCCATGGCCACGACCACGGCGACGACCTCCTCATCGCCATCGGCGAGCGCATCACAGACCTCGCCGCCTGCCACGGCGGCGCCGCCGCACGGCTCGCCGGCGACGAATACGCCGTCCTTCTACCCACCCACGCTGGTGGCCCGGATCGCATCGCCGACGCGTTCGCGACGATCATCGCCGAGCCTGTCCTCCTCGACGCCAATAAGCACTCCGTTACCGCCAGCATCGGCCTAGCCCTCGTCGAAGCTACCGACCCGCTTACCGATGTCGCGCTTCACCGGGCCGACGTCGCCATGTACCACGCCAAGCGCAACGGGCGGAACCGCCACGCCACTTACCAGCCAGGCATGACCATGCCACCCGCACCCCACCGCCGCGGACCACGCCTGCGCGACCGCCGCCGCCCGATCGACGGAACCCCAGCATGATTACCCCACCCCCCGAGGAGATGGCCTGCCGCACCTGCCTGGTCCCGCTCAACACCCTCGGCACCCCACCCACCCACGTCCACCCGGTCCACCTCGCCACCGACGGACACGCCCCCGCCCCCGTCCCGGTCAGCCACCTCGCCACCGTCCGCCGGACCTGCGACTTCTGCGGCGACCCTTACCCGATCTGGACGCTTAACGGCGGCAACGTCACCGCCGTCGCCATCGCCTCCAGCGCCACCGTGGTGCAGAACTTCGGCGAGACGTGGGCAGCATGCGCCACCTGCCAAACCCACATCGACGACGGCCACCCAAACCTGGTCGTCGACCGCGCCGTCCAAGCCCTCGGCGTCGGTACCAACCCGGAGGTGCGAGGGCGTATCGAGGAGCTGCACCTGGCGTTCCTCGACGACCGCCTCCCCGGCCGCACGCTCCTCACCACGACTCCCTGGCCGGCGGCATTCATCACGGCGAAGGACCTGCCCAAGGTGCGCGACCGGCTCGCTCACTTCTATCTAGGCAGCGACGATCTGCCTGCCGCGCTCGGGTTTACCGGGACACGAGGCCAGATCGCTGACGGACTCGACCAGTCGCGCCTCTACTGGATCGATGACGACTTCACCGATCTCGCCGAACACGCCGCCACCCAACTCACCGACCTCACCATCGGCCACGACACCGGTCCACCGGCCAACGTATTCATCACCTGGTCACGGCCCGTGACCCAACACCAAATCACCGCCGCCTCCTGGACCGTGGCCAACGACGGCTGGCAGCTGGTCCTCTACCGGGCCATCGGGGCCGGCCTCGACGGCAAACCCCTGCAACGGCTCCGCGAGCAAGTCGGCTGGCTCGTACCCATGGCCACCGCCCACCTCACCGAACAGCAACCGATTGATGCCGGCCACCTCGCGGCCACCCTGATCACCACCTGGCTGCTGATCACGCAAAAGGCCGCAGAGATCGACATCCCGAAAGTCGACAAGGCCGTCGCTAAGGCCTACGCCCGTACCAAGCGAGACCAACCAGAGGTACGCGTCGTCAGGATCCGCGGCCGACACAGCAGCCCAAGCGGAGCACCAGCACCGACGCCAAGAGGGCAAGGACGCCGCCAGAGCAGCCGGTTCTGGGTCTCCGGCCACTGGCGCAACCAAGCCCACGGACCAGGCCGATCGCTTCGCCGCCCGGTCTACATCAACCCATTCCTGAAAGGTCCAGCCGAATCACCGGTGAAGACCAGCAGCACCGTTCGCATGCTCAGCACCCACAAACCGCAGGGTGACGGGCCGACACCACGACCAGCATGACCTGATGCCGGTGGTGGCAGGAGACTTTGTCGCCTGCCACCACATCGTCAGTAGGTCACCGGCCAGCCGAGACGCCTGCATCGACACCTGTGAGGAGGGTACGGATGTCGATCGACAGGGCCACGTCAGGTGCCGCTGCTCTCTGGATCGGTTCAACTACTGTAAGCTTTCCTCATCTCGGGGGAGGTATTCAGCGCTGCAAAGTCATTTCATGCTGCGGTCATGCGTCGCGGACGCTGTCCGCGACGGGTCTGCTGCACCGACAGGTGACAGGTGTAGTCACACGGCCTGACTGGCCGGTGGTGCATGATGGTCTCGAATTCAACGGGGGCCAACCGGGACAACGACCGCTGGCGTCTGCGGCGGTGGTAGGTCCGTTCGATCCAGGTCACAATCGCGATCCGGAGTTGATCCCGGGTGGCCCGTGATCGCCGGTTGAGGACGTTGTTCTGCAGGAGTCCGAAGAAGGATTCCATGGCGGCGTTGTCGCCGGCGGCGCCGACACGGCCCATCGATCCGGCCATCCGGTGGCGGTGGAGGGCTCGGATGAATTTCCTGGACCGGAATTGGGATCTGCGGTCGGTGTGCAGGATGCAGCCGGCAGATCACCGCGTCTGGCGGCGGCGTTGTCCAGTGCGGCGACGGCCAGGCGGGACTTCATCTGCGAGTCGATGGAGTAGCCGACGATCCGGTGGGACCAGACGTCCTTGATCGCGCACAGGTAGAGCTTACCCTCGCCGGTGCGGTGTTCGGTGATGTCGGCCAGCGACAGCCGGTTCGGGCCGTCGGCGGTGAAGTCCCGCTTCACGAGGTCGTCATGCACGGGTGGGCCTACCTTGCGGCCCTTGCCACGCTTCTTGCGCTTGCCGAATGCGCTCCACCAGCCGTTGCCCGAGCAGATCCGCCACGCGGTGCGGTCGGCCATCGGCTGGCCGGCGTCGCGGGCCTCGTCGACGAGGAACCGGTAGCCGAACTCCGGATCGTCGCGGTAGGCGTCGAACAGCGCGTTGGCCCGATACGCCGCCACCTCCTCGGCGCTGCTGACGGGTCGGGCCAGCCACCGGTAGTAGGGCTGACGAGCGATGTTCAATACCCGGCACGTCACCGCCACGGGGATCCCGTCGGCGGCCAGCTCGCTCACGAGCGGGTAGAGCCTTTTCCCGGCAGATGCGCCTGCGACAAGTAGGCCGCGGCCCGGCGCAGGACTTCGTTCTCCTGCTCCAACAACCTGATCCGCTTACGCGCCTCGCGCAGCTCGGCCGACTCGCTGCCGGCCGTTCCGGGGGCGGCGCCGTCGTCGACGTCGGCTTGGCGCAGCCACTTGAACAACGTCATCGGGTGCACGCCGAAGTCCTTGGCGATCTGCTCGACCGTCACGCCTGGCTCGCGGTCGCGCGCGACCCGCACGACGTCATCGCGGAACTCTCGGGGGTAGGGCTTGGGCACAACGACATCCTTCCAGCCCGCCCGCAGGGCAAGCCATCTCAGATGTCACCTATCGGTGCAGCAGACCCGGACATGCCGGCAGTGTCCTCCCGGTAGCAAGAAGTTCGGGTAACCCTAGCCGGCTTACGCTACACGGAGGACGGTCGGATATCGGCGGACTCCCCGTCGCTAATCCGACAACGTCGCAAGCCGAAGCCGCTGGTGAAGTCGTTCGCCCATAGCGTTAAGGGATGAGCCGCGCTGTGCCGGGTGGCGGTGGCGTTGAAGTCCGGGGACCCTGGCCGAGGGCGAGACCTTCCGCTTATTCGTTGCAGCCGTAGCCGTCACGGTTTCGATCAAGCTTGTAGATGTCATAGCCGATCACCTTCACCGGACCCTTCACGTAGGCAGGTCCGTTGCCGCTGCCCCCCGCGCAGTCCACGTCGCTTGCGATCGGTACGCAACCTTGGTAGTTCAGGTCGCAGTTGTTCGTCCCGACCGCAACGACCTCGGTAACTGGCTTCGTGGTGATCTGTGTCTTGACCACCTTCCTTGCTGTCTCTATCCCGTCGATGACAGTCACCTGGTACGTGAGTTTCTTGGTGCCTTCCACACCACGTGTCCGCAACTTCGTGACGCCCTTCGGCATCGACGAATCCTTGACCTTTTTGGTCTGGTATGGGACTTGCTCAGTGGCGGTGACGGTCAAGGTCTCCATCACGGCGCGGCTTGGTGTGACGGCGGGCGACGACTTGACGGCATGGGTCGCAGCGATGCTGGTTGCGCCACTCGTAGGGGATGCTGGTGTTGGTGCCGGGCCACTTGCTGTCCCGCCATCGGTGGCCGCATTAACGGCTGCTGCGCCGAGTCCGAGCACCGCCAAGATCGCGGCGCTGACGATGATTGACTTTAGATTCTCGCCGCGCCGTTGATGGTCGTGGGTGGTCACCTTGGCTAGTGTGGCGGACCACCGCCAGAAGTGTCCGGCCTCGGCGAGCGTCACGGGACCGCTTCCGACGATATGATCATGGCAGCCCGGCGGGCGGTCGCTTTCGAGGGTCGAATGGCACAAGGCAACGAAAGTCGAGAGGCCCTTCTCCGCCCAGCTTGGGAGCCGGCCCCGGTCGAGGCCGCCGTTCAGCACGATCTCAGCAAGCTGCACTGCCTGGCGATGGCTGATGCCTGACGCCAAGCCCTGGTGGCGGAGGATCTCCCGAGCAACGCGGGCGTCGCCCCAGGCGACGCACTTCGCGACCAGAGACGAAGCGAGACGCCGCAGTGGCGTATCCGCTGTTCCGCCGGCCGCGTCGATGAGCGTCATGCCGAGGCGAGCCTGGAAGATGGCGAGAGGCTTCGCAGGCTGCAGTCTGAGGTGGCCGTCGATCGCGAGTTTCAGGTGCTCCTGGGAGGACCTGTCACAAATAGGCCAGGCATTCAGTGACCGCGTCCTCCCAGGACTCACCAGGGGCGGTCTCGGTGACCATGGCGTAGGCCGACGCGATGTCGCCAGTCGTCAGGTGGGCGGTGGTCGCCACCTGGCGTCCGTCGAGCATCCGTTGGCCGATACCATGATGTCGCTCAAGGTGCTCATACGCCTCGCCCCATCGACCCGCGTCGGCCAGCGCACGGGCACCCTCGGCGACAAGCACACTCCACAACCACTGCCTCACCTCGCGGTGGTCGTCCTCGCTGCGAGTCAGCCGGCTCGCCTGCAGGGCCTGCCCGTCGATCACCGTGTCAGTGCGTGAGGACACCGCCTCGAAGAGGTCCGTGAGGAGTCGAAGGGCAGCGTCACCGTCCCGGTCACGGATCTGCAGCCGGGCAAGGTTGACCAGAGGCTCCAGCGCATGGCGTGCCGCACGCGCATCCAGCGGGACGGCTCGCAGGTACGCGGCCGCGTGTTCGTGGCACCACCGTCGGGCCAGGTCCGATTGACCGCAGTCCGACGCGAGCAGTGCGGCCTGGTTGTAGACCGCCGATGCCGCAGCTCGGTCGCTTTCTCGCGTGGCGCGCGCGGCCAACGCGCACAGATCGTTGATGCGAGCGGCCAACGGTCCGGCAATGGGCCGTGGTCGCGCGACCAGTGGGAAGCGCCGAAACAGCGCGTTGTCCGACTCCACGGTCACTGCCAGGTGACGGTGATGGGGTGGTGCGGCCGGGAAAGGACGAAGCGTCCGACCGCTGGATCCGCCTTGGGAGCGTCCGAGATCTCGAAGCGGACGGTCCGCGACTGATAGGTGGCGTTCCAGCCGCGGATCTCCTCGCTGAGGGGCCTCCGCAGTCAATCGGCAGCCGAACCCCGCTCGCCCCCATGGCTGTAGTCAAACATGAGGATCACGTTCGCGTCACCTGATGATCACCCTGTGATGATAAATGGCGTCGGTTAAGAGTCGATTTGGTGCTTATGGACGGACTGTAGTCATCTATGTCCCGGAATCGAGGCCGACCGGGTCCTCCTCGAAGTCACGGGCCATCAGGTGATGCTGCGAAGTTCCGCCATAGCTCGCCCGATGAGCTTGCGGGCCTCACCATCGTAGGCTGCGTCGTTCGCCAGCTGGCCCATGGCGGCCGAGTAGGCGGCAGCTTCTTCGCCGTGGAACATGTATTCCCCGATGAAGGTCTCGACGATTGCCAGCTCATCACCAAGCAGGAGGAACGAGTTCTGTGGCGCGATCGATAGTTGTCGACCAAAGGGGATGACGCCCAGCGTTATGTGAGACAAATCTGTAATATTCAAGACTCTATCTAGCTGCGCTAGCATGTCCATCGGCGAGCAGAGCAAGACGCGCAACGCAGCTTCAAAGATTAGAAACTCAAACTTTTTCGAAGTGTCGTACAGTACCTGCTGCCGCAGCATCCTCTGCGCTGTCGCTGAATCCACCTCATTGGGATCTGCACCGTGGAGTCGGACGCTCTCCTCGATCCGAGAGCGAGCGTAGCTGGGCGTTTGAAGCAGGCCGGGGATGTACACGATTTCTGTATTGCGGATTCTGCTCGCCCTGCTGACCATCTGGTCATAGTTCCGCTGAATGGCGGACTGTCCAAGCCGAACCTGCTGGCGCCACTCCTGATGCAACCCTTGCGCCTCAGCGAGCAAAGCGGTGAGAGTGGCCTTTGCGGCGTCAGTTGCGCCGCATGTCCTCAGCCAATCGGAGAGGTCTTCGTCGGTTGGCATCTGCTTGCCAGTCTCGATCTTTGAGACCTTCGACTGCGTCCAGCCTAGCTGCCGCGCCAACTCGGAGCCGGTCAGTCGCGCCCCGCGACGAAGTTCCCGGAGGTGTCCGGCTAGCCCACCCGGCCGCCGCAGCCAGTCCTCGATCGAATCCACTTGAGGATTTCCTTTACGGACTTTCCGATGAGTGAGTTGCATCTGCATCCGGAGAGCTGTGGCGAACGGCGAGACTCCACCAGGCGACATGCTGTGACACGATATTCGGGTCCGTGATGATCTCCCCGCCCAACGGTTCACCTTGAGCACTGAACCTCATGAGAGCCAAGCGCTTCGAGTCGAAGAGCCACCAGTCATCCTGAATTGGCAGCCCGACATCCTCCGCTCGACTGCGGCTAATGTAGCGGATGATTTCGCCTGCTTCGGTGTTGTACTGCCCGCTCCACATCTCCCACCGCTGGTAGTCAGTGGGCGGCTCGTTCAGGACTCGCACGCGTTCAACTCGACGCCCCTCGGCCGTCACCGAGCGGATTTGATCCAGCCAAGCTGCATAGAACGGAAATTCGGTTACTGGCCGAGGCTCACCGGCGAGGAATTCGTCGATCGACTGCCGCTCATCGGTCACGTCGTATACCGGTTGCACCTCTAGCCGGAATGCCGTGGCGGTGAAGTAGCGGAACAGCTTATTGAAGTCGTCGCCGGTGAGCTGCTCGGTCATGGTCAGGATGCTCGCGCCACGATGCCAGCGATGACATCGGCAGGGACTTCGACCGCCGTCTCGTTTGCGCCCAGGTCGCGCAGGTGGGCGCGCGTCTCATCGTCTACCTGCCAGCCCTGGACGACGTAGTTGCCGTTGTCGGCTCGGTACAACGCGGGGCAGTTGCCGGTCCCGCTCTCGCTCCACTTGCGAATGAACTCGAGTTGCACGATGTTGCCCCTCTACCTCACCGCGCCGCCTCCAGCGGCGCGTCCGCAGGGCGATGCTCGCATGAGAAGCAGCCCATGCGCAATATTCTCGGGACTGATGAATTTTTGGGAGTCCGCGATGATGGAGCGCGGGCAGGGTCAAACTGTCCGAGAAGATATTCTCGACGAAATGTGCCTAAATCATGCGTAACTGGCGAGGGTCAGTGCCCTGGGGTGGCCCTGCGGCGTACCTCAGACACGAACTCTCCCCACGTCTTGCGGTCGAAGATCAACGTTGGCCCTGCGGGATCCTTCGAGTCGCGGACCGGAACTACAGGGACGAGGTTGATGGCAACCTCGACACACCCCCCGTTGTCCTGAGAACGACTGCTCTTGCGCCAGACGGCGCGTGACAGATCCGGGTTCACCGTTCGCTCCTCGCGGGATCCTCGTACTGGCGAGCTACGACCTCGATCAGCCGGGCGGACTCCTGTTTGCTGAGGGCTGAGGCGGTCATGTGGTTATACGCGAGGTTACAGCGGCGCAGGTCATCCTCCTTCTCCAGGTAGAGGTTTCCTGCCTGGCACTCTACGTAGACGACGGGACTGTGAAGCCTTTCGTCGAACTCGAAGATGGTCATCGCGCCACGAGTCCCCGGGTAGCCGCCATTGCCAAAGGGCACTACCTGCACGGTGATCCAGGCTGGCAGCGCCAGCAGGTGTCGAAGCTGCGCCGCCATCACTGCAGGCCCGCCGATCTCCCGGCGAAGGACGGCCTCATCCAAGATTGCCCATACTTTGGGCGGTTCGTCGCCAAATGCGAGTTCCTGTCGTTTCATCCGAATCCGCACCTGTCTCTCCCGTTGATCATCGTCTGCAAAGAGGGCAACGGTACCGGCGATGGCGCGGGCGTACTCCTCGGTCTGAAGCAGCCCGTGGATGACCATCGGCTCGTAAGCCCTGATCGTGGTTGCCGCACTCTCGATGCCGAGGAACGTCGCGAAGGGTGTGGGCACGGCCCCGAACTTTGACCACCAACCGCGCTGTTTGCCGAGTCCCTGCAGCGCAAGCAACTCGGCTCGTAGTTGATCGTCGGTGAGGTCGTAGCTGATGAGCATCGCCTCCAACTCGGCTCGTACGACGCCCACCTCACCTGCCTCAATCTTCTGGATCTTGCTGACTGAGCAGCCGAGCCGGTCCGCGATCTGGCGCTGCGAGACGCGCGCTCTCTCGCGCAGGGCGCTGAGTTGCTCACCGAGCTGCCACCGCGGGATTGTTGGTCCGATCGGCCTAGCCACGAGCTCATCCTCCGGATCTCGTTGAGGCCCCTGGGCCTCCAACGCGGATGTCGTGCGCCGTAGCGCGACGACGACGAGAAGTTACATCAGAAGATTGACATCCCTGTAGGCGAATGCCAGTCTGGTTGCCGAGAATATATTCTCGGCAACCTCCCCGGGTTGCCTGTCTGTATTGGTCGCCCTGATGGGAAGTCTCGGATGCGCGCCTCAGCCCCTGGTCCTCACCAGCGTGATCCTGACCCAGGAGAGTTGCTGGCCTCTGCCCTTGTAGTCCTCAGCCCCGCAGCCGACTACTTCTGGTCGTTCATGGAGGACCGGAGCGTTCGGTTCCTGCCGCAGCAGCTCGCGCCGATGTTCTTCTCGACGCTCGGGCAGATGGTGGCTGGTCGGGGAGATCCGGCGGGTCGGCGTGCCGCGTTGGCGGTGATGGGTCGGATGTATCGAAGGTTCGACCTGCAGCCGTATCACGACACGGTGATCGCTGCGGCGGTGGTGGACACGGTACGGCGGTTCGCGGGTGCGAGCTGGGTTCCGGAACAGGCCGGACAGTGGGAGAAGGGTTGCCGTCAGGCGCTTCGTCTGAGCGAGCGGGCGGCGGGGACGTTGGGTGATGGACCCGACGTGACGGTGGCCGAGGTGGTGGGATGCGAGGCGGCGGCCGATGGGGTAGCGGTCGTGACCGTGCTGCCGGTACGCCGTCTCCGCTTTCTGCCTGGTCAGGCGGTTCCTGTATGCACGCCGCGCCTTGCGGGGCAGTGGAGGTGGTTGTCGCCGGCGAATGCCCCTCGCGCTGACGGGACCGTGGAGTTTCACGTACGTGCTGTTGCGGGCGGTGCGGTCTCACCGGTGCTGGTTGAGCAGGTTGTGCCGGGGGAGATGCTGTGGCTTGGACCGCCGCTGGACGTGGGGCTGTCGCTGGAGCGGGCCGGTGACGCTGATCTGTTGTTGGCGGCGGGCGGTACGGGTCTCGCGCCGTTGCGGGCGTTGGTGGAGCAGGTGGCTGGGTCGCCGGTCCGGCGTCGGGTGACGTTGGTGGTTGGTTCTCGGACGCTGCTTGATTTGTACGACGCGGTGGCGTTGGACAAGTTGCAGCAGGCGCATTGCGACTGGTTGACGGTGGTGTTGGCGTTCTCGGACGACCCGGATGTGGAGCCGGTCGTGCAGGGCAACCTGCTCAGCGTGGCGATGCATCACCACCGGCCGGGGCAGGCGGTGTACGTCTGTGGTCCGCCACGGTTGATGGAGGCGGCGCGGCAGTGGCTGCCCTTGGCGGGGGTGGCGGCAGACGAGTTGCACCTGGCCATGACCTTCGATCACGCGCTCGAAACGGCTCGGTGGATGCTGAGCCACCGTGCGTCGCCCTTGACCGGGCCGCAGGAGGACGGGCCTGCCGGTAGCGCCGCGAGCGGCATGGCCGGAGACGCGACATGACGCCGGCGCGGACGATCGCACGCGACGGAATGGTCCGTCGCGCGACAGGCGAGGACCTCGGTGCCCTGTCCGAGATCATGGCGTACGGATTGCGGGCGCAGCCGACGGCCGCCTGGTTGGTTCCGGACAGGGCTGCGCGTGCTGCGGTGCTGCGCCGCTACGCACATCTCGTTCTTGAGCGCGCGATGGTGGATGGTCAGGTCGACACTCTCGACGGGGCCGAAGCGGTGGCGGTCTGGTACTCGCGGGTGGAGCCGCCAGCGCCGGTTGACGCCTGGGGGTGTGACCTGCAGAAGGTGCTCGGCCCCTACGCGTCCCGGTTCGCGCTGCTGCACGCCTACGTCGACGTGCTGATGCCGCATACGCCGCACCACTTCCTCGCCCACCTAGCGGTCCGCCCCGGGCAGCATGGTGCCGCGCGAGCGCTGCTGACCGGCTACCACCACCGGTTGGATGCGGACAAGTTGCCGGCGTACGCCGAGGTGAGCGGCGGCCAGCCGCGCGAGAGCGTATTCGCTCGGCTGGGCTATGAGGTGCGGTCGCCGATCTTGCTGGAGCCCGGCGGCCCGATGCTGTGGCGGATGTGGCGGCCCGGGTCTACGGGCCGGCGCTCCGATGGGCTGCCGTGCCGGGTTCGTACGCACCGCTTTACGACGCCGACGCCCCGCAGCGCGGTGCCGGCGACCTCACCTCGTTCTCCCTAGCCGTCCTCCGCCAGATCCCGCTGTCTTGATCATCCCGCTAGCTGCGACGCGGCGGGCCGGCCTTTCACACCCTGCTACCGAAGGAGTCACCCCTCATGGTGTCCGCTCTGAGTCGGATACGAGCTTTAGTCCATCTCTGTCTCGTGAACGCCGGACGGTTGTCCCGGTCATCGTCTCCGGCATCTCTCAGGCGCGCTGGGGCCGCCGTCACGGACGCGGGAGACGTGACGTCGGACGAGGTCGCCTGGGGGTACGCGGTGCGCCGCGAGTGGGCCAACGGCCTGCACGACCTGTTCGGCTTCACGGCCGATGCGAAAGCCGCGAAGCGGCACCTCGACCACGAGGCCGCGTTTTGGCGTCCTGGTCCGGTGCGGCCGGTGGCCGTTTACCTCGTCGCGGCGACCTCGGTCGAGGTAGACCGGCACCCGGTGGGCGGCTGCGACCGTACGAGCTGCCCGGACTCGCCGGATCGGGGTCGGCGGTGAGGGCGGCGTATGTGCAGGTCGCGCTCGCGCGGCGGACGTTGAGCCCGGCGGGGTTGTGGGTGTCCGGCGCGGCGGCGTCGGCGCCGATGGTGGTGCTCGCCGGAGGCATCGTGGCTACGTACGCGACGACGCGGATAACGGCTCTGCCGCTGGTGTTCGTGCTCGTGGCCGGGGTGGTGGCGTTGCTGGCGGTGGGGTACACGGCGATGGTCCGGCAGGTGGGGCACCCGGCGGCCTACTACAGCATCCTCGCCCACGGCCTCGGTCGTGGGTGGGGTGTCGCCGCCGGCCTGGTCGCGCTGGTTGCTTACAACTGCATTCAGATCAGCCTGTACGGGTTGCTGGGGGCGACGCTCGCCGGTCAGTTCGGCGGGGCGTGGTGGGTGTGGGCGGGTCTGGCCGTGGCCGTGGTCGGGGCGTTCGGGGTGCGGGCGATCGTGCTGTCCACCCGCGTTCTGACGGGCGTGCTGGTGGCGTCGCTGCTGGTCGTCGCCGGGTTCATCGTCGCCGGGGTGGGGCAACCGGCGGGCGGCGGGTTGTCCTGGGCGGGTTTCGACGCCTCCGGACTGACGGTCGGCGGCGTGGGCGGGGCGGTGGCGTTCTGCGTGGCCGCGTTCATGGGGATTGACGCGCCGGGCTCGATGGTCGAGGAGGCCGTAGACCGCCGGTCGGTGAGCCGGGCAGCCGTCGGAGCGGTGCTCGTCCTCGGCGGTGTGTACGCGCTCGCGGCGTGGGCCATGGGCGTCGCCGTTGGGCCCCCTCTCGTGGGTGAGGTGGCCGCCGAGCCGACCGGGGGATTGCCGTTCTCCATCCTGGAGCGGCTCGGTAGCGGATGGGTTCCCGCCGCCGAGCTGGTCCTGGTCTTCGCGATCGTCACCTCGAAGCTGGTCTTCCACAACGTGGTGGCCCGGTACGTGTTCGGCATGGCCCGCGAAGGCGTCCTACCCGCCGGCCTCGCGCGCACCGGCAGCACCACCCGGGTCAGCGCCCCACGCGGCGGCTCGCTCGTGCAGACGGTGATCGCCGCGGTGGTGGTCGGCGCGTTCGCTCTCGGCGGGGCCGATCCCATCGCGGTGGTGTTCACCTGGCTCTCCGCTCTGGGCGCGATGGGTCTGCTGTGCCTGTTGTTGGCTGCATCGGTGGCCGCGCTGACCGCACCGGCGGATCTGCGCGGTCTGCAGGCTGGCGTGTGGGAGTGGCGGATCGCACCAGCGCTGGGCGTGGCCGGCGGGTTGATCCTGCTCGGGTTGATGGTCGGCAACGCCGGTTCCTTGCTCGGTGCCACGCCGGGGTCGCTGTATCCGTTCCTGCTGCCGGTGATCCTCGTCGCGTTTGCCGTTGCCGGCGGGGTGTGGGCGGCGCATCTGCGGCAAGCCCGTCCGGAGGTCTACGCCGGCATCGGCCGAGGCACACCGAAGACGAACGCCGTTCCCGACGCGATCAACGTCTCGATCTGAGGGGCGACGATGATGACTCACGCGGCGACTCCTGCTTCGGGCAGGCACTACAGCGCCGGTCCTCCCGAGGCTTCACGAACGCCAGGGCGTCCATGGCCGGACCCTGCCGTCAACGCACACCGCCAGCCGGCCCATACGCCGCACCCCGCCGCTCACTCTTCAGGACCCGCTGTCCCCGTGTCGCAACCCGGCTACGAGTCGGGGGCTCCTGCCGGCTTCCCGCCACAGCCCTCGCCTCAGCAGTCCGTATCACCAGCGCCGTATGAGCAGGAGCACGGCGACGGCGGGGTGTCGCTGGAGGAGCGTCGGTGGGCCGACCTGCGCCGGCAGGTGGCGTACCGGTGTAAGCGGATCAACACCGGTCACATGGTGGAGGCTGATCAGCGGTTGGGCAGCCGTGACGCGCTCGGCCCGCACGGCGTGGTGCTGTTCTTCGTCAGCGACGCACCGGCCGAGCCACACGGCTACCGGCTGCACACCGCCTACCGGTTGTGGCTAGCTTCCCCCGAAGCCGACGACCTGCCCCGACTGCTGGCCGACCTCGACGATGTGGCCCGGGACAACATCACCCGCGCCGCGTCCGTGCACCGTCGATGGCATCCCCTCGGCCCGGACGGCTCGATGGTCAACGGCGGAGACATGACCCTGCCCGCCGGGTCGACCTACGTCGGCGTCGGCGTGAGCAGCCTCGACTCCGACCAGGGCCGCTGGAACCAGGTCGTCCACACCCTGCGAGACCAGCCCGGCCGGCGGCTGTCAGCCTTCGACCTCAAAGGCCAGGCGTACGCGCTGCTGACTGACGGCACCGCCCTGCACATCGACCGCGACCCGCACGCCCGTCTCGGCGTGGACGGAGTCCGCTGCAACCGCACCCTCGACCCGGACCGCATCACCTACTACAACCCCCACAGCAACCTGACCCAGCCCGAGGACGCCGACACCCGGACAGTGTGGCGACACCTTCAGGAACTGCACCACACCTTGACCACACACCTGCACCGGCGGCCAGCGTGACCCAGACCGTGAACCTCGCCGAGGCGGCGGACCTGAGCCGCGCGCCGATCGACGTCGCGGCCGTGCTGGAGCACCTCGTCCGCGAGGCCGACACCGCGGCGGCCACGAGCATCGGATTCCCCGGTGCCGTGGACCTCGACCAGACGGAGGTCATGACCCGTCTCGGCGGCAGGCTGTGGAACAACATCGGAGATCCCGCCGACACCGGCGGCGTGGCCCACACCCGAGCGCTGGAACGCGCGGTCATCACCTGGGTCGCGGACCTGGTCGCCATGCCCGCTGACGACCGGTGGGGCTACGTCAGCAGCGGCGGCACGGAAGGCAACCTGTCCGCCCTGCACGCCGCACACCGGCGTGATGCCACGGCGCGGATCTACTACTCGACCGCCGCCCACTACTCCGTGCCGAAAATCGTCGGTCTGCTCGGCGCGAAGGGTGTTCCGGTTCGGGCCCACGCCGATGGGGAGATGGACTACACACACCTCGCCGAGCAGCTTCACCGGCGGCGCCGCTGGCCGGCGATCGTCGTCGCGACCGCCGGCACCACCATGACCGAGGCCGTCGACGACACCAGCCGCATCCGCGCCGTCCTCGACGACCACCACCCCGGCGGGCACCTGCACGTCGACGCCGCCCTGTCCGGTATTCCTCTCGCCCTGGACGGACGACTGCGCCTCGATGACGCCAGCGGCATCGGCAGCGTCGCGATCAGCGGCCACAAGTTCTTCGGCACACCGACACCGTGCGGAATCGTCCTCATCCGCGACCACCTCCGCCCCGCCGGCCCCCGGGTGGCCTACACCGCCACGGCGGACACCACCATCACCGGCTCACGCTGCGGCCTGTCGGCCGCGCTGCTGTGGCACGCCATCGCCCGGCACGGCCGGGAAGGCCACCGCTGGCGAGCCGCCGAGGCCCGCCGCCTCGCCGCCCACGCCACCGAGCGGCTCAACGCTGTCGGCTGGCCCGCCTGGCGCCACCTCCACGCCTTCACCGTCGTCCTGCCCACCCCACCCGAGCAGGTACGCCAAAAGTGGCTCCTGGCCACCGACGGTGACACCAGCCACCTCATCTGCATGCCTGGCCTAACCCAAGGCGTGGTCGACGCCTTTATTGCGGACATCGCTGCCGCCCGGCCCTGTTTCCGGCCGATCCCGCGACCCCGGCTCGCGCCGGCAACTCCCGCCGCCTCCCGCGCGCTAATCACACCGACTACCTGAAAGGGCGAGCATGAGGACCACCGGTTACGTCTTCCATCCCGAGTATCTGTGGCACGACACCGGCACCAGCGCCGGGCTGATGCCCGCCCACCCGACCGCCGGCATCCAACCCGCCGTCCACATCGAGAACCCCGAGGCGAAACGCCGCATCCACGAGCTGATCCACGCCAGCGGCCTCCTCGGCGAACTGGTGGTCATCGAGCCCCGGCGGGCCACCGTCGCGGAACTGACCCGGGTGCACATCGACACCTACGTGCAGCACATCAAGACCCAGAGCGAGCTGCGAGGCGGGGGAGGCGATGCCGGGGACGGCTTCTCCCCAATCGGTCGCGGTAGCTACGACATCGCCCGCCTAGCCGCCGGTGGGCTGATCGAACTCGTCACCGCCGCCGCCCAGGACGACATCACCAACGGCTACGCCCTCGTGCGCCCGCCCGGCCACCACGCCACCGCCGCCCAGGGCATGGGGTTCTGCCTGTTCAACTCGATCGCCGTCGCTGCCCGCCACGCCCAGCACCTCGGCTTGACCCGAGTCGCGGTCGTGGACTGGGACGCCCACCACGGCAACGGCACCCAAGCCATCTTCAACGACGACCCGAGCGTGCTCACCATCAGCCTGCACCAAGCCGGATGCTTCCCACCCGACTCCGGATGGACGCACGAAAACGGGATTGGCGACGGCCTCGGCTACGCCCTCAACGTGCCGCTACCGCCCGGCAGCGGCCACGCCGCCTACCTGCACGCCATGCACCAGGTGGTACTGCCGGCGCTGGACCGCTTCGCCCCGGACCTGATCCTGCTTGCCAACGGCTTCGACGCCGGCGTGTTCGACCCCCTCGCCCGGCAGATGCTCACCGCCGCCAGCTTCCGCGACATGACTCGCCTGCTCGTCGGCGCCGCCGAGCGGCTCTGCCACGGCCGGCTCATAGCCGCCCACGAAGGCGGCTACAGCCCCTTCTACACCCCCTACTGCGCCCTCGCCTTCCTCGAAGAACTCGCCGGCACCACCACCCACGTCACCGACCCTCTCGCTGCCGTCGTCGCCGGCTACGCCGCCGAGCCCCTCACCCCACAGCAAGAAGCCGTCATCGAGGAGGCCGCGCAACTCCTGCCCCGCATCCAGACCACCGTCGCGGCGAGCTGACCGCGCGCATGATCCCGAACTCGTCCGTCGCTGTCGTGGCCGCGGCGACTCTGCTCGCCCCATCCGCCTCGGGTTCGGAGCGGCGCCCTCACCCGGTTGATCTCTGACGAAGGACCTCTGAGGCTTGCTATGCCCGCCTACGTACCTCCCTCCTATGCCAACACCGTTGCTCCCGTGCCGCCGCCGCGGAATCTCGACGAGCGCGCCAGGCTTCGGCGTGCCGTCGTTGAGCGCCTCAACGGCAACCCGCGCACAGGCTGCTGGTTCGAGGCGGTCACCGCTGCCGTGGCCTTCCAAGAACGCGAAGGCCACCTTGTAGTGCCCCGATTCCACGTCGAAAACGGGTACGACCTTGGCGGCTTCATCCACAACATCCGCAACCGCTACCTGTGCTCACGCCGGAGCAAAGACAAGCTCGACGAAGAGCAGGTGTGGATCATGGAAGCCCTCGGCATGGTGTGGCGGGTCAACGACACGCGGTTCGTCGATGTCTACATCCCCGCGTTCACCTCGTTCGCCCGCCGCGAGGGGCACTTACGAGTGCCCCGCGAGCACCGCGAGCACGGAATCAAACTGGGCCACGTCACGCACAACATCCGCAAGCGGCGTCGGGCGGGCAAGTACCCGCAGTGGCGCATCGATGTCCTCGACGGGCTCGGCTTCGAATGGCAGGTCCTGATGCCCCGAGGGCCCGCCATGACGCGCCGCCGTGCCACCCAGGACCCGCCTCACCAGGGCACCCGGGCACCCACGGAGATGCGAGCCGGCTCCGCACCCTCACCGGACAAGGGAGATCGGGCATGCCTCGCCGGCCGCTGATCGTCGATCGCCGGCGCATCGTCGTCCTGCCGCGGCACCCGAGCCCGGTCGTGGACCGCGCGAGTTGGCCGACGCCCGCGCCATGCTCGCCCAGCCCCAACCCAGCGCGCTGCCCGCAGACGCCACGCCCAGCCACCAACCCACCCGAACACCCCGCGCCGGCTTCTCAGGAGCAGCCATGAACCAAGGCGTCTTGGCATCAATCACACCCATGACGGCGGCGGCTCCCACGCCTGCACCACCGGCGCAGCGAACACTCCGCGCCGTCAGCTGGAACCTCATGTCGTACGGAAAGTCAGGGCTCCCGACGCGGCGGCAGCAGCACGAGCTGCTGCGGTTCCTACGCCCCGACATCGTGTGCTTGCAGGAGATCTACACCGTCGGTGGCGACGCTGGGGAACTCGACCGGCTCGTGAACGCGATAGCCGACGCGCTGGGGATGGTGGCCTTCACGGTCCCCGCGAAACACTCCGACTGTCACCTCGCGATTCTGTGGCGGCCCGAGTACGCCGTGTTGTCCCAGCGGGCGTACGACCTGCTGATGTGGCACGGCCTGGGAGTGGTGCGGCTCGACGTCGGCGCGCCCGTGCCGCTGACAGTGGCGGTCACCCACCTCGCGCCCTGGAACCCCGACAAGCAACTCGCCGACGCGTACACCCTCACCGGGCAACTACCCCTATCGGACGCGACGATCCTCGCCGCCGACTGGAACTCCTTCGGCGCCGACCCCAATCACGATCCCGAGCCAGACTGGACGGCTCTACCCACCGAACGGATCGCCCGGCATATCCGCTGGAACGACGACTCCGACGCTCTGCCAGTAGCCGACCGGCGCCCCTCGCAGATGATGCAGCGCAGCGGCTTCCACGACGCCGCCCCCCACCTGGGCATGGCTTGGAAGGCCACCAGCGGCCACCGCGGCGGCTGGAGCCGACGCGAAGACGTCTTCTGGACCAACCGCCCACAAGCGCTGCGCAGCTACCAGGTGATCGACACCCCCGCAGCACGCGCGCTGTCGGACCACCTACCCATCATGGTCGACCTCGACCCCCAGGCAATGCCTCCCTCAGCCTCCCCCGCCCCACCCAGGAGAGCGGAACAACCGTGACCGCCCAGAGCGGGCCCCTGCCCGCTCCGACCATCCGCCGCAACCGGCACCCACGGACATCGCCACCAGCCCCGCGAGTTCAGCCGCGACCTACGCCCGAAAGTCAGCACGAACAGGAGCGCCATGGTGACGACAACCCCAATCGGCCGCCAACGTCCGCCGCGGCTGCTCGAACTCCTCGACCCGCCCATCCACCACGCCCTTGACCGCATCCCCATCCAGGCGGGCCAGCGCGTGCTGGACATCGGCGCCGGCACCGGCCAGCTGACCACCCGCCTGGCCCGCCTCGTCGGCCCGAGCGGCAACGTCACCGCCGTCGACCGCGACACCAGCTACCTCGCACCGACCGGCATCATCGACGTCTATCAACGCGCCCTCGACGCCGACGAGCTGCCCGGCGAACCCGGCAGCTTCGACGTCGCCGTCGCCCGCTGGATGCACGGTGCCCTGCCCGACCCGAACGCCGTGATCCGACAGATCATCGACTGGCTACGGCCCGGCGGCTGGCTGATCCTCGCCGACGTCCCCTTCACGCCCGCTCAGGTCTTCCAGCCGCGCCCCGACTACGCCACATGGACGTCGGATCCATGCAGCCAGGACGCCGACCTGATCCAACACCTCATGACGATGATCTACGGCTTCCTCACCGGTACCGGGCGACCCACCTGGCCACTCGATGTCACCAGGCCGCTCGTCGCCGCCGGCCTCAACCCGGTCTGCGCCCACCGCAGCGTCGAAACCTGGACCGGAGGCGGCCCCGGTTGCCAGATTCTCGCCGACACCGCCGAACACCTGCGACCTCGCCTGGTCCAACCCGAACTCAGCCACAACGACCTCGACCGATTCGTCAACCTCATGGCCGACCCGACCGTGCTCCTGAGCTCCTACGAGCGCCGCACCGTGCACGCCCGTAAACCGGCTACACCACAGCATCCGGCCACGCCGGCCACGCCCTCCGTTCAAGCCTGAGAGCGCACCCCCGTGACCAGGGGTGGCGCAGACCCGAACCGCGTCACCCCGACGGTAGCCGCCTTCAGGCGGTTACCTGACCGGGCCCCGTGACAGGGGCAGCCACGGACGCCCGGTCACCGGGTCGGCGGCAGCGGGCACCCCGACCCCTGCCGCCGGCCCACCCGCAAGCCATCGCACGAACTTCGGCGCCCTCAACGACGAGGCCCCAGACGAGCTACTGCACGTCGGCCTCCAGGCCGGCTCGACCCTCCGCACTCTCGCACCGCAGCCCAGTGCGCCCGATGAAGAGGAGTTCCCGTGCTCGACCAGAACGACATCCGAACCCTGCTCACGCTGCAAGGCTCCGAACGAGAAGAACTGTTCGCCCAGGCCCGTGCAGCCCGCACCGAGGTGCATGGCGACCGAGTCGTCGTACGCGCGGTCATCGAGGTGACGAATCTGTGCCGGGTCGACTGCGACTTCTGCCCGATGCGACGCTCCAACACCCGCACCAACGACGTCTTCCACCAGACGCCGGCCGAGATGATCGAGACGGCCCTCGGCGTGCGCGCCCTCGGCGTCGATGTGATCTGCCTGCAGGGCGGGGAGGTCCCGCAGACGACCACGTCCGTCGGCGCGGCGCTGCCCACCATCTGCGACTTGTACGACGGCCGGGTGGAGCTACTGCTCAACCTGGGCAACAAGACCCGCGGCGAGTACGCCAGCCTGCGCGAGCAGGGCGCGACGAGCTACATCATCAAGCACGAGACATCAGACGCCGATCTGTACCTACGGCTGCGCCACGAGGCGCTCGCCCATCGGCTCGCGTGCATGACGGACCTGCTGGACCTGGGGTACCGGGTCGGCTCAGGGATGATCATCGGGTTGCCCGGTCAAAGCCTGGACAGCATCGCGCATGACATCCTGCTGTGCCGCGACCTGGGCGTGCACATGATGTCGGCAGCACCATTCGTGCCCGCACCGGACACACCCTTGGCCGGTGCTCCTGCCGGTGACGTCGACCTGACGCTGAATGTGCTCGCCGCGATGCGGCTCGCGCAGCCCGCCTGGACGATTCCCTCGGTCAGCGCGATGCGCGCCAGAGTCGAAGGCGGCCAGCGTCGCGGATTCGACGCCGGGGCCAACGTCATCGTCTTCAACGCCACCCCGGCCGACTTCCGCGACAAGTATCTGATCTACGGCAAGAACCGAAAAGTGTCCGACTACGACTACGCCATGAGCGTTATCGCCGAGGCGGGCCTGACGCCGGGCGGCTCGGTGTTCCTGACCGAGACGCGGCAGCCCTGATGGCGCTTCCGGTGATGTCGGTCGACCATCCGGTCGTCATCCTCGCTCGCGGCCTCGGCACACGGCTACAGCACGTGGCACGAGGCAAACACAAGACCATCGAGATGGTCGGAGATCGCCCGATCCTCGGCTGGATCCTGCAGGAGCTTCAAGGCGTCCGACCCTCCCAGCTGTACCTGCACCTGCGCGAACCCGACGCTGACGCCGCCGCGCTCGCGGCCCGGCACATCCAGCCCGTAGAAGTCAGCATCGGCCCACCGACCGGCTACCTGCCCGACGTCGTGGACTGCGCCCGCTACGGCGACCGGTTCACCGTGATCGAGGCAGACACGATCACCCACCCAGGTGCGCTACGGAACTTCCTCCTTCTCGCTGATCAACTCGGCACTCACGCCGAGCTGTGCATGGGCGTCGCGCCGCACAGCGCCAATCCGAACGGGCCGGCGGTCCTGGTCGATGACAGCGGACTGGTGACCGCCGTGAGCTGGACAGCGCAACCGTCCGGTCTGGTTCCGCTCGGCGCGTGGCACTGGACGCGACACATGCTCGCCGACGCGCCAGCCTTCGCATCCCACTCAACCAGCATCGCCGACTACATCAGCTGGAGCATCCCGCGCGGCGCGCTCGTCGCCCCGATTGGACTCCCCGCCGGGCACAACATCAACACCCCGGCAGACCTCGACCACGCCCGGCAACAGGTCCGGGCATGGACCACTCTCCAAGAACGGAGCATCACCGCATGAGCGTCGCCATCGTGACCGGCTCTGCCGGACTCATCGGCTCAGAAACCGCCCGGCACTTCGCCACCCTCGGCCTGGACGTCGTGGGCATCGACAACGACATGCGCCGGTACTTCTTCGGCAAGGACGGCACCACCCTGCCCAACGCCATCAAACTGATCAACGAACTCGGAGACCGGTACACCCACCTGGAACACGACATCCGCGACCGCGACACCCTCGGCAAGGTGTTCGCCCGCTACGGCAAAGACGTCGCCGTCGTCGTGCACGCGGCCGGGCAACCGAGCCACGACTGGTCGGTACGCGAACCACTGACCGACTTCGACGTCAACGCCGTCGGCACCGTCAACATGCTCGAACACACCCGTACCCACTGCCCCGACGCGGCGTTCATCTTCACCTCCACCAACAAGGTCTACGGCGACCGCCCCAACCAGCTCCCACTCATCGAGCTGGACACCCGCTGGGAAGTCGAACCCGGCCACGAATACGCCGAGGGGATCACCGAGGCGATGCCCATCGACTCGTGCCTGCACTCGATCTTCGGCGTCGGCAAGGTCGCGGCGGACATCGCGGTACAGGAGTACGGCCGGTACTTCGGCTTGAACACCGCCACGTTCCGATGCGGCACCCTGACCGGCCCCGCGCACGCAGCCGCCGAGCTGCACGGGTTCCTGGCCTACCTCATGCGCTGCGCCATGGAGCAACGCACCTATCGGGTCTTCGGCTACAAGGGCAAGCAGGTCCGCGACGCGATTCACTCCCACGACCTCGTTACCGCGTTCGAGGCGTTTTTTCGCGCCCCGCGGCAAGGAGAGGTCTACAACATGGGCGGCGGACGGCACTCGCACATCAGCCTGATGGAGGCGACGACACTCGCCGAGAAGATCACCGGCCACGAGATGATCACGGAGTACCACGAGGACAATCGCGTCGGCGACCACATCTGGTGGGTCGGTAGCACGGCGAAGTTCGCCAACCACTACCCGAACTGGAAGTACGACTACGACATGGAAGCCATCCTGGCCGAGATGTTCGACGTCAACCGGCTGACGTGGATCAAGAGGCGCTGACCAACTCCCGGTACTGCGGGGCATCAAGAAAACGCGGCACGATCTCCCCATACGCCCGCCCGAATTCGAGCGAGCGCACCTCAACGCCGTCAACGAAACGCATTGCGGCACCCTCCCCGCACACCACATCCCCCTCCGTGGCGTCGGTCGGCGCGTAGAAGATCGAAAACTCGCCGACCGCGCCGGGGAACTTCGCCGAAGGGGCAATGCCCTGCCAGAACAGACGAAGCTCTTCGACCTTGAGACCGGTCTCCTCCAGCAGCTCTCGGTGAGCAGCGGTCAGCGGATCCTCACCCGGATCGACGTTGCCACCGGGCAGGCACCAACGGTGCGGGTCCACCCGAGTGTTGCCGTCACGCAGTTGCAACAACAAGCGACCTACCGGATCGACCAAGATCACACCCGCGATACGGGCATCCACCTGTATATCCACGCCGCGTAGCGTAGCGCCGCTGCGATTGCCACCGATCTGGGATCACCCCCCATGCGCCGGGAGTAGTCGTCGGGCCTGGTGTTGGAGTAGTCGCCACCGGGATCACCCCCGCATGCGCGGGGAGCAGGTCCCGTGCCGACAGTCCGCGGTGCGGCGAACACGGCACTGCGGCCGGGAACCCCCCCCATGCGCGGGGAGCAGATGGAAGGTCGTTACTGGCGGGCTCAAGTCCGGGGATCACCCCCGCATGCGCGGGGAGCAGGCTGATGGCCGCCCTGCCGTACCGCCTGCACATCGGATCACCCCCGCATGCGTGGGGAGCAGCAGTCCATCGCCACCGGCACCTACGCCAGCTCGGGATCATCCCCGCATGCGCGGGGAGCAGAGGCAAAAGGCTGCCGCAATAGCGAATACGGAGGGATCACCCCCGCATGCGCGGGGAGCAGTCGGCCTGCACGGCGGTGATCGGCACACCGCTGGGATCACCCCCGCGTGCGCGGGGAGCAGGTGTCCAGCGCCGCCGCGTACCCGGGCAGCGCCGGATCACCCCCGCATGCGCGGGGAATAGCGGGACGTCGAGCGGATCGGCCCGGGCGACGAGGGATCGCCCCCGCATGCGCGGGGAGCAGCTCTTTGGTGACCCCGCCGAGCTGCGTACGCAGGGATCATCCCCGCATGCGCGGGGCCCCGCGTCGGCGAGCCACGGCCCGGCGGGATCACCCCCGCATGCGCGGGGAGCAGTCGACGATGCGCTTGCCGATCTCCTGGTAGTAGGGATCACCCCCGCATGCGCGGGGAGTAGGGCGCCTGGACCGCCCCCGACCCGATGGCTACGGATCACCCCCGCATGCGCGGGGAGCAGTCGGCGACCGGCCAGTCCATCAAGACGGGGTGGGGATCACCCCCGCATGCGCGGGGAGCAGACCAGCGCGGACCAGGACAAGGTTAACGACCTGGGACCACCCCCGCGTGCGCGGGGAGCAGGCAGCGAAGATCGGCTACGGCACCCCGGGGCAGGGATCACCCCCGCGTGCGCGGGGAGCAGGAGGTGAAGCGGCTAGGGACGCCGCGCAGCCCGGGATCACCCCCGCGTGCGCGGGGAGAAGACCTCTGAGCACGGCCCACACCGGTGCCGGTCGGGATCACCTCCGCGTGCGCGGGGAGCAGGGCTCGGGCTTCGCGGGCTCGACCGGCGTCGGCGGATCACCCCGCGTGCGCGGGGAGCAGCTGACCTTCATCAGCAACCACCACCGCCCGCACTGGATCACCCCCGCGTGCGCGGGGAACAGCGAATCTTGCGGGCGAGGACCTCGACCTCCTCCGGCTCACCCCCGCGTGCGCGGGGAGCAGGTGCGGTCAGGGCTGTTCGGGAACGTGCGCGGCGGATCACCCCCGCATGCGCGGGGAGCAGTCGCGAACGCCGACCATGCGCGGGCGACCGCGAGGATCACCCCCGCGTGCGCGGGGAGCAGGAGCTGGGCACCGACGTGAACTCCCTGATCGACGGATCACCCCCGCGTGCGCGGGGAGCAGGACACCCCCACCGCGCCGGCCGGCGTGCCGACCGGATCACCCCCGCGTGCGCGGGGAACAGAAAGCCCAGTTCACCGGCCTGTTCTACAAGCGGGGATCACCCCCGCGTGCGCGGGGAGCAGTGTCTGTTGTGTCACCTGTGCTACCCGCATCGGGGATCACCCCCGCGTGCGCGGGGAGCAGCTGCTCGGAGTCCAACCAGGTCTGGATGTCCTCGGATCACCCCCGCGTGCGCGGGGAGCAGCCCAGAATCTCGGCCGGCGTGTGCCCGTTCGGGGGATCACCCCCGCGTGCGCGGGAGCAGTGGGCGTTGAGCTGGACCTGACGGCGGACGGGTGGATCACCCCCGCGTGCGCGGGGAGCAGGTGAACGTCATCGACTCGTCCGGCACGATCGCGGGATCACCCCCGCGTGCGCGGGGAGCAGCCACTGCCCGGGCCGTCTCGGGGCCGGCGGTGGGGATCACCCCCGCGTGCGCGGGGAGCAGGGCGTGTGGACGCCGGCCGGCGCGGTGTGCCGGGGATCACCCCCGCGTGCGCGGGGAGCAGACCGCGCCCGCGCGGGTGAAGTCGGGAAGCCAGGGATCACCCCCGCGTGCGCGGGGAGCAGAAAAGCGCGGTCAACGCGCTGCGTACCGGCGACGGATCACCCCCGCGTGCGCGGGGAGCAGCCTCGGAAGGTCACGGCGGTCAAGCCGTTGTAGGGATCACCCCCGCGTGCGCGGGGAGCAGGCGGTGCAGACGCCGGCCCGGATCGTCAACTGGGGATCACCCCCGCGTGCGCGGGGAGCAGGACGCTGGTGGCGCGGCCGTCGAGGTTGACCAGGGATCACCCCCGCGTGCGCGGGGAGCAGGGCCGGTCCGTGATGGACCGCATCCGTAACCGGGGATCACCCCCGCGTGCGCGGGGAGCAGGCCGGCCACCGGCCCCGCCGCAACGACTTCAAGGGATCACCCCCGCGTGCGCGGGGAGCAGCTCGCAGTGGCCGCGAGCGCGGCGGTGGAGTCCGGATCACCCCCGCGTGCGCGGGGAGCAGGCCTCCCACCTGTTCCACACCCACGCCAGCTTCGGATCACCCCCGCGTGCGCGGGGAGCAGTTGCTCGCGCGGGCGGCCTGCCGCTGCGGGTCGGGATCACCCCCGCGTGCGCGGGGAGCAGGATCTCCCCGGAGGTGCCGCCGTGCTCCTGCCGGGATCACCCCCGCGTGCGCGGGGGAGCAGACGGCGGGGCCGTTCGCGGCGTCCTCGACCAGCGGATCACCCCCGCGTGCGCGGGGAGCAGGCCAGGTGTCCCGGCGTGTCGTTGCTGCCGGTGGGATCACCCCCGCGTGCGCGGGGAGCAGGTGTTGCGGACCCGGTTGGGTACGCCGGTGGCGGGATCACCCCCGCGTGCGCGGGGAGCAGGTCATCGTTTGGATGGTCGAGGCGCCGGCGCTGGGATCACCCCCGCGTGCGCGGGGAGCAGACGCCGGCCGAACTGCCGTTCGTGCGCGACGCGGGGATCACCCCCGCGTGCGCGGGGAGCAGGGCGGGCTGTCGCAGGAGCAGCGCAACAGCGCCGGATCACCCCCGCGTGCGCGGGGAGCAGTAGTCCACGGCTCCGACAGGCTGCACGAACTCCGGATCACCCCCGCGTGCGCGGGGAGCAGGTCGCCGTCGTCGACGTCGGCACGCCGACCCCGGGATCACCCCCGCGTGCGCGGGGAGCAGGCGTCCCCGGTCCCCGACCAGGTGTTGATGGCGGGATCACCCCCGCGTGCGCGGGGAGCAGCTCGCTCAGGGCTAGTCAAGGTGGCAGGGCCACGGATCACCCCCGCGTGCGCGGGGAGCAGACCTACGCGAGCGCCCTCGACATCGGCCAGTTCGGATCACCCCCGCGTGCGCGGGGAGCAGGCCATGTCGGCGGTCACGTCCGGGACCGGCTCGGGATCACCCCCGCGTGCGCGGGGAGCAGCACCAGCTCCTCGACGCCGCCCGGCCCGAGCAGGGATCACCCCCGCGTGCGCGGGGAGCAGCAGTCCCCGCCTCGCCTTCCACCGCTCGAAGCCGGATCACCCCCGCGTGCGCGGGGAGCAGGTCGACTCCCACCTGGAGCTGGGCACCGGGCAGGGATCACCCCCGCGTGCGCGGGGAGCAGAAAGCGTGAAAGGCAATCGGACCCTTGTCACCGGGATCACCCCCGCGTGCGCGGGGAGCAGGACCCCGTGCTGGGCCCGGCCATCACCGAGGTGGGATCACCCCCGCGTGCGCGGGGAGCAGGGTGTCAACGCCGCCTCAAACGGGACCACCGTGGTCCGGCTGAAACTGGACCACCTCGGTTTGGTTGATCTTTAGTCGTTGGTCTTGGTGGCCGCGGGGACGCGGCCGAGGTCGCGGTCTTTGAGTCGG
>NZ_PYPS01000036.1 GCF_003027925.1 Micromonospora sp. RP3T
GGCCGAGGAACCAGTCGGTGATCGGGGTCGGCGGCACCGGCCCGACCACGCGGCCCTGCTCGGCGTCGACTCGGGCGATGGAGCCGACCGCCTGCGCCAGCTCGGCGACCGTCGGATACTGGAAGGCCACCGGCGGCCAGCGCCAGCAGCACTCCCGCCGCGGCGTAGAGCGCCACCGGTTCCCGGCCCGGCACGACCAGCGGCCCGAGGCCGAGCGCGGCGAGCGCCACCGCGAGCGCCGTCGAGGCGTACCCGGTCAGGTCGGGCCACCGGCGGCGGACCGCCGGCACGGCGACCACCGGCACCACGACGGCGACCGCCCCGCCCCGCAGTTGCCACCAGGTCGGCGCGTCCAGGCCGAGCAGCGCGACGGCCACCGCCGCCGGTACGGCGAGCAGCGCCACGGCCAGCGCCAACCCGGCGACGACCGGCTGGGCGCCCGCACCGCGCCGGCCGAGCGCCGCCACCGCAACGCCGAGCACCGCCGTCACCGCGAGCACCGCGACGGCGCCGGCCGGCGCGGCGCAGCCGACCAGTAGCGCGTGCCCGACCAGCAGCGCGCCGGCCGACGCGGCGACTCCGACGACGACCCGACCCCGGCGCGGCCGGGCCACGGCGCCCAGCAGCAGCGCGGCGGCCACCGTGAGGTCGGCGACCAGCACCGCCGGCCACGGCGTGCCCACCACGGCCGGCGCGGCGAGGACGGTCAACCCGGCGGTCACCACCCCGACCAGCGGCCGGGCGGCCCGGGGCGTCAGCAGCGCCACCGCGCCGGCGACGAGCAGCAACGCGGGCGGCAACTGCCAGCCCCAGGAGGGAACGGGCCCGCCCGGCCGGTCCCGGAGCGCGGCGACCGCGACCGCCGCGGCCGTCACCCCGGTCAGCACGACGGTGGCCTGTCCCAGCCCGGCGGCCACCGCGAGCGCACCGATCCGCGGCCCGGTCCGTAGCCGCGCCGGAAGCGCCCGGACCGCGCCGGCCAGCACCGCTACCGTGAGCCCGGCCGCGAGCAGCAGCAGCCCGGGACGCTCGGCGGCGACCGGACGCACCAGCGCGGCGGCCAGCACGGGCACCAGCAGCCCGGTGGCCACCGTGCGCCACGTCCGGCCACCGGCCGCGTTCGCGCCCGCGACCAGGGCGAGCGCCACCACCAGCAGCGGACCACCGGCCAGCAGCGGGGTGCCGGCCGCGCGGCCGACCGCCAGCGGCACCAGCGCGAAGCCGGCGGCCAGGGCCAGCGCCGCGCCGTGCCCGAGCCAGCCCAGCACCTGCCCGGCCCACACCGCCCCGCCCGCCGGGCCCGTGCCGGCGCCGCCCCCCAGGCGCGCGCCGCCGGCACGGGCGGTCCGGCGGCGCAGGGCGACCACCACCGCCAGGTCACCGAGCGCCAGCACGGTCAGGGCCAACGCCCAACCGGCCGCCGCCGGCCGGGCCGCCGCCACCGCCAGCGGCAGCACCGGCTGGGCCGCCAGCCACGCCGCGAACCACGGCGCGGTCAAGCGGCTGAGTCGCCCGTAGCCGGCCGCCACGGCAGCGCTGCCGGCCGCGACCAGCGCGGCGTACCGGCTGCCCGGCCAGGCGGCCACCCCGAACAGGTCCACCGACCAGGCGGCGTACCCGTCCAGGAGCACCAGCAGCAGCCCCACCGCGGCGATCGTCTCGGCGGTGCCGCGCAGCCCGCGCGCTCGGGCCAGCAGCGGCGCGGCGAGCGCCAGCACGGTGACGGCGAGCAGGATCAGCGCCCGGCCGGCCACCCCGAACGCGGCCCAGGCGACCGCGGTGAAGACGATCGCGGCGGTGCCGAGCAGCAGCCCACCGAGCACGAAGAGCAGTCCCTGCACCGCCCGGCCGGACGTCTCCGCGCCACCACCGGCGCGGGCCGGTCCGGCGACGGCCGGCACCGGCCGCATCGGCTGAATCGGCTGCGGTGCCCCGGCGGTGACCGGCCGGGGCGCGGGGATCTCCAGACGGATCCGCGCCGCCAGCGCCGCCCGTCGCTGCCGGACCGTGGACAGCCGGCCGGCCAGCTCCTGGTACGCGACCCGGGCCGCGTCCACCCGCGGAGTCAGCGCGGCGATCTCCCGGTCCAGCCGGACCACCTCGGCGGCGGGCGGGTAGGGCGGGCGACCGCAGGCGCGGCAGCCGGCGACGAGGTCGGCCGGTGCGCCGCACCCGGGGCAGGGGTAGCCGGTGTTCTCCACCCGGTCAGCCTCGCCGGTGGCGGGGCGGGCGGACAGAGTAGGGGTACCTAGGGCCGGGTGTGTTCGCGTACCCAGGCGGTGTAGTCCGGGTTGCCGCTGTCCTCCCGGGCGACCAGGATCTCCGGCACCTCGTACGGGTGGCTGGCCCGGATCTGGTCGACGAGCGCGTCCACCCGGTCCGGCGTGGTCTTGAAACGCACCGACCACTCGGCGGTGGTCTGGATCGCCGACTGCCACCAGTAGGTGCTGTCCACCGGGCCGCCGACCTGGGCACACGCCGCCAGACGGCCGGCGACGGCCGCAGCCGCCAACACGTCCGCCACCCGGCGGGCGTCCACCACCGTCGTCACCACGCAGATCTGGTCCACCAGCGCACCCTACGCGGAGTCCGGGCCGCGCTGCCGTATCCGGGCGCGAAAGCCGCTCAGGCGTCGGTCGTGCCGTCCCGGGTGGCGGCGATCCACTTGTCGATCCGGGCCCACCAGTCGAACAGCCAGTCGATGCGCTCCTGCTCGCCGGCGGGGATCTCCTCCGGCGGCACGGACCAGAACCGCATCACGATCCGCTTGTCCATCGGCAGCTCACGCCACACGTCCGCGACCGTGAGCAACTGGTCCAGGCCGGTGTGCGCCACGAAGATCACCCCGGCGTCCGGCGCGGCGTCCAGCGCGGCCAGCAGTCCACCGGGCTGCGGGGCGAGCACGTGCTGCATCCGCTCGGCCCGCAGCGCCATCCGCTCCAGCCCGAGCGACCGCAGCCGGGCGATCGCCCGCAGCCGGCGCGACGGGGTGAAGTTGCCGCCCTCCGGGAAGATCACGAAGGCGTCGTCGTCGTCGAGGCCGGTGGCCAGGTGACTGATCTGCCGTACCGCCGCGTCCCGGCCGTCCGCCCCGGGCGCGATGAACCGGTTGGGCAACCGGTTGAGCAGCACGTCGATCGCCGGGTCCCACTGGAGGCTCTCCTTGAGCACGATCCGGGGCTCCCGGTGGAACCAGTTCACCAGCGCGTGGATCAGGATGAACGAGTCACCCGGCCCGGCGTGCCGGCAGAGCACCAGCTCGGGGCGGCCGGGCAGCGCGGTGTCCGGGTCGGTGCCGACCACGTCGATGCTCAGCCGCAGCGTCCACCGGGCCTGCCAGAACAGCACCCGCAGGAAACGGCCGGCGACCATGTAGTGGGCCCGCTGGAACGCCGGCGAGCGTTTGTACCTGCCGAACCCGGAGGCCAGCCAGAGCACGAAGAGCGTGAGCAGCGCAGCGGCGTCCCAGACCAGGTAGACGGTGCCGATCCAGAGCAGCCGCAGCGGGCGCAGCCGCCCCGGCACCAGCGGCGACGCGGCCAACGCCAGCAGCGCCCAACCGGGCAGCGTGATGACCACGGCGACGGCGAGCAGCACGACGCCGGGCGCGAGCAGCAGCCGGCGCAGCCAGCGGGGTGGCAGCGGCATCAACGCTCCAGCGCGGTGTCCAGGTAACGGCGGGAGGCGGTGTACGCCCGGCTGATCCGCCGCCCCACGGCCGCCATGTCCCGGTACGCCCACGGGCTGTCGTCGCGCGGATCCAGCCCGCCGGTCGGCAGCACGTGCACCTCGACGCCGTCGGGCAGCGCCGCCATCTCCCGGGCGAACCGGTGCCGGCGGGCGACCTCGAACGCGACCTGGGCGACCTCCCACGGCCGACGCGGCGGGCTCAGCTCGCGCTCGATCCGGCCCACCTGGAGCACGAAGATCCGCGTCGCGCCGGCCGCCACCGCCTCGCCGACCGGGATCGAGTTGACCACGCCGCCGTCGATGTAGTGCTGGCCGGCGATCTGGGCGGGTGGCAGCAGCCCGGGCACCGAGGCGGACGCGAGCACCGCCGGCACCACCGGCCCGTCGGAGAACCAGTACTCGGCGGCGCGCTCGATGTTCGCCGCGCAGCACCGGAACGGCACGGCCAGGTCGGCGAACGTGGTCGCCTCACCCAGTTCGCTCTCCAGCAGACGCCGCAGCGGGCGGGGCGAGTGCAGGTGGGTCCGCGCGGCGAAGCGGCGTAGCTGCCGGGCGACCGAGTCGCCGTACACCTCGCTCGCCTCCGGGGAGGCCCAGAGCCGGACCAGCCGGTCGGTGACCGCCTCGGTCGGATCGGCGGCGACCAGGGCGCCGTTTACCGCGCCGATCGAGGTGCCGAGCACCAGGTCGGGCCGGATCCGGGCGCGGAACAGGGCGCGCAGCATGCCGACCTCGACCGCCCCCAGCACGCCCCCGCCGCCGAGCACGAACGCCACCGGACCGCCTGCCATGCCGTTCATCCTGGCACGGGCCGCGCGGTCCGGCCCGCCGTGCCCGGCCGGGCGCCCGGCCGGGCACGGTGCGCCACGGCCGACGCGCGGATCGTGACGGGCTTCCGGACGCCCGTTGACAGGCCGGACACATTCCCGCAACCTGGTAGCGCTCCCGAGCCCAGGCAGGTGCGAGGTGAAGGCGACACTCCAAGCCGGCCGTCTGCTGGCCCGGCGGTACCGGCTCATCGACCGGATCGGCGCCGGCGGCATGTCGGTGATCTGGCGGGCCCGCGACGAGGTGCTCGACCGGGTGGTGGCGGTGAAGGTGCTCGCCCCCTCGCTCGCCGCCGACGCCCGGTTCCGCGACATGGTGCGCGAGGAGGCCCGCTCGGCCGCGCAGCTCGACCACCCGCACGTCACCGCCGTGCACGACTACGGCGAGACGGTCGCGCCGGACGGCTCGATCACCTCGTTCGTGGTGATGGAACTGCTCAGCGGCGAGGAGTTGGAGCACCGGCTGACCGAGGGGCCGCTGCCCTGGGCGGCGGCGGTGGAGACGGGCGCGCAGGTGGCCGAGGCGCTGGCCGCGGCACACCGGCTCGGCATCGTGCACCGCGACGTCACCCCCGCCAACGTGATGATGACCGGCGTCGGGGCGAAGGTGCTCGACTTCGGCATCGCCACCCGGGTCGGGGCGCCGGACGAGGACGAGGACGGCGGCACGTTCGGCACCCCGGCGTACGTGGCGCCGGAACGGCTGGACGGGGCGCCGGCCCAGCCCGCCACCGACGTCTACTCGCTGGGCGTGCTGCTCTTCGAGACGCTGACCGGCCAGCCGCCGTACCCGGCGGACACCTGGGAGCAGCTCAGCGCCGCGCTGGCGGAGAACGCGCCACCCACGCTGGACGACGTACCGGGGCTGCCCCGACCGGTCGCGGAGATCTGCCTGCGTTGCCTGGCCCGCGATCCGCGGGACCGGCCCACCGCGCACCGGGTCGCGGCCGTGCTCCGCGACCAGTTGCTCCCCGCCGATCCGCAGGCCGCCACCATGCTGGCGCCGACCATGACGCTGCCCGCGCTGAGCCGGGCGGCGGCCCCGCCGACCCAGCCGGTCCCGCCCGCCCCGGCGGCCCGGCCCGGTCCGGTGGCCCAGCCCGGTCCGGCGGCTCAGCCCGGTCCGGTGGGCGACCCGGCGCCGGTCGGTGGGCCGGGCCGACGTCGCGTCCTCGCGCTGGCGGGCGCCGGCGTGGTGCTGGTCGCCGCCGCCGCGTTGCTGGTGCCGGCGCTGACACCGGACCGGTCGGTCCAGCCCCGGGTGCTGCCGACCGCCGGGCCGGTGGAGACACCCACCGGCGCGCCGATCGGTGACGGGGACCCGACCACCACACCGCCGCCCGAGCCGACCCGCGCGCCGGCCACCACCGTCCCGGCCGCGCCGACCGACGAGCCGGCGGACGCGGCCGAGCGGGTGGACGGGCTGATCGAGGCCGGGCTGACCGACGGTCAGATCCGCAGCGACGTCGGCGTGGACCTGCGCAACCTGCTGCGCAACGCGGTGGCCGCGAGCGGCGAGGACGAGGTGACCGCCGCGGTGGAACGGCTCCGCGGCAAGATCGCCGAGCGCCGACGCGAGGGCAGCATCACCCCCGGGTACGCGCGGCAACTCGACGCCGCGGCGGCGGCGCTGGTGGTCGGGCGCACCTGACCGGTCAACGGACGACGAGCCGCGCGACGGCCCGCGGACCGTCCGCCGTCGCCCGCCCGGCCAGGAAGCCCCGGTACACCGCCTCGTAGCCGGCGGCCATCCGCTCCACCGAGAAGCTCTCGGCGACGTGCGCGACGCAGTCGGCCGGGTCCAGGTCGGCGACCGCGCGCAGCGCCGCCGGCAACTCGTCGGCGTGGTCGCACACCAGCCCGGTGACGCCGGACCGGACCAGTTCCGGCACCGCACCCCGGCGCAGCGCCACCACCGGCGTACCGGTCGCCATGGCCTCCACCATCACCATGCCGAACGGCTCCGCCCACTGGATCGGCATGATCAGGCACCGCGCGTCGAGCAGCAGCCGCAGCACCGCCTCGCGCTCGGCGTTCACCACCAGCGTGACGTCCTCGCCCAGCAACGGCTCCACCACCTGCTCCAGGTAGCGGCGCTCGGTCGGCTCGTTGCACTTGCCGGCCAGGGTGAGCGGCAGCCCGGCCGCCCGGCAGGCCCGGATCGCCACGTCGGGGCCCTTGTCCGGGCTGAACCGGGCGAGCCAGAGCACCGGTCCGGCCCCCGGAGCGCGCTTGTGCGGGAAGTCCCGCAGCGGCATCGCGTTGTGCACCGTGCCGACCCACGGCAGGCCCGGGTTCGCCCGGCGCTGGGCGTGCGAGATCGCGATCAGGCCGACCCCCCGGTCGGTGTTGCTGAGCACGGTGCCGTACTCGCCGACCGGGTTGCCGTGCACGGTCGCCACGGTCGGCACCCGGCGGCGGCCGGCCACCATCGGGCCGATGGTGCTGTGGTCGTGCACCAGGTCGAAGTCGGCCGGGTCGACCAGGTGGTCCACGTGCGCCAGATGGGCCAGCTCGGGCAGCGACTCACCCAACCGGTCGAACTGGAGTTCGGCACAGGTGGAGACGAACTCGGCGGCGGTGCCGTGCTCGGTGCCGGCGCCGAACAGCGTCACCGCGTGCCCGCGGTCGATGAGCGCGTCGACCAGCCCGGCCACCAACGTCTCCAACCCGCCGTAGCCGGGTGGCGGCACCGACAGCCACGGCGGGACCACCATCGCGATCCGGAGCGGCCCGGCCCGCACCCGGTCAGGCGGTGGCTGGTCGACGGCCACGAGTCCCTCCCCCGCTGGTCCCCGGCGTACCCGATCGGCGGCGGGTTCCCGACGCGGCACGCGGTAAACGGCGACCGCGCCCGGACCGGTCACCCGGCCGGTGACCTGCTCACCCGGACCGGGTGAGACACGAAGAGGGGCGGTGGGCGACGAAGCCAACCCCCTTGGCTCCGTCGCCCACCGCCCCGGGAGGGAGGTAGGTCCTGCGGACTATGACGTTTCGGCGAGCGTCACGGTTGCCGTCTCGTCGGATCCGTTTCGCTTGAACTGAAGTTCGACCCGGTCGCCGACCTTGCCGGCCTGCACGGCACCGACCAGGTCGTTGGAATCGTTGATCACCTTGTCGCCGAACTTGGTGATCACGTCGCCCCGCTGGATCCCGGCCTTCTCGGCGGCGCTGCCCGGGGTGACCGCGGCGACCATCGCGCCGCCGTCCTCCGCGGCGTTCACGCTGACCCCGAGCGACGGGTGGCTGATCTTCTCGCCGCGCTGGAGCTTCTCGGCCACGTCCTTGGCCTTGTTGCTCGGGATGGCGAAGCCGACACCGATGTTGCCGTTGCTGCCCTGCCCGGCGGTGGCGATCGCGGTGTTGATGCCGATCACCTCGCCCCGGGTGTTGACCAGCGCGCCGCCGGAGTTGCCCGGGTTGATCGGGGCGTCGGTCTGCAACAGGCCGGAGATCGAGCTGGCCCCCTGCTGCGGGGTCTGCTGCTGGCCGCCCTCACCGGCGGAGATGGTGCGGTCGCGGGCGCTGAGGATGCCGGCGGTCACCGAGCCCTGCAGGCCGAGCGGGCTGCCCAGCGCGAGCACCTGGTCACCGACCTGCATGCCGTCGCTGTCGCCGAACTTCGCCGCCTTCAGGTCGCTCACGCCGCTGGCCTTGACCACCGCGAGGTCGGTCTTCGGATCCGTACCGACGATCTTCGCCGAGGCGTTCTTGCCGTTGGCGAAGACCACCTTCACCGTGTCGCCGCTGGCGGAGGCGACCACGTGGTTGTTGGTCAGCACGAACCCGTCGGCGCTGAGGATCACCCCGGAGCCCTCACCGCTGTCCGTCATGATCGTGACGATGCTGTCCTGCACGGCAGCCGCGATCTTGGGCAGGTCGGCGCTGTTGATCACCGGAGCTGCGGAGTAGGTGCGGGTGACGCCGCCACCGTCGTCGAGCGCGAGGGCCAGCGCGCCGCCGGCCACGCCCGAGCCGAGCATCAGGGCCAGCGCCAACGCGCCGGCGCCGACGAACTTGCCGGCCCGACTGGGCCGCGCCGGCTGCTGCTGGCCCCACGGCGGGACCGGCTGCCCGGCCTGGTGCGGCTGGTGCGGGGGGTACGGCTGCGCCTGGTACGTCGGCACGGGCCCCCCGGCGTGCGACGACGGGTAGCCGGAGCCGCTCTGCTGCGCCCACCCGCTCTGCTGCGGCGACCCGTACCAGTTCTGCGGCTGCCCCGAGGCGGGGTACGGCGACGCGGAGGGCTGGGCGTACGGGCTGCCGGACGGCTGGGCGTACCCGCCACCCGGCGCGTACGGACCCGCCGACGCGGCGGACGACGGCGCGTACGGGTTGGTCGGCGTGTCGGACGACGGCGCGTACGGGTTGGCCGGCGCGTCGGCGTGGGCGGTGGTTCCGGCGGCCGGGGAGTCGGCCGGAACCGACGCGGCGGCCGGAGTGGAGTCCGATGTCCCGCTCTCGACGCGGGGCAGCTCGGCGGTGTGGTGCGACGGCTGGGCGTCGGCAGGTGCCGGCGACCGCTGCGGCTCGGTCTCGTGGTCGGTCATGACTACAGCTTTCCCCGTGGCACTGTCACCAGCCTGGAATCCGCCTGAATGTTTTCTGTAAGTCACTCGCCCGACTCCGACGTCTCCGGCAGCAGCGGCAGTTTCACCCGGAACGTCGCCCCGCCACCCGGCGTGTCGACCACCTCGACGGTGCCGTGGTGCGCCGCCACCAGCGCGGCGACGATGGCCAGGCCGAGGCCGGTGCTGGTCGGCCCGGCGGCCCGCCGGGTCCGGGCGGCGTCCACCCGGTAGAACCGCTCGAAGACCCGCTCGGACTGCTCCGGGGTCAGGCCGGGGCCGGTGTCCGCCACCTCCACCACCGCGACGTTCCCCGCCTCGGCCCGCAGCCGCAGCGTGACCGCGGCGTCCGGCGGGGTGTGGGTGAGCGCGTTTGTCATCAGGTTGCCGATCACCTGCCGCAGCCGGGCGTCGTCACCGAGCACCACCAGCGGGCCCGCGCCCGGTTCCAGCTCCAGCTCGACCTGCCGTTCCGGGTCGACCACCCGGGCCGCCTCCACCGCCTCCGAGGCCAGCACCGGCAGTTCCACCGGGGCCAACGCGATCGGCCGTTCCCGGTCCATCCGCGCCAGCAGCAGCAGGTCCTCGACCAGCAGCCCCATCCGGGACGCCTCGTCCTCGATGCGGCGCAGCAGGTCGGCGGTCTGCTCCGGGGCCCGCGCCGCGCCCTGCCGGTACAGCTCGGCGAAGCCCCGGATGGTGGTCAGCGGTGTCCGCAGTTCGTGCGAGGCGTCCGCGATGAACTGCCGCATCCGTTCCTCGGACCGGCGGGCCCGCGCCTCGGACGCCTGCGCCAGGGCGGCGGCGTCCCGGGCACCCGTCTCGGCGCTGCGGGCCGCCGCCTCGGAGGCGGCCCGCGCGGTGAACGCGGCCTCGATCTGGGCCAGCATCGCGTTCAACGCCCGGGAGAGCCGGCCCAGCTCGGAGGTGGGGCAGGCCCGCCCCTCCTCCGGGTCGGGCACCCGCCGGGTCAGGTCGCCGCCGGCGATGGCCCCCGCGGTCCGCTCGATCTCCACCAGCGGCTTGAGACTGGTACGCACGATGCCCGCGCCCACCGACGCCAGGATGATCAGCACCGCGCCGCCCACCAGCAGGTCTATCCAGATGAGCTGCCGGACGGCCTGGTCGACGTCGGTCAGGTGCTCGCCGATCAGCGCCATCTGCCCGTTCGGGAGCGGGGTGTAGAGCACCCGCCACCGCACCGAGCTGTCCCGGGCCCGCACCGTGGAGGGGTCGCCGACTCGCTCCCGGAAACCGGCCGCGTTCGCCGGCCACGGGGGCAGGTCGCGTTCCTCGAAGCGACCTTCGTCGAAGGAGTATTTCGCGATCTCGCCGGTGTCGAGGTCGGTCAGCACCACGAGGTAGTCGCTCGGCAGCGTGATGCTGCCACTCGGCGGGAGCGACTGCACCCGGTTCACCGAGTTCCGCAACTCGGCGTCGATCTGCCCGACCAGGTAGCTGTGCAGGAAGTAGGCGGTGGAGACGCTGATCACCAGCAGCGCCGCCGCGACGAGCGCCAGGACGGAGGTGACCAGCTTGAGCCGGAGCGGGATCCCGCGCAGCCAGCTCTTCGCGTCGTGGACGGCGCTCACGCCGCCGGCTTGCGTAGCACGTACCCCACCCCACGCAGCGTGTGGATCAGCCGGGGCTGGGTGTTGTCGACCTTGCGGCGCAGGTAGGAGATGTACGACTCGACGATGTTGTCGTCGCCGCGGAAGTCGTAGTTCCAGACGTGGTCGAGGATCTGCGCCTTGCTGAGCACCCGGTTGGCGTTGAGCATCAGGTAGCGCAGCAGTTTGAACTCGGTCGGCGAGAGCTGCACCCGCTGGCCGGCCCGGTGCACCTCGTGGGTCTCCTCGTCCAGCTCAAGGTCGGCGAACGTGAGCCGGGACGGCGCCTGCTCGCCGGTCGCGGTGCGCCGCAGCACGGCCCGGATGCGGGCGGTCAGCTCCTCCAGGCTGAACGGCTTCGTGACGTAGTCGTCGCCGCCCAGCGTCAGCCCGCGGATCTTGTCGTCGGTGGCGTCCCGCGCGGTCAGGAACACCACCGGGGTACGCGTCCCGCCCTCGCGGAGCATCCGGATGACCTCGAAGCCGTCGAGGTCGGGCAGCATCACGTCGAGCACGACCAGATCGGGCCGGTGGTCCTTGGCGGCGTGCAGCGCCGCGCTGCCGCTGGTCGCGGTCGCCACGTCGAAGCCCGCGAAGCGCAGGCTCGCGGAGAGCAGTTCGAGGATGTTGGGATCGTCCTCGACGACGAGCAGTCGAGCCTCGGTGTGGGTAGCCGCCATGGCCCCATCATCCGTGCTCCGGCTGCGGTCGCGCTGGGTGGTGGCTGGAAACAACCTGTGAGCTCAGCGGAGCAGTCGCCGCAGCCCGTCGAGCGCGCCGTCGAGCAGCCGGATCGCGGTCCGGAGCTGGTTGTCGCTGAGCCGCCCGGCCCGCACCAGCGCGCCGACCTCGACGGTGAACGCGGCCAGCCGCTCGTCGAACTCGACGAGCAGCGGCGCCTCCGCCGGTCGGGCCGCGCCGTCGTGGTCGCCGGGCCGGGTGGCCGGTGGCGGCGTCCAGCGGCCCTGCCGGGTCTGCCGGGTCACCTCGCGCAGCTCCCGCTTCAGGTCGCGCACCGAGCCGCGTACCTCGGTGCGGATCTCACCGGCCAGCGCGGAGAGGTCCTCGACGGAGGCGCTGATGTCGGCCTCCAGCGTGGCCAGCTCGTCGGCGCGTTGGCGCAGCTCGGCGCGGCCCGCCTCGGTGATCTCGTAGACCTTGCGCCCACCCACCGCGGTGTGCGTGACCAACTCCTCCACCTCCAGCCGTTGCAGGCGGGGGTAGATCGTGCCGGCGCTGGGCGCGTACAGGCCGAGGAACCGCTCCTCCAGCAGGCGGATCAGCTCGTAGCCGTGCTTCGGCCCGTCGTCGAGGAGCTTGAGCAGGTAGAGCCGGAGCCGCCCGTGGGTGAACACGGCGGTCACGGCAGGTCCTCCACGTCGTCGGCGTCCGCGACCGGACGGGCCAGCAGCGCGATGCTGCCGGACGTCGCGGACGCCCAGAGCTTACCCGCGCCCCCACCCAGCACGCCGTGGCTGTCCTTGACCGCGCCGAACCCGTGCTGGCCGCCGCAGATCTGCGGAAATCCGCTGGTGATCCGGCCGGAGGTGGTGTGCAGGTGCACGCTGAGGTCGCTGTCCTCGCGGACCCGGACGGTGATGCTGCCGGAGATGGCGCTGAGCCGGATCTCGCTGCCCCGTGGGTTGTCCAGGTCGCAGGTGATCGAGCCGGAGACCGCGTGGGCCCGCACCCGTTCGGGCGCGCTGTCGGCCAGGATCAGCTCCCCGGAGACCGTCTCCAGGTCGAGGTCGCCGCCGATGCCGAGCGCCTCCACCGGGCCGGAGACCACCTTGGCGGTGGTGCGTCCGCGCAGCCCCATCAGGGTGACCTGGCCGGAGGTGACGTCGACCCGGGTGTCCCGGCGCAGCCCGGAGGCGACCAGCGCGCCGTCGACCAGGTGCAGGTCGGCGAGCGCCTGGGCGGGCACCGCGACCGACACCTCGGCGCGGAACCGGCGGCGGAGCTGACCGAGCCACCAGAGCACCCCCGGCCAGCGGGGCATCCGCTCGTGCCGGACGGTCAGCCGACCGTCGCGCAACTCGACCACGATCGGCCGGCGGCTGATCCGGGTGACGTCGACCCGGGCCGGGCCGTCGGTGGCGACCACGTTGAGCCGGCCGCTGACCAGCCGCACCTCCAGCCGGGTGACCGGCTCGTCGAGCGTGAGCCGGCGCGGGCTGTCGACCGTCCAACTCGCCATGGCGTCCTCCCCTCGCCGACGTGCCGGACGGCACGTCGCGTGACGGGAGAAGCATAACGCGATACATCGCGACTGAACAAGACTGTGTCGCGTCCCCAACGCGTCGCATCACCGTCGCATCGCCGTCGCATCGCGAGATCTTGGAAGAAAATGGCCCCCATAAGGGCCGTTTCCTTCCAAGATCTACTGCCGTCCCAGCGGGCGGAAGATCCATCTCTGCTGGTGGCGGTATTCGGTGAAGGGACCGCTGGTCAGGCCACCAGATCGACGCCCGGCTCGCCGGGCACCGGCGTCGCGGGGACCGAGCCCGTCGCCGGGACCGAGCCCGTCGCGGGGACCGAGCCCGTCGCCGGGACCGAGCCCGTCGCCGGGACCGAGCCCGTCGCCGGGACCGAGCGGGAGACCGGCGGCCGGGTGGGCCGGGCCGGGAGGAACGCGGCCGGGTGGATCGCGGTCTCGGCGGCGCGGGCGAGCAGCCGCCGGTCCGCCCCGTCGGCGGGGTGCAGCGCGGCGGTCACGGTCACCGACACGGTCAGGTCCCTCGCGGCCAGCACCCGGCCCAGCGAGGCCCAGAGCGTCTCCTCGCCGAGGAAGGCGGGCAGCGCGCTCGGGTCACCGGCGTACCGGTAGCCGATGCCGAGCGGCACCACCGGCGCGCCGGCGACCACCGCGGCCTCGAACACGGCCGGGCGGAAGCCGCGCGTGGGGCGGCAGCCGGACGTCACGCCGCACCACGTCGTACCCTCCGGGAACGCCATGACCGGATGCCCGGCACGCAGCGCGTCGGCCACCTGGGTGACGGTGGCCGGCAGGTCACGCGGCCGGGACCGGTCCACGAAGACGGTGCCGGCCGCCGCGGCGAGCACGCCCACCACCGGCCAGCCCCGCACCTCGCGCTTGGCCAGCATCCGGGCCGGCGACACCGCGAGCACCGCGAGGACGTCCAGCCAGGAGACGTGGTTGGCGACCAGCAGCGCGCGGCGGCGCGGCGGCCGGCCCCGGACCACCAGCCGCACCCCGAGGGTCCGCAGCGTCGCGCGGGCCCAGCCGCGCAGCGCGGCCCGCCGGTCGGCCGCCGGCAGCAGCGGCAGCATCGCGGCGAGACCGGCCCCGACCAGAAGCAGTCCGAGTACGCCGAGCAGCCGGCCGGCCCGCCGCCACGCCGACACGTCCGGGGCGGCCGGCGGTGGCAGGCACGCCGATCCGCACCCGGAGACGGGCCGCCACAGGTCGTCGCCGAGCGGCGTCACGGTCCCACCTCGCCGAGGAAGTGGCGCAGGTGACGCGGGTTCATCCGGTCCAGCGAGAAGAGCACGTAGAAGTCGGCGCAGCCGAAGTCCGGGTCGTACGCTGGCTCGCCGCCGATCCAGGCGCCGAGCCGCAGGTAGCCGCGGAGCAGCGGCGGGACCAGCGCCCGGCGCTCGGCCGGGGTGAGCGCCGCCGGTACGGGTGCGGCCGACGCCTCGGCGAACCAGGGCCGGCGCGGGGTCACCCGCAGCGGCGGCGGGGCGAGGTACCGCTCGGTGACCTGCGCCCACACCTCGGCGGCGGCGGTCCCGCCGTCGGCGACCGGCACCGAGGCGCAGCCGCCCAGCCAGCGGGAGCCGCGCAGGTGGAGGTAGCGGCAGATGCCGGCCCACATCAGGTTGATCACGGCGCCGGTGCGGTGGTCGGGATGCACGCAGGAGCGGCCCGCCTCGACCAGGTCGTCGCGCAGCGGGGCCAGCGGCGTCAGGTCGAACTCGCCGTCGGCGTACCGGCGGTCGGTGCGGCCGGGCGGCAGCAGGCGGTAGGTGCCGACCACCTCGCCGGTGTCCTCGCGCAGCACCACCAGGTGGTCGCAGTGGGCGTCGAACCCGTCGGTGTCCAGCCCGGCCGCGTCGGGCGGCAGGGTGGCGCCGAGTTCGCCGGCGAACACCTCGTGGCGCAGGCGTTGCGCGGCCGCGACCAGCGTCGGGTCGTCGGCGATCAGTAGGGTGTAACCGCTGGTCGTGATGGGTGCGCCAGCGGCGTGCAGAACAGCCATGGGTCCTGTGTAGGGGCCCCGGGTTGCCGGACCCGGGGGGACGGGTGTCGATCCGGTGAACGCCGGTCGGCGGCGGCGTGCGGACCCGGGCCGGCGGGTGTGCGAGGCTGCCGGGCGACCACCGGCGACGACGCCGGGGGACCATCATCCGGAGGTGCACGTGCTGGTCGAGGCCCGCTTCCACGGCCCGGACGGTTCCGGCAACGGCGGCTGGAGCGCCGGGATCTTCGCCGCGCTGATCGACGACCGGGGGCCGGTGCAGGTCACCCTGCGCCGGCCGCCGCCGCTGGACACGCCCCTGACCGCCGCCGACGGCGGCATCCACGACCCGGCGGGCCGACTGGTCGCCGAGGTACGCCGGGTCGAGCCGGTGGACGCGGTGGTGCCGCCGGTGGACCCGGCCACGGCCGAGGCCGCCGCGCGGGCATACCCCGGTCTGGTGGACCACCCGTTCCCCCGCTGCTACGTCTGCGGCCCGGACCACCCGGACGGCCTGCGGATCTTTCCCGGCCGGCTGCCGGACGGGCGGACCGCCGCGCCGTTCCGCGCCCCGGCCGACGTGGTGCCCGCGACGGTCTGGGCGGCGCTTGACTGCCCGGGCGGCTGGGCGGTGCTCTCCGCCGGCCGCCCGTACGTGCTGGGCCGGATCGCCGCGCAGGTCACCGCGCTGCCCCGGCCCGGCGACGCGTGCGTGGTGACCGGGCTCGCGGTCGGCGGCGAGGGGCGGAAGGCCGAGGTGCACACCAGCCTGTACGGTCCGGACGGCGCGTTGCTCGGCCGGGCGCGCGCCACCTGGATCGCGCTCCCGGCCGGCTGATCTCCTCCCTGAGGATGACGGCGCGTACACATCCCGCCTGATTGACCCGGTTGCACCGGGTTGGAAGGCTGAGCGGGGCGCCTCCGCAACAGGCGTCCCACCGGCGTGCGTCCAGCGCGCCGGGGCAGGAGAGGAGAATGATGTCCGACGGGCAGCCACGCCCCAGTGCCGCGACCGGCCAGATCATCGTGTCCGGCTTGACCAAGCAGTACAAGAACGTCCGCGCGGTCGACAATCTGTCGTTCACGGTCGAGCCGGGCCGGGTCACCGGCTTCCTCGGCCCGAACGGCGCCGGTAAGACGACCACGCTGCGCATGTTGCTCAACCTGGTCACGCCGACCGCCGGCACGGCCACCATCGGCGGCCACCGGTACGCCGACCTGACCGACCCGCTGAGGACGGTCGGCGCGGTGCTGGAGGCGTCCAGCGCGCACAAGGGCCGCACCGGCATCAACCACCTGCGGGTGATCTGCGCGGCGGCCGGCCTGCCGAAGTCGCGGGCGGACGAGGCGTTGGCCTTGGTCGGGCTCTCCCCGGCGGCGAAGCGCAAGTTCAAGGGCTACTCGCTGGGCATGAAGCAGCGGCTCGGGATCGCCGCCGCGATGCTCGGCAACCCGCAGGTGCTGATCCTGGACGAGCCGGCCAACGGCCTGGACCCGGAGGGCATCCGCTGGATGCGGGGCTTCCTCAAGGGCCTCGCCGCCGAGGGCCGGACGGTGCTGGTCTCCAGCCACCTGCTCTCCGAGATGCAGCTCCTCGCCGACGACGTGGTGATCATCGCGGCCGGCAAGCTGGTCCGGCAGGGCCCGGTCGAGCAGGTGATGGGCTCGATGACGCACGGCGCCCGGATCCGGGTGCGCACTCCGCAGGCGGACGAGCTGGCCGCGGCGCTGCGCGAGCAGTCCGCCACGGTCGAGACCGACTCGCACGGCGCGCTGCTGGTCAGCGGCGTGGACGCGCCGACCGTGGGCCGGGTCGCGCTGGCCGCGAAGGTGGAGCTGCACGAGCTGACCACCGAACGTCCCGACCTCGAAGGGGTCTTCCTGGAGCTGACGGCCGGAAAGGCGGAGATCCGATGACGCTGGTCCGATCCGAACTGCTCAAGATCCGTACCACCAGCACCTGGTGGGTCTTCGGGCTGATCAGCCTGCCGTTGTGGGCGCTGGCGCTGGGCTTCAACTGGTTGCAGACCGACGCCCTGACCAGTGGGAACGTGGGCGACGTGTCGGCCGACCAGGCCGACCAGATCCAGGCGGTCTCCAGCGCCGACAGCATCGCCGCCAACCTCTACACCAACGGCCAGTTCTTCGGCCTGCTCATCGTGATGCTGCTCGGCATCGTGGTGGTGACCAGCGAGTTCTTCCACCAGACGGTGACCACCACGTTCCTCACCGCGCCGCACCGCACCGCGGTGATGCTGGCCAAGCTGGCCGCCGCCGGCGTGCTGGCGCTGTTCTTCTGGATCGTCACCACGGTGCTCAACCTGATCTTCGCGCCGTTGATCCTGAACGCGGTGGACGTCGGCTCGCAGCTCGACAGCGGGGCGGTCTGGCGCGCGGTCGCGCTCAACGGGCTGGCCTACCTGCTCTGGTCCGTGCTCGGCGTCGGGCTCGGCGTGCTGATCCGCAGCCAGATCGGCGCCACCGTGACCGGCATCCTGCTCTACCTGGGCGGCACCATCGGCGCGGCCATCGCGATCGGTCTGCTGGCGGAGCGGTTCGGCGACTGGATCAACGAACTCCAGTTGCTGGTGCCGTCGCTGGCCTCCGGCCTGATGGTGAGCGGCGCCGAGATCCCCGGCAACCCACCGCGCTGGGCCGGCGCCGCGGTGCTGATCGGGTACGCGGTGGTCACCGGCGTGATCGGCGTGCTGACCATCCGGCGGCGCGACATCTCCTGACCCGTCGTGCGGATTCGGCCCCGGTCGGTGACCCCGTGTCACCGGCCGGGGCCGTCGTCGTCCAGGTCGTCGTCTAGCAGGAGTCGGGCGAACACGCAGCGTTTGGCGAACTTCTGGCATCTTCTGTGAAACGGGCCACCAGCCGGAGGCGAGAATGCCGGTGGCAATCGCACGGCGTAGCCTGGGATCCGTTCCCTGTGCGCCGGAGTGCCGGGCACGGGGCCCCACCGCGTGACATTCACAACCGCGTGAAAGAGGCGATTAGCGGCCGTGTCGACCCAGCAGACATCGCAGGAGAACCCACTGGCGGGTTTCGGCCCGAACGAGTGGATCGTCGAGGAGATGTACCAGCGCTACCTCGCCGACCCGTCGAGCGTCGACTCGGCCTGGCACGACTTCTTCGCCGACTACCGGCCGGCGCCGGGCGCGGCGACTCCGCGGCCGGACGGCCAGGCCAAGCCGACCACCAAGCCCGCCGCCGAGCCGGAGCCCGCCGAGCAGCAGGAGGCCGTCGCCACGGTCACCGAGCAGCCGGCCCCCGCCAAGGCCGCGCCCGCGCCGGCGAAGCCCGCCGCGAAGCCGGCGGCGAAGGCGCCCGAGCCGGCCCCGGCGAAGAAGGCCGCTCCGGCGAAGCCGGCCGCCGCCAAGGCGCCGGCCGCGAGCGCCGCCGGCACCACCCCGCTGCGTGGCGTCGCCGCCAAGATCGTCCAGAACATGGACGCGTCGCTCGCCGTCCCGACCGCCACCAGCGTGCGCGCGGTCCCGGCGAAGCTGGTCGTCGACAACCGCATCGTCATCAACAACCACCTGGCCCGTGGCCGCGGCGGCAAGGTCAGCTTCACCCACCTCATCGGCTACGCGATGGTCCGGGCGCTGATCGAGCACCCGGAGATGAACAACTCCTTCGCCGAGGTCGACGGCAAGCCGGCGATGCTCCGGCCGGAGCACGTCAACCTGGGCATCGCCATCGACCTGGCCAAGCCGGACGGCTCCCGCAACCTGGTCGTGCCGTCCATCAAGGCCTGCGAGCAGATGGACTTCCGGCAGTTCTGGCAGGCGTACGAGGACGTGGTCCGGCGCGCCCGCCGCAACGAGCTGACCATGGAGGACTACTCCGGCACCACCATCTCGCTGACCAACCCGGGCGGCATCGGCACGGTGCACTCGATCCCGCGCCTGATGCAGGGGCAGAGCGCCATCATCGGCGTCGGCGCGATGGAGTACCCGGCCCCCTACCAGGGCATGAGCGAGGCCACCCTGGCCGACCTCGCGGTCAGCAAGGTCATCACGCTGACCAGCACGTACGACCACCGCATCATCCAGGGCGCGCAGTCCGGCGAGTTCCTGAAGGTGATGCACGAACTGCTGCTCGGCGAGCGCGGCTTCTACGACGAGATCTTCACCTCGCTGCGCATCCCGTACGAGCCGGTGCGCTGGATGCGCGACGTGGCCGTCGACAGCGAAGGCCAGATCAACAAGACCGCGCGGGTGCACGAGCTGATCCACGCGTACCGGGTGCGCGGTCACCTGATGGCCGACACCGACCCGCTCGAGTTCAAGATCCGCAAGCACCCGGACCTCGACGTGCTCCAGCACGGGCTCACGCTGTGGGACCTGGACCGCGTCTTCCCGGTCAACGGTTTCGCCGGCAAGCAGCGGATGAAGCTGCGTTCGATCCTCGGCGTGCTGCGGGACTCCTACTGCCGCCGGGTCGGCATCGAGTACATGCACATCCAGGACCCGGAGGAGCGGCGCTGGATCCAGGAGCGGGTCGAGCGCAAGTACGAGAAGCCCAGCTCCGACGAGCAGAAGCACGTGCTCAACCGGCTCAACGCGGCCGAGGCGTTCGAGACGTTCCTCCAGACCAAGTACGTCGGCCAGAAGCGCTTCTCGCTGGAGGGCGGCGAGTCGCTGATCCCGCTGCTCGGTGAGGTGCTGGAGTCCTCCGCCGAGGCCGGGCTGGACGAGGTCGTCATCGGCATGGCCCACCGCGGCCGGCTCAACGTGCTGGCCAACATCGTCGGCAAGCCGTACGAGAAGATCTTCTCCGAGTTCGAGGGGCACCTCGACCCGCGGTCCACGCAGGGCTCCGGCGACGTGAAGTACCACCTCGGTCAGAACGGCAAGTTCACCACGCCGGACGGCGACCACGCGGTCAAGGTGTCGGTGGTGGCGAACCCGTCGCACCTGGAGGCCGTCGACCCGGTGCTGGAGGGCATCGTCCGGGCCAAGCAGGACCGGATCGACCTCAAGCTGGAGGGGTACACCGTGCTGCCGCTGGCGGTGCACGGTGACGCCGCCTTCGCCGGCCAGGGCGTGGTCGCCGAGACGCTCAACCTGTCCCAGCTGCGCGGCTACCGCACCGGCGGCACCGTGCACGTGGTGGTCAACAACCAGGTCGGCTTCACCACCGCCCCGGAGTACAGCCGGTCCAGCCTCTACAGCACCGACGTGGCCCGGATGATCCAGGCGCCGATCTTCCACGTCAACGGCGACGACCCCGAGGCCGTGGTCCGGGTCGCCCGGCTGGCTTTCGAATACCGGCAGGCGTTCAACAAGGACGTCGTGATCGACCTGGTCTGCTACCGCCGGCGCGGGCACAACGAGGGCGACGACCCGTCGATGTCCAACCCGCAGATGTACAAGATCATTGACTCGAAGCGGTCGGTCCGGAAGCTCTACACCGAGGAGCTGATCGGGCGCGGTGACATCACCGTGGAGGACGCCGAGGAGCTGCTGCGGGACTACCAGGCACAGCTCGAACGCGTCTTCAAGGCCACCCGGGACGCGGCCACCACGCCGCGCCAGCTCAGCCGCCCGAAGCGGGCGGACGAGCCGGAGCCGCAGGTCGACACCGCGACCGACGCCTCCGTGGTCAAGGCGATCGGCGAGGCGCACGTCAACCTGCCGGAGGGCTTCACCCCGCACAAGCGCATCCAGCAGCTCCTGGAGCGGCGCCGGAAGATGTCCGTCGAGGGCACCATCGACTGGGGCTTCGGCGAGATCATCGCGTTCGGCGCGCTGCTGCACGACGGCGTCACCGTCCGGCTCGCCGGGCAGGACTCGCGTCGCGGCACGTTCGTCCAGCGGCACGCCTCGATCGTCGACGCCCGCACCGGCGACGACTACCTGCCGCTGAAGACGTTCACCGCCGACGGCGAGCGGTCCCGCTTCTTCGTGCACGACTCGCTGCTCTCCGAGTACGCCGCCATGGGCTTCGAGTACGGCTACTCGGTGGAGAACATCAACGCGCTGGTGGCCTGGGAGGCCCAGTTCGGTGACTTCGTCAACGGCGCCCAGTCGGTGATCGACGAGTTCATCTCCTCCGGCGAGGTGAAGTGGGGCCAGCGCTCCGCGATCACCCTGCTGCTGCCGCACGGCCACGAGGGCCAGGGACCGGACCACACCTCCGGCCGCCCGGAGCGGTTCCTCCAGCAGTGCGCCGAGGACAACATGCGGGTGGCCATCCCGACCACCCCGGCGAACTACTTCCACCTGCTGCGTCGCCAGGCGCTGTCGCCCAAGCGCAAGCCGCTCGTGGTGTTCACGCCGAAGTCGCTGCTGCGGCACAAGCTCTGTGTGTCGTCGGTGGAGGACTTCACCACCGGCACGTTCCAGCCCGTGCTGGCCGACACCGCCGCCCCGGCGCCGGAGCAGGTCAAGCGCGTGCTGCTCTGCTCGGGCAAGGTCTACTACGACCTGTTCCAGGCCCGGCAGGAGCGCGGCGTCACCGACACCGTGATCCTCCGGATGGAGCAGCTCTACCCGCTGCCGGTCGACGAGGTCCGGGCCGCGCTCGCGCAGTACCCGAACGCCGAGGACTTCGCCTGGGTCCAGGAGGAACCGGCCAACCAGGGCGCCTGGTCGTTCGTGGCGCTCAACCTGCTGGAGCACCTGCCCGAGGTCCGGCTGCGCCGCATCTCCCGGCCGTCCGCCGCCGCCCCGGCGGTCGGCTCGGCGAAGATGCACGAGGTCGAGCAGAACGCGCTGATCGAGGCGGCCCTGCCCCGCCCGTGACACCCACCGCACGCGGCCCGTCCCTCCACCGGGGCGGGCCGCTGCCGTACGACGAGAGGACGACCGTGTACTTCACCGACCGTGGCATCGAGGAGCTGGTCGAGCGCCGGGGCGACGAGCAGGTCAGCCTGGAGTGGCTGGGCGAGCGCCTGCGCGACTTCGTCGACCTGAACCCGGAGTTCGAGACGCCGATCGAGCGGTTCGCCACCTGGCTGGCCCGCCTGGACGACGAGGACGACGAGTGACGTTTCGCGGTTGACCGGTGCCGCCGCGCGCCGCCGAGCCGGTCGGCGGGCCCGACGTCCCCGAGCCCCGGACGACCACGCCGGCGGGACCGACGCTCAGGCGGCGGCCCGCCGCGCGGTCGCGTCGAGATTTCCGGTGCGCCGCAGCTTCTGCCAGCCCAGCCGGCCACCGGTCAACGCGGTGACCACCGACTGGATCAGCACCAGGTACATCAACTGCCGGTAGACGAACTGCTGCAACGGCAGCACCCACAGCACGCCGAGCTTCTCCCGGTCCAGCCGGAACGCCACCACCGCGGTCACGAACTGCACCGCGAGCATCGCCAGCCAGGCCACCACGGTCTCGGTCCGGTCCAGGAAGACCAACCCGTACACCGCGAGCAGGTCGATCACCGGGGCGGCCAGCGGCAGCAGCACGCCGAACAGGGTCAGGAACGACAGGCACCGTCGGGTGAACCGGCCCGACGGGCCCCGGTCGAGGACCGCCCGGCGGTGCTTCCACATCGCCTGCATGGTGCCGTAGCTCCACCGGTACCGCTGCTTCCACAACTGGCCGAGCGTGGCGGGCGCCTCGGTCCAGGCACGGGCGCTCTCCTCGTACACGATGTGCCAGCCGGCGCGGCCCAGCGCCATGGTGATGTCGGTGTCCTCGGCCAGCGTCTCGTCGGTCATGCCGCCGACCTGCTCCAGCGCCGTCCGCCGGAACGCGCCGATCGCGCCGGGCACGGTCGGCATGCACCGCAGCGTCTCGTAGAGCCGGCGGTCCAGGTTGAAGCCGATGACGTATTCGACGTGCTGCCACTTGGCGATCAGGCTCCGCCGGTTGCCGACCTTGACGTTGCCGGCCACCACGCCGACCCGGGGGTCGGCGAACGGCTGCACCAGCCGGCGGACCGCGTCCGGCTCGAAGACGGTGTCGCCGTCCACCATGACGATCAGCTCGTGCCGGGCCAACGCGACGCCGGTGTTCAACGCGCTCGGCTTGCCGCCGTTGGGCTTGCGCACCACCCGGACGTTCGGCAGGCGGAGCGCCGCCACGATGTCGGCGGTGCCGTCGGTCGACCCGTCGTCGACGACCACGACCTCGATGCCGCCGGGGTGGTCGCCGCCCGCGAGGGAGCGGACCGCCGCCGCGATGCCCTCCTTCTCGTTGTACGCGGGCACGATCACCGACACCGGGTCGGTGACCGGCGGGCCCCAGGACCAGTCGTGCCGACGGCGGCGGGCCGCGTGCCGCAGGGCCAGCACGAAGAGCAGCAGGGCCCGGCCGACGGTGAGCCCGCCGACGACCACGAAGAAGACGCCGAACAGCCCGAACATGCCGTCGGCCACGCGTACCGCGCCGACCAGCACGTCGCCGCGCCAGCGGTCGGCGCGCGGGGCGGCGACCTGCCCGCCCACCGGGTCGGTGACGCCGGCCTCGGCGAGCGTCCGGCGGAGACCGTCGCCGACCGTGGTGAACGTGTAGCCGCGCTGCTGCATCATCGGGATGTACCGGTCCAGCGCGGTCACCGTGCCGGACCGGTCGCCGCCCGCGTCGTGCCACAGCGCGATGGTGCCCGCCGAGCCCGCCGGGGTGGCGTTGGCCAGCATCGCGTCGACGGAGGGCTTCTCCCAGTCCCGGCTGTCGACGTCGTTCACCACGGTCAGGTAGCCCAGCTCGCCGGCCTGCCGCAGCATCGGCCAGTCGCGGTCGGTGTAGGCGTCCGCGCTTGACGAGTACGGGAAACGCAGCAGCGAGGTCCGGACGCCTGTGGTGCTGGCGATGGCGAGCTGGGTCTGCGCGTACTCCAGCTCGCGCCGCCAGCCGGGCAGGGCGGCCAGGTCGGGATGGGTGAACGTGTGCACGCCCAGCTCGTGCCCCTCGGCCACCATCCGGCGGGCCAGCACGGGATTCCGGACGACCTGCGTGCCGATGACGAAGAAGGTGGCCTTCACCTGGTACTTGTCCAGGACGCGCAGTACCTCCGGCGTCCACCGGGCGTCCGGACCGTCGTCGAAGGTGAGCGCCACGGTGCGCGGTGGCAGCCGGTGCGACTGGGTTCGGCCGGTCGCGCCGACGTTGACGATGGGGCCGCCCTCGACCACGGAGGTGGACACCTCCCGCTGGCTGCCCGGGCCGGTCCGTTCCCCGGGCACGAACGCGGCGTTGGCGTACGCCTCGACGAAGAGCAGGCCGCCCAGGATGACCAGGACCATGGCGAGGATGGCCCAGCTCGGTCGCGGCACGATGCGCCGGTTGTGGGACCGGCGGGCGGCGACCAGCTCCCGGGCGTCCAACGCGACGGTGGGAGCGTCGGCGGGCCGTTGCCCGGCGCGCTGCCGGCGGACGGCGGCGACCCGCCCCGGATCGAGGCGGGCGGTGGGCTCGTCACTCACCCGTGGTCCCGGCCGGCTCGGCCGGCTCGGCCGGCTCGGCCGGTGGGTCGACCACGGGCGGCGGCGGGCTGGTGGTGGTCGGCGCGGTGGTGGTCGGCGGCGCCGTGGTGGCCGGTGGGGTGGTCGTCGGCGGCCTCGTGGCCCGGGGCGTGGTCGTCGGGCTCCCGCTCGGCGACGGCGAGGCGGTGGGGATCCGGGCGGTGCTGCCACCCGGGCTGGCGGTGGGGGCCGGGGGCCGTGCCGGCGCGGTGCGGGTGGGCGGGGGCACGGCCGTCGCGGACGGCGTGACCGCGGTGGTCGGGGACGCCGGTGGGGCGGGCGGCGGCGGCTTCTCCTCGGCGGTCGCCTCGACGAACGGGATGACGGTGTCCGGGGTGATCGGCCCGCCGGCGAAGCTGATCCCGACCAGCACCGTGTAGACCACGCCGGCCGCGCCGGCGCAGTAGGCGACGCGACGCAGCCGCCGACGCCGACGCCCGGTCGAGTCGACGAAGACGGGGGGCGGTTCGGGGGCGACGGGGATCAGGTCGGTCGGGCCTTCCACCTGAATAACTATAGATACGAAAAAACCCCACCTTCTCCCCCACCCCCACCCTGACCAGCCACAACAGACCCCCGCCCCGCCCCACCCCCCACGCGATCTTGCAGTTGCCGCCCCGGCGAAGGCCGCTTCTGGGGCATGCGCGGGGCCGTAACTTCAAGATCGCGGGGTGGGGAGGGCGGGGACAAGGACCCGGGCGGGGGGATGGGCGATCTTGTAGCGTGAGGTCGTGGCGCGCAGCGTGTACCTGACCGGCGTGGGGTCCGGCGGAGGAAAGTCGACGGTGGCGCTCGGCCTGGCCGAGCTGCTGTCCCGGCAGGTCGAGCGGATCGGGGCGTTCCGGCCGCTGGTCGCCGGCGGTGACACCCCGGACCCGATCCTGACCCTGCTCACCGAGCGCTACCGGGTGGAACTGCCGGTCGACGAGCTGCACGGCGCGACGTACGCCGAAGCCACCGCGCTGGTCACGAACGGCCGGCGGGAGGAGCTGATCTCGGCGATCGTGGCCCGCTACCGGGAGGTGGAGCGGCGCTGCCCCGCCGTCGTGGTGGTCGGCAGCGACTTCGCCGACGGGGACGGCGCCGGCCCCCGTGAACTGGCCTTCAACGCCCGCCTGGCGATCGAGTTCGGCAGCGTCGTGGTGCCCGTGGTGGACGGGTTCGACCAGCCGCCCGAGGCCGTCGCGGCGGCGATGCGCGGCGCGTACCACGATCTGGCCGACCTCGGCGCGACAGTGGTGGCGGTGGTCGCCAACCGGGTGCCCGGCCCGATGACGCTGCCCGAGCTGCCGGTCCCCGCGTACGCGATCCCGGAGGTGCCGACCGTCTCCGCGCCGACGGTGGCCGAGGTGGCGACCGCGCTCGACGCCACCCGGCTCGCCGGCGACCGGGCCGCGCTGGACCGCGACGTGCTCGACTACGTGGTCGGCGCGGCGCACGTGCCGACGCTGCTGGAGCACCTCACCGACGGCGCACTGGTGATCACCCCGGGCGACCGGGCCGACCTGCTGGTCGCCGCCGGGGCCGCCCATGTGGCCGGTCAGGTGTCGCTGGCCGGGCTGGTGCTCACGCTCGGTGAACAGCCCGACCCGCGCGCCATGCGGCTGGTCGAGCGGATGAACACCGGGCTGGCGGTGCTGTCGGTGACCAGCGACAGCTACGACACGGTCGAGGCGTCCAGCCGGATCGAGGGCCGCCCCAGCACCGCCAACCCGCGCAAGGTCGAGGCGGCCCTGGGCGCGTTCGAGCGCTGCGTGGACACCGACGACCTGGCCGCCCGGCTCCGGGTCACCCGCTCCGCGCGGGTCACCCCGCTGATGTTCGAGAACGACCTCATCGACCGGGCGCGGGCCCGACGTCGCCGGCTGGTGCTGCCCGAGGGCGCCGAGGAGCGCATCCTGCGCGCGGCGGAGGTGCTGCTGCGCCGCGGCGTCGCCGAGCTGACGCTGCTCGGACGGCCGGACGAGATCGCCCGGCGGACCCGCGAACTGGGCGTCGACGTCGGCGACGCGCAGCTCGTCGACCCGGCGGCAAGCGAGTGGCGCGACGAGTTCGCCGCCGCGTACGCGGAGCTGCGCGCCCACCGGGGGATGACGCCGGAGCTGGCGCACGACATCGTGGCGCAGCCCAACTACTTCGGCACCATGATGGTGCAGGCCGGCCGCGCCGACGGCATGGTCTCCGGCGCCACCCACACCACGGCCGCCACCATCCGGCCGGCCTTCGAGATCATCCGGACCGTGCCCGGCGTCTCGGTCGCGTCAAGCGTCTTCTTCATGCTGCTCGCCGACCGGGTGCTGGTCTACGGTGACTGCGCGGTCAACCCCGACCCGGATGCCGCCCAACTCGCCGACATCGCCCTCTCCTCGGCCGACACCGCGGCCCGGTTCGGCATCGAGCCGCGGGTGGCGATGCTGTCGTACTCCACCGGCAGTTCCGGCGCGGGCGCGGACGTGGAGAAGGTCGCGGCGGCCACCGAGCTGGTCCGGAAACGGCGGCCGGAACTGCTGGTCGAGGGGCCGATCCAGTACGACGCGGCGATCGACCCGCAGGTCGCCGCCACCAAGCTGCCGGACAGCCCGGTGGCGGGTCGGGCCACCGTGTTCATCTTCCCGGACCTGAACACCGGCAACAACACGTACAAGGCGGTGCAGCGCTCGGCCGGCGCGGTGGCGGTCGGCCCGGTCATGCAGGGCCTGCGCCGACCGGTGAACGACCTGTCCCGGGGCGCGACCGTGCCGGACATCGTCAACACGGTGGCGATCACCGCCATCCAGGCCGCCGCGGAGGCGTCGGAATGAGCCGCATCCTGGTCCTCAACAGCGGATCCTCGTCGGTCAAGTACCGGCTGTACGACGGCGACGAGGTGCTCGACAAGGGCACCGTGGAGCGGGTAGGCGAGCCGGGCGGCGGGCCGGCCGACCACGAGAGCGCGGTCCGGGAGATCATCGAGCGGCTCGACCTCGACGGGCTGGCCGGCGTCGGGCACCGGGTGGTGCACGGCGGGCGGCGGTTCAGCGCCCCGGTACTGATCGACGACGCGGTCGTCGCCGGGATCGAGGACCTCGTCCCGCTGGCCCCGCTGCACAACCCGGCCAACCTGGCCGGCATCCGGGTCGCCCGGGAGGCGCTGCCGGACACCCCGCAGGTGGCCGTCTTCGACACCGCGTTCCACCACACGCTCCCTGAGGCCGCCGCCACGTACGCGATCGACCGGGCCACCGCCGAACGGTACGACGTACGCCGCTACGGTTTCCACGGCACCTCGCACGCGTACGTGTCGCGGCGGACCGCCGAACTGCTCGACCGGCCGTACGCCGAGCTGAACACCATCACGCTGCACCTGGGCAACGGGGCGAGCGCGTGCGCGGTGCGGGGCGGTCGCAGCGTGGCCACCTCGATGGGCATGTCCCCGCTGGAGGGCCTGGTGATGGGCACCCGCAGCGGCGACCTCGACCCGACAGTCATCTTCCACCTGCGCCGCGAGGCGGGGATGGGCGTGGACGAGATCGACGACCTGCTCAACCACCGCAGCGGCCTGCTCGGGCTGACCGGAGTCAACGACATGCGGGAGGTGCTGGCCCGCCGCGACGCCGACGACCCGGCGGCGGCACTGGCGTTCGACGTCTACTGCCGGCGGATCACCGGCTACGTGGGCGCGTACTACGCGCTGCTCGGGCGCGTCGACGCGATCGCGTTCACCGCCGGGGTCGGCGAGCACGCCGGCCCGGTGCGGGCCGCGTCGCTGGCCGGCCTGGAGCGGCTCGGCATCGCCGTCGACCCGGCCCGCAACGACGGCACCGGTGACCGGCTGATCTCGCCGACCGGTGCCGAGGTCGCGGTGCTCGTGGTTGGCACCGACGAGGAGCGGGAGATCGCCCGGGAGACCCGCGAGGTGCTCGCCGCCTGATCGCGGTCGACGCCACCGCGCCGAGGTGTCGTCGTCCCGGCGCGTCCGACGCCACGCCGACATCCCGGGCGTCCGACGCCACGCCGACATCCCGGCGCGGACAGCGCCACGGCGTGCCGACATGGCCAGCGCCACGGCTCAGCGGACAGCGCCGCGCAGACACCCCGGCGCGGACAGTGCCACGACGTGCCGGCGCGGACAGTGCCACGACGTACCGGCGCGGACAGTGCCACGACGTACCGGCGCGGACAGCGCCACGGCTCACCGGCCGTGGCGGCCGGGTCAGCCCAGGGCGACCCAGGCGACCAGGGCGACGACCACCACGGCTGCGACGGCGAGGCCGGCGATCAACGGCAACCGGGACGGCGCGGGCGCCGCCGCGGTCGGCTCGGGCGTGTCCACGAAGGCGCGGAACTGCGCGGTGTTGCCGCTGGGGTCGGTGTAGTTCTCAGCCATGCGGGTGACCCTAGCGAAGCCCACCGCCCACCAGTGCCCCGCCGGGCCGGAGTCGGCCCGCTCGGGCGGCCGGGGCCGGCGAACCCCGGCCGGGTGGTGGAGGCGTGGCCCGGCCGGGTGGCGGGGGCAGCCGCCCGGACGGCGGGCGCGGTCGGCCCGCTCGGCTGCCTACCGTGCAGGCATGACGGGGCGGCGGCTGGTGGCCGTGTTGACGACGGCGCTGCTGGCCGGCTGTGGGTCGGCGGTCGCCACCACCGGCCCGGTCCCGGCCGGCGTCCGGACCGCGCCGGAGCACCCGTACGCGGTGGGGATGCGGCAGTTCACCATCGACCCGGACGGCCGTCGTCCCCTGCCGGTCACCGTCTGGTACCCGGTGGACCCGGCTGCCTTCCCCGACCCGGTCACCGCCCTCCCCGCCACGCCGCACCCCGCCGGCACCCGGGGGCCGCGCTCCCCCAAACCGCGCTCCCCCGAACTCTCCGGACCTCGCTCCCCCGCCCCCTCGGGACGGGGCCGGGGGGCCGTTCCACCGAGCCCCGGCACGGAGACCGGGCCGGTCGTCCGGACGCGGGCGCCGGTGGCCGCCGGTCGGTTCCCGGTGGTCGTCTTCAGCCACGGACTGCGCAGTCTGCCCGCGCTGCACGCGCAGCTGACCACCCGCTGGGCCGCCGCCGGTTTCGTGGTGGCGGCACCCACCTATCCCCGTACCAACCTGCGCGCCCGCGCCTTCACCCGCGACGACGTCCGCAACCAGCCGGCCGACGCCCGGCGACTGGTCCGGCACCTGGTCCGCCTGGGTGCCCGCCCCGGCGACGCGCTCGGCGCGCACCTGGCCGTGGACCGGTTCGCCGCGGCCGGGCACTCGGCCGGTGGCCACACCACGCTCGGCATGTTCGTCGCCGGGCGACGGCCCCCGCTGCGGGCCGGGATCGTGATCGCCGGTGGCCGGCCGGTCGCCGGCCTCGCGCGACCGTCGACGCCGATGCTGTTCGTGCACGGCGCCGCCGACCGGATCGTGCCGGAGTCGATCGGCCGGGCCGCGTACGCCCGCTGTCTCGGGCCGGCCGCCTTCCTCAGCCTGCCCGGCCAGGGTCACGGTGAGTACCTGAACCCGGGCCGCCCCGGCTTCACCGAGGTGCTCGCGACCACCACGGACTTCCTCCGCTGGACGCTCTACGCCGACCGGACGGCGCTGCGCCGCCTCCCCACCGACGCGACCACCCCCGGCGTCACCACGTTCACCACCCGCGCCCTCCCCACCTGACCTCCCCTCCCGTCCTCCCCTCGGTGATCAAGGAGTTGGCGTCACCCGGGTCGGCGATCGCGGACGCCAACTCCTTGATCACCGGGGCCAGGCGGTCGGGACAGTGGGAAGGGGCGGAGCTGGGGTAGGTTCGGGCTCAGTGGAGGGGCTGGTGGAGCGGCAACTGGGCGCGATCCGCGAGGTGGTCGAGTTGGCCGGCGCGGACGGCATCGAGGTGTGGCTGCGCGGCGGCTGGGCGATGGACTTCCACCTCGGGGCCGTGAGCCGGCCGCACGTCGACGTCGACTGGTACTGCTGGCGTCGCGACGCCGACCGGCTGGCCGACCGGCTCGGCGGGCAGGGCTGGCGAGCCGACCCGCGGATGCCGGCCGCGCAGCAGCTCGACCTGCTGCGGGGCGACGTCGAACTGAGCTTCGCCTACCTGGAGCGGGACGCGGCGGGCCGGGTGGTGGTCGGCGCCGGGCCGTGGGCGGGCACGCCCCTGCCGGCGGGGATGCTCGACGCGCCGGCCGGCCGGATCGGGTCGCTCACCGCACCGGTGATCAGTGTCACCGCGCAGATCGAGTTCAAGGAGATGTTCCCGGTCTGGATGCCGGAGCGGCCCCGCCGCGCGAAGGACGCCGCCGACCTGGCCCGCCTCCGGGCCTCGGTCGGCGGCCGTCCGGCGGGCTGACCGACCGCCGCTCGCCGCCCTAGGTGTTAAGCGGGGGCCCCTCCTCTACCGCAGGCGTTAACAGGGGGCCCCTCCTTACCCGCCAGTCCGGCGGGGGACGCGAGGCACAATCGAGGGCATGCGTTGTCGTCCCGTCGTTCTGGTCGCCGCCGTTGCCCTGCTCGGCGTCGGTCTGGCCGGCTGCTCGGAGCCGACCGCCCCGACCGGGCGGCCCGCCCCCGACACGTCTCCGAAGAGTGCCACCCCGACGCCCCGCGTACCCGCCGGCAAGGCACCCGCGACGAGCTTCGCGGTCGGCGTACGCCAGCTGAAGCTGAACCGCGACGGTGATCGACCGTTGCCGGTGTCCCTCTGGTATCCGGCGGCGGGCCCGGCCGGCGGCGCGGCGAAGCGGTCCCTCCCGGCGGCGGCCGGGCGGTTCCCGGTGGTGGTGTTCAGCCACGGGCTGGGTGCCCGGCCGGAGGACTACCAGGTGTTGCTGACGCGCTGGGCGGCGGCCGGGTTCGTGGTGGCCGCGCCGCGCTTCCCGCACACCGGGCGGGGCGGCGACGGCAATCCGCTCGACGTGCTCAACCAGCCGGCCGACGTGTCGTACGTGCTGAGCCGGGTGCTCGCGCTCGACGCGACGGCGGGCGATCCGCTGCGCGGCCGGCTGGACCCGGACCGGGTGGCCGCGACCGGGCACAGCGCCGGCGGGGTGACCACCATCGGGCTGTTCACCACCGGCCGGGACGAGCGGCTGGACGCGGGCATCGTCTTCGCCGGTACGGCGCTCGGCGTGGGCACCGCGTTCGCCGGCGCCGCCGCACCGCAGTTGTTCGTGCACGGCGAGGCGGACGAGGTGGTGTCGTACGCGGCGGGCAGGGCCGTCTTCGACGCGGTGCCGTGGCCGAAGGCGATGCTCAGCCTGCCGGAGGGTGACCACGGCCGGGCGCTGCTCGGCGACGGGGAGGCGCTGCGGGTGGTCGCCGACACCACTGTCGAGTTCCTGCGCTGGACGCTCTACGGCGACCCCACCGCAAAGACCCGCCTCCCCGCAGACGCCACCCGAGGCAACCTGGCCACCCTCGACGACCGGCTGTAAGGCGGGGCCCCTTGTTAACGCCTCCGGTAGAGGAGGGGGCCCCGCTTAACACTCACGCCGTGTGGTCGACGACCACCTTGCCGAAGACCTCGCCGGAGTGCAGCCGGGCGAACGCGTCGGAGATGTCGCTGAACGGCACCACCCGGTCCACCACCGGCCGGACGCCGTGCTCGGCGCAGAACGCGAGCAGCTCGGTCAGCTCGTCCGGGGTGCCCATGGAGGTGCCGAGGATCTCCAACTGCATGGCGAAGACGCGGCGCAGGTTGACAGCGGGCTCGTGCCCGGCGGTCGCGCCGGAGACCACGATCCGGGCCATCGGCGCGGCCGACTTCAGCGAGTGGTCGAACGTGGCCGCGCCGACCGTCTCGATCACCACGTCGACCCGTTCCGGCAGACGCGCGCCGGGCTCCAGCGCGGTGGCGCCCAGCGCGGTGATCCGCTCCCGCTTGGCGGCGTCGCGGCTGGTCGCGTACACCCGCTTGCCGAGCGCGACGGCGAGCGCGACGGCCGCGGTGGCCACGCCCCCGCCGGCGCCCTGGACCAGCACCGACTCGCCGTCGGCGACGCGGCCCTTGGTGGTGAGCATCCGCCACGCGGTGAGCCAGGCCGTGGGCAGGCACGCCGCGTCGGTCGCCGCCAGGCCGTCGGGCAGCGGCAGCAGATTCATCCGGGGTACGGCGACCAGCTCGGCGAACGTGCCGGGGAAGTGCTCGGAGAGGATGGAGACGCCGCGCGGGTCGCCCGGGGTGGGCACCACCGGGTAGATGACCACCTCGTTGCCGTCCGGGTCGGTGCCGACCGCGTCGCAGCCGAGGATCATCGGAAGCTGGCCGGCGGTCAGGCCCACGCCACGCAGCGACCAGAGGTCGTGGTGGTTGAGCGAGCTGGCCCGCACCCGCACGGTGACCCAGTCGTCCTGCGGGTGGACCGGCTCGGGACGGTCGCCGACGGCGAGCGCGGCGAGCGGGTTGTCGGCGTCGAAGGCCGAGGCATAGGCGGCACGCATGATCGGCACGGTAACAAGCTGAGCGGGCGTTAAGAAGGGGCCCTTCCTATGCGAAATGCGATAAGAAGGGGCCCCTCCTTACACCTCAGTGGCGGGCGACCCCGTCGCGGCGCGCGGCTTCGGCGACCGCCTCGGCCACCGCGGGGGCGACGCGCGGGTCGAGCGGGGACGGCACGATCGCGTCCGCGGTGAGCGACTCGGCCACCACGCCGGCGATGGCGTCGGCGGCGGCCACCTTCATCCCGTCGGTGACCCGGGTGGCCCCGGCGTCCAGCGCGCCCCGGAACACGCCCGGGAAGGCGAGCACGTTGTTGATCTGGTTGGGATAGTCGCTGCGCCCGGTGGCCACCACCGCGACGTGCCGGGCGGCCACCTCGGGGTGCACCTCCGGCGTGGGGTTGGCCAGCGCGAAGACGATGCCGCCGGGGGCCATGCCGGCCACCGCCGCCTCAGGGATCTGCCCACCGGAGACGCCGACCAGGACGTCCGCGCCGCGCAGCGCCTCGGTGATGTCGCCCTGGCGGCCCTCGGCGTTGGTCAGCTCGGCCAGCTCGGCCTTGGTGCCGGTCAGCTCGCGGTGCCGGCCGATGATGCCGCGCGAGTCGCAGACCACCACCCGGGCCGGGTCGACGCCGCCGGCGATCAGCATCTTCGTCACCGCCACGCCGGCCGCGCCGGCGCCGCTGACCGCGACCCGCAGGTCACCGAGCTTGCGGTTGAGCAGCGTCGCCGCGTTGCGCAGCGCGGCCAGCACCACGATCGCGGTGCCGTGCTGGTCGTCGTGGAAGACCGGGATGTCGAGCGCCTCGTCCAGCCGGCGCTCCACCTCGAAGCAGCGCGGCGCGCTGATGTCCTCCAGGTTGATGCCGCCGAACGAGGGCGCGAGCGCCTTGACCGTCGCCACGATCTCGTCGACGTCCTGGGTGTCCAGGCAGACCGGTACCGCGTCCACGCCGCCGAACTGCTTGAACAGCACCGCCTTGCCCTCCATCACGGGCAGCGCGGCACGTGGGCCGATGTTGCCCAGGCCGAGCACGGCGGAACCGTCGGTGACCACGGCGACGGTGTGCGACACCCAGGTGTAGGTGTCGACGAGCGCGGGGTCGGCGGCGATCGCCTCACAGACCCGGGCAACCCCCGGGGTGTACGCGAGGGAGAGGTCCTCCCGACTGGTCAGCGGCACGGTGGAGGTGACGGCCATCTTGCCGCCGAGGTGGAGCCGGAAGACGGGATCAGCGGGGTCCGGGGTGGACGCAGACATGGTGACTCCAGGATCTGTCGAGCAGACGGACCGGCCGGCGCGGTCGGCGGTGGTCAGCGACCGGCGGGGCGGCGGTGCGGGGGTCACCCGGGCACGTTCCGAGCATAGCCACGCACCGGCTCCCAGGATGTGAGCGGGGTCATATCCATGGCTACCCCTGCCGGCCCCTGATCCGTCCCGGACGCGGCCACCACCGCGCCACCACCCGGCCTTGGACGTCGGCCACGCCGTACGCCCGGGAGTCGTCGGTGACCAGGTCGTTGTCGCCGCGCAGCCACCAGCCGCCGTCCCGTGGCTCGACCGCGCGCTTCACCACCAGCAGGTCCGGTCGGCTGCGGAAGACCGCGACCACCACGTCGCCGGCGCGGACCGGCCGGCCACCGGTGCGGACCAGCACCGCGTCGCCGTGGCGCAGCGTCGGCGACATGGACGGGCCGGTGATCAGCACGGGCAGCACGGGTTTCACCTCCCGCCCGCTGGAAAGCATCTCCAGGAGTAATGTCGTCTTGGATCATCGCAAACATCCCATGGAGGACCCTGATGCGCCTTCCCCGCATCCTCACGCCCCGGGTGACCGCCAGTGCCCACTGTGACCTGCCCTGCGGCGTCTACGACCCGGCCCAGGCCCGGATCGAGGCCGAATCGGTCAAAATGATCTGCGAGAAGTACCAGGCGAACACCGACCCGGAGTTCCGGACCCGCGCCATCCTGATCAAGGAGCAGCGGGCCGATCTGGTCAAGCACCACCTGTGGGTGCTCTGGACCGACTACTTCAAGCCGGCGCACTTCGAGAAGTACCCGCACCTGCACCAGCTCTTCAACGAGGCCACCAAGCTGGCCGGTGCGGCCGGCGCCAAGGGCGGCACCGACCCGGCCAAGGCCGACGAGCTGCTCTCGAAGATCGACGAGATCTCCAAGATCTTCTGGGAGACCAAGCAGGCGTGACCTCGCCTGGCACGGCACCGACGATCCGGCCGGTACGTCCCGAGGACGTACCGGCCGTCGTCGCGATGGTGCACGAACTTGCCGCGTACGAGCGCGCCCCGGAGCAGTGCCACCTCACCGTCGAGCAGCTCCACGCGGCGCTCTTCCCGAGCGCTCCGGCGCTGTTCGGGCACGTCGCGGTGGACGCGGCGGACGAACCGGTGGGCTTCGCGCTCTGGTTCCTCAACTTCTCCACCTGGGCCGGTGTGCACGGCATCTACCTGGAGGACCTCTACGTCCGCCCGGACGCCCGGGGCACCGGCGCCGGCCGGCAACTGCTGGCCACGCTGGCGGCGATCTGTGTGGAGCGCGGCTACCAGCGGCTCGACTGGTGGATGATCAACTGGAATCCGGCGGCCCGCTTCTACTCGTCCATCGGGGCCACCCCGATGGACGAGTGGACGCCGTACCGGCTGGCCGGGGCCGCGTTGCGCGACCTCGCCGCGCGGGCGACGCCCGCGCCCACGCGCCCGGCCGCCCGACCGGGTAGAGTCCCGCACCGGGGGGATGAGGCGTGACTCAACTGACCGGGCAGCCGACGACGGACGACGACGTCGTGCACCTCACCGTGCCCGCCGACGGTGGTTACCTCGGCGTGCTCCGCACCGCCACGGCCGGGCTCGCGGCCCGGCTCCAGTTCGCCCTCGACGAGATCGAGGATCTGCGCATCGCGGTGGACGAGGCGTGCGCCATGCTGCTCGCGATCGCCACCCGCGACGCCGAGCTGGAGTGCCGCTTCGCGGTCACCGAGGACGCGCTCACCGTCGAGGTGACCGTGCCGACCGTGCGGGGCGCCACGCTGCCGTCCGAGTCGTCCTTCGCGTGGAAGGTGCTCACCGCGCTGACCACCGGGGCCGGCGCCAAGGCGGTCGACGGTCGCGCCACCATCTCGCTGCTGACCCGTCGCGCCGGCGGCTATTGAGCGTCCGGTCGCGCGCCGAAGCCGAGCGCCCGGTTGGTGGGACCGCTCACCAGCAGCGCGACCATGCCGACCCCGAGCGCCATCAGCGGCAGCCCGAGCCAGCCGAGCCCGCCGGAGATCATGTACCACCCGATCGGCAGCAGCATGAGCTGGAGCACGATGGCCGGTGCGCGGGCGCCGGACCGACGCCGGGACAACGCGCCGCCGAGCGCCCAGAGCACGACGGCCCCGGCCACCGCGAACGCGGTGATCAGCAGCGCGGACGTGAGGTCCGTGGTGCGGGCGGTGAGGTCGGACCAGATCAGCCACACCGCGATCAGCCCGAGCGCCACCGCCTCGACGCGCAGCAGGAGCACCGCCGCGCGCAGCGGGCCGGGGGCCGGGTCCGAGTCGATCGTCACGGCCGTCACGATACCGGTGGGTAGGCGCGGTAATGTGCCGCCCATGCGGGCCGTCCTGGTGGTCAATCCGAAAGCCACCACCACGAGTGAGCGCAGCCGGGACGTACTGGTCCGGGCGTTGCGTAGTGAAGTCGACCTGTCGGTGCGCTACACCCGCCGGCGGGGCCACGCCATGGATCTGGCCCGGGAGGCCGCCCAGGAGGGCGTCGACCTGGTGGTCACGCTCGGCGGTGACGGCACCGTCAACGAGGTGGTCAACGGGTTGATGGCGGCGGAGCCGCCGACGTTCCGCACCGGGCCGACCTCGGCCGAGCGACTGCCTGCGCTGGCCACCGTGCCGGGTGGTTCGACGAACGTCTTCGCCCGCGCGCTCGGGCTGCCGCGGGAGTGGCCGGACGGCACCAGCATGATCCTGGAGGGGTTACGCCTGGGTCGGTCCCGCACGATCGGGCTGGGCCGGGCGGACGACCGCTACTTCACGTTCTGCGCGGGCTTCGGGTTGGACGCGGCGGTCATCCGCCGGGTGGAGCAGGCCCGCAAACGGGGTCGGGTGTCCACCCCGGCGCTCTACTTCCGGTCCACGGCGAGTCAGTACTTCGTCGGCTCGGACCGCCGCCACCCGTCGATCACGTTGGAGCGTCCGGGTGAGGCGCCGGTGACGGAGCTGTCCACCGCCATCATCCAGAACACCGCGCCGTGGACGTACCTCGGCGACCGGGAGATCAACCCGAACCCGGAGGCGTCGTTCGACCTCGGGCTGGATGTGCTCGCGCTGCGACAGCTCAAGGTGGCCAGTACGGCACGGACAGTGACGCAGTTCTTCTCCCGGCAGCCCGATCCGCACGGCAAGCAGGTGCTCCGCCTGCACGACTTGCCGGAGTTCACACTGCTCACGGCGCGTCCGCTGCCGTTCCAGCTGGACGGGGACTACCTCGGCGAGCGGGAAAAAGTCAGATTCACCTCCGTACCCGCCGCACTGAGAGTAATCTGCTAGGCCTCGGGTATCCCCGTCGGTTGACGCGGACCCCACCGCGAGGGTGAGGGCCGCCACGCCGAGGAAGGATGCCGGAAATGTCAGCAACGTCACGCAGACCGTACTATATTGATCCTCGACTGTGGCACGCCGGGTAACGAGAGCCCTCGCAAACCGGGACAAACGGGTGGTGAGGCCGCTCACTGTTCGGAGTTTTTCCGAGCGTCACCCTTGACATCGCTGTAGTTCGTGAAAGTATTCACAAGCGAACTCGTGTTACCGGGACATTGCCTGGATATGCTCGTCAGGTTGAGCTGTTCCAGCAGGTCCAGGGGCCCGCAGCCTGCTCACGCAGAGCCGAATTGACGGATGCTGACCGTCACCGATCGGCAATGCGGATGCATATAGGAATAGCAACGAAGCGTTATCTGGCCACCCACTAAGAATGAGGAGTGTTGCCGCCATGGACTGGCGCCACGATTCGGTCTGCCGCGACGAGGACCCGGAGCTGTTCTTCCCGATCGGGACGTCCGGCCCGGCTCTCCTGCAGGTGGAGCAGGCCAAGGCCGTCTGCCGGCGCTGCCCCGTGACCGACCAGTGCCTGCAGTGGGCGCTGGAGTCCGGTCAGGACGCCGGCGTCTGGGGCGGGATGAGCGAGGAGGAGCGCCGCGCGGTCAAGCGCCGCGGCGGTCTCCGGGTACTGCGCGCTCACTCCGCCTGACCCACTCACGCCGCACGCCCCGGCCGGGATCCCGGCCGGGGCGTTCTGCTGTTCCGGAAGCCGGTCAGGCCCGGGGGCGTCCGCGCTCCGGGCCGCCGCTCAGGCCGCCGCCACCACCCGCTGCCACACCAGCTCGGCAAGCTCCGGGAGGTCGGTGAGCGGGTCGGCGACCGCCACCGCACCGGCCGAGCGCGCCGCCGCGCGTACCCCGTCGTGGAACCGGCCCGGCGCCAGGAAGTAGGCGGCCACCGCGACCCGGCGGGCACCCGCCGCGTGCAACCGCCGCACCGCGCCACCCACCTCCGGAGGCGCCGCCGAGGCGTACGACACCCGGCAGGGCACGCCCAGCCCGGTGCCGAGCGCCGCGGCGACCCGCCCCACCGAGGCCCGCGCGGCGGCGTCCCGGGTGCCGGCCGCGGCCAGCACCACCGCGTCCGCGTCCGCACCGGCGGCCTCGTCCAGCCGGCGTCGCAGGCCGGCCAGCAGCCGACCGTCGACCACGCCGCCGGTCGGCCCCAGCACCTCGGTCACCCGCACGTCGAGGCCCGCGCCGGCCGCCGCGACCGCCGCCGGGATGTCCACCTTCCGGTGGTACGCGGCGGTCAGCAGCAACGGCACCAGGACCACCCGGGAGTGCCCGTCGGCGGCCAGTCGCCGCAGCACGTCGGCCGGCCCGGGATCGGTGTGGTCGAGCCAGGCCGGCAGCACCGACCGGCCGGGACAGCCGGCGCCCACCGCCCGGGCCAGCGCCCGCGTCGCCTCCGCCGCGCGCGGGTCACGGCTGCCGTGCGCCACCAGCACCACCGGTGACGCGTCGGTCAGGTGTGCAGGCCGCACTCGGTCTTCTCGAACATCGCCCAGCGCCCGGCCCGCGGGTCCTCCCCCGCCTTCAGGCGGCGGGTGCACGGCCAGCAGCCGATCGAGCCGTAGCCCTTGGCGAACAGCTCGTTCACCGGGATGTCGTGGCGGGCCACGTACGCGTCCACCTCACGCTGCGTCCAGGCGGCGATCGGGTTCACCTTGACCTTGCCGCGACGCGGGTCGAACCCCACCACCGGCGTGTTCGCGCGGGTCGGCGACTCGTCCCGGCGCAGCCCGGCGGCCCAGGCGTCGTACCCGGCCAGCGCCCGTTCCAACGGCTCCACCTTGCGCAACTGGCAGCAGTCGTCCGGGGACCTGTTGAACAGGCGGGGCCCGTACTGGCCGTCCTGCTGGCCGACGGTCATCCGGGGACGGATCGAGCGGACCCGCACCGGCATCCGCCGGGCCACCTCGTCGCGCACCCGGAGCGTCTCCGGGAAGTGCAGCCCGGTGTCGAGGAACACCACGTCGACGCCGGGCGCGACCCGGGAGACCAGGTGCGCCAGCACCCCGTCGGCCATCGAGCTGGTCACGCAGAACCGCTCGCCGAACGTCCGCACCGCCCAACGGGCGATCTCCAGCGCGGGCGCGTCCGCCAGCTCCCGCCCGGCCTCCTCGGCCAGCGCGCGCAGCTCCGCCGGGTCCCGCCGCGCCGGGTCGGCCGGAGCCGCGCCGCCGACCAGACCCAGACCGGCGGCGGAGACCAGGCCGGTCACCGGGCCACCGCCCGGCTCAGCAGCCCGGTGAACTTCACCGAGAAGACCCGCGCGCAGGCGTGGCACTCCCAGGCGCCGTGCCCGGCCTCGTGCGGTCGCAGGTCCTCCTCCCCGCAGTACGGGCAGTAGAGAGGCGCAGATCGAGCGTCACTCACCGGAGCTCCTCCTCGTCGACTCTGATGACCCAGTTGGCGAAGCTCTCGCCGTCGGTCCGACCGGCCAGGTAGCGGCGGGCCAGCCGTTCCACGTACTCCGGAAGCTCGTCGGCCGTGGTCTTCAGGCCGCGCAGCTTGCGGCCGAAGCCGGCGGTCTGCCCGGCGGCCATGCCGAGGCCGCCGCCCAGGTGCACCTGGAAGCCCTCGACCTGCCGCCCGTCCGGACCGACCACGAGCTGGCCCTTGAGCCCGATGTCCGCGACCTGGGTACGGGCGCAGGCGTTCGGGCAGCCGTTCAGGTGGATGGAGATGTCCGCGTCGAAGTCCCGCAGCCGCTCCTCCAGCCGGGCCACCAGCTCCTCACCGCGCCGCTTGGTCTCCACGATGGCCAGCTTGCAGAACTCGATGCCGGTGCAGGCCATGGTGCCGCGCCGCCAGGCCGACGGCCGGGCCTCCAGACCGATCCCGCGCAGCGCCGTCACCAGCTCCTCGGTCCGCTCCGGCGCGACGTCCAGCACCAGCAGCTTCTGGTACGGGGTGAGCCGCACCCGGCCGCTGCCGTGCGCCTCGACCACGTCGGCCAGCGCGGCGAGCTGGGTGCCGGACACCCGGCCCACCACCGGGGCCGCGCCGACGTAGTTCGCGCCGTCGCGCTGCGGGTGCACGCCGATGTGGTCGACCGGCTTCGCCGGCAGCTCCGCGGCCGGCCCGTCCAGCAGCGCCCGGCCCAGGTACTCCTTCTCCAACACCTCGCGGAAGTGCTCCACGCCCCAGTCCGCGACCAGGAACTTCAACCGGGCGCGGTTGCGCAGCCGGCGGTAGCCGTAGTCACGGAAGATGCCGACCACGCCGGCCCACACGTCCGGCACCTCGTCCAGCGGCACCCAGACGCCGAGCCGCTTGGCCAGCATCGGGTTGGTGGAGAGCCCGCCGCCGACCCAGACGTCGAAGCCGGGACCGTGCTCCGGGTGTTCGACCCCGAGGAGCGCGATGTCGTTCGCCTCGTACGGCGTGTCGACCAGCCACGAGATCGACGTCTTGAACTTGCGGGGCAGGTTGGAGAACTGCTTGTCGCCGACGTACCGGCGGACGATCTCGTCGATGGCCGGGGTCGGATCGAGCACCTCGTCCCGGGCCACGCCGGCGACCGGGCTGCCGAGCACGATCCGGGGGCAGTCGCCGCACGCCTCGGTGGTCTGCAGGCCGACCGCCTCCAGCCGGCGCCAGATCTCCGGCATGTCCTCGACCCGGATCCAGTGGTACTGGATGTTCTGCCGGTCGGTGATGTCGGCGGTGTCCCGGGCGAACTCACGGGAGATCTCCGCGACCACCCGGAGCTGGGCCAGGCTGAGCTGACCGCCGTCCACCCGCACCCGGAGCATGAAGAACTCGTCCTCCAGCTCGTGCGGCTCCAGCACGGCGGTGCGCCCGCCGTCGATGCCGGCCTTGCGCTGGGTGTAGAGCCCCCACCAGCGGAACCGGCCGCGCAGGTCCTGCGGGTCGATCGAGGCGAAGCCCCGGTGGGCGTAGATGTTCTCGATCCGGTCCCGCACGTTCAGCGGGTCGTCGTCCTTCTTGATCCGCTCGTTGGGGTTGAGCGGCTCGCGGTGCCCGAGCGCCCACTGGCCCTCGCCGCGCGGCCGGCGGGGTGCCCGGGCGACGGGAGCCGAAGCGTCCGAGCGGGTGGGGGTGCTGCTGACCGCCATCGCGGCGTCCTCCGTTGTCTGCTGCGGTGCCTGGGAGCGCGGACGCGGCGGCCGGCCCTGGGGAGGGCCGTGGACGGCGGTGTCGCTGACGGCCGGCGCGGAGCGCCCGAGACAAATGGGTCGGGCGTCGTCAGTGGGCCGGACAGATCGCGCTGCGCACGCGGCCGTAGTCGACGTGGCGACGGGCCACGAAGCGGCGGACGACAGCGGCGGTCATGTGCCTCATGCTGCCACACCGCCGGACCACCGGCTAGCGGCCGCCCCGCCGATCCCACATCACGGACGTCCCACCTCGATCGACGACCGTCCACCCCTCACCCCCCGTGACCAGCATCACTTCCCTCACCCGTTCTCCACCCCACCCCAACCCACCCCCGCGCCACCCCCAGGGCCCCCTCCCCCGGTCGATCATGAAGTTGGCGGCGACAAAAGGGACGGCGGACGCGGCCAACCTCATGATCGACGAGCCGGGAGGCCTCGGTGGGGGCCCGAGCCGGGGGGAATTGGTGGAGCGGGTCGGCGGGGGTGGGCGGGCGTGTGACGCTGCGGAGTGTGAGCGCGTTCACCGAATCTGCGCCGGGTCGGGGTCGGGCCGGTCGGCCGGTGTGGGCGGTCCCCGGGCTGGTCACGCTGGCGATCACGCTGGTCGGGCTCGGGCACGCGCAGCCCTGGCGGGACGAGTTGGCCACCTGGAGCGCCGCGACCCGCCCGCTGCCGGACCTGGCCCGGCTGACCCGCACCATCGACGCCGCCACCGGACCGTACTACCTGCTCATGCACGGGTGGACCACGCTGGCCGGCACCTCCCCCACGGCGCTGCGGCTGCCCTCCGCGCTCGCCATGGCGGCCGCCGCCGCGCTGACCGCCCGGCTCGGCGCGCGCCTGGCCGGCGACCGGGCCGGGCTCCTGGCCGGGCTGCTGTTCGCCGTCCTGCCCGCCACCTCGCGCTACGGCCAGGAGGCCCGCCCGTACGCGCTCGCCACGCTGCTCGCCGTGCTCGCCACGCTGCTGCTGGTCGACGCGTTGCGCCGGCCGTCCCGGCGGCGCTGGGCCGGGTACGCGGTCGCGGTCGCCGCCCTCGGCCTGCTCCACCTGGTCGCGCTCACGGTGCTCGCCGCGCATGCCGTGGCGGTGCTGCTGACCGCCGCCCGCGGCCCGACCGCCGCCGGCCTCGACCCGACCGACCAGCCCCGACCCGACGTCCTCGACGCGCCCCCGCCCGGCGACCCGGGGGCGGCAGCGGTGCACCTGGCCGGCGGGGCGGCACCGGCGTCCGGCCGGCGGGTGCTCGCGTGGTGGCTGCTGGCGCTGCTACCGGCCGGCGCGCTCGTCACCCCGCTGGCCTCGACCGCCCGGGGCCAGCGCGGCCGGCAGCTCGACTGGGTCGATCCGGCCCGCCTGCCGGACCTGGCGTCGTTGCCGGGCGGGCTGGCGCAGAGCGGCGTGGTGGGCGGGTTCCTGCTGGGACTCGCCGCCCTCGGGACGGTTCGGCTCGGTCGGCGGGCGCTGTTGCCCGGAGCGGCGGCGCTGCTGCCGGTTCTGCTGCTCTTCACCGCCGGCACGCTGATCCCGCTCTGGGTGACCCGCTACCTGCTCTTCATCGTGCCGTTCGGCTGTCTGCTGGCCGGGGCCGCGCTGGCCGCGGCGACGCCGGAGGGCACCCGATCGGCCGTGGCGGGACCACTCGAATCAGCGCCGCCCGGCACAGCACCGCGCGGAACGAGGCCGGGCGGGACCGGGCTCGGGGCGGCGCTGGCCGTGATCGTCCTGGCCGGGCTGCTCGGGCTGCCCGATCAGGCGGCGTTGCGGCGTACCCACGAGTGGCCCCGCAGCGCTCCGGTCGACTACGCGGGCGCGGCCGGGATCGTCGCCGCCGGTGAACGACCGGGCGACGCGATCGTGTACTCCCCCCGGGACGGCTGGCTCTTCCCGGATCTGGGCCTGGCGTACCACCTGGGGTCCCGGCTGCCCCGCGACGTGCTGGTGGTCCGCGACCAGCGGGCGGACGCGAGCCTCTGGGCCACCGAGTGCGGCGACCCGGCGCGGTGCCTGGCCGGCGTGGACCGGGTCTGGCTGGTGGTCACCGGGCGCCGGGCGGATCCGCTGGCGGCGGTGCCCGGCGCGAAGGGCGAGGCGCTGCGGGACGGCTTCACGGTCCGCCAGGTCTGGCCCCGCCCGGGGCTCACGGTGGCGTTGCTCACCCGGTGAGGCGGGCGGGCGGGCGTCAGGGCGGTCCCGCCCGGCCGGTGAGACGGTCGGTGGTGCCGCGGGCCAGCGGGACGACGAGCGCCGCCTCGGTGCCACCGGCGGTGCCGTTGCGCAGCTCGATGGTGCCGCGCAGCTCGCCGGTGACGAGCGCCCGGACGATCTGGAGCCCCAGGTTGCCGCCGCGCTCGGCGTCGAACTGCTCGGGCAGGCCGCGACCGTTGTCGGTGACCGAGACGTGGAGCTGCTTGCGGTGCCGGTGCACCGAGACCACCACCTCGGGTCGCGGCGCGTCCGCCGGGGCTGGGGCGACCTCCTCGTCGGCCGGCGGGAAGCCGTGTTCCACGGCGTTGAGGAGCAGCTCGTTGAGCACCATCACCAGCGACGTGGCGATCTCGGCGGGCAGGACGCCGAAGCTGCCCCTGCGACGCATGCCGACGGTCACCTCGGTGGCGGCCACCTCGGTCGCGGCGCTGGCCACCCGGTCCACGATGCCGTCGAACTCGACCGCCTCGTCGCTGGACATGGAGAGCGTCTCGTGCACCAGCGCGATCGAGGCGACCCGGCGTACCGATTCCTCCAGCGCGACGCGGGCCTCCGGCATGGCGACCCGGCGGGCCTGGAGGCGCAGCAGCGCGGCGACGGTCTGGAGGTTGTTCTTCACCCGGTGGTGGATCTCCCGGATGGTGGCGTCCTTGGTGATCAGGGCGCGGTCCCGGCGGCGTACCTCGGTGATGTCGCGGACCAGCACCAACGCGCCGATCGGCACACCGGCGGGCATCAGCGGCAGTGCCCGGGTGAGCATGGTGGCGCCCCGCGCGTCGATCTCGCGGCGCGGCGGGGCCTCGCCGCGCAGCGCGGCGAGCACCGCGTTGCCGGCGTCGGTGCCCTCCAGGGGGTCGCCGGCGAGGCGGCGGTGCAGCTTGGCCAGGTCCTCCCCGACCAGGTGGGAGGCGAAGCCCAGCCGGCGGTACGCGGACTGCGCGTTCGGGCTGGCGTAGGTGACCTTGCCGTTGGCGTCGAGCCGCACCAGCCCGTCGCCGACCCGGGGTGCGGAGGTGGTCTCGCCCGGGTGCCGGGGCGGCGGGAACGTGCCGTCGGCGATCATCTGGGCCAGGTCGTCGGCGGTGGTCAGGTAGTTGAGTTCGAGCTGGCTCGGGGTACGCGCGGTGGAGAGGTTGGTGTCCCGCCCGACCACGGCGACCACCTCGCCGCCCTCCCCGTCGCCGGTGCGCAGCCGCACCGGGATGGCCTCGTGCCGGGCCGGCACGTCGCCGTACCAGACCGGGTCGCCCTCCCGCCAGATCCGGCCCTGCCGGTGGGCCACCTCCAGGTGCGCCACCTCGGGCCCGCCGACGATGCGGCCGACCTGGTCGTCGAGGTAGGCGGTCGGGGCGGTGGTGGGGCGCACCTGGGCCACGCAGAGGAACGTGCCGTCGCCGTCCACCGGCACCCAGAGCAGCAGGTCGGCGAAGGAGAGGTCGGACAGCAACTGCCAGTCGCCGGCGATCCGGTGGAGGTGGTCGATGTCGGCCGGCCGGAGCGTGGTGTGCTCCTCGGCGAGGTCACGGAGGGTGGACACGCCCCACAGCGTGCCACGCCCGGCTCACATCGTGGTCGTGACCTTCTTCAACCCACGCGGCGCGTCCGGGTCCTCGCCGCGGGTCAGCGCCAGCGCCAGCGCGAGCCGTTGCAGCGGCAGGATATCGAGCAGCGGCGCGTACCGCTCGTCGACCTCGGGGACCGCCATCCGGGTCTCCCCGACGTCGGCGGAGCCGACCACCACCACGTCGGCCCGGCGTTCGCCGAGGCGGGGCAGCACCTCCCGCATCGACGTGCCGCCGGGGCCGGAGCCGACCACGGCGAGCACCGGCACGTCCGGGTCGGTCATGGCGAGCGGGCCGTGCAGCAGGTCGGCGCCGGAGAAGGCGAGCGCCGGCAGGTACGACGTCTCCATCAGTTTGAGCGCCGCCTCCCGGGCGGTCGGGTACGCGTAGCCCCGGCCGGTGGTGACGAGCTGGGCGGCGAACCGGTAGCGCGGGGCGAGCCGGGCCGGGGTGTCGTCGGCGAGCGTGCGGGCGGCCAGTTCGGGCAGGCGGGCCAGCGCGGCCCGCTCGTCGGCGGGCAGCACGCCGTCGCCGGCGCGTACGCCCTCGACGAGCATGAGCAGCGCGAGCAGCTCGGCGGTGTAGGTCTTGGTGGCGGCGACCGCCCGCTCGTGGCCGGCGGCCACGTCGACGCTCAGCTCGGCGGTCTCCACCAGCGGCGAGTCGGGGTTGTTGGTGACGGCCAGGGTGAGCGCGCCGGAGGCGCGGGCCACCCGGAGCACCTCGGCGAGGTCGGGCGAGCCGCCGCTCTGGCTGACGCCGACGACGAGCGCGTCGGACAGGTCGGGGCGGGCGCCGAAGACGGTGATCGCGCTGGGCGAGGCGAGCCCGGCGGGCAGGCCGAGGCGGATCTCGGTGAGGTACGCCGCGTAGAGCGCCGCGTGGTCGGAGGTGCCCCGGGCGGTGAAGACCACGTGCCGGGGTCGTCGCTCGGCGACGGCCGCCGCGACCCGGGCGATGGCGTCCGCGTGCTCGGCGGTGAGCAGGCGCTCGTAGCCGGCCGGCTGCTCGTCGATGTCGGCGGCCATGCCGGCCCCTGGACGTGTCACCCCGCACCCCCTTCTGCGCGATTGCCGCGCGTTCGGTGCTCAGTCTTGCACGTTTGCGCCGCAGAAGGCAAAGCAATGAGCAGTAGTGCGCAGTGGATCACCACTTGTCGACAAGATCCCCTAGGCTTGCCCGGCTGACCGACCCGCCGGCGAGAGGACGACGTGCCCGAGGACGACGCCGCGCTCTCCGCGGAGGAGGAACTCGCGCTGGCCCGGCTGGCGCTGGGCGAGGGCGACCTCCGGCACGCCGCCGACCACGTGGCCGCCGCGCTGGTGCGCTCCCCCACGCTGCCCGAGGCGCACGAGACGCTCGCCCGGCTCGCCGCGGCCAGCGGCGGCGACCTGGATCTCTTCCCGCTCGGCCAACACGCCTTCGTCGGCGCCGTGGTGGCCCGGGCGCACCTGCTCGCCGCCGCCGGCCGCCCCGCCGAGGGGCTCGACCTGCTGGCCGCCGCCACCGGCTACGCACCCGGCGCGCCGTGGGCCGCCGTGCCCTGGGTGACCGCCGCCGACCTACCGGAACGGCTCGACCCGGAACGCGCCGCCCGGATCCTCATGCAGGTCTGCGCCGCCGCGCCCGACCCGGTCCCGCGCCGGCTGCGCGAGCCGCTCCAGCCGTACCTCACGCTGGCCCGCAACGCGATCACCGTGCATCCGGACCACCCGCTGCTGCTGGGCGCGGCGTCCGCGCTGGCCCGGCGGCTCGGCGAGGTCGCCCTCGCGGTCACCTGGGCCACCCGGGGGGTACGCGCGAAGCCCACCAAACTCGGCGAGGTGTGGCTCGGGTACGCGTACCGCAGCGCCGGCCGGACCGCCGACGCGCTGGCCGCGCTGGAACGTGCTGTCGCGCTCGACCCGGACGACCTGGCGGTCTACGCCGACATCGCCGGCACGTTGGCCGACCACGGCCGGCTCGACGCGGCGCTGAACTGGGTCGACCGGGCGCTGGCCAAGGACCCGACGTTCGACTGCGCCGTGCACACCGCGTACCGGCTGCGTTTCCTGCGCGACGGGAACGTGGACCACCTGGTGGCGCTCGCCGACTTCGTCCGCGACCACCCGGACGACACGCACGAGCACGGCGACCTCGCCGAGTGCTGCCGCGGACGGCCCTGGCTCGGCCAGGTGACCCCGGCCGCCGCCGACCAGCCGCCCGCGCCGGACGACGTCACGCGCCCGTCGGCCGACGCGGTGCTGCGGCTCCAGCAGGTGGCGCACCCGGCGTGGCCGCATCCTCCGGCCGCGTACGACGCCGCGGTCGGACTGGCCACGCTGGACCTGACCGAACTGCTCGGTCTGCTGGCGTACCCGCCGGACGCGCCGCCGACCGCGCTGGGCCGGGTGCTCGGCGGTCAGGACCCGGCGCTCTGGGCCCGGTGCGCGCAGGTCTGGGCGTGCCTCGGCCTGCTGCACCACCGCACCGACGAGCCGTGGGCGGAGTCGACCCGCCGCCGGGTGCTGCGGGACCTGGCCGGGGGCGAGCCGGGTGCGGTGCCCGAGGCGGCGCTGTTCGCCCTGATCACCGCCGCCTGGGTCGACCCCGCCGTACGCGCCGACGTGGCCGCGCTGGTGACCGGGCGGCTCGCCGAGGTGGCGGCCGGCCGGGTCCGTCGCACCCCGGCGGCGGTGTCGCTGGCGCATCTGGCGCGGGCCACCCCGGCCCTCGACGCGCCCGCCCGCGCGACGGCCGACGCACTGGTCGCCGCCGCCGACGCCGGCCCGCTGCGCCGGCTGTGGCGACGCGTCACCGGCCTGTTCCGCCGCGGGCGGCGTTAGGAGGGGCCCCGGCACCTCGCCTGGCGTCAACCGGGGCCCCTTTCTTACACCGGGGCCTTGCCGAGTGCGATCTCGGCCTCGTCCTCGGGGGTCGCGCCGGCCGGCGGGGCGTCGTTCGTCGCGCGCAGCGGCACCTCCTTGATGAACCAGGCGAGCACCGGGACCGCCACGGTGATGAAGACGGCCCAGAGGAACACGTGCGAGATGGCATCGGAGAGCGCGCCGAGCACCAGTTCCCGGGCCGGGCCGGTGAGCTTCTTCAGCGCCTCCAGGTCCATCGCGCCGCCCTCACCGCCGCCGCCACCGGCGAAGGCCGGACCGGCGGCCGAGTCGGCCAGCCGGTTGGCGAAGACGGCGCCGAAGAGCGAGACGCCGAACGAGCCGCCGATGGACCGGAAGAACGTGGCGGCGCCGCTCGCCGCGCCCAGGTCCTTCTGCTCGACGCTGTTCTGGGCGATCAGCATCGAGGTCTGCATCAGGAAACCCATGCCGACGCCGAGCACGACCATGTAGAGCGAGGACTGGGCCTTGCTGGTGTCCAGCTCGAGCAGGCTGAGCAGGCCCATGCCGACGGCCATCACCACGCCCCCGACGATCGGGAAGGCGCGGTAGCGGCCGGTCTTCGTGATCATGCGGCCGACCACCAGCGAGACCACCAGCATGCCGAACATCAGCGGGAGCAGCAGCAGGCCGCTGTTGGTGGCCGAGGCGCCCTGCACGGTCTGCTGGTAGAGCGGCAGGAAGTTCATCGCGCCGAACATCGCGAAGCCGAGCAGGAAGCCGATCACCGAGATGAGCGCGAAGTTGCGGTTGGCGAACAGGCCCAGCGGCAGGATCGGCTCGGGCACCCGCCGTTCCACCAGCGCGAACGCGACCAGCGCGACCACCGCCAGCGCGGCCAGCCCGAGGATCTGCGGCGAGGCCCAGTCGTACTCGTTGCCGCCCCAGGTGGTGACCAGCACGATCGCGGTGATGCCGACGGAGAGCAGCGCCGCGCCCAGCCAGTCGATCTTGTGCTCGGTGCGGTACTTCGGCAGGTGCATGGTGGTCGCGAGCAGCAGCAGCGCCACGCCGCCCAGCGGCAGGTTGACGTAGAACGCCCAGCGCCAGGAGAGGTTGTCGGTGATGAAGCCGCCGACCAGCGGGCCGGCCACCATGGCGATGGCCATGATGCCGGCGATCATGCCCTGGTAGCGGCCCCGCTCACGCGGCGGGACCAGGTCCCCGATGATCGCCATGACGCCGACCATCAGGCCGCCCGCGCCGAGGCCCTGGACCGCCCGGAACGCGATCAGCTCCATCATCCCGCTGTCGGTGCCGCCGAAGACGCCGGAGCCGGACATGCCGCACAGCGCGGAGCCGATCAGGAAGACGACCACCGCGGTGAGGAAGACCGCCTTGCGGCCGTAGAGGTCACCGAGCTTGCCCCAGATCGGGGTGGAGACCGTGGTGCCCAGCACGTACGCGGTGACCACCCAGGTGAAGTGGTCGGCGCCGCCGAACTCGAACACGATGCGCGGCAGCGCGGTGCTCACGATCATGTTGTCGAGCATCGCGAGCATCATCGCGATCATCAGGCCGAACAGGACGACGCGGACATTGGGTTTCGCGATGCCCGGGGCTGGTTGACTCATCGGTAGGCTCCCCCGCAGATCGGTGATCGACTTACTTGCCGCCCGGCTAGTTAACTTACTAGCCGCACGGTAAGCTGACTACGGGACGAACGTCAAGCGGATGGGAAGGTGTCGGTCGGGTGAGCGAGAGCACAGGCGGCACGCGGCAACGAATCCAGGCCGTCGCACTGGAGCTCTTCACCGAGCAGGGTTACGAGAAGACCTCGCTGCGGGAGATCGCCGAGCGGCTCAACGTGACCAAGGCCGCGCTCTACTACCACTTCAAGAGCAAGGACGAGATCGTCACCAGCTTCGTCGACGACCGGCTGCGCCGGATGGACGAGCTGATCGCCTGGGCCGCGGAACAGCCCGCCACGCTGGCGACCCGACGCGCGCTCATCGCCCAGTACGCCGACGCCATGTTCGCCGGCGAACTGCCCAAGGTGATGCGGTTCTTCGAACAGAACCAGACCGTGCTCAAGAGCCTCGCCGCCGGTCAGCAGATGCGTGACCGGATGATGCGGCTGGCCGGCGAGCTGAGCCGCGGCGACGACTCGCCGGCCGCCCAGCTACGCGCCGCGCTCACCCTGTTCGCGGTGCACAGCAGCTGGTTCGCGGTACGCGCACCGGGCGTCACCGACGAGGAACGCAAGAAGATCGCCCTCGAGGTGGCCGACGAACTGCTCGCGAAGATCGGCGACGAGCGCTGACGCGCCGCCGCGGCGGTCACGGCGCGTCGGTGCGGGCGCGGCGGTCGGCGGAGGTGGTCAGCACCCGACGCAGGCCGAGCAGCTCGATCCCGGGCTGCGGGGCCCAGTCCTTCTCCGGTGCGCGGACGAAGCCGAACCGGTCGTAGAGGCGCCACGCGGTCGCCGCCATGCCGGCACGTACGCAGATCACCACCGCCGAGCAGCCCAGCTCGGCGGCGCGCGCCACGCACGCCTCGACCAGCGCCACGCCGGCGCCCCGGCCCTGCGCGGCCGGATCCACCGCGAGCATCCGGAACTCCGCCTCACCGGGCCCGGCGAGTTCCGCGTACGGGCTGCCCGACAGCACGAACGTCACCGCGCCGAGCACCACGCCGGTGCCCCCGTCCACGGCCACCAGCACCTCACCGGTGGCCGCCCGGCCGGCCACGTCGGCGAGCACCGGCGCGTACCCGGTCTCGCCCTTGAGCTGGCCGTCCGCCTCGTACGCGGCCACCGTCAGGCGGGCCACCGCCGGGAAGTTCGCCGGCTCGGCGCGGCGGACGAGCGGGCGGGTCAACCGATCACCGCGATCAGGTCGCCGTCCTGCACCACGTCGCCCTCGTTGACCGCCAACTGCTGCACCACGCCGTCGGACTCGGCCACCACCGGGATCTCCATCTTCATCGACTCCAGGATCACCAGCGTGTCGCCCTCGGACACGGTGTCCCCGGCCGACGCGACGACCTTCCAGACGTTCGCCACCATCTCGGCGCGGATCTCCTCGGCCATCTTCCGGCCCTCCCTCTCCCCGATAGTCCTGCGAACGGTCATCCAATCATGACGCCGGTCACGTCGAATCTCTGACCACCGGCGCTCCGACTCGCCCCACCCCGTCCCGGGCGCGGTCGGCGGCACTAGCATCGTCCGGGTCGGCACCCGGGGTGGCCCGGGGACCGTACGCGACCTCCGCCGCGCTCGCCCGCGGCCGGACCGTGACCAGCACTAGGAGGCAGAGCATGGCGAAGAAGGCCCGGAAGAAGAAGGCCCGGAAGAAGAGCGGCGCCAACCACGGCAAGCGTCCCAACTCCTGATCACCCGATCAGCGCGAGGGCCGCATCGGCCCTGAACCGGCCCGTGGGCCGGACACACCGGTGGCCCGGGTCCGTGCGGACCCGGGCCACCGGCGTGTGGTCGGTCGTGCTCGTCAGTCGGCCAGCTCGCGGGACTCCGTGGTCTCGAAGACCACCAGCTCGGTCAGCCGCAGCCGCAGCCGCTCACGCAGCTTCTCCGGTGCGGCCTCGTTGCCGCAGCAGCGGGCGACAAGCGCCTTGACCTCCTGCTCGATGCCGTACTCGCGCAGGCACGGCCCGCACTCCTCGAGGTGGTGCCGGATCAGCGTCCGGCGCTCCTCGGCACACTCCAGGTCGAGGTAGAGGTAGACCTCGGCGAGCACCTCGTGGCAGTCCGTCTCGTGCGGTTGTCCACAGCTCACGGTCACACCTCCCGGCCGGCGGCAGCGGTCGAACCCTTCGACGGCGACGCGCTGAATCCGCGCTCCGCCGCGTATCGCTCGAGCAGCTTCCGCAGATTGCGCCGGCCACGGTGCAGGCGGGACATCACGGTGCCGATCGGCGTGCCCATGATGTCGGCGACCTCCTTGTAGGAGAAGCCCTCGACGTCGGTCAGGTAGACCGCCAGGCGGAACTCCTCCGGCAACTGCTGGAGGGCCTCCTTGACGTCGCTGTCCGGCAGCCGGTCGAGCGCCTCGGTCTCGGCCGAGCGCAGACCACTGGACGTGTGCGACTCCGCCTCGGCGAGCTGCCAGTCGGTGATCTCGTCGGTCGGCGCCTGCACGGGCTGGCGCTGCCGCTTCCGGTAGGAGTTGATGTAGGTGTTGGTCAGGATCCGGTACAACCAGGCCTTCAGGTTCGTGCCCTGCTCAAACTGGTGGAAGGCCGCGTACGCCTTCAGGTACGTCTCCTGGACCAGATCCTCGGCATCCGCCGGGTTGCGGGTCATCCGCAGCCCGGCAGCGTAGAGCTGGTCGACGAAGGGCATCGCGTCCCGCTCGAAGCGGGCCCTCCGCTCGTCCGTCTTCTCGGTGGTCAACCGCACATCCCCTCGCCTCGGATGCTTTCCCGCCGAGGATACGCGTACCCGCCTGGCGGCAGATTCACTTCCCGAGTGTGTGCCGGTGCTCACGGCCGACACCGATGCGGGCCACTCCGGCGCGTCGAGCAGCCGCCTGAGCTGCCGTTCGTCCCGTTCGTCCCGCTCCCGGCTCCGTGTCTCGATCGGCACCGGTCACCCCCCTCACGCTGGCGATGTCTTCCAAAGGGCTCAACGCGACCCACCGCCCCCGACATTCCACCGCCGTCCCGCCGGTGCGGTGATCATGAAGTTGACCTGGCGATTCGTCCGTCACGCGCACGCCAACGTGATGATCGACGCGACGGGGCCGGGGGTGGGGGTGGGGGTGGGGGTGAGTGGGGGTTCGCCGTTCCTGGTCCCAGCCTCGGCCGCGACCGGGAGCTGGGACCAGGAAGGGCCTGGGAGATGGCCCCGGGGCCACCCGGGTCGGGCGGCCGGCGCCACCCGGTGCAACGATCACCGCCGGACCGGGTCACGCGCCACGGCCGGCGCTCAGGACAGCCAACCCCGGACGGTGAGCCAGTCCCGGACCACCGCGGCCGTGCCGGCCGGGTCGATCCGCAGATCGTGCCGCTCCCCCGGCCGGATCACCACCTCGACCCCGGGCCCCGGAGCGGGTACGCCGAACGGGTCCCGGTCGCCGTTGACCACAAGCGTCGGCAGGCCGGTGCCCAGCTCGGCGGCCCGTGACCGGTCCGGCCGGCCGGGCGGGTGCAGCGGGAACGCCAACGCCACCACGCCCACCGCCCCGACGGCGCGGGCGGTCCGGCAGGCCACCCGGGCGCCGCTGGACCGACCACCCACCGCCCAGCGGCCGGCTTCCGGCAGTCGCCGGCGCAGCTCGGTCAGCACGGCGGTCCAGGCCTCGTCGAGGTGCCCGGCCGGCGCCGGCGCGCGCCGGCCGGCGACCCGGTACGGCTGGGTGACCAGGACCACGCCCGCTCCGGCGGCACGGACCGCGTCGCGGACCGCCACCAGATCGGGCGCGTCGACGTCACCGCCCGCGCCGTGGCCCAGCACCAGCACGGTGCCGCCGGCCGTGACCGGCGGGTCGAGCCGGATCCGGGCCGGCCCCCGGGGCGTGTCGATCTCGTCGTCGTGCGGCACCGGCCCATTCTGCGCACACCGGTCCGCCCGGCGGGAGCCGGACGGGCCCCACACCAGTTTCAGGCGCTCGCGCCGGGCGCCGCGCACGTGCCGTCGCCCGCGTTCCGGAGGACCGGAGCGCGGGCGACGGTCGGCGTCAGCTCAACGGCACCAGCGTGAGCAGGCGGTCCCGGACCGGCGGCCCGGGTTCGTCGGCCGCGTCCGGATCCGGCTGCACCTCGCTGCGCCAGGCGACCAGCATGGCTCGTCGCTCACGCGGCGTGGTGCCGCCCCAGACGCCGTGGCAGTCGCCCACCTCCAACGCCCAGGCCAGGCAGGAGCCCTGGACGTCGCAGGTGCGGCAGAGCGCGACTGCCGCATCGGCTGGTTCGTTCGGCGCCGGAAAGAACGTCTCCGGATCGACGCTCTGGCAGGTGCCTCTGGTGCGCCACGCCTCATCCTGTCGTCGCTCGCGCAAGGCCCGCAGCAGTCGCGGATCACGCCGCGCGGCGGCCACCTCGTGCGGGCGGGGCATGCGTGCCCGTGTCAATACACCCACCTCCCCCGTGGGACCGGCGAAGATCTTTCAGAGATCGATGACTGCCATTCGCCCCGTGCGAACAGACACCCATCACCGGCGCTGTGTTCTATCGCATTCGTACACGCGGGGACAAGGGTCTTCAGTAAACATGACTAAACGGCCGGGCGACGTTTCAGGCGCAACCCCGGCAAATCAGCACTCGACAATGTGCTGGATGTGGTCAGAACAGCGTCGGCTCGGCGCCCGCCTCCGCACCCTCCGGAACGACCCGGGCGATCAGCTCGGGACCGTCGTTGCGGACGTCGCCGACGGCCGGGGAGACCGGACGGATCTCCAACCCGGCGAGCTGCCCGGCGTCGGGCGGGACGAGCAACGCGGCCGGCTGGTCGGTCGGGCCGAGCCAGGCCGCCCAGCGCTCCCGGGGCAGCAGCAGCGGCATCCGGTCGTGCACCTCGGCCAGCTCGCCGAGCGCCGCGGTGGTCAGCACGCTGAACGTGAGCCGGGCCGCACCGGCCGACTCCCACACCGACCAGATGCCGGCGAGGGCCAGCACCGAGCCGTCCCGCGGGGTCATGAAGTAGGGCTGCCGGCCGCCGTCGGGACGGCGGACCCACTCGTACCACCCGTCGGCCGGCACCAGGCAGCGGCGGCGGGCGAAGGACGGCGCGTACGCCCGGCTGGTGGCGATCGTCTCGGCCCGCGCGTTGATCATGCGGGCGGCGCCGGACGCGTTGCGGGACCAGGACGGGAGCAGACCCCACCGGCCCAGCGAGAGCAGCCGGTGCCCCTCCGGCGCGAGCCGGACCAACGGCGCCCGATCGGTCGGGGCGACGTTGTAGTCGGGCCCGACCTCGCCGGTCGAGTCGACGGACTCGAACAGCGCGCTCAGGTCGCCCGCGCTCCGGGTCGTCGCGTACCTCCCGCACATGGCGCCCACGCTAGCCCCACCCGGCCGTTCCGGCTGTCCCGCCCAACGGGAGCGGGCCCGCGGGCCGGTCCCACCGGGCCGCCGGCTTGGCAGAATGTGAGCGTGGGGAATCTGACCGCTACGCGTCCGCCGCAGCCATGGACCGCGCCGACCGCGAGCGACCCGGTCGCCGCGACGCTGCGCCTGCCCGGCTCCAAGTCGATGACCGCCCGGGCGTTGGTGCTCGCGGCGCTGGCCAGCGGGCCGTCGACGCTCGACCGGCCGCTGCGCGCCCGGGACACCGAACTGATGGCCGGCGGCCTGCGCGCGCTGGGCGCCCACATGTCGATCTCCGACGACGACCGCTGGCTGGTCCGGCCGCACCAGCCGGTCGGTCCGGCGCACGTCGACGTCGGCCTGGCCGGCACCGTGATGCGCTTCCTGCCTCCGGTGGCCGGGCTGGCCGCCGGACGGGTCACGTTCGACGGCGACCCGCACGCCCGCACCCGCCCGCTCGGGCCGCTGATCGACGCGCTGCGCGCGCTCGGCGTCCGCGTCGACGCCCCGCCGACCGGCAGCCTGCCGCTCGTCGTCCTGGGCGCCGGCCGGGTGACCGGTGGCGAGGTGGTCATCGACGCCTCCGCGTCCAGTCAGCTGGTCTCCGGGCTGCTGCTGGCCGCGCCCCGCTTCGACCGGGGCGTGGTGGTCCGGCACCAGGGCCCGCCGGTGCCGTCCGCGCCACACGTGCGGATGACCGTGCAGATGCTGCGTGCCGCCGGGGCCGCCGTGGACGACACCACTCCCGACGTCTGGGTGGTCGAACCGGGCCCGCTCACCGGGCGCGGCTGGGAGATCGAGCCGGACCTCTCCGGCGCCGCGCCGTTCTTCGCCGCCGCGCTGGTCACCGGTGGCGAGGTCACCCTCCAGGGCTGGCCGCGCAGCAGCCTCCAACCGGTCGAGCGGCTGCGCGCGCTGCTGCAGCGGATGGGCGCCGAGGTGACGCTGGGCACCGGCGGGCTCACCGTGCGGGGCACCGGCACGGTGCGTGGGCTCAACGCCGACCTCTCCGACGTCGGCGAGCTGACCCCGGTGCTGACCGCGCTCACCCTGCTGGCCGACGGCCCGTCCCGACTGACCGGGATCAGCCACATCCGGGGCCACGAGACCGACCGGGTCACCGCGCTGGCGACGGAGTTCACCGCGCTCGGCGCCGACATCACCGAGACCCGCGACGGGCTGGAGATCCGGCCCCGCCCGCTGCGCGGCGGGACCTTCCGGACGTACGCCGACCACCGGATGGCGCACGCCGCGGCGGTGGCCGGGCTGGCCGTCCCCGGCATCGAGGTCGACGACGTGACGTGCACCTCGAAGACCATGCCAGAGTTCCCGGCACTATGGTCGGGGATGGTGACCGGCAAGAACTGACAGTGGGGGGACGCCCTGGCGACCAAGCGGCGGGAGTACGACGAGGACGACGTGCGGGTGCGCCCCGGCCGGTCGTCCCGCCCGCGCACCCGCACCCGGCCCCGGCACGCCGACGCGGTCGACGGGTTCGTGATCGCGGTCGACCGGGGGCGCTACACCTGCGTCCGGCCGGACGCCGGCCCGGACGACCCGGTCGTCACCGCCATGCGCGCCCGCGAGCTGGGCCGCAAGTCGGTGGTGGTGGGCGACCGGGTGGGGCTGGTCGGTGACGTCACCGGCGCGCCCGGCGCGCTGGCCCGCATCGTGCGCATCGCCGAACGCACCTCGGTGCTGCGGCGTACCGCCGACGACGACGAGTCCACCGCCGAGGGGCGGCTGGAGCGGGTGGTGGTGGCGAACGCCGACCAACTCGTGATCGTCAGCGCGCTGGCCGACCCGCCGCCGCGCACCGGGTTCATCGACCGCTGCCTGGTCGCCGCGTACGACGCCGACATCGAGCCGTTGCTCTGCCTCACCAAGGCCGACCTGGCCGGCCCTGAGGCGGTGCTCGGCTACTACACCGAGCTGGAGCTGCCGTACGTGCTGATCCGCCCGGGCGCCGACCTGGCCGACCTGCGCGCGCTGCTCGCCGGCCGCGTCTCGGTCCTGGTGGGGCACTCCGGGGTGGGCAAGTCGACGCTCGTCAACCGCCTGGTCCCGGCGGCGGAACGGGCGGTCGGCACGGTCAGCGCGATCGGCCGGGGCCGGCACACCTCGACCAGCGCGGTGGCGCTGCGCCTGCCCCCGGGCCCCGACGCGGGCCCGGGGTGGATCGTCGACACCCCCGGCGTCCGCAGCTTCGGGCTGGCGCACGTGTCCGCGGAGAGCCTGCTGCACGGCTTCCCCGACCTGGTCGAGGCGACCGTGGACTGCCCGGCCAACTGCCCGCACGGCGCCGACGAGGCGGACTGCGCGCTGGACGCCTGGGTGGCCGCCGGCAAGGCGGACCCGCGCCGGCTCGCCTCGTACCGGCGGCTGCTGGCCTCGCGGCTCGGCGAGGGCGACGTGCGGGAGCCCGAGCGCAACCCGGGCGACCCGCTCGCCGGGTCCTGACCGGCGGGCCGGCGGCCACCCGCCGGCACCGGCCGCGCGCGCCGCACTACCGTGTCGACCATGACCGGGTACGCCGACGACCTCGCCCTCGCCCACCTGCTCGCGGACGCCGCGGACGCCGTCTCGGCGGCCCGGTTCCGCGCGCTCGACCTGCGGGTGGAGTCGAAGCCGGACCTGACCCCGGTGTCCGACGCGGACACCGCCGTGGAGCGGGAGATCCGGGCCCTGCTGGCCGCCCACCGACCCGCCGACGGCCTGCTCGGCGAGGAGTACGGCGAGCAGCCCGCCGCCGGCCCGGACGGGCGGCGTTGGGTGGTCGACCCGATCGACGGGACGAAGAACTTCGTCCGGGGAGTGCCGGTCTGGGCCACGCTGATCGCGCTGCTGGAGCACGACCGGCCGGTGCTCGGTCTGGTCTCCGCGCCGGCGCTGAACCGGCGCTGGTGGGGCGCGCTCGGCGCCGGCGCGTTCGCCGGTACCGGCCCGGCGGAGGCCACGCCGATCCGGGTCTCCGGCGTCACGGCGCTGGCCGACGCGAGCGTCTGCTACTCGTCGCTGACCGGTTGGGAACAGGCCGGGCGGCTGGACGCGATGCTGCAACTCATGCGGGACACCTGGCGCAGCCGGGCGTACGGCGACTTCTACGGCTACATGCTGTTGGCCGAGGGGGCGCTGGACGTGATGGTGGAGCCGGAGCTGTCGCTGTGGGACGTCGCCGCGTTGGTGCCGATCGTCACCGAGGCCGGTGGCCGGTTCACCGACCTGGCCGGGCGCCCCGCGCCGGCCGGCGCCGACTCGGCCGACATCAGCGCCGTGGCCAGCAACGGCCCACTGCACGACGACATCCTGGACCGGCTCGGCCGGCCAGCCGAGCGCTGACCGGGCCCGAGCCTCTATCCTCGCCAGGTGGTCTCCTCCGGCTGGTGCTTCCTCGCGGCGATGATCGTCGCGTACGGCTTCGCCAACCTGCTCCAGTCGGTGGCCGCCGCGCGGACCACCGTGCACCACACCTTCGACCCGGGGCTGCTGCTGCGGCTGGCCAGCCACCGGACGTACCTGATCGGGTTGGCCTGCCAGATCATCGGCTTCGTGCTGGCCTTCCTGGCCCGCCGGGACCTGCCGCTGTTCCTGGTCCAGGCCAGCGTGGCGGCCGGGCTGGGGGTGACCGCGGTGCTCGGCGTGCTGGTGCTCAAGTGGCGGCTGCCGGCCGCCGAGGTCGGGCTGCTGGTGCTGCTGTTCGGCGGGATCACCGCGCTGGTGCTGTCGGCCGAGCCGGCGCCGTCCCGGCAGCTCGGCACCGCCGGGCTGGTCGGCCTGGTGGTGGCGCTCGGTGCGATCGCCGCGTCCGGTTTCTTCGCCGCCCGACTGCACGGCGCGCCCGGTTCGGTGGTGCTCGGGTCACTGGCCGGGATGGCGTTCTCCGCCGCCGCGGTGGCGGCCCGCCCGCTGGCCTCCGCCGACTCGACCGAGGCGTTCGTCCGTGATCCGCTGCTCTACCTGCTGATCGCCCACTCGCTGGTCGGCCAGCTCCTGCTCGGTCTGGCCATGCAGCGCGGTTCGACCACCGCGGCGGTGGCCGCGATGGACGCGGCTGGCGCGGTGCCCGCGGCGATCATCGGGGTGCTGCTGCTCGGCGACAAGATCTGGCCCGGCCGGGAGTGGCTGGCCGGGCTCGGCTTCCTGGTCACGTTGGCCGCCGTGGTCGGCCTGACCCGGTACGCCCAGCCGCAGCACCACCACCCGGCCGTCCGGGACCGGGGGCCGGCGATGATCGGTGTCGGGGTGGTGCCGGCTCAGGCCGCCTCGACCGGCCCGCGTTCGGCGACCACCTCGACCGGCGGCGTCGGCTCCACCGGGGTGGCCGGCCGGCGACGCCCGATCACCCGCTCGTAGAGCCGCTCCAGCGCCGCCGCCGTCCGCTCCCAGGTGTAGCTGCACCGCACCCGGTCCACCGCGGCGTGCCCGTACGCGAACCGCCCGGCGTTGTCGGTGAGCACCCGACGCAGGGTGACCCCGAGCGTGCGGATGTCGCCCGGCGGCACCAGCTTGCCGGTCACCTCGTCGACCACCGCGTCGGCGATGCCGCCCATGGCGTAGCCGACCACCGGCACGCCGCAGGCCATCGCCTCCAGCGACACCCGCCCGGCGGACGAGTAGTGCGGCGTGCAGGCCACCACGTCCGCGGAGCGGTACCAGGTGGCCATCTGGTCGTGCGGGACGGCGCCGACCAGGTGGATCCGCTCCGCCACGCCGGCCCGCTCGGCCAGTTGGCGTAGCCGGCGCGCCTCCGCGTGCCCGGCCAGCCGCTCGGCCGGCGGCCCACCGGCGATCACCAGCTCCGCGTCGCCGACCAGCCGCATCGCCCGGATCAGGTCGTCCTGGCCGTGGCCGGGGGTGAGCCCGCCGACGGAGAGGATCCGGGGCCGCTGGTCCCGGGGCGCGGCCTCACCGTCCGGGTGGAAGTACCCGGTGTCCACGCCGGTCGGCACCATCGCCACCGAGGTGCGTTGCAGGCCCATCCGGGTCAGCTCGTCGACCTCGTCGTTGCACTGGGCGACCGCCACGTCCACGGCCCGGGTCAGGGCCCGTTCCAGCGGGATCCGTTGGCCCGGCCCGGCGTAGCCCCGGCCGAGGTGGCGGAGCTGCTCGACGCCGAGCGAGTGGAAGGTCTGCACGACCGGGATGTCGGTCGCGCGGACCGCGTGGGCGGCGGCCAGGCCACCCACCCAGTAGTGCCCGTGCACCACCTCGGGCGTCCAGTCGCCGGACCACTCGCCGGCCAGCCAGCGGCCGAACTCGGCCACGTACGGCACCAGCTCGACGGTGGGCAGCGGATCGGGCGGGCCGACCGGGACGCGTTCCAGGCGGTAGCCGTCCAGCTCGGCCAGGGCCGGTTGGGCGGCGGCGTCACGGCGTTCGTACACGCGGACCTCGTGGCCTCGGGCGGCGAGTTCAGCCGCCACGCGCGCAATGTGCTCCTGAGTCCCGACGGTGGGACCGTCGGTGGACGAGCCGGCGTGCGCACAGACAAGGCCGACGCGCATGGTGCACCTCCATGCGTTCTAGCTGGCGGGGTCTCCCGTTCAGAGCGTCCCATTAACCCGGGCCCGGTGCCCGCAAACCTGGCAGATCGGCCCGGCGACGCGACGTCGCGCGGATGGGACACCGGTTCCGACCGAACCTGATCAGCGCGTTCTGATCGGCATGACCGGCCGGCTGGGGGGTACCGCTCGGGAATGCCGCTCACCCGCAGTCTCGCCGACGCCACCGTCGTCCTCACCGGTGCCTCCAGCGGGATCGGCGCGGCCACCGCCTACGCGCTGGCCGGGCGGGGCGCCGCCGTGGTGCTGGCGGCCCGCTCCGAGGACGCGTTGCGGCGCGTCGCCGCGCACTGCCGGGAGCTGGGTGGGCGGGCGCTCGTGGTGCCCACCGACGTGACGGACGCGGACGCGGTGGAACGGCTGGCCGCCCGCGCGGTGGCGGAGTTCGGCCGGATCGACGCCTGGATCAACAACGCGGCCGTCGGCACGGTGGGGCTGTTCGACGAGATCCCGGTGGCCGAGTTCCGCCGGGTGGTCGACGTGAACCTGCTCGGCACCGTGCACGGGACGCGCGCCGCGCTGCCCCACCTCGCCGCGGCCGGCGGCGGGGTGCTGGTGAACAACGCGTCGGTGCTGGCCGAGGTGGCCATGCCGTACCAGTCCGCGTACAACGCCACCAAGCACGCGATCCGGGGGCTGACCGACACGGTGCGGCAGGAGCTGCGGGTGACCGGGCGCGGGCACATCTCGCTCTGCACGGTGCTGCCGGCCACCATCGACACGCCGTTCTTCCGGCACGCGGCCAACCACACCGGGCGGGAGCTGACGCCGCCGCCGCCGGTCTACCCGCCGGAGCTGGTGGCCGAGACCGTGGTCCGGTTGCTGCGGCGGCCACGACGCGAGGCGTACGCGGGCGGCGCGGCGCGGTTGATGGGCCTCCAGTGGCGGCTCGCCCCGGCGTTGGCCGAGCGCGCGCTCGGCTGGTACACCGCGCGCACCCAGTTCGGCCCCGGCGTACGCCGGGACACCGACGGCACCGTCTTCACGCCCGACGCGACGGGGGCCCGGACCGACGGCTGGTCCGGCCGGCGCGGCCAGCTGCTGCGGCTGACGGCGGCCTTCGGGCTGGCCGCCGCCGGCACCGCGGTCGGCACCGTCGCGGCGATCAGTCGCCGGTCCCGGGCGGAACGATCATGAGTCCCGTCGACCGGACCGATGCGCGTACCGCGACCGGCGTGCACAATGGGACGATCATGCCGACGGACGCGCGTTGCCTGGTGGAGCCCGACGAGTCCTCCGCGACGGTCAGGCTGACCGGCGTGCTCGACCGGGCCGGCGTCGAGGCCGTGCGCGGCGCGCTGCTCGCCCGGTGCTGGCAGCGACCGGGCCCGGTGCGCGTCGACCTGTCCGGGGTCCGCATGCCCGACCCGGGGGTCCGCCCGGTGCTCGACGGGATCCGCGCCGAGGTCGCCGACTGGCCGGCCGCCGAACTGCTGCTCGATCCGGCCGGGCCGCCGAGCCCCGAGCCGCCTGAGCTGCTCGACGCCGACCTGCCGCCGGTGGTGGAGTCCGCCCGCCGGGCCCGGGCGCTGGTCACCGGCGGGTGTGTCAGGTGGGGCCTGCCGGAGCTGGCGGAGCCGGCCTGCATCGCGGTCACCGAGATGGTCAACAACGTGGTGGCGCACGCCGCGACGCCGATGACGCTCCGGCTGGCCCCGCGCGGTGGCGCGCTGCACGTGGCCGTCCGCGACCACTCCCCCGGGCGTCCCGCGTTCGCCGGGCCGGCCCCGGTCGACTCCGTCGGCGGCCGGGGGCTGCTGCTCATCGACACGGTGGCCCGCCGTTGGGGCAGCACCGCGCTGCCCGACGGCAAGGTGGTGTGGTGCGTGCTGTACGCCGAGGACGAGACCGCCTTCCGCAACTAAGGCAGGTTTCGCCCTGTTGCTCCCGATCCACCCGCCTGGTCGCGGTTAATACGGCAAGGGCAGTGGGTAGTTCACCCGCATGCGCGACGACGAGTACCCCACCCCCGTTTCCGATCCCGAGGCGGAGGGCCTGCCCGACACCGCCGACGACGACTCGACCGCCAACGACGACGTGCTGACCGGGCGTGAGGCGGACGGCCCGGAGCCGGCCCAGATCCCCGGCGACCGCACGCCGGTCGCCGTGGACCGGTTCGGCACCACGGCCGAGGAGCAGCTCGACGGCGAGTCGCTGGACTACAAGCTCGACCGCGAGCGGTACGAGCGTCCCGCCGACGACCCGCTCGCCGGCCCGGTCGACCCGGCCATCGCGGCCGAGGCGGACAGCGAGGAGGCCGCCGCGCAGGCCCAGCTCGACGCGGACGTGATCGACCCGGGCCCGGTCTCCGACCCGCACTCCCCGGTCTCGGTCTACGACCACGGCCAGCTCGGCACCGTGGCCGACCACGAGGTGGGCCGACTGGTCGAGCCGGACGAGGGGGCGCACACCGACCAGGAGACCGACAACGTCGCCTACGACGCCGGCGCGGCCGGCGGCGGGGCGAGCGCGGAGGAGCTGGCGGTGCACGAGACGCAGCCGCCGCCCGCGCACTGAGTCACTCGTCCAGGCCCCGCTCGATGGCGTACCGGGTCAGCTCGACCCGGTTGTGCAGTTGGAGCTTGCCGAGGGTGTTCTGCACGTGGTTCTGCACGGTCCGGTGGGACAGCCGGAGCCGCTCGGCGATCTGCTTGTAGGACAAGCCCTTGGCGACCAGCCGCAGCACCTCGGTCTCCCGATCGGTGAGCCGGGGTGCGTCGTCGTGCGGGGCCGGTGGCGCGGCGGCCAGCCGGCGGTACTCGCCCAGCACCAACCCGGCCAGGCCCGGCGTGAACACCGGCTCGCCGGCCGCGGTGCGCCGCACCGCGTCGAGGAACTCGGCCGGGGCGGCGGACTTGACCAGGTAGCCGGTCGCGCCGGCCTTGACCGCGTCCAGCACGCTCTGCGGCTCGCCGCTCGCCGAGAGCATGAGCACCCGCACCTCGGGCAGCGCGGCGCGCAGCCCCCGGACCACCTCCACGCCGGAGACGTCCGGCAGTTGCAGGTCGAGCACGACCAGGTCGGGACGGGCCGCCGCGGCCACCCGGACCGCCTGCCGCCCCTCGCCGCTGGTCGCCACCACGTCCAGGCCGGCCTCGGTGAGATCGCGGGCCACCCCTTCGCGCCACATCGGATGGTCGTCCACCACCATCACCCGGATGCTCATCGGCGACGGCTCCTCGGCACGGTCAATTCGATCTCGGTCCCGGCGCCCGGGGCGGAAACGATCCGCACCTCGCCGCCCAGGTCCGCCACCCGGCCCCGGATGGACTGGGCCACCCCGAGCCGGCCCTGCGCGGCGGCCTCCGCCAGCCGACCCTCCGGGATCCCCGGCCCCTCGTCGCGTACCGAGACGGTCACCGTCTCCTCCTCGTCCTCGATCAGCACCCAGGCCCGCCCGCCGGCGTGCCGCGTCACGTTGTCCAGTGCCGCGCCGACGGCCGCGGCCAGTTCCCCGGCGGCCTGGGCCGGCAGCGGCACCGGCGTGGCCGGCGCGGCCACCTGGACCTCGGTCGAGGCGTACCGGTCGAGCAGGTCGCGCAGGTCGCGGTCCGCGCCGGCCTGCTCCGGCACCGCGTCCACCCGGCCGATCAACGCCCGCAGCGCGGCCTCCTGCTCGCCGGCCAGCCGGGCCAGCTCGGCCGCCTCACCGTCCAGGTCGGCGCCGCGTCGCCGCACCAGCGCCAGCACCTGGAGCACCGAGTCGTGGATGTCGCGGGCCAGCCGTTCCCGCTCGCGGGTGGCCGCCTCCAGCTCCACCGCCCGCTGCAACCGGGCCTCCGCCTGGACCGCCAGCCGGGCCACGTGCCCGACCACCACGCCGGCCAGCAGCAGCAGGATCGCCCCGGTGAACGCGGACGGGTTGATCGGGTCCCGGGTGGCCAGGTCCGCGCCGCCGAGCACCAGCGCGGCCACCGTGCCCCGCCGTCGCCCGCCGGCGACCGCCCAGGCCAGCACCGGCCCGGCCAGCCAGGCGGAGGTCAGGACCGGCACGCCGGCGGCGAGCGCCGGCCGGCCGACCACCCACGGCGTGGCCAGGATGATCCCCAGCACCACGCCGAGGTCGGCCAGGAGCAGCGGCCAGCGCCGCCCGGCCGGACGCCGGTAGCCGACCGCGGTCACGCCGCTCCAGGCCAGCATGCCCAGCAGGACGCCGCCGGCGGCCACCGGGTGCGCGTACTGGCTGCCGTCGCGCAACACCAGCACGCCGACGTACGCCAGCGAGGCGAACCGGAACACCGCGATGGACCGCCAGAGCGGGCCGACCAGGCCGGGGGACGACGGCATGGCCGTCACCCTGCCACAGCCGGTCACGCGTGGACCGTCGGGTGCGGGCCGAGAAACCCTGACGTACGGTGGAAAAGCCGCGAAAGTTGTCGAGGAGCACTGCCGGGACGGGGCCATGACAAACGCAGAACTCCCCGCACCGCGTACGGTTGTGCCCATCGAACCTTCCCTTCTGATCGCCGAAGCCTTCGACCAGGCTCAGGTGACCGAGCTGCGGCACTCGGTCACCTCCTGCGCGCACGCCGCCGGGCTCGCCGGCCAGCGGCTGGACGACTTCGTGCTGGCGGTCAACGAGCTGATCACCAACGCGGTCCGGCACGGCGGCGGGCGGGGCCGGCTACGGCTGTGGCGGCGCGGCGGCGACCTGGTCTGCGAGGTCGCCGACCACGGCCACGGGATCAGCGAACGACGGTTGCACGACCGCGACCGGCCGGCCCCGGAGACCGCCGGCGGCTGGGGCCTCTGGCTGGCCCGGGAGCTGAGCGACACCATGGAGGTCGAGACCGGCGACGCCGGCACGGTCGTCCGGATCACCGCCGCGTTGACCACCCGGCAGCCCGCCACCCGCCCGCTGGACGGCTGACCGGCCGGCTGATCCTCCCGGCCCGCCGCCGCGGCGGTGGACGACCGGCCGGCCACGGCGCGCTCAGCCGAAGAGCGCGCTCACCGACTCGCCGTTGTGGATCCGCCGCATCGCCTCGGCCAGCGCCGGAGCCACCGAGAGCACCTCCAGCTTCGGCACCCGCTTCTCGGCCGGGATCGGCACCGTGTTGGTGCAGACGATCTCCAGCACGCCGTCCTGCGCGCTCAGCCGCTCCAACGCGCCGCTGGAGAAGAGGCCGTGCGTGCAGGCCAGGCGGATCGAGCGGACCTGTCGCTCGCGCAGGTGCGAGATCAGTTCGAGCACGGTGCTGCCCTTGGCGATCTCGTCGTCCAGCACGATCACGTCCCGGTCCACCACGTCCCCGATGATGGTGCTGATCTGCACCCGGTCGTCGCTGAACCGCTGCTTCGCGCCGGCCGCCACCGGGGTGCCGAGCATCCGGGCGAACGCCGCCGCCTCCTTGGCGTTGCCCAGGTCCGGCGAAACCACCACCGCGTCGCTCAGGTCGTACCCCTTGAAGTGGGCGGCCAACTCGCGCAGCGCGTGCAGGTGGTCCACCGGGACGCTGAAGAAGCCGTGCACCTGCGGCGAGTGCAGCGTCATGGCCAGCACCCGGTGCGCGCCGGCCGAGGTGAGCAGGTCGGCCACCAGCCGCCCGCCGATGGAGATGCGCGGCGCGTCCTTCTTGTCCGACCGGGCGTACGCGTAGTGCGGCAGGACCACGGTGATCCGGCCGGCCGACGCGCCCCGCGCCGCGTCGATCATGAGCAGCAGCTCGACCAGGTGCTCCTGCACCGGCGGCACCAGCGGCTGGATGAGGAAGACGTCCCGCTCCCGGCAGTTCGCCTGCAACTGCACCTCGAGGCAGTCGTTGGCGAACCGGGACACCCGCACCGGGTGCAGCGGAACGGCGAGGTGGGCGCAGATCTCGGCGGCGAGGTCCGGGTGGGCGGTCCCGCTGAACACGGCAATGTCACGCACGTCTGGTGATCGTACGGGCCGCCCGGTGGGAGACGGGGGACGCACCCGGCGGGTACGGTGCCTGCGTGACCGGAGAGTTCGTCGCCGCCATCGACCAGGGCACCACCTCCTCGCGGTGCATCGTCTTCGACGCCGACGGCGAGATCGTCGCCGTGGCCCAGCGCGAACACCGGCAGATCTTCCCGCGACCGGGCTGGGTCGAGCACGACGCGGAGGAGATCTGGACGAACGTGGAGCACGTGGTCCGAGAGGCGCTGGCGAGTGCCGACCTCGGCCCCGAGCACCTGGCCGCGGTGGGCATCACCAACCAGCGGGAGACCACCGTGGTCTGGGACCAGACCACCGGCCGGCCGGTGGCCAACGCCATCGTCTGGCAGGACACCCGCACCGGCCCGCTGCTGCGCGAGCTGGCCGAGGCGTACGACGAGGAACGACTGCGCGCCCGCACCGGCCTGACGCTTGCCACCTACTTCGCCGGCCCGAAGCTGCGGTGGCTGCTCGACCACGTCGACGGGCTGCGCGAGCGCGCCGAACGCGGCGAGGTGCTGTTCGGCACCATGGACAGTTGGCTCATCTGGAAGCTGACCGGGCGGCACGTCACCGACGTGACGAACGCCAGCCGCACCCTGCTGATGGACCTGGAAACGCTCGACTGGGCGCCGGAGTTGCTCGACGCGCTCCGCGTCCCGGCCGCGATGCTGCCCGAGATCCGCTGCTCGGCCGAGGTCTACGGCACCGCCGAGGGGGTGCTCGCCGGGGTGCCGGTGGCCAGCGCGCTCGGCGACCAGCAGGCCGCGTTGTTCGGGCAGACCTGTTTCCGCCCCGGCGAGGCCAAGTGCACCTACGGCACCGGCAGTTTCCTGCTGCTCAACACCGGCGCCAGCCCGGTGCCGTCGCGGCACGGCCTGCTCACCACCGTGGCCTACCGGATCGAGGGCCAGCCGGCCGCGTACGCGTTGGAGGGCGCCATCGCGGTCACCGGCTCGCTGGTGCAGTGGCTGCGCGACAACCTCGGCCTGATCTCCACCGCGCCCGAGGTCGAGGAACTGGCCCGCACCGTCGACGACAACGGCGGCTGTTACGTGGTGCCGGCCTTCTCCGGCCTGTTCGCGCCGCACTGGCGCAGCGACGCGCGGGGCGTGATCGCGGGCCTGACCGGCTACATCACCAGGGGGCACCTGGCCCGGGCGGTGCTGGAGGCGTCCGCCTTCCAGACCCGCGAGGTGGTGGACGCCATGAACGCCGACTCCGACGTGGCGCTGCGCCGGCTGCGGGTGGACGGCGGGATGACCGGCAACGAGCTGCTGATGCAGTTCCTCGCCGACGTGCTCGACGTGCCGGTGGTGCGCTCCCGGATCACGGAGACCACCTGCCTCGGCGCCGCGTACGCGGCCGGTCTGGCGGTCGGTTTCTGGCCCGACCTGGACACGCTGCGGGACAAGTGGCGCTCCGACGCCCGGTGGGAGCCCGCCATGGAACCGGCCCACCGCCGCCACGAGCTGCGCCAGTGGCACAAGGCCGTCCAACGCACCCTGGACTGGGAAGACTAGGTGTCCGGCCCGGAGCGGTCGGGGACCCGGCCGACGGTTCGGCCGGCGAGCGTGGCGGATGTCGCGTCCCTGGTGGAGTTGCGCCTGGCCAACGCTCGGGCGCATCGTGCTCTCGACGCCGGCACCTACCGCGTTCCACCGCGTGACGCCGTTCTGCGCCACTTCGCGGCCGTGCTGGCCGACGTGGCCGGACGGGACGCCGTCCTCGTCGCCGAGACCCACGACAGCCGGGTGGTCGGGATGGTCGAGGTGCTGCGGTGTGCCGATCCGCCGGATCACCAGATCCTGCGTCCGGAACCTTCGGCGCAGATCCACACCGTCGTGCTGCCCGACGCCAGAGGGCTCGGGGTGGGAACGGCGTTGGTGGCGGCGGCCGAACGGTGGGCACGCAGCCGGGGGATCACGTACCTGTCGGCCGGCATCCACCACCGCAACGCCGATGCGGTGCGCTTCTACCGCCGACACGGCTACACCGACGCCGGCCTCTCCCTCGGCCGAACCGTGCCCTAGCCCTCTCCCCCGCGATCTTGCACTTGCCGCCCCGACTTTCCGGCCATTCCGGGCGGGTCGCGGGCCGAAAGTGCAAGATCGCGGGCACCGACGGGGTCAGGCCGGGGTGAGGAGGCAGAACTCGTTGCCCTCGGGGTCGGTCAGGACCGTCCACGGGATGTCGGTGCGGCCGAGGTCGACGCGGGTCGCGCCGAGCGTCTCCAGGCGGGCCGCCTCGGCTGCCAGGTCGGCGCCCGGGTAGGGGCGGACGTCGAGGTGCACCCGGTTCCACCCGGTCTTCGGGTCGGGGTTGCGGAGGAACTCCAGGTACGGACCGACACCCTGGGCGGAACGCAGCCTCGCGTGCTGGTCGGTCACCTCGTGCACGGTCCAGTCCGTCGCCTCGCCCCAGAAGCGGGCCATCTCCCGCGGATCCGCGCAGTCGACCACCACGGTCGCGATCGGCCCGGTGTCCCGGTAGATCGGGCGCGGCTCCAGCACGCAGAACTCGTTGCCCTCCGGGTCGGCCAGCACCGTGAACGGGACGTCACCCTGGCCGATGTCGACAGGCGTCGCGCCCAGCTCCGTCAGGCGTGCGACCAGCTCCGCCTGATGCTCCGCCGACGTGGTGGCCAGGTCGACGTGCACCCGGTTCTTCACGGTCTTGGGCTCGGACGAGACGACGAGGTCGACGCAGACGGCGGACGGGTCGGGATAGCCGAAGCCCTCGGGTTCGAGGTTGGTCACGCCCGGCCCCTCGCTGGCGAGCCCCCAGCCGAGCGCCTTCGCCCAGAACGCGCCCAGCGCGGCGTCGTCCCGGGCCTTCATGGTGATCTGCACGAGCCTCGTCGACATGCCGACGAGACTAGACCGCCTTCGTCAGTCCCAGCGGTTGCCGGTGAGCTTCTCGTACGCCTCGACGTAACGGGCCCGGGTCGCCTCCACCACGTCCGCCGGCACCTCCGGCGCCGGCGGGCGCTTGTCCCAGCCGCTCTCGACGGCCCAGTCCCGCACGTACTGCTTGTCGAAGGAGAACTGGACCCGACCCGGCTGGTAGGACTCGGCCGGCCAGAACCGGGACGAGTCGGAGGTGAGCAGCTCGTCGCCGAGCATCAGCGTGCCGTCCGGCGTCCAGCCCAGCTCCAGCTTCGTGTCGGCGATCAGGATGCCCCGGTCGGCGGCGATCTCCGCACCACGTCGGTAGACGTCGATGGTGATCTCCCGTAGCCGTTCCGCGGTCTCCGGTCCCACCTTGTCGACCACCTGCTCGTAGGTCATCGGCTCGTCGTGCTCGCCCTTGGGCGCCTTGGTCGACGGGGTGAAGATCGGCTCGGGCAGGATCGACGCCTCCACCAGCCCCCGGGGCAGCGGCACGCCGGACACCGCGCCGGTGCGCTCGTACTCGGCGAGGCCGCCGCCGGTCAGGTAACCCCGGGCCACGCACTCGACCGGCACCATCTCCAGCCGTCGGCACCGGATCGCCCGGCCGGCGAACTCCGCCGGCACCTCGGTGGCGGAGACGACATGGTTCGGCACCAGGTCCGACAACTGCTCGAACCACCACAGCGAGAGCGCGGTGAGCAGGCGGCCCTTGTCCGGGATCGGGGTCGGCAGCACCACGTCGTAGATGGAGACGCGGTCGGAGGCGACCAGGATCAGGTCCGCGCCGTCGGCGTAGACGTCCCGGACCTTGCCCGAATGCAGAAGTTCCACGGCGCTAAGTACACCACGGCGCAGTGCGTCGACCGGAGCGCCCACCGGCCGTCCCGCCCGACGTTGACACCCCCGGCCGGGGCCGGTGGAATGATCCGTCCACCCACCTTCGGAGAGACCGTGCGCGCTCAGTGGTCCGTACCCCGTCCCGGCCTCGACCGGCGGCGGTTCCTCGGCGCGCTCGCCGGGCTGCCACTGCTCGCCGGTGGACTGAGCGGCGGGCTGGCCGGTTGCAGCCCGGCGGAGGACGAGGCGGTGGCCGACGACGGCCCGATCGAGCTGTCGGTGTTCTGGTGGGGCGGCAACCGCCGGGCCCAGGTCACCGAGCAGGCGTTACGCCTCTACACCCAGCAGAATCCCCGGGTCAGCTTCAAGATCACCTGGCAGGGGCTGAACGGCTACTACGACCGGCTCGCCACCCAGGCCACCGGCGGCAACGTGCCGGACCTGTTCCAGATCGACGACACGCTGCTCACCGAGTACGACCGCCGCGACATCCTGCTCGACCTCACCCGCCACACCACCGACGATCGACTCGACCTGCGCGGGCTGCCGGAGCAGTTGGCCCGGTACGGCCAGGTGGACGAGCGCACCGTGGCGGTGCCCGCCGCGCAGACCAACGCGGCGCTGGTGTTCAACCGGGACCTGCTGCGTCGGCTGGACGAGCCCGAGCCGCGCACCGGCATGTCCTGGAAGGAGTACGCCCGCTGGGCCGCCCGCGTCACCCGGGCCTCCGGCAACCGGGTCGCCGGCACCATGGACCCCTCCGGCGACTACCGGGCGCTCTGGCTCTGGCTGCGCGGGCAGGGCAGCGAGCTGTACCAGGGCCGACAGCTCGGCTTCAGCTCGGCCGAACTGCTCGACTGGTTCGAGTTCTGGGAGGTCGCCCGCTTCGACCGGGCCACCCCGAGCGCCGCCCTGGTCGAGCAGGCGGACAGCGGCGAGCTGGCCCGGCAGCTCGTGGTCACCGGCCACGCCGCGGCGTCCTTCGCCTGGTCGCACCAGTTTCCGGAGCTGCAACGGCTGACCGACGACGAGTTGGGCGCGGTCGCCTTTCCCGGCACGCCGGCCGCGCAGTGGCCCCGCGCGTCGATGTACTGGGCCGGCTTCCGCGGGACCCGCCACCCGGGCGTAGTGGTGGACGTGCTCAACTTCCTGACCACGAACGTGGCGGCCGGCCGGATCCTCGGCTTCGAACGCGGCCTCAGCCCCGGCACGCAGGTCCGCGCGTACGTCGCCGCCGACGTGACCGACCGGGCCGAGAAGCGGGTGGCCGCCCTGGGCGTGGAGCTGGACGGGCTGGCCGGCCCGGCGCCCACGCCGCCGCCGAAGGGGCACGCCACGGTGCGGACCCTGCTGATCGACGCGGCGGAGAGCATCCGGGGCAAGCGGGCCGGGGCCCGCACCGCTACCTCACGCTTCATGGCCCGGGCGAACGCCGCCCTCGCCGGCTGACGGGTAAGGCGGGGGCCCCGCTTAACGCATTAGGTAGAGGCGGGGGCCCCGCTTAACACCGGCGCGACGCGTCAGCGCGGCGGACGGTTCCGCCGGTTCCGCATCAACATCAGCACCAGCAGCACGATCCCGCCGACCACCACCAGGCAGCAGAGCAGGCCGAGGATGCCGAAGCCACCACCCCGGGAACGCCGCCGTGCGGCCTCCACCACGACCTCACCGGTCCCGGTCGACGCCCAGGCCGCAACCGGTACGAAGACCGAGAGCACGACCGTACCGATGACCGCGCTCAGGCGGCCCCACCATCTGTTCCATCCAGCCATGCCCCCATCCTCGCCGAGGCGCGCAACCGGGGCACGCCGGACGGGACGGAAGGATCCGGATACGACGAAGGCCCCGGAGCGAACTCCGGGGCCTTCACGATCTCGTAGCGGGGACAGGATTTGAACCTGCGACCTCTGGGTTATGAGCCCAGCGAGCTACCGAGCTGCTCCACCCCGCGTCGGTATGTGTACAGCCTATCGCATCCGAATCGTGGAGATCAGCCGGGTCCCCGATCCCGCCCGATCCCTCGCCGGAGCGCCGAACCGAGGGCCGGGCCGGGCATCGGCATCGGCATCGGCATCGGGAAACGACGAAGGCCCCGGAGCGAACTCCGGGGCCTTCACGATCTCGTAGCGGGGACAGGATTTGAACCTGCGACCTCTGGGTTATGAGCCCAGCGAGCTACCGAGCTGCTCCACCCCGCGTCGGCTCGTTAACCCTAGCGCACCGCCCCGACGAGGCGCAAAACGGGTGCCCGACACGACCCGGGCCCGGGTTCCGGTGACCGTCGGGGCCACCGGACCACGGGCCCGGAGTGTCGTCGCGCGAGGTCAGCCGCTCGGCGACGGCGAGGCCGAGGCCGGTGCCGACGGCGAGGCGCTGCCCGAGGGCGCCGGGTTGCCGGACCCGTTCGCCGCCGCCTGGGCCTGCTGGAACGCGGTCATCGCCTCGTCCAACGCCTTCAACGCCCGCCCGTACCGCTCGAAGTCACCTGACGCCTGCGCGGCCTTGACCTCGGCGATGGCGGTCTGCACCTTGCCGGCCGCGTCGGCCAGCTCGCCGGTGAGCGGCGGCGGGGTGTTGTTGCCGCCGGTCGGCGGTGGGGTGTTGCCGTCGTCGCTCGGCGGCGGGGTGCCCGAGCCGGCCCGCTTACCCTGCTCGACCAACTGTTTGATGCCGTCGCTCAGGTTGTTGGCGAGCACCACGTACGAGCCGCCGTCACCGTACGAGAGCAGCACCTTCTGCAACAGCGGGTACGCGTCCTGGCTGCTGCTCTTCACGTAGACCGGCTCGACGTAGAGCATCCCGTCGGCGAACGGCAACGACAGCAGGTTGCCGTACTGCACCTGGGCCTGGTTGGAGGAGAGCAGGTTGAGCTGCTGACGGATGTCGCCGTTGTTGGTCATCTGTTGGTGGACCTGGGTCGGCCCGGAGATCCGGGTCTGGTCCGGCAGCTCCAGCACCTCCAGGCGCGGCTGGCCGTCCACGTACGAGCCGGAGACCAGCGCGGCCAGGTTCTGCCGCCCGTTCGGGGTGACCGCCGAGGTCAACTGGAACCGTGGCCCGTCCTGCCCGGGGAACTGCGTGAACAGGTAGTAGGGCGGCTGCTTCTGCCCGCTGTCCGGCGCGTCCGGCACGTTCGGCACCTGCCAGAAGTCCTGGCCGGAGTAGAAGTCGCCCGGGTCGGTCACGTGGAACTTGGTGAGCAGGTTGCGCTGCACTTTGAACAGGTCGGCCGGGTAGCGGAAGTGCTCGGCCAGCTCCGGCGGGATGTCGCCCTTGGGCAGCACGACGTCGCCGCCGAACGCCTTGTTCCACGCCTTCAGCACCGGGTCGGTGTCGTCGTACGAGTAGAGCTTGACCGTGCCGTCGTACGCGTCGACTGTCGCCTTCACCGAGTTGCGGATGTAGTTGACGTTCTCCCGGGCGAGCTGGAACGTGCCCCGACCGGTCAGCTCGTCGGCGGTCTCCGACTGGAGGTTGACCCGCTCGGCGTACGGGTAGGTCGCCGCCGTGGTGTAGCCGTCGATGATCCACAGCACGCGGCCGTTCACCACGGCCGGGTACGGGTCGCCGTCGAGCGTGAGGAACGGCGCGACCTTCTCCACCCGGTCGCGCGGGTTACGCACGTAGAGCAGCTTCGAGTTCTCGTTGACCGCCTCGGAGAGCAGGAAGTTCGACTCCTGCTCCTTGATCGCGTAGAGCAGCCGCCGGGGGAACGAGCCGATCTTGACGCCGCCCTCGCCGGTGTACGTGTAGTACTGCTCGCCGCCGGTGGAGGTGGGCCGGTCGAACTCGACGTTGCGGTCGCCGGTCTGCCCGACGATCGCGTAGTCGTCGGGCTCCATCCGCTCGCCGTAGTAGATCCGCGGCTGCTGGGCCGGGATCTCCTCGGTCGGCGAGGAACACGCCTCCTGCGCCTTCTCACCGAGGAAGCCGGAGACGAAGTACGGCTGCCCGCCGCAGACCACCTGGTTCGCCGGCGCGGCCACCAGGCCGTACCCGTGGGTGTAGACGGTGTGCCGGTTGATCCAGTTGCTCTGCTGGTCGGTCAGCTCGCCGTAGTTGATCTCCCGGACGCCGACCACGTAGTCGGAGGTCTTCTCCTTGACCGCGTACCTGTCGATATCCAGCTTCGAGCCGAAGTCGTAGAAGCCACGCACCTGCTGGAGCTGCGTGTAGGTCTCGGAGACGAGCTGCGGGTCGAGCAACCGGATGTTCGACACCACCGAGGTGTCGGTGGACAGGCTGGCGGGTGGCACGAGGTTGCTGGCCGCGTACGGAGTCGTCTTCGTGCCGTCGAGGCTGAACGCGGACCGGGTCGCCTTGATGCTGCGTTCGATGTACGGCGCCTCCTTGTCCCGGGCGCTCGGCTTCACCTCGAACGTCTGCACCGCCCACGGGTAGATGCCGCCGATCGCCACCGCGGAGACGCCGAGCAGGGCCAGCGAGATGCCGGGCCAGACCAGGTTCCGCATCACCGCGTTGGAGAACACGATGATCGCGACGGCCACCAGGACGGAGATCCAGGCGAGGATCTCCTTCGCCGGGAGCAGCGCGTTCACGTCGGCGTAGCCGGCGCCGTAGAGCTTCGCGCCCTCGTTGTACTCCAGCAGCATGGCGCGCCGGTCCAGCACGTACGCGACGGCCTTGAGCAGGACGAAGACGGCTACCAGCGTGCTCAGGTGGGCCCGGGCGGAGTTGGTCATCCGGTCCCCGACGCCCTGGAGGCGGACCCCGCCGAAGATGTAGTGCACGGCCAGCGCGCCGAGCAGGGCCAGCACCACCGCGGTGAAGCCGACGCCGAGCACGTAACGCCAGAACGGGAGCTGGAACACGTAGAAGCCGACGTCGACGCCGAACTCCGGGTCCTTGACGCCGAAGTCACCGCCGTTGCGGAACAGCAGCCACTGGGCCCACCGGGTCTGCGCGGAGAGCCCGGCGAAGAGCCCGACGACGGCGGAGACCAACGCGATCCAGGTGCCGAGCCGGGGGCTCAGCAGCATCCGGTAGCGCTCCAGCGTGGCCTGCTCGGCCGAGTGCGGACGCATCCGGGGCCGCAGCCGGTACGCCAGCCAGAGGTTGCCGGCGATGATCACCGCCATCCCCACGCCGACCACCAGGAACAGCAGCAGCCGGGTGGCGAGCACGCCGGTGAAGACCTGGGTGTACCGGACCTCGTCGAACCAGAGCCAGTCGGTCCAGGCGTTGACCCCCCACCCGAGCAGGGTGAACAACACGAACACCCCGACCAGGACCCCGATGGTGACGCGTCCGCGTCGGCTCATCCTCGGCAGGGGACTGCTACGCATGACCACTATTGGCTCCGCACGTTTGATGTGATCGGCTCCGACCAGGCACCCAAGAGTACGGGGTGTTCCTGAACACGTCGGGTCAAGGTCACGTCACGATCGCCCCGGGGCCGGTGACCGGTCCTGCTCAGCAGCGTGTCGGCTGCCCCCCGGCGCGCAGCGTCTCCAGCGCCTTGAGCGCGTCGTCGAGCGTCGCCACCCTGAGCAACGGCAGATCCGGTTGCGGGTTACGGACCGCCTCGGCGCAGTTGTCCGCCGGGACCAGGAAGACCTTCGCGCCGGCGTCCTTGGCGCCGACCAGCTTCTGCGCGATGCCACCGATCGGGCCGACCCGGCCCTCGTCGTCGATGGTCCCGGTGCCGGCGACGATCTTCCCGCCGGTCAGGTCGGCCGGCTCCAGCTTGTCGATGATGCCCAGCGTGAACATCAGGCCGGCGCTCGGCCCGCCGATGTCCCCGAGGTCGATCTTCAGGGTGAACGGGTGCGGCTGCTGCTGGTCGATCTCGACTCCGATGCGGGGCCGGCCGTCCTGCTCGCGGCTGGTCACCGTGGCGGTGCCCGGGGTGCCGCCCCGGGTGTAGCCGATCGTCAGCGCGGTGCCGGCCGGCTTGGCCCGGATCAGCTCGGTGAGCTTGGCCGCGCTGGTCACCGGCGTCCCGTCGACCGAGGTGAGCACGTCGTCCGCGCGGAGCACGTCCGTCGACGGCCCACCCGGCGTGACGGTCTTGACCAGCACCTTGATCGGGTAGCCCAGCTCGCGCAGGGCCGCCGTCTCGGCGCTGGTCTGCGAGTTCTGGAAGTCCTCCGCGTTGCGCTTCTCGACCTCCTCCTGCGACTCCCCCGGCGGATAGACCAGCTCCCGGGGCACCACCGCCTCGTCGGAGGAGAACCAGCCGGCCAGTGCCGACCGCAGCCGGACCGTGGGCTGCACACCGACCGTGGTGAGCCGGAGCTGCCCGGCAGAGGTGGACGTCGCGCGGCCGGAAACCTGGATGATCTCCTTGCCGTTCTCACTGCCGAGCGTGTTGACGGTCGGGCCGGGGCCGAGCACCACGTACGGCAGGGGCACGCTCAGCACGCCGACGCTGAGCAGGGCGGTGAGCAGGGCACCGAGCAGGACGGTCACGCCGCGACGTCTCATGCGCCAGAGCGTACCGATCCGTCCCCCACCGTCCGGCGCGGTGACCGGCGGACTTCGCCCTCAGCGCAACGCCGACGGGCCCGACCTGCGGCGGGGCCCGCGTACCGTAGACGTCGTGCCTGATATTCCGTTCGGCTTCGCGCTCCCGGGTGGGCAACCACCAGACCCCAACGATCCCGCGCAGATGCAGCAGTTCATGTCGCAGTTGCAGCACCTGCTGTCCGCGCCGGGCAGCGGGCCGGTCAACTGGGACCTCGCCCGACAGGTCGCCGCGAGCCAGCTCGCCGCCACCGGCGACCCGGCGGTCTCGCCGTTCGAACGCAACGCGGTGGAGGAGGCGCTCCGCATCGCCGACCTCTGGCTGGAGCCGGCCACCTCGTGGCCCTCCGGCATCCGTTCGTCGGTCGCCTGGAACCGCAACGAGTGGATCTTCAAGACGCTCGACGTGTGGCGCAAGCTCTGCGACCCGGTGGCCAGCCGGATGGTCGGCGCGATGGGCGACCTGGTCCCGCCGGAGGCCCGCGCCCAGCTCGGTCCGATGCAGTCGATGGTCGCCACGCTGGGCGGCGCGCTCTTCGGCGGCCAGCTCGGCCAGGCCCTCGGCTCGCTCGCCGCCGAGGTGCTCTCCGCCGGCGACATCGGCCTGCCGCTGGGCCCCGCCGGCGCCGCCGCGCTCATCCCCGCCAACATCAAGGCGTACGGCGAGGGCCTGGAGCTGCCGGAGGACGAGGTACGCCTCTACGTGGCCCTGCGCGAGGCCGCCCACCAGCGCCTCTTCCAGCACGTGCCGTGGTTGCGCGGGCACGTGCTGACGGCGGTGGAGAACTACGCCGCAGGCATCCGGGTCAACCGGGAGGCGATCGAGGAGGCGATGGGCCGGGTCGACCCGACCGACCCGGAGTCGATGCAGGCGATCGCCCTGGAAGGCATCTTCACCCCCGAGGACACCCCGGCGCAGAAGGCCTCCCTGGCCCGGCTGGAGACCGTCCTCGCCCTGGTCGAGGGCTGGGTGTGCCACGTGGTGGACAGCGCGGCCGGTGACCGCCTGCCCAACGTCGTACGCCTCGGCGAGGCGTTCCGCCGCCGGCGCGCTGCCGGTGGCCCCGCCGAGCAGACGTTCGCCGCCCTGGTCGGCCTCGAACTGCGACCGCGTCGGCTGCGCGAGGCGACCGTGCTCTGGGCGGCGCTGACCGAGCAGCGCGGCATCGCCGGTCGGGACGCGATCTGGGGCCACCCCGACCTGCTGCCCTCGGACGACGACTTCGCCGCCCCGGAGGCGTTCGCGGCGACCGGCAGCGACCTGGACGAGGAGCTGGCCAACTTCGACTTCTCCGCGCCGGGCGCGCCGGAGGAGCCGACACCGGGTGAGGACGACGGCAGGTCCTGACGCCACACGTCGACGGGGCCCGCACGGACGTCCGTGCGGGCCCCCGCCCGTCCTGCGGGTCACCGGCGTGCCCCGCCCGCCGCGGCCCACCGTGCCCGCCCACCCTGCCCGCCCACCGTGCGCGCGGCGCAGCCCGTCGCGGGCCGGCGACCGGGCGCGTCCCGTCGACGACCTCGACCGCTGCCGGTGGAGGAAGGTACTCCCAGGTGCCTACGGACCTGATGGCGTAACCGACTCACCGCGGCAGCGGTCGCGCGGGTCGCTGTCGATCCGCGAGCCGGCCGGACCGCGACGCACCCTCGCCACCACCGCTTGACCCGTCCACGCCCTCAAGGTGGAAGGCGCGGAGAAGGCATGCTCGGGCGGTCAGCTCGGGTGGCCGGAGAGCAACGCCCGGGTCGCGTCCCACCCCTCGAACGCCGGATCCAGGGCGCCGAGGTCGGCCGGGCCGCGCAGGCGACGCCAGCCGGCGGTGACCGCCACGTCCCCGGGCCGGGGCGCGGCGGCCCGCAGCTCGCCCGGCACAGCCGTGTCGAGGTCCAGCGCCGGCACCCACTTCGGTACGGGCAGGCGCGCGGCCACCCCGAGCAGGCCCGGCCCGTTCCCCTCCGCCGGGGCGACGGCCACCGGCCGGCTGGACAGCGGCCGGAGCAGCTTGCCGAGGGTGAGACCGGGCACGTCGGGCGCGTCGGCGGCGACCACGGCCGCCTGGTCGTAGCCGGTGAGCGCCGCGAAGACGGCGTTCGGGGTGGGCTCGGGCACCTCGTGCACGGAGGTGCCGGGCCAGACCACCGCGTCGGCCAGCCAGCGGTCCGCCGGAGTGACCGCCACCGCGGTCTCCACCTCGTTCAGCGTGGCCAGCAGGTCCACCACGTCCTCGGCGAGGGCGGTCCGCCACCGGGCCGGCTCGATTCCCGGCGGTGCCCAGGTCACCGGGCCGAGCAACGCCACCACCACACGTCGGACCATTCGCCGACCCTAACTCGAAAATCGACCGTGACTTGACGTGCGGCAGCATCCCGCGTCGCGAAGCGGCGCGGGATGGGTCTTGTGGGGTGGTGCGTTAGGCGGCGAGGTCGAGGGTGACGCGGTAGCCGAGGGCTTC
>NZ_PYPS01000037.1 GCF_003027925.1 Micromonospora sp. RP3T
TCTTGTAGGAGAACGCCGTGCCACCCCACTGGTAGGTCAACACCCAGATGTTGCGCGGGGCGAAGTAGAACAGCGTCGGCGCGACGGTGCCCTGGTTCATGCCGTTCTGGCTGGCCGTGGCCATCTCGGACCAGTTGGTGAACGGGCTGAAGTTCATCGAGCCCCAGGACGAGCCGAAGTCGTGCGTGGTCGCGTACACCAGGTGCTTGCCCTGATAAGGGGCGACGGTGAAGTCCTTCAGCGACGCCCAGCCGGACTTCGGCTGCGCCAGCGCGCCGGTCGAGGACCACCGGTAGCTCGACGGCAACGAGCAGGTGCCGCCCGGCGGTGGTGTCGTGGTGGGCGGCGGGGTGGGCGAGTTGGTCGGTGACGTGGTGGGCGACGACGTGGGCGGCGTGGTGGGGGCGGTGCCGCCGGTGCAGGTGACGCCGTTCAGCGCGAAGCTGGTGGGGGCGGGGTTGCTGCTGGTCCACGCGCCGTTGAAGCCGAACGAGGTGGTGCCGTTGGTGGGGATGGAACCGTTGTAGTCGACGTTCTTGGCGGTGACGTTCGCGCCGCTCTGGGTGACGGTGGCGTTCCAGGCCTGGGTGACGGTCTGGCCGGCACCGTAGGACCAGGTCAGCGTCCAGTTGTTGAGGGGGTCGCCGAGGTTGGTGATGGCGACTTCGGCGCCGAAGCCGCCGCCCCACTGCGACGACACGGTGTATTTCACCGAACAACCGGCGGCCGCCGCGCCGGCTGGCAGCGCCGCGACGACACCGGCCGAGGCCAGCAACGCGACACCGGCCGAGACCAGGCCGACATGGGCCGCTCTGGATCTGGACATGGGGCTTCCTCCTGTGGTGGTGGCGGCTCGCGCATTCGCGGGGGCGATTGTGTTGTGAGCGTTAACAGCCGCGTCAGGTATGTTACGGGAGCGCTCCCATGACCTCAACGATAGAAATATGTGAATGACCTCCGGAGGGTCAGGACGTGGTGCAGGGGGTGCCGTCGGCGGCGCAGGACTCCGGCGCGTCGTGCAGCGGGTCTGGGTCCCGGACGTCGAAGCGGATGGTGGTCGAGCCCTCGGGCGGCAGCTCGGGGCCGGTGAACGTGACCACCACGCCGTCCTGCGCCGCCTCCGCACCGTTGACCGAGCCCACGGTGGCCCCGTCGCCGAGCGTCACGGTCACCGTCCACTCCGAGCGGGGGGCCGGTCCGGGATTGCGCAGCACCACCTCGCCCCGGTAGCCGAAGACCCGGTCGGTGACGGTCTGGTACGTCGCGGTCAGCCCGACGGCGGCCACCGACGGCGTCGGACTCGGCGTACGGCTGGGGGAGCGGGACGGCGACGGCGAGGGGGAGGCGCTGCGGCGGCTGGCGCTCGGCGTGGGCCGGGCGGTGGTGGGCCGCGGCGACGCGGCGGGCGTGGTGGTGGGCAGGACCAGCGCCGGTGACGACGGCGGCGGGGCGGCCGGCGACGGCGGGGTGTCCCGGGTCGCCCACAGCGCCGCCCCGGCCGCGCCGGCGATCAGCGTCGCCGCGCCGGCGGCCAGCAGGACCCGGCGTCGGGGGCGACCGCGCTCGTCGCCGAGCAGGCGGATCACCGGCAGCTCCGCGGTCAGCCCGCCCTCGGCGCGGCGCAGGTCCACCTCCTGGAACGCGAGCCAGTCGAGGATCGCCGGCAGTCGCCCGGTCAGCGCCCGCTCGTGCTGCTCGGCGCGCGCGTCGGCGTCCCAGTCGCCCTCCTCCAGCACCTCGCGGACGGAGAGCCGGGTGCCGTGCCCGCTGGGGGTGAGGTCGCAGGCCAGTCGGGTGGCCCGGTCGCCCTCCCGGCACCGCACCACCAGCCGTCGGGGCGCGCGCAGCTCGACCAGTTCCACCTCGGTGTCGGCGTCGTAGCCGGGCAGCGCCGCGGTCGCCAGTGTCCAGTGGTCGTCCCGCGGTGTGCTGTCGGCGAACCACTTGGCCAGCAGCGCCCGCTCGGTCAACGCCCGCCAGATCCGGGCGGGCTGGTGGAACAGGTCGACCTCGGTGGCGATCTCGATCACCCGGAGACTCTACGGCCCGCGTCGAGCGGCGGACCGGCGCGGTCAGGTCACTCCGACCCGCCGTCGTGCCACCGGGCCCGCCAGGCGGCCTCGTTCTCCTCGGCGCTGGTCCGCTCCTGGTGCACCGCCCGGCGCAGCGCCACGCGGGCGTCCGCGAAGATCACCAGCTCGACCGCGACCAGCGCCAGGCAGATCGCGGTGAGCAGACCGAGCGCGCCGAGCGCGGACAGCTGGCGGCCGACCGGCAGCGTGACCGCCAGCACGACAAGCGTGCCGACCCGGGTCCACGACAGCGTCCGCAGCGTGCGCCACTGGAACGCCATGTTGGCGGCCAGGTAGACCATCACGCCGACGAAGAGCAGCGGCACCGCCGGCCCGTGGCCCCGCTCCGCCGCGCCGCCCACCGGGTCGGTGACGGTCCGGACCAGCTCCTCCGCGCCGAGCGCGAACAGGATCACCCCGGCGATCATGGGCAGGTAGAGATAGGCGTACGCGTCGCGCGCCATCGCCACCCGCGGGTGGCCCCGGGCGGCGTGCAACGCGATCCGGGCGGCCGGCCCGATCATGTCGAAGTGGGCCCACCAGAGCGCGGCGGTGAACAGGATGCCGAAGATCGCCGCCGGGACGGCCGGCCAGGTGACCGGCTTGCCGAGCAGGTTGCCGCCGACGCCGACCGAGATGACCGACTCGCCCAGCGCGATGATCAGGATCAGGTCGTAGCGTTCGGTCCAGTGCTCCGCCGAGGTGATCTTCCAGCCGTCGGTCCCGGCCAGCAGTCCGCTGCTGTACTGGATCGCCGCCACCGCGATCCACAGCGCGTCGCGCAGCCACGGCCCGGTCTCCGGGTCCACCTGCGGCGGCAGCAACGCGGCCACCAGCAGCAGGCAGGTCGAGAGCAGCACCTCGGGCAGGAACAACCACACCTTGCGTCGGGCCGCCGGGTCGCCGCGGGTGGCGTACCAGTAGAGCGACGTGTGCACGACCCGGATGACCACGTAGCTGACCGTGACCAGGATCGGCCCGGCGGTGCCCTGGCGCAGGTCGCCGAACGTCTGCGGCAGGGCCAGCGCGAACGTGAACAACGCGACCATGCCGACCACCATCAGGATCGGCACGAAGCCCTCGCCCAGCCGCAGCCGGGCGGCCACCGCGCTGTGCACCACCCAGCACCACCAGAGCACGGCGAGCACCAGCAGCGCGTGCAGCAGTTCCCGTACCGTCACGTTGGCGGCGGTGGCCCGCGTGATGATGAAGAACGACACCACGAAGACGAGGTCGAAGAAGATCTCGAACTTGTCGACCCGGGTGGCCGGGGCGACCCGCGCCGGGGGCCCGAGCCCCTTGCGCCACCGGTCGCCGCCCACCGGCCGAGTGTGTCAGCCCCGCTCGACCGCCACGGGGAATTCAGCGGGCAGTCCCTCGGCCACGGGGGTGGCGTGGGCGAGCACGTCGCGCAGCACGTCGCGCAGCGGTGCGTCCGGGTGCTCGATCCACTGCTGGGCGGCGACCCGGAGCGTGGCCAGGAACGTGGCGGCCAGCACCCGCGCCCGCAGCGGCGCGTCGGCAGCGGTCAGCCGGCGGGTGATCTCGGTGGACAGCTCCCGCTCGATGGCCGTGTACGCGCCGACCTGGTGGGCCGCCAGGCTCGGGTGGCCGTGCAGTCGACGGCGCCGGTTCAGCCACGGCTCGGCCGGGTCGTCGTACCCCTCGTCGGCCTGGGCCAGGGCGGCCCGGGTCAGCGCGGCCCAGGGCGGCAGCTCGGTGGGTTGCGCCGCGACCAGTTCCAGCATCCGACGCAGCCGCATCGTGTCGCCGTGGAAGAGTGCCTCCTCCTTGCCGGCGAAGTAGTTGGAGAACGTGCGCCGGGAGACGTTGGCGGCGTCGGCGATGGCCTCGACGGTGACCCGGTCCGGGCCGTGCTCGACGGCCAGTCGCAGTGCCGCCTCGTGCAGGGCCAGGCGGGTGGCCGCCTTCTTCCGCTCCCGCAGGCCGGTGCACTCGTCCATGGCGGCCAGCGTACGTGATCCTTTTCTCAACGGGCAAAGTTGCCTGATGGGCAACATTTGTTGATGATTGCTTGAGGCAACCAAGCGGCCACCCCCATCCGACACCCCAGGAGGACGCGCGATGAGCGCACCCACCATGACGGCCGAGGCCGCGCCCATGAGCCGGCGGCAGACGCTGGAGGCGCTCAGCGGCCTGCTGCTGGTGCTCTTCGTGGCCATGTTGAGCAGCACCGTCGTCTCGACGGCCCTGCCGAAGATCATCGGCGCGCTCAACGGCTCGCAGACGCAGTACACCTGGGTGGTCACCGCCACCCTGCTAACCGCCACGGCCACCACGCCGATCTGGGGCAAGCTGGCCGACCTGTTCAGCAAGAAGCTGCTGATCCAGGTCGCCATCGTGGTCTTCCTGGTCGGCTCCGTCGCGGCCGGCTTCTCGCAGAGCGCCGGCCAGCTCATCGCCGCCCGGGCCTTCCAGGGCATCGGCGTCGGCGGTCTCCAGGCGCTGGTCCAGGTGGCCATCGCGGCGATGATCCCGCCGCGCGAACGCGGTCGCTACAACGGCTACCTGGGCGGCGTCATGGCGCTCGCCACGGTCGGCGGCCCGCTGCTCGGCGGCCTCATCGTCGACACCTCCTGGCTCGGCTGGCGCTGGTGCTTCTTCGTCGGCGTGCCGGTCGCGATCATCGCGCTGTTCCTGCTCCAGATCACGCTGAACCTGCCCACCGTGCGCCGGCAGAACGTCAGGATCGACTACCTGGGCGCCGCGCTGATCGCGGCCGGCGTCAGCGTGCTGCTGATCTGGATCTCCTTCGTCGACGACTCGTTCGCCTGGCTCTCCTGGCAGACCGCCGCCATGGTCGGCGGCGCGGTGCTGCTGCTGGCGCTCGCCGTCCGGGTCGAGGCGCGGGCCGCCGAGCCGGTGGTACCGCTGCACATCGTCCGCGAGCGCACCACCGCGCTCGCCATCCTGGGCAGCCTCGCGGTCGGCATGGCCATGTTCGGTGGCGCGGTCTTCCTCGGCCAGTACTTCCAGATCGGCCGCGGCTACAGCCCGACCGAGGCCGGCCTGCTCACCATCCCGATGATGGCCGGCGTGCTGATCTCATCGATCGTGGCCGGCCGGATGATCACCACCAGCGGGAAGATCAAGCCGTACATCGTGTTCGGGGCGATCCTGCTGGTCGCCGGGTTCGCCCTGCTCGGCACCATCGACCACGAGACCTCGCTGGTCATCGTCGGGGTGGCCATGTTCGTCGTCGGCGTCGGCGTCGGCATGACCATGCAGAACCTGGTGCTCGCGGTGCAGAACACGGTGGCGCTCAAGGACATCGGCGCGGCCAGCGCCAGCGTGGCCTTCTTCCGGTCGCTCGGCGGCACCATCGGTGTCTCGGTGCTCGGCGCGGTCCTGGCCCGGCGGGTCACCGACCGGATCACCCACGACCTCGCCGCGGCCGGCATCCCCACCACCGGCGGTGGCGGCAGCACGCTCAACCTGGACGCGCTGCCCGAGCCGGTACGCCAGATCGTCCGCGCCGCGTACGGGGACGCGACCGGGCACATCTTCCTCATCTCGGCCGCGATCGCGGTGGTCGGCGTGGTGGCGGCGCTCTTGCTGCGCCCGGTTACCCTGCGCTCCAGCCTCGACCTGCCGGACCCCGGGCGTTCGGTGGCGGTGGGTGCCGACGCGGTCGACGGAGCGCCCGCGTTCGACGGGGTGGACGCCGACCCGGCCGGCCGGGAGGAACACGTCCGCCGCTGAGCCGGTAACCCCAGGGCCGTCGCCGACCCCGGCGACGGCCCTGGTCCGTGCCGGCCGGCGGGCGGGCGGACCCAGGCGAAGGAGGAGCATGGACACCAGGCGAGGCGCGTCCCGGCCCGGTGGCGCGCTGCGCCGGGCGGCCCGTGAACTGACGCTGGTCGCGGTGCTCTTCCTCGCCTACAAGGCGGGCCGGCAACTGGTCGCCGGACGGGCCGACACGGCGCTGGCCAACGGCGAGCGGATCTGGTGGCTGGAACGGCTGCTGCACCTGCCGGACGAGGCGCTCGTGCAGGCGCCGCTGCTGGCGCACGAGCTGCCGGTACGGCTGGCCAACAGCTACTACGCGTACGTGCACTTCCCGGCCACCGTGCTCTGCCTGGTCTGGCTCTACCTGCGCCGGCCGGCCCACTACCTGCGGCTGCGGCGGGCGCTCGCGGCGCTCACCGGCGCGGCGATGGTGCTGCACGTCTGCGTCCCGCTCGCGCCGCCGCGCCTGACCACACTGACCGGCCTGATCGACACCGGTCGCCGGTACGGCCCGACCGTCTACGGGCCGCCCGACGCCGACCAGCTCAGCAACCAGTACGCGGCCATGCCCTCGCTGCACGTGGGTTGGGCGCTGGCGGTGGCGCTGGCCCTGGTGGCGGTCACCGCCGGGCGACGGCGCTGGCTCTGGCTGGCGCACCCGCTGGTCACCATGGTCGTGGTCGTCGGCACCGGCAACCACTACTGGCTCGACGGGGTCGTCGCGGTGGCGCTGCTCGGGCTGATCCTGGCCGCGCTGCCCCGACCGGCCACGGTGGACCGCCGACCCGTCCCGCCGGTGGTGGGGCCGTCCCGCCCGCACGTGGTGCCGCCGCCACGCCGCGCCGGCCGCCGCCGGACCACGAAGGTCCCGACGGCGGCCGACGTCCGACTCCGCCCACCCGGCCGGGGCTGACCCCGGATCGGGGGGGCGGCCCGCCGGCTCAGGGCCGGACGGTGCAGACCGTGCCGTTGAGCCGGAACACGCCGGGCGGCACGTTCGGCCCGCTGTACGCCCCGACGAACCCGACGCTGGTGCTCCCACCGTCGGCGGCCAGCCGGCGGTTGTCGGCGGTCGGGGTCACCCGGACCTCCGTGCCGGTCTGCGTCCAGGTGCCGTTCCAGCCGCTGCTCACCTGCTGCCAGCCGGTGGGCCAGGTCCAGGTCAGCGTCCAGCCGTCGACCGGGTCCGGGCCGGTGTTGACCACCTCGACGGTCGCCACGTAGCCGTTGCCCCAGTCGGTGTCGTTGTGGAAGCGCACCGCGCAGCCGCTGTCGGCCGGGCTGCCGGTGGCGAACGTCAGCGGCGGGGACGACCAGGACACCCGGCCGGCGGTGTCCCGGGCCAGCACGTTGACCGTGTAGCGGGTGCCCGGTTCGAGGTTGCGCACCGTGAACGAGGTGCCGGCGGTCTCGCCGAGCTGCTCGCTGACGGTGCCGTACTGCCGGTACACCTCGTACTTCGCGATCGGCGCGGCGCCCACGGCGGCGGCCGGCCAGGAGAGGGTCGCCGCGCGGTCGGTGACCGCGCCCGCGGTCGGCCGGCCCGGCGCGCCCGGGCGCCCGGCGGAGCTGCCGGCCGGGCGGAGCACGAGCGTGGTCAGCGAGTACGGCGGCAGGGTCCGGGTGGTGGCGCTGCCGGAGCGGTCGGTGGTCACGCCGCTCGCGCCGTTGGTCAGCGTGTGCACGGTCGGCGCCTCGTCCGCCGGGGTGAAGCCGGCGTAGTCGACCGCCACCGGGTACGCGGTGTCCGGGTCCTTGTTGAGCAGCAGCACCGCGAGGCTGCCGTCCGGCCGGCGCACCGCGTGCGCGCTGACCAGTGGTTGGTCGGTGCCGGCGCGGACGAACTGGTCACCGGGGCGGGCGAACGTGTTCATCAGGGACAGCGCGTGGTACGGCGCGAACGGCGTGTTGAACGGCGGCTCGCACACCTCGCCGTCGCCTGTGCAGCCGCCGCTGGAGAGCAGCCCGAAGTCGCCGTAGTCGGTCTGGTCGGCGACCTCGGAGACGGTGCCGATGCCGTTGTGCACGTTCCACCACTGCACGGTGAAGACGCCCTGCTCCAGCAGGCCGCTGTAGGCGTCGGCGAGGAACAGCGCGCCGGGCTGGGTGGTGCGGCCGGCGTCGACGTTCAGCTCGGTGAGGCTGATCCCGATCCGGTCGGCGTTCGCGCCGGCGTACCTGTCGATCTGCTGACGCAGCAGCCAGGTGGCGTCGGAGATCTGGTTGGTCCGGGTCAGCGACTCGGCGGCGGTGCCGCCCGGGTACCAGTGCACGTCCACGAAGTCGATCTTCGGGCCGGCGAGCGAGAGCACGGTCCGGTTCCACGGGCCCGGGTCGCCGCCGGCGGTGATGCCGTCCGGCCAGTTGCCGGGCATGGTGAGCACCGCGCCGACCTTGACGCTCGGGTCGACCGCCTTCATCGCGTCGGCGTACTCGATCACCAGCTTGGCGTACTGGGTGGCGCTCTTGTCGGCGTGGTCGTCGGCCTCCCAGGCCGAACCGTAGAGGCCGTTGCCGTAGTTCTCGTTGCCGACGGTCCACCACTTCGCGCCGTAGCCCTTGGTGACGTTGGCGTAGCGCACCCAGTCGGCCGCCTCGGCCGGCGTGCCGGTGCCGTAGTTGGCGATGATCATCGGTTGCGCGCCGACCCGGCGGGCCGCCGCCATGAACGTGTCGAAGTCGGTGTCCGGCGCGACGTAGCCGCCGGGCGCGGTGTGCGTCTTCCAGTGGTAGATGTCGGCGTACGAGCCGCCGGGGTAGCGCAGCATCCGCACGCCGGCGGCCTTGAGCAGGTCGGACGTCTCGGGGCTGCCGAGCTTCGCGTCCCAGATGGCGTGGTTGACGCCGAGCGCGGTGTCCGGCACGGTGGCCAGCCCGGCGCGGGCGTTCACGGTCACCGCGACCGGGTCGGCGGCGGCCTCGGCGGCGGGTGGTCCGACGGTGGCGAGCGCGGTGGTGACGAGCAGCAGGCTCGCCGCGTACGCGGTCCACCGGCGTGGGCGGGGCAGGGATCTCCTCATGCGGGTGTCCTTCGAGAGGTGGTTTCTCCCGGATCGGTGCCGCCGTCCTCCCGGATGCCTGCCGGCGTCCGGGTGCCCAGGGACGACGATCGGCTCCGCGCGCTGATCAGAATTCCACGCGTGGCGCGCTCGGCTCAAGGCTTAATTTATAGATAGGAGTCTTTACTGTTAACAAGGTTTAATTTATGTTCATGGCACCTTCCGTTCCCCCCGAAGGAGTTGCCACCATGCGCCGAAGAATTACACTTCCGCTGCTCAGTGCCGGTGCCGTCACCGCGGCCCTGGCGCTCGCCGCGCCCGCCCAGGCCCACGGCTACGTCTCCTCGCCGCCCAGCCGGCAGGCGCTCTGCGCGCAGAACCGGGTGCCCGACTGCGGCCAGATCCGGTACGAGCCGCAGAGCGTCGAGGGGCCCAAGGGCCTCAAGAGCTGCCACGCCGGCATCGCCCAGTTCGCGGTGCTCAACGACGACAGCCGCAACTGGCCGGCCACCACGGTCGGCAGCAGCGCCACGTTCACCTGGGTCAACACCGCCCGGCACGCCACCGCCAACTGGGAGTACTGGATCGGCAACACCCGGGTCGCGGTGGTCGACGGCGGTGGCCGGCAACCCGACGCCACCGTGTCGCACACCGTCAACCTGGGCGGCTTCTCCGGCCGGCAGAAGCTGCTCGCGGTCTGGAACATCGCCGACACCGCGAACGCGTTCTACGCCTGCGTGGACCTCCAGATCGGCGGCGGGGGCGGCAACCCGACCCCCACGCCGTCGCCGACCCCGTCGCCCACCCGGACCGCCACGCCGTCACCGACGCCCGCCCCGACCGGCTCGCCGGTGCCGGGCGGCACCTGGACCGCCGGCCGCGCGTACCAGGTCGGCGACACGGTCACCTACGACGGCCGCAGCTACCGCTGCCGCCAGGCGCACACCGCGATCGCCGGCTGGGAACCCCCCAACGTCCCCGCCCTCTGGCAGCAGCTCTGACCCCGCACCCCGCACCCCCACCCTGCTCCGGCTCGCACATTCCCGGAAAGAGTGGCCATGCCCCGCGACATGACCACTCTTTCCGGGAATCAGCGGGGTGGGGGAGCGGGAGGGGGAGGGGGCTCTCGATTGGAGGAATGGATGCGTCGGGGTGTGGTGACGGCGATGGTGGTGGTCGGGGTGCTCGGCGTCGGCGGGTGTGGTGGTGGGGCGGTGGCGCCCGTGGCGTCCCGGCCCGCGCCGGCCGTCGACGGCGCTGCCAGCGGCATCGACGCGCTCTTCCTGGCCATGATGGTGGCGCACACCGGGCAGACGCTGGAGCTCGTCGGCGTCGGCCTCGACCGGGCCGCCGACCCGCGGGTGCGGACGTTGATCGCCGCGATCCGGGCCACCGAGACCGACGAACTGGCCACCATGCGCCGGTGGCTGCGCGAGGCCGGCCCGTCGGCCGCGGCCGCCGCCACGCGGCACGACCACTCCGGGCACAGCGACGCCGCCGCCGGGCTGACCCGGCTGCGGGCCGCCCCGGCCGCCGACGTCGACCGGGTGCTGCTCGACGTGCTCACCCGGCACCAGCGCACCGCCGCCGCGCTGGCCCACGCCCAGGTCACGGCCGGCACCAGCGAACGGGTACGCGACCTCGCCACCCGCATCGACCGCTCCCGCACGGCCGAGATCGCCCTGATGGCGGACCTGTCCCCGGCGTGACGCGGCCGTCGACAGTGGAGCGGCGGCACCGCGCGCCGGCCCGCCGGGGAGCGGCCCGATGTGGCGGTGCCGCAGCCGGCAAGGTGGCACGCCGCTGCCCCGGCGTCGGAACTCCGACAGTGGAGCCGCATCGACGCCGCGCCGGAAACATGACGTTCGTCACGGTGACGGACCGGTCCCGGGCCGGTGGCAGGGCGTCCACCTGAGCCGCGAATCCGGGCGTAGGGGTGCGTACGGTGCGGCTTCTCGGAAGCCGGTGGAGCCGAACCCGGGCGACGCCCGGGGTGACGGGCGGGTGTCCGGAAGCACGGCCGTTCGCCTCTTGGCAAAACCGGCCGCCGATGTCGCACTCCGTGACTAGGCTTCCGTGCCGGACGTCGCCCACCGCGCGTCCGACCGCACGCCCCACGGCGCGCGGCGTCGCCACCGCATCGAGCCGGACCGGAACCAGGAGACTGTCTGTGACCCAGCAATCCGTAGCGACATCGAACAAACTCGACGCCGCGGTGCTCAAGGTGGCCGGTGTCGTCGTGCTCGGCGCCGTCATGTCGATCCTCGACGTGACCGTCGTCAGCGTGGCCATCCCCACTTTCCAGCGCGAGTTCGACGCCTCCTACGCGCGCGTCGCCTGGACCATGACCGCCTACACCCTCGCGCTGGCCACGGTGATCCCGCTCAGCGGCTGGGCCGCGGACCGGTTCGGCACCAAGCGGCTCTACATGGTGGCGCTGGCGCTGTTCACCATCGGCTCCGGGCTCTGCGCCACGGCCGACTCCATCGGCGAGCTGATCGCCTGGCGGGTGGTCCAGGGCCTCGGCGGCGGCATGCTCATGCCGCTCGGCATGACGATCATGACGCGGGCCGCCGGTCCGCACCGGATCGGCCGGTTGATGGCCGTGCTCGGCATCCCGATGCTGCTCGGCCCGATCGGTGGCCCGATCCTCGGCGGCTGGCTGATCGACACCGCGAGCTGGCACTGGATCTTCCTGATCAACGTGCCGATCGGCGTGGTCGCCCTCGTCTACGCCCAGCTCGCCCTGCCGAAGGACGCCCCCGAGCCCTCGGAGTCCTTCGACTTCCTCGGCATGCTGATGCTCTCGCCGGGCCTGGCCCTCTTCCTCTACGGCGTCTCCTCGCTGCCGGAGGCCGGCACGGTCACCGACCCCGAGGTCTGGCTGCCCATGGCGGCCGGCGCCGCGCTCGTGGTCGCGTTCGTCCGCTACTCGTTCCGGCCCCGGCACCCGCTGCTCGACCTGCGGCTGTTCCGCAACCGCAACCTGACCATCGCCGCGCTGACCCTGGTCGCCTTCATCATCGCGTTCATGGGCGCGGGCCTGCTGTTCCCGAGCTACTTCCTCCAGATCCGGGGCGAGACCACGCTCAACGCCGGCCTGCTGATGGCGCCGCAGGGCATCGGCGCGATGCTCACCATGCCGATCGGTGGCATGCTCGCCGACCGGGTGCCGATCGGCCGGACGGCGCCCTTCTCGCTGGTGCTCATCGCGGCCGGGTTCTTCACCTTCACCCAGGTCGGCACCGACACGTCCTACCTGCTGCTCTGCGGCTCGCTGTTCGTGATGGGCCTCGGCATGGGCGGCACCATGATGCCGATCATGACCTCGGCGCTGAGGACCCTGAACGCGGCCGAGGTGGCGCGCGGCTCGACGCTCCTCAACATCGTCCAGCAGATCGCCGGGTCGGTGGGCGCCGCGACGATGTCGGTGATCCTCACCAGCGAGCTGAACGGCTCCCGGCCGATCCCCGGCGTGACCGATCCGGGCACCGGCGCGCCGGTCACCGAGGCCCAGCTCGCCATCGCGGTGCAGCAGCAGCCCGAGCTGGCGCAGCAGTTCCCGGTGCCGCCGTCGCTGATCGAGCGTGGGCTCGACTTCGCGGCCAGCTCGTTCGCCACCACGTTCTGGGTCGCCTTCGGGCTGGCGGTGCTCACCTTCGTCCCGGCCGCCTTCCTGCCCCGCCGGCGGGAGCCGTCACACCTGCTGGACGGCGAGTCGGGCGAGGAGCAGCTCCCGACGCCGGTGCCGATGCACTGATCCGCCCTGTCCCGTGGGGGCCGACCGCCGACGGCGGCCGGCCCCCACGGCACTTGCGGGGCAGCGGCCGGATCCGCCACCGGCGGGCCGGGCAGCACCTAGGCTCGAACCGGGAGAGCCGGGGGAGAGGCGGGCGGGGTGAGCGCAGGCGGTGGGGAGCGGTCGGCGCGGCGGCGTACGCGGCTGCTGCTGGCCGGCCTGCTGGCCGTGGTCGGGCTGATCCTGCTGCTGCTCGGCCTCACCGTCGCCAACGGCACGGTCGCCGGGGTCGAGGTGGTGCTCGCACTGGCGCTCCTGGTGGCCAGCTACGCCATCCAGCGCGTCGCCCGCCGGGAGACCCTCTACCGCGACGAGCGGCGGCGCTGACCGGCGCGCCGGTCCGACCCCGCTAGGCTGGCCGACGTGGATCAGGAAGACCGGATCGCGCTGTTCCTCGACTACGAGAACCTGGCGCTGGGCGTACGAGACCATCACGGCGGTCGGCCGTTCGACCTTCGTCCGATCGCCGACGCCCTGGCCGAACGCGGCCGGGTGGTGGTGCGCCGGGCGTACGCCGACTGGTCGTACTTCGACGAGGACCGGCGGATGCTGACCCGGTCGCACGTCGAGCTGATCGAGATCCCGCAGCGGATGGGTTTCTCCCGCAAGAACGCCGCCGACATCAAGATGGCCGTGGACGCGGTCGAGCTGGCCTTCGAACGGGGCTACATCTCGACGTTCGTGATCTGCACCGGGGACAGCGACTTCACCCCGCTCGTGCACAAGCTGCGGGAGCTGAACAAGCGGGTGATCGGCGTCGGGGTGGAGAAGTCGACCTCCGCGTTGCTGCCGCCGGCCTGCGACGAGTTCCTCTACTACGACCGCCTCGAAGGGGTGGACGTGCCGCCGCCCGCCGCCCGCCGGACCCGTCCCACCCGGTCGACGGGGCCGTCGGTGGCCGGGCCGGCGCCCGAACCCGCGGCGGAGACCGCGCCGACCGAGGAGGAGTCACCGCGCGACGTCGACACGCTCGCCGTCCTGCTCGTGCAGACCGTGGCCGGCATGCAGGGCAGCGGCGGCGGCGAGGTGACCGCCTCCGGCCTGAAACGCGCGCTGCTCCGCAAGGACCCCACGTTCAGCGAGTCCGACTACGGCTTCCGTACCTTCGGGGAGCTGCTGCGGCACCTGGCCGGGTCGAACGTGGTGGAGCTGGCCGCCGGCCCGGCCAAGGGCGACCCGGAGGTGTCGCTGCCCGAGCGGGGCGACCGGGAGGTCACGTTCGGGCTGCTCCGCGCTGTGGTGGCGGACCTCGCCGGCGAGGGCGGCGCGGTGGCGCTCTCCGGCCTGAAGGACCAGCTCCGGCGTGCCCGGCCGGACTTCAGCGAGAAGAAGCTCGGCTACCGCAGCTTCCTCCAGTTCTGCAAGGCGGCTGCGACCGACGGCGTGGTGGAGCTGCGGTGGAGCCCCGACGACGGCGACTACCTGCTCACCCCGCAGCCCTCCTGAGCGCGGTCGTCGCCGTGCCGCACATCGTTCAGTTGCTGGCCTCGCCGGTGCACCGCTACGTGGGCCGGCCGGCGGACGGGCCGGCCCCGGCGCCTCCCGGTGAACTGGTCGACCAGGTGCGGCTCCGCGCCGGGCTGGGCATCGTCGGGGACCGCTACTTCGGACGGCCGGCGCACCGCGCCGCCAGTGTCACGCTGATCGCGCAGGAGTCGCTGCCGGCCGGCGCCGATCTCACCCAACTCCGACGCAACGTGCTGACCAGCGGCATCGCGGTGGACGAGCTGGTCGGGCGGGTGCTCACCCTGGATTCCGGCGACGGGCCGGTCCGCCTGCGCGTGCATCGGGCCGCGCCGCCGTGCGCCTGGCTGGACGTGGTGGTCGCGCCCGGCACCTGGAAGGCGCTGCGCCGCCGGGGCGGCGTCCGCTGCGCCCCGCTCACCGACGGCGTCCTGCGGGTCGGCCCGGTCGCGGTCTCCGTCGCCGACTGACCGCCGGTGCCCGGGAACTTTTCCCGCCCCGGGGCCGACCAATGTCGGGCCACTCCGATCGTCGCGGTCGGTGGCCGGGTGACGGAGAGGACGCCAGGGATGAACCGAGCGAGCGCCGCATCCGTACCGTTCGGCATGGCCGGACCGGACCGACGGGTGGGCCCGGGATGAGCCTGGACGCCGACGACGATCAGGTGACCCGGTGGGCGCACCGGGCCGGCCGGGGTGACCAACAGGCCGCCGCCGCGTTCGTCCGCGCGCTCCAGGGACCGGTGTGGCGGTTCCTGGTCCACCTGGCCGGGCCGGCCGAGGCCGAGGACCTCGCCCAGGAGACGTTCCTGCGCGCGCTGCGCAGCCTGCCCGGGTTCGCCGGCCGCTCCTCGGCCCGGACCTGGATCTTCACCATCGCCCGCCGGGTGGCCGTGGACCACGTACGGGCCGCGACCGCCCGCCCCCGGGTGGCCGCGCTGTCCGACTGGCAGACCGCCGCCGAGGCGGCCGGGGCGGTGACCGCCGGCGGGGACGACGGCGTGGCGCTGCGCGGACTCATCGCCGGGCTCGCCCCGGACCGCCGGGAGGCGTTCGTCGCCACCCAGGTGCTCGGCCTCTCCTACGCCGAGGCGGCCGAGGTGTGCGGCTGCCCGGTCGGCACCATCCGGTCGCGGGTCGCCCGCGCCCGCGAGGACCTGGTCGCCGCCTGGGCCGGGGACGCCCGCGGTCGCCGCGCCCGCTGAGCCCCCCGGCGACGACCGGCCGAACGCGGTGGCACCGGCCGGCCAGGGTCACCGGTCGAGGGCTCGCCGGCCCGCGCGGCGTACGGGCGGGCCGCTCGCGGGTCAGGCGGCGCGGCGGTCGCGGGCCTGCGCGGGGTACGGGCCCGGCGGCACCAGCCGCAGCGGCGTCGGCGCGGCCGGCTCCTCGGCACGCAGTGTCCAGCGCGAGCCGGTCGACCGCCCGCGGCCGGGCGGGGTGTCCCCGGGCCGCCACCAGGGCCGGGACAGCACCAGCATCACCGCCCAGCCGACCAGCAGGAAGCCGTGGCTGACCAGCCGGGTCACCGCCACCTGACCGGTGATCAGGTCGTTCACCGACAGCAGCACCAGCGTGGCGACGAACGCGCTGAGCATCGGCAACAGGCCGGACGGGGTCGACCGGCGCAGCGCCACGTAGAGGAAACCGGCACCCACCGCCACGTTCCACGCCGCCGACTCGTGCCACAGGTGCTGGCCGGAGGCGTGCGCGTGGGCGACCACCGCCTCCCGGCCGATCTGCGCCAGGCCCAGCACCAACTGCACCGCGCCGAGCAGGCCGAGCGCCGCGCGGAGCCCGAGCGCCACCCGCCGGCGTCGGCTCGGCCGGGGCGGCGGCGCGGCGGCCAGCACGGACGCCACCAGATCGGGCACCTGTGGGGCGAGGTGTGTACGGGCCCGGCGGGTGACCGCCGCGGCGGAGTCGAACCAGCCCCGGCAGCCGGCGCAGCCGGCCAGGTGCGCCTCGGCCGCCTCGCTCTCCGACCGGGACGCCTCACCGTCCAGCTGGGCCGACAGGATCTCCCGCCACTGCTCACACGCCATACAGGGATAGTCGTCCGGGCCGCCCGCCTGGTTCCCGGCGGGGTCCCGATCCGGTTCACGACTACCGAGGGTGGGCGCGGGTATGCGGCCCGGAACGGCGCCGGGGGAGGGAGCGAGGTGACACGCCCGTTCGTGAACTGGTCCGGGAGCCTCTCGTTCACCCCGGCGGAATGGGCCGAACCGGCCGACGAGGACGAGGTCGGCGCGCTGGTGCGCCGGGCCCGGGAGACCGGTACGACGATCCGCCCGGTCGGCTCGGGGCACTCGTCCAGCCCGTTGGTGCGTACCGACGGGATCCTGCTCGGCCTGAACCGGCTCGCCGGGGTGCTCTCCGACGACGGGGAACGTGCCACCGCCTGGGCCGGCACCACGCTCCGGGCGCTCGGCGAGGGGCTCTACGACGCCGGGCTCGCGATGGACAACCTGGGCGACGTCGACTACCAGTCGATCGCCGGGGCGACCGCCACCGGCACCCACGGCACCGGGCTGGGGTTCGGGAACCTGAGCACCCAGCTCACCGGCGTACGCCTGGTCACCGGCACCGGGGAGACGCTGGACGTGACCGCGGACCGTGACCCGGGACTGCTGCCGGCGGTGGCGCTCTCCCTCGGCGCGCTCGGCGTGGTCACCCGGGTCACGCTCGACGTGCAGCCGCGCTACGAGCTGCACCGGCGTTCCTGGTGCGCGCACCTGGACTGGACGCTGGACCACCTCGCCGAACTCCAGCACACCAACCGCAACATGGACTTCTACTGGTACCCGCGCAGCGACCGGACGCAGATCCGGGTGATCAACCGGGTCGACGGGGCGCACCACCCGCCGACGTCCCGTACGCCGGGCGGCGAGCCCCGGCAGAGCCAGGTCGGGCCGACCCACCGCACCATTCCCCGACACCGGGAGCTGCGCTTCGAGGAGATCGAGTACATGCTGCCCTCGGAGGCGTTCCCGGCCTGCTTCGCGGAGGTACGCCGCCGGATCCGCGACCGGCACCGGCGGGTGGCCGGCTGGCGGGTGCTGGTGCGCACCATCGCGTCGGACGACATCTGGCTCAGCAACGCCTACGGCCGGCCCACCACCACGATCGCCTGCCTCCAGAACACCTCGCTGCCGTACGAGGAGTACTTCCGGGACATGGAGGCCGTCTTCCGGCACCACGGCGGACGACCGCACTGGGGCAAGAAGCACTGGCTCGGCGCGCGGGAGCTGCGTCCCCTCTATCCCCGGTGGGACGACTTCCAGGCGGTGCGGCGCCGGCTCGACCCGGACGGGGTGTTCCTCACCCCCGACCTGGCCCGACTGCTGGCGGAACCGTGACCGGGCCGATCGGCGCCCGGGTCTGGGTGGTGCCCGGCGGGCACGTGCCGTTTCCCGCGCACGGCGCGGAGCCGGCGTTCACCGGCTTCGACCAGCTCTGCGTGCTCAACGCCGGCGACGACGACGCCGAGTTGACGCTCGACTTCTACTACGAGGACGCCGAGCCGGTGGGACCCTACCGGCTGCCGGTCGCCGCCCGCCGGATCCGTCACGTGCGGGTCAACGACCTGATCGACCCCGAGGCGGTCCGGCTGGACCGCCCGTACGGCTGCCTGCTGCGGTCCCCGGTGCCGGTGGTGGTGCAGTTCCTGCGCCAGGACACCCGGCTGCCGGGCGTGCTGGCGCTGACCGGCACGATGGCGTACCCGGCGGGCGGTTCGACCGGGTGACGGCGGGTACCCCGGCGCATGCGGGCAGTCGGCGACCGGGTGCGCCGGGTCGGACGGGCCGGTGTGGAGCGGCTGCGCACGTACCTCATCGTGGCGGTGCAGGCCGGTCTGGCCGCGGCGCTGTCATGGCTGGTCGCGCGCGAGGTACTCGGCAACCCCGACCCGACGTTCGCACCCGCCGCGGCGGTCGGTGTCATCGCCGCCGCGTTGGGCGGGCGCACCCGACGCACCGTCGAGCTGGTCGTCGGCGTGGTCCTCGGCATCGTCGTCGGGGACGTGCTGATCCACCTGCTGGGCACCGGGCCGTGGCAGACCGGCGTGATCGTGTTCCTGGCGGTCGGCGCCGCGGTGCTGGTGCGCGGCACCGGCGCGCTTGTCACCCAGGCCGGCGGTACGGCCGTGCTGGTCGCCACGCTCACCCCGGTCTCGCCCGACCTGGAGTTGCCCCGGACCGTCAACGCGCTGGTCGGCGGCGTGGTCGGCCTGCTGGTGGTGCTGGTGCTCGCGCCGCTGAACCCGCTGCGCACGGTACGCCGGATCGCCGATTCGGCGCTCGACACGTTCGCCCGGGAGATGACCGCCTCGGCGGCGGCGCTGGCGGACGGCGACGTGCGGGCCGCCGACGCGGTGCTGGCCCGGATGCGCGCCGCCGAGCCGGAACTGGACCGGATCGACGAGGTGGTCGCCGCCGCCGACGAGGTGGTCCGGTTCTCCCCGGTGCGCTGGCGACGGCGGCGCGCGCTGACCGCGTACCGGCGCGGCGCCGAACACCTGGACCGGGCGTTCCGCAACAGCCGCGCGTTGGTCCGTCGCGTCGGCACCGCGCTGCGCGACGACGAGCCGGTGCCGGCCGACCTGCCGGCCGCGCTGGAGCACTTCGGCGCGGCGATCCGGTTGCTGCACCGGGAGTTCCTGGCCGCCCGGGAGCCGGTCGCCGCCCGGGACCGGGTGTTGCGGGCGGTCCGTGACGCGGGCGCGGCGTGTCGGCAGGACATCGGCTTCTCCGGCACCATCGTGGTGTCACAGCTCCGGACCGCCGCCAACGACGTGCTCCGCGCCACCGGCGTCCCGGCGGACGAGGCCCGTCGCCTGGTCCGCCGGGCCGCCGCGGCCCGCTGATGCGGCTAGCCTGACCCGGTGACTTTCGATGCCACGCTCACCCGCATCAACGAGGGTGTGCAGGTGCACCATCAGCACGGCCGGCGGGATGCCGCCCGCGACCTGTTCGCGCAGGTCTGGCAGGAGATCGGTGAGGAGCGGGGCGACCCCCTGCACGTCTGCGTCCTCGCCCACGCGATGGCCGACGTGCAGGACGACGTACGCCAGGAACTGCTCTGGGACCAGCGGGCGCTGGCCGCGGCCGACCAGCTCACCGACGCCCGGGTGGCGGAGGCGGGGGTGCCGCTGTCGGTGGCCGGCCTGTACCCGTCGCTACATCTCAACCTGGCCGACTGCCACCACCGGCTCGGCGACCTCGACCGGGCCCGGGAGCACCTCCGGCTCGCGGAGGCGGGAATCGGCGCGCTCGGCGATGACGCCTACGGAAAGCTGATCCGGAACGGCCTCGACCGGCTGACGCAGCAGCTCGGTCCCGAGTAGCCCTGCCGACCTACCGGGCGGCGCGACGCGAGTGGTCGAGCCAGGCCAGGAAGCGGTCCCAGAGCGCGGCCGGCGTCGGCGCGTCGTCCGGGTTCAGCGCGTACAGGTCGCGGACCGCGTCGTGCAGCATTCCGGCCAGGTAGACGGCCAACCCGACCAGGTCACCGTCGTAGTCGCGAAGCAGCGTGGCCCGTGCCGGTGGGCAAGGCCAGGGCTGCCCGTCGACGCGGCAGAACCACCCCGGGCGTACCGGGTGGTGCGGCTGTCCGCTGTGGCTCACCGCAGCCTCAGCGCCACGGCGCGGGCCTCCTGGTCGGTCAGCGGCAGGAACCACAGGAAGCGACGCACGATCGCGACCGGGTCCGGGCCGTCGATCCGCCCCCGCAGGTCGCGGATGGCGTGGCGGGTGATCCGGGAGAACTCGGGGAGCAGTTCCGCCCGCCGCGCCGCACCGGTCGGCGCGGACCGCAGCGTCGGGCAGGGCCAGTCCCGCCCGCACTCGTCGCACACCCAGGCGGGGCCGCAGGCGCGGTGGGCGGACAGCCACTCCGGCGGCGCGCTGTTCGTCGCGGACCGGCCGATGCAGCGGTACGACGACACGGGCGGCCCGAACCGCCGGGCTGCCGGTCCACGGTGCGGTCTCGACTTCTCCTCGGCCATGCGCACTCCTCAGGTCGCCGGTGGGATCGATCCGGGTGGTCCCCGCGCGATCCAGATGGTGACACTCTGCGGTGGAGGCACTACGGTCGGAAGGGGGTTGCCCTGTCCGTCAGGAGCTGGGAGAACCGCTCGGTTCATGAGTGGCCCCGGGCAGTCGATCTCTGGTTTGGAGCACGGTGAATGGCTGAGGTGCCGGGACCTCTCGCGGGTTTCATCGTTACCGAGATCCGGCGGGCCCGGGGCGCGGCGGGCCTGACGCAGGAGGCGTTCGGCAAGCACGCCGGTTTCAGCGCTTCGCACGTCAGCGCCGTCGAGGGACGAACCCGGGCGTTGACCGTCGACTTCATCCGAGGCGCGGACCGCGCCCTGCGCAACGGCGGTATCTTCGAGCGGCTGGCGGCCGAGTTGGGCACGCCGTCGTGGTTCCGGCCGTGGCTCGACGCCGAACGCGGCGCGACCCAACTCCGCTACTTCGAGCCCACCCTGATCCCCGGCCTGTTCCAAACCGAGGCCTACGCCCGAGCGGTGCTGCGGCTCGATCCCCGCCTTACCGACGGCGAGGTGGAGCGTCGGGTGGCCGCACGGATGGAACGACAGGAGATTCTCGCTCGGGACGCGCCGCCACGGGTCGTCGTGGTGACCGACGAGAGCGCGATCCGACGTGCGGCGGCGGGCGGGGAGAAGATGATGGGTGAGCAGCTGCGGCACCTCTTGGGCTGCGCGGAACGACCCAACATCAGCGTGCACATCGTGCCGGCCGACGTCGGCCTGCACGCCGGACTGTCCGGCCCCCTGTCTCTGGCGCACCTGCCCGACGGCAGTTGGTTGGGCCATCTTGAGAGCCAGCTCGGCGGCGACGTCGTCGATCGGCCGGCCGACCTCGATACCCTGTTCGAGCGGTGGGAAGGCGTCCGCACCGAAGCGCTGCCGCGACGGCAGTCCCTGACCCTGATCAAGGAAGTGGCGAATCGATGGACCTGACTCGCGCTCAGTGGCGGAAGTCCACTCGGAGCGGCACCAGCGGCGGCAACTGCGTCGAGGTGGCCGACAACCTGCCCGACGTCGTCGGCGTACGTGACTCGAAGGACCCGTCCGGTCCGGTGCTCGTGTTCGGCCCGACGACGTGGCGCGCTTTCGTCGACCAGCTCCCCGAACGACGGTAACCCGGCCGCCGCGCGGAGATCGTGACGCCGCGCTGCTTTACCCGGTCACCGGCAGCGATGAGTTCGGCGAGGGGCACCGGTCTACCTTCCCGACCGAGATGACCAGACGACCGGAGCACGGGCCATGGGACTGATCCACATCGAGCTGTTCGCCACCCTCGACCTCGTCGGGCAGTCGCCCGGCGGCCCCGAGGAGGACCCGGTGGGGTTCCCGTTCGGCGGCTGGCAGGCACCGCTGCTGGACGAGACCACCGGCGCGCAGGTCATGGCCGCGTACCGGGGCACGGACGCGCTGCTGCTCGGCCGGCGGACGTACGACATCTTCGCCGCCTACTGGCCGCACCAGGAGGGCGGCGAGGACAATGAGATCGCCACGCTGTTCAACCGCGTCCCGAAGTACGTGGCCTCCCGTGGCCGACCCGACCTGTCGTGGCCGGGGTCCACGGTGCTCGGCCCGGACCTGGCGACAGCGGTCCGCGAGATCCGGGACCGGCACGAGCACGTGAAGGTGGTCGGCAGCTTGAACCTGGTGCAGACGCTGCTGCGCGAGAAGCTGTTCGACCGGATCGACCTCTGGGTGCACCCGATCGTGCTGGGCGTCGGCAAGAAGGTGTTCGACGGCGGCGCGGTGCCCACCAACGTCACGCTCCTCGAACCGCCGGTTGCCAACCGGAAGGGCACCGTCTACCTGCGCTACGGGCTCGCCGACGGCACGCCGGGCACCGGGGACATGAGCGCGCCCGGTCGCGACGACTGACCTCGGGTCAACGGCGGCGGGCCAGGTGCCCGAGCCGAAGCGGGGCAAGAACCGCCTTCATCTGTGCCTGCGTCCGGAGACGTCGCGCGACGAGGAGGTGGCCCGGCTGCTGGCGCTCGGCGCCGCCTTCGTCGCCGACCACCGAAATCCGGACGGTTCCGGGTGGGCGGTCCTCGCCGACCCGGAGGGCAACGAGTTCTGCGTGCTGCGCAGCGTGTCCGACCGCGCCGCGACGGGTGCGGGGGCGTAGGTTCCGGTCATGGCCTGTCGGATCAGCGAACTGGTGCTCGACTGTCGTGACCCCGAGGCGCTGGCGCGCTTCTGGTGTGAGGTCCTCGACTTCGTGGTGCTCGACCGCGAGGGCGACGGCAGCATCGAGATCGGGCCGCGCGACGGGTTCGGCGGCCCGCAGCCGACGATCATCCTCAGCCCCACGGTCGAGCCGGAGCGGGCGAAACCCCGCCTGCACATCGACGTCAACGCCACCGACCGTGACCAGGACGCCGAACTCGACCGCCTGCTGAGGCTCGGCGCCCGCCCGGCCGACGTCGGCCAGACCGGCGAGGAGTCCTGGCACGTCCTCGCCGACCCGGAGGGCAACGAGTTCTGCCTGCTCAAGGCGCGTCTCGCGCCGCTGTGACTCAGAGGCCGAAGAAGTCGAGGTAGCCGTCGATCTGGTGGGTCAGCATGGGCTCACCGGGATGCGCGGGCAGGCCCCGGTCGCGGGCGGCGCGCAGCAGCGCCGTCTCCGCCGGGGTCATGATGATGTCCGCGACCACCGCCCGCGCCGGCAGCTCCGACACCGGGAACGGCGGCGGGTCGGTCGGGCGCAGCCCCACCGGCGTCGCGTTGACCGCGAGGTCGACGTCGGCCAGTCGCGGCCGGGACGCCGCATCGACCCGGCCGGGGTACGCGGCCGACAGCCGCCCGCCGAGCGTGGCCAGCCGGGCCCGGTCGGTGTCGGCCAGGTGCAGCGCGGCCACCCCGGCGTCGAGCAGCGCCACCGCGATGGCGCTGCCCGCGCCGCCGGCGCCCACCACGCAGACCCGCCGGCCGCGCGGGTCGTGTCCGGCCGCGACCAGGCCGCGGACGAACCCGTCGCCGTCGAACGTGTCCGCCGACCAGGTGCCGTCCGCCTCGCGGCGCAACGCGTTGACGCTGCCGGCCCGGTGCGCCCGGTCGGTGGCCCGGTCGGCGAGGTCGAGCAGGGCCGCCTTGTGCGGCACGGTCACCAGCATGCCGTGCAGGTTGGCCACCTGCCGCAGCCCGGCCACCACCTCCGGCAGCGCGGCGGCGGGCACGTGCACCGGCACCAGCACCGCGTCGGTGCCGCGCCGGGCCAGCACCGGGTTGAGCAGGCCGGGCGCGCGTACCTGCGTGATCGGGTCGCCGAGCAGCGCGTAGAGGCGGGTGGCGCCGCCGATCGCGATCATCGCACCGGTTGCGGGCGGCGCAGTGTCCGCAGCGCGCCCGCCCAGGCCACCACCTCGTCGAGCATGGTGCCGACCGCCTCCCGCTGGTGCGGGCCGGGGCGGAAGTCGCGGAACGCCACGAAGTCGGTGTGCAGGGAGAGCGCCACCTGGGAGCGGACCACCGGCACCGACACCTGCCCGAGCACCAGCCGCAGGTGCTCGGCGGCCCGGGTGCCGCCGTGCGCCCCGTAGCCGACCAGCCCGGCCGGCTTGTGGTGCCACTCCTGGTAGAGCACGTCGATCGCGTCCTTGAGCACGCCCGGGATCGAGTGGTTGTACTCCGGGGTGACGAAGACGAACGCGTCCAGCGCGCCGACGACCGCACCCCACCGGCGGACCGCCGGTCGGCTCGACGGCGCCATCGACGGGGGCAGCGGCTCGGCGAAGTGGGGCAGCGGATGGTCCGCCAGGTCGACGAGTTCCGCGTCGACGTCCGGCCGCGCGCCGGCGATGTCGCACACCCAGCGCGCCACCGCGTCGGCCTTACGGCCCGGGCGGGTGCTGCCGGCGACGACCCCGATCCTGATCATTGGCTGTTCTCCCTTGGTCGAGCCCCGGTCCCGGGCGGGACCGGGACGCCCGCGAGGTCGCGGGCGAGGTGGAGCGCGCCGTGCAGCGAGGAGAGCCCGCCGAGCGCGGCGGCGACGACGCGAGGCGCGGGCCGCCCCGGACGGCCGACGGCGAGGTCTCCGACCAGCGGCACGAAACCGGGCAGGCTGGTGGCGAACCCGCCGCCGACGATCGCCAGGTCGGCGGCGAGCAGCTCGCCGAGGCTCACCACCGCGGCGGCCAGCGCGGCGCAGGCCGGCTCGATCGCCGCCACCGCCCACTGCCGGCCGTCGTCCAGCCCGGCGCGCAGCCGGTGGTGGTCGACCGGTCCGCCGCGCAGCCGGGCGGCGCGGCGCAGCGTGGCCGGCCCGGACGCGACCGCCTGGAGGCAGCCGGACCGGCCACAGTCGCACCGGTCGCCGCCCAGGTCGACCACCATGTGTCCGACCTCGGCGGATACGCCGGCCGGAACGTTGCGCCCGCCGAGCACGATCCCGCCGCCGACGCCGGTGCCGACCCCGAGATAGAGCACGTCGGCGCGGCCCGCGTGGCGGGCCTCGGCCAGCGCCGCCAGGTCGCCGTCGTCGGCGTACCCGGTCGGGGTGTCGGGGAACAGGCCACGCAGCGCGCCGGCCAGGCCCAGGCCGACCCAGCTCGGCCGGCCGGGCCAGGCCACGACCGCGCCGGCCCGGTCGACGGTCGCCGGCATGGCCACGCCGACCGCGTCGACCGGGCCGAAGCCGGCGCGCAGCGCGGCCACCTCGGCGGCCAGCACGGCCAGGTCGGCGGCCGGGTCCGCGCCGGCCGGCCAGGTGACGATCCGTTCGTACGCGGGCCGGCCGGCCGCCTCGGCGCGCAGCGCGACCTTGGTGCCCCCGACGTCGACGCCCAGCAGCGCGGCGCCCGGCCCGCCCGTCACGCCGGCCTCAGTGCGCCAGCAGGTGCAGGAACGCCAGCGCGGCCGAGGCGAACGCGAAGAACAGCGGCACCATGATCACCTTGCCGTCGTCCTTGGCACGCAGGTGGTAGGCGACGGCGGCGATCAGCAGCACGGTGATCGCGACCGCGGCGACCACGCCGAGCTGCCAGAACTTCAGGCCCAGCAGCAGCCCGGCGACGCCGGCCAGCTCCAGCAGGCCGATGACGCGGGTCAGCCCGGCGGAGACGCCGAGGTGCGACATCCGCTGGCGCATCTGCGCGTTGCCGGTGAGCTTCTGCACGGCCAGCGGAATCAGGATGATGGCCAGCAGGATGGTGAGAACGATGATCGCGACGGTCACGGGGTTCCTCGGGGGTCGGGTCGCCGCGGCGGACGACCGGTACGGGTGCGACAGGGTGGACGGTCAGGGCACGGTCGCGACGAGCGCGCGGGCCGCCAGCCGGTAGCCGAGCGCACCGAGGCCCACGATCACCCCCGAGGCCAGCGGGGCGAGCACCGAGTCGTGCCGGAAGCTCTCCCGGGCCCACACGTTGGACAGGTGGACCTCCAGCCACGGATGGGGATAGTTGGCCAGCGCGTCGCGCAGACTCCAACCGGCGATCATCAACGCGCCCGGGTTCACGATCGCGCCCACCGTCTCATAACTGTCCTGGATGGTACGGATCATCTCGCCCTCGCAGTCGTGCTGCCTCGCGACGACCCGCCACCCCCGTCCGGCGACCTCCTCGCCGACCGCCCGCTCGATGTCCGCCACCGTGTCGGTGCCGTAGATCTCCGGTTCCCGTTTGCCGAGGATGCCCAGGTTCGGGCCGTTGAGCAGGAGCACCTCGGGCACGTTGCACCTCACCGGAATCGGACGACGACAGGTCATCGGAGTATCGACCCCGTCCCCCGTGTCGACCCCCGCCGGCAGGGGGCGGTTAGGGGCGGCTAGGGGCCGTTAGGGGAGGTCAGCGCCGTGCCGGCTCGGTTAGCGTCCTGCCGGGCCGTTCCAATCTGGATCAGGGAGTGGGACATCATGAGTGATCTGTCGGCGCCGGAGTTCCCCGAGTGGCCGCAGTTCGGCGACGAGGAACGGACCGGCCTCATCCGGGCCCTGGAGCAGGGCCAGTGGTGGCGTGTCGGAGGCAACGAGGTCGACACGTTCGAGGCCGAGTTCGCCGCGTACCACGGGTCGTCGCACGCGCTGGCCGTCACCAACGGCACGCACGCGCTGGAGGTGGCGCTGGAGGTCCTGGGCGTCGGACCGGGCACCGAGGTGATCGTCCCGGCCTTCACGTTCATCTCGTCGTCGCTGGCCGCGCAGCGCCTCGGCGCGGTGGCCGTGCCGGTCGACGTGGACCTGGACACCTACTGCGTCGACCCGGACGCGGTGGCCGCCGCCATCACCGACCGGACCCGGGTGGTGATGCCGGTGCACATGGCCGGGCAGTTCGCCGACATGGACGCGCTCGACAAGATCACCTCCGACGCCGGCGTCGCGTTGCTCCAGGACGCCGCGCACGCGCACGGCGCGCAGTGGCAGGGCAAGCGGGTCGGTGAACTCGGCTCCGTCGCCGCGTTCAGCTTCCAGAACGGCAAGCTGATGACCGCCGGCGAGGGCGGCGCGGTGCTCTTCCCCGACGAGGAGAGCTACGAGAAGGCGTTCCTGGTGCACAGCTGCGGCCGGCCCCGCACCGACCGGGACTACCTGCACCGCACCACCGGCTCGAACTACCGGATGAACGAGTTCAGTGCCGCCGTGCTGCGCGCCCAACTGTCCCGCCTGGACGGTCAGATCGCGGTGCGCGAACAGCGCTGGCCGCTGCTGGCGAGCCTGCTCGCCGAGATTCCCGGCGTGGTGCCGCAGGGACGCGACCCGCGCGGCGACCGCAACCCGCACTACATGGCCATGTTCCGGATCCCCGGCATCACGTCGGAACGCCGCCGGGTCGTGGTCGACGAGCTGATCGCCCGGGGCATCCCGGCGTTCGTCGCGTTCCGTGCCATCTACCGCTGCGACGGCTTCTGGCTGGCCGGCGCGCCGGACGAGACCGTCGAGCAGATCGCCGAGCGGTGCCCGAACGTCGAGCAGATCCACGCCGACTGTGTCTGGCTGCACCACCGCACGCTGCTCGGCACCGAGGAGCAGATGCACCAGATCGCCGCCGTGCTCGCCGACGTGCTGGCCGGATGACCGGGCCGCAGCCGGCCGCCGCGCCGGGGCGTACCGTCCGGGTCGCGGTGGCCGGTCTCGGCTGGGCCGGGCGGCAGATCTGGCTGCCCCGGCTCGCCGCGCACCAGCGGTTCACGGTGACCGCCGTGGTCGACCCGGACGCCGCCGCCCGGGACCGGGCCCGCACCGCGCACGGCGTGCCCGACGCGTACGCCGACGTGGCCGACCTGCCCACCGACGCCGCCGACCTGGTGGTGGTGGCGGTCCCCAACCACCTGCACGCCAGCGTGGCGGCCCGGCTGCTGCGCCGGGGCGTACCGGTGTTCCTGGAGAAGCCGGTCTGCCTCACCTCCGCCGAGGCCGCCGACCTGGCCGACGCCGAACGCGCCGGCGGCGCGGTACTGCTGGCCGGCAGCGCCGCCCGCTACCGCGCCGACGTGCGGGCCCTGCTGCGGGCCGTGGTCGACCTCGGGCCGGTCCGGCACGTCGACGTCGCCTGGGTACGCGCCCGGGGGGTGCCCGACGCCGGCGGCTGGTTCACCCGGCGGGACCTCTCCGGCGGCGGCGCGCTCGTCGACCTGGGCTGGCACCTGCTCGACACGGTGCTGCCGCTGCTCGGCCCGGCGCCGATCGCGCACGCGGTGGGCAGCGTCTCCGACGACTTCGTCAACGACGGCGCCGCGCAGGCCGCGTGGCGCGGCACCGCCGGGCCCGGTGGACGCGGCGACGTCGAGGACACCGCCCGCGCGTTCCTGCTCACCGCCGACGGCGCGTCCGCCGCGCTGCACGCCTGCTGGGCGTCGCACGAGGCGACGGACCGCACCACCATCTCCGTGCACGGGACCCACGGCTCGGCGATGCTGCGCTGCACGTTCGGGTTCAGCCCGAACCGGGTCGGCGCGCCGGAGCTGACCCGTACCCGCGACGGCGAGACCGTCGCGCTGCCGCTGGCCGCCGAGACCATCGGCGCCGAGTACGACCGGCAGCTCGACGCGCTGCCCGGCCTGCTCGCCGACGAGGCCAGCCGGGGCGTGGCCGCCGCCGACGCCCGCCGCACCATCGACGCCATCGAACGTGTCTACCGCTGCGCCCGGCCCACCCCGCCGGTGCCCGCGCTGGCGGGAGCGCGCGACCGGTGAGAACCACCGGGCGACATCACCTTCGGGAGCAGCCATGAATCAGCCGCCGTCGACCGCCGGCGCCACCGTCCTCGCCCGGCGTACGGGCCCGATCCGCGCTGTCGTGTTCGACCTCGACGGGGTCGTGGTCGACAGCTCGGCGGTGATGCGGGAGGCGTTCAGCGTCGCGTACGCCGAGGTGGTGGGCGGCGGACCGGCGCCGTTCGAGGAGTACAACAAGCACATGGGGCGGTACTTCCCGGACATCATGCGGCTGATGGGGCTGCCGCTGGAGATGGAGGCGCCGTTCGTCCGGGAGAGCTACCGGCTGGCGCACCGGGTGCCGCTGTTCCCCGGCGTCCGGGAGACGCTGGAGGCGCTGCACGAGCGCGGCGTCCGGATGGCGGTCGCCACCGGCAAGAGCGGCCCCCGCGCCCGGTCCCTGCTGGACCTGCTCGGCGTGCTCGGGCTCTTCGACCACGTGATCGGCTCGGACGAGGTGCCCCGCCCCAAGCCGGCGCCGGACATCGTGCTGCGCGCGTTGGCCCTGCTCGACATGCCGCCCGGCGTGGCCATGATGGTCGGTGACGCGATCACGGACCTGACCAGCGGCCGGGACGCCGGGGTGACCACGGTGGCCACCACCTGGCACGGCGGTGACGTGACCGCGCTGCTGGCCGCCGGCCCCGACCTGGTCGCGCACAAGCCCGAGGAACTGCTCACGCACTGCCCGGCGGTGCGCTGAGGCACGACCCGGCGATGGTGAGGGTTGGCGCGGTCCACCCGAGTGTCACGGTGCGTGAGGGTCACCAGGAGATGGTGGCGACGAAGCGATATACCCTCAGGTCATAATTATGACAAGTGGTCATATCGCTCTTGAGCGATCTCCTCCCTCGACGCCGACACGCCCGAGTGCCGGGCCTCGACCTACCTACATCTCGGCCAGGGCGGCGCGGACCTCGGTCTCCGGCACGTCCGCGACCAGCTCAGGGCCGGTCGCGCCGTCCAGCACGAAGGTCAGGCCGGCGGTGGACTTCTTGTCGCGCCGCATGAACGCGATCAGCTCGTCGTGCGTCACCCCCGGCGGCAGCGCGGTCTCCAGGCCGTAGCCGGCCACCACCTCGTGGTGCTCGGCCACCCGGTCGGCGTCGATCCGACCGAGCCGCCCGGCCAGCCGACCGGCGAACACCGTGCCCACGCCGACCGCCTCGCCGTGCCGCAGCCGGAAGTCGGTGGCCCGCTCCAGCGCGTGACCGAGCGTGTGACCGTAGTTGAGGATGTGCCGCAGCCCCGCGTCGCGCTCGTCGGCGGCGACCACCCGGGCCTTGAGCGCCACGCACGCGGTGATCTGCTCGGTCACCGTCCGGCCGCGCAGGTCGCCGGCGCCGATGAAGTGCGCGCGGGCGATCTCGCCGTAGCCGTTGCGTCGCTCCACCTCCGGCAGCGTGCCCAGGTGCTCGGTGTCGCAGAGCACCGCGCGCGGCTGCCAGTAGACGCCGACCAGGTTCTTGCCCTCCGGCAGGTTCACCGCGGTCTTGCCGCCCACGCTGGCGTCCACCTGGGCGAGCAGCGACGTCGGCAGGTGGATGACCGCGACGCCCCGGTGGTAGAGGCCGGCGGCCAGGCCGACCACGTCGGTGGTGGTGCCGCCGCCGCAGGAGACCACCGCGTCGGCGCGGGTCAACCCGAACTCGGCGAACGCCCGGCACAACGTCTCCACGGTGGCCAGCGTCTTGTCGTGCTCGCCGTCGCGGGCCGGCACCACCCGGTGCGGCACGCCCGGGTCGGGCGTCCACTCCGGCGGGCGGGCCGAGACCACCACGACCCGGCGGGCGCCGATCCGCGCCACCTCCGCGGCCAGCCGGTGCCGCACGCCCGGGCCCACCAGCACCGGGTACGCGCGGTCGCCCAGTTCCACGTCGACCCGTTCCACGACGGTCATCCGACTCTCCCACCTGGTGCGGGGACGGTGTGCCCGGCCAGCCGCAACGCCAGCGCGGCCAGCGAGTCGACGGCCGGGTCGATGCCCCAGCGGCGGTGGCTGAGCTGGGCGTGCTCGGCGATCAGGAAACCGCGCGGCGCGGCCGGGTGGTCCTCGGCGACCACCTCGGTCACCCGGTCCAGGTAGCGCCGCCAGGCCGCCGACACCGGATCGTCGGCGAGCGGCAGGTCGGCGGCGGCCAGCACGATCTTGTCGGCGCCGGCGTGCGCCTGCGCGGCGAGGTCCCGGCGCTGCGCCCCGGTCAGCGTGCGACTGCGGTCCTGCCAGTGCAGGAACAGGAAGGACGCCCGGTCGCCGGCCGGCAACAGCCCGCACAGGTGCCGCAGGTGCGCCACCGCGAGCGGCAGCTCCAGGCCGGCCAGCCACGGCGGCTCACCGCCGAGCAGACCCAACGCCACCTCGCTGCCGGCGTGGGCGAGCGGTCCGCCCCGGGCCGGGTCGCGCACCGCGTACGCCGGGGGCGCCGGCCGGGCCGACGGGCCGAGCCGGTCCCGTGCCAGGTCCAGCGCGGCGGGCCCGGCGTGCAGGCCCAGCCGCAGCCGGGTCGGAGCGGGTGAGTCGAGCCGGTCGAAGAACCAGCAGCCGTCCGGGTCGGCGGCGCGCAGCTCGGACACCAGCCCCGCCAGCACCGTGCCGACCAGCTCGGCCGCCCGCACGTCGACGCATCCCCCGCCGGGCACGGCGAGGTCGGCGAACAACCAGGAGCGTTCCATGGCACCTCGACTGTCGGCGGTGGTACGCGGCGTCCTCGGGGCGTGCCCATCATCACCGCGCCGGCCCGCCGGAGGGCCCGCACGCGGCCGGGAACCGGGGTCCGGTTAGGGGGCGACAGGGGTAGGTCACCGCCGGGCCGCTGGCCAGACTTGGGCCGTTACGGCGAAGGACGGATGTGCTGACATGCTTCGGAGTGACCTGGTCCAGCCGTTGCCCGAACTGCTCCGGGCCCACGCCGGCCGGCTGCCGGACCAGGTGGCGTTCCGCGACGCGGACCGGGCGGTGTCCTGGGCCGCGCTGGAGGCGGTCACCGCCCGGCTGGCCGGCCACCTGGTCGACGCGGGCGTCGGCCGGGGTGAGCGGGTCGCGTTCTGCCTGGGCAACCGGGTGGAGACGGTGGAGACCTGGCTGGCCGTGACCCGGGCCGCGGCGGTCGGCGTACCGCTGAACCCGCGCAGCACGGACGCCGAGCTGGCCCACCTGCTCGACGACTCCGGCGCGGTGCTGGTGGTCACCGACCCGCAGCACGTCGACCAGTTCCTGCGGCTTCGCGCGGACCGGCCCGACCTGCGGATCTGGGTGACCGGCGACGGGCCGTACCCGGACCCGGCGACGGCCTGGCCGGCGCTCGTCGACGCGGCGCCGGCCGCCGACGCCCGGGACGACCTCGGCCTGGACGAGGTCGCCTGGATGCTCTACACGTCCGGCACCACCGGCCAACCCAAGGGCGTGCTCTCCACTCAGCGCACCTGCCTCTGGTCGGTGGCCGCCTGCTACGTGCCGGTGCCCGACCTGACCGCCGCCGACCGGGTGGTCTGGCCGCTGCCGCTGTTCCACAGCCTCTCCCACATCGGCTGCGTGCTGAGCGTGACCGCGGTCGGCGCGAGCGCCCGCCTGGTCGACGGCTTCGCCGCCGCCGACGTGCTGCGCGCGGTCGCCGAGGACGAGGCGACCGTGCTGGCCGGCGTGCCCGCCATGTACCACCACCTGGTCGACGCGGCCCGCGCCGACGGGTTCCGCGCGCCCGCGCTGCGGGTGTGCCTGGTCGGCGGCGCGATCACCACCGGGGAGCTGCGACGCGCGTTCGAGGAGGTCTTCGACGCGCCGCTGCTCGACGCGTACGGCAGCACCGAGACGTGCGGCTCGATCGCGGTGACCCGCCCGGACGAGCCCCGGGCCGAGGGTTCCTGCGGCCGGGCCGTGGACGGCGTGCAGGTGCGCCTGGTCAGCCCGGACACCGGCCGCGACGTGCCGACCGGTGACGAGGGCGAGGTGTGGGTCCGCGGCCCGGGCGTCATGCTCGGCTACCACGGGCTGCCCGAGGCCACCGCGGCGGCACTGCGCGACGGCTGGTACCGCACCGGTGACCTGGCCCGCCGCGACGCCGACGGGAACCTCTTCGTCACCGGCCGGCACCGGGAACTGATCATCCGGGGCGGCGAGAAGGTGCACCCGGTCGAGGTCGAGGACGTGCTGCGCGCGGTGCCCGGCGTGGCCGACGTGGCGGTCACCGGCCGCCCGCACGAGGTGCTCGGCGAGGTGCCGGTCGCGTACGTGGTGCCCGCGCCGGAGGGCTTCGCGCCGGCCGCCGCGTACGCCGCCTGCCGCGAGCGGCTCGCGTACCACAAGGTGCCGCAGGAGCTGTACGAGATCGACGCGGTGCCGCGGACCGCCTCCGGGAAGGTCACCCGGCGGCTGCTGGCGGAGACGCCGGCCCGGCTGCGCGCGGTCAACGGCACGCACCACGAGGCGCTGACCCGGCTCACCTGGCGTCCACTGGACCCGGCCGACCGGGTCCCCGGCCGGCGCTGGGCGGTCGTCGGACCGCACGCCGGGGCGGTCGCCGACGCGCTGACCGCCGAGGGCGAGGACGTCCACACCGGCGCCCACTCCACCGACACCGACGCGGACGTGCTGGTGCTGGCCGGCGTCGACCCGGCGGCACTGCCCGGCTGGCTCGACGACGCGCGCTACGCGACCGCCCGGGTGGTGGTGCTGACCAGCGGCGCGGTGGACGCGTCCACCGCCGACACGCCCGACGACCCCGACCTGGTCCCGGCCGCCGCCGTCGCCTGGGCGCAGGCGCGCTGCCGGCAGGCCGCCCGGCCGGACCGGATCGTGCTCGTCGACGCCGACCCGGCCTCGGCGGCGTTGCTGCCGTCCGTGGTGGACGCCGGCGCCGCCCAGGTCGCGCTGCGCGCCGGCACCGCCCGGTACGCGACGCCCGCGCCGGCCGCCGCGCCGGCCCCGGAACACGCCGCCACGGTGCTCGACCCGGCCGCGCCGGCGGTGCTGGCCGGCGCGGACACCGCCGAGCGGGCGGCGCTGGCCCGACACCTGACCGGCGCGTACGGTGCCCGGTCGCTGCGGCTGGTGCCGGTCGACGGCCCCACCACCGACCTCGCGACCCGGGACGCCGAACCGGTCGGGGCGGCCGTGCTGCGGGTCCGCGCGGCCGACCTGACCGACCACGACCGGAGCGCCCGGCTGCTCGACCTGGCCGGCCGGCTGGACCGGGACACCCGGCACGCCGCCGCCACCGCGTACACCGTGCTGGTCCCCGCCGACGTGCTGCTCGGCGCCGCCGGACGGGAACCGGCGGCGGGCGCGGTCGCCGCGCTGCACGCGCTGGTCGCCCGGCGGCACGCGGCCGGGCTGCCGGCCCGGCTGATCGGGGTGACCGGACCGGCGTGGGCCGAGACCGCCGCGTTCGACGTCGCGCACGACGGCGACGACCTGGTGCTGGTGGCCGGCCCGGCCGAGCGGGTGGCCGCCCACCCGGCCTGGCGCGGCCCGACCCGGCCCGACGACGACGCGGACGCGCTGCGCCGCCGGTTCGCGGCGCTCACCACCGCCGACGGCGACCGCCTCCTGGCCGACCTGGTCCGGGCCGCCACCGCCGAGGTCGCCGGGCTGCCCGGCGCGGGCGCGGTCCGGCCCGGCCGGGCGTTCACCGAACTCGGGTTCACCTCGGTTCGCGCGGTCGCGCTGCGCGACCGGCTGAATCGAGCCACCGGCGCCCGGCTCTCCGCCACCGCCGCGTTCGACCACCCGACACCCGCCGCGCTCACCCGGCACCTGGCCACGCTGCTGCGCGGCGCCGGCCCGACCGAGGCCGGAATCGCGGACGCCGCCGCCCGGACCGGCCCGGTCGCCGCCGACGACCCGGTGGCGATCGTCGCCATGGCCTGCCGGCTGCCCGGCGGCGTCACCGGCCCCGACGAGCTGTGGGAACTGCTGGAATCGGGCGGCGAGGGGCTCACCGGGTTCCCCACCGACCGGGGCTGGGACCTGACGCACCTGTTCGCCGACGACCCCGACCGGGCCGGCACCTCGTACGTGCGGGTGGGCGGGTTCCTGGCCGGCGCCGGGGACTTCGACGCCACCCTGTTCGCGATCAGCCCGCGCGAGGCGCTCGCCATGGACCCGCAGCAGCGACTGCTGCTGGAGACGTCCTGGGAGCTGTTCGAGCGCGCCGGGATCGACCCGACCGGGCTGTGCGGCAGCGCCACCGGCGTGTTCACCGGCGTGATGCACCACGACTACGCGGCCAACGTCGGCCAGGCGCCGCCCGGCACCGAGGGCTACCTCGGCGTCGGCACCGCCGGCAGCGTGGTCTCCGGGCGGGTCGCGTACGCGCTGGGCCTGGAGGGACCGGCGGTGACCGTGGACACCGCCTGCTCGTCGTCGCTGGTCGCGCTGCACCTGGCCGCGCAGGCGCTGCGCGCAGGGGACTGCGCGCTCGCGGTGGCCGGCGGCGTCGCGGTGATGGGCACCCCGCAGGCGTTCGTCGAGTTCAGCCGCCAACGCGGACTCGCGCCGGACGGCCGGTGCAAGGCGTTCGCCGAGGCCGCCGACGGCACCGGCTGGTCCGAGGGCGTGGCCGTGCTGCTGCTGGAACGGCTCAGCGACGCCCGCCGCCACGGCCACCCGGTGCTGGCGCTGCTGCGCGCCAGCGCGGTCAACCAGGACGGGGCCTCGAACGGGCTCACCGCGCCGAACGGGCCGGCCCAGGAACGGGTCATCCGGCGGGCGCTGGCCACCGCCGGCCTCGGACCGGGCGACGTGGACGCCGTCGAGGCGCACGGCACCGGCACCCGGCTCGGCGACCCCATCGAGGCGCAGGCGCTGCTCGCCACGTACGGGCAGGGCCGGCCGGCGGACCGTCCGCTGCTGCTCGGCTCGCTCAAGTCGAACCTCGGCCACACCCAGGCGGCGGCCGGCGCGGCCGGGGTGATGAAGATGGTGCTCGCGCTGCGCCACGGCACGCTGCCGCGCACGCTGCACGTGGACGCGCCGACCGGCGAGGTCGACTGGTCGGCCGGCGCGGTCGAGCTGCTCACCGACGCCCGGCCGTGGCCCGACGTGGACCGGCCCCGCCGTGCCGGCATCTCCTCGTTCGGCATCAGCGGCACCAACGCCCACGTCGTCGTCGAGGCGGCCCCCGCCGCGCCCGCCCCGCCGCCGGTCACCCGGCGGCAGCCGGCCGGCGTCGTGCCGTGGCTGCTCTCCGCGGCCAGCCGGGAGGGCCTGCGCGACCAGGCGGCCCGGCTGCTGAGCCGGCTGGACCGGATCGACGCCGACCCGGCCGACGTGGCGTACGCGCTGGCCACCACGCGGGCGGCACTGGACCACCGGGCGGCGCTGCTGGTCGGCGACCCGGCCGACGCCCGCGCCGCGCTGACGGCGCTGAGCCGCGGCGACACCGACCCGGCCGGCGTGCTCACCGGCCGCGTCTCCGACGGCCGGCTCGCCGTGCTCTTCGGCGGGCAGGGCGGGCAACGCGCCGGCATGGGCCGGGAGCTGCGCGCCGCGTACCCGGTCTACGCGGAGGCGTTCGACGCCGCCTGCGCCGAACTGGACCGGCACGTCACCGGCCAGTCGGTCGCCGACGTGGCCCTCGCCCCGGACGGCGACACGCGGGCCGCGCTGCTGCACGAGACCCGCTACACCCAGCCGGCGCTGTTCGCCGTGGAGGTGGCGCTGCACCGGCTGCTCGAATCCTGGGGCGTCCGCCCGGACCTGCTGCTCGGCCACTCGATCGGCGAGATCGCCGCCGCGCACGTGGCCGGTGTGCTCACGCTCGCCGACGCCGCCGCGCTGGTCGCCGCCCGGGGCCGGCTCATGCAGGCGTTGCCGGCCGGCGGCGCGATGGTCGCGGTGGAGGCCGACGAGACCGAGGTGTTGCCGCACCTGACCGACCGGGTCGGGCTGGCCGCCGTGAACGGGCCGACCGCGGTGGTGCTCTCCGGCGACGCCGACGCGGTCGAGGCGGTCGCCGCCACGTTGCGCGCCGCCGGCCGCCGCACCAGCCGGCTGCGCGTGTCACACGCGTTCCACTCGCCGCGCATGACGCCGATGCTGGACGCGTTCCGGGAGGTCGCCGCCGGGCTGACCTACCGCGCGCCGCAACTGCCGGTGGTGTCCACGTTGACCGGTGCGCCGGTCGACGCGGCCCGGCTCACCTCGCCCGAGCACTGGGTGGCCCACGTCCGCGACACCGTGCGCTTCGCCGACGGCGTCCGCGCCCTGCACACCGAGGGCGCCACCACGTTCCTGGAGATCGGCCCCGGCGGCGTGCTCACCGCGCTGGCCGCCGAGTGCCTCGCCGACGCCGGCGACGACCTGGCGTTCGTGCCCACGCTGCGGGCCGGCACGCCCGAACCGGCGGCGCTGCTCACCGCCGCCGCCCGACTGCACGTGCGCGGCGTGCCGGTGGACCGGGCCGCGCTGGCCGGCCCCGGCCCGCACGCGCCCGTCGCGCTGCCCACCTACGCGTTCCGGCACCGGCACTACTGGCTGCCCGCCACCCCCGGCGCACCGACCGGCGACGCCGGGCACCCGCTGCTCGCCGCCGTGCTGCCTGTCGCGGGCACCGGCCAGGTGCTCGCCACCGGACGGTTCACCGCCACCCGGCCGGCCACCCCGGACGGCGCCGCGCCGCTGCTGCCCGCCGCCGTGCTGCTCGACGCGCTCGGCCACCTCGGCGAACGACTCGACACCCCGGTCCTGGCCGACCTGCGGATGCCGGAACCCGCGCCGCTGCCCGCCGGCCTCGCGGTCGACCTCCAGTTCGACGTCGCCGGCCCGGACGCCGCCGGCCGACGCGCCGCCCGCTGTCACGTCCGCGCCGGCGAGCACGAGCCGTGGCGGGCGGTCGCCGACGCGGTACTCGCCCCGGCCGACCCGCTCGCCGCGCCCGGCGTACCGGCCCCGGCCTGGCCGCCGGCCGGCGCCCGCCCGGTCGAGGCGGCGCATCCGCTGCTGCGGGCCGCCTGGACCGCCGGGGACCGGCTGCACCTCGACGTACGGCTGTCCGACGACGCCGCCGACCCGGACGCCGAGCGGTACGGCGTGCACCCGGACGTGCTCGACGCCGCGCTGGACCTGCTCCCGCTGGCCGGGTTCGCCCCGCCGGCCGGGCCGGGGGAGCGGATCGTGCCCACCGACTGGACCGGCGTACGCCGGCACGCCACCGGCGCGTACGCGCTGCGGGTCAGTCTCGCCCCGGCCGGCGCGGACGCGGTCACGCTCAACGCCGTCGACGACGCCGGCCGGCCGGTGCTCGACGTCGACCGGATCGCGCTGCGCGCCGTGACGCTGCCGTCCGCCGCCGCCCCGGCGCCGGAGACCGGCCCGGGCGGGCTGTACACGGTGGACTGGCTGCCCGCCCCGAGCGGCCCGGTGCCCACCTGGACGCTCGCCGACGCGGTCCCGGCGACCGGGCCGCTGCCGCCGGTGCTGGTGCTGCGCCTACCCGACGGCGACCCGGACAGCACCGTCGCGCAGCGCGCCGACGCGATCGGCCTGGACCTGCTCGGCGTGCTGCACCGCTGGCTCGACGACCCGCGTGCCGTCGACACCCGGCTCGCGGTGGCGGTGCGCGACGGCGACCCGGCGCACGCCCCGGCCGCCGGCCTGCTCCGGGTGGCCCGCGCCGAGCACCCCGACCGGTTCCTGCTGCTGCACCTGGACACCGTCGACGACACCACCGTCCGCGCCGCGCTTGCCGCCGCCGACGACGAACCCGAGGTCGCGGTCCGCGACGGCCGCGCGGTGCTGCCCCGGCTCCGCCCGGCCACCGAGTCCGACGCCGCCGCGCGACCCGCGCTGTCCGGTGGCGCGGTGCTGCTCACCGGCGGCACCGGCGGCCTCGGCCGGCACGTCGCGGTCCACCTCGCGCAGACGTACGACGTGCGGGAGTTGGTGCTGCTCAGCCGTACCGGCCGGCCCGCCCCCTGGACCGACGAGCTGGCCGCGACCGGCGTCGACGTCCGGGTGGTCGCCGCCGACGTCGCCGACCGGGACGCGCTCGCCGCCGTGCTGGCCCCGATCGCCGACCGGCTGGTGGCCGTCGTGCACGCCGCCGGCGCCACCGACGACGCGCTGCTCACCGACCTCGACCCGGACCGCTGGGCCGGCGCGCTGCGGGCCAAGATGCACGGCGCCTGGCACCTGCACGAGCTGACCGCCGGCCTCGACCTGGCCGCGTTCGTGCTGTTCTCCTCCGCCTCGGCCACGTTCGGCAGCCCCGGCCAGGGCAACTACGCCGCCGGCAACGCGTTCCTCGACGCGCTCGCCGCGCACCGCCGCGCCCGCGGGCTGCCCGGCACCGCGCTCGCCTGGGGCCTGTGGGCCGAGACCGACGGAATGGCCGGCCGACTCACCGCCGCCGACCTGGCCCGGCTCGCCCGCGCCGGCACCCGTCCACTGGACGCCGCCGCCGGGCTGGCGCTGTTCGACGCCGCGCTGCGCGCCGAGCCGGCGACGCTGGTGCCGATCGGACTGGACCTGGCCGCGGTCCGCGCCACCGGGGAGGTGCCGGCGCTGCTGCGGGCGCTACTGCCGCCGGCCCCGCGCCGGGCCGTTGTCGCCGAGCCCGGCACCAGCACCGGAACCGGCTTCGCCGACCGCCTGGCCGGCCTCGGCGAGCCGGACCGGGCCGCGCTCCTGCTCGACCTGGTCCGCACCCGCTGCGCCACTGTCGTCGGGCACGCCGGGCCGGACCAGATCGAACCGCGCCGCCCGTTCAAGGAACTCGGCTTCGACTCGCTGATGGCGGTGGAGCTGAGCAACCGGCTCTCCGCCGCCACCGGCGTCCGGCTCGCCCCGCACGCCGTGTTCAACCATCCCACCCCGGAACTGCTCGCCGCGCACCTGCACGCCCGGCTGCTCGGCACCGCCGCCACCGAGGTCGCCGACGCCACCACCGTCGCGCTGGACGAGCCGGTCGCGGTCGTCGCGATGGCCTGCCGGTTCCCCGGCGGCATCGGCTCCCCGGAGGAGCTGTGGCGGCTGCTCGACGCCGGCGGCGAGGTGATCGGCGACCTGCCCACCGACCGGGGCTGGCCGCTCGCCGACCTGTACGACCCGGAGCCCGGCACGCCCGGCCGCACCTACACCCGGGCCGGTGGCTTCCTCACCGGGCTCGCCGACTTCGACGCCGCGTTCTTCGGCATCAGCCCCCGCGAGGCGCTCGCCATGGACCCGCAGCACCGGCTGCTGCTGGAGACCTCCTGGGAGGCGCTGGAACGGGCCGGCATCGACCCGGACACGCTGCGCGGCAGCCGCACCGGCGTGTTCGCCGGCACCCACGGCCAGGACTACGCCGACCGGATCACCCCCGGCGCCACCGCCGACGACGGCGAGACCGTCGCCGACGAGGGACACCTGCTCACCGGCACCGCTGCCAGCGTGCTCTCCGGGCGGGTCGCGTACGCGCTGGGGCTGGAAGGGCCGGCGGTCACCGTGGACACCGCCTGCTCCGCCTCGCTGGTGGCGCTGCACCTGGCCACGCAGGCGCTGCGTCAGGGCGACTGCGACCTGGCGCTCGCCGGGGGCGTGTCGGTGCTGTCCAGTCCGGCCGGGCTGACCGGCTTCAGCCGCCAGCGTGGCCTCGCCCCGGACGGCCGGTGCAAGGCGTTCGCCGAGGACGCCGACGGGTTCGGCATGTCCGAGGGCGTCGGCGTGCTGGTGGTGGAACGGCTCTCCGACGCCCGCCGACGCGGCCACCCGGTGCTGGCCGTGGTGCGCGGCTCGGCGGTCAACTCCGACGGCGCGTCCAACGGCCTCACCGCCCCCAACGGTCCGTCCCAGGAACGCGTGATCCGGGCCGCGCTGGCCGCCGCCGGGCTCGACCCGGCCGACGTCGACGCGGTCGAGGCGCACGGCACCGGCACGCCACTCGGCGACCCGATCGAGGCCGAGGCGATCCTCGCCACCTACGGCCGCCGGCCCGACGGCGTCCCGCCGCTGCTGCTCGGCTCCGTGAAGTCCAACCTCGGCCACACCCAGGCCGCGGCCGGCGTCGCCGGGATGCTGAAGGTCGTCCTCGCCATGCGGCACGGTCGGTTGCCCCGCACGCTGCACGCCGAGCAGCGCACCAGCCGCGTCGACTGGGCGGCCGGCGCGGTCGACCTGCTCACCGAGGCCCGGCCGTGGCCGCGTACCGACCGGCCGGCCCGCGCCGGCGTCTCCTCGTTCGGCATCAGCGGCACCAACGCCCACGTGGTGCTCGAGGCCGTGCCGGACGAGCCGGCCGTCGACGCCGAGCCGCCGGCCGGGCCGGTGGCGCTGCCGTGGCTGCTCTCCGCGCGTACCCCGGAGGCGCTGGCCGGGCAGGCCCGCCGGCTACGCGACCACCTCGCCGACCGACCCGACCAGCGACCGCTCGACGTGGCCTGGTCGCTGGCCACCACCCGGGCCGGCTTCGACCACCGGGCCGTGCTGGTCGGCGACCCGGCCGAGATCACCGCCGGCCTGGACGCGCTCGTCGCCGGCGAGCCCGCCACCGACCTGGTACGCGGCGACGTCACCGCCACCGGCAAGCTGGTGTTCGTCTTCCCCGGCCAGGGCTCCCAGTGGGCCGGCATGGCGCTGGACCTGCTCGACGAGGCGCCCGTGTTCGCCGAGCGGATGGCCGCCTGCGACGCCGCGCTGCGGCCCTGGCTGGACCACCCGCTGCGGGACCTGCTGCGGCAGGCGCCCGGCACGCCCGACGCCGAGCGGGCCGACGTGGTGCAGCCGCTGCTGTTCGCGGTGATGGTGTCGCTGGCCGAGCTGTGGCGCTCGTACGGCGTGCAGCCCGCCGCCGTGGTCGGCCACTCGCAGGGCGAGATCGCCGCCGCCTGCGTGGCCGGCGTGCTGTCGCTGACCGACGCCGCCCGACTGGTGGCGCTGCGTGCCCGCGCGCTGCGCAAGCTGGCCGGCGCCGGGGTGATGGCCGCCGTGCCGCTCCCGGCCGAGGTGGTCCGCGAGCGGATCGCCCGGTACGGCGACCGGCTGGCGGTGGGCGCGGTCAACGGCCCGGCGAACGTGGTGGTCTCCGGCGAACCGGACGCGGTCGACGCGTTCGCCGCCGAGCTGGACGCCGACCGCATCCGGCTGCGCCGGATCCCGATCGACTACGCGTCCCACTCCCCGCAGGTGGCGCGGATCCGCGCCGAGCTGGCCGAGGCGGTCGCCGGCGTCACGCCCGGACCGGCGGCGGTGCCGATCTACTCCACCACCGACCTGTGCTGGCTCGGCGGCGAGGAGATGGACGCCGACTACTGGTACCGCAACCTGCGCCAGCCGGTCGAACTGGCGGGCGCGGTACGCGCGCTGACCGCCGAGGGCCACCACACGTACGTCGAGTGCAGCCCGCATCCGGTGCTCACGCCGGGCATCGAGCAGACGGTCCAGGAACACGACCATCCGGCGGTGGTGGTCGGTTCGGTGCAGCGCGGCCGGGGCGACCGGGCCCGGTTCCTGCTCTCCGTGGCCGCGCTGCACGTGCGCGGCGTACCCGTCGACTGGCAGCCGGTGCTGGCCGGCGGACGCCGGGTCGACCTGCCCACGTACGCGTTCGCGCACCGCCGCTACTGGCCCCGCCCGGTCACCGGCGCCGCCGACGTCGGCGCGGCCGGGCTGGCCGCCGCCGGGCATCCGCTGCTCGGCGCGTCGGTGCCGCTGGCCGACGGGCGGGGGCACCTGTTCACCGGCCAGCTCGCGGTCGCCGAGCAGCCCTGGCTGGCCGACCACCGGGTCGCCGGTCGGGTGCTGGTGCCCGGCACCGGGCTGGTCGAGCTGTGTCTGCGGGCCGGCGACGAGGTCGGCTGCCCCGCCCTCGACGAGCTGGTCATCGAGGCGCCGCTGACGTTGCCCGAGGACGCCGCCACCCAGGTGCAGGTCGCGGTCGGTCCGCCCGCCGACGACGGCCGCCGCCCGGTCACCGTGCACTCCCGGCCCGCCGCCGGGCCGCCCGACGCGCCGTGGACCCGGCACGGCAGCGGCACGCTCTCCGCCGCCGGAGCCACCCCGGCGACGCCGGCCGGGCCGCTGCCGGACGCCCACGCCGTCGACCTGACCGGCTTCTACGACCGCCTGGTCGACGAGGGGTACGGCTACGGCCCGGCGTTCCAGGGCCTGCGCGCGGTCCGGACCGGCGACGACGAGGTGTACGCCGAGGTGGAGCTGCCGGCCGGCCCGCGCGCCGACGCCGACCGGTACGCGCTGCACCCGGCGCTGCTCGACGCCGCGCTGCACGCCGCGCACTTCGGTGGTCTCGCCGACGCCGGCGGCGAGAAGATCCTGCTGCCGTTCGCCTGGAACGGGCTCACCGTGCACGCCACCGGCGCCACCACGCTGCGGGTCCGGCTGCGGCGGGTCGGCCCGCACGCGTTCGCGTTGTCCGCCACCGACCCGGCCGGCGCGCCGGTGATCGAGGCGGCGTCGCTGGCCATGCGCCCGATCTCCCGCGCCGAACTGGGCGCCCGCGACGACGCGGTCACCGACGCGCTGTTCCACCTGACGTGGCAGCCGTTGCCGACGCCCACCGCGCCGGCCCCGGCCCGGATCGCCGTGCTCGCCGCCCCGGGCGCCGCCGCCGACCCGTCCGCCGCCGATCTGTCGCGCCACGCCGACCTGTCCGCCGCGGCCGACCTGTCGCGCTACGCCGACCTGTCCGCCCTGGTCGCCACGATCGACGCCGGGGCCGCGCCGCCGGACGCGGTGCTCGCGCCGCTCACCGCCGGGGCCGGTGTGCACCGGACGACGACCCGCACCGACCCCGCCGCCTCGGACCGGGCGCGACGGCTCGCCGGGGACGCGCTCGCGCTGGTGCAGCGCTGGCTGGCCGAGCCGTGCTGGGCCGAGACCCGGCTGGTGCTGCTCACCCGCGGCGCGGTCGGCGTGCACGGGCCCGGCGAGGTCGACGACCCGGCCGCCGCCGCCGCGTGGGGCCTGGTCCGTTCCGCCCAGTCCGAACACCCGGACCGGTTCGTGCTGCTCGACGCCGACCGCATGCCCGACGCGGCCACCCTGACCGCCGTGCTCGCCGCCGACGAGCCGCAGGTGGCGCTGCGCGACGGCGGCGCGTACGCGCCCCGGCTGGCCCGCCGCGCCGACGCGCCGACGCTCGCCCCGCCCGCCGACGCGACCGCCTGGCGGCTGGACGTGCCCCGCCGGGGCAGCCTCGACCACCTGGCACTGGTGCCCACCGACGCGGCCGACGCGCCGCTCGGCGCGTACGACGTCCGGGTCCGGGTCCGCGCCGCCGGCCTGAACTTCCGCGACGTGCTCAACGCGCTCGGCCTCTACCCGGGCGATCCCGGTCCGCCCGGCGGGGAGGCCGCCGGCGTCGTCTCCGAGGTCGGCGCGGCGGTCACCGACCTGCGCCCCGGCGACCGGGTGCTCGGCGTGTTCACCGGCTGCTTCGGCCCGGTCGCGGTCACCGACCGGCGGCTGCTCGCGCCGGTGCCGGACGGGTGGACGTTCGCGCAGGCCGCGACCGTGCCGGTGGTGTTCCTCACCGCCTGGCGCGGGCTGGTCGGGCTGGGCCGGCTGCGGGCCGGGGAGTCCGTGCTGGTGCATGCCGGCGCCGGCGGCGTCGGCATGGCGGCGGTGCAGATCGCCCGCCACCTCGGCGCGGACGTCTTCGCCACCGCCAGCGAGGGCAAGTGGCAGGCGCTGCGGGAGCTGGGCGTGCCCGCCGACCACCTGGCGTCGTCCCGGACGCTCGACTTCGAGGCGCGTTTCCTCGACGCCACCGGCGGCCGGGGCGTGGACGTGGTGCTCGACTCGCTGGCCCGCGAGTTCGTCGACGCGTCGCTGCGGTTGCTGCCGCGCGGCGGCCGGTTCCTGGAGATGGGCAAGACCGACCTGCGCGACCCGGCCCGGGTCGCCGCCGACCACCCCGGCGTCGACTACCAGGCGTACGACCTGACGCAGGTCGAGCCGGACGAGATCCAGCGGATGCTCACCGAACTGCTGGCGCTGTTCGCCACCGGCGCGTTGCGCCCGCTGCCGGTGCGCGCCTGGGACGTCCGGCAGGCCCCGGACGCGTTCCGCTACGTCAGCCAGGCCCGGCACGTCGGCAAGGTGGTGCTCACCATGCCCGAGACCTGGGACCCGGACGGCACGGTGCTGCTCACCGGCGGCACCGGCCTGCTGGGCGGCCTGGTGGCCCGCCGGCTGGTCACCGGGCACGGTGTGCGGCACCTGCTGCTGGCCAGCCGGGGCGGCCCGGACGCGCCCGGCGCGGCCGAGCTGACCGCCGAGCTGACCGCGCTCGGCGCCACCGTCACCGTGGCCGCCGCCGACGTCGCCGACCGGGACGCGGTGGCGGGGCTGCTGACCGCCGTGCCGACGGCGCATCCGCTCACCGCCGTGGTGCACCTGGCCGGCGTGCTCGACGACGGCGTGGTCACCGCGCTCACCCCGGAACGCCTCGACACCGTGTTCCGCCCCAAGGTGGACGCCGCCCGCCACCTCGACGAGCTGACCCGCCACCTCGACCTCGCCGGGTTCGTGCTGTTCTCCTCCGGGGCCGGCGTGTTCGGCGTGCCCGGCCAGGGCAACTACGCCGCCGCCAACGCCTGGCTGGACGCGCTGGCCCGCCGGCGACGCGGCGCCGGACTGCCCGCCCGCGCGTACGCCTGGGGGCTGTGGGCGCAGGCCAGCACGCTGACCGCCGGCGTGGACCGGGCCGGCACCACCCGCGACGGGCAGCTCGCGATCCCGTCCGACCTGGGCATGGCGCTGTTCGACGCCGGCCTCGCCGCGCCGGAGGAGCACCTGGTGCCGACCCGCGTCGACCGGGCCGCGCTCGCCGGCCGGCCGCACGTGCCGGCGCTGATGCGCGGCCTGGTCCGCGTCGACCGGCCGAAGGCCCGCGCCGCCACCACCGGCGGCGTCGACCTGGCCGGGCGGCTGCGCGCGCTCACCGGCGCGGAACAGTCCGCGCTCCTGCTCGACCTGGTCCGGGCCACCGCCGCGGCGGTGCTCGGCCACGGCAGCCCGGACGCCATCCGGGACGGCCAGGCGTTCCACGAGCTGGGCTTCGACTCGCTGACCGCGGTCGAGCTGCGCAACCGGCTCACCGAGGCGACCGGGGAACGGCTGCCGGCCACCGCCGTCTTCGACTACCCGGACCCGGCGGCGCTGGCCGGCTACCTGCGCTCCCGGCTGGTGCCCGACGGCGCGCAGGCCGCCCCGGCGGTGCTCGCCGAGCTGGAACGCCTGGAACGGGCGCTCGCCGAGACCACCGTCGAGGCGGACCTGCACACCCAGGTGGCGGCGCGGCTGGAGGTGCTCGTCGCCAAGTGGCGGACCATGCGCGGCGCCTCCGCCACCGACGACGACCTGGACCTCGACCGGGCCAGCGACGACGAGATCTTCAGCCTGATCGACACGGAACTCGGGCTGTGACGGCCCAGGCGGACGAACGAGGGACGGCGATGACCGACGTACTGATCGTGGGCTACGGCCCGGTGGGCCAGGTGGCCGCGATCCTGCTGGCGCAGCGCGGCTTCACGGTGCGGGTGCTGGAGAAGTGGACCACCCCCTACAGCATGCCGCGCGCCGTCTCCTACGACGGCGAGGCCAGCCGGATCCTCGCCGCCTGCGGCGTGGCCGACCGGCTCGGCGACGTGACCGAACTGTCCGGCGAGTACACCTGGAAGAACGGCTTCGGCCGGACGCTGCTGCACGTGCGCGCCGCGCCGGACGGCCCGTCCGGGTGGCCCGACTCCACGTCGTTCTACCAGCCCGGCGTGGAGGAACGGCTCGCCGAACGCGGGGCGGAACTGCCCGGCGTGCAGGTGCAGCGGGGCGTCGAGGTGACCGGCCTGACCGACCACGGCGACCGGGTCGAGGTGACCGCCGTGGACGGCGACGGCGGCCCGCACACCTACACCGCGTCCTGGGTGCTCGGCTGTGACGGCGCGAACAGCTTCGTCCGGGGCTGGCTCGGCGCGACCGTCACCGACCTGGACTTCACCCACGACTGGCTGGTCTGCGACGTGGTGCTGCACACGCCGCGCGAGTTCACCCCGAACAACCTCCAGATCTGCGACCCGGCGCGCCCGCGTACCGCCGTCTCCGCCGGGCCGAACCACCGGCGGTGGGAGTTCATGCGGGTGCCGGGGGAGACCCTGGCGGAGTTCCGCTCCGAGGCCAGCGCGTGGCGGCTGCTCGGCCTGTTCGACATCACCCCGGACAACGCCCGGCTGGACCGGTACGGCGTCTACACCACCCAGGCCTGCTCCGCCGACGTGTGGCGGCGCGGCCGGGTGTTCCTGGCCGGCGACGCCGCGCACGTCATGCCGCCGTTCCTCGGGCAGGGCATGAGTTCCGGCTTCCGCGACGTGGTCAACCTGGCGTGGAAACTCGACCTGGTGCGCCGCGGCCGGGCCGGGGAGGCGCTGCTCGACACGTACCAGGTGGAGCGGCGCGCGCACGTGCAGCACGCGATCCGGATGTCGATGGACTCCGGGGCGGTGATCTGCGAGACCGACCAGAAGAAGGCCGCCGGCCGGGACTCGGTGATGCTGGCCGCGCTGCGCCGGCGTACCCAGCAGCGGCACGTCCGCTCGCTGCGCGAGGCGATCGTCGACGGGGTGCTGCACCGCGCCGACGACGGCACGCCCACCCCGCGCGCCGGTGAACCCGCGCCGCAGGGCCGGGTCACGGTCGACGGGCGCACCGGTGGCTTCGACGACGTGGTGGGCGTCGGCTTCACGCTGCTCACCCGGGAACCCGCCCCGCTGGACGACGACGCGGTCGCGTTCCTCGACGACCTCGGCGCGTACCGGCTGGTCGTGCGGTCGGCCGACGACGGCGCGGCGGTCGGCGACCTGGCCGACCTCGACGGCGTCTACTCGACCTGGCTGGGCGGCGCGGACGCCGCGCTGATCCGGCCGGACTTCTACCTCTTCGGCGTGGCCGCCGGCCCCGACGCCGCCGTCACCCTGGTGGCCGACCTGCGCCGGCAGGTCGCCGCGCCCGCCCTGCAGCCCTGACCAACCCCCGCACAGCCCTGAGGAGCTGACATGCTGGAGAACCTCCGCACCCTCGGCCGGGTCATCCGGACCCTGGCCACCAAGGACCCGGTGACCCGGGTCCGCCGGTTCTACGAGATCCAGTCGCCGGACGTCGAGTTCGCGGCCCGCACCTCCCGCTACATGAACGTCGGCTACTGGGAGGAGGGCGTGACCAGCATCGACGTGGCCGGCCAGGCGCTGGCCGACAAGCTCGCCGACGCCGCCGGGTTCAAGCCCGACGACACCGTGGTCGACGTCGGCTTCGGCTACGGCGACCAGGACTTCGCCTGGCTGCGGGACCGCCGGGTGGCGAAGGTGCACGGCATCAACGTGACCCCCCGCCACGTCGAGCACGCCCAGGAACGGGCCCGCCGTGAGGGCCTGGCCGACCGGGCCGACTTCCAACTCGGCACCGCCACCGCGCTGCCGTTCCCGGACGCCAGCGTGGACCGGGTGGTGGCGCTGGAGTCGGCGTTCCACTTCCACCCGCGCAGCGCGTTCTTCGCCGAGGCGTTCCGGGTGCTGCGGCCGGGCGGCACCATCGCCACCGCCGACATCATCCCGCTGAGCAACGACACGCCGCGCATGTCGATCAGCTCGGGCCCGCTCAGCTTCGTCAAGTTCAGCCTGCCGGACGAGAACTGGCACGACCGCAGGACCTACGGCGAGCAGCTCGCCGCCGCCGGCTTCGGCGCCGTCGAGGTGCACTCCATCGCGGACCGCACCTGGGAGGGCTGGCGCCGGTTCCAGTCCGCCCGCCCGTCCGACCCGGCGTTCCGGGCCGCCGCCGACGGCAGCGCGGTCAAGGGGATGGCCAACCACTGGCGCGACACCGAGCTGATCAAGAAGGAGCTGGGTCTGCTCGACTACGTCATCGCGGTGGCGCAGAAGCCGTGAACCGCCACGGTCCCCGCCGCCCGGACCGGGCGGCGGGGACCGGCGAGTGGAATCAGCGGACCGCCGCGCCGGTCAACGCCGCCGAGAGGGTACGCAGGATCGCCGGCTGGTGGGACGCCAGGAAGAAGTGCCCGCCCGGGAAGACGTGCAGGTCGAACGCGCCGGTGGTGTGCTCCGACCAGGCCCTCGCCTCGTCCACAGTGGTCTTCGGGTCGGCGTCCCCGGTGAACACCGTGACCGGGCAGCTCAGCTTCGGCCCCGGCGCGTACGTGTACGTCTCCGCCGCCCGGTAGTCGCTGCGGATCGCCGGCAACGCGGCACGCAGCATGTCCGGGTCGCCGAGCACCGCCGAGTTGGGGCCGCTGAGCTTCTTCACGTCGGCCAGCAGCCCGTCATCGTCGAGCAGGTGCACCGTCTCGTGCCGGTGACACGACGGCGCCCGACGGCCGGACGGGAACAGGTGCGCCACCGTCCCACCCTCGGCCTCGATCAGCCGCGCCACCTCGAAGCCCAGCGTCGCGCCCATGCTGTGCCCGAAGAACGCCAACGGCCGGTCCCGCCAGGGCCGCAGCACGTCGGTCACCTGCCGGGCCAGCTCACCGATGCTCGGCACGCACGGCTCGTGCCGGCGGTCCTGTCGGCCCGGGTACTGGATGCTGAGCACCTCCACGGCCGGTGACAGCGCCCGGGACACCGGGAAGAAGAAGCTCGCGGAGCCCCCGGCGTGCGGCAGGCACACCAGTCGCGGGGCGTCGTCCGGGGCCGGATGGAACCGGCGAACCCACAGGCCGTTGTCGTGGTCGGTCATCGTCACGCGGTCCTTCCGGCGGTGGCGCCCGCGACCGGGCGCCAGGGCGGTCCACCGGACGGTAACCGGGCCGCCGCCGGCCCGGCCACCCCCTAGCCCGCCGGGCCTACGGGTTAGGGGTTGTCGCAGCTCAGCGCGACGCCATAGCTTCCCCGCAAAGGGGACCCGTGGCTCCCGGATGACGCGTGCGCGCCGGACGACGGCAGGTCCCCGCCGACCGAGGGTCAGGTTGATGGACACCGAAGAGAAGCTCCGGGAGTATCTGAAGAGGGTCACCACCGACCTGCGGCGGACCCGGCAACGGCTCCGCGACGTGGAGGACGCCGCCCGCCAGCCGATCGCCGTGGTCGGCATGGCGTGCCGCTTCCCCGGCGGGATCACCTCGCCGGACGCGCTGTGGGACCTGGTGGCCGCCGGCGGGGACGCGATCGGCCCGTTCCCCGACGACCGGGGCTGGGACCTCGCCACGCTCTACGACCCGGAGCGGGAGCGCCCCGGCACGTCCTGCGTGCGCGACGGCGGCTTCCTGACCGACGCCGCCGGCTTCGACCCGGCGTTCTTCGGCGTCTCGCCCCGCGAGGCGCTCGCCATGGACCCGCAGCAGCGGTTGCTGCTGGAGGTGTCCTGGGAGGCGTTCGAAACCGCCGGCGTCGACCCCACCGGGCTGCGCGGCGCACGCGTCGGCGTCTTCGCCGGGCTGACCCACGCCGACTACGCGGCCGGTGCCGCCGACGTGCCCGACGGGGTCGCCGACTACCTGGGGCTGGGTAGCGCCGGCAGCGTCAGCTCCGGCCGGGTGTCGTACGCGTTCGGGTTCGAGGGACCGGCCGTCACCGTGGACACCGCCTGCTCGTCGTCGCTTGTCGCGCTGCACCTGGCCGTGCAGTCGCTGCGCGCCGGCGAATCCGACCTGGCCCTGGCCGGCGGCGTGACAGTGCTGCCGACCCCGTCGATCTTCGTGGACTTCACCCGGCAGAACAACCTGTCCCGGGGCGCCCGCTGCCGGGCGTTCGCCGACGCCGCCGACGGCACCGCGCTCGGCGAGGGCATCGGCGTGCTCCTGGTCGAGCGTCTCGCCGACGCGCAGCGGCTCGGCCACCGGGTCCTCGCCGTGGTGCGCGGGTCCGCGGTGAATCAGGACGGCGCGTCGAACGGGCTGACCGCGCCGAACGGGCCGTCGCAGCAGCGGGTGATCCGGGCCGCGCTCGCCGACGCCCGGTTGTCCGCCGCCGAGGTGGACGTGGTGGAGGCGCACGGCACCGGCACCACGCTGGGCGATCCGATCGAGGCGCAGGCGTTGCTGGCCACGTACGGGCAGGAGCGGGAGACGCCGCTGCTGCTCGGGTCTGTCAAGTCGAACATCGGCCACACCCAGACCGCCGCCGGCGTGGCCGGCGTGATCAAGATGGTGCAGGCGATGCGGCACGGCACGGTACCGGCCACGCTGCACGTGGACGCGCCGTCGTCCAAGGTGGACTGGGCGGCCGGCGCGGTCGAGCTGGCCACGTCCGCGCGCCCCTGGCCGGCCGCCGACCGGCCCCGCCGCGCCGCGGTCTCGTCGTTCAGCATCTCCGGCACCAACGCCCACGTGATCCTGGAAGCGCCCACCCCGGCCGAGGACGAGCCGCCGGCCGTCCTCGACGCGGCGGCGTTGCCGGTGCTGCCGTGGCTGGTGTCGGGGCGGTCGTCGGACGCGCTGGCGGGTCAGGCGGCCCGGCTGCGCGACCACCTGCGGCGGCACCCGGATGTGTCACCGGTCGAGGTCGGCTTCTCGCTGGCGACCGCGCGGGCCGCGTTGGCGCACCGGGCGGTGGTGGTCGGTACGGATCGGGACGCGTTGCTGGCCGGCCTGTCGGCCGTCGTGGAGGGTGCGTCCGCGTCCGGTGTGGTGACCGGGGAGGTGTCGTCGGGTCGGCGGGCGGTGTTGTTCACCGGTCAGGGTGCGCAGCGGGTCGGTATGGGTCGGGAGTTGTACGGGGCGTTTCCGGTGTTCGCGGACGCGTTCGATCGGGTGTGTGCCGGGTTCGAGGGTCGTTTGGACCGTTCGGTGCGGGAGGTGGTGTTCGACGGCGGTGATCTGCTGCATCAGACCGTCTATGCGCAGGCGGGCCTGTTCGCGGTGGAGGTGGCGTTGTGGGAGCTGCTGTCGTCGTGGGGTGTGACGGCCGACTACGTGGCGGGGCATTCGATCGGTGAGGTGACGGCCGCTCATGTGGCGGGTGTGTTGTCGCTTGCGGATGCGTGTGTGTTGGTGGCGGCGCGTGGGTCGTTGATGCAGGCGTTGCCGGCTGGTGGCGGGATGTTGGCGGTGGGTGCGTCGGAGTCGCAGGTTCGGGCGTTGGCGTCCGGGGTGGATGTGGCGGCGGTGAACGGTCCGTCGTCGGTGGTGTTGTCCGGGCCGGTGGCGGATCTGGATCGGGTGGCCGAGGCGTGCATTGCCGAGGGTTGGCGGGTGAAGCGGTTGACGGTCAGTCACGCCTTCCATTCGCGGTTGATGGAGCCGATGCTGGCCGGGTTCCGGGCCGCGATCAGTGGTGTGGACTGGCAGGCTCCGCGTCTGCCGATCGTGTCGAATCTGACCGGTCGGCTCGCCGACCCGGTGGAGATCGCGGGTCCGGACTACTGGGTGCGGCATGTGCGGGAGGCGGTGCGGTTCGCCGACGGGGTGGCCACGTTGCACGAGTTGGGTGTGTCCACGTTCCTGGAGGTGGGTCCGGACGCGACGTTGACCGCGATGGCCGCCGACACCCCGGCGGACCGGCCGGTGCAGCACATTCCGGCGTTGCGGCGCGACCAGGACGAGGTCACCGCGCTGACCACGGCGGTGGCTCGGTTGCACGTGGCCGGCACCCGCATCGACTGGGCGGCCTGGTTCACCCGCGACGGACGCCGGCCGGCCACCGTCGACCTGCCCACCTACGCGTTCCAACACCAGCGGTACTGGATCGACGCCCGCACCGCCGGCCACGACGCCGCCGGCCTGGGCGCCCGAGCCGCCGGTCACCCGCTGCTCGACACCGCGCTCACCACCGCCGCCGGCGACGTCCGCGTCCACGGCGGCCGGCTGTCCGCGCGTACCCAACCCTGGCTCGCCGACCACGTCGTGCGCGGCCGGATCGTCGTCCCCGGCACCGCGCTGGTCGAGCTGGCGCTGCACGCCGGCGCACAGGCCGGCTGCGACACCGTCGAGGAACTCACGCTCGCCGCGCCGCTCGTCCTGCCCGACGACGGCGCCCGCACGCTCCAACTCCAGCTCGCCGCGCCCGACGAGGACGGCCGACGCCGGATCACCGTCCACTCCCGGCCCGCCGACGACCCGCACGCCGACTGGACCGCCCACGCCGACGGCGTCCTCGCCCCCGGCGCGGGCGAGACCGCCGAGCCGCTGACCGCCTGGCCACCGCCCGGCGGCGTCGCCGTGCCCGTCGAACCGATCTACACCCGGCTCCGCGACCTCGGCGTCACCCACGGGCCCACGTTCCGCGGGCTGCGCGCCGCCTGGCGTACGCCCGACGGGGTCTTCGCGGAGGTGGAACTGCCCGACGGCGCCGCCACCACCGGCTACGCGCTGCACCCGGCGCTGCTCGACGCCGCGCTGCACGTCGTCGGCCTCGCCGACGACCCGGCCGCCGACGACGCCGGCGCCCGGCTGCCCTGGTCCTGGAGCGGCGTCACGCTCACCGCCGAGGGCGCCACCCACCTGCGGGTACGGCTCACCCGCAGCGGCCCGGCCAGCACGCTCACGCTCGCCGACGCGGCCGGCGCACCGGTGGCCCGCATCGACGCCCTGGTGTCCCGACCGCTCGCCGCCGACCAACTCGACCCCGGCACCGCCGACCTGCCCCTCTACGACCTGCGCTGGAACCCGGTGCCGCTGCCGGCCCGACCGGCCACCGGAATCGTGCCGCTCGACCCGGGAACCGGCCTCGCCGGGACCGCCGCCGACGCCCGGCTGGTGCTCGTCCCCGCCCGCGACACCGCGCCGGGCGACCCGCTCGCCGACACCCGCACCCGGCTCGCCGACACGCTCACGCTGATCCAGGACTGGCTGGCCGACGACCGGCACGCCGACCGGCGGCTCGTGGTGCTCACCCGCGGCGCGGTACCCGCCGACGATGACGTCACCGACCTGGCCGGCGCCGCCGTCTGGGGACTGGTCCGCGCGGCGCAACTCGAACACCCCGGCCGGTTCGTCCTCGCCGACCTGGCCGGTGACGACGACGCCGACCTGCTCGCCCGCGCGCTCGCCGCCGACGAACCCCAGTTCGCGCTCCGCGACGGCCGGCTGCTCGTGCCGCGCCTCGCCCCGGCCGAACCCGACCCGACCGGCGCCGTCGACCTCGTCCCCGACGGCACCGTGCTGATCACCGGCGCGACCGGCGCGCTCGGCGGCGTCGTCGCCCGGCACCTCGTCACCCACCACAAGATCCGGCACCTGCTGCTGGTCAGTCGACACGGCGCCGACGCCCCCGGCGCGGCCGACCTGCTCGCCGACCTCACCCGTCTCGGCGCGCGCGCCAGCCTCACCGCCGCCGACGTGGCCGACCGCGACCAGCTCGCCGGCCTGCTCGCCGCCGTGCCCGCCGAACATCCGCTCGCCGGCGTGGTGCACGCCGCCGGCGCGCTCGACGACGCCGTGGTCACCGCGCTCACCCCGGACCGCACCGAGACGGTGCTGCGCCCCAAGGCCGACGCCGCCTGGCACCTGCACGACCTCACCCGCCACCTCGACCTGCCCATGTTCGTGCTGTTCTCCTCGATCGCCGGGCCGCTCGGCGCACCCGGGCAGGGCAACTACGCGGCGGCCAACGCGTTCCTCGACGGTCTCGCGCACCACCGCCGCGCCGCCGGGCTCGCCGCCACGTCACTGGCCTGGGGCCCCTGGGCGGAAACCGGCGGCATGACCCGCGACCTGGGCGCCGCCGGCCGGGACCGGCTCGCCCGCCAGGGCATCGTCCCGCTCCCCACCGACCGGGCGCTGGCCCTGTTCGACGCCAGCCGGCGCGGCCGGCAGCCGCTGCTGCTCCCGGTCCACCTCGACCTGGCGGCGTTGCGGACCCGCACCGGCCGCGACGAGCTGCCGGCGCCGCTGCACGGCCTCGCCGGCGGGCCCGCGCGCCGCGCCGCCGCGACGACCACCGGCGGCCTCGCCGACCGGCTCGCCGGGGCGTCCGCCGAGGACCGGGCCCGCCTGGTCGCCGAGCTGGTCGCCAGCCAGGTCGCCGACGTGCTCGGGTACGCGTCACCGGCCGCCGTCGGACCCGACCGCTCCTTCACCGAACTCGGCTTCGACTCGCTCACCGCCGTCGACCTGCGCAACCGGCTCACCGCCCGGACCGGGCTCACCCTGCCGGCGACGATGGTCTTCGACCATCCCACCCCGGGGGCGCTGACCGGGCACCTGCTGGGCCGGCTCGGACCGGCCGCGACCGCGCCCACCGTTCTCGACGAGCTGGACCGCCTCGAAGCCGCGTTCGCCGCCACCGGAGCCGACGCGCTCGCCGAACTGACCGCCGACGACGAGACCCGTACCGCCGTCGCGGCCCGGCTCCGCGCCCTGCTCGCCCGCTGGGACGGCGACGGCGGCGAGGTGGCCGCCAGCCTCGACGACGCCAGTGACGACGAACTGTTCGACTTCATCGACAGCCGCTTCGGCCGGTCCTGACCCGCGACAGGTGAATACCCGATGGCGAACGAAGCCAAGCTCCGTGAGTACCTCAAGCGCGTCACCGCCGACCTGCACGAGACCAGCGAACGGCTGAGGGCGGCCGACGCCAAGGACCACGAACCGATCGCCATCATCGGCATGAGCTGCCGCTACCCGGGCGGCGTCCGCTCACCCGAGCAGTTGTGGGAGCTGGTCGCCGCCGGCGGCGACGGCATCACCGGTTTCCCCACCGACCGGGGCTGGGACACCGAGCGGGCGTACGACCCGACCGGGGAACGGCGGGGCAGCACGTACGCCCGGGAAGGCGGCTTCCTGCACGACGCCGGGAACTTCGACCCGGAGCTGTTCACCATCTCCCCGTACGAGGCGCTGGCCATGGACCCGCAGCAGCGGCTCATGCTGGAGGCGTCCTGGACGGCGATCGAGGACGCCCGGATCGACCCGCTGTCGTTGCGCGGCAACCGGGTCGGCGTGTTCGCCGGCATGATGTACCACAACTACGCGGCCGGGCTCGACGAGGTGCCCGACACGGTCGACGGGTTCATCGGCGGCGGCACCGCCAGCAGCGTGCTCTCCGGTCGGGTCGCCTACACGCTCGGCCTGGAGGGCCCGGCGCTCACCGTCGACACCGCCTGCTCGTCGTCGCTGGTCGCGCTGCACCTGGCCGTGCAGTCGCTGCGCTCCGGCGAATCCGCGCTGGCCCTCGCGGGCGGCGTCACCGTGATGACCACGCTGGAGACGTTCATCGACTTCAGCCGGCAACGCGGCCTCGCCCCGGACGGCCGGTGCAAGTCGTTCGCCGACAGCGCCGACGGCACCGGCTGGTCCGAGGGCGTCGGTGTGCTGCTGCTGGAACGCCTCTCCGACGCCCGCCGCCACGGCCACCGCGTCCTCGCCGTGGTACGCGGATCGGCGGTGAACTCCGACGGCGCGTCGAACGGGTTGACCGCGCCGAACGGGCCCGCCCAGCAGCGGGTCATCCGGGCGGCCCTCGCCTCGGCGCGGCTGTCACCGGTCGAGGTGGACGTGGTGGAGGCACACGGCACCGGCACCAGACTGGGTGATCCGATCGAGGCGCAGGCGCTGCTGGCCACGTACGGGCAGGAGCGGGCCGAGCCGCTGCTGCTCGGGTCGGTGAAGTCGAACCTGGGCCACACCCAGGCCGCCGCCGGGGTCGCCGGGATCATCAAGATGGTCCTCGCCATGCGGCACGGACTCGTGCCGCAGACCATCCACGTCGACGCCCCCTCCTCCCACGTCGACTGGTCGGCCGGCGCGGTGGACCTCGTCACGTCGGCGCGTCAGTGGCCGGCGGTGGACCGGCCGCGTCGGGCGGCGGTGTCGTCGTTCGGCATCTCCGGCACCAACGCCCACGTCATCATCGAGGCCCCGGAACCCGAGCCGTCGCCGGAGACGCCGCCGGCCGGGTTGCCACCGACCACCCCGTGGGTGCTGTCGGCGCGGTCGACGGCGGCCCTCGCCGGCCAGGCCGCCCGGCTGGCCGACCACCTGCGGGCGCACGCCGAGCTGCCTCCGGCCGAGGTGGGCTGGTCGCTCGCGACGACCCGCGCCGCGCTGGAACACCGCGCGGTGGTGCTCGGCCCGGACCGGGAGTCGCTGCTCACCGGCCTGTCCGCGCTCGCCGACGGTGCGTCGGCGTCCGGCGTGGTGACCGGCGAGGTGTCGTCGGGTCGGCGGGCGGTGCTGTTCACCGGTCAGGGTGCGCAGCGCGCCGGCATGGGTCGGGAGGTGTACGGGGCGTTTCCGGTGTTCGCGGACGCGTTCGACCGGGTGTGCGCCGGGTTCGAGGGCCGCCTCGATCGTTCGGTGCAGGACGTGGTTTTCGACGGCGGCGACCTGCTGGATCGGACCGTCTACACGCAGGCCGGGTTGTTCGCGGTGGAGGTGGCGTTGTGGGAGCTGCTGTCGTCGTGGGGGGTGACCGCGGACTTCCTGGGTGGGCATTCGATCGGTGAGGTGACCGCCGCGTATGTGGCGGGGGTGTTGTCGCTCGCGGACGCGTGTGCCCTGGTGGCGGCGCGGGGTGCGTTGATGCAGGCGTTGCCGGCCGGTGGCGGGATGCTGGCGGTGGGAGCGTCGGAGTCCCAGGTCCGGGCGTTGGTGGCCGACGTCGACGTCGACGTGGCAGCGGTGAACGGTCCGTCGTCGGTGGTGCTCTCGGGCGCGGTCGAGGAGCTGGACCGGCTGGCGGGGGAGTGCGGGCAGCAGGGTTGGCGGGTGAAGCGGCTCACCGTCAGTCACGCGTTCCACTCCCGGCTGATGGAACCGATGCTGGCCGACTTCCGGGCCGCGATCGCTGGCTTGGACTGGCGGGCCCCGCGTCTGCCGATCGTGTCGAACCTGACCGGTCGGCTCGCTGAACCCGCCGAGATCGCCGGTCCGGACTACTGGGTGCGGCACGTCCGCGAGGCGGTCCGTTTCGCCGACGGGGTGGCCACGCTGCACGAGTTGGGCGTGTCCACGTTCCTGGAGGTGGGTCCGGACGCGACGTTGACGGCGATGGCCGCCGACACCCCGGCCGACCGGCCGGTGCACCACATTCCGGCGTTGCGGCGGGACCAGGACGAGGTCGCCGCACTCACCACGGCGGTGGCCCGACTGCACGTGACCGGCACCCGCATCGACTGGGCGGCCTGGTTCACCCGCGGCGGGCGGCGGCCGGCCACCATCGACCTGCCCACCTACGCGTTCCAGCATCAGCGCTACTGGCTCGATGCCCGCACCCGCCACCACGGCGGTGACCCCGACGACGACACGGCGTTCTGGCAGGTGATCGAGAACGAGGACCTGGACGGCCTCGCCGCCGCGCTCGCCGTCGACCCCGACACGCCGCTCGCCGACGTGCTGCCCGCGCTCTCCGCGTGGCGACGCCGCCGGGAGAGCGAAGCCACGCTCGACTCCTGGCACTACCGGGTCACCTGGCAGCCGCTGCCGGACCCCACCGGGCCCGACGTCGGCGACCTGCTTCTCGTCGTACCGGCCGAGGTGGACGAGGCGGGCCGGCGGTGGGTCGACGCGCTGACCGGGCCCGGCGTCCGGGTCCTGACCGTGCCGGCCGGTCACGGTCGCGCCGACCTGGCCCGGGAACTCACCGCCTCGCCGCCGGCCGGGACCGTGCTGTCGCTGCTCGGCCTGGCCACCGGCGCCCACCCGGACAGCGTCTCCGTGCCCGCCGGGCTGGCCGGCACGGTCACGCTCGCGCAGGCGCTCGGCGACGCCGGCAGCACCGCCCGGCTCTGGCTCGCCACCCGCGACGCCGTCGCCGTCGACCTCACCGACCCGGCCGTCGACCCCGACCAGGCGCTGCTCTGGGGACTCGGCGGAGCGCTGCGCGCCGAACACCCGTACCGCTGGGGTGGCCTCGTCGACCTGCCGCCGACGCCCGACCCGCGCGCCGTACCCCGGTTGCGCCGGCTGCTCGGCGACGCGCCGGCCGAGGACCAGGTGGCGGTACGCGTAGCCGGCGCGTACACCCGACGGCTGGTCCGGGACACCCGACCCGCCGCCGCGCCGGTGAGCTGGACCCCGCGCGGCACCGCGCTCGTCACCGGCGGCACCGGCGCGCTCGGCGCGCACGTCGCCCGGGCCCTCGCCGCCGCCGGCGTCGAGCACCTGCTGCTGATCAGCCGGCGCGGCCCCGACGCGCCCGGCGCGGCCGAGCTGCGCGACGAACTGACCGCCCAGGGCGCCCGCGTCACGATCGCGGCCTGCGACGCCGCCGACCGGGACGCGCTGCGCGACCTCCTCGCCGCCGTCCCCGCCGACGCGCCGCTGCGCACCGTCGTGCACACCGCCGCCGCCCTCGACGACACCGTCACCGACGCGCTCACCGTCGACCGGATGGCCACCGCGCTGCGCGCCAAGGTCGACGCGGCCCGCCACCTCGACGAGCTGACCCGCGACCACGACGTCACCGCGTTCGTGCTCTTCTCCTCCCTCGCGGGCACCATGGCCGGCCCCGGGCAGGGCAACTACGCGCCCGGGAACGCCTGGCTCGACGCGCTCGCCCACCGCCGCCGCGCCGAGGGGCTCCCCGCCACCGCCGTAGCCTGGGGGCTCTGGGCCGACGGCGGCGTCAGCGCCGGCGAGTTCGAACGGCGGATGGCCCGGGGTGGTGTCCGTGCCATGGACCCCGAGCGCGCGATCCGCGCGTTCCACCGGGCGCTCGACCGCGACGAGACCCACCTCGTCGTCGCCGACGTCGACTGGGACCGGATCGCCGCCGCCCCCGGCCAGCGACCCGACCCGCTGCTCCGCGACCTGCTCACCACCACCCCCGTCGGCGCCGAGGAGGACCGCTCCGCCGCGCTGCGGCGCCGGCTCGCCGGCCGCACCCCGGCCGAACAGCAGGACGCCCTCGGCGAACTGGTCCGGAGCGAGATCGCCGCCGTCCTCGGACACGGCGGCGCCGACCAGGTGCCGCACCGGCGCGCGTTCCGGGACCTCGGCTTCACCTCCCTCACCGCCGTCGAGCTGCGCAACCGGCTCGACGCCGCGACCGGACTCACGCTGCCCGCCACGCTGGCGTTCGACCATCCCAACCCCGAGGCCCTCGCCGCCCACCTGCGTGCCGAGCTGGCCGGCGGGCCCGCCGGGACCACCACCACGGCGGTACGCCCGGTTGACGACGACCCGATCGTCATCGTCGGCATGGGCTGCCGGTTCCCCGCCGGGGCCACCTCCCCGGCGGAGTTCTGGCGGATGCTCGCCGACGGCGTCGACGCCATGACCGACCTGCCGCGCGACCGGCACTGGGACCTCGCCGCGCTGCCGTCGGACGTCACCCGGGGCGCGTTCCTGGACGACGCCGACGCGTTCGACGCACAGTTCTTCGGCATCTCGCCCCGCGAGGCGGTCGCCATGGACCCGCAGCAGCGGCTGCTGCTGGAAACGTCCTGGGCGGCGATCGAGGACGCCCGGATCGACCCGTCCTCGTTGCGCGGCAGCCGGGTCGGCGTCTTCGCCGGCACCAACGGGCAGGACTTCGACCACCTCATCCGGTACGGCGGCGAACACCTCGCCGGCTACGGCGCGACCGGCGCCTCCGCCAGCGTGCTCTCCGGCCGCGTGTCGTACGCGCTCGGCCTCGAAGGGCCGGCGCTGACCGTGGACACCGCCTGCTCGTCGTCGCTGGTGGCGCTGCACCTCGCCGCCCAGTCGCTGCGCGCCGGCGAATGCGACCTGGCACTCGCCGGTGGGGTGACCGTGATGGCCACCCCCGGCGCGTTCGTCGAGTTCTCCCGGCAGGGCGGGCTCGCCGCCGACGGGCGGTGCCGGTCGTTCGCCGAGGGCGCCGACGGCACCGGCTGGGGTGAGGGCGTCGGTGTGCTGCTGGTGCAACGACTCTCCGACGCCCAGCGCGACGGCCGGCGGATCCTCGCCGTGCTGCGCGGGTCGGCGGTGAACCAGGACGGCGCGTCGAACGGGTTGACCGCCCCCAACGGGCCCGCCCAGCAGCGGGTCATCCGGGCCGCGCTCGCCGACGCCCGACTGTCCGCCGCCGAGGTGGACGTGGTGGAGGCGCACGGCACCGGCACCACGCTCGGTGACCCGATCGAGGCGCAGGCGTTGCTCGCCACGTACGGGCAGGAGCGGGCCGAGCCGCTGCTGCTCGGGTCGGTGAAGTCGAACCTGGGCCACACCCAGGCCGCCGCCGGCGTCGCCGGGATCATCAAGGCGGTCCTGGCCATGCGGCACGGCGTGGTGCCGGCCACGCTGCACGTGGACGCACCCTCGTCCAAGGTGGACTGGTCGGCCGGTGCGGTGGACCTCGTCACGTCGGCGCGTCAGTGGCCGGCGGTGGACCGGCCGCGTCGGGCGGCGGTGTCCTCGTTCGGCATCTCCGGCACCAACGCCCACGTGATCCTGGAAGCGCCCACGCCGGTCGACGACGCCCCCACGCCGGACGCGGTCGCCCCGCTGCCGGTCACGCCGTGGCTGCTGTCGGCCCGCTCGGCACCGGCACTCGCCGGGCAGGCGGCCCGGCTGCTCGACCACCTGCGCGAGCACGACGAGGTCACGCCGGCCGAGGTCGGGTGGTCGCTGGTCGCCACGCGCGCCACGCTTGAGCATCGGGCGGCCGTCGTCGCTCCGGACCGGGAGTCGCTGCTCACCGGTCTGTCCGCGGTGGCCGACGGGCACGCCGCCCCGGGTGTGGTGACCGGAGCGGAGCTGTCGGGTCGGCGGGCGGTGTTGTTCACCGGTCAGGGTGCGCAGCGGGTCGGTATGGGTCGGGAGTTGTACGGGGCGTTTCCGGTGTTCGCGGACGCGTTCGATCGGGTGTGTGCCGGGTTCGAGGGTCGTTTGGACCGTTCGGTGCGGGAGGTGGTGTTCGACGGCGGTGAGCTGCTGCATCAGACGGTCTACACGCAGGCCGGGTTGTTCGCGGTGGAGGTGGCGTTGTGGGAGTTGTTGTCGTCGTGGGGTGTGACGGCTGACTACGTGGCGGGGCATTCGATCGGTGAGGTGACGGCCGCTCATGTGGCGGGTGTGTTGTCGCTTGCGGATGCGTGTGTGTTGGTGGCGGCGCGTGGGTCGTTGATGCAGGCGTTGCCGGCTGGTGGCGGGATGTTGGCGGTGGGCGCGTCGGAGTCGCAGGTTCGGGAGCTGCTGTCGTCCGGCGTCGGCGGTGGCGGCTCGGAGTCGGGAGTCGGCCTGGGGGCGGTTCCTGGTTCCGGGGTGGATGTGGCGGCGGTGAACGGTCCGTCGTCGGTGGTGCTCTCCGGCGCGGTCGAGGATCTGGACCGGCTCGCCGAGGCGTGCATTGCCGAGGGTTGGCGGGTGAAGCGGTTGACGGTCAGTCATGCGTTCCATTCGCGGTTGATGGAGCCGATGCTGGCCGGGTTCCGGGCCGCGATCGCCGGTGTGGACTGGCAGGCTCCGCGTCTGCCGGTCGTGTCGAATCTGACCGGTCGGCTCGCCGATCCGGCCGAGATCGCGGGTCCGGACTACTGGGTGCGGCACGTGCGCGAAGCGGTGCGGTTCGCCGACGGCATCGCCACGTTGCACGAGTTGGGTGTGTCCATGTTCCTGGAGGTGGGTCCGGACGCGACGTTGACGGCGATGGCCGCCGACACCCCGGTCGACCGGCCGGTGCAGCACATTCCGGCGTTGCGGCGCGACCAGGACGAGGTCACCGCGCTCACCACCGCGCTGGCCCGGTTGCACGTGGCCGGCACGCCTGTGGACTGGGCGGCCTGGTTCACCCGCGGCGGGCGGCGGCCGGCCACCGTCGACCTGCCGACCTACGCGTTCCAGCACCAGCGGTACTGGCCGGAGACGGCACCCGCCACCCGGACCGGCGGCGGCCTCGACGACCGGTTCTGGGCGGCGGTGGAACGGGAGGACCTCACCGGGCTCGGTGCCGAGCTACGGCTCACCGCCGACCAGCCGCTGCGGGACCTGCTGCCGGCGTTGGCCCGCTGGCGGCGGGCAGGGCGGGACCGCGCCACCGTCGACTCCTGGCGCTACCGGGTGGAGTGGCGGCCACTGGCCTCCGTACCCCCGACCGGCCTGACCGGGACGTGGCTGGTGTTGACCACGGCCGACCAGGTCGATCACCCGCTGGTCGCCGGCCTGGCCACGCACGGCGCCCACGTCGTGCCGGTGGTGCTCGACGCGCCCACCGACCGGCGGGAGACGGCCGACCGGCTCCGTGCCGCCGCCACCGGCGGCGACGTCGCCGGGGTGCTGGCGTTGCTCGACCCGCAGCTCGGGGCGGCACTGGCCACGGTGCAGGCGTTCGCCGACAGCGACGTCACCGGCCGGCTGTGGTGGGTGACGCGGGGTGCGGTGGCGGTGGCCGCCACGGACGGGCCGGTGGATCCGGTCGCGGCGGGGACCTGGGGGCTCGGCCGGGTGGCGGGGTTGGAGGAGCCGGGCCGTTGGGGTGGTCTGGTGGATCTGCCGGCGGTGCTGGATGACCGGGTGGTGCGTCGGGTGTGTGGCGTGGTGGCCGGTGGTGGTGAGGATCAGGTGGCGGTGCGGTCGTCGGGGGTGTTCGCCCGGCGGTTGGTGCGGGCTTCGGGTGATGCGGTGCGGCGGGAGTTCCGGTTCGCCGGGACGGTGTTGGTGACCGGTGGTACGGGTGCGTTGGGTGCGCGGGTCGCGCAGTGGGCGGCCGACAGTGGTGCGGAGCATGTGGTGTTGACGAGCCGGCGTGGCCCGGACGCGCCGGGTGCGGCGGAGTTGGTCGAGCGGCTGGGTGCCGGGGGTGTCCGGGTGACGGTGGCGGCGTGTGACGTGGCCGACCGGACCGTGCTGGCCGGGCTGCTGGAGAACATCGCCGAACCGATCCGCGCTGTCGTGCACGCCGCCGGCGCGCCGCAGTTCACCCCGCTTGCCGACGTCACCGCCGACGAGCTGCGCGACGTGCTGCGCGCCAAGGTCGAGGGCGCGGCGAACCTGGACGCGTTGCTGCCCGAGGTGGACGCGTTCGTGGTGTTCTCCTCCATCGCGGGCGTGTGGGGCTCCGCCGGGCAGGCCGGCTACGCCGCCGCGAACGCGTACCTCGACGGGCTCGTCGCCCGGCGACGCGCCCGTGGCGCGGCCGGCACCGCCGTGGCCTGGGGACCGTGGGCCGGTGGCGGCATGGCGGAAGGCGGCGAGGCGCGGGAACACCTGGCCCGACGTGGCCTGCCCGCCATGGACCCGGACCTGGCGGTGACCGCCCTCCAGGGTGCGCTCGACCGGGACGACACCGCGGTGGTCGTCGCCGACGTGGACTGGGACCGGTTCGCCGCCGCGTTCACCGCGCTGCGCTCCAGCCCACTGCTCGACGAACTCCCCGAGGCCCGACCCGCCCAGGCCACGCCCGCCGAGGGTCCGTCCCCGCTCGCCCGCCGGCTCGCCACGCTCACCCCCGCCGAACGCGCCGGCCACCTGCTCGACCTGGTCCGGACCCAGGCCGCGGCGGTGCTCGGCCATCCGTCCGCCGACGCGGTGGCCGCGGACCGGGCGTTCCAGCAGCAGGGCTTCGACTCGCTCACCGCCGTCGAGCTGCGGAACCGGCTGACCGCCGAGACCGGCCTGACGCTGCCGAGCACGCTCGTCTTCGACCAGCCGACCGCGGCCGCCCTGGCCACGTACCTGGGCGCCACGCTGACCGGGGAGCCGGCGGACACCGGGACGCCCGGCACCGCCGTCGCGGTCGACGGTGACCCGATCGTCGTCGTCGGCATGGCGTGCCGCCTCCCCGGCGGCGTGACCGCCCCGGACGACCTGTGGGAGCTGCTCACCGCCGGACGGGACGGCATCGCCGACTTCCCGCTCGACCGGGGCTGGGACCGGTTCCTCGCCGGCCGCCTCTCCGACACCTCGTTCCCCCGGCAGGGCGGATTCGTCTACGACGCGGCGGCGTTCGACGCCGACTTCTTCGGCATCTCCCCCCGCGAGGCCCTCGCGATGGACCCCCAGCAGCGGCTGCTGCTGGAGACGTCGTGGGAGGCGGTCGAGTCGGCCGGCATCGACCCGGCCCGGCTGCGCGGGGAACGCGTCGGCGTCTTCGCCGGCGCCAGCTTCCAGGGGTACGCCTCGACCGCGATGGGCCGCGACCAGGACGTCGGCGGGCACCTGCTCACCGGTACCGCCACCAGCGTGCTGTCCGGCCGGGTGGCGTACGCGCTCGGCCTCGAAGGCCCGGCGGTGACCGTGGACTCGGCCTGCTCGTCGTCGCTTGTCGCGCTGCACCTGGCCGCCCAGTCGCTGCGCAGCGGGGAGTGCACGCTGGCGCTGGCCGGCGGCGTGACCGTGATGGCCTCGCCGGCCACGTTCGTCGAGTTCTCCCGGCAGGGCGGGCTCGCCCCGGACGGACGGTGCCGGTCGTTCGCCGAAAGCGCCGACGGCACCGGCTGGGGTGAGGGCGTCGGCGTGCTGCTGGTGCAACGACTCTCCGACGCCCAGCGCGACGGCCGGCGGATCCTCGCCGTGCTGCGTGGCTCGGCGATCAACTCCGACGGCGCCTCGAACGGGCTCACCGCGCCGAACGGGCCCGCCCAGCAGCGCGTCATCCGGGCCGCGCTCGCCTCGGCACGCCTCACCACCGCCGACGTGGACATGGTGGAGGCGCACGGCACCGGCACCACGCTCGGCGACCCGATCGAGGCGCAGGCGCTGCTCGCCACGTACGGGCAGGACCGCACCGAACCGCTGCTGCTGGGCTCGATCAAGTCCAACATCGGGCACATCCAGGCGGCGGCCGGCGCGGCAAGCGTCATCAAGGCGGTGCTGGCGCTGCGGCACGGTGTGGTGCCGGCCACGCTGCACGTCGACCGACCGTCCTCGAAGGTGGACTGGTCGGCCGGTGCGGTGGACCTCGTCACATCGGCGCGTCAGTGGCCGGCGGTGGACCGGCCGCGCCGCGCGGCGGTGTCCTCGTTCGGCATCTCCGGCACCAACGCGCACGTGATCCTTGAGGAGCCACCGTCGGTCGAGGCCGAGCAGGCTCGTGCCGCCGTCGCGGTGCCGGTCGTGCCGTGGCTGGTGTCGGGCCGGTCGGCGGAAGCTCTCGCGGGCCAGGCGGCCCGGCTGCGCGACCACCTGCGGCGGCACCCGGATGTGTCACCGGTCGAGGTCGGCTTCTCGCTGGCGACCGCGCGGGCCGGGTTGACGCACCGGGCGGTGGTGGTCGGTACGGATCGGGACGCGTTGCTGGCCGGCCTGTCGGCCGTCGTGGAGGGTGCGTCCGCGTCCGGTGTGGTGACCGGGGAGGTGTCGTCGGGTCGGCGGGCGGTGTTGTTCACCGGTCAGGGTGCGCAGCGGGTCGGTATGGGTCGGGAGTTGTACGGGGCGTTTCCGGTGTTCGCGGACGCGTTCGATCGGGTGTGTGCCGGGTTCGAGGGTCGTTTGGACCGTTCGGTGCGGGAGGTGGTGTTCGACGGCGGTGATCTGCTGCATCAGACCGTCTATGCGCAGGCGGGCCTGTTCGCGGTGGAGGTGGCGTTGTGGGAGCTGCTGTCGTCGTGGGGTGTGACGGCCGACTACGTGGCGGGGCATTCGATCGGTGAGGTGACGGCCGCTCATGTGGCGGGTGTGTTGTCGCTTGCGGATGCGTGTGTGTTGGTGGCGGCGCGTGGGTCGTTGATGCAGGCGTTGCCGGCTGGTGGCGGGATGTTGGCGGTGGGTGCGTCGGAGTCGCAGGTTCGGGCGTTGGCGTCCGGGGTGGATGTGGCGGCGGTGAACGGTCCGTCGTCGGTGGTGTTGTCCGGGCCGGTGGCGGATCTGGATCGGGTCGCCGAGGCGTGCATTGCCGAGGGTTGGCGGGTGAAGCGGCTCACGGTCAGTCACGCGTTCCACTCGCGGTTGATGGAACCGATGCTGGCCGGGTTCCGGGCCGCGATCAGTGGTGTGGACTGGCAGGCTCCGCGTCTGCCGATCGTGTCGAACCTGACCGGCCGGCTCGCCGACCCGGTGGAGATCGCGGGTCCGGACTACTGGGTGCGGCATGTGCGCGACGCGGTCCGGTTCGCCGACGGCATCGCCACGCTGCACGAACAGGGCGTGAGCACGTTCCTGGAGGTGGGTCCGGACGCGACGTTGACGGCGATGGCCGCCGACACCCCGGTCGACCGGCCGGTGCAGCACATTCCGGCGTTGCGGCGCGACCAGGACGAGGTCACCGCGCTCACCACGGCGCTGGCCCGGTTGCACGCGACCGGCACACCTGTGGACTGGGCGGCCTGGTTCACCCGCGACGGGCGGCGGCCGGCCACCGTCGACCTGCCCACCTACGCGTTCCAGCGCACCCGGTACTGGCTGTCCGAGGAGGACACCCCGCACCCGGTGCCGGGTGGAGGCGGCGAGGCGGACGCCGATTTCTGGGCCGCCGTCGAACAGGCCGACCTCACCGCCCTCGACCCGGAGTTCCGCACCGAGCGGCCGGTCGCCGAACTGCTGCCGGCGCTCGCCCGGTGGCGGACCGCCGGCCGGCGACGCGCCACCGCCGACTCGTGGCGCTACCGGGTCGACTGGTCGGGCGTACCCGAGCCGACCGCGACGCCGACCGGGACGTGGCTGCTGCTGATGCCGTACGCCGGCATCGACGACACGCTGGTCGCGGCCCTGACCGACGGGATGACCTCGGCGGGCGCGAGCGTGCGGCCGGTACGGCTGGACGGGCCGGACGACGACCGGGACCTGCTCGCCAAGGCGCTGCGCGACGCCGACCCGGCCGCCGGGGTGGTGTCGCTGCTCGCGCTCGGCGGCGCCGGTGCCGGCGCGGCACTGGCCACCGTGCAGGCCACCACGGAGGCCGGCCTCTCCGGTCCGGTCTGGTGGGTGACGCGGGGTGCGGTGGCGGTGGCCGCCACGGACGGGCCGGTGGATCCGGTCGCGGCGGGGACCTGGGGGCTCGGCCGGGTGGCGGGGTTGGAGGAGCCGGGCCGTTGGGGTGGTCTGGTGGATCTGCCGGCGGTGCTGGATGACCGGGTGGTGCGTCGGGTGTGTGGCGTGGTGGCCGGTGGTGGTGAGGATCAGGTGGCGGTGCGGTCGTCGGGGGTGTTCGCCCGGCGGTTGGTGCGGGCTTCGGGTGATGCGGTGCGGCGGGAGTTCCGGTTCGCCGGGACGGTGTTGGTGACCGGTGGTACGGGTGCGTTGGGTGCGCGGGTCGCGCAGTGGGCGGCCGACAGTGGTGCCGAGCACGTGGTGTTGACCAGCCGGCGTGGCCCGGACGCGCCGGGTGCGGCCGATCTGGTCGAGCGGCTGGGTGTCGGTGGGGTGCGGGTGACGGTGGCGGCGTGTGACGTGGCCGACCGGGCCGCGTTGGCCGGGCTGCTCGACGGGCTGGCCGCCGACCGGCAGCCGGTTCGCGCCGTCGTGCACGCCGCCGGCGCCGCCCAGGCCACCCCGCTCGCCGCGATGACCCGCGCGGAACTGGCCGACGTGCTGCGCGCCAAGGTCGACGGCGCGGCGAACCTGGACGCGTTGCTGCCCGAGGTGGACGCGTTCGTGGTGTTCTCCTCCATCGCGGGCGTGTGGGGCTCCGCCGGGCAGGCCGGCTACGCCGCCGCGAACGCGTACCTCGACGGGCTCGTCGCCCGGCGACGCGCCCGTGGCGCGGCCGGCACCGCCGTGGCCTGGGGACCGTGGGCCGGCGCCGGCATGGCCCAGGGCGAACAGCGGGACCAGCTCGCCCGACGCGGCCTGCCCGCCATGGACCCGGACCTGGCGGTGACCGCCCTCCAGGGCGCGCTCGACCGGGACGACACCGCGGTGGTCGTCGCCGACGTGGACTGGGAGCGGTTCGCCGCCTCGTTCACCGCCCGCCGGCCCAGCCCACTGCTCACCGGCATCCCGGAGGCCACCGCCGACCGCGCCGGCATCCCGGCGGCCGACGCGGACGCCCCGGCGGCGCTGCGCGACCGCCTCGCCGCCGCCGGCCCCACGGAACGGGACCGGATCCTGCTCGACCTGGTACGCGCCGAAGCCGCCACCGTGCTCGGGCACCGCACCCCGGCCACGGTCCGGGCCGGACGTGGTTTCCTGGACCTCGGCTTCGACTCGCTCACCGCGGTCGAGCTGCGCAACCGGCTCACCGCCGCAACCGGCCTGGCGCTGCCCACCACGCTGGTGTTCGACCACCCCACCCCGGCCGCGCTCGCCGAACACCTGGGTCAGGAACTGCGGCCCGGGACGGACGGCGTCACCGCCGAGATCGACCGCCTGGCGCGGCTGCTCGACGCGGTGCCGGACGAGCGGCGTGACGCGCAGGTCACCCACCGGCTGGAGGAGCTGCTGTCCCGCTGGCGGGGCGACGCCGCGCCGCCGGCCGCCGCCCCGGTCGCCGAGGACCTGGCCGACGCCGGTGAGGACGACATCTTCGCCATCATCCAGCGAGAGTTCGGCAAGTCGTGACCGGTGCCGGAGCTAGGGGTGCGGACGGGGCTAGGGGTGGCCGGCTGCTCGCCATCAGCGACCTGCACGTCGGGTACGCCGAAAACCGTGAGCTGGTCGAACGGCTGCGCCCCGACGGCGACGACGACTGGCTGATCGTCGCCGGGGACGTCGGTGAGTACCTGCACGACGTCGAATGGGCGCTCGGCCTGCTCGCCCGGCGCTTCGCCCGGGTGGTGTGGGCGCCCGGCAACCACGAGCTGTGGACGCCCCGCGACGACCCGGTGCAGTTGCGCGGCGAGGCCCGCTACCGGCACCTGGTGGCGCTGTGCCGGCGGCTCGGCGTGCTCACGCCCGAGGATCCCTACCCGGTGTGGGACGCCGACGGCGATCCGGTGCTGGTGGTGCCGCTGTTCGTCGGGTACGACCACTCGTGGCGGCCACCGGGCACCTACAACCGGGCCCAGGCGCTGGCGTTGGCGTACGAGACCGGGGTGGTGTGCACCGACGAGATCCTGCTGCACCCGGACCCGTACCCGAGCCGGGACGCGTGGTGCCGGGCCCGGGTCATCCGCACCGAACGGCGGCTGGACGCCGAACGCAACGGCCTGCCCACCGTGCTGGTCAACCACTACCCGCTGGTCCGCGAACCGACCCGGATCCTGCGCCATCCCGAGTTCGCGCAGTGGTGCGGCACCGACCTCACCGCCGACTGGCACCTGCACTACGACGCCCGCGTCGCCGTCTACGGGCACCTGCACATCCCGCGCAGCACCCGCTACGACGGCGTCCGGTTCGAGGAGGTGTCCGTCGGCTATCCCCGCGAGTGGCGTCGCCGCGCCACCCCGGCGGGCCGGCCCCGGGCCATCCTCCCGGCGCTCGCCGGGCAGCTCCGCTGACGGTCCGCCGGCCCGGCTCGGCCACCTGCCGGGGCCGGTGAATGAGGGGTCCGTAGGGGTTGGGTCCCAGGTCAGCGCTCAGTAGCGTCCACTCACGGTGACGGGCCGGGTGCCGGCGTACCCCCGTGTGCCGCACCGGCGGCTACCTCGGTGTTCGACGGAATCGATCGGCAGCAACTGCGGGCGGGTGGATCATGGCGGACGAAGAGAAGCTTCTCGAACACCTCAAGTGGGTGACCACCGAGCTCCGTCAGGCGCACCGGCGCCTGAAGGAGCTGGAGGAGCCCGAGCCGATCGCCGTGGTGGCCATGGCCTGCCGGTTCCCCGGCGGCGTGAGCTCCCCGGAACAGCTCTGGGACCTGGTCGCCGCCGGCACCGACGCGACCGGGCCGTTCCCCACCGACCGCGGCTGGGACCTGGCGGACCTGTACGACCCGGACCCGGACCACCAGGGCACCTCGTACAGCGACCGGGGCGGCTTCCTCACCGACGCCGGGCACTTCGACCCCACCCCGTTCGGCATCAGCCCGCGCGAGGCGCTCGCCATGGACCCGCAGCAGCGGCTGCTGCTGGAGACCACCTGGGAGGTGTTCGAACGGGCCGGCATCGACGCCGGCACGCTGCGCGGCAGCCGCACCGGCGTGTTCGTGGGCACCGCCGGGCAGGACTACGCGTCCGTGCTGCGCCGGCTGCCCGCCGGCGTCGAGGGGTACGTGTTGACCGGCACCGCCGCCAGCGTCATCTCCGGCCGCCTCGCCTACACGTTCGGCCTGGAAGGGCCGGCCGTCACCATCGACACCGCCTGCTCCTCGTCGCTCGTCGCGCTGCACCTGGCCGCGCAGGCGCTGCGCGACGGTGAGTGCACCCTGGCCGTCGCCGGTGGCGCCAGCGTGATGGCCACCCCGGGCGGCTTCGTCGAATTCTCCCGGCAACGCGGCCTGGCCGCCGACGGCCGGTGCAAGGCGTTCGCCGCCGCCGCCGACGGCACCGGCTGGGCCGAGGGCGCCGGCCTGGTGCTCGTCGAACGGCTCAGCGACGCCCGCCGGCTCGGTCACCCGGTGCTCGCCGTGATCCGTGGCAGCGCGGTCAACTCCGACGGCGCCAGCAGCGGGCTCACCGCCCCCAACGGCCCCGCCCAGCAGCGCGTCATCCGGGAGGCCCTGGACAACGCCGGGCTCACCCCGGCCGACGTCGACGTGGTCGAGGCGCACGGCACCGGCACCACGCTCGGCGACCCGATCGAGGCGCAGGCGCTGCTGGCCACGTACGGCCGGGATCGGCCCGCCGACCGGCCGCTGCGGCTCGGCTCGCTGAAGTCGAACCTCGGCCACACCCAGGCCGCCGCCGGCGTCGCCGGCGTGATGAAGATGGTGCTGGCGCTGCGCCACGGCCTGCTCCCCGCCACGCTGCACGCCGACGAGCCCACCCCGCACGTCGACTGGTCGGCCGGCGCGGTCGCGCTGCTCACCGAGCCCCGCCCCTGGCCGGCCGACCCGGAGCGGGTCCGCCGGGCCGCCGTCTCCTCGTTCGGCATGAGCGGCACCAACGCCCACCTGGTCGTCGAGGAGGCCCCGGCGGTCGAGCCGGCACCCGAGCCGACGGTCACCGTGGACCGGCCGGTCGTGCCGGTGCTGCTCTCCGCCGCCGACCCGGCCGCGCTCGCCGCGCAGGCCGGCCGCTGGGCGTCCCGGCTGGACGCCGACCCCGCGCCCCGGCCGGTGGACGTCGCGTACGCGTCGGTCACCACCCGGACCACGCTGGACCGGCGGGCCGTGCTCGCCGCCGCCGACCCGGACGGCCTGCGGGCCGCGCTGCGGGCCCTGGCCGCCGGTGAACCGGCCGGCGCGCTGGTCACCGGCGAGGCGACCGACCGCGGCCCCACCGCCATGCTCTTCTCCGGGCAGGGCGCGCAACGCGCCGGCATGGGCCGCGAGCTGTACGCGCAGTTCCCGGTGTTCGCCGCCGCGCTGGACGCGGTGTGCGCGCACCTGGACCGGGCGTTGCCCCGGCCGCTGAAAGAGGTGCTGTTCGCCGCCGAGGGCACGCCCGAGGCGACGCTGCTGGACGAGACCGCGTTCACCCAGGCCGGCCTGTTCGCGGTCGAGGTGGCGCTGTTCCGCCTCGTCGAGTCGTTCGGCGTCACCCCGGACCTGCTGGCCGGCCATTCGATCGGCGAGGTCACCGCCGCGCACCTGGCCGGGGTGCTGTCGCTGAAGGACGCCTGCCTGCTGGTGGCGGCCCGGGGCGCGCTGATGCAGGCGCTGCCCGCCGGCGGCGGCATGCTCGCCGTCGCCGCCACCGAGGAACAGGTCCGCGCCGACCTGGCCGGACACGCCGACCGGGTCGGGATCGCCGCGGTCAACGGCCCGTCGTCGGTGGTGGTCTCCGGCGCGGTCGACGCGCTGGACGAGCTGGCCGCGCGCTGGACCGGGGAGGGCGTCCGGGTGCGGCGGCTCGCCGTGTCGCACGCGTTCCACAGCCCGCTGATGACGCCGATGCTGGACCGTTTCCGCGCGGTGCTGACGCGGCTGGACTTCGCCGCCCCGACCGTGCCGGTGGTGTCCAACCTGACCGGCGCGCTCGCCGAGGGCGACGACCTGCGCACCCCCGACTACTGGGTGCGGCACGTCCGTGAGGCGGTCCGGTACGCCGACGGCGTGGCCGCGCTGCGCGCCGCCGGCGCGGACACCTTCCTGGAGATCGGCCCGCGCAGCGTGCTCACCGCGCTGACCGCCGAGGCGCTGCCCGAGGCCGACGGCGTGCTCACCGTCGCCGCCCAGCGCCGCGACCGGCCGGAGACCGAGGCGCTGCTCGCGGCGCTCGCCGAACTGCACGTGCACGGCGTGCCCGTCGACTGGACGCCCTGGTTCGCCGACACCGGCGCCCGCCCGGCCGACCTGCCCACGTACGCGTTCCAGCGGGAGCGGTTCTGGCCGGACGCGCCGGCCTGGCAGGCCGGGGACGTGTCCGGGGCCGGGCTCGGCGTGGCCGGGCACCCGCTGCTCGGCGCCGCCGTCCGGCTCGCCGGCGACGACGAGGTGGTGCTCACCGGGCGGCTGTCCGTGGCCACCCATCCGTGGCTGGCCGACCACGTGGTCGCCGGCGCGGTGGTGGTGCCCGGCACCGCGCTGCTGGAGCTGGTGGTGCGTGCCGGCGACGAGGCCGACGCCGGCCGGATCCGCGAGCTGACCGTGGCCACCCCGCTGACCCTGCCGGCCGCCGGCGCGGTCCGGGTGCAGGTGCGGGTCGGCGCCGCCGACGACACCGGCGCCCGACCGGTGACCGTGCACGCCCAGCCCGACGACGACCCGGACGCCGAGTGGGTGCGGCACGCCGAGGGCCTGCTGGAACCGGCCGCCGCCGGGGAGCCCACTGTCGGCGCGTGGCCGCCCGCCGGGGCGTCCGAGGTGGACGTCACCGACTGGTACGACGCGTTCGCCGCGCACGGCCTGGCGTACGGGCCGGTGTTCCGGGGCGTCCGTCGGGTCTTCTCCGGCCCGGACGAGGCGTACGCCGAGGTGACGCTCCCCGACGGGGCCGACCCGACCGGCTTCGGCGTGCACCCGGCGCTGCTCGACGCGGCGCTGCACCCGATCGGCCTGCTCGACGCCGGCACCGGCGACGGTCCCCGGGTCCCGTTCGCGTTCGAGGGCGTGCAGGTGCACGCCGCCGGCGCCCGGGTGCTGCGGGTGCGGCTGACCCGCGCCGGCTCGTCGGTGCGGCTGGTCGCGGTGGACGCCACCGGCGCGCCGGTGGTCTCGGTGGACGCGCTCACCCTGCGCGAGCTGGGCGGGTCCGCGCCGGTCACCGCCGCCGACCGGTCCCTGTACGCGCTGACCTGGCCGGTCGAGCCGGTCACCGCGCCGGCCACCGCGCCGGTGTGGGCGGCGCTGCGGACGACCGACGGCCCTACCGGGTCCGGTACGTCCGCGTCCGACAACGGTGACGTGGCCGAGTATCCGGACGTGGCGGCGCTCGTCGCCGCCGTGCCGGCCGGTGGCCCGGCCCCGGAGGCGGTGCTGCTGCGGCTGCCCGCCGGCCCGGCCGACGACCGGCCCGCCGACGACGGGTCCGCCGCCGGCCCGACCGACGACGCGGGCACGACGGCAGCCGCGGCCGGAGCCGGCACCGGCCTGCCGGACCGGGTCCGGTCCGTGACCACCGCCGTGCTGGCGACGCTCCAGGACTGGCTGGCCGCCGACGCGCTCGCCGACTCGCGTCTGGTGGTGCTCACCCGGGGCGCGGTCGCGGCCACCGACGACGACCGGATCACCGACCTGGCCGGCGCGGCGGTGTGGGGGCTGCTACGCTCGGCGCAGTCGGAGCACCCGGGCCGCATCGTGCTGGTCGACCTGGACCGCGAGCCGGACGCCGAGGCGCTGTCGGCGCTGGCCGGGGTGGTCACCGACCCGACGGCGACCGGTGGTCAGGTGGCGCTGCGCGGCGACGCGCTGCGCGTACCCCGGTTGGCGCGCCCGGCCGACGACGAGCTGAACCCGCCGGACGGCCGGTGGCATCTCGCGACGGTCGCGCCCGGCACGCTGGACGGCGTCGCGCCGGTGCCGGCGTCGGTCGCCGAGCCGGGCCCCGGCCAGGTCCGCATCGCGGTGCGGGCCACCGGCGTGAACTTCCGCGACGTGCTCGTCGCGCTCGGCATGTACCCGGATCCGGCCGCCCGGATGGGCAGCGAGGGCGCCGGCGTGGTCCTGGCCGTCGGCCCGGACGTCACCGACCTGACCCCCGGCGACCGGGTGCTGGGCATGTTCGAGCCCGGTTTCGGGCCGGAGGTCCTCGCCGCCCGCGAGCGGGTGGCCCGCATCCCGGCCGGCTGGACGTTCACCGAGGCGGCGTCCGTGCCGCTGGTGTTCCTGACCGCCTGGTACGCGTTGCGGGACCTGGCCGACCTGCGTGCCGGCGAGTCGGTGCTGATCCACTCCGGCGCCGGCGGCGTGGGCATGGCGGCGATCCAGATCGCCCACCACCTCGGCGCGACGGTGTACGCGACGGCGAGCTCCGGTAAGTGGGGGACCTTACGTGGCCTGGGTGTCGCGGACGAGCGGATCGCGTCGTCGCGGACCACCGAGTTCGAGCAGGCGTTCGCGGCGGCGTCCGGTGGCGCCGGGGTGGACGTGGTGCTGGACGCGCTCGCGGGTGAGTTCGTGGACGCGTCGTTGCGGTTGCTGCCGCGCGGCGGCCGGTTCGTGGAGATGGGCAAGACGGACCTGCGGGATCCGGCGGTGGTGGCGCGGGAGCATCCGGGCGTCGCCTACCGGTCGTTCGACCTGAACGACGCGGGCGGGGCGCGGATCGGCGAGATGCTGGCCGAGCTGCTGGCGCTGTTCGAGCGCGGTGCGCTGTCGCCGCTGCCGGTGCGGGCCTGGGACGTGCGGCAGGCGCGGGCCGCGTTGCGGCACCTCAGCCAGGCCCGGCACGTCGGCAAGGTGGTGCTCACCGTGCCCGCGCCGGTCGACCCGGACCGGGTCACGCTGGTGACCGGCGCGTCCGGCGCGCTCGCGGGCATCGTCGCCCGACACCTCGTCGCTTCCGGCCGGTCACGCAACCTGCTGCTGGCCGCCCGCCGTTCCCCGGCCGACGACCCGGCGTACGCGGCGCTCGTCGACGAGCTGACCGAGGCCGGTGCCACGGTCCGGGCCGTCCCGGTGGACCTCGGCGACCCGGCGCAGGTGACCGCGCTGCTGGCCGGTGTGGACCTCACCGCCGTCCACCACTGCGCGGGTCTGGTCGCCGACGCGACGATCGCGTCGCTGGACGCCGACGCCGTCGACCGGGTGTTGCGGCCCAAGGTGGACGCCGCCTGGGCGCTGCACCGGGCCACCGCCGGTCACGACCTGGCGGAGTTCGTGCTGTTCTCCTCGTTCGCGGCCACGCTCGGCTCGCCCGGGCAGGGCAACTACGCCGCCGCGAACGCGTTCCTCGACGCGCTCGCCACCCACCGCCACGCGACCGGACTGCCCGCCACCAGCATCGGCTGGGGCATGTGGGCCACCAGCAGCGCCATGACCGCCCACCTCGACCGGGACGACGCGCGTCGGCTGCGCCGCCTCGGCATGACCCCGCTCACCGCCACCGAGGGCGCAGCCCTGCTCGACGCCGCCACCCGCCGCGCCCGGCCCGCCGTCGCGGCGGCCCGGCTGCGACTCACCGGCGACGCCGACCGCTACCCGGCGATCCTGCGCGGGCTGGCCCGCACCGGCACCCGCCGCGCCGCCGCACAGGCCACCGGCGGCGGCCAGAGCGGCTGGGCCGAGCGGCTCGCCGGCCTGGCCCCGGACGAGGCGACCGCGTTGCTGATCGAGCTGGTCCGGGCGCAGGCCGCGGCGGTGCTCGGGCACGCGTCCGCGCAGGCGGTGCCCGGCACGCGGGCGTTCAAGGACCTCGGGTTCGACTCGTTGACGTCGGTGGAACTGCGCAACCGGCTCGCGTCGGCCACCGGGCTGCGGCTGCCCGCCACGCTGGTCTTCGACCACCCCACCCCGGAACGCGTCGCCGGCCTGCTGCACGGGCAGCTCGCCACCGCCGCGCCCGCCGCGCCGGCCACCCGTACCGCCGGGCCCGCCCGCGCCGACGAACCGCTCGCCATCATCGGCATGGCCTGCCGCTACCCGGGCGGCATCGCCACCCCCGAGCAGCTCTGGGACCTGGTCGCCGCCGGCGGGGACGCGATCGGTGGGTTCCCCGCCGACCGGGGCTGGGACCTCGACGCGCTGTACGACCCGGACGCCGAACGGGCCGGCACGTCCACCACCCGCCACGGCGGGTTCCTCGCCGACGCCGGCGACTTCGACCCGGCGTTCTTCGGCATCAGCCCGCGCGAGGCCCTCGCCATGGACCCGCAGCAGCGGCTGCTGCTGGAGACCGCGTGGGAGGCGTTCGAGTCCGCCGGCCTCGACCCGGCCACCCGCGCCGGCACCGCCACCGGCGTCTTCGTCGGCGCCGCCTCCTCCGGGTACGCCGCCGACGGCGCCGAAGGGCTCGAAGGTCACCTGCTCACCGGCACCGCCGGCAGCGTCGCCTCCGGCCGGCTCGCCTACACGTTCGGCCTGGAAGGGCCGGCCGTCACCGTCGACACCGCCTGCTCGTCGTCGCTGGTCGCCCTGCACCTCGCCGCGCAGGCGCTGCGCTCCGGCGAGTGCGACCTGGCGCTCGCCGGCGGCGTGGCGCTGATGGCCACGCCCGGCATGTTCTCCGAGTTCTCCCGGCAGGGCGGCCTCGCCCCGGACGGCCGGTGCAAGGCGTTCGCCGCCGGCGCGGACGGCACCGGCTGGGGCGAGGGCGTCGGCATCCTGCTGGTGCAGCGCCTCGCCGACGCGCGCCGCGACGGACGCCACGTCCTCGCCGTGGTACGCGGCACCGCCGTCAACTCCGACGGCGCGTCCAACGGCCTGACCGCGCCCAACGGCCCGTCGCAGCAACGCGTCATCCGCGCCGCGCTGGCCAACGCGCGGCTGTCCCCGGCCGACGTGGACGTGGTGGAGGCGCACGGCACCGGCACCACGCTCGGTGACCCGATCGAGGCGCAGGCGCTGCTGGCCACGTACGGGCAGGAGCGGGAGACGCCGCTGCTGCTCGGCTCGATCAAGTCGAACATCGGCCACACCCAGGCCGCCGCCGGCGTCGCCGGGATCATCAAGATGGTCCTCGCGATGCGGCACGGCGTGGTGCCGCCGACGCTGCACGCCGACCAGCCGTCCCCGCACGTCGACTGGACCGCCGGCGCGGTGACGCTGGCCACGACGGCGGCGCCCTGGCCGGCCGTCGACCGGCCCCGCC
>NZ_PYPS01000038.1 GCF_003027925.1 Micromonospora sp. RP3T
CCGGCGCGCCGTGGCCGCCGTGCGCGCCACCGGCCGCGCCGGCGTCGCCGCCGTGCGGGGCGGCGCCCGACAGCGGCGGCAGCAACGCGACAGTCGGCGCCGGGTGCGCGCCACCGGCCGGGTCCGCCCAGCGGACCACAGTGCCGTCGGCGTACGTCTGCACCACGGTGAAGGTCAGCCGGTCGGTGGCCGGCATCGGGCCCATGCCCAGTGGCAGCCGGACCGCCCCGGCGCCACCGCCGGGCACCCGCAGCCAGGTCACCGCGTGCGTCACCTGGTTCAGCTCGGCGGCGTGGATGCCGGCCACCGGCTGGTCCAGGGTGCGGGTGGTGATGGTCGGCGCCCAGTCCGGCACGGACAACGGGTAGACCTCGCCGATCGGCGCGTCCGCCGGCATGGTCAGCTCGATCTTGCTGGTCCGGGTGCCGGGGCGGTCGGCGGGCACCACCACCGACAGCTCGATCGCGTCGCCCTGGCGCACCTCGCCGGGAGAGGTCGTGACGGTCACGCCGGCGGCGGCGGCGGCCGGGCCCGGCCAGCTCACCGCTCCGGTCAGCGCGGCGGCCAGCAGCGACGCCGCCCACCGGCCCTGACGGGTCATCCTCATGGTCGTCCCCATCCTCGTCGACTGGGGCCGGTTCCGGCTCCGGCCCCACCCGGTAGTTCGGCCGGGACGGCGGAAAGGTTCAACGCGGCGCGGAACTCGTGACCGGCGGGCCGGCGTCGGCGACGGCGTGGTCCGGGTGACCGATAGCATCGCAGGGGCCGGTCCCCGGCAGATCCGTACCGTCGACGACAGGAGTCACCGTGTCCGCACCCCGTACCCCCGCCGTGGCCGACCCCGTCGTCGTCGCCGCCGGGACCACGGCGGCCGACGCGGTGGCCGCGGCCGGCCTGCCCACGACCGGGCCCAAGGCCGTCGTGGTGGTCCGCGACCCGCGCGGTCAGCTCCGCGACCTGGACTGGGTGCCGGCCGAGGAGACCACTGTCGAGCCGGTGGCGCTGAACAGCCCGGCCGGTCTGGAGGTGCTGCGGCACTCCACCGCGCACGTGCTCGCCCAGGCCGTGCAGGACGTCTTCCCGGAGGCGAAGCTCGGCATCGGCCCGCCGATCGAGAACGGCTTCTACTACGACTTCGGCGTCGACAAGCCGTTCCAGCCGGACGACCTGGCGAAGCTCGAGAAGCGGATGCAGGAGATCGTCAAGTCCGGCCAGCGGTTCCGCCGGCGGCGCTTCGCCAGCCTGGACGAGGCCCGGGCCGAGTTGGCCGCCGAGCCGTTCAAGCTGGAGCTGATCGAGGTCAAGGGCGAAGGGCTGGACTCCTCCGAGGTGATGGAGGTGGGCGGCGGCGAACTGACCATCTACGACAACCTCGCCGCGAACGAGGAGAAGGTCTGCTGGTCGGACCTGTGCCGGGGCCCGCACCTGCCGAACACCCGGCTGATCGGCGCGTTCAAGCTGATGCGCTCCGCCGCCGCCTACTGGCGGGGCTCCGAGAAGAACCCGCAGCTCCAGCGCGTCTACGGCACCGCGTGGCCGACCCGGGACGAGCTGAAGGCGTACCTGAAGCTGTTGGAGGAGGCCGCCCGGCGCGACCACCGCAAGCTCGGCGCGGACCTCGACCTGTTCAGCTTCCCCGACGAGATCGGCTCCGGCCTGCCGGTCTTCCACCCCAAGGGTGGCGTGCTCAAGCGGGTGATGGAGGACTACGTCCGCACCCGCCACATCGAGGAGGGCTTCCAGTACGTCGGGACGCCGCACATCTCCAAGGAAGGTCTCTTCCACACCTCGGGACACCTGCCCTACTACAAGGACACGATGTTCCCGCCGATGGAGATGGAGGGCAGCGACTACTACCTCAAGGCGATGAACTGCCCGATGCACAACCTGATCTACCGGTCGCGCGGGCGGTCCTACCGGCAGCTCCCGATCCGGCTGTTCGAGTTCGGATCGGTCTACCGGTACGAGAAGTCGGGCGTCATCCACGGGCTGACCCGGGTGCGCGGCTTCACCCAGGACGACTCGCACTCCTACTGCACCCGCGAGCAGGCGCCGGCGGAGATCAAGCACCTGCTGGGCTTCGTGCTCAGCCTGCTGCGTGACTTCGGCATCGACGACTTCTACCTGGAGCTGTCCACCCGCGACGACACCCGGCCGGACAAGTTCGTCGGCACCGACTCCGACTGGGCCACGGCCACCGCCGTGCTGGAGGAGTGCGCCCGGGAGACCGGCCTGGACCTGGTGCCCGACCCGGGCGGCGCGGCGTTCTACGGCCCGAAGATCTCCGTGCAGGCCAAGGACGCCATCGGCCGGACCTGGCAGATGTCGACGATCCAGTACGACTTCAACCAGCCGAAGGGCTTCGGGCTGGAGTACCAGGCCGCCGACGGCACCCGGCAGCAGCCGGTGATGATCCACTGCGCGAAGTTCGGCTCGATCGAGCGGTTCATCGGCGTGCTCACCGAGCACTACGCGGGCGCGTTCCCGGCCTGGCTCGCGCCGGTGCAGGTGGTCGGCATCCCGATCCGCGACGACCACGGCGACTACCTGGAGGAGTTCGCGGCGACGCTGCGCCGGCACGGGATCCGGGCCGAGGTCGACCTGGGCGACGACCGGATGCAGAAGAAGATCCGCAACGCGCAGCAGCAGAAGATCCCGTTCATGGTGATCGCCGGCGACGACGACGTGGCCGCCGGCACCGTCTCGTTCCGCTACCGGGACGGCTCGCAGCGTAACGGGGTGCCGTTGGCCGAGGCGGTGGCGCACGTCCGCGAGGTTGCGGAGTCCCGCACGAACAGCGGCCCCAGCGCCGCCTGAGCGGCGGCGCGGTTCAGCGGAGGCGGGGCGCGGATCGTAGGATCGCCGGTGTGACAGGGGTGGAGCGGCACACGGACAGTGGCCTGGCGGACGGGCTGGACCGGCTCTGGACGCCGCACCGGATGACCTACATCTCCGGTGACGACCGGCCCGAGGGCGGGTACGAGAAGCCGACCGGCTGCCCGTTCTGCCTGGCTCCGGGCCGGCCGCCGGAGGAGAGCCTGGTGGTCGCCCGGGGCGAGCACGTCTTCGCGGTGCTCAACCTCTATCCCTACAATCCGGGCCACCTGCTGATCTGCCCCTACCGGCACGTGGCCGACTACACCGAGCTGGACGCGCCGGAGACGACCGAGCTGGCCGCGTTCACCAAGGACGCCATGCGGGTGGTCCGGCGCACCTCCAGCGCGCACGGGTTCAACCTCGGCATGAACCAGGGCGGCGTGGCCGGTGCGGGCATCGCCGCGCACCTGCACCAGCACGTGGTGCCGCGCTGGGGCGGCGACGCCAACTTCATGCCGGTCATCGGCCGTACCAAGGTGCTGCCGCAGTTGCTCGCCGACACCCGCGACCTGCTCGCCGAGGCGTGGCCCGCCTGACCCGGCGCAATCGGCCCCGCGCCGGCCCGACTCAGCGCAGCCGGCCCCGCACCCGGGCGAGTCGGCGGCGGGCCCCGCTGGCGGTCCGCTGGGCCGCCGCGGCCCGGTCGGCGGCGAGTTCCGCGCGGACCGCGAGCTGACGCAGCCGACGCTGCACCATCCGGTCGCCGTGCCGCGCGATCCACAGGCAGACCCCGGCCAACGGCAGCTCGACCAGCACCGCCAGCACCACCGACACCACCAGGTCCGGCCCGGGCGGCGTGGTCGTCACGTCGAACCAGGCGTCCACCGCGAGCATGGTCGCGGTGGCGGCGGCCGCGAGCACCACCTGCCGGTTCCCCCGGTACGCGTGCCAGGCGGTCAGCCCGAGCAGCGCCACCAGGCCCAGGTCGAAGCCGACCCAGGCGGCCCGGTAGTGCACCGTGACCTGGTGCCGGGGCAGGGTGAACGCCAGGTAGCCGATCCAGGGCAGGGTGAGCACGGCCAGCGCCACGAACGTGGGCGCCACCCAGCGGGGCGCCGGGCGTACCCGCGCCGCCTCGTCGACCTGATCCACCGACGTCTCCATGCGCGCCTCCCGGCCCCGGTGGTGCCCGCGCCACCGGGCTCGGCAAACCCGACGGTCACCCCTCGACAGTACGATCTTGCGCATGGCCCTGCTGCACCGCGCGGAACTGCGCCCCTCGAAGTTGGAGTTGCTCGCCGGGTGGCTGCCCGGCCGGCCCTGGTTCACCGGCGACACCGACGGGCCGGTGACCCGGGTGGCTGCCTACCGGTTCGACGATCCGGCCGGCGAGGTCGGCATGGAGACGCTGCTCGTGCGCGCCGGCGCCGGGCCGGTGCTCCAGGTGCCGCTGACCTACCGGGGTGCCCCGCTGCCCGGCGCGGAGCGGTTCCTGGTCGGCATCGTCGAGCACTCGGTGCTCGGCCGCCGCTGGGTGTACGACGCCTGCGGCGACCCGGTCTACCCGCTGGCGCTGGCCGCGGCGGTGCTCGCCGACGCGGGCCAGGCGGAGGAGCACTTCGAGGTCGACGGCGAGCGGGAGGTACGGGCCCCGAGCATGACCGTGGCGGGCAGCCGCACCGACCGCGCGCTGCCGGCCGGCCCGGTCGACGAGGTGGTGGACGGCGATCCCACGGTGATCCGCGTCGACGGGGTGGAGTTGGCCCTGGTTCGCCGGCCCGTTCCGGCCGATGTCCCGGCCGACGTCCCGGCGGTGGGCCAACTCACCGGTGCGTGGCCGGGCCGGGACGCGCCGGTGCTGCTGGCCTACGCCCGCTGACGCCCGCCCGTTGCGGGCCCACGGTTCGCGGCCGGGCGCCGAGTGCCGGCGTCCCGGCCCGCTTCGACGTGCGGTGCTCGACGATGTGGCGCTCGACGAACGATTGCTCCGGAGCGATATGACGAGGAGTCATGATTATGACTCTGTGGTATGTCGGTTACCCGGCGACACCTCCCCACTGACGTCACGGAGCGTGACGAGAAGCCGGTACGTCCGGTGACGAACGGGCCCGCGCGTGCCGGGAAGGTGACAGGATTCGGCGATGGCAGTCAGCACGCGGCCGCTCGGCCGCAGCGGCATCGAGGTGAGCGCGCTCGGCATGGGGTGCTGGGCGATCGGCGGCCCGTGGGCCGAGGGCACCCGCCCGTTGGGCTGGGGCGCGGTCGACGACGACGAGTCGGTCCGGGCGGTCCGCCGTGCGCTCGACCTCGGGGTGACGCTCTTCGACACCGCCGACACGTACGGGGCCGGGCACGGCGAGCGGGTCCTCGGGCGGGCCCTCGCGGGCCGGCGCGACGAGGCGGTGATCGCCACCAAGTGGGGCTACACGTTCGACGAGCGCACCCGGCAGGCCACCGGCGAGAACGCCTCGCCACAGTATCTGCGCCGGGCGGTGGTCGACTCGCTGCGCCGGCTGGGCACCGACCGGATCGACCTCTATCAGCTCCACCTCGGCGACCTTCCGCTGCCCCGGGCCGAGGCGCTGATCGGCACGCTGGACGAGCTGGTCGCCGCCGGCCTGATCCGCGCGTACGGCTGGAGCACCGACCGGGCCGACCGGGCCGGCGCCTTCGCCCAGGTGGCCCACGGTGCCGCCGCCGTGCAGCACGCGCTGTCGGTGCTGCGGGACGCCCCCGCCATGCTGGCCGCCTGCGACAAGCACGACCTGGCCAGCCTGGCCCGGGGACCGCTCGGGATGGGGCTGCTCACCGGCAAGTACACGCCGGAGTCGACGCTGCCCCGCGACGACGTGCGCGGCCTCGGGCCGACCTGGCTGGAGTGGTTCCGCAGCGGCCGGCCCGCCCCGGAGTGGCTGCGCCGGGTGGCCGCGGTCCGGGACGCGCTCACCGCGGACGGCCGTACCCTGGCCCAGGGCGCGCTCGGCTGGATCTGGGCGCGCAGCGACCGGGCGGTGCCGATCCCCGGCGCCCGTACGGTCGCCCAGGTGGAGGAGAACGTCGCCGCGCTGGCCCGGGGCCCGCTCGCCCCGGACCACTTCGCCGAGGTCGAGCGCCAACTCGCGGCGGTCAGGTCGGCCGCCCGCCGCGACGCCGACCGCCCGCACTGGCCGATGCCCCCCGTCCCCACCGTCCGCCCCTGACCCACCTCCCCGCTGACCACCGCGCAGATTCACGGAAAGCGTGGCCATCCGACCCGGAATGGCCACGCTTTCCGTGAATCTGCGCCCCCGAAAGGGGGTGGGGTGGGGGTCAGGGGCGGGGGGTGGACTCCTTGACGGTCTGGTCGGCCAGGTGTGGGGGCATGGGGTCGTGGCGGGCGAACTCGCGGCGGAACGTGCCGGTGCCGGCGGTCATCGCGCGCAGCTCGACCGCGTACCGCAGCAGTTCGGTGGCGGGCACCTCGGCGCGCACCAGCGTCCGGCCCTCGGCGTCCGGGTCGGGCTCGGTGCCCAGCACCCGGCCGCGCCGGCCGGACAGGTCGCCCATGACCGCGCCGACCGAGGAGTCGGGCACCCGGACGACGATCTCGTCGACCGGCTCCAGCAGCGTCGGCCGGCCCTTCTCGGCGGCGTCGCGCAGCGCCAGCGCGCCCGCGGTCTGGAACGCGGCGTCGGACGAGTCGACGCTGTGCGCCTTGCCGTCGACCAGCGTCACCCGCAGGTCCACCACCGGGAAGCCGGCGACCAGACCGCGTTCCATCTGCGCCCGGACGCCCTTCTCCACCGACGGGATGTAGTTGTGCGGGACCGCGCCGCCGACCACCCGGTCGACGAACTCGAAGCCGGCGCCCCGGGGCAGCGGCTCCACCTCGAGGTCGCAGACCGCGTACTGGCCGTGGCCGCCGGACTGCTTGACGTGCCGGCCGTGCCCCCGGGAGGCCGTGGTGAACGTCTCCCGCAGCGACACCCGGACCGGCTCGGTGTCCAGCTCGACGCCGCCGCCGCGCAGCCGGTCGAGCACCACGTCGGCGTGCGCCTCGCCCATGCACCAGAGCACCAGTTGGTGGGTCTCCGGGTTGCGCTCCAGACGCAGCGTCGGATCACCGGCGACCAGCCGGGACAGGTTGCGGGCCAGCGCGTCCTCGTCGGCCCGGCTGCGCGCCACGATCGCCACCGGCAGCAGCGGCTCGGGCATCTCCCAGGGCGCGATCAGCAGCGGATCGTCCTTGGCGGACATCGTGTCGCCGGTCTCCGCGCTGCCCGACTTGGTGATCGCGCAGAGATCACCGGCGACGCACACCGGCACCTCGCGCAGCGTCGCGCCGAGCGGGCTGTAGACGTGCCCGACCCGCTCGTCGGCGTCGTGGTCCGGGTGGCCGCGTTCGGCCAGGCCGTGCCCGGACACGTGGACCACCTGGTCGGGGCGGAGCGTGCCGGAGAAGACCCGGACCAACGAGACGCGCCCGACGTGCCGGTCCACAGTCGTCTTGACCACCTCGGCGACCAGCGGGCCGTCCGGGTCGCAGGTCAGCGGCGGGCGGGGCGAGCCGTCCAGCCCGGTGACCGCCGGCAGGTCGTGCTCCAGCGGCGACGGGAACGCCGCGACCAGGCCGTCGAGCAGCGCGTCCAGGCCGACGCCGGTCTCCGCGCAGACCGGCACCACCGGATAGAAGTGGCCGCGGGCGACCGCCGTCTCCAGGTCGGCGATGAGCACCTCGCTGTCGATCTGCTCGCCGCCCAGGTAGCGGTCCATCAGGGTCTCGTCCTCGCTCTCCGCGATGATCCCCTCGATCAGCTCGTCGCGGGCCTCCTGGATGGCCGGCAGGTGCTCCGGGTCCGGCTCGCGTACCGCCGGCGGCAGCCCGCCGGAGTAGTCGAACACCCGGCGGGTGATCAGGCCCATCAGCCCGGCCACCGACTCGCCGTCGTCGCCCAGCATCGGCAGGTAGAGCGGGAGCACGTTGTCGCCGAAGACGCGCTGGCAGAGCGCCACCGCCTCGTCGAAGTCGGCACGCGGGTGGTCCAGCCGGGAGACCGCCACCGCGCGCGGCATGTCCACCGCGGCGCACTCCTCCCAGAGCGCGGCGGTGGCGGCGTCCATCCCGTCGACCGCGGAGACCACGAACAGCGCGGCGTCCGCGGCGCGCAGGCCGGCGCGCAGCTCGCCGACGAAGTCGCCGTAGCCGGGCGTGTCCAGCAGGTTGACCTTCACGTCGCGGTGGACCAGCGGGGCACAGGCCAGGCTCACCGAGCGTTGCTGGCGGACCGCCGCCGGGTCGTGGTCGCAGACCGTGGTGCCCTCGGTGACGGACCCGGCCCGGCTGATCGTGCCGTTGGCCGCGAGCAGCGCCTCGACCAGCGTGGTCTTACCCGCGCCGGAGTGCCCGACGAGCACCACGTTGCGAACCCTGCCGGGCTCGGTCACCACCGGCGCGCCGCCGGTGACACCCTTCTCGTGACTCTTCTGCGCCATCGCGGCGCACCTCCCTCAACCGGTGGTGGTGGCGACCGCCGCGGGCGACGGGAGCGAAGCCCCGGGGTGGGCGCCGCGGCGATATCTTCCGGTGGACTCCTGCGGGACGGGAACGCCGACCGTGATCCGGTGAACTGGCTCACCTCCCACGCTCGATCTCACACCCGCGCCGGTGCCGGCACAAGGTCCGCCGGGCGGGTCGTCCGCCCGGCTGTGTCCCCGGTCCCGGCCGGCCGTTATCGTGGGACCGCCATGGCGAAGATCTTCCAAGTGACGGCCCGAGCGGGGATGACCCGCGTCGTGGAGCCGATCGCGCGCGGACTGCTCCGCGCGGGCGTGTCCCCCAACGCGGTCACCGTGACCGGCACCGTCGGCGTGCTCGTCGGCGCGCTCGGCTTCGGCGCGCGCGGCCAGCTGGTCGCCGGCGCGCTGATCGTCACGGTCTTCGCCCTCACCGACCTGCTCGACGGCACGATGGCGCGGATGAGCGGCGGCTCCACCCGGTTCGGGGCGTTCCTCGACTCGAGCATGGACCGGGTCGCCGACAGCGCGGTGTTCGGCGCGGTCGCCTACTGGCTGGCCACCCAGCACCAGTATTCCGGCGTGGCCGCCGCGCTGGTCTGCCTGGCCGCCGGCGGCCTGGTCTCCTACGTCAAGGCCCGCGCCGAAGGGCTCGGCATGACCTGCAACGTGGGCATCGCCGAGCGCACCGAGCGGCTGCTCATCGTGGGCGTCGGCGGTGTGCTCACCGGCGTCGGCCTCGATCGGGCCCTGGAGGTCGCGCTCTGGCTGCTCGCCGCCGTCTCGATCTTCACGGTGGGGCAGCGGATGGCGCACGTCTACCGGCAGGCCCAGCGGGTCGGCACGGAGTGAACCTCACCGAGGCGGGCTACGTCGCGGGCTGGCGCGTGATCCGCGCGCTGCCCCGGCCCGTCGCGGCCGCGGCCTTCCGGGCGGGCGCCGACCGCGCCCACCGCAAGGACGGCGGGGGTACGCGTCGACTGCGCGCCAACCTGCGCCGGGTGGTCGGCCCGGAACTGCCCGACGCGGAGCTGGACGCGCTGGTCCGCGCCGGCCTGCGCTCGTACGCCCGCTACTGGCTGGAGGCGTTCCGGCTGCCCGGTCTGAGCCGGGCGGAGATCCTCGCCGGGTTCCGCCTCGACGGCGCGGAGAAGCTCGCCGCGGACGTGGCGGCCGGTCGGGGCGCGGTGGTGGCGTTGCCGCACGCCGGCAACTGGGACGCCGCCGGCGCCTGGGTGGCGGCCACCGGCTGGCCGATGACCACGGTGGCCGAGCGGCTCAAGCCGGAGGGCGTCTACGAGCGGTTCGTCGCGTTCCGGGAAGGGCTGGGGATGGAGATCCTGCCCACCCACGGCGGCCCGCGTCCGGCGTTCGACGTCCTGGTCGACCGGCTGCGGGCCGGCGCGGTGGTGCCGCTGCTGGCCGACCGGGACCTGTCGGCCCGGGGTGTGGAGGTGGACTTCTTCGGCGGCCGGACCCGGATGCCGGCCGGCCCGGCGCTGCTGGCGCTGCGCACCGGCGCGCCGCTCTACGTGGCCTCGATGTGGTACGAGCCGGACGCCGCCTGCGCCTCGATCGAGGGCCCGCTGGCGTTGCCGGAGCCGGACAGCGCGCCGCTGGACGCCCGGGTCAAGCTGGTGACCCAGCGGATAGCCGACGGTCTGGCGGCGGGCATCGCCCGGCATCCGCAAGACTGGCACATGTTGCAGCGGATGTGGCTGGACCAGGGACCGGCCGGGGCGCCGGCGTCGGCGCAGCCGCCTTCCACCACCGGGACGGTCTAGGGGGACGCCATGCGGATCGGCATCGTCTGCCCGTACTCCTTCGACGTCCCGGGCGGCGTGCAGAACCACGTCATGGACCTGGCCGAGGCGCTGCTCGGGCTGGGCCACGAGGTGAGCGTGCTGGCCCCGGCCGACGAGGACGCGACGTTGCCGCCGTACGTGGTGTCGGCGGGGCGGGCGGTGCCGCTGCCGTACAACGGGTCGGTGGCGCGGATCGCGTTCGGCCCGGTCTCCACCGCCCGGGTGCGCCGATGGATCAACCGGGGCGACTTCGACGTGCTGCACGTGCACGAGCCGCTCACCCCGAGCCTGTCGATGCTGGCGGTGCTCTGTGCCCGGGGCCCGGTGGTGGCCACGTTCCACACCGCGATGACCCGGTCCCGGGTGCTCTCCGCGGCGCAGGGCGTGCTCCAGATCCTGCTGGAACGGATCACCGCCCGGATCGCGGTCAGCGCGCTCGCCCGCAAGGTGCAGGTCGAGCACATGGACGGCGGCGCGGTGGAGATCCCGAACGGCGTGGCGGTGGCGAAGTTCGCCGGCGTCGAGCCGCTGCCCGGCTGGCCGGGGGAGTGCGCGCCGGGCGCCGGCGGCACGCTGGGCTTCCTGGGCCGGTTCACCGAGCCGCGCAAGGGCTTCCCGATCCTGCGGGACGCGTTCGTGGCGCTCGCCCCGGACCGTCCGGGGCTGCGCCTGCTGGTGGCCGGGCCGGGTGACGCCGACGAGCTGTACGGCCGGTTTCCGGCCGAGCTGCGTGACCGGGTCACGTTCCTCGGTCTGGTCTCCGAGGCGGACAAGGCGCGCATGCTGCGCAGCGTGCACCTCTACGTCGCACCGAACACCGGCGGGGAGTCGTTCGGGATGATCCTCACCGAGGCGCTCGCCGCCGGGACCACGGTGGTCGCCAGCGACCTGGACGCGTTCCGCCGGGTGCTGGACGGCGGGCGGGCCGGGCGGCTCTTCCCGACCGGGGACGCGGCCGGCCTGCGGGCCGCGCTGACCGAGTTGCTCGACGACTCGGGTGGACGGGCCGCGCTGACCGGCCGGGGCGACCAGGTGGTGGCGAATTTCGACTGGCCCGTGGTTGCCCGCCGGGTTCTGGAGGTATACGCAGCGGCGATCGAGGCCACCGACGGTCGGGTCATGGACCAGGAGTGGGCGGGGCTGGGCTGACCAGGGTGGCCGGTGGGGCCGCTGTGACGAGCGCGTCGACCGGTGCCCACGCCGGCCGGCCGGGATGAGGGGCAGCACTACGATGCCGGGCATGTGGTGGGTGGTGGGCACGGCACTGGTGCTCGGGCTGGTCTCGGCGTACCTGATCTGGACCGCCGGCCGGGTGCAGCGGCTCCAGGTCCGCGCGGAGTCGGCGGCCCGCGCGCTGGAGGCGCACCTGCTGCGCCGCGCGGCCGCCGCCGCGGTCCTGGCCGAGCAGCGGTACGGCGTGGAGCTGTACGCCGCCGCCCGGATCGCGCTGGACGCGCTCCCGGAGGAGCGGGAGGCCGCCGAGAACGACCTGACCCGGCAGTTGCGCGCGGTGCGGCTGGACCCGGACGACCCGGCCTGCGGCGCGGTGATCGCGGCGAGCCGACGACTGGCACTGGCCCGGCAGGTGCACACCGATCTGGTCCGGGACGCCCGCTCGGCGCGGGGCCGTCCGGTGGTGCGGCTGTTCCGGATGGGGCGGGGGCGTGAGTGGCCCCGCTACTTCGACATCGACGACCCGACAGTGGTCCCGCGCGCGGACGTCACCACCGGCTGAGGCGGCGCCGGGCGGGGCCGTGACGGCGGCCACAGGGCAGGCCACCAGGGGTGCGATTGGCTGTCGGAGCGGCGTCGTGGCGGCCGTAGCATTTCCGCGCAGCCACCCCGACCGCCTGCCGAGGAGCGATGACCGTGTCCGAACCCACCGCACCGACCACCGACCCCACCGTCGGCACCGCCCGCGTGAAGCGGGGCATGGCCGAGATGCTCAAGGGCGGCGTGATCATGGACGTGGTCACGCCCGAGCAGGCGAAGATCGCCGAGGACGCCGGCGCGGTGGCCGTGATGGCGCTGGAGCGGGTGCCGGCGGACATCCGCGCCCAGGGCGGCGTGTCCCGGATGAGCGATCCGGACATGATCGACGGCATCATCTCCGCCGTCTCGATCCCGGTGATGGCCAAGGCCCGGATCGGCCACTTCGTCGAGGCGCAGGTCCTCCAGGCGCTCGGCGTGGACTACGTCGACGAGTCCGAGGTGCTGACCCCGGCCGACTACGCCAACCACATCGACAAGTGGGCGTTCACGGTGCCGTTCGTGTGCGGCGCGACCAACCTGGGTGAGGCGCTGCGCCGGATCACCGAGGGCGCCGCGATGATCCGCTCGAAGGGCGAGGCGGGCACCGGGGACGTCTCCAACGCCACCACCCACATGCGGAAGATCCGGCAGGAGATCCGCCGGCTCCAGAACCTGCCGGCCGACGAGCTGTTCGTCGCGGCGAAGGAGCTTCAGGCCCCGTACGAGCTGGTCAAGGAGGTCGCCGAGCGCGGCAAGCTGCCGGTCGTGCTGTTCACCGCCGGCGGCATCGCCACTCCGGCGGACGCGGCCATGATGATGCAGCTCGGCGCCGAGGGCGTCTTCGTCGGCTCGGGCATCTTCAAGTCCGGCAACCCCGCCCAGCGGGCCGCCGCCATCGTCAAGGCGACCACGTTCCACGACGACCCGGACGTGCTGGCGAAGGTGTCCCGTGGGCTGGGCGAGGCGATGGTCGGCATCAACGTCGACGACATCCCCGTCCCGCACCGCCTGGCCGACCGCGGCTGGTGAGTAAGGCGGGGCCCCCGCTTAACGTTTTCGGTATAGGCGGGGCCCCCGCCTAACACCTGTGAGAGGAGCGACCGGGTGCGCGTACCCGTGATCGGGGTGCTGGCCCTGCAGGGCGACGTGCGTGAGCATGTCGCGGCGCTGGCCGGTGCGGGCGCCGAGGCCCGGCCGGTCCGCCGGCCGGGCGAGCTGGACGCGGTCGACGGCCTGGTGGTGCCCGGCGGTGAGTCCACCACGATCAGCAAGCTGGTGGACATCTTCGAGATGCGCGAGCCGATCGACAAGCGGATCGCCGGCGGCATGCCGGTCTACGGCTCCTGCGCCGGCATGATCATGCTGGCCGCCGAGGTGCTGGACGGCCGCCCCGACCAGCGTGGCTTCGCCGGCATCGAGATGACCGTGCGGCGCAACGCGTTCGGCCGCCAGGTCGACTCGTTCGAGGCCCCGGTGACGATCACCGGGGTCGACGGCGAGCCGTTCCACGCGGTGTTCATCCGCGCGCCCTGGGTGGAGCGGGTCGGCGCGGGCGTGGAGGTGCTCGGCCGGGTCACCGACGGCCCGGCCGCCGACCGGATCGTCGCGGTCCGGCAGGGAAACCTGCTGGCCACCTCGTTCCATCCCGAGCTGACCGGGGACCTGCGCCTGCACCGCCTCTTCGTGGACCTGGTCCGGGCGGCGTCCTGACGCGCCCACCCGACGTCGGTCAGCGGTGTCGCGGATTGGGTGCGGCCCACTCCCGGAGCACCGGGTCGGTGAGGTGGTTGAAGCGTTGGATCCGGGTCGGCTGCTCGCTCTTGAAGGCGACCACCTGCTCTCCGGGGGACAACTGCAACAGCTCGCCCACGTTGACGCCGAGCCGTCGGGACAGCTCGGCGGCGGCGCCGAAGTTCGCCGGACTGAACACCTGGAGCACGCCGGAGTTGTTGATCATCGTTTCGCCGACGCCCCGGTAGATGCTGGTGAGCTGCGCCAGGTCCTGCCAGAACGTCCAGGTGCGCAACCCGTAGCCGCGCAGCAGGGTGATCGCGTCCTGGAGCAGGGAGAACCGGCCCAGTTGCGCCGCCTCGTCGATGAGGAACAGCAGGCGTGACTGGTTGATCGTCCGGCTGTTCATGACGTAGTAGAGCAGGCAGCCGATCCAGGCCCGGAGCAGGCGCTGGTGGGTTCGGAGCTTGTGCGGCGGGACGACCACGTAGATCGAGATCCGGCGGTCCGGGTCCACCAGGTGGGCGAGCGGAAAGCTCGTACGGTCGGTGGCCTCCACCGTCCGCCGGGAACTGAACGGCGCGAGCTGCTGGGCCGCCGTGACCACGATGCTGGGGAAGGTCTTCTCCCGGTCGACGCCGAGCAGCATCTGGAACTCCTGCCGGGTGCCGGCCGGCATCCGGCCGTCCCGGTCGTTGATCAACGCGTCGGCCATATACGTCACCAGGTCGCTCTGGAACAGCCGACTGCGCAGCTTCTGGAGGGTCAGCGAGGAGGCGCCCGACGGTTCGGCCGTCGCCTCCGCGGTGATCAGGTGGGTGGTCAGGCCCGCGATCAGGAGCTGGGCCATCTCGTCCCAGAACGGCTCGACCGTCGACTTCTCGCCCCCCATCAGCAGGTCGGACAGGAGCCGCCCGAAGTCCTCCGGCTCCTCGGCGTCCTCGTTGTCCCGAACCAGTTCGGCGAACACGTCGAAGGGGTTCAGGGCGCCGCGGTCGGCTCGGCTGCCGTTGCTGGCCCCGAACGGGTCGAGCAGCACGATCTCGTGACCCAGCGCGTCGCGCCGGTGGGCGTGGGTGACGTCGTAGTTCTCCCCCTTCGGATCGAGCACCACCACCGAGCCCTCGTAGCTGAGCAGGTTCGGGATGATCACGTCGCGGCCCTTACCGGCGCCGGTGGGCGCGATGGTCATGAGATGGCTGTCGTCGTCCGAGGCGACCACCGGGCCCAGCGCGTCGTCCGCGATGATGTGTTCCTCGCGCAGGCCGAGCCGGATCCGCGCGTCGGTGACGCTCGCTCGACGCGGCGCGAACTGGCTCCTCGACTTCGACTCCGGATCGAGGTGGCGGGCCAGGAAGCGTCCGATGATCAGCTTGGACACCGGGATCCCCTCACGCTCGACGACGGGTGATGTGGGCGGGCGTGAAGCCGGTCATCGTGCCGCTGCCGGATCCGGCTGAGATGCGGAGGTTGAGGGGCTTGTCGTGTTCGTTGCCGAGCACGTCGAAGTAGCGGATCCGGAGCACCAGCGAGCCCAGCTCGGGGATGTGCGGCGGGTCGCGGAACCGCAGCCGCTGTTCGATGTCCGTCATGGGTTGCACCGCGTCCGCCTTCGGCTCGCCCAACGGCACGAACTCCAGCGCCGAGCGGTCCAGCGTGATCTGGTCGATCCGCAGGCCGAGCAGCGGGCCGGCGCCGACGTTGCGCAGCCGGACGGAGAGCACCACCAGCTCCTGCCCGCGCCAGGTGAGCCGGGAGTCCTGAATCATGGCGACCGGCACCACCGACGCCTCCAGCTGTTCGCCGGCGATCCGCGCCTCCCGGGCCGTGGCGCGGTTGTTCTGCCAGGACAGGATCAGGGCGATGACACTCAGGGTGAGCGTGACCGCCAACCCGACGACCTGGAGCGTGTTGAGCGATTCCTGACTCATGGCATCGAGCCGACGGCGCAGGAGAAGTTCCATTCCCGGAAGAAGTCCGCCATGAAACCCTTCACCACCCGGTCGCGGAAGAAGTCGCGGTACGGCACCTCGTAGTTCTCCAGCAGAAAATCCGGACGGGGCGCGATGCGCGCACCCGGCTCCGCGTTGTCCGAGCCGATCGTCTCGGCGATGGAGTGGAAATCCAGCCAGATGCCCCGGTAACCCTGATTGGCCGGCGCCTGGATGTCGTAGACCTCCCGCAGGTGCACGCCGGGGGCGGCCTCCCGGAAATTGGAGATCTTGATGTCGAGCCGACCGGTGCGCAGCGAGCTGGCCGCGTCCTGACCGGTCGGCACCGGTCGGAACCGGCCGTCCTCGTCGGGCCGACGGGACAGCAGCGGTCCGATCAGTTCATGGCTGCTTACCGGTTTCTGCCGGTGCACCGGAATGAAGTCGTAGACGATCATCGAGAAGCGGTAGGCGGCGCGCAGGGGTTGCAGGTCGAAGTCCGAGTGCAGCACCTCGGACAGGTCGATCGCGATTCGGGAGACCAGCCCCCGGAGGTACGGCATCAGGAGCCGGTACCAGTTGTGGAACAACCGCAGCGACGAGCCCGAACGGCTCAGGGTGATCCGCAGGTCCCGCCGGATGTCGATGCGGAAACCGAACGAGGGCTCCTTGTAGACCACGCCGACGTCGCCGTCGCTCCAGTCCAGCCGCAGCGTGTCCACCTCGTGCAGCTCGCTGGCCTCCAGCACCTCCGCCACCGCCCGGTAGAGTCGCGCGCCCAGTTCGCGCCGCAACGCGTCCAGCCCTTGGAGGTCCCGCGCCGCGGGCAGTTCGACGATGAGGGAGAAACCATTCAGGGCGTCCACACCGTGCGGCCCCAGCATGTCGATTCCGGCGGAGAATTCGTCGAACGTCTCGAGCACGCTTCCTCCGCTCATCGCTTTCGGAGATTCGCAGGCTAGCCGGGATGCCAATCAGCTCCGTAGGACCGGACAAGGCAGGAGAGACTGACTCGTCGTTCGGGCCCGGATGGCTGTTCGGTTGAGCGGGTCCGGTAGGCCGACCCAAAGACGCAGGTCGACGCGAATACGCGAGCCGATCGCCATCCGACGCGGGGCGTCACGGTCATCGGGCGGGGCGTACCCGAATGATTGTCGGATCTCCGTCATCGGCCCGGCGCGGCGGCCACTCCGGCCGGTTGCCGCGTCCGGCCGGCGGGCGTGCGACGTCCGGGGTGCGACCTCGGTAGGATTGCCGACGGTTCGGCAGGGCCGTCACCGCCCCAGCCCGTCACGCGGAGCCGTCGGGGTGCTGCGGCTCGCGGCGCCCGGGCGGTGGGGTGCCGGCGCGAGCAGTCGACGCAGGCGTGGGTCAACAGACGGAGGTATCAGATGTCCGGCCACTCAAAGTGGGCGACCACCAAGCACAAGAAGGCCGTGATCGACGCCAAGCGCGGCAAGATGTTCGCCAAGCTGATCAAGAACGTCGAGGTGGCGGCCCGCACCGGCGGCGGCGACCCGGCCGGTAACCCGACGCTCTTCGACGCCATCCAGAAGGCCAAGAAGAACTCCGTCCCGAACGACAACATCGACCGCGCGGTCAAGCGGGGCTCCGGCCTGGAGGCCGGCGGCGCCGACTGGCAGACGATCATGTACGAGGGGTACGGCCCGAACGGCGTGGCGATGCTGATCGAGTGCCTGACCGACAACCGCAACCGCGCCGCCACCGAGGTCCGCACCGCGCTGACCCGCAACGGCGGCTCGCTGGCCGACGCCGGCTCGGTGTCCTACATGTTCTCCCGCAAGGGCGTGGTGATCGTGCCGAAGACCGGCACCTCCGAGGACGACGTGATGATGGCGGTCCTCGACGCCGGCGCCGAGGAGGTCAACGACCTCGACGAGGCGTTCGAGGTGATCTCCGAGCCGGGTGACCTGATCGCGGTCCGGACCGCGTTGCAGGACGCCGGCATCGAGTACGAGTCGGCCGAGTCCTCCCTGATCCCCAGCGTGAACGTGCCGCTGGACGAGGACGGCGCGCGCAAGATCTTCAAGCTGATCGACGTGCTGGAGGACTGCGACGACGTGCAGAACGTCTACGCCAACTTCGACGTCTCCGACGAGGTCATGGCCGCGGTCGGCTGACCCGCACCCCTGCGACCGAACGCCGGACACCCTGACCCGGGTGTCCGGCGTTTCGCCGTCCATCAGCGCGGCATCGTGGATATACGAATCCTTGTCCGGGAGGTGTATCTCAATGGCGAAGACTCTGCTCGACCTTGATGAGGATCTTCTTGAGGAGGCGACTGCCGCACTCGGCACCGCAACCAAGAAGGAGACGGTGACCGAAGCGCTCCGGCAGGCCGTGGAGTCCAGTCGTGAGCGCCGGCAGCGCGCGCTGGCAGACCTCCAAGAGATCGCCGACGAGGGCGGTTTCCACTTCGACCAACTCGACGAGCTGGATCGATGAGATACCTCGTCGACACGAGCACGTTGGTCCGAATGGTCCGCCGTCAGGTCGACCCGAAGTGGGCCGAGCCGGCCGGTCGCGGCTTGATCGCGATCTGCGACCCGGTGCTCGTGGAGACGCTCACCATCGCCGACGCCAAGGCCTACGATCGGGCCGAGCGCGGGCTTCGCGATGTGTATCCCTGGGTTACCGTGCCGAAGGACGCATGGCAGATGGTGCGCGCAGTGCGGCAGGAACTCGCCACCCACAGTGCCCATGAGGGTCTGTCGGTGGCCGATCACTTGGTGATCGCAACCGCGATTCGCCTGAAGCTGGTCGTGCTGCATCAGGACGCCGACTTCGAAACCGCGGCGAGATTCGTACCGCAGTTGGGCCAGGAGCGCATCGCCTGACCGCCTTCATGATCGATTCCAGCACGGCGTAGTGGCGGTATCCCAGACCCGGGATACCGCCACTACGCCGTACCGGTGCGTCGCCGCTTCGGTTGATCGCTGGTGGTCGACGGGCGGCGTAGGCCCGCCGGCCGGACGAAGACGGTCCGGCGGGCGACGGCGTCGCCGGTGGCGTCCAGTTCGTAACCCTCCAGCCAGGCCCACCCGTCGTACGTGGTCCAGTCCAGTGTCCTGATGACGCGGAACATGATGGGCCGGACGAACTGGACCGAGGCCGCCCGGCTGATCTCCAGCAGCTCCCCGGAGCGCGGCGTCACCCGCGCTTCCGGTCCCGCCACGCCCGCAGCGTCTCCCCGGCCCGGGCGAGCCGTTCGCAGCCGCCGTCCGGCCGGCACCGGGAACACGCGTCCCGATGGTGCAGGTCGACGACGTAGCCGGCCAGGACGACGGCGAACGGCGGCTCGGGCAACCGCTGCTCCGCCCCCGTCACGACGCGCCCCGCGAGTGCCCGGTGCCGTGGCCGGCTCGTCCGTCCCCGGGCCGGTCCGTCGGAGGGTCGTCTGTCGACGCCCCCGGACCGTGCGTGCCGTAGGCGCCGCCCCGGTGCGCGTAAGCCGGGCGCTGCACCACGTCGACGGGTCCGTCCTGCCGCTGGAACCACTTCCACCGCCCCATGCCCACCTCCGGTCTCCTGCCGTCACGATCGGGGACTGTCGGTGCCTTCTGCAACACTCTCCGTGAGACAGTCACCGCAGGGGGCGACTGACGGTTGTTGATGCGGAAGGCGTCTCACGGCAGGCCGGATGAGGCGTCAGGATGAGACAGCGAGGACGGGCCGATGAACGAAGCGGGATCGACGGTGCCGAGGCGCGAGCTGGGCCGCCTGCTGCGGCAGACCCGGGAGGAGGCGGGCATCGGGCTTGAGGCTGCCGCCGCCGAGCTTGAGTGGTCGCGCGCCAAGATGTACCGCATCGAGGCCGGGCAGACGCCCATGCGGGCCCTGGACGTGGACCAGATGTGCCGGCTCTACCAGGCCCCTCCGGACATGACGGAGGTTCTCGTCAGCCTCGCCCGGGAGTCCAAGAGCAAGGGGTGGTACCACGCCTACGGGGATGTGATTCCCCGCTGGTTCGAGCTGTACGTCGGCCTGGAGTCGGCGGCCAGCCGACTACGCACCTACGAGCACGCGTTGGTGCCGGGGCTGCTGCAAACACCGGAGTACGCGGCTCAGGTGGCCAGAACGCGGCCGAACGTCTCCGACGACGAGGCGGCGAAAGTGGTGGAGCTGCGCATCGAGCGGCAGCGGCTGCTCATCCGGAAGCGACCCGCAGCGCCCGTGCTGGACGCGATCATCGAGGAGGCGCTTCTGCACAAGAACGTGCCCGGAATGCGGGCCCAGATCGACAAACTCGTGCAGGCCAGCGACGCGCCGAACGTGTCCGTCCGCGTGCTCCCGCTCGGCGGCGCGATCACTCATATAGTGGTTTCCGGCGGTTTTGTCATTCTCGATTTCCCGTCGAAGGGCGCGAGGTCGGCCGAGCCGACGACGGTCTACAACGAAGGTCTCTCGGGTGCGCTCTACCTCGACCGGATCGACGAGGTGAGGACGTACGCGGAAGTCTGGAAGGCGCTCGCGGCTCAGGCGTTGGGCGTGGCGGAATCCCGGAAGCTGATGCAGGAGATCAAGGAGAGACACCGTGATTGATCTGACGGAAGCGACCTGGCGCACGAGCACCAGGAGCAGTGCCCAGGGCAATTGTGTGGAGGTCGCCGACAACCTCCCCGGTGTGGTCGCCGTTCGGGACAGCAAGGATCGGCAGGGCCCGGTCCTGGCCTTCACGCCACGCTCCTGGCAGGCGTTCGTCTCCCACACGAAGTCGGTCGCCTGACCCGCCGGCGTCACGCCCACCGAAACCGGGCTGACCGGGGCGCAGGCAGCCCGTAGCCTGCCGGGGTGCTCGTACCCGATCTGCCGTTGCGCACCGCGCGCCTGGTGCTGCGTGCCTTCACCGCCGACGACCTCGCCGTGGTCCGGGACTACCGGGGCCGCCCGGAGGTCACCCGGTTCCTCTACCACCAGCCGTACGACGACGCCGCCGCCCGGGCGGCGATCGACCGGCTGGTCCGGCGCACCGCGTTGCGCGCGCCGGGCGACGTGCTCAACCTGGCCGTGACGCTGGCGGACACCGGCGTGTTCGTCGGCGACGTGCTGCTGACCTGGACCAGCGCGGAGCACCGGCAGGGCGAGATCGGTTACGTGGCCCATCCCGACCACACCGGCCACGGCTACGTGACGGAGGCGGCCCGGGAGTTGTTGCGGCTGGGCTTCGAGGGGCTGGGCCTGCACCGGATCGTCGGCCGGTTGGACGCCCGCAACACCGCCTCGGCCCGGGTGCTGGAACGGTTGGGCATGCGTCGCGAGGCGCACCTGCGGGAGAACGAGTTCGTCAAGGGCGAGTGGACCGACGAGGCGGTCTACGCCCTGCTGGCGCGGGAGTGGCAGGCGGCGGGCTGACGGCCCGCGTACCGGAGGGCCCGGCGCGCCCTCGACGGGCGGCGCCGGGCCGTCGCACGTCTCAGCGGGCGGCCCGCCGCGCCTTGATCATGCTGTCGGCCACGTCCCAGATCGCGATGACCACGGTGACCACCACGGCGACGCGGGCCACGTCGTCCGCCCCGCCGTCGCGCAGCCAGGTGAACCGTTCGATCAGCTCCGGGTTGAGCAGCCGGTCGGTGAGCAGCAGCCAGACCACCGGGCCCGCGAACGCCAGGTTGAGCAGCGCGTTGACCGCCACCAGCGGCCAGGTCCAGCGGCCGGCCCGGTACTTCGCGACCTCCAGGCCGACGGTGGCCAGCAGCACCACGATCAGGGCGGGGAGCCAGAAGCTCCACAGTGCCGGGTCGAGCACCGGCAGCCGGGAGCCGTCGTCGGTGGCCCAGCGCTGGAAGTGCTGCCCGACCAGGACCGCGACGGTGCCGAGCAGGAAGACGACCGAGGCCACGCTGTCCGGCTGGCTGATCTGCCGGTCGCGGCTCTCCTCGGGGAGCTGGTCGACGGTCCACTCGGGCAGGCCGAGCGGGGCCCGGGTGCGCTCCAGGATGGCGAAGCTCAGCGTCACCCAGAACGCGACCTGCACCGCGGTCTGGAGCGCGACCGAGATCGCCGCGCCGATGGCCCGGCCGGGCTCGTCGCCGACGGTGGCCGTGACGAGCCCGGTGATCACGCCGACCGCCGCCGGGATCCAGGTGAGCAGGGTGCGCAGCAGCCGCCACCAGAGCAGGTAGTAGCGCGGGCCGATGAGCTGGAGCGTGCGGTCGCTGTAGCGGGCGGCGAGCTGCTCGGGGCGGCCCAGCTCGGTGAGCACCTCGCGTTCGGCGGCGGCGTGGTCCTGCCCGCCGGCGGTCCGGTCGTCGATCATGTCGGCGATGGAGGCGCGCAGCTCCTCGGCGAGTTCGGCGCGGCGCGGCGCGGGCACGGTCCGCAGCGTGGCCGCCAGGTAACGGTCGGTCAGGGAACTCATCGCCCTACTCCTTCGATCAACTGGGTGACGGACGTCCGCACCGCGGTCAGGTCGTCGAGCAGGCGGCCCAGCACCGTCTCGCCGTCGTCGCTGGTGCGGTAGAACTTGCGCGGCCGGCTCTCCTCGGTGTTCCACTCGCTGGTGAGCAGGCCCTGTTCCTCGAGCCGGCGCAGCAGCGGGTAGAGCGTGTTGGCGTCGACCGCGAAGCCGTGCGCGGCCAATCGTTGCAGCAGGGCGTAGCCGTAGTCGGGGCGGCGCAGGGCGACCAGGCTGGCCACCACGACCGTGCCGCGTCGCAGCTCCTGGAGATGGGTCCGGAGGACCTCGTCGCTGACCATGCGTCACACGATACTGTGTGGCACACACTATGGCAACCGGATACAGCATCGTGTGGTGTACCTGCTGGGTCGTCGGAGAGACGGCCACCACCGCCGCCCGCGTGGCCAATGGAGCCGCCGAGATCACCTCGGTAGGGTGGGTCGGTCGACTCCGACGCAGCTTGATCCACAACCCGGGGGGCGCCACGCATGGGCGATTCGTTCGCGCATCTGCACGTACACACCGAGTACTCGATGCTCGACGGTGCGGCCCGCCTCAAGGACCTGTTCGCCGAGGCGGCGCGGCTCGGCATGCCGGCCGTGGCGATCACCGACCACGGCAACATGCACGGCGCGAACGACTTCTACAAGCAGGCCATGGCCGCCGGCGTCAAGCCCATCCTCGGCGTCGAGGCGTACGTGGCGCCGGAGTCGCGCTTCCACAAGGCGCGGGTGAAGTGGGGGCGCCCCGAGCAGAAGAGCGACGACGTCTCCGGCAACGGCGCCATCACCCACATGACCATGTGGGCGGCGAACCGCACCGGCCTGCACAACATGTTCCGGCTCAACTCCCGCGCCTCGATGGAGGGCCACTACGTCAAGTGGCCCCGGATGGACATGGAGCTGATCGCCGAGCACGCCGAGGGCATCATGGCCACCACCGGCTGCCCCTCCGGCGCGGTGCAGACCCGGCTGCGGCTCGGCCAGTTCGACGAGGCGCTCAAGGTCGCCGCCGCGTACCAGGACATCTTCGGCAAGGAGAACTACTTCCTGGAGATCATGGACCACGGCCTCGACATCGAGCGCCGGGTCCGCGACGGGCTCACCGAGATCGCCCACAAGCTCGACATCCCGCCGGTGGTCACCAACGACTCGCACTACACGCACGAGGCGCAGGCCGAGGCGCACGACGTGCTGCTCTGCGTGCAGACCGGCAGCAACGTCGCCGACCCCAACCGGTTCCGCTTCGAGGGCGGCGGCTACTTCGTCAAGTCCGCCGACCAGATGCGCGCGGTCGACTCGTCCGAGCTGTGGCAGCAGGGCTGCCGCAACACGCTGCTGGTGGCCGAGAAGGTCGACCCGACCGGCATGTTCACGTTCCACAACCTGATGCCGCGGTTCCCGATCCCGGACGGCGAGACCGAGGAGTCCTGGTTCCGCAAGGAGACGTTCGCCGGGCTCAAGCGCCGCTTCCCGAACGGCATCCCGGAGGGCCACGTCGTCCAGGCCGAGTACGAGCTGGGCGTCATCATCCAGATGGGCTTCCCGTCCTACTTCCTCGTGGTCGCCGACTTCATCCAGTGGGCGAAGAGTCAGGGCATCGCGGTCGGCCCCGGCCGTGGCTCGGCGGCCGGCTCGCTCGTCGCGTACGCGTTGGGCATCACCGACCTGGACCCGATCCCGCACGGCCTGATCTTCGAGCGGTTCCTCAACCCCGAGCGCGTCTCGATGCCGGATGTCGACATCGACTTCGACGAGCGTCGGCGCGGCGAGGTGATCAAGTACGTGACCGACAAGTGGGGTGAGGACAAGGTCGCGCAGATCGCCACGTTCGGCACGATCAAGGCGAAGGCCGCGATCAAGGACTCGGCCCGGGTCCTCGGCTTCCCGTACGCGGTCGGCGACCGGATCACCAAGGCCATGCCCCCGGCGGTGATGGGCAAGGACATCCCGCTCTCCGGCATCTTCGACCCGAAGCACCCGCGCTACGCCGAGGCGGGTGAGATCCGCGGCCTCTACGAGACCGACCCGGACGTCAAGAAGGTCATCGAGACCGCGAAGGGCATCGAGGGCCTGATCCGGCAGACCGGTGTGCACGCGGCCGGCGTCATCATGTCCGCCGAGCCGATCATCGAGCACATCCCGCTGATGCGGCGCGACGCCGACGGCGTCATCATCACGCAGTTCGACTACCCGACCTGCGAGTCGCTCGGGCTGCTGAAGATGGACTTCCTCGGCCTGCGCAACCTGACCATCATCGACGACGCGGTGAAGAACATCCAGCTCAACCACGGCAAGGAGCTGGACCTGCTCGGCCTGCCGCTGGACGACAAGCCGGCGTACGAGCTGCTCGCCCGCGGCGACACGCTGGGCGTGTTCCAGCTCGACGGCGGGCCGATGCGCTCGCTGCTGCGGATGATGAAGCCGGACAACTTCGAGGACATCTCCGCCGTGCTGGCGCTCTACCGGCCCGGCCCGATGGGCGTGGACTCGCACACCAACTACGCGCTGCGCAAGAACGGCCTCCAGGAGATCACCCCGATCCACCCGGCGCTGGAGGAGCCGCTGCGCGAGATCCTCGCCCCCACCTACGGCCTGATCGTCTACCAGGAGCAGGTGCAGCGCGCCGCGCAGATCCTCGCCGGCTACACGCTCGGCCAGGCCGACCTGCTGCGCCGCGCGATGGGCAAGAAGAAGAAGGAGATCCTGGACAAGGAGTTCGTCCCGTTCCGGGACGGCTGCCGCGAGCGCGGCTACCCCGACGACGCCATCCAGGCGGTGTGGGACGTCCTGGTGCCGTTCGCCGGCTACGCGTTCAACAAGGCCCACTCCGCCGCGTACGGCCTGGTGTCGTACTGGACCGCCTACCTGAAGGCGCACTACCCGGCGGAATACATGGCGGCGCTGCTCACCTCCGTCGGCGACGACAAGGACAAGATGGCGCTCTACCTGTCCGAGTGCCGCCGGATGCGGATCCAGGTCCTGCCGCCGGACGTGAACACCTCCGCCGGCCCGTTCACCCCGGTCGGCAAGGAGATCCGCTTCGGCCTCGGCGCGGTCCGCAACGTCGGCGCGAACGTGGTCGCCTCGATCATGCGGTGCCGTGAGGAGAAGGGCGAGTACGCCGACTTCTACGACTTCCTCTCCAAGGTCGACGCGGTGGCCTGCAACAAGAAGACCATCGAATCGCTGATCAAGGCCGGCGCGTTCGACTCGTTGAAGCACCCGCGCAAGGCCCTGCTCGCCGTGCACGCCGACGCCATCGACGCGTACGCCGACGTCAAGCGCAAGGAGGCGGTCGGCCAGTACGACCTGTTCGGCGCCGGGTTCGGCGACGCGGACGCCGGCGGCAGCACCACGGTCATGCCGGTCATCGCGGACAGCGAGTGGGACAAGCGCGACAAGCTGGCGTTCGAGCGCGAGATGCTCGGCCTGTACGTCTCCGACCACCCGCTGTTCGGCCTGGAACACGTGCTCGGCGCGGCGGCCGACACCACCATCGCCGCGCTGTCCGAGGAGGGCACCGTGCCCGACGGCGCGGTGGTCACCCTCGCCGGCATCCTCTCCGGCGTGCAGCGCCGGGTCACCAAGCAGGGCCGGGCCTGGGCCTCGGCCACGCTCGAAGACCTCGCCGGCGGCGTCGAGACGCTGTTCTTCCCCAACACCTACGAGGTGATCGGGCAGTACATCGCCGAGGACGCGATCGTGGTGGTCAAGGGCCGGGTGGACCGCCGCGACGACACCCCCCGGATCATGGCGATGGACATGTCCATGCCGGACGTCACCAGCAACCCGGGGACCAAGCCGGTCACGCTGACCATCCCGGTGCACCGCTGCACGCCGCCGCTCGTCGAGCGGCTCAAGGAGACGCTGGTGCTGCACCCCGGCGACACCGAGGTGCACGTCAAGCTGCTCAACGGCGGCAAGGTCACCACGCTGCGTCTCGGGCCGTTCCGGGTCGCCGCGACCACCGCGCTGATGGGTGACCTGAAGAGCGTCCTGGGCCCGGCCAACGTGAGCTGACCGAGCGGTCCGGCCGGTGATCGGGCAGCATCGAAGGGATGCCACCCGATCATCTGCTGCACGTCCGTAATCTCGTGCCCGACGCGCTGGCCTGCCTGCGCGAATGCCGGTCCGCGCCGGCCGACAGCTGGCCGCGGCACTGGCGGTCCGGCTACCTCGACCGGCACCCGGACGTGTTCCGGATGCTCGACCGGGACGGCGACTGGTCCGAACCGGCGTCCGTGACCGCCGCCGTGGCCGGGCTCCGCGACCGGGTCGCCGACCTGGCCGCCCGCACCGAGGCGGTACGCGCACTGCTGCCCGCCGCCGTCGCGGACGCGGCCGGCGCGCTGGGCTGGTCCGGCGCGGGTGGACCGGTCGAGTGCGTGGTGCTGGTCGGGCTGCACCAGGCCAACGGCTGGGCCGACGACCTGGGCGGTCGCTACGCGCTCTTCCTCGCCGTCGAGCGCCTCGGCCCACCGGAGGACATCGGGCTGCTGGTTCGGCACGAGGCCGCGCACGTGGTGCACGACCGGTGGGCCGGGATCCGCGGCTGGCCCGAGCACGGGGTGGCGAACCAACTCTTCGCCGAAGGGCTGGCCACCCAGGTCACCGCCGAACTCGACCCGGGCCGGCCGCCGGAGGCGTACCTCTGGTTCGGCCGCCCCGGCCACCGGGCCTGGCTGGACGAGTGTCGCCGCCGCTGGCCGGAGATCCTGGGCCGGGTCCGGGCCGACCTGGACGCCACCGACCCGGACCACCACGCCGCCTGGTTCCGCACGCGGGACTCGCCGCTGCGCGGCGACCTGCCCGCGCGCAGCGGCTACCTGGTCGGGCTGGCGGCGGCGCGGCGACTGCGGGCGCGGCACGCCCTGCCCGAACTGGCCGCCTGGCGGCTGGACCGGGTCCGGGCGGAGCTGGCGACCGTGCTCGCGGACCTGCCCGCCCCTCGTGCGGATCGATGAGACCTGCCTCACAGTATGGGCATGGACACCACCACCTCCGCCCCCGAGGACGTCCGGCCGGCCCGCCGGGACCGGACCCGGTACCTCTACCTGGCGGTCATCGCCGCCGTCGTCGCCGGCATCGTGGTCGGCCTGCTCGCACCGGACGTCGGCAAGGCGCTGAAACCGCTCGGCACCGGCTTCGTGAACCTGATCAAGATGATGATCAGCCCGGTCATCTTCTGCACCATCGTGCTCGGGGTCGGCTCCGTCCGGCAGGCGGCCAAGGTGGGCAAGGTCGGCGGTCTCGCGCTCGGCTACTTCCTGGTCATGTCCACCGTGGCGCTGGCCATCGGCCTGGTGGTCGGCAACGTCATCCACCCCGGCGCCGGCCTGGACCTGGGGCCGGACGTGGCCGACGCGGGCCGGTCCGCGGCCGGCGAGGAGGGCGGCGGCACCGTCGACTTCCTGCTCGGCATCATCCCGACCACGCTGGTCTCCGCGCTGACCGAGGGCGAGGTGTTGCAGACCCTGCTGGTGGCGCTGCTGGTCGGCTTCGCGGTGCAGGGCATGGGCCGCCGGGGCGAGCCGGTGCTGCGGGCGATCGGCGTGCTCCAGCGCCTGGTCTTCAAGGTGCTGGCGATGATCATGTGGCTGGCGCCGATCGGCGCGTTCGGCGCGATGGCGGCGGTGGTCGGCGCCACCGGCGTGGACGCGCTGAAGAGCCTGGCGCAGATCATGCTCGGCTTCTACGCCACCTGCCTGATCTTCGTGATCGTGGTGCTCGGCCTGCTGCTGCGCCTGATCGCCCGGATCTCGATCTTCTCGCTGCTGCGTTACCTGGGCCGCGAGTTCCTGCTGATCCTGTCCACCTCGTCGTCGGAGTCGGCGCTGCCCCGGCTGATCGCGAAGATGGAGCACGTCGGCGTCAGCCGGCCGGTCGTCGGCATCACGGTCCCCACCGGCTACTCCTTCAACCTCGACGGCACCGCGATCTACCTGACCATGGCCGCGCTCTTCGTGGCCGACGCGCTGGGCAAGCCGCTCGCGGTCGGGGAGCAGATCTCGCTGTTGGTGTTCATGGTGATCGCGTCCAAGGGCGCGGCCGGCGTGACCGGCGCCGGGCTGGCCACGCTGGCCGGTGGCCTCCAGTCGCACCGGCCGGACCTGGTCGACGGCGTCGGCCTCATCGTCGGCATCGACCGGTTCATGTCCGAGGCCCGGGCGCTGACCAACTTCGCCGGCAACGCGGTGGCGACCGTGCTGGTCGGCACCTGGACCGGGGAGTTCGACCGGGACCAGGCCCGCGCCGTGCTCTCCGGCGACCGCCCGTTCGACGAGACCAGCATGCTCGACGAGGACGACGACCGCCCCGCCGACCCCGGAACCCCACCGGCCCCCGACCGCCCCCTCGCCACCTCCACCACCCCCTGACCCCGCCCCGCCCTCTCGCGTGATCTTGCACTTTCTGCCCCGGCGAAACGGGCGAAGCACCCACCGCAGGGGCCGAAACCGCAAGATCGGCGAGGGGAGGGTGGGGAAGGGAGGGATGGGAGGGAAGGGCAGGGAGGGCAGGGGTGGGCCACGGGGGTGGGATTGGCGGTGTCGGGTGGAGGGGTGGGGTGGTTAGCGTCGGTGACATGGAGCTGGAGCAGGCACGGAAGTTGTGGCAACCGGAGCCGGGCTGGTTGAACACCGCCACCTACGGGTTGCCGCCCGATCCGGTGTGGACGGCGATGCAGCAGGTGCTCGCCGACTGGCGGACCGGCCGGGTGTCGTTCGAGGTGTGGGACGAGTCGGTCGGGCGTTCCCGGGCCGCGTTCGCCCGGCTGGTCGGCGTGGACCCGGCCGACGTGAGCATCGGCGCGGCCGTCTCCCAGTTGGCGGCGCCGATCGCGGCGTCGCTGCCGGCGGGGGCCACGGTGGTGGTGCCCGAGGTCGAGTTCACCTCGATCCTGTTCCCCTGGTTGGTGCAGGAGGAGCGCGGCGTGCGGGTGCGCACCGTCCCGCTCGACGGTCTGGTCGACGCCATCGACGCCGACACCGACCTGGTGGCGTTCAGCCTGGTGCAGTCCGCCGACGGCACGGTCGCCCCGTACGACGAGATCGTCGCGGCGGCCCGGGCGCACGATGCGTTGGTGGTGGTCGACGCCACCCAGGCCTGCGGATGGCTGCCGTTCGCGGCGGACCGGGCGGACGCGGTGCTGGTGGGGGCGTACAAGTGGTTGATGGCGCCGCGCGGCTCGGCCTTCGCCTACCTGGCCCCGGCGCTGCGCGAGCGGATGCGTGCCGACGCCGCCGGTTGGTACGCCGGCCGCGACCCGAGCGCCTCCTTCTACGGCCTGCCGCTGCGGCTGGCCGACGACGCCCGCCGGTTCGACATCTCCCCGTCCTGGCTCTGCTACGCCGGTGCGGCGCCGGCGCTGGAACTGCTCGCCGAGCTCGACCCGGTGGCGGTGCGCGACCACGACGTGGCGCTGGCCAACCGGTTCCTGGCCGGGCTGGGGCGACCACCCGGCGACAGCGCGATCGTCACCGTCGAGGTGCCGGACGCGCAGGAGAAGCTGGCCCGGGCCGGGGTACGGGCGGCGGTGCGGGCCGGTCGGGTGCGCGCCTCGTTCCACCTCTACACCACCGAGGCGGACGTGGACCTGGCACTGGAGGCGCTGACCGACTGACCGGGCGGGGCGGCCGGCGTGCCCGGAGTGGGACGCCGGCCGCCCCGCCCGCCTTCAGGAGCAGATGCTGAAGTTCGCGGACGTGTAGGAGAGCAACCGCCACTCGAGGTCGGGACCGAGGCTCATGTCCCACCTGCCGTCCGCCTGGCGTCCGAGGTGGACGAGCCTGCTGCCGACACCGTCGTAGTAGTACCACCCCTCGCCCTCCCAGACGCCGAGGCGGGTCGCCGCCTTGGCCAGCGTCCTGGAGCCGACGACGCCGTCGCTGACGAGACCTCGGGCGCTCTGCCACTGCTTGGTGGCGGCCGTCGTGGCCGGCCCGAACCGGCAGTCGACGCCGGAGCGGGCGAGATACCCGTCGGCCCACAGGATCATCTGCCACATGGCGACGACGTTGCTGTGCGAGCGCGTCGACGCGGAGACGGGACCCTCGTCCCCCCAGTCGTCGGTCCAGGTGCCGGAGCCCGCGATGTACCCCTGGCTGACGTTGGCCGACGCCGGCCCGGTCGAAACGGCGAGTGTGCCGAACGTGACGACGGCCATCGCCGCCGCGAGGGCTCTGATTCGAGTGCGCATGAGCGTCCCTTCTGCCTGCCGGTGGTTGTGCCGGAGACACGTGTCGCGAGCGTCTCCGGTTGCTCTCCGTCAGGGTTCGGACACCCCGGTTCAGGCCAGGTGGCCGCCGATCCTCGTGTAGCCGCGCAGCAGGTCCCGCGCGATGATCAGCCGCTGCATCTCGTCGGTGCCCTCGAAGATGCGGTACAGGCGCACCTGCCGGTACCAGCGCTCGATCGGCAGCTCCCGGGTGTAGCCCATGCCGCCGTGGATCTGGAGCACCCGGTCCACCACCCGGTTGACCATGCCGGCGCCGTAGAGCTTGCCCATCGAGGAGGCGTGCCGGGGGTCCAGCCCCTGGTCGACGGTCCAGGCCGAGCGCAGGATCAGCCAGCGGGCGGCCTCCAGTTCGGTCTCCGAGTCGGCGATCATCCACTGGATGGCCTGGTTGGTGGCGATCGGCGCGCCGAACGTCTCCCGGGTGTTGGCATGGTCGATCGCCATCTGGAGAGCCCGCTCGGCGATGCCGATCGCGTGCGAGGGGATGGTGTAGCGGCCCTTGCCGATCCACTCCATGCCGAGCGTGAAGCCCTGACCGATCTCGCCGAGGATGTTGCGGTGCGGCACCCGTACGCCGTCGAAGACCAGCGCGGCGGGGCCGCCCTCGCCCATCGTCGGGATGAACTCCGACCGCCAGCCCATCGCGCGGTCGACCAGGAACGCGGTCGCGCCGCCGCGCCGGGCACCCTTCTCCGGGTCGGTGACCGCCACCACGATGGCGAAGTCGGCGTCGTTGCCGCCTGTGATGAACGTCTTCTCGCCGTCGAGGATCCAGTCGTCGCCGTCGCGGCGGGCGCGCAGCTTGATGTTCGCCGCGTCCGAGCCGGCCCCGGGCTCGGTGATGGCGAAGCAGGAGATCCGGTCGCCGGCGATGGTGGGGAGCAGGAACTCGCGCTTCTGCGCCTCGGTGGCGTGAAACAGGATGTTGTCGGCCTCGCCGCCGAAGCGGAACGGCACGAAGCTGCGCCCCAGCTCCGTCCAGATCAACGACTGCGTGACCGCCGGCAGCGCCATCCCGCCGTACTCCTCCGGAGTGGCCAGCCCCCAGAAGCCGAACGTCTTCGCCTTGAGCTGGAGTTCGCGCAGCTCGGTGCGGTCCAGGCCGGGGCGGTGGGCGCGTTCGCGACGCAGCAGCTCCGCCTCCAGCGGCATCACCTCGCGGGTGACGAACGCGCGGACGGTGTCGCGGATCGCGCGTTCCTCGTCGGACAGGGCGAAGTCCACGGTGCCTCCTCGGGTCGGCGTCGGCTCCAAACTAGTCGGGGGTAGCGTCGAGGACCCACCGTCGATCTCCGCCCCGAAGGACGCCATGGATCCCGTCGCCACGCCGCCCGTCCCGCGCCCGCTGCCGGCGGTCCGGCGATGAGGGCGCTCGTGGTACGCGGCCGGGGCGCGACCCCGGCCGTCGAGGAGGTGCGCCTGCCCGCCCCGGGCCCGGGTGAGCTGCGGGTCCGGATCCGCGCGGCCGGCCTGTGCCACTCCGATCTGGCCATGGTGCAGGGCACGTTGACGCCCGGGTACCCGCTGGTGCTGGGGCACGAGGCGACCGGCGTGGTGGTCGAGATCGGGCCGGGCACCGCGTTGCCAGTGGGCACGCCGGTGGTGCTCAACTGGGCGCCCGCCTGCCGCGACTGCTGGCACTGCCGGCACGGCGAGCCCTGGCTCTGTGTCGCGAACGGCGCCGCCTCGGTGCCGCGCGGCGAGACCGCCGACGGGGAGCCGGTGCAGGTCACGCTCGGGCTCGGCGCGCTCGCCGAGGAGGTGGTGGTGCCGGAGCGGGCGGCCGTGCCGGTGCCGGCCGGGCTGCCGCCGGCGCAGGCGGCGCTGCTGGGCTGCGCGGTGCTCACCGGCACCGGCGCGGTCCGCAACACCGCCCGGGTCGCCGCCGGCGAGTCGGTCGCGGTGATCGGGCTGGGCGGCGTCGGGCTGGCCGTGCTCACCGCCGCGCGCCGGGCCGGCGCGGCGCCGATCCTCGCCGTCGACGTGGTGGCGGCGAAACGGGAGCTGGCCCTGGCCGCCGGCGCGACCGACTTCCTGCCCGCCGACGACGCGCTGAGCCGGGAGATCCGGGCCCGCACCGACGGGCGCGGGGTGGACCACGCGTTCGAGTGCGTCGGCCGGGCCGCCACCATCCGCGCCGCCTGGCGGGCGACCCGGCGCGGGGGCGCGGTCACCGTGGTCGGCATGGGCGGCCGGGACGACCTGCTCAGCCTCTCCGCGATGGAGATCTTCCACTCGGCGCGGACGCTGCGCTCCTCGGTCTACGGCTCGACCGACCCGGACCGGGAGGTGCCGGAGCTGGCCGCCGCGCTCGCCGCCGGTGACCTCGACCTGGCGCCGCTGGTCAGCGGCACGGTGTCGCTGGCCGAGGCGCCCGCCGCGCTGGAGCGGCTGGCCCGGGGCGAGGGCGCCCGCTGGGTGGTCACGTTCCCGGAGTGAGCCCGCCGTCGACCAGGACCGCGACGCCGTCGAGCAGCCGTCGTAGGCCGAAGTCGAAGACCGTCTCCAGGTCCAGGTCGACGCCGCCGGCGGTCAGCGCGTCCATGGTGGCGAGCCGGCCGCCGGTCATCAGCCGGTGGAACGTGTCCTGCTGCCGGTCCACCCACTCCTCGTCGGTGAGCCCGGTGTCCTGCACCGCCCGCGCGCCGGCCTCCAGGTTGACCGCGACGCCCTTCACGTACGCCATCAGCGTGATCGCCACATGCCAGCGCGCGTGGCGGTCCAGGCCCAGGCCGGCGGTGGCCCGCAGCGCCCGGTCGGTGTGCGCCATGCCGTGCGGCAGCGGCTGCGGCCGGGCGATGGTGATGACGTGCGGTACCCAGCGGTGCCGCCGGTAGATCGCCCACTGCGCCCGGGCCAGCGCCTCCAGCCGGGCCCGCCAGCCGGCCGGCTCGACCGCCGGCAGCGGCGCCTCGGCCAGCGCCGCGTCGACCATCGCCAGGATCAGCTCGTCCCGGCTGCGCACGTGCCGGTGCAGCGCCAGCGTGGCCACGCCCAACTCCGCGGCGACCGACCGCAGCGAGACCGCGCCGAGCCCGCCGGCGTCGGCCAGCGCGACAGCGGTCCGGAGCACCCGGTCGCGGCTCGGCTCGGGTCGCGACCGCGCCGGCCGGGCCGGGCCGGTGGGCTCGGCCACCACCGTGCCGGCGCCGGGCCGGGTGAGCACCAGGCCGTCGTCGCGCAGGCGGGCCAGCACCCGGGTCGCGGTGGCGATGGCGATGCCGTGTTCGCGGGTGAGCTGCCGGGCCGAGGGCACCCGGTCGCCCGGTCGCAGCTCACCCCGCTCGATCCGGTGCCGGATCTCGGTGGCGATCCGTTGGTACGGCGGCTGCGGCCGCGGTCCGCGCTGCGCTGGCATGCCGGCACCTCCGCGCCGAAGCGTACTAGTGCGGTGGTGGTCCTGGGGCCCGTGCGCGGGGGGCGTACTAGGTCGCGGCGCCTCCCGCCGGCCGGGTGGACCTAGCGTCCGACCCGACCGACGGGTGCGAACAGGGGAGACCCGATGAACGAACCGACAGTGCTCATCTCCGGGGCCGGCGTGGCCGGCCCGGCGCTCGCCTTCTGGCTGGCCCGGCACGGCTGGGCGGTGACAGTGGTGGAACGCGCGCCGGGGCTGCGTCCCGGCGGGCAGGCGGTCGACGTGCGGGGGACCGCCCGGACCGTGCTCGACCGGATGGGACTGACCGACCGGGTCCGGGCCGTCGGCGTCCGCGAACACGGCATGGCGTACGTGGACGCGCGCGGCCGGACCCGGGCCCGGCTGCCGGTGGCGGCGTTCGGCGGGGAGGGGATCGTCGCCGACCTGGAGATCCAGCGCGGTGACCTGGCCCGGCTGCTGTACGAGGCGACCCGCGACCACGTCGAGTACGTCTTCGACGACTCGATCGAGACGCTGACGCAGGACGCCGACGGGGTGCGGCTCACCTTCGACCGCTCCGCCCCGCGCACCGTCGACCTGGTGGTCGGCGCGGACGGCTCGCACTCCCGCACCCGGGCATTGGCGTTCGGTCCGGAGTCGGCGTACGTCCGGCCGCTCGGGGCGTACCTGGCGTACTTCTCCACCCCGGGGTCGGACGCCGACGGGTGGTTCCGGATGCACAACGCGCCCGGCGGTCGGGTGGTCGGCGTCCGGCCGACCCGGGACGGCCGCACCGCGGCGCTGTTCAGCTTCCGCTCCGACGCGCTCGACGTGGACCGGCGGGACCGGGCCGCCCAGCAGCGGCTGCTGGCCGAGCGGTTCGCCGACGTGGGCTGGCGCGCGGCCGAGCTGCTGGCCGCCGCGCCCGCCGCCACCGACTTCTACTTCGACAGGTACGCCCAGGTGCGGATGGACTCGTGGCACGCGGGCCGGGTCGGGTTGCTCGGCGACGCGGCCTGGTGCCCGTCCCCGTTGACCGGGCAGGGCACCAGCCTCGCGCTGGTCGGCGCGTACCTGCTGGCCGGCGAGCTGACCGCCGCCGGGGGCGACCACCGGACCGGTTACCGGCGGTTCGAGGAGCGGCTGCGGGCGCACGTGGCGAAGGGGCAGGAGATCCCCGGCGGTGGGCTCGCCGGGTTCCTGCCGGCCGGCCGGGCCGCGATCCGGATGCGGGACGCGTCGATGCGGGTGCTGGCGTCCCGGCCGATGCGCGGGCTCGCCACCCGGCTGTTCTTCAGCCATGCCGACGGGCTCGACCTGCCGGAGTACGCCGCCTGCCGGTGAGCCGGCCGCCGGGCCGGGCCGGTCGTGGTGCGGGCCGGGCCGGTCGGGGCCGGTCACGGTGGCCGGGCCACATGTCGACGGCCGCCGATGGGTCGGCAGTGCCCGGCGCCTGTGGAGGTCCGCCCCGTGCCGGCCGGGGGGAATGTGTGGCGCATCGACATGGTTCGACCCGTTCGACGCCCCGTAGGTTTCCTGCACGCGACGGCCCTGTGACCCCGGTCACCGACCCGGCCGTGGCGGACGGACCTGCGGAGGGTGAGGCGATGGCCGGGCAAGCGATCCTGTCGGCCCGTGGGCTGACCCGGGACTTCCGGGGTTTCCGGGCCGTCGATCGCGTCGACCTGGACGTGGCGTCGGGCACCGTGCACGCCCTGGTGGGCCCGAACGGCGCCGGCAAGACCACGCTGTTCAACCTGCTCACCGGCTTCCTGCCGCCCAGCGGCGGCCGGATCGAGCTGGACGGCCGGGACGTCACCGGGCTGCCCCCGGAGCGGGTGGCCCGGCTCGGCGTGGCCCGGTCGTTCCAGATCACCAGCCTTTTCCCGCAGCTCGGCGCGCGCGAGCACGTCGAGCTGGCGCTCCAGTCGCCCAGCGGGCTGGGCTGGCGGTTCTGGCGGTCGGCGAAGCTGATGCGCCGCTACCGGGAGCGCGCCGACGAGCTGCTGGCCATGGTCGGTCTCGCCGACCTCGCCGAGGCACCGGCCGAGGCGCTCGCGTACGGGCGCAAGCGGGCCCTGGAACTGGCCATCGCGCTCGCCCTGGACCCGAAGGTGCTGCTGCTCGACGAGCCGACCGCCGGGATGGGCCTGGAGGACGTCGACCGCACCGTCGAGCTGATCGCCACCGTCCGCGCCGGACGCACCGTGGTCATGGTCGAGCACAACATGAGCGTGGTGGGCCGGCTCGCCGACACGGTCACCGTTCTGCAGGCCGGCACCGTACTGGTCGAGGGGCCGTACGAGCAGGTCCGCGCCGACGAGCGGGTCATCACCGCCTACCTGGGAGCCAGCGATGCTGCGCATTGAGAACCTGTCCGCCTGGTACGGCGAGGCCCAGGTGCTGCGCGAGGTGAGCCTGGAGGTGGCCGCCGGCGAGGTGGTCACGCTGGTCGGGCGCAACGGCGCCGGCAAGTCCACGCTGCTGCGGAGCGTGATGGGGCTGCACCCCGGCCAGCGCGGGACGGTGCACCTCGACGGGCGGGACATCAGCCGGCTGCCGGCGTACAAGCGGGCGCGGGCCGGGCTCGGCTGGGTCCCCGACGACCGGGGCGCGTACGCCACGCTCACGGTCACCGAGAACCTGACGCTGCCGCCCCGGGTCGGCCCGGACCCGTGGCCGCTGGCGCGGGTGTACGAGGCGTTTCCCGCGCTGCACGCCCGGCGCGACTCGGCCGCGACCATGCTCTCCGGCGGCGAGCAGCAGATGCTCGCGCTGGCCCGGGTGCTGCGCATGGGCGCCCGGCTGCTGCTCTGCGACGAGCCCACCGAAGGGCTGTCGCCGCTGCTCGTGCAGCAGGTCGGCGACCTGCTGCGGGAGGCCAAGCGGCACGGCGTGACCGTGCTGCTGGTGGAACAGAACCTGCACTTCGCCACCGGCGTCGCCGACCGGCACTACCTGCTGGCCGAGGGCCGGATCGCGGAGGCGATGGAGAACACGGAGGTGCGCTCGCGGGAACGCGAGCTGCTGGCGTACCTCGGGATCTGACAGTCGACGGCCGAACCCGCGCGGACCGCGCGGCGATGAAGGGGATGACCATGCGTAGGAGCGTGGGTGTGGCCGCCGCCTCGGCGGCGGCGCTGCTGGTGGCCGGCTGCGGCGGGGGTGGCCCGCAGTCCGGCGGCGACTCGAAGCTGACCGGCGACAAGATCGTGCTGGGCGTGCTCAACGACCAGTCGGGGGCCTACTCGGAGCTGTCCGGGCGCAACTCGGTCAAGGCCGTGGAGATGGCCATCGCCGACTTCAAGGCCAAGCACGGCGACGACGCGGTCACCAAGGACATCAGTGTGGAGACCGCCGACCACCAGAACAAGCCGGACGTGGCCAACAGCAAGGCCCAGGAGATGGTCGACCGCAAGGGCGTCGACGCGATCCTGGACGTGCCGACCTCGTCGGCCGCGCTGAAGGTCGCCGACGTGGCCAAGGAGAAGAAGAAGCTCTACTTCAACATCGGTGCGGCGACCACGGACCTGACCGGCAAGAGCTGCAACAAGTACACGTTCCACTACGCGTACGACACCTACATGCTGGCGCACGGCACCGGCACGGTGACCACCGAGCAGGTCGGCAAGAACTGGTACATCCTCTACCCGAACTACGCGTTCGGACAGGACATGGAGAAGAGCTTCACCGCCGCCATCGGCGCGGCCGGCGGGCAGGTCGTGGGCAAGGACGGCGCGCCGTTCCCGAACACCAGCGGCGACTACTCGTCGTTCCTGCTCAAGGCGCCGACGCTGAACCCGAAGCCGCAGGTGCTCGGCACCATGCAGGCCGGCGCGGAGCTGGTCAACGTGGTGAAGCAGTACAACGAGTTCAAGCTGCGGGAGAAGGGTGTCGGGCTGGCCGTCGGCCTGATGTTCATCACCGACATCCACTCGCTCACCCCGGCCGCGCTGGCCGGCACCACCTACACCGACGCCTGGTACTGGAACTTCGACAAGCAGAACCGGGAGTGGGCGGACCGGTTCCAGTCCGAGACGGGGACCCGGCCGTCGTTCGCGCACGCGGCCAACTACTCCGCCGCCATGCAGTACCTGGAGGCGGTGCAGGCCGCCGGCACCGACGACGCCGACGCCGTGGTCAAGGAACTGGAGGGCAAGGAGATCAACGACCTGTTCCTGCGCAACGGCAAGATCCGCGCGGAGGACCACCGGGTCGTCCACGACGCCTACCTGGCCCAGGTGAAGCCGCAGGCCGAGGTCAAGGAGCCGTGGGACTACGTGAAGATCCTCAAGACCATCCCGGCGGCCGAGGCGTTCCGCGCCCCGTCGGCGGACTGCAAGCTCTGACATGTCCGGCTTCCTGCAGAACACGTTCAACGGGCTGGTGGGCGGGGCGTTCTACGCCCTGCTCGCGCTCGGGCTCGCGGTCATCTTCGGCATGCTCCGAGTGGTGAACTTCGCCCACGGCGCGTTCTACATGCTCGGCGCGTTCGGGGCGTACGTGCTGCTGGCCGAGGCGGGCGTGCCGTTCTGGGCCGCGTTGGTGATCATGCCGCTGGCGCTGGGCCTGCTCGGCATGGCGCTGGAACGGGCGGTGATCCACCGGCTCACCCGGCTCGACCCGCTCTACAATTTCCTGCTCACCTTCGGCCTGACGCTGATCCTGCAGGACCTGGTCAAGTCCCGGTACGGCGTGCAGTCCAGCCCGTACGCCACGCCCGCCGAGCTGAGCGGGACCGTCGACTTCGGGCTCTTCGACTTCCCGACGTACCGGGTGTTCATCCTCGGCTTCACCGTGCTGCTCTGCGCGGCGGTCTGGTGGGTGCTCGGGCGGACCCGGATCGGCATGGTGGTCCGGGCCGCCACCGAGCGGCCGGAGCTGACCCGGGCGTTCGGCATCGACGTGGGGAGGTGGGTCACCCCGGTCTTCGGTTTCGGCATCGCGCTCGCCGGGCTGGCCGGGGTGCTCGCCGCCCCGATGCGGGCGGTCAACCCGCTGATGGGCGCCGACCTGATCATCGTGGTCTTCGCGGTGGTGGTGATCGGCGGGCTCGGCTCGATCTTCGGTTCGGTCGCCGCCGGCTTCGGCATCGGCCTGATCCAGGCGTGGGGCGAGGCTTACCTGTCCGACTACCCGCTCGTGTCGCAGACCGTCGTGTTCGTGGTGATGGCCGCCGTGCTGCTGTGGCGCCCGGCCGGCCTGTTCGGCCGAGAGGAGGCTCCGGCATGAGCGAACGCACCGAGCGGAGCGAGGGCCGTGAGGCCATGCCCGGTCGGCTCGGCGTGACCAGCACTGTCGACACCAGCCCCGTGAAGAAAGCGGCCCCACGGTCCGGGCTGCTCGCCGTCGCGCGGGCGCCCGGCTGGGTCCGGTACGCGTTGCTGGCCGCCGGCCTGCTGGCGGCGCTCTGGCTGCCCAACGGGCTCTACCCGGCGGTCGCGGTGGACATCCTGTGCTGGGCGCTGTTCGCCGTCTCGGTGGACCTGCTGCTCGGCTTCACCGGGCTGATGTCGTTCGGGCACGCCGCGTTCTGGGGCACCTCGGCGTACGTCACCGGGCTGGTCGCGATCCACGCCGGCCTGCCGTTCCCGGCCGCGGTGCTGGTCGGGGCGCTGGCCGCGGCGCTGCTCGCGCTGCCGATCGGCTACCTGGCGGTGAAGCGCACCGGGATCTACTTCGCGATGGTCACGCTGGCGTTCGCGCAGCTGGTCTACTACGTGGCCAACGAGTGGCGCTCGGTGACCCAGGGCGAGAACGGTCTCCAGGGCGTGCCGCGCGCGTTCTTCGGCGCCGATCTCACCGACGACTACTACTTCTACTACGCGATCCTGCCGATCGTGCTCCTCGGGCTGCTCGCGGCGTGGCGGATCGTGCACTCGCCGTTCGGCCGGGTGCTGGTCGGCATCCGGGACAACCCGGCGCGGGCCCGCGCGCTGGGCTACCCGGTGCACCGGTACAAGCTGACCGCGTTCGTGCTCTCCGGGTTCCTCGCCGGGCTCGGCGGCGGGCTGTTCGCCGTCGGTCACCGGTTCGTCTCGCTGGACGTGCTGCACTGGACCACGTCCGGCAAGGCGGTCATCGTGGTGGTGCTCGGCGGCATCGGCACGCTGTGGGGCGGCGTGCTCGGCGCGGCCCTGGTGGTCCGGCTGGAGGACTGGCTGTCGTTCTCCGGGTTCGAGGCCATCGGGCTGGTCACCGGCGGCATCTTCGTGCTGGTCGTGCTGCTGTTCCGGCGGGGCGTCTGGGGCACTGTCGCGCACCTGGCCCGGCGTCGGGGAGCCGCCCGGCGCGAATGAACCTCCCGGTGGCGCATCCGGATCGGGCCGCCCGGACGAACCCCCAGGTAGAAGAGCTACCCGGGGGTACGTCCGTTGCTGACCGAGAACATGCCGGCCGGGGCCGCCGAGTCGGCCCGTAAACGGCTCATCACCGCCGCCGAGGATCTGGACGACAACCAGGTCGCCGGGCTGGTGCTCGACCTCGCCGCCGAGGTCGGGGTCACGCCCTTGTGGGAGCAGGTCTGCCTGCCGCTGCTGGGCGCGCTGCGCGGGCACAGCGCCGCCGAGATCGCGGTCGAGCACGCCCTGTCCGAGGGCGTCCGGGTCGGGCTGGACGTGTTCCGTCGGGAACCGACCCGACCGCTGCCGGTCGAGGGGGTGCTGCTCGCCGGCGCCGAGCACGAGACGCACTGTCTGGGGTTGCACGCCCTGGCGGCGGCGCTGCGCGAGCGCGGTCGGGGGTGCCTGCATCTGGGCTCGGCCCTGCCCTGGTCCGCGCTGGCCAGCGCCGTGGCCCGGGTCCGGCCCCGGGTGGTGGTGGTGTGGTCGCAGACCCCGGTGACCGGTCGGGCGTACCGCCTGGTCCGGCTCCGTCGGGACGTCCCGGACGTCCGCCTGCTCGCCGCCGGGCCGGGTTGGATCGAGCCGTTCCCGCCCGGTCCCGCCGCCCCGCGCCGCCTCACCACCCTCGCCGAGGCCACCGCCGCCTGCCTGAAAGGCGGGGCCCCCGCTTAACGCCTCCGGTAGAGATGGGCGCCCCGCTTGGCGGGCGCCTCGTGGGTGGGTGCGCCGCCGGTGGGTGCGCCGTCGGCGGGCGTTCAGCCGGCGCGGAAGCCGTGCAGCAGGGCCGCCACCGCCGACTCCGGATCGAACGTCTCCTCGGGGGCGGCGAGCTGGTTGCCGAGGAGCCCGTCAACGAGCGCGAGTAGGCTCCGGAAGTGGTTCGCCGGATCGGTGGAGCCGAGCGCCGCGACCAGCGGCACCCCCCACCCGGCCAGCCGTGCCCGCCCGGCCTCGATGGCGGGCCGCAGTTCGGGCCGCACGGCCGCCTCCACGAACAGCGCGTACCGGGCCAGCGTGACCACCCGCTCCTCCTCGGTGAACCGGCGGATCAGCCGGCCGAGCACGCGGGTGAAACCGGCGACGTCCCCGGGCGGCAGATCGACGGCGAGCCGCTGCCAGGCCAGCGTCTCCACCTCGACCAGCCGGGCGAAGACGCCGTCGACGAGCGCCTCCCGGGTGCGGAACCGGTTGGACGCGGAGCCCTCGGGCAGGCCCGCCTCGGCGTCCACCGCCCGGTGGGTGAGCTGCCGCGGACCTCGGGTGCCGAGCACCCGGATGGCGGCGTCGAGCAGGAGCTGCCGGCGATCGGTCACCTGATCAGACTACAGGTGTAGTGGAGGCGACTACACCTGTAGTACGGTGGCCGGCATGGCGGGTCGGGCGGTGGTGGTCGGTGGCGGCATCGGAGGGCTGGCGGCGGGCATCGGGTTACGCGCCGCCGGCTGGGAGGTCACGGTCCTGGAGCGATCCGCCGGACTGCCGGAGACCGGGACCGGCCTCGGCATCTGGCCCACGGCGATGCGCGCGATGGACACGCTCGGCGTGGGCGACGAGGTGCGGCGGCGGTCCCGCCGACAGGCCGGCGGATCGATCCGGCGACCGGACGGACGCCGCATCGCCACCATCGACGTCGACCGGCTGGAACGCCGCCACGGCGAGCCGGTCCGCCTCATCACCCGGCCGGCGCTGCTCGCGGTGCTGGCCGGCGCGCTGCCCGGACCGGCGCTGCGGTTCGCCGCGCCGGTCGTCGACCCGAGCGCGCTCGTCGACGCGTACGACCTGGTGGTCGGCGCGGACGGGATCAACAGCGTGGTCCGCGTCGCGCTGCACGGGCAGCGCTGTCCGTTGCGCTACGCCGGCGCGGTCGCCTGGCGCGGAGTGGTCGACGTGGAACTGTCCGAGGGGGGTGAGACCTGGGGGCGGGGCCGCCGGTTCGGCCTCACGCCGATCGGCGACGGGCGGACCAACTGGTACGCCTCGGTGCGCCTCCCGCACGGGCATCCCGCCCCGGTGGACGACGTCGCCGAACTGCGCCGCCTCTTCGGTGACTGGCACCCGCCGGTGCGCCGGGTGCTGGACGCCCTCACCCCGGCCGGCGTCCTGCGGCACGAGATCCGTGACCTGACGCCGCTGCCGTCCTACGTGGCCGGCCGGACGGCGCTGCTCGGCGACGCCGCCCACGCCATGACCCCCGACCTCGGGCAGGGCGCCTGCCAGGCGCTGATCGACGCGGTAGCGCTGGCCGACTGCGTCCGCGACGCCGACGACCTGCCGGCCGCGCTGCGGGCGTACGACAGGCGTCGCCGCCGGCCCACCCAGCGGATCGCGACCGGCGCGCGGTGGGCGGGGCGGCTCGCCCAGGCCCGGCGGCTGCTGCCGGTGCGGGACGCGGTGCTCCGGCTGGCACTGACCGCAGGCCCACCGGCCTGAGATCCCCCGCCCCGCCCCGCCCCGCCCGGACCGCGACCCCCCGGCGCCCTGTTTCCCGGAAAGAGTGGCCAACTGGGCCCCGATGGCCACTCTTTCCGTGAAGGAGGCGCGTGGGGCGGCGTGGCGGCGGGCGTGGCGGCGGGCGGCGGCGTGACGTGGCACACATCCGATACGGACCTGTTCCGTATCGAAACTCGCTCACCTACGCTCGGCAGCGTTACGAGTCTGCCCCGTATCGTATTCGGACACGGGTGAGCCGGGGGGAGAACCCAGATGGAAGCGCACGAAAACACCGGACACCCGAGGAGGTGGGCGATCCTGAGCGTGCTGGTGATCAGCCTGCTGGTGGTCGTCCTCGACAACACCATCCTCAACGTCGCCCTGCGCACGCTCGCCGACCCGGTGCACGGCCTCGGCGCCAGCCAGGGCGACCTGGAGTGGGCGATCAACTCCTACACGCTGGTCTTCGCCGGCCTGCTCTTCACGTTCGGCGTGCTCGGTGACCGGTTCGGCCGTCGGCGCTTCCTGATCGTCGGGCTGGTGCTGTTCGGGCTGGCCTCGCTGCTCTCCGCGTACGCGCAGGACCCGGCGCAGCTCATCGGCGCGCGGGCCCTGATGGGCGTCGGCGGCGCCGCCATCATGCCGGTGACGCTCTCGATCATCTCCAACGTCTTCGACCCGCGCGAGCGCGCCCGCGCGATCGGCGTCTGGGCCGGCGCGGTCGGTCTCGCCGTGGCCATCGGCCCGGTGCTCGGCGGTGCCCTGCTGGAGCACTTCTGGTGGGGCTCGGTCTTCCTGATCAACGTGCCGGTGGTGGTGATCGGCGTGGTGCTGGTGGCGATGCTGGTCCCCGAGTCCCGGGATCCCGCCCCCGGCCGGGTGGACGTGCTCGGCGTGCTGCTCTCCGTGGTCGGCCTGGTCGCGCTCACCTACGGCATCATCGACGGTGGCGAGCACGGCTTCGGCCGGCCGCAGGTCTGGGCCGCGATCGTCGGCGGGCTCGCGGTGCTCGGCTGGTTCGTCACCCACGAGCTGCGCAGTGACCACCCGTCGCTGGACGTGCGGCTGTTCCGGGTGCCCCGGTTCGCCGCCCCGGTGGCGCTGGTCGGGCTGGTCTTCTTCGCCGCCATGGGCGTGATGTTCTTCGGCGCGTTCTACCTCCAGCTCGTGCGCGGCTACAGCCCGCTGGAGAGCGGCCTGCTCTTCCTGCCCTTCGCGGCCGCCCAGCTGATCTTCGCGCCGCGCAGTGCCGCGATGGTCCGTCGCTACGGCGGCCGGGCGGTCGCCGCGGTCGGGCTGCTGCTCACCACGGTGGCGCTCGCCGCCTTCGTGTTCATCGACGCGGACACGCCCATCTGGATCTTCTCGGCGGTGGGCTTCGTGCAGGGCGCCGGAATGGCCAACATCATGCCGCCGGCCACCGAGTCGATCATGTCGGCGCTGCCCCGGGAGAAGGCCGGCGTGGGCTCGGCGGTCAGCAACACGATCCGCCAGGTGGCCGGCGCGCTCGGCGTGGCGGTGCTCGGCTCGGTGCTCTCCGCGGTCTACCGCGACCAGGTCGGCCCCGCGGTGGCCGCACTGCCCGCCCCGATCCGCGACGCGGCCCGGGAGTCGATCTCCGGCGCGTACGCGGTCGCCGACCGGCTCGGCCCGGCCGCGCCCCGGCTGATCGACGCCGCCAACGACTCCTTCGTCTCCGCGATGCACTGGGCCGCCGGCATCTCCGCGCTGGTGGCCGCGCTCGGCATCGTGATCGTGCTGCGGTGGATGCCGGGGCGGGCGGTCGTCGTGCCCGACGCGGCCCCGGCCACCGAGCCGGAGTTGGCCGGGACCGCGTAGGTTCGTGGACAATGTCTGACATGACGTCCACGACGGGTGCTCCGCGATCGCCGGGTCGACCCCGGAGCACCCGCGCCGACGAGGCGATCGTGGAGGCCGCGCTCGACCTGCTCGCCGAGGGCAGCACGCTGGAGGCGCTCTCCATCGAGGCGATCGCCGCGCGCGCCGGGGTCGGCAAGGCCACCATCTACCGCCGCTGGTCGGGCAAGGAGGCGCTGCTGCTGGACGCGCTGCGTCGCCTCAAGGGCGTCCCGCCGCGCCCCGCTGGGCGCTCCGTCCGGGACGACCTGGTGCTGCTGGTCGGCGCCGTGGGCCAACACACCGACCCCCGGGCCCGCAAGATCATGCCCTGCCTGGTGCCCGAGGTGAGCCGCAGCTCCGCCCACCGGCAGGCCTACGAGGCGATCATCGAGCCCCGGCGGCAGGCGATGCGCGAGGTGCTGCGCCGTGCGGTGGACGGCGGCGAGCTGCGCGCCGACCTCGACATCGAGGTGGCGATGGCGTTGCTCACCGCGCCGATGCTCGCCCAGCGCATGCTGCACTGGCACACCGAGCTGGACGAACGCATCCTGCCCGAGCGGATCGTGGACGCCGTCCTGGACGGCCTGCGCGCCCGCTGACGCCCGGGCCGCGCCCGCCGGCGGGGGTGCGCGCCGACGTCAGCCGGACGGGGTGCGCGCCGAGGTCAGCCGGCGGGGGTGCGGAGCCGGTGCAGGCGCAGCGCGAGCTGCACCTCCAGCGCCCGCTCCGGCTTCTGCCAGTCGGCGCCGAGCAACTGCCCGACCCGCTCCAACCGCTGGGTCACGGTGTTGACGTGCACGTGCAGCTGCTCGGCCGCCCGGGCCAGGCTGCCGCCCACCCCGAAGTACGCCTCCAGCGTCCGCACCAGCGCGGTGCCCCGCCGGGCGTCGTAGTCGACCACCGGCCCCACGGTGGCGGCGAGGAACCGGGCCACGTCCCGGTCGCCCGCGTCGCCGACCGCCCCGAGCAGCAGCCCGACGAAGCCCAGCTCCGCGGTGCTCGCGCCCTGCCCGGCCCGACCCAACGCGCCGAGCGCGGTCAGGCAACGCTCCGCCTCGGCGAACGCGACCGCCAGCGACGCCGGACCGGTCGACGGCCCGCTCGCCCCGGCGGTCACCGGGCGGGCGGTCACCCGGGACAGGTCCCGCGCCACCGCGCGGGCCGCGCCGCCGGCGTCCCGGCCGGGCAGCATCAGCACCACCCGCCCGTCCCGCGCCGCGGCCAGCCCGCCCCGCGTCGAGGCGTACGTGGTGGCCCAGGAGAACACCCGCTGCCGGGCCGAACCGGTCTCGGCGAACGCGTCGTCACCGACCGCCACCAGCACGTGCGGGGCGTCCAGGTCCACCCCGATCCGGCGGGCCCGGCCGCGCAGCGCGTCGGCGTCCCGCACCGGGCGGGCGATCAGGTCGTCCAGCAGCTCGCCCCGGACCCGCCCCTCCGCCTCGGCCACCGTGCGGCGGAACAGCAGCAGCAACGCGGTCACCAGCGCGGCCCGCTCCAGGATGCGCTGGTCGGCGTCGACCAGCTCGTCGTCCGGGCGCAGCACCAGCGCGCCCAGGTTCTCGGTGCCGGCCACCACCGCGGCGTACCAGAGCGGGCCCCGGCGTACGCTTCGCCCCTCGGTGCGCGACGCGGCGACCGCCTCCACGATGTCCGCCCGGTCCGGCTCGTCGATCTCGCCGACCCGGGCCAGCCGCCGCCCCTCGGCGTCCAACGCCAGCAGCGCGCCGCCGAGCACCTCGGTCACCGCGGCCGCCACGTCCTCCATGCCGCCGCCGCGGACCACCAGCGCGGTCATCCGGTCGTGCGCGGCGGCGGCCCGCTCCACCGAGCTGCTGTGCGCCCGGATCGTGCCGTTCGCCGCCGACAGCTCCGCCAACGCGGCCCGCGTCTCGGCCAGCAGCCGGGCGGTGTCGATCGCCACCGCGGCGTGTGCCCCCAGCGAGACCAGCAGCGACACCTCCTCCCGGGCGAACGGGCGCGCCGAGCGGTTGGCCGCGTAGAGCACGCCGATCACGCTGGAGCCCAGCCGCAGCGGCACGCCCAGGATGGCCACCAGGCCCTCCTCGCCCACCCCGCCGTCGATCTCCCCGGTGTGCCGGAACCGCTCGTCCTCCTGGTAGTTCGAGGTGACGTACGGGGTGCCGGTCTGCGCCACCAGACCGCCCAGCCCGTCGCCCATCTCCAGCCGCAGCCGCTGGAACCGGGCCGAGATCGACCCGTCGGTCACCCGCATGTACGTGTCGCCGCGCTCGTCGTCGTTGAGCGTCATGTACGCCACGTCGGTGCCGAGCAGGATCCGGGCCCGGTGCACGATCGCGCGCAGCACGTCGTCCAGGTCCCGCAGGCCGGCCAGGTCGCTGGCGGTGTCGTACAGGCCGGACAGCTCGGTCTCCCGGCGCCGGCGGCGCTCCAGCAGCGCCCGCACCCGCAGCGCCACCACCTTCGCCTGCTCCAGCTCGGCCAGCCGGTCGGCGGGCAGGCCGGCGGCGCGCGCGGCGACCAGCGGACCCTCGAACTCGACCGCGGCGGCCTCACGCGCCAGCAGCTCCAGGAACTCCACCGGCGACGACATGACCGACATTGTGCGCGGCGCCACTAGTTGGCCGTCCAGCCCCCGTCGAGGGCGATCGAGGCGCCGGTGAGGAACGCGGCCGGCGGCGCGCACAGGTACGCCACCAACTCCGCCACCTCCTCCGGCTCGATCAGCCGCTTGATCGCCGCCCGCGCCAGCATGATCTTCTCGATCACCTCGTCCTCGCCGATGCCGTGACTGGCCGCCTGGTCGGCGATCTGGCTCTCCACCAGCGCGGTCCGCACGTACGCCGGGTTGATGCAGTTGGCCGTCACGCCGTGCGCGGCGCCCTCCAGCGCGACCACCTTGGACAGCCCTTCGAGGGCGTGCTTCGCCGAGACGTACGCCGCCTTGAACGGCGAGGCGCGCAGCCCGTGCACCGAGGAGATGTTGACGATCCGGCCCCAGCCGTTCGCGTACATCCGGGGCAGCGCCCGGCGGATCAGCAGGAACGGCGCCTCGACCATCACCCGCTGGATGTACTCGAACCGCTCGACCGGGAACTCCTGCACCGGCGCGACGTGCTGCAGGCCGGCGTTGTTCACCACGATGTCGGCGTCCACGTCGAGCCGGTCCACCGCCCGCGGGTCGGCCAGGTCGATGCCCTCGGCCCGGCCCCCGGCCTCGGCGGCGACCGCCTTGGCCGCCTCCACGTTGCGGTCCAGCACCACGACCGAGGCGCCGGCCGCGGCCAGCCGCAGGGCGCAGGCCCGTCCGATGCCGCTGCCACCACCGGTCACCAGCGCGTGGCGACCGGAGAGGTCGACGTGTACGACGTGGGGGACCGCCACGGGTTCTGCCGTCATGGCGCAAGAAGTTACGAGGCGTGTGGCCCCGGGCACATGGGGCGGCGACACATACTCGACCGCTCCGGTGTGTGGTGCGTTCCGCCCCCTTCCACCTCCGGCGTGTCCGCCCGTCCGCTGGTCGGACCCGACCAGTAGGGTGTGTCGAACACACGTACTGCTGACGGCTCGGGGAGGAGGCGGCGTGCGCGTGCTGGGCGTCGACCCGGGGCTGACCCGGTGCGGGGTCGGCGTGGTCGAGGGCTTCCCCGGGCGCGCCTGCACGCTTGTCGCCTACTACGTCGTCCACACCGATCCCGGGGACGACCTGCCGATGCGCCTGCTGCACCTGGACCGGTCGCTCACCGACCTGGTCGCCGAGCACCGACCGGACGCGGTCGCCGTGGAACGCGTGTTCAGCCAGCACAACGTGCGCACCGTGATGGGCACCGCCCAGGCGAGCGGCATCGCGGTGCTCGCCGGCGCGCGGGCCGGGCTGCCGGTGACGACCTACACCCCGAGCGAGGTGAAGGCGGCGGTGACCGGTTCCGGTCAGGCCGACAAGAAGCAGATGACCACCATGGTCACCCGTCTGCTGCGGCTGGCCGAGCCGCCGAAACCGGCCGACGCCGCCGACGCGCTGGCGCTGGCCATCTGTCACGTCTGGCGGGGCGGCACCCGGTCCAAGCTGGCCGCCGCCGCCGACCAGGCCCGACGAGGAGGGGCGCGACGATGATCGCGAGTGTGCGCGGCACCGTGACCGCGACCGGTCCGGATCACGCGGTGGTGGAGGTGGGCGGCATCGGCCTGGCCGTGCAGTGCGCCCCCGGCACGCTCGCCGACCTGCGGGTCGGCCAGCCGGCCCGGCTGGCCACCAGCCTGGTGGTCCGGGAGGACTCGCTCACCCTCTACGGCTTCGCCGACGACGACGCCAAGCAGCTGTTCGAGCTGCTCCAGACCGCCAGTGGGGTCGGTCCGCGGCTGGCCCAGGCGGTGCTCGCCGTGCACACCCCGGACGCGGTCCGCAAGGCCATCGCCAACGCCGACACCGCGGCGCTGACCCGGGTGCCGGGGATCGGCAAGAAGGGCGCCGAGCGGCTGGTGCTGGAGCTGCGCGACCGGATCGGTCCGGTGGCGATCGGCCCGGACGGCGCGGCCGGGGTGACCGCCGGCGCCTGGCCGGAACAGGTGCGTCAGGCGCTGGTCGGGCTCGGCTGGTCGGCGGCCCAGGCCGAGCAGGCGGTGGTCGCGGTCGCGGAGACCGTCGACGGTGCGACCCCGCCGGTGCCGGTCCTGCTCAAGCAGGCCATCCGCCTGCTGGGCCGCACTCGATGAGCAACGAGAACCTGGTCTCGGCGTACGTCAGCGACGCGGAGCTGGACGCGGAGGCCAGCGTCCGGCCGAAGCGGCTCGCCGAGTTCATCGCCCAGGACCGGGTCCGCGACCAGCTCGACCTGCTGTTGCAGGGCGCGATGCGGCGCGGTTCCCCGCCGGACCACATCCTGCTCTCCGGCCCGCCCGGGCTCGGGAAGACCAGCCTGGCCAACATCGTGGCGGCCGAGCTGGGCGCCGGCATCCGGGTGACCAGCGGGCCGGCGATCGAGCGGTCCGGTGACCTGGCCGCGATCCTGACCAGCCTCGCCGAGGGCGACGTGTTGTTCATCGACGAGATCCACCGGATCGCCAAGCCGGCCGAGGAGCTGCTCTACAGCGCCATGGAGGACTTCCGGGTCGACGTGGTGGTGGGCAAGGGGCCCGGCGCGACCGCCATCCCGCTGGACGTGGAGCCGTTCACGCTGGTCGGCGCCACCACCCGGTCGGGCCTGCTGACCGGCCCGATGCGCGACCGGTTCGGCTTCGTCGCGCACCTGGACTTCTACTCCCCGGCCGACCTCGAGACGCTGTTGCACCGATCCGCCCGGATCCTCGGCGTGCCGATCACGCCGGAGGGAGCGGCGGAGATCGCCGGCCGGTCCCGGGGCACGCCGCGGATCGCCAACCGGCTGCTGCGCCGGGTCCGGGACTACGCCGAGGTCCGCGCCGACGGCGTGGTCACGGTGGAGACCGCCCGGTCCGCGCTGACCGTCTACGACGTGGACGCGCTCGGCCTGGACCGGCTCGACCGGGCGGTGCTCAAGGCGCTGGTGGACTCGTTCCGGGGCGGCCCGGTCGGGGTCTCCACCCTCGCGGTGGCGGTGGGGGAGCAGCCGGACACGGTCGAGGAGGTCTGCGAGCCGTTCCTGGTGCGGGCCGGGCTGCTGGCCCGGACGCCCCGGGGCCGGGTGGCGACCGAGGCTGCCTGGCGGCACCTGGGGCGCAATCCCCCGAATGGTACATTTGGCATGGAAGCCCCTCCGGGGCCCGATCTGTTCTCGACGCAGACGGATCGGCCGTGATCCTAACGTGATCTGTGCCGCATTCGGTCTTCTCAGGAGCAGGGACTAGACTTCGCCGCGGTCTGTACAGGACGTGAGAATCCGCCTCCGCTGCGGTGCCCCCCGGGGCCGCCGGGGGCCAACCGGAAGGTCGACACCGTGCTTTACGCAGCAGCGAGTGGCGGGGGAGCCGGCGGTCTGACGCCGATCCTCATGATCGCTCTGCTCTTCGTCGTCATGTACTTCATGATGATCCGTCCGCAGCAGAAGCGCCGCCGGGAGGCGGAGCAGATGCAGTCCGCGCTCGCCCCAGGCGACGAGGTGGTCACCATCGGCGGCCTGCACGGCACGGTCACCGTGGTCGAGGACGAGACGGTCCTGCTCGAGGTCGCCCCCGGCGTGCAGACCCGGTACGCGCGTCCCGCCGTGGCCCGGGTGGTCAAGCGGGCCGAGGCGCCCGAGGCCGAGACCATCAGCGAGGAAGCCGAGCCGGTCAAGGAGTGACCGGCCGCCCCGGACGGGGCAGCGGAACCACCCCCACAAGTGGATAGTTGGGTCGGCGTCCGTCGTCGGCACGCGGCCGGACCCGCGCGACGCCCCCGCGTCGCGCCGGGGTCTGCGTGCCGGTCGCCGGTGCCGGCCAGCCGGAGCAGTCGGGCGGACACCCCCGGCCCGACAGTTGTCGCCGCCGTGGAAGCGGCGCGACCGTACAGGGAGACAGGACAGCCGTGGCACCACCTCAGGGACAGATGCGCCCCGGACGGCAACTCGCCGTGCTCGGGTTCATCTTCGTCGTCCTCTATCTTTTGGTGTTCTTCTCGGGCGGCGCCAGCGGTGGCTGGAAGGACCGGCTGGAGCCCCGGCTCGGCCTGGACCTCATCGGCGGCACCCGGCTGACGCTCGAGGCCACCAACACGGTCGACGGCAAGCCGCCGACCTCGGAGAACCTCGAAGAGGCGCGCCAGATCATCGAGAGCCGGGTCAACGCCTACGGCGTGGCCGAGGCGGAGGTGGTCACCGAGGGCAACCGGAACATCGTCATCTCCCTGCCCGGTCAGAACCGTGACCTGACCGACGTGGGCAGCGCCGCCGAGCTGCGCTTCCGCAAGGTACTCAAGGCCACCGACGGCAGCGGCGCGGCCGCCGCCCCGCCGCCGAGCCCCAGCGCCTCGGCGGCCCCGTCCGGCAGCGCCAAGCCCTCGGGCAGCGCCTCGCCGAAGCCGTCCGGCAGCGCGTCGCCGAAGCCGAGCGCCAGCGCCAAGGTCACCGCGTCGCCGAGCGCCGGCGGGCAGGGCGGCATGGCCCCCGCGCCGAGCGCCAGCGCCACGCCGACGCCGTCGGCCCCGGCGAGCGCCGCGCCGAGTCCGAGCGCCAGCGCCGCGCCGGTGCCGCAGAGCATCGAGCAGCAGCGCAAGGCCGTCGAGCAGAAGGTGGGCGCGGCCGCCTGGGCCGCCGCCTCCGGGCTCCAGGCCCCGGCCGATCCGGCGCAGGCCGCCGCGTTCAAGCCGTTCGGCACGCTCTCCCCGCAGGAGATCGCGGTGCTCCCGGTCGAGATGCAGTTCAACGTGCCGACCATCACCTGTGCCCAGCTCGACAAGCGGCCGGCCGGCTCGATCAACGACCCGAAGCAGAAGGCGGTGGCCTGCGAGTCCGGCGCCAAGTACCTGCTCGACGTGGCCAAGGTGGAGGGCACCGACGTCAAGAACGCCTCCGCCCAGCTCGACCAGACCAGCTCCTGGGTGGTCAGCCTGAACTTCACCGGCGACGGCCAGGAGAAGTGGACCGCGCTGACCCGCGAGTCGTTCAACAACGAGGGCCAGGCCTGCGACCAGACCGCGCTCGGCCAGGACGGCAAGTGCCGGGTCGCCGTGGTGCTGGACAACGAGATCGTCTCCTCGCCGGAGATCCAGGGCGTGCTCACCGGCGACTCGCAGATCACCGGCAGTTTCGACAACAAGTCGGCGAACGCGCTGGCCAGCCAGCTCCGCTACGGTGCGCTGCCGGTCACGTTCGAGCCGCAGGAGAGCCAGAACGTCACCGCGACGCTTGGTGACAGCCACCTGCGGGCCGGCCTGCTGGCCGCCGGCATCGGCATGCTGCTGGTCATCATCTACTCGTTCTTCTACTACCGGCTGCTGGGCTCCGTCATCTTCCTCAGCCTGGTGCTCTCCGCGCTGCTGGTCTTCGGCGCGCTGGTGGTGCTGGGCCGGTCGATCGGGTTCACGCTCACGCTCGCCGGCATCGCCGGCATGATCGTCTCACTCGGTGTGGCGGCGGACTCGTTCGTCATCTACTTCGAACGACTCAAGGACGAGATCCGCGAGGGCCGCAGCCCGCGCAGCGCGGTGCCCCGTGCCTGGATCCGGGCCCGCCGGACGATCATCTCGGCGAACGCCATCACGCTGATGTCGGCAGTGGTGCTCTACATCGTGTCGGTCGGCGCGGTGAAGGGCTTCGCCTTCGCGCTCGGCCTGGCGACCGTGCTCGACCTGGTCGTCGTGTTCCTCTTCCGCCACCCGATCATGACGATGTTCGCCCGCACCCGGGCGTTCCTGTCCCCGCGGGTCAGCGGTCTGGGCCGGGCGCTGCCGGCCCGGTCGGCCGAGCCGGGCACCGCCCGCAACCCGCGCGTCAAGGAGGCCTGAGATGGCTAAGAGTGGTCTGGCCGCCCGGCTCTACCGGGGCGAGGCCGATCTCAACATCGTCGGCAAGCGCAAGCTGTGGTTCGGCGTGGCCGGCGCGCTGGTGCTGATCGCGGTGCTGAGCTTCGCGATCAACGGGTTCAAGCTCGGCATCGAGTTCGCCGGCGGCAACTCGTTCCAGGTGCCGGCCAGCGTCGGCACGCTCGACCGGGCCGAGACTGTCGTCGACGACGTGCTGGCCAAGGAGGCCCCCGGCGTCGAGGTGGTCACCGCGCAGAAGGTTGGCGGCGCCGGCGGCGAGACCTACGAGATGCGCACCGGGCAGCTCACCCCGGAGCAGGCCAACGCGGCCAAGACCGCGATGGCGCAGGAGTTCGGCATCCAGGCCGACCAGATCAGCGGCAGCCAGGTCTCCGAGGCCTGGGGCAGCCAGGTCACCTCCCGCGCGTTCCTCGGCCTGCTGATCTTCCTCGCCGTGGTGTCGATCTACCTGGTGCTGCGCTTCGAGTGGCGGATGGCGGTCGCCGCGATCATCTCGCTGCTCACCAACCTGGTCCTCACCTCCGGCATCTACTCACTGGTCGGCTTCGAGGTCACCCCGTCGACGATCATCGGCTTCCTCACCATCCTGGGCTTCGCGCTCTACGACGTGGTGGTGGTCTTCGACAAGGTGCAGGAGAACACGCGGGGCATCACCGCCAACAACAACCTCACCTACGGCGAGGCGTCGAACCTGGCGCTCAACCAGAGCCTCATGCGTTCGCTGAACACGTCGGTGGTGGCGCTGCTCCCGGTCGGCGGCCTGCTGTTCATCGGTGCCGGCCTGCTCGGCGCCGGCACCCTGAAGGACCTGGGCCTGGTGCTCTTCGTCGGCATGGCGGTGGCGTTCCTGACCTCGATCCTGCTGGCCACCCCGCTGCTGGTGCTGCTGAAGAACCAGGACCCGCGGATCAGCGCGCACCACAAGCGGGTGCTCTCCCGCCGGGCGGCCATCGCCCGGGGCGAGCTCACGCCGAAGGGCGCCCCGCGCCCCGCGTCGACCGGTGACCAGCCGATCGAGGCGGACGCGGCGCTGGCCGGCGCCGCCCCCAAGGTCGGCTCCCGGCCGACCGGCAAGCGCCCCACCGGCGCCCGGGGCGGGCGGCCCAGCGGCGGCGGGGGCAACCGGCCGGGCGGCGCGAAGCGCCGCTGACCGCAGGACCCGAGAAGATCCACCGGACGGCGTCCGTCATGCTGTTGCCACGGCATGACGGACGCCGTCGTCGTTTCGAGAGGACATGGGACGCATCGTGACGGAGACGCACACCACCGGCGTACGGGGAGACAGCGGTCCCGAGGCTGCCCGGCTGGTCGCCAGCCGGCTGCTGGACGTGCCGGACTTTCCCAAGCCGGGGGTCATGTTCAAGGATCTGATGCCGCTCTTCGCCGACGGCGTGGCGTTCCGTGAGGTGATCGACCGGATCATCGCGTACCACGGTCCGGAGTCCTTCGACGTGGTCGCCGGCATCGAGGCGCGCGGGTTCGTGCTGGCCGCCGCCGTCGCGTACGCCACCGGCGTCGGCGTGGTGCCGGTACGCAAGGCCGGCAAGCTGCCCCGCGCCACCCACTCGGCCTCGTACGCGCTGGAGTACGGCGAGGCGACGCTGGAGGTGCACCAGGACGCGTTCACCGCCGGGCACCGGGTGCTGGTGCTGGACGACGTGCTGGCCACCGGCGGCACCGCCGAGGCCACGCTCGACCTGGTGGAGCGGGCCGGCGGCACGGTCGCCGGTTTCACGGTCCTGCTGGAGCTGGGCTTCCTCCAGGGGCGGGAGCGCCTCGCTCCGCGTCCGGTCCATGCCCTGCTGACCGTTTGACAGTGCTCGTCCCGCGCCGCCCGCCGGCACCGACCGTCCGGGGGAGCGGCGGTGTGTCCTGCCTACGGGTAGCATTGCCCTTTGCCTGACCGGGCGGGCGACCGTCCGCGGGCGGCGGAGCCGCCGGGGCCGAGCCCCGGTGACCGGAGCGGAACAACACCGGCCCCCGGGTCGGTTGGATCAGACGTCGGCCGGACGGCCGGCGCATCCCGGCGAACGGTGAGGAGGCCGGTGTCCCACGATGTCGTCCCTCCGGTGGAGGGCACGGTGCACCCGACAGGCGACGCGGACGGCTCGGTGACCGAGCGCGACGGCAACCCACCGGTCGGGGCGATCGACGCCACCGACGGCACGCCGGACGCACCGGCCGACGGCGGTGGGGTCGTGGTGCCGTTCCCGACCGACGGCCCCGATGACCCCTCATCCCGCGGCGGCTTCGCGCTGTCCAACGCGCCGACCGGCCGGCGGGTCCGCGCCCGGCTGGCACGGTTCAACGCGCCTTGGCAGACCTCCCAGGTCAGCGAGGTGCTGGAGCCGCTGATCGCGACGCACCGGGTGAACCATCCCAAGGCCGACGCGCGGCTGTTGCAGCGCGCCTTCGACACCGCCGCCCGGTGGCACTCGGGGCAGTACCGGAAGTCCGGCGACCCGTACATCACGCACCCGCTCGCGGTGGCGACGATCCTCGGCAACCTGGGCATGGACACCACGACGCTGGTGGCGGCGCTGCTGCACGACACGATCGAGGACACCGAGTACACCCTCGATGCGATGCGTGCCGACTTCGGCGGCGAGGTCGCGCTGCTCGTCGACGGCGTCACCAAGCTCGACAAGGTCAAGCTGGGCGACGCGGCCAAGGCGGAGACCATCCGCAAGATGGTCGTGGCGATGGCCAAGGACCCGCGGGTCCTGGTGATCAAGCTGGCCGACCGGCTGCACAACATGCGGACGCTGACCTTCCTGCCTCGCCCCAAGCAGGAGCAGAAGGCCAAGGAGACGCTGGAGATCCTCGCCCCGCTGGCGCACCGCCTCGGTATGAACACCATCAAGTGGGAGCTGGAGGATCTGGCCTTCGGCACGCTGTTCCCGAAGCGGTTCGAGGAGATCAACCGGCTGATCGGGGAGCACCAGCCGCAGCGTGAGGCGCTGCTGCGCCAGGTGACGCAGAAGGTGCAGACCGACCTGAAGGCCGCCAAGATCAAGGCGGAGACCACCGGGCGGCCGAAGCACCTCTACTCGATCTACCAGAAGATGATCGTGCGGGGGCGCGACTTCAACGACATCTACGACCTGGTGGGTGTGCGGATCCTGGTCGACACGGTGCGCGACTGCTACGCGGCGTTGGGCGTCATCCACGCCAACTGGCAGCCGGTGCCGGGCCGGTTCAAGGACTACATCGCCATGCCCAAGTTCAACATGTACCAGTCGTTGCACACGACTGTCATCGGGCCCACCGGCAAGCCGGTGGAGATGCAGATCCGCACCTACGCGATGCACCGCACGGCCGAGTTCGGCATCGCCGCGCACTGGAAGTACAAGGAGCACAAGGGCACCCAGGTGGTCGGCCCGCCGGCGCACATCGACGAGATGACCTGGCTGCGGCAGCTCCTGGACTGGCAACGGGAGGCGGCCGACCCGAGCGAGTTCCTGGACGCGCTGCGGTTCGACCTGTCCAGCCAGGAGGTGTACGTCTTCACGCCGAAGGGCGACGTCATCCCGCTGCCCACCGGGTCGACGCCTGTCGACTTCGCGTACGCGGTGCACACCGAGGTCGGGCACAAGTGCATCGGGGCGCGGGTCAACGGCAAGCTGGTGCCGCTGGAGTCGACGCTCTCCAACGGCGACGTGATCGAGATCTTCACGTCGAAGTCCGACACGGCCGGCCCGACGCAGGACTGGCTCGGCTTCGTCAAGAGCCCGCGCGCCCGCACCAAGATCCGCCAGTACTTCAACAAGGAGCGGCGCGAGGAGGCGATCGAGGCCGGCAAGGACTCGATCGTCAAGGCGATGCGCAAGCAGGGCATGCCGTTGCAGCGGATGCTCACCTCGGACGCGCTGATGGCGATCGCCCGGGACCTGCACCTCGCGGACGTGGCCTCGCTCTACGCGGCGGTCGGCGACAGTCAGGTCTCCGCGCAGTCGGTGGTGCAGAAGCTGATGGCGTCCTACGGCGGCGAGGAGGGCGCGGCGGAGGACATCGCCGAGACCGCCGTCGCCACCCGGCCGCCGCGCAGCCGGCAGAGCAGCGCCGACCCGGGCGTGGTGGTGCGCGGCGTCAGCGACGTCTGGATCAAGCTGGCCCGCTGCTGCACGCCGGTGCCGCCGGACTCGGTCTTCGGCTTCGTCACCCGCTCCGGCGGGGTCAGCGTGCACCGCGACGACTGCGCCAACGCCGAGGACCTGCGGGCCCAACCCGAGCGGGTGGTGGAGGTGAGCTGGAAGCTCACCTCGGCGTCCACGTTCCTGGTCGCCATCCAGGTGGAGGCGCTGGACCGGCACAAGCTGCTCGCCGACGTCACCCGGGTGCTCTCCGAGGAGCGGGTGAACATCCTCTCCGCGACGGTCACCACCACCCGGGACCGGGTGGCGGTCAGCCGGTTCAGCTTCGAGATGGCCGACCCGAAGCACCTCGGGCACCTGCTGGCCGCGGTGCGCAAGGTCGACGGCGTGTTCGACGCGTACCGGGTCACGTCCGGGGCCTGAGCAGGCACGTACGAGAAACGCCCGCCGGTCGGTCCGGCGGGCGTTTCGTCGCTGACGTGGGTCAGCCCTGGATGTCGCTCAGGCTCACCTTGGTCATCACGATCTCCTTCTTCGGGTGACCGCCGCCGGCCTGCTTCGCGAACGCGCCGTCGTCACCGGCCGCGGCGACCTGCTTCACCACGTCCATGCCGCCGGTGATGGTGCCCAGCACCGTGTAGTTCGGGTCGAGCGGGGAGTCGCCGTACACGATGAAGAACTGGCTGCCGGTGCTGCCCGGCTGGCCGGAGTTGGCCATCGCGATGACGCCCTCCGGGTACGGCGGGCGCTTGTTGGTGGGCAGGTTCTCCTCGGCCAGGTTGTAGCTCGGCCCGCCGGTGCCGTCGGTGTCCCGCCAGCCCTTGCCGGTCGCGCTCGGGTCGCCGCACTGGAGCACCTTGATGCCCTCGGTGACCAGCCGGTGGCACTTGGTGTTGTCGAAGAAGCCCTTGCTGGCCAGGTGCGTGAAGCTGCCGGCGGTGCACGGCACCAGGCTCCGGTCCAGCGTCGCGGTGATCGGCCCCAGGTTGGTGTCGATCGTCATCGTCTGGGTGCCCTTGCTCGCCTGCTGCGCCGGGGGCAGCCCAACGTCCTTGATCTGCGCCGGCCGGCCCTCCTTGGGCACCTCGTTGTAGGTGCACTGGGCGAAGCCGGCCGAGGTGCCGGCCTGCTCCTTGTCGTCGTCGTCGCCGAGCGACGTGGCCAGCCAGACGGTGCCGGCCACCACGAGCACCAGCACGGCCGCGGCGCCGGCGATCGCCTGCGTCTGCCGGCGCTTGCGGGCCTTGCCGGTCCGCTCGGCCATCTCCCGCTCGAGCCGGGCCCGCGCCGCCGCCCGCTGGCGGTCTCTGGTGGACGTCACGGTCACTCCTCACCTGCTGTGCATCGGGGGACGGCGTCGCGCGCCGTCGAGTCAGGGTGGGTCAGGGCCGACCCGAGGTGGATCAACCGGCGCTGGGGCTGCTCGCCGGCGCGGCGTTCGGCTCGCCGGCGGTGAGGCTCTGGATCACCACGTCCGTCTTCGGCTTGACCTTCGCCCCGCTGCCATTGTCCACGGTCGGGAGCGCGCCGATCTTCTCCACCACGTCCAGCCCGCCGGTGACCCGGCCGACGACGCTGTAGGCCGGCTTCGCCGGGTTGAAGTCCTTGAAGAAGATCAGGAACTGGCTGCCGTTGGTGCCCGGCGGGTTGCCGACCAGGGCGACCGTGCCCTTCGGGTACGCCGGCGGCTGCCCCGGCGCGGGGGAGGCCGACGGGCTCGCCTCGGGCGCGGTGGGGACGTTCTCGTCGTAGAACGAGTAGGTCGGCCCGCCGATCCCGGTGCCGCTGGGGTCACCGCAGCGCACCGCGCCCTCGGTGGTGATCTCGTGGCACTTGGTGGTGTCGTAGAACTTCCGGCTCGCCAGGTGGGCGAGGCTCGCGCCGCCGCAGGGCGCGGCGGCCAGGTCCAGGTCGACGGTGATCGGCCCGCCCTGGTTGGTGGTCACCGTCATCGGCCGCGTGCCCGAGGTCGGCAGGTTCCTGGTGGCCGGCGTGCCGACGTCCTTGAGGTTGGCGTTCGCGGCGGCGTCCTGCGGGGTCCAGAGGCAGGTGTCCTCGGCGGCCTGATTCTTCGGCTCGGAGTCGAACGCGCCGAGCGCCCAGGCCGAACCGGCCACGATCAGCGCGAGCACCACCGCGGCGCCCACGCCGGCCTGGATCTGCCGGCGGCGCTTCGCGACCGCGGCCCGCCGGGCGAGTTGCCGGTCGAGCTTGGCCCGCGCCAGTTTGCGCTGCCGGTCCCTGCTGGAAGCCACAGGTGCTCCCCTTCCTCTGCCTGATCGTCGCCGGCGTCCGGGCGCCGCCCGCCGTCCTCGGTAGGGGTGCGCCACGCCACACGCCCGCCAGAGTGTACGGCTACCGACTGGGAAAGTGGTGTACGAGGTCCGGCCTCGCCTTATCGGGCGTTGTCACTGGGGCCCGTGAGGCGTCCGGCACGGTGGCGGGCGAAACCCGTTCGCCGGTACGACTAGGCTGCTGAACGAGGACGACGACCGGACGGAGAGGGGACGGACGTGCTCGTGGCCGGCTTTCCCGCGGACGCCTTCGGCACCAACTGCTACGTGGTGGCGACCGCGCCGGGGGAGCAGTGCGTGGTGGTCGATCCCGGCATCGGGGTGCTCGACCGGCTCGACGCCGTGCTCGCCGAGCACCGCCTGCACCCGGCCGCCGTGCTGCTCACCCACGGCCACCTCGACCACACCTTCTCGGTGGCGCCGGTCTGTGGCGCGCGCGGCATCGCCGCCTACGTCCACCCCGAGGACCGCGAGTTGCTGGCCGACCCGTCCAAGGCGCTGTCCATGGACCTCACCGCGCTCTTCGGCGGGCGGCTGCCGTACGCCGAGCCGGACGACGTGGCCGAGCTGACCGACGGCGCGACGCTGGCGCTGGCCGGGCTGGAGATCACCGTCGACCACGCCCCGGGCCATACCGGCGGGTCGGTGCTGTTCCGGATGCCCGGCGCCGGCTCGCCCTGGGAGGCCGACGAGATCTGCCTCTCCGGTGACGTGCTCTTCGCCGGCTCGATCGGCCGCACCGACCTGCCGGGCGGCAGCATGCCCCGCATGCTGGCCAGCCTCCGGGAGAAGGTTCTCCCGCTGGCCGACGACACCGTCGTCCTGCCCGGCCACGGCCCCGCGACCACCATCGGCCGCGAGCGCGCGAGCAACCCGTACCTCGCCGAGGTGTCCGGGTCCGCGCGCCCGGCCGCGCCCACCCGAGGCCTCTAGACCCTCGCCCGCGCCGCGCGCGGGTGCCCAAGGAGTACGCCATGAGCAAGCCCACGCCCCTGTCCGGTTTCCCCGAGTGGACGCCGGCGCAGCGGATGATCGAGCAGTTCGTGCTGGACCGGATCCGCGCCACGTTCGAGTTGTACGGCTTCGCGCCGCTGGAGACCCGGTCGGTCGAGCCGCTGGACCAGTTGCTGCGCAAGGGGGAGACCTCGAAGGAGGTCTACCTGCTGCGCCGGTTGCAGGCCGACGTCGACGGCCCGGCCGGTGACGACGCGCTCGGCCTGCACTTCGACCTGACCGTGCCGTTCGCCCGCTACGTGCTGGAGAACGCCGGCAAGCTCCAGTTCCCGTTCCGCCGCTACCAGATCCAGAAGGTGTGGCGGGGCGAGCGCCCGCAGGAGGGCCGCTACCGCGAGTTCCTCCAGGCCGACATCGACATCGTCGACCGGGACACGCTGCCGGCGCACTACGAGGCCGAGATGCCGCTGGTCATCGGCGACGCGCTGCGGTCGCTGCCCATCCCGCCGGTGCGCATCCAGGTCAACAACCGCAAGATCTGCGAGGGCTTCTACCGGGGCGTCGGGCTGACCGACCCGGAGGCGGCGCTGCGGGCCGTGGACAAGCTCGACAAGATCGGTCCGGCGCGGGTGGCCGAGCTGCTGGCCGAGACCGCCGGGGCGAGCGAGGCGCAGGCCAAGGCGGCCCTGGCGCTGGCCGAGATCTCCGCGCCGGACGCCTCGTTCGCCGACGCGGTGCGCGCCCTCGGCGTCGACGACCCGCTGCTCGACGAGGGCATCGCGGAGCTGACCGCCGTGGTGGAGACCGCCGCCGCGCACGCACCCGGCCTCTGCGTCGCCGACCTGCGCATCGCCCGCGGGCTCGACTACTACACCGGCACCGTCTACGAGACCCAGATGATCGGGTACGAACGGTTCGGCTCGATCTGCTCCGGCGGCCGGTACGACAACCTGGCCAGCGCCGGCAACGTCCGGTTCCCCGGGGTGGGCATCTCGATCGGGGTGACCCGGCTGCTCGGCCTGCTCTTCGGCGCCGGGGCGCTGACCGCGTCCCGGTCGGTGCCGACGTGCGTGCTGGTCGCGGTCACTGCCGAGGAGGACCGGGCGGCCAGCGACGCGGTCGCGGCGGCGTTGCGCTCCCGGGGCGTACCCACCGAGGTGTCGCCGTCCGCGGCGAAGTTCGGCAAGCAGATCCGGTACGCCGAGCGGCGGGGCATCCCGTACGTCTGGTTCCCGGGGGCGGACGGCGACGAGGTGAAGGACATCCGGTCCGGCGACCAGGTGGCCGCGACGGCGGGCGAGTGGACGCCGCCCCGGGCGGACCTGAAGCCGCTGGTCGGCGGCGCTGGCGTCTGACGACGATTCGACCTACGGTGGCGTAAGTTACGCCACCGTAGGGAGAACGTCGTGTCCGTGCTCAGTCAGACCGCCCTGCTCACCGAACTCGAACCGGTCGTGGAGAAGAACCTCGACCGGCATCTGTCGCTGGCCAAGGAGTGGTTCCCGCACGAGTACGTGCCGTGGAGCGACGGCCGCACGTTCGACGGTCCGCTCGGCGGCGAGGCGTGGTCGGAGGCCGACTCGACGCTGCCCGAGGCGGCCCGCACCGCGCTGATCGTCAACCTGCTCACCGAGGACAACCTGCCCTCCTACCACCACGAGATCGCCAGCCTGTTCGGGCGGGACGGCGCGTGGGGCACCTGGGTGCACCGGTGGACCGCGGAGGAGGGGCGGCACGGCACCGCGATCCGCGACTACCTCACGGTGAGCCGGGCGGTCGACCCGGTGGCGCTGGAGCGGGCCCGGATGGTGCACATGTCCGCCGGTTACCGCAATGTCCACGACGACGAGGTGCTGCACTCGCTGGCGTACGTGTCGTTCCAGGAACTGGCCACCCGCATCTCGCACCGCAACACCGGCCGGGCCACCGGCGACCCGGTCTGCGAGGCGCTGCTGTCCCGGGTGGCGGCGGACGAGAACCTGCACATGGTCTTCTACCGCAACCTGCTCGCGGCGGCGTTCGAGCTGGCGCCGGACCAGGCCATGCGGGCGGTCGCCGACGTGCTTGCCGACTTCCAGATGCCGGGCGTGGGCATCGACGGCTTCGCCCGCAAGTCGGTGGCGATCGCGCTGGCCGGCATCTACGACCTGCGCCAGCACCGCGACGAGGTGGTGGTGCCGGTGCTGCGCCAGTGGAACCTGTTCGAGGTCACCGGCCTGACCGGCGACGGCGAGGCCGCCCGCGAGCAGATCGCCGCCCACCTGGACATGCTGGAGACCCAGGCGGCCCGCTTCGAGGAGCGTCGCGCCGCCCGCGCCGCCCGCCTGGCCCGCACGCCCTGACCCCCACCCCCACCCCGCCCTCGGCGATCTTGCACTTGCTGCCCCGGCGAAAGCCCTGATCCGGACTTCTCGCGGGCCGAAAGTGCAAGATCGCGGGAGCGGAGGGGCAGGGGGAGGGAGGGTCAGGGGGTTTCGAGGGGGAAGAGGAGGCAGGTGGAGGTGGCGTGGGCGACCAGGCGGTCGGCCGGGTCGGTCAGGCGGGCCTCGGCCAGCGCGGTGCGGCGGCCCCGTTGCAGCACGGTGCCCTCGCAGCGCAGCATGCCGCTGGTCACGGTGACCGGGCGGAGGAACTTCACGTTGAGGTCGAGCGAGGTGTAGCCGACGCCGGCCGGCAGCGTGGTGTGCACGGCGCAACCGGCGGCGGTGTCGAGCAGGGTGGACAGGACGCCACCGTGCACCGTGCCGAGCGGGTTGTAGTGGAACTCCTGCGGCAGCAGCTCGACGACGACGCGGCCCTCGTCGGCCGTCATCCGCGCCATGTCGATGAGGTGCATGACCGGCGGCGCGGCCAGCTCGCCGGCGATCATCGCGCGCAACAGGTCAAGGCCGCTGCGCCGGCCGACGTGGGCCGCCCCGGCGACCGGATCGGACCAGGTGAACGTGCGGCTGCGCTCCTGCGTCTGGCTCATGGACCCAGCCTCGCAGCACGTTGCTGAGTCTGTCAATCAGACCTAGCCTGGTCGGCATGAGACCCGCGGCACTGGACTGGTCGGTGGAGAACTGCACCATCGCGCGCGCCATGGAGATCCTCGGCGAGCGGTGGACCGTGGTCGTGCTCCGCGAGGTGTTCAACGGCGTGCGCCGCTTCGACGACATGCGGGTTCGCACCGGCATTCCGCGTCAGGTGCTGACCAACCGGCTGTCCATGCTGGTGGAGCGTGGCGTGCTGCGGCGGGAGCCGTACCGCGAGCCGGGCAGCCGGCCGCGGCACGAGTACCGGCTCACCGGGATGGGGCTGGACCTGTGGCCGGTGCTGGTGGCGGTGCTCGGGTGGGGCGACCGGTACCTGGCCGACCCGGAGGGCCCGCCGCTGACCGTGACGCACCGCGACTGCGGCGCCGAGGTGCGGGCGGCGCTGCGCTGCGCCGAGGGGCACGACGTGACCGAGCCGCAGGACGTCGTGCCCGTCCCCGGCCCGGGCGCGCGTCGTCGCGGCTGAGCAGGGCCGCGTCGGGTCTGACACCTGGTGACGATGTTGTTGCCGCGGCGTTACATGCGGTGGCGGTGCGAATCCGGTCAAACGCATGTCTTGTTTACGATCTTAAATGTGTGAATACTTTGGGCAGCCCGGACGGTTTCCCCAGGTCGCCCGGGTTGTCCTCGGGCGTTTCCCCATGACAGCGCCCGTTCACCCCCATCCGGAGGTTGTTACATGCGACCCACGAGGTCCACGCTCCGTCGCGCCGCCGCCGTCGCCGTCGCCGGTACCCTGGTCACCGGCTCGCTCCTCGGCGCACCCGCTCAGGCCGCCCCCTCGCCCGCCTCGCCCGACGCCGCCGCCTCCCTCGTCGCCAAGCTCGGCGACCGCGCCGCCGGCACGTACGCCGACGCCAGCGGCAAGATGGTCGTCACCGTTACCGACACCGCCGCCGCCCGCCAGGTGCACGCCGCCGGCGCCGTGCCGAAGCTCGTCACCCGCGGCGCCAACCAGCTCAAGGCCGCCACCAGCGAGCTGGAGCGCTCCGCCAAGATCCCGGGCACCGCCTGGTGGACCGACGCGGCCACCAACCAGGTCGTCGTCTCCGTCGACAGCACCGTCACCGGCGCCAAGCTGGAGCGGGTCAAGGCCGCCGCCGCCCGCACCGGTGGCGCGGTCCGCATCGAGGCCGAGGCCGGCACGCTGACCACCCGGATCTCCGGCGGCCAGGCCATCTACACCGGCGGCTACCGCTGCTCGCTCGGCTTCAACGTGCGCAGCGGCTCGACGTACTACTTCCTGACCGCCGGGCACTGCACCAACCTGGGCTCGACCTGGTACTCGAACTCCGGCCAGACCAGCGTTCTCGGCACCCGGGCCGGCACCAGCTTCCCGGGTAACGACTACGGCATCGTCCGGCACAGCAACTCGGCCAACGCGGCCGGCAACGTCTACCTCTACAACGGCAGCTACCAGGACATCACCTCGGCCGGCAACGCGTACGTCGGCCAGTCCGTCCGTCGTTCCGGCAGCACCACCGGCCTGCGCAGCGGCAGCGTCTCCGCCACCAACGCGACGGTCAACTACGCCGAGGGCAGCGTCTCCGGCCTGATCCGCACCAACGTCTGCGCCGAGGGTGGCGACAGCGGCGGCTCGCTCTTCTCCGGCAGCACCGCGCTCGGCCTCACCTCCGGCGGCAGCGGCAACTGCTCCTCCGGCGGCACCACCTACTTCCAGCCGGTCACCGAGCCGCTCAGCGTCTACGGCGTGAGCGTCTTCTGATCCGCTCCGCGCGAACGGGCCGCCGGGTGACCGGCGGCCCGTTCCGTGTGCACCGGGTCCGGGCGTGTGCACCGGGGTTCGGCGGGTCGGCGGATCGGGGGAGTGCCGGGCCCCGGACCGGGTAGGCATCGGCCGGTGAACGCCTCCCCGACCGACGTGACCGACGTGCCCGACCGGCAGCCGTCCGCCTGGGCGCCGCTGCGGTCGGCCGCGTTCCGCAGCCTCTGGCTGGCGGTGCTGGCCAGCAACATCGGCACCTGGATGCAGACCGTCGGCGCGCAGTGGCTGCTGGTCGACGCTCCGGGCGCCGCGACCCTGGTCTCGCTGGTGCAGACCGCCAGCATGCTGCCGGTGCTGATGCTGGCGCTGCCGGCCGGCGCGCTCGCCGACACGTTCGACAGGCGGCGGCTGCTGATCGCCGTGCAGTGCTTCCTGGCCGCAGTCGGCGTGCTGCTCACCGTGCTGACCGCGGCCGGCCGGATGCCGCCGGCGTTGCTGCTCACGCTCACCTTCGGCCTCGGTGTCGGACAGGCGCTCACGCTGCCCGCCTGGCAGGCGGTGATCCCGGAGCTGGTGCCCCGCTCGCAGCTCGTCTCCGCCTCCGCGCTCGGCTCGATCAGCGTCAACCTGGCCCGTTCGGTCGGACCGGCGGTCGCCGGCGTACTGGTGGCCCAGGCCGGCGTGGCGGTGGTCTTCGCGGTCAACGCGGTCTCGTTCGCGATCTTCGCGGTGACGCTGGTGCGGTGGCGCCCGGCGCGCCGGGCGCAGGACGCCGCGCCGGAGCGGTTCACCGCGGCTCTGCGCGCCGGCGGTCGGTACGTGCGGCACTCGCCGGTGGTCCGCCGGATCCTGCTGCGCGCGGCCCTGTTCGTGGTGCCCGGCAGCGCGTTGTGGGCGCTGCTGCCGTTGGTCGCCAGCCGCCGGCTCGGCCTCGGCGCGGGCGGCTACGGCGTGCTGCTCGGCGCGCTCGGCGTCGGCGCGGTGGCCGGCGCGCTGGTACTGCCCCGGATCCGCCGGGTGCTCTCCAGCAACCACCTGCTGCTCCTGGCCGGACTGCTGTACGCGGTGGTGCTGGCGGCGCTCGCGCTGGTGCCGGTACCGGCGGTGGCGGTGGTCGCGCTGGTGCCCGCCGGGCTGGCCTGGATGACGGTGCTGTCCAGCGTCAACGCCGCCATGCAGCTCTTCCTGCCCGGCTGGGTACGCGCCCGCGGCCTGTCGGTCTACCAGATGGTGTTCGCCGGCGGTCAGGCGCTCGGGGCGGTCGCCTGGGGCGCGCTCGGCGAGTTCACCGGCCTGGTCGGCGCGCTCACCGTGGCCGCCGCGCTGATGGCGGTCGGCGCGCTGAGCGTGCTGCTCTGGCCGTTGCGGGAGACCCGGGGCGTGGACCGCGACCCGGCCGTGTACTGGCCCGAGCCGCACCTGACGCTGGAGCCGCCGGCGCGGGGCGGTCCGGTGCTGGTCACCGTCTCGTACACGGTCCGCCCCGAGCGGCAGGCCGAGTTCGTCGAGGCGATGCGCGCGGTCGGCCGGTCCCGCCGGCGTACCGGCGCGATGCGGTGGGGGCTGTTCCGGGCCGGGGAGCGGGCCGACGGTTTCGTCGAGGTGTACCAGGTGCCGACCTGGGAGGAGCACCTCCGTCAGCACGGCGGCCGGCTCACCGGCGCGGACCGGGTGGTCGAGGAACGGGCCCGGGCGCTGGCCGAGGACGACGTCCGGGTCAACCACCTGCTGCCGGCCGAGCCGGACTGACCGGACGGGTGCCGGGGAGCCGGCCGGCCCGCCCTGACAGAATGCGGAGAGCAGTCGTGGACCAGATGAGGAGTCGCCAGCCGTGATCCGTACCCACAATGCCGGAAGCCTGCGCGCCGCGGACGCCGGCTCGACGGTGACGCTCGCCGGGTGGGTGGCCCGCCGGCGCGACCACGGCGGGGTCATCTTCGTCGACCTGCGTGACGCCTCCGGCGTCGTGCAGGTGGTGTTCCGCGAGGAGGACGCGCACGCGCTGCGCAACGAGTTCTGCGTCAAGGTCGTCGGCGAGGTGACCCGCCGGCCCGAGGGCAACGAGAACCCGGACCTGCCGACCGGCGAGGTCGAGGTGACCGTCACCGCGCTGGAGGTGCTCTCCGAGGCCGCGCCGCTGCCGCTGCCGGTGGACGACCAGGTCGAGGCCGGCGACGACATCCGGCTCAAGTACCGCTACCTCGACCTGCGTCGCGGCGGTCCGGCGAAGGCGATGCGGCTGCGCTCGAAGGCCAACCAGCTCGCCCGCACGGTGCTGCACGAGCGGGACTTCCTGGAGATCGAGACGCCGACGCTGACCCGCTCCACGCCGGAGGGCGCGCGCGACTTCCTGGTCCCGGTGCGCCTCCAGCCGGGCAGTTGGTACGCGCTGCCGCAGTCGCCGCAGCTGTTCAAGCAGCTGCTCATGGTCGGCGGCATGGAGCGGTACTACCAGATCGCCCGCTGCTACCGCGACGAGGACTTCCGCGCCGACCGGCAGCCGGAGTTCACCCAGCTCGACATCGAGATGTCCTTCGTCACCGAGGACGACGTGATCGACCTCGGCGAGGCGATCGTGGCGAAGCTCTGGTCCGAGCTGGCCGGCCACGAGATCGCCCGGCCGATCCCGCGGATCACCTGGCACGACGCGATGGCCCGCTACGGTTCCGACAAGCCGGACCTGCGCTACGGCGTGGAGCTGACCGAGCTGACCGACTACCTGCGCGGCACCGCGTTCCGGGTGTTCGCCGGCGCGATCGACGCGGGTGGCTACGTCGGCGCGGTGGTCATGCCGGGCGGCGCGAGCCAGACCCGCAAGGAGCTGGACGGCTGGCAGGACTGGGCCAAGGCGCGCGGCGCGCGCGGCCTGGCGTACGTGGTGCTGGACGCGGAGACCGGCGAGGCGCGCGGCCCGGTGGCGAAGAACCTGTCCGAGGCGCACCTGTCCGGCCTGGCCGACGCGGTCGGCGCGAAGCCCGGCGACGCGATCTTCTTCGCCGCGAGCCCGGAGACCCGCGAGGCCCAGGAGCTGCTCGGCGCGGCCCGGATCGAGATCGCCAAGCGGAGCGGCCTGGTCGACGAGAGCGCCTGGGCGTTCTGCTGGGTGGTCGACGCGCCGATGTTCGAGAAGACGGACGACGGTGGCTGGACCGCCGTGCACCACCCGTTCACCTCGCCGAACGCGGAGTGGGTGGACCGCTTCGAGTCCGCGCCGGACCGGGCGTTGGCGTACGCGTACGACATCGTCTGCAACGGCAACGAGATCGGCGGCGGCTCGATCCGTATCCACCGCGGCGACGTGCAGCAGCGGGTGTTCGACCTGCTCGGCATCACCGCCGAGGAGGCGCAGGACAAGTTCGGCTTCCTGCTGGAGGCGTTCAAGTACGGCGCCCCGCCGCACGGCGGCATCGCGTTCGGCTGGGACCGGGTCTGCATGCTGTTGGCCGGCGCGGACTCGATCCGTGAGGTGATCGCGTTCCCGAAGACGCGCGGCGGCTTCGACCCGCTGACCGGCGCGCCGACGCCGATCACCGGGCAGCAGCGCACCGAGGCCGGCATCGACGCCAAGCCGAAGGCGCCCGCCGCGCCGCACGCCGGCACCGCCGGCCCGGCCGCGCCGGTCGCCGACCCGACCTGATCATCGCTCCGTGGAACGGCCCGCGTCATGATGACGCGGGCCTTTTCCGTCACCAGGGGGACACGTGAACCTGCTCGTGGTGGGCGCCAGCGGCTTTCTCGGCGCCGAGCTGTGCCGGCAGGCGGTCGCCGCCGGGCACCGCGTGCTCGGCACGTACCACTCGGCCGCCGTCGTGGTGCCGGGCGTCGCGTCGCGCCGGCTCGACGTCACCGACCGGGCCGCGGTGCGCGCGCTGCTGACCGGGGTACGCCCGGACGCGGTGGTCGGCACCCCGTACCGGGTCGACGACTGGGCGGTCACCGCCGACGGGGCGGCCCACGTGGCGTCCGCCGCCGCCGAGGTGGGCGCGCGGCTGGTGCACCTGTCCAGCGACGCGTTGCACGCCGGGCGTCCCGCGCCGTACGCCGACGACGAGCCGCCCACGCCGGTGTATCCGTACGGGGCGGCCAAGGCGGCGGCCGAGACGGCGGTGCGGGCGGTGGACCCGGGGGCGTTGCTGGTGCGGACCTCGCTGATCCTGGGGGAGGGGAGCAAGCAGCTCCGGCGCTGCCGGGACGCGCTCGCCGGCCGGGCCACGCTGTTCAGTGACGAGATTCGCTGCCCGATCGACGTCACCGACCTCGCCGCGGCGGTGCTGGAGCTGCTCCCCACCGATCTGGCCGGCCCGCTGAACGTGGCCGGCCCGGACGAGGTCAGCCGCGCCGACGTCGGGCGGCTGCTGGCCCGCCGGCTCGGCGTCGACCCGGCCGGGCTGCGGACCACCACCACGGCCGCCGCCGGTCTGCACCGCCCGATCGAGGTACGCCTCGACTCCGCCCGCGCCACCGGCCTGCTCCGGACCCGGCTGCGCGGCGTCGCCGAGCTGTTCGCCTGACCGTCCGCACGGATGCACACTTTCTTTGCATCAGTCTTGTGCACAGTAAGTGTGCACAGATATTGTGCACTGCATGGAGAGCGAACAGACCCGTTCCGAGCCGCGCCGGGTCCGGCTGGACCACCAGCAGGTGCGCGTGCTGGCCCACCCGCTGCGGATGCGCCTGGTCGGCGCGCTGCGGGTGAACGGGCCGGCCACCGCCACCCGGCTCGCCGAGCTGCTCGGCACCAACACCGGCGCGACCAGCTACCACCTGCGTCAGCTCGCCGAGGTCGGCATGGTGGTCGAGGACCCGGAGCTGGGCACCGGGCGGCAGCGGTTCTGGCGGGCCGCGCACGACGTCACCCAGTGGGAGGCCAGCGACTACGACGACGACCCGGACGCCCGCGCCGCCATCGAGTGGATCGAGGCGGACTACATCCGCTTCTTCACCGAGCACGCCGAACGGTGGGCCGCCCAGCGCCACGAGTGGTCGCCGGCCTGGCGTGACGCGTTCGGCATGGGCGACTTCTTCATGCGGATCCCGGCCGCCCGCCTCGAGGCGATCAAGGCGGAGGTGTTCGCCGTCCTCGAACGGCACCGGGACGAGACCGACCCCGCCGACCCCGACGGCGAGCTGGTGCAGCTCTACCTCGCCGCGTTCCCGCTGAGCCCGGTCCTACCGCCCACCGAGGAGAAGCCGTGAGCACCCTGTCCGTACGCCAGGTCCGGTTCCGTTACCTCACGCTCCACGGGCTGCGCTGGCTGCCCAGCGGCCTGCTGATGACCGTGATGATCCTGCTGATGCAGGAGCGCGGGCTGTCGCTGTCCCAGATCGGCCTGGTGGCCACCGCGCAGGGCCTGGTGGTGCTGGCGCTGGAGCTGCCCACCGGCGGATTCGCCGACGCGCTCGGCCGCAGACCGGTGCTGCTGACCGCCTGGGTGGTCGCGCTCGCGTCCCTGGCGCTGATGGCGGTGGCCGACTCGTTCTGGATGTTCTTCCTGGTCTGGGCGTTGCAGGGCGTCTACCGGGCGCTCGACAGCGGCCCGCTGGAATCCTGGTACGTCGACGCCACGCTGGCCGCCGACCCGGACGCCGAGTACGAACGCGGCCTCGGCTGGGCCGGCACCGTCATCGGCGTCGCCATCGGCGCCGGCGCGCTGCTCGGCGGCGGGCTGGTCGCGCTCGGCCCGCTCGGGCCGGTCAGCGCGCTGACCGGCCCGGTGCTGGTCGCCGCCGCGCTCCAGGCCGTCTCGATCGTGGCGTTGCTGACGCTGATGCGGGAGCAGCGCCCCACGTCCGGCCCGGCCACGGTGCGGGCCTCGGTGGCGCAGGCGCCCCGGATGGTCGGTCAGGCCGTCGGCCTGCTGCGCCGCAACCGGGTGCTGCTGGCCCTGGTCTCCGTCGAGCTGTTCTGGGGCTTCGGCATGGTCACGTTCGAGTCGCTGCTGCCGATCCGGCTGTCCGAGGTGGTCGGTGGCGCCGACCGGGCGGCGGCGCTGCTCGGCCCCGCCGGCTCGGCCGCCTGGCTGGCCAACGCGGCCGGTGCCGCGCTCACCCCGGTCCTGCTGCGTCGCCTCGGCGCCGCGCCGGCCGCCGCGCTGATGCGGGTGCTCCAGGGCGCGACCGTGGTCGGCATGGGCCTGCTCGCCGGCCCGGTCGGCGTGCTGATCGCCTATCTGGCCTGCTACACCGTGCACGGCGCGTCGAACCCGCTGCACATGGGGCTGCTGCACCGGCAGGTCGACGGACCGTACCGGACCAGCGTGCTGTCGCTGAACTCCATGATGGCCCAGCCGGCCGGCGCGCTCGGCGCGGTGGTGCTCACCGCGCTGGCGGACGCCACCAGCGTCCGCGTCGCGATGCTCGTCGGCGCCGTGGTGCTGGCCGTGGCCGCCCCGCTCTACCTGCCGGCGTGGCGTGCCAACCGGGCCGCCGCGCGGTCCGGGGCCGCGCGGCCGCTGGCGGGCCCGGTTCCGGCGACCGGCCCCGACGGAAGTCCCGCCGGCCCCGGGCCGGCGGCCGTGCCGGTGTCGGCGCCATCGGCCGGGGCCGCCACCCCGGGCCGCTCCTAACCCAGGTGGACCGTGGTACGCGGCGCGGTGCCGGTGAAGCCGAGCCGGCGGTAGAGCCGGAGCGCGCCGACGTTGACGGTGTAGACCCCGAGCGCCACGTGGTCGTACCGGGTGAACAGGGCGCACGTCATGCCGGCGGTCAACGCCCCGCCCAGCCCTCGACCGCGATGCCCGGGCGCCACGGTCAGCCCGGCCAGGAAACCGATGTCGCCCCGACTGCGGTCGGCGCCGCAGGCGATCAGGCGGTCCCCGTCCCGGATGCCGTACCAGTCGACGACGCCGGGATCGCCCGGCCGGGACGTGGTGCTCGGAAAGGCCTCGTCGACGAGCGCCGCCAGCGCGGGGTGGTCGGCCTCGGTGAGCCGTACCACCCGTTCCTGCTCCGGCTGGTGCGGTGGCGGCCCGGTGGTCCAGAGGAAGTCCCAGTCGCTGGACCGGGCCGCCGGCAGGCACGCGCCCAGCGCGTCCGGCGCGACCCGGGACAGGTTCACCGACTGGCCGGCCCGCAGCGTCCCGTCCGCCCGCTGGGCGGCGAGCACCTCCAGCGCCGGGCCGGGTGCGCCGACCGCGCCGCCGGCGGACCACTCGCCCGGCGGCAGCAGCCACCCGACCGTTTCCCCGCGTCGCCACCCCCGCGCGGGCTGGTCGCGGCGCAGCGCGTGCCGGGCGTACGGGTGGTGGCCGGTCGCGGCGAGCACCGCCTCCCGCCCGGTCAGCACCTCGTCGACCGTGATCATGTCGCCAGCCTACGAGAGGACCCGCCGTGACCCCCATCCGCTCCGTCCGTACGGTCCGCCTGCCCGGTGCACGCTGCACGCTGCGCGAGTGGACCGACGCGGACGCCCCCGTCCTGCACGAGTTCCTGACCGAGCCCGCCGTGGTCGACGGCGTGCTGGACGAGGAGATCCCGACCCCGGAGGTGGTGCGCGAGGCCATACCGGCCTGGCGGGAGACCGCCAGCGGGGAACCACGCCCGGAGTACCGGCTCGCGGCGGTCGACGGTGACCTCCTGCTCGGCCTGGGGGTGCTCACGGTGACGTCGGTGGCGCACCGGCGCGGGGAGGTCGGCTACGCGGTGCGGACCGCGCACCGGGGCGCCGGGATCGGCACCGAGATCACCCGGTTGCTGCTGGACCTCGCGTTCGCGGGGGTGGGGCTGCACCGGGTGGAGGCGACCGTCCAGCCGGACCATGTCGCGTCCCGCCGCGTCCTGGAGAAAGCCGGCCTGCACGCGGAGGGGGTGAGCCGCGACCACCTGCTCGTCCGGGGCGTCTGGCGGGACTCCGCGCGGTACGCGGCGCTCGCCACCGACCGTCTCCACGGTGGAGATTGACGAACAGACCGATCGGGTACATCCGTCGCCGACCTACTGGGAACCCCCACCGGAGGAAACGACATGCTCGCCATTCTCGCGGCCATCGTGTTCGGCTTCGCGCTGCTTCTCGACTTCATGAACACCGACCTCGGCGCCCCCGACCTGTTCAGCACCTCGACGCTCATGCTGATCGGTTTCCTGCTGCTCTCGCTCTACCTGGCCGGGGTCGGCTCCGGCCCGCGCGGTGGCGGGGGCGGCCGGTGGTACCGGGGCCGGCGGCCGGGTCGCGGCTGACCGGAAAAGACCACAGGGGTCGGGTCGGCGGCGCGATTCCGGCGCCGTCGGCCCGGCCCGGTACTGTTCCCGTGATGGAATCCGACGCCCTCTTCACCCTCGGCGAGCCCGCCGGAGCGCCCGGCGCACCCGCGGCCTCCGGCGGCGTCGACAGTTTCACCGACACCCGCGCGGATTCACCGCTGCCGGTCCGGATGCGGCCGGCCGGCCTCGACGAGCTGATCGGGCAGGACCATCTGCTCGCCCCCGGCGCACCGCTGCGTCAGCTGGTCGAGGGGGCCGCGCCGATGTCGGTCATCCTCTGGGGTCCCCCCGGCAGCGGCAAGACCACGATCGCCCACCTGGTGGCCCGCACCACCGACCGGCGCTTCGTGGCGATGTCCGCGCTGACCGCCGGCGTGAAGGACGTCCGCGCGGTCATCGAGACCGCCCGACGGCAGCGCCGCTCCGGTGGCCCGCCGACCGTGCTCTTCATCGACGAGGTGCACCGGTTCAGCAAGACCCAGCAGGATTCGCTGCTCGCCGCCGTCGAGGACCGCACGGTCACGCTGCTCGCGGCGACCACGGAGAATCCGTACTTCTCAGTCATCTCGCCGCTGCTGTCCCGCTGCGTGCTGCTCACCCTCCAGGCGCTCGACGACGACGCCGTGCGCGGGCTGCTGCGCCGCGCGGTGGCCGACGAGCGCGGGCTCGGCGGCGCGCTGGTCCTGGCCGAGGACGCGGAGGACCATCTGGTCCGGCTCGCCGGCGGCGACGTGCGCAAGGCGCTCACCGCGCTGGAGGCGGCGGCGGCCACCGCGACCGCCACCGGCGCGGCGCGGATCGACCTCGCCGTCGCCGAGCAGGCGGTCGACGTGGCGGCCGTGCGCTACGACCGGGACGGCGACGCGCACTACGACGTGACGAGCGCCTTCATCAAGAGCATGCGGGGCTCGGACGTGGACGCGGCACTGCACTGGCTGGCCCGGATGCTGGTGGCCGGCGAGGACGCCCGGTTCATCGCCCGCCGGATGGTGATCTTCGCCAGCGAGGACGTCGGCATGGCCGATCCCACCGCGCTGACCGTGGCCACCGCCGCGGCGCACGCCGTGGAGTACGTCGGCCTGCCCGAAGCCCAGCTCAACCTCGCGCAGGCGGTCATCCACCTCGCCACCGCCCCGAAGTCGAACTCGGCCACGACCGCCATCGGGGCCGCCGTCGCCGACGTGCGCGCCGGTCGCGGCGGGTCGGTTCCGCGCGGGCTGCGGGACGCCCACTACTCCGGGGCGCGCGGGCTCGGCCACGGGGCCGGCTACCGGTACCCGCACGACGACCACCGGGGGGTGGTCACCCAGCAGTACGCTCCCGACGACCTCGTCGGGACCGACTACTACCGACCCAGCGGGCACGGCGCGGAACGGGCGGTGGCCACCCGGCTGCCGGTGCTGCGCCGGATCGTCCGCGGGTTGCCCGCACCGGTGACGCGGGGGGAGGCCGGTACGCCGGTCGCCGCGTCCGGGGTGCGGGCAGGCGGCACCGAGCAGGTCGGCGGGGCGAGTGAGGGCGGCGGCGACGCCACCGAGGGGGGTCAACAGTGATGGCGCGTGGTCCGGATCGGCCGGCGGACGGCCCTGACGAGCGGCGCGATCCGAAGGCCAAGGGGCGCCGGTGGGGGCGCGGCCGGTCCGCCGAGGCCGAGCCGGACCAGGCGGTCGCCGGCGAGGAGTTCGGCTGGATCGACGACCTGCGTAGCGCCAAGCAGCAGCGTGGCGAGCTGGGCCCGGAGGGGGAGACGCCACCGGGCCCGGGTCCGCGACCCGGTGCCGCCCGCGTTCCCGAGCCGGATCGGCCGCCCCGCCCGGGCGCGGCACCCCCACCCGGTCCCGGCGGCCCCGGCCCCGGTGCGCCGTCGGCGCCCGGCGGAGCGGCCCCGCGACCTCCGGTCCCCGGCCGGGCGGCTCCGCCAACTCCGGCACCCGGCCGGGCGGCTCCGCCGCCTCCGCCACCCGGCCGGGCGGCCCCGCCTCCCGCACCGGGACGACCGGGCGCGTACGCCCCGGGGCCCGGTGGTCCGGCCGCACCGCCGTCGGGCACCGGTGGACCCGGCCCGCAGCCTCCGACGCCCGGCCGTCCTGGCGGTTCGCCGCCGGCCCCCGGTCGTGCCGCCGCGCCGGCTCCCGAGCCCGGTCGCCCCGGTCCGCCGCCTTCGACGTCCGGTCGCCCCGGTCCGCCGCCTCCGACGTCCGGTCGGCCCGGCCCGGCGTCGGCAGCCGGCCAGCCGGGTCGCGCCCCGCAGGCACCCGGTGGACCCCACCCGACCGGCGCCGGTGCAGCCGATCGGACCGACGCGACGATGCCACCGGTGACGAGTCGCTCCGGCGCGGCGGCGCCCCCGGGCCCCGGTGGTCCCGCCGCGGCACCGCCGGTACCCGGCCGCTCCGGTCCGGACCGCCCCCCGGGTGCCGGCCGTCCGGGTCCGGACCTGTCTCCGGGCGCCGTTCGTCCCGGCCCGGCAGCGCCTCCCGGCGGCCCCGGTCCCCGTGCGCAGGCGGCCCGGCGTGGTCCCGACACGACCGGGTCCGGGCCGGTGGCGCCGCCGACCCGTTCCGCCGGCCCCGAGCCGGTCACCCCGCGCCGTCCCGTGGAGGGGCCCTGGCCCGGTGTGCCCGAGGCACCCCGGCCGGACGGACCGCCGCACCGCCGAGGCACGGACGGCCCCACCGGCCGGCAGCCGGCGGTCGCCGGCCGGCCGGCCGGTCCTCCGGTCGCCCCCCCGACCGGCCCGCCCACCGGACGAACCGGACCCGACCGCGCCGCGGCCGAGCAAGGTCCGGCATGGCCGTCCCCCGGGGACGGCGGCGCCTCCCGGCCGGCGACGCCCCCCACACCGCTCGGCCGGCACGGCCTCGAGACGCCCGGCTCCCACGCCGCGGGCCTGGACACCGGTACCCGGCCCGCCGCCACCGGTCGCCGCGCGTCGCCCGACGATCCGGGCGCGGTCCGGCCGGTCTCCGGCGCGGGCCGCCGGGCGCGACCCGACGACGAGCCCACCGGCGCGACGCCGGCCCCCGGCGGTGGACGACGCTCCCGCCACGAGGCGACCCCGCCCGCCGGTGGCCACCGCTCGCCGGAGGGTGCGGTCGACCCCGCCGCCCGACCGGTCCCGGGTGCCGGCCGGCGGGCCGCCAGCGAGCCGGACCGGCCGACCGCCGTGCCCCGCAGCGGGAACGCCCCGGAGCTTCCCGGTGCCACCGCGCCCGTCTCCGGCGCCCTGGCGGAGGGGGCGGGCCCGCCCGCTTCCCGCCGCGCCCCCGCCCGTGCCCGGCGGGCCGCTCCCGACGTTCCCGGTGCCGCCGACGCTCCCGGTCCCGCAGGTGCCGCCGCTTCGCTGGACCAGCCGGGACTGGGACCGGGCCAGCGCGGTCAACCTGCGCGGACCCTTCCTCACCGTGCAGGCAGCCGAGCCCCACCTGCGGCGCTCCCCCGCCGGGCGGGTGGTGGTCACCTCCTCCA
>NZ_PYPS01000039.1 GCF_003027925.1 Micromonospora sp. RP3T
GCCCGCTGGTCCACGTCGACGTGGCTGGCGACCAGCTCGATCCGGTCGGCCTTGAGCAGCCCTCGGGTCAGGAATGCCGGCAGGTCCTCGGGGAGCAGGCAGCGCCACAGGTCGACGTTGACGATCATGGCCCGGCGACGACCACCGGACCGACCGGCCCCGCCCCGGCGGACGCCGGGACCTCGGCAGATGCCGGGACCTCGGCGGACGGCCCGGCGACGGCCACCGGGCCGGCCGGCCCCGGGACGGCGGACGGCGGGACCGGGCCGGCCGGCGGCGGGGGCGCGCGTCCTGGCGCGGTGACGTTGCTGGCGGTGGCCGCCGGGCTGGCGATGCTGCTGCCCTGGGTGTGGGTGGGCGCGCTGGGCGGCGCGCTGGAGACGCTGCTCGCCGGGCTGGCCGCCGCCGCGTTCGGCATGCTGGGCGGCGTGCTGCTCGGCCCGGGGTTCTGGGCCGCGTTCGCCGCCGGGCCGACGCCCCGACCGGTCCAGCTGGTGCTGCTCGGCGGTCTGGTCGCCGGCGTCACGCTGACGATGCTGGCGGCCGGCGCGGGGCAGTCCGGCGCGCAGTTGCCGGGCCTGGTGCTGCTGCCGCCGCTCGGCTTCGTGCTGGGCGCGCTGGAGGCCGCGGCCCGACACGCCGGCCGCCCCGCCGGGGCCGCACCGGCCCGTTGGCTGGTCGGCCTGGCGCTGGCCGGGCCGCTGGCCTTCACCGACCCGGAGGAGATCACCCTGTTGCTGGCCAGCAGCAGGGACGTGCCGTTCTGGGTCGCGGTGGGCACCGGCACGGCGTTCGCCGTCGCGGTGCTGCTCGCCGTCGGGTACGCCGTGCTGCTCGCCCGTCGCCGTGCCGGCACGCCCCGGCGGGGGGTGGCCGGGCTGGCCGCCGTGGCCCTGCTGGCCGCCGTGGCGGTGGTGTACGTGGTCCCCGGCCAGCCGGGCCTGTACGGCGAGCGGCTGCTGGTGGTGCTGCGCGAGCAGGCGGACCTGAGCGGCCTGCCGGCCGGTGCGCCGGGCCGGGCGGGGCGGGACGCGCGGGCCGCCGAGGTCTACCGGCGGCTGGTGGCGACCGCCGACCGCACCCAGGGCGACCTGCGCCGCACGCTGACCCGGCTGCGCCTGAACCCGACGCCGTACTACCTGGTCAACGCCATCTCCACGGACGGCGGTCCGGGCGTCCGGGCGTGGTTGTCCGACCGGCCCGAGGTGGCCCGGGTGCTCGTCGACCAGCGCCCGCGTCCGCTGCCCGCGGCGGCGCCGCCGGCCCGGGGCGACACCCCGGCACCGACCGGTCCCACCTGGAACGTGTCGCTGATCGGGGCGGACCGGGTCTGGTCGGAGCTGGGCGTGACCGGCGCCGGCGTGGTGGTGGGCAGCTCCGACTCCGGGGTGGACGGCCGGCATCCGGCGCTGGCGCCCGGTTTCCGGGGCGGCGACGACTCCTGGTACGACCCGTGGGAGCACCGCCGCACGCCGGCCGACCGGGGCGGTCACGGCACCCACACGCTCGGCAGCGCGGTGGGCCGCGACGGGATCGGGGTGGCGCCCGGGGCGAGCTGGGTGGGCTGCGTCAACCTGGACCGCAACCTCGGCAGCCCGGCCCGCTACCTCGACTGCCTCCAGTTCATGCTGGCGCCGTTCCCGCCGGGCGGGAACCCGCTGACCGACGGCCGGCCGCAGCGCGCGCCGGACGTGCTGACCAACTCGTGGGGCTGCCCGCCGCTGGAGGGGTGCGATCCGGGGGCGTTGCGCCCGGCGACCGCCGCGCTGGCCGCGGCCGGCATCCTGGTGGTGGCCGCCGCCGGCAACACCGGCCCGTACTGCGGGTCGATCGTCGACCCGCCGGCGCCGTACCCGGACGTGCTCACGGTCGGCGCGGTCGACCGGGCGCGCCGGCTCACCGAGTTCTCCAGCCGGGGCCCGACCGGGGAGGCTCCCAAGCCCGACCTGGTGGCGCCGGGCGCGGCGGTGCCGTCGGCGTTCCCCGGGGGCGGGTACGCCACCCTGGACGGCACCTCGATGGCGACACCGCAGGTGGCCGGCGTGGTGGCGCTGATGTGGTCGGCGAACCCGGCGCTGGTCGGGGACCTGGCCCGGACCCGCCGGATCCTCACCGAGACCGCCACACCGGCCACCGCCCCGGCCGGTACCACCTGCGGCGGCACCCGGGACCTGGTCGGCGCCGGCCTGGTCGACGCGTACGCGGCGGTGCGGGCGGCACGGAACGGTTAACAACCCTGCCGGAATGGCCTAGGGTCGGCGACCATGGACGTGGAGATCATCGAGCTGGGTCCGGACCGCCTTCCCGAGGTCGTCGCGCTCTGCCGGCGGTCGCTGGACCTGCCGGAGGACGCGGCCGAGGCGCCGGCCGTGGTGGCCACGCTGGCGGTGCGGGCCGCGGCCGACCGGCCGGTGCTGCTGCTCGGCGCGGTCCGCGACGGCACGCTGGTCGGCGTGCTGGTCGGGTCCCGGTCGGTGACCGATCCGCGGCGCGGTCACGTCGACCTGGTCGCGGTGGCCCCGACGCACCGCCGCCAGGGGATCGGCGCGGCGCTGCTGGCCGACGCGGAGACCCGGCTGGCCGCACTCGGCGCGTCCGAGGTGCTGCTCGCCGGCAACCCGCCGCACTACGCGTGGCCGGGCATCGACGTCCGCTACACACCGGCCGTCTGTGCCGCGTTGCGGCTCGGGTACCGGCAGGACCGGACCGCCTGGAACATGACCGCCGCGCTGACCGAGGGGTCGACCGCGCTGCGACCCACCGAGGCCACCGAGCGGCGGCTGGCCGAACGGGGCGTGACGGTACGCCGGGCCGTACCCACTGACCTGCCGGCGCTGGAAGCGTTCGCCCGCGCCACGTTCGGCGGCGTCTGGGACGGTGAGCTGGCCGGTTCGGTGGGCCGCCCCGACGCGGGCACCCACCTGGCCGAGCGGGACGGCGAGATCCTCGGCTTCGCCGCGTACGGGTCGGCGCGGCCGAGCTGGTTCGGGCCGATGGGCACCGCCCCGGCGGCCGAGGGTTCCGGGATCGGTGGGGTGCTGTTGCGCCGCTGTCTGCGCGACCAGGCGGCGGCCGGGCTCACCGAGGCGCAGATCGGTTGGGTCGGCCCGGTGCCGTTCTACTCGAACGCGGTCGGGGCCCGGATCGAGCGCGTCTTCTTCCTCTACCGAAAAGCCGTCAACGGGGCATAACGCCGTTCGCCCTCCACGTCTTTCGGCCGGCCCCTACCGTTCGAGGGGCAGAGGAGGCCCGTCATGACCACGGAGAACGAACGGACCGACGACCCGGCGACGGACCGACGCCCGACCGGCGAGCTGCCCACCGAGCGGCTCGACGTGGGCGACGCCGAGCAGGACGCGGCGGACCAGCCGGCCGTGGAGGAGCCCCGGCAACCGGTGGACGAGCCGAGGCGGCTGCTGCCGCCGTACGGCCGGGCGCACAAGCGACGCAACCAACGCCCGCTGCCCACCTGACGCGGACGCGGAAGGGGGCGGACCGCTGACGCGGCCCGCCCCCTGTCGGCGTACTGGGTGAGGCTGGACTCAGAAGTCCATCTCCCCGCCACCCGGGCCAGCCGGGGCGGCCGGGGTCTTCTCCGGCTTGTCCGCCACGACGGCCTCGGTGGTGAGGAACAGCGCGGCGATCGAGGCGGCGTTCTGCAGTGCGGAACGGGTCACCTTGGCCGGGTCGATGATGCCGGCGGCCAGCAGGTCGACGTACTCGCCGGTCGCGGCGTTGAGGCCGTGACCCGGGTCGAGGTTGCGGACCCGCTCGACGACGACGCCACCCTCGAGGCCGGCGTTGACGGCGATCTGCCGCAGCGGGGCGTCCAGCGCGATCTTGACGATCTGCGCGCCGGTCGCCTCGTCGCCGGCCAGGTCCAGCTTGTCGAAGGCGGTCTTGCCGGCCTGCACCAGCGCGACGCCACCACCCGGGACGATGCCCTCCTCGACGGCGGCCTTCGCGTTGCGGACGGCGTCCTCGATGCGGTGCTTGCGCTCCTTCAGCTCGACCTCGGTGGCCGCGCCGACCTTGATGACCGCAACACCGCCGGCCAGCTTGGCCAGACGCTCCTGCAGCTTCTCCCGGTCGTAGTCGGAGTCGCTCTTGTCGATCTCGGCCCGGATCTGGTTCACCCGGCCCTGGATCTGCTCGGCGTCACCGGCGCCGTCGACCACGGTGGTCTCGTCCTTGGTCACCACGACCTTGCGGGCGCGGCCCAGCATGTCGAGGTTGACGGCGTCCAGCTTGAGGCCGACCTCCTCGCTGATGACCTGGCCACCGGTGAGGATGGCGATGTCGGTCAGCATGGCCTTACGGCGGTCACCGAAGCCCGGCGCCTTGACGGCGACCGACTTGAAGGTGCCCCGGACCTTGTTGACGACCAGCGTGGCGAGGGCCTCGCCCTCCAGGTCCTCGGCGATGATCAGCAGCGGCTTGCCCGACTGCATGACCTTCTCCAGGATCGGGAGCAGGTCCTTCACCGACGAGATCTTGCTGTTGACGATCAGGATGTACGGGTCGTCGAAGACGGCCTCCATACGCTCCGGGTCGGTCATGAAGTAGGCGGAGATGTAGCCCTTGTCGAAGCGCATGCCCTCGGTGAGCTCAAGCTCCAGGCCGAAGGTGTTGCTCTCCTCGACGGTGATGACGCCTTCCTTGCCCACCTTGTCCATCGCCTCGGCGATGATCTCGCCAACGCTCGGGTCGGCGGCGGAGATGGAGGCGGTGGAGGCGATCTGCTCCTTGGTCTCCACGTCCTTGGCGAGCTTGAGCAGCTCCTCCGAGACGCTGGAGACGGCGGCCTCGATGCCCCGCTTCAGGGCCATCGGGTTGGCACCGGCGGCCACGTTGCGCAGGCCCTCGCGGACCAGGGCCTGGGCCAGGACGGTCGCCGTCGTCGTGCCGTCACCGGCGACGTCGTCGGTCTTCTTCGCGACCTCCTTGACCAGCTCAGCGCCGATCTTCTCGTACGGGTCCTCGAGCTCGATCTCCTTGGCGATGCTCACACCATCGTTGGTGATGGTGGGGGCACCCCACTTCTTCTCGAGCACGACGTTGCGGCCCTTGGGTCCGAGCGTCACCTTCACGGCGTCGGCGAGCTGGTTCATGCCCCGCTCGAGGCCGCGGCGCGCCTCTTCGTCGAACGCGATCATCTTGGCCATACGGCGTTGTCCTCCTGGACACTCACGGGCCACCCGGGATGCCCGGATGGGCCGTCTGGTGTACGCACCTTGGGGACGTCGCCACCTGGCGACGACGACGTCCTCCTCGGTCGGGCCGGACAGCCCGCGACGACCGGCCCGTGCCACTCCGACGTCTCTGCGACGCCGGTGCGACCGTGGCCCTACCGTCCCGACCATTGGCACTCACCGTACGCGAGTGCCAATGACTTGTTTAGCACTCTCCCTAGCCGAGTGCAAGCACGACCGCACCGCTCAGCCGAGTTCCGCAGCCAGCCGGGCCGCGTTCACCGGGCCTTCGTGGGCCCGCTGCTCGGCGTACGCGACGACCAGCCCGACGAGCTGCGCGAGATAGGCCGGGGCGGCCAGCGAGGCACCCACCACGGCCAACGTCACCGCCCCGACCGCGGTGCCCGGCGCGGACATCGGATCCGTGCCGAACGCCGCGCCACTCACCGCGCCCACCACGGCGTCCAGCACGGCGGCGGCGACCAGCGCGCACGCCACCAGCGCCACCCGACCCAGCACCATGCCGAAGCGGTTGTGGAACATCCGCCAGGCCCGCCCGACCGGCTCCTGCCGCTCGAACAGGTAGACCGGCCCGAACAACGCGACCGCGAACCCGGCGTAGATGCCGGGCAGCAGGCAGAGACAGGCCCCGACCGTGATCAGCAGCGAGACGACGATCGTCCAGCCCCAGAGGCCGAGCGCGCGCCGCGCGCCGAACCGGAGCGCCCCGCCCAGGCCGGCCGGCTCGCCGGCCGCCTGCCGGGCGACCACCCAGGTGCCCGCGCCCCAGCCGACCGCCTGGAGCGGACCGAAGACCAACGCGGCGAACAGGACCGCGCCGTAGAACACGAACACGTGCTCCAGATAGCCGTCCGGCAGCACCGGCGCGCCGTCCGGGCCGGTCGCCATCTCGTCGGCGGGGACCAGGAAGAGCGAGAGTACGGAGATCACCGCCGCCGGAACGCCCTGGGTGAGCAGCATGATCGGCAGGAGTTGCCGCCACCCCCGCCGTACCGCGCCGGCGCACCGCGCGAACCATCCCCCGACGCCCGCGTACGGCGGGGTGACCAGCGGGTCCTGCGGATCGAGACCGGGATACCAACCCCCGGACACCGGGTGCCCCGGATACGCGGCGCCCGGCATCGGCGGCCCGGGGTAGACCGCGCCCGGCATCGGCTGGCCCGGATACGGCACGCCCGGCATCGGCTGACCCGGATGCCCCGCACCCGGAATCGGCTGACCCGGATACGGCTGACCCGGGTATGGCTGACCCGGGTATGGCATGCCGGGCATCGGCTGACCCGGATACGGCATACCGGGCATCGGCTGGCCCGGGTGCGCCGGCCCGGCGGCTGGCCCGGGCCAGCCGGCAGGTGGCGTGGAGCCCGGCGCGGACCCGCCCGGCGGGAGGGCCGGCGCGGCGGGCCAGCCGGGCGGCGGGGTACCGGGCGGGTTCGGCGCCCCCGGGTCGGAGCCCGGCGCGGACCAGCCCGACGGGACGTCCGGCTCGGCGGGCCAACCGGGCGGCGCGGGCTCCGGCGCGGGCCAGCCGGCAGGCGGGGCCGAGTGGGGCCAGCCGGCCGGCGGGGCGGAGTACGGCCGACCGGCGGTGGTCAGGTCGGCCCACGGATCGACGGGCGGCAGCTGACCGGCGGCGGGCGGCTGACCGGCGACGGGCGGCTGCGGCCCGGACTGGCCCGGCATCGGCACGGACGACCCGGACTGCTCCGGCGCCGACCCGGCGGGCGGCTGACCGGCAGCGGGCGGCTGCGGCCCGGACTGGTCCGCCCTCGGCCCGGCGGGCGGTTGCGACCCGGACGGACCCGACTGCTCCGGCGCCGGCCCGGCGGGCGGCGGCGTGGGCCGGGCCGGGTCGGCCGGGAGCACCGGCTCGGTGGAACCCGACGGGGGCAGGTCGGACATGGGCCCTCCTCAGCGGCAACGGCTGGAACGGCTCATGATCTTCCACGGTGCGGGGCGGCATCGCAGCCCCGGTCGGGGTGGTTCGGCCGTGGGCGACGGCCGGTAGCGATCAGGCGATGACGCGGACGTGCTCGGCCTGCGGACCCTTCTGGCCCTGGGCGATCTCGAACTCGACCCGCTGGCCGTCGTCCAGAGCCTTGTAGCCGTCCATCTCGATCGCGGAGAAGTGGACGAAGACGTCCTGACCGCCGTCGACGGCGATGAAGCCGTAGCCCTTTTCGGAGTTGAACCACTTCACGGTGCCCTGTGCCACGGTGCACTTCCTCACTCTGCGCGGCGTCCAACACCCGGAGACCGGCGGACCGGCACCGGCGGCGCACCGGGTTTCGGCGATCGGCGAGGGCCGCTGAATCGGTGACCGAAATCGCACGCTACACGAGGAGTGACGACCGCGCACGACCACAAATCGGGCATATTCCGGGCGCGGTACGGCACCCGGACGCGCCCGCTCCGACCCGGTCCGGTATGTATGCGGCATGACCAGCGCGCCCGTCCCGCCCACCGTCCGGCGGATCCGTCCGGAGGACGCCGCCCGGATGCGGGCGCTCCGGTTGGAGATGCTGGCCGACAGTCCGCTGGCTTTCCTGGAGACGGTGGCCGAGGCCGCCGCCCGCCCGCACGCGGACTTCGCGGCCCGGGTGGCGACGGTCTCGCGCGGCGACCAGATCGCCCAGTTCGTCGCCGAGGCGGACGCCCGCCTGGTCGGTCACGCCGGTGGCATCGCCGCCCCGGACGAGCCGGGCCTGACGCTCGTCTACGCGGTCTACGTGACCCCGGCTCGCCGGGGCACCGGGCTGCTGGCCGCGCTGGTGGACGCGGTGGCGGCCTGGTCCCGGGCCTGCGGGCGGCCCGAGTTGATGATGGAGGTGGTGGTGGGCAACGACCGTGCCTGCCGGGCCTACCGCAAGTTGGGCTTCACCGACACCGGGGTACGCGTCCCGCACCCCCGGCTGCCCGTCCTGCGCGAACTCCAGATGCGCCGCCCCGCCTGACGGGTGGGTGTTAAGCGGGGGCCCCTCCTCTACCGAATGCGTTAAGAAGGGGCCCCTCCTTTCACGCGTGGCGGCGGGACTGGACGACGCGGAAGCGGTTGGCCACGTAGGCGCCGTCGGTCAGGGCGGAGTTGGCCGCGGGGTTCGCGCCGGAGCCGTGGAAGTCGGAGAACGCCGCCGACTGGTTGACGAACACGCCACCGGTCAGGTTGCAGGACAGGTGCACGCCGGCGTCGATCGCCGCCGCCTCGGCCGCGTCCAGCACCGCCTCGTCGGTGGAGTAGACGGCCGCGGTCAGCGCGCCCTTCTCCCCCACCGTCTCGCGCAGGATGCGCAGGCTGTGCTCGGTCGAGTCGGTCGCGATGGCGAACGAGATCGGCCCGAACCACTCACGCGCGTACGTCGCGGTGTCGCCGGCGTCGAGCTTGACCACGGTCGGCGTACGCACCACCGCGCCCGGGAAGGACGGGTGCTCGACGGTGCGGGACTCCAACACCGGCTCGCCGACCTTGGTGACCTCGTCGAGGCGCTCCAGCACCCCGTCGTTGACGATCGCGCCGGTCAGCTCCACGCCCCGGGCCGGGTCGGCGGTCAGCTTGGCGACCGCGCCGGCGATCCCGGCGGCCACCTCGTCGAAGCTCTTGTGCCCCTGGTCGGTCTCGATGCCGTCGCGCGGGATCAGCAGGTTCTGCGAGGTGGTGCACATCTGGCCGCTGTAGAGCGTGAGCGTGAAGCCCAGGTTGCGGCAGAGCCCGACGAAGTCGTCGGTCGAGTCGATCACCACCGTGTTCAGGCCGGCCTTCTCGGTGTAGACGGCGGCCTGCCGGGCGTTCGCCTCCAGCCAGTCGCCGTACTCGGTGGAGCCGGTGAAGTCGACGATCTTCACGGCCGGGTGCAGGGCCAGCGTCGAGGCGAGCTTCTCGCCGTCCGCCTCGGGGGCGAGCTGCACCAGGTTCGGGTCGAAGCCGGCCTCGGCGAGCACCTGGCGGGCGTACTTCACGGTGATCGCCAGCGGCAGCACGGCGCGCGGATGCGGCTTCACGACCACCGGGTTGCCGGTGACCAGCGACGCGAACAGCCCGGGGTACGAGTTCCAGGTCGGGAACGTGTTGCAGCCGATGACCAGCGCCACCCCGCGCGGCACCACGTGGAACGTCTTGGTCATCCGCAGCGGGTCGCCCTTGCCGGCGGCCTTCTCCCAGCCGGCCGTCCCCGGGTGGCGGGTCATCTCGGCGTACGCGTAGGCGACCGCCTCCAGCGCGCGGTCCAGCGCGTGCGCGCCGCCGGCCTGGAACGCCATCACGAACGCCTGGCCGCTGGTGAACTGCACGGCGTTGGCCAGCTCGAACACGTTCTTGTGCAGCCGGTCGAGGATCTCCAGGCAGACGCCCGCGCGGGCCTTCGGGCCGGCGTCGCGCCAGGCCGGCAGCGCGGCGGTGGCGGCGGCCACCAGCGCGTCCGCGCCGACGTGCGGGTAGCGGACGTCCAGCGCCACGCCGAACGGGCTGGCCTCGGTGGCCACGGTGGTGCCGTCGCTCGCCTGGTCGAGCGGGAAGTCGCCGCCCAGGTACGCCTCGAAGGCGGCCTTGCCGTCGGCGGCGGCGGTCTCGCCGTACACCCGGGGGCTGGGCGACTCGGGATAGGCGGACCAGTACCCGCGCTCCGTGATGGCGGTCAGCGCCCGGTCGAGGGTCTCGGCGTGCCTGGCGTACAGGGGGTGCGGGGTCTCCGTCATGCCCGCCATCATGCAACAGAAAGGCACCAGATCAGTAGGGGCGTGTCACAACTCAGATCGTCAACTGCCAGTCGACCGAGCCGGCGGCCGGGCGGAAGCCGAGCTGTTCGTTGATCGCGATCATGGGACCGTTGGCGGCGGCGTTCCAGGTGTCGACGGTCCGCAGCGCCGGTTCGTGCGCCAGCGCGTACCCCAGGTTGGCGGCCTTGGTGAGCAGGCCGAGCCGGTGGCCGCGGTGCCCGGGGTCGACGATGGTGATCTGCTGCCAGGCGTGCTCGGTGCTGCTCGCCTCCAGGCTGAGCTGGCTCCAGCCGACCAGCCGGCCGGATGCCTCGTGCACCGCGCCGGTGTTGTAGCGACGCACGCCCCGCGCGTCGAGCGCCCGCTCCACGCCCCGCTTCCGTTGCACGTCCATCTTCTGCTGCTCCCAGGCCAGCTCGCCCATGGGCGCGTCGAGCAGCAGCCGGCCCTCCAGGTGGGCGACGTCCGCGACGTGCTCGTCGGGCACGCGGTCGCGCCAGCGCACGGTCCGGTAGCCGGTGGCCGCCGCGCAGGCGTCGGCGTGCAGCGCGGCCAGCCGGGTCCGGTCCAGCGCGGCCACGTCGAGCCGGCGGCGCACGTCGGCATTGGCCGCCGTCGCGCCCATCGCGGCAGCGAACGCCGCGCCCGGAAACTCCCGGTCCTCCTCGCCGGGCAGTGCGGCGACGGTGGAACCCACCAGCCGCTTGCCGCCGTGCTCCCGGAGCAGCCGCAGGCCGTGCGCGTGCAGCGCGCGGCCGATCCCGCGCCGCCGGTGGGCCGGGTCGACCACCAGCTCGACGCTGGCATTCTCGGTGTTCTCCAGCGTGTGCAGGTGCAGCCGGAGCCAACCGACGGGCACCCCGTCGAGGCGGGCGACGACCCACCGCCCGTCGATGCCGGGCATCGGGTGCCGCAGCAGCGCCTCGAACCGCCGGCGGCAGGTCGGCGGCAGATCCGGTTCGTCGACGGCCCGGGCCGCTTCCGCGATCCGGTACGCCGCGTCGAGCGTCGGCAGGTCGGCCGCGTCCAGTGGGGTGACGGTCAGGCCCATGGCGGCGAGCCTGCCCCGGAAAAGGCGACAGGGCCAGCGGTTTTCCGCTGGCCCTGTCCTACGTTGGTCGGGAGGGACGTCCGCACAACGCCTCCGGCGTTGGGTCGCAAAACTTTGAAAAGTCTCCGGCGAATGCCCTCCCGCACCGAGCATCTTGCGCCGTCCGGTTCCTGCCGTCAAGTCCTGCGGTGACAGTTTTCCGACACGCGCCGCACATCCCCCGTCACCGCTGGTCGCTCGCGATCCCTCTCCCGGGCGTGCCCGCCTCACGAAGGCGGCGCGCTGATTCACGGAAAGTGTGGCTATTCCGCCCCGGATAGCCACACTTTCCGTGAAAGAGGTGCATGGGGGTGAGGGGTCAGCCCAGGAGGCCGGCGTCGCGGGCGGCGCGGAGGCTGGGCTTGATGCGGTGCGTGGGGCCGGAGGCGGCGGCCACCGCGTCGAGCGTCTTGAGACCCTCGCCGGTGTTGAAGATCACCGTCTCCGCGGTCGGGTCCAGCCGGCCCGACTCGACCAGCTTGCGCAGCACCGCCACCGTCACGCCGCCGGCCGTCTCGGCGAACACGCCGGTGGTCCGCGCCAGCAGCGTGATCCCGGCGCGGATCTCGTCGTCGTCGGCGTACTCCATCCAGCCGCCGGTGCGGCGGACCGCCTCCAGCGCGTAGACGCCGGCGGCCGGGTCGCCGATGTTGAGCGACTTGGCGATGCCGGTCGGCTTGACCGGGGCGATGGTGTCGCGGTCGTCGTGCAGCGCGGTGGCGATCGGGTTGCAGCCGGCGGACTGCGCGCCGAACACCTTCCAGCCGCCGGCCGGCGCCTCGACCAGGCCGATCTCCACCAGCTCGGTGAACGCCTTGTCGATCTTCGTGAGCAGCTCGCCGCTGGCCATCGGGATCACCACCTGGGCCGGGATCCGCCAGCCGAGTTGCTCGGCCACCTCGTAGCCGAGCGTCTTGGAGCCCTCGGCGTAGAAGGGCCGCACGTTCACGTTGACGAACGCGGTGTCCTCGAACTCGTCGGTCTCCACCAGCTCGCCGCAGAGCCGGTTCACGTCGTCGTACGAGCCGTCGATGGCGACCAGGTCACCGCCGTAGACGGCGGTGGTGACCACCTTGCCCTGCTCCAGGTCGCTGGGGATGAAGACCACCGACGGCACCCCGGCACGGGCCGCGTGCGCCGCGACCGAGTTGGCCAGGTTGCCGGTGGACGCGCAGGCGTAGCGGGTGAAGCCGAGCGCCCGGGCGGCGGTCAGCGCCACCGACACCACCCGGTCCTTGAACGAGTGGGTGGGGTTGGCACTGTCGTCCTTCACCCACAGCGGCGCGGTGATGCCCAGCTCGGCGGCGAGGTGACCGGCGGCGACCAGCGGGGTCAGCCCCGGGTCGAGGGTGACCCGGGTGGCCGGGTCCTGACCGGCCGGGAGCAGGGCGGCGTAGCGCCAGATGCTGTTCGGGCCGGCCTCGATCTGCTCCCGGGTGACGGCGGCCAGGGCGGCGGTGTCGTAGTCGACCTCCAGCGGGCCGAAACACTCGTAGCAGGCGTGCTGGGCGGCCAGCGGGTAGCGCGCGGAACAGGCGCGACACACCAGGGCGCGGGCCGGGCTGCGGGAGGTGTCGATGCCGGGGACGGCGGAGAGCGTCGACGTCATGTCGAGGAAATTCCTCTCATCTTTCCCCGCATCGCCGGGTGCGGCGGGGACGGAATTGGCACCTGCCCGCAGGGCGCTCGGCGTCGAGCGTGCGGGTGGTTGCCGGGGCGTCGTCGGGCCGTATCCCTCAGCCCCTCTGGATGAGGTATGCAGTTGTGCCGTCGAGTCTATGCGCCGCGCACCGCCCCGCCACCCCGGGTCCCACGCAGTGGGCCGCCCCACCGACCCCGCCTCCCGCCCCTGACCTCGGTCGATCATGAAGTTGACGGCGACAAATCGGACGGTGCCCGAGGTCAACTTCATGATCGCCGGGAGGTGGTGGGCCACGGGCCGGGCGGTGGGGTGGGATGATCGCCGGATGCGACGGATGGGTGGCCGGATCGGAGGGCTCGCGGGAGTTGCGCTGCTGGCGGGCTGTGCCGCGACACCGTCCCGGGTCGACCCGCTGCCCACGCCGCCGGACCGGCCGGGCGCCGAGGTCGCGCCGTCCCCCTCGGCCGCCTGCACCCCGGAGGGCATCCGGATCACCGAGCTGGGCGTGAGCGCCGCGATGGGGTTGCGGGCCATGGGCCTGGACCTGGTCAACTGCGGAACCCAGCCGTACGAGCTGCGCGGCTACCCGGCGGTCAGCCTGCGGGACGCCGACGGGGACCCGATCAAGGTCAGGATCATCCCGGGCGCGACGGGGATCACCTCCGGCTTCGACGCCCCACCCACCCGGCTCGTGCTGCGCCCCGGCGAGCGGGCCGGTGCCGCGCTGCTCTGGCGCAACACGTTCACCGATCCGACAGTGGAGGCCACCGAGGGCGCTCAGCTCGACGTCGCGCCGGTGGCCGGCAGGCCGGCGTACGAGGTGGCGATGGACGGGACGATCGACCTCGGCAACACCGGCCGGCTCGGGGTCAGCGCCTGGAAGCGCCGCCCGGTCGACCCGACCACAGAACCGGTCACGCCGAGCGCCCCGCCCTCCCCGGTCGAGACGCCGGACAATCCGCTGTAGCCGGTCAGCCGGTCAGCCGGTCACTCGGCGGCATCCGGCACGAACACACCCAACCCCTGGTGGCCGTACAACTCTCCGGTCTCGATCAGGATCGTGATGGCCTGCCGCACGGTCGACTGACTGCCCACCTGATACAGGTCAGCCAACTCCTTGGTGGAGGGCAGCTTGTGTCCGGGTGGCCACTCGCCATCGGCGATGCGCCGCCTGATGTCGGTGATGATCCTGCGGTAGTGCGGTTCGAACCGGCGCGGTGTGGACATGCAGGTACTCCCAGCTAGGCATGCCCATCTGATCACGAGGCCCGGAGAAACCTCAAGCGCATCGTTGACTTTACCAGCATTATCGGTAAAGTTTCCCACGGGAGCACCCAGCTAGGCACTGGTCGATCCCCCCGGCCGGGCGGCGCGGATCTCCACCGGAATTCGCGCTGTCCCGGCACCCCACCATGCGAAGGAGACGCGGTGTGACGGATGCGGAGACGAGTTCGGAGGTACCCGTCGCCAGCGCGATCTGGGCGGTCGAGCAGGTCACCGGTGAGTTGCGGGAGGCGTACCTCGGGGTGGCCGCCGCCACCGTGCTGCTGGAGCGCGTCGGCGCGGGCTGCGCCCATCCGGCGATCAGGCTGGCCCGGCGCAGCGGCGAGGACGCCCTCGACCTGGCCGGGGACGCGGAATTCCAGGTCAGCGACGGGATACGTCGGCTGCGCGTCGCCGCCGGCCACCGGGAGACCGCCACCATCGGCGGGCTGGTCGAGGCGCTCGACGGTGTGCGGGACCGGTTGGGCACGGCGGCCGATCGGATCGGGCGGCTACCGGCCCGGCTCACCGCTGCCGGGCAACAGCTCTCCGACGCCGGCCGGACCGACGACCCGGTCACCGGCACGACCGTTCGGCAGTGGCAGGACGGCGCCGAACGCCTCGCCCTGATGGCGGAGAGCCTGACATCGGCCGCTGCGGCGCTGTCGTCGTACACCGAGGGGTTGACCGACGGGGGTCGACCACGGTGACCGAGCCGCACTGGATCATTCACCTGCCCACCACGCTGACCAGCGTGGACGAGGCCGCCGCGCTGTCCATGGCGTTGCGCCGCTCGCTCGGTCACGTGCTGGCCATCGACTTCGGCGAGACCACGCTGTCCGAGGAGGACCGGCAGTCGGTGCGTACCCGGGTCTGGTGCGACGCCCCGCTCCCCCGCTCCCGACGCTGCCTGCTCCCGGTCGCCCATTCCGGCCGCTGCCACTGACAGATCTTGGTACGGAACCGCCCTCGGAGGGGCACTCCCGTACCAAGATCTCGGGCGCGCGGCGGCTCAGGCCGGGACGGAGGCGTTGCGGGTCGCCGGGGTGGGGGCGGCGGGGGCGGTGCGGCGGCGGGAGATCAGCGCGTCGAGCGCCCAGGTGCCCGGGCCGAGCACCGCGACCAGCAGGAACGACCAGCAGAAGAGCGCGGCCAGCTCGCCGCCGTTCTTCATCGGCAGCAGGCCGTGCGGCTGGTGCACCACGAAGTACGCGTACGCCATCGAGCCGGAGGCGAGCAGTGCGGCGGGCCGGGTGACCAGGCCGACGAGCACGAGCACGCCGCAGACGAGCTGGATCAGCGCGGCCCACCAGCCGGGCCAGGTGCCGACGGGAACCGCGCCGCCGGTGGCCGGGTTGCCGCCGAGTATGCCGAAGATCGACGCCGCGCCGTGGAGCAGGAAGAGAAAGCCGACGACGATGCGGAACAGGGAGAGCACGGGACCGTTCAACTGCGCCGGGACCATGGGAAACCTCCTGGGACGGGTGTGGGACGACGTCCAGGATGGTCGGCATAAACATTGAAGGTAATAAATTCCTTGCTGGCGGGACAATCTCATGGGAACGCTCCCATGATATGGAAGTCGGGTAGCCGACAGGAAGACCTCGGACCGGTCGGAGTGTGGCGGCGGTGCACTAGCGTGCTCATTGCTCCCCAGTGGACCTTCGGGAGGTGAACGGTGGGATCGGAGCGGGTCACGCTGGTGGCGGTGTGCGCCGAGGAGGCCGCACAGCCGCTGGTCGACACGCTGACGGCGCGCGGGGTCGCGGCGCAGGCGTCCGGGCGACGCAACCTCGACGGGGCCGCCGTCACGTCGTGGATGGTGGTCGCCGGGGTGGCGTTGAAGATGGCGCCGGACATCCTGCGCGCCCTGGCGGAGCTGGTCAGAGAGTTCCGCGTCGGGCGGGTCGAGATGAACCTGGCCGAGCGTACCTTCGCCGTCGACAACCCGGGTCCGGCGGACATCGAGGAACTGTTGCGCCAGTTCCGGGCCGCGACGGAGCTGCCGGCGGGCGACGACGCGGCGGACCGACCACCGGATGCTTGACGACACCGTCCTCGACCACGTCGTACGGTCGCAGGTGGGTGCCGCCGTCCGGACGTGGCGGCACGAGCGCGACGGTCACAGCCCGATGAACGTGGTGCTGGACGTGGTGGACGAGGTGATCGGCCACCCGTACGCGGTGTACTGGGTCGACGGTGACGTGCCGGAGATGTTCTCCCTGCCGGGCCTGGACCCGTCGGTCGTGCTGTTCAACACGCGGTACCTGGAAATGATCGGGCACCTGCGGGAGATCGTGACCGCCCGCCACCTGTCTCCCGAGCTGATGGCGGAGGTGGCCGAGCAGGTCAGTCTGCGCATCATCGCCGAGCTGGCCCTCCGGTACGGCGATCCGGGCCTGGCCTGTCACCTGCTGGTGGAGTCGCTGCCGGCCAGCACGACCTACCACCCGCCGGTGACGCTCAGGGATCTCGAACGCACACCGGTCGGCCACCACTACATGTCCGTGTGGTTCTACCCGCTGCTGCACGAACTCGGCCATGTCCACGCCGTCACCCACCCGCCGGGGCGGCCGGAGCCGGCCGACGCCGCGGAGCACCTCGATCGGCTCATCGACGAGGTGACCCGCGGGTTGTTCGCCGCCGACCGCCACGACGACGTCCGGGAGTGGCGTCGCCGCAGATCGCGGCCCGACTCGCTGGACCACGGGGTGCTCCGGGAGGAACTCGACGCCGACATGTTCTCGGCGCAGGTGCTGTACACAGCCACCGCCCGCGTGCTCCAGCGCGACGGCACGCCCGACGCGTTCCGCGCCGACCAGCTCGCCGGCGAGATCCTGCTGATGTTCGGCCTGATGCAGTTCATGAACAGTTGCGTCATGGTCGCCCGCTACGGGGCCCGGCTCGGACGGGAGGCGATCGACGCGTTCAACGTCGTGGCGCACAGCGTCCGCCTCAACGTGATGATCGACTTCCTGTCGGTGCACCTGGCTTCCGGCGGTCGCCCCGTGCGGGGCGCCGACCCGGCGGCCGTCGAGGAGATGCACGCCGCCCTGCTGGCGATGCACGCCCGGATGAACGAGCAGTTCACCGCGTTCGAGGTGGGGCATGCGCGGGCGATGCGGCACAGCGTGCTCCCGGAGGAGCGAGGGCTCAACGTCTTCGACCGCTTGGCCGAGGCGTTCACGCACGAGGCGACCGCGGCCGTCATCCGGTCGGAGACCGAGCGGTTCCTCGATCTGGCCCGGACGCTCGACGTCCAGCACCCGGACCTGGACCTGCTCGCCGCGTTCGTCGCCCGGCCCGCCGACGCGGCGGAGACACTCGACCGCCAACAGCGCGTCTTCCTGGTCCCCTGGGTGACCGGCGAGGGCGTCGACCAGCCGTTCGGCCTGCCCGCACACGATGAGCTGGTGGTCTTCGTGTTCGCGACCCAACGCGCCGTCGAACTATTCGCCGAGGAGTGCCGCCCGATGCTCGCACCCGGCCTCGACCTGAAGCTCGCCGCCTTCGTCAGCCCCACCAACCAGAACGTGATCACGCTGCTGTTCCAGCTCCTGCCCGAGCACCGGCCGCACATCGAGGTGGTGTTCCAGGACAGCGACGCGTTCACCGAACGCTTCCGCCAGCTCGGCGACGGCACGTTCTGGCCGCCGGAGTGACGGCCCCTCAGCTCGTGATGTCCTTGCGGGTGAAGCGCCAGAAGGCGAGCCCCCAGAACAGCGTGGCGTAGACGACCGCCGAGATCGCGCCCTTGACCACGTCGTCGGTCTGCATCGGCGACGACAACAGCCCCAGCCAGGCGCTGCTGTAGTGGGTCGGCAGCAGGTTGCGCAGCCCGCCCAGCGCGGTGATCTGGTCGAGGATGCTGGACAGGATCCAGAGCAGCACCGCCCCACCGACCGCGCCGAGCGCCGCGTCCGTGGTCACCGAGAGCAGGAACGCCAGGCCGGCCACCACCAGCAGCACCACCGCCAGGTAGCCGAGCACGCCGACCAGCCGCAGCAGTCCGTCCGCCGGGGCCAGCTCCGCGGAGACCTGGCTGCTCAGCGGCTTCCAGCCGTAGCGCAGCGTGCCGGCGAGCAGCGCGGTGCCGGCCAGCAGGACCAACGCCAGACCGGAGTACGCGAGCGCGACCACCAGCTTCACCGCCAGCAGCCGGGCCCGGGGCACCGGCACGGCCAGCAGGTAGCGCAGGCTCCCCCAGCTCGCCTCGCTGGCCACCGTGTCCCCGCAGAACAGCGCCACCACCACGACCAGCAGGAACGACGCCGACACCAGGATCGAGAACAGGGTGAAGTTGAGCCCGCCCGAGGTGGCCAGGTCGGCCAGGCTGGCGAACTCGCCCCGCCCACCGCCGTCGTCGTCCCCGGAGTCGAACTGGAACGCCACCAGGATGATCAACGGCAGCAGCACCATGAACCCGAGCGCCAACTGGGTACGCCGCCGCGACGCCTGCCGCCGGAACTCCGCCCCGAACGGCATCGTGGCCGACGGCCGGTAGCCGTCCGCCGCGCCGCCACTGTCCTTCGACGCCACCGAAGTGTCCACCATCACCGGTCACCGCTTCCCCGAGAGTTCTCGCCGACCAGGGCGAGGAACGCGTCCTCCAGGCGGCGCCGGGGCACCACCCGGTCCACCCCGATGCCGGCCCGGACCAGTTCGGCCACCACGTCGCGGCGGGCGGTCCCGTTGGTGTCCACCACCAGCCCGCCGTCGGCATCCGGCAGCACCCGTACGCCGTCCAGCCGGTCCAGCACGGTCCGCGCCGCGTCCGGGTCGCTCACCTCGAACAGCACGCTCGGCGACTCGCCGACGATCTCCTCGACCGGGCCGGACGCCACGATCCGGCCCTTGTTCACCACCACCGCGTGCGTGCAGGTCTGCTCCACCTCGGCCAGCAGGTGACTGGAGACCAGCACCGCCCGGCCGTCGGTGGCATAGCGCTGGAGCACCCGGCGCATCTCGGCGATCTGCGGCGGGTCCAGCCCGTCCGTCGGCTCGTCGAGCACCAGCAGCTCGGGCAGGCCGAGCATGGCCTGCGCGATGGCGAGCCGCTGCCGCATGCCGTGGCTGTACTTCTTCGTCCGCCGGTGCACCGAGGTGCCCAAGCCCGCGATCTCCAACGCCTCGTCGAAGTGCGCGTCCGCCCACGGCCGCCCGGTGGCCCGCCAGTACGCCTTCAAGTTGTCCAGCCCGGACAGGTGCGGCAGGAAGCCCGGCCCCTCGACCAGCGCGCCGATCCGGGACAGCACCGGCGAGCCCGGCACCAGCCGGTGCCCGAACACGTAGATCTCGCCGGCGGTGGGCTGGGTCAGCCCCATCAGCACCCGCAGCGTGGTGGTCTTGCCGGCGCCGTTCGGCCCGAGCAGGCCGACCACCTGCCCGGGGTGCACCTCGAAGTCCACGTCGGAGACGGCGACGAAGCCGTCCGCGTACTCCTTGCGCAGGTTGCGCACGGCGAGCGGAACGCCCGCGTACTCCGGGTGGATGGAGCGGTCCTGGCGGCGGTGCCGGCGGCGGGCGAGCAGCACGACCACGACGAGCCCGACCGCGATCGCGGCGAGCAGGCCGGCCAGCACCCAGCGCCAGATCGCGGCCGAGGTGGGGATGGGCGCGGCGTCGACGGTGGGCAGCACCAGCGGGCCGTCGCCGAGCGCCACGGTGTGCACCGCCGGCTCGGCCGGCGTGGCGTACGCCTGGTCGGACGTCGCCACCACGAGCCGCAGCCGGTGCCCGGCCTCGATCCGCCGGACGATCGCCGGCAGCGTGACGGTGACCGGCGCGGCGGCGTCGAGCGTCGGCGGCAGGCCGGTCAGCCGCACCGGCGCGACCAGTCCGTCCGGCAGCGTCGACGCGCCCTGCGGGTCGACGTCGTAGAGCTTGACGAAGAGGACCGCCTCGCCGGTCCGCGAGGCGGCCCGGATCCGCACGGTCGGCGCGCCGACCACGTCGACCGGGTCGTCCAGCGGCGCGGACTCGAAGCGGGCGTGCTGGCCGGGGATGTCGCCGGCCACGCCGTCCAGCAGCGAGCCGAGCGCGCCGGCGAACGGCACCGCGGAGATCGCCGCCGGGTTGCCGTTCGGCGGTACGGCGACCGGCTGGGCCGGGCCGGTCAGCGCCACGTCGCGGCGCTCCTGCCCGGCCACGCCCGGGTAGTCGTCGGTGCGGTAGCCGGTGGCCACCAGGCCCCGGTCCAGCGCGTCGAACCCGGCGATCCGGGAGAACGTGAACGTGTCGCCGGGTGCCGCCCCCTCGCCCTTGACGTAGTGGTCGAGCCACTGCGCGGTCAGGAACTTCACCCGGTCGGAGTCGGACGTCGGGCCGGCGCCGCCGTCGTGGCCACCGGTGAACCAGGCCACCCGCACCGGCGTGCCGGCGGCGGCGATGCCGCGCGCGTTGGCGTCCGCCTCGGTGAGCGGGAACAACGTGTCCGCCTCGCCCTGCACCAGCAGCGTGGGCGCCTTGATCCGGTCCAGCACGCCGGCCGGCGACGAGCGGCGCAGCAGCTCGACCGCGGCCTGGTCGGCGCGACCCGTGGTGGCGATGCGCAGGTACGCGGCGCAGACGTCGGCGGCGAACCGGCCGCAGGACGGGTCGGCCGCGCCCCCCGGGGCCCGGCCGGAGCCGCTGCCCGGTCCCGCGCCCGGCTGCGGGCTCGCCGGCCCGGGCGAGGTGGGCGCGCCCTCCGGCGCGGCGGCGGTGGCGCCGGAGAGCCCGGCCGGCCCGGAGCCGGCGTTGCCGCCGCCGCCGAAGAAGATGCCGGCCCAGCCCTTCTTGAACACGCCCTCGGTGGGCGGCTTGCCGGCGCTCTCCGGCAGGAACGCCCGGGACAGGTCGTTCCAGGTGATCATCGGGACGATCGCGTCGACCCGCTTGTCCTGCGCGGCCAGCAGCAACGCCAGGCCGCCGCCGTACGAGCCGCCGACCACGCCGACGCGCGGGTCACCGGCCGAGTCGAGACGCACCTCGGGGCGGGCGGCGAGCCAGTCCAGCAGGCGCTGGCCGTCGCGTACCTCGTGGTCGGGGCTGTCCAGGTGGATCTGGCCGCCGGAGCGGCCGAAGCCGCGGGCGGTCCAGGTGAGCACCGCGTAGCCCCGGGCGACCAGGTCCTCCGCGTCCGGGCGGACCGACTCCTTGGTGCCGCCGAAGCCGTGCGCCAGCAGCACCGCCGGCACCCGGTTGGCGTCGGAGGCGTCGTCGGGCAGGTAGAGCGTGGTGTCCAGGTCGACCGGCTCGGTCCCGTCCGGCCCGGACCGCACGGTCAGCAGCGCCGCCTCGGTCCGGAAGTCCGTACCCTGAGGGCGGACCGCCCAGACCAGCGCGGCGGCGACCAGGACGACCACCAGCACGGCGGCGACGATCCGGCGCGGACGGCCGGCCAGGGCGCGCCGAACCCGCGCGACGGGTGATCTCATGCGGCACACGGTACGGGCCGCCGGCTGAGCGTTCCCTGAGATCCGCCGTACGTTCGTCCGGTTGCGCCGTTCGGCGCGTGCTGCCCGTCGTCCGCAGAAGGTCCAGAGCGTCCCAGCGGGATGTATTCGGATCACGTGAATTTACATCTACAGCCGCAAATCAGTGCTCAAGGCGCGACTCGACGACCCGATCGGACGCTGCGTGGCGAACAACTCGACGGTCGGTCACCCCGGACGAACTGACGTGAAACCGACTGCGCGCCCCAGGTTCGCACCCCGCCCGGTTCGACTAATTTTCCGGTCCGGTGCACGGGACTGCTTGCGGCGACCTCCCGGGGCATCGACCGCCCCGCCGTCGCCGGAGGAGACAGACCATGACAGTTCCCGCGCCGCGGGTGCGTCGGCGGCCCTCCATGTCGGGCCGTGTCCTGCCCCTGCTGCTGGCGCTGGCGCTGGTCGCCCCGCTCGGGCTGCTCTTCGCGCTCGTCGACGGCACCACCACGGACGACCACGACCTGGCGTCCCGGGAACGGCTGGGGGTCCGCTACCTGCGCGCCCTCGGGCCGGTCACCGACGCGTTGGTGGAGGCCCAGTCCACCGCCGTGGCCGGGGCGCCGGTCTCCCGCGCCTCGCTCAACGCCGCGATCGAGCAGGTGGCCGCCGTGGACACCGCCGTCGGCGACGAGCTGCGCAGCCACGAACGCTGGGCCGGGCTGCGGGCGAAGCTCGAAGGGCTGCCGGACCGGGGGCTCGCCGACCCCGAGGCCGCCTACCAGGCGTACGGCGAAGCCAACGACCTGCTGCTCGCGCTCTACCGGAAGGTACGGGAAAGCTCCGGCCTGATCCGCGACCCCCGGTCCGACTCGTTCTTCCTCCAGGACGGCATCGGCGGCGACCTGCCCACCGCGATGGTGCTGGCCGGTCGGCTCGCCGACCTGGTCCGGCTGGCCGCCGCGCGTCCCGCCGCCGAACGTGCGAAGACCGGCATCGAGCTGGCCGAACTGCGGTCGTCCGCGTTCGGTCCGGCCAACGACCTGGTCGCCGACCTACGCACGGCGGTGGACAGCTCGGAGAGCACCGACCTGGGCGCCAACGTGCTCACCCCGCTGGACGCCTACCAGCGGTCGCTGGAGGCGTTCACCGCCGCGGGCGGCGGCCGGGCCGCGCCGAACACCGCCCAGCTCACCGCCGCCGGCCTCGCTGCCCAGTCCGCCGCCAAGCAGCTCCGCACCGTCATCCTCGACCAGCTCGACACGTTGCTGGAGGAACGGGTGGACGCGCTCGACCGGGACCGGCTGCTGGCCCGGATCGCGGCCGGCGTGACGGTGGCGTTGCTGGTCGGGCTGGCCGTGACGCTGCTCCGGCGGCCCGCCGCCGAGGCACACCCGACGCCCGCCGACGCCGCACTGCCCCCGGCGGTCCGACCGGACCCGACGGCCGCCGGCCGGAGCCCCGACCGCCAGCCCGTCGCGGTGGGTCGGGGCGTCGAGGCCGAGCGGTGGAGGCCGTTCGATGCTGCTCACTAGGTTGCGGATCCGGGGCAAGCTCGCCCTGCTGGTGATCATTCCGCTGCTCAGCATGGTCGGGCTGGCCGTGCCGGTGGTCGTCGACCGGGTGGCCGCCGCGGGCCGCGCCGCCGACACCGTGGAGACCGTCCGCGTCGCCAGCCGGATCGGCAGCCTGGTGCAGGACCTCCAGCAGGAACGTCTGCTCTCGATCGGGTTGCTGCTCGGCCGGGTGACCCGCACCGAGCTGATCCAGAAGTCCGCCACCGTCGACGACCGGGTCGCCGACCTGCGCGCCGAGTCGCTGCCGACGCCGGTCCACGAGTCCCTCGACGGGGTACGCCGGCTGGCCGACGTCCGGACCGCGACGCTCGCCGGCCGGGCCACGCCGGAACAGATCCTGAACACCTTCGCCCGGGTCGACGTGGCGCTGATCGAGGCGCTGCGGCTGCCGTTCCGGGTGGACACCGACACCTCGGCCGGGCGGCAGGTGCTCGCGCTGGACGCGCTGCTGCGTACCGACGAGGCGCTGAGTTCGTGCGCCACCCAGATCGTGCTGGTCCGCGCGACAGGTGAGCCGCGGGTCGCCGCCTCGTACATCGCCTGCATGGCGGCGCTCGACGTGGACAACGACCGGTTCCGCAAGCTGATCACGCCGGAGCAGTTGAAGCTGGCGCTGCTGGACGACGCGGCGGTGGCGGCCCGGACCAGCCAGACGTTCCTGCGCGACAGCATCCGCGACCCGGTCGCGGCGATCGCCCCGCTGCCGCTGGACGCGCTCTTCCCCTCGGTCCGCTCGATGATCACGCTGGGCCAGTTCGTGGAGAAGAAGGTCGTCGCGGACGTCATCGCGGAGACGCGTACCGAGGAGCGGAACGCGCTGACCACGGCCTGGCTGGTCGCCGTGGCGGCGGCTGCGATCCTGCTCCTGGTGGTGCTGCTGAGCATGACGGTGGCCCGTACGGTGTCCCGGCCGCTGAGCCGGCTCACCCGGTCCGCCGAACGCGTCGCCCGGGTCGCCGAGGCGGAGCTGACCCGGGTGGCCGACGACGAGACCGAGTCGGTGCCGCCGGTACGCCTCGACCCGGTCGACATCCGCGCCCGGGACGAGCTCGGCGACCTGGCCCGCGCGTTCGAGCGGGTGCAGCACACCGCCGCCCGGCTGGTCGAGCGGCAGGTGGCCGGCCGGCGCAACGTGGCGCAGATGTTCGGCCACGTCGGCCGGCGTACGCAGAACCTGGTCGGTCGCCAGATCGCGCTCATCGACCGGCTGGAACGGCAGGAGGTCGACCCGGGCCGGCTGGAGCACCTCTACCGGCTGGACCACATCTCCAGCCGGCTGCGCCGCAACGCCGGCAGCCTGGTGGTGCTCTCCGGGGCCACCGGTTCGGACGGTCACGTGGCCCCGGTCCCGCTGGCCGACGTGGTCCGGCTCGCGCTCGGCGAGATCGAGGACTACACCCGGGTCGACGTGCAGGTCCCGCCCGGCGTCTCGGCCGCGCCCGCGATCGCCGGCGATCTGGTGCTGGCGCTGGCCGAGCTGATGGAGAACGCGACCGCCTTCTCGCCGCCGCACACCCGGGTCGTGGTGGCCGGCGAGCTGACCGACTCAGGCGCCCGGCTCACCGTGGTGGACCACGGCATCGGCCTCACCGAGGAGCGGCTCGCCGAGGAGAACGCCCGGCTCACCCGCCGGGAGCGGCTCGACCTCGCGCCGACCGAGGTGCTCGGACTCTTCGTGGTGGGCCGGCTGGCCCGCCGGCACGGCTGGGCCGTACGGCTGATGGCGACCGCGGGCGGCGGGATCACCGCCGGTCTGGAGATCCCGGCCGCCTCGCTGGTGATCCGGCGGCCGGAGACGGCCGGAACCGCCGTGGCACGGGCCGCCGCGCCGACCGTGGAACGGCCTCCGGACCCCGCGCCGGTGAGCCGCCCGGCCCGGCCGGCCGCCGGCGAGCCGGCGGGCTTCGACGCGGCGCTGCTGAGCCGCGCCACCCGCAGCATCTCCAGCGGCGACTCCTGGAACGCCTTCGGCCACCTGGGGGACGACGCCGAGGTGCCCGACGCGCCGGCCGCGACTGCAGGCGCCCCGACCGCGACCGCCCCGACGGCACCGGTCGCTCCGACGGCACCGGTCGCGCGCCGGGAGACCCCGGACCCGGCCCGGGACCGCCCGGCAGCCCTCGACGAGGCGACGGACCGGGACCGCGCGGCGAACGCCGGCCGGCCGGTCGCGACGTCGGCTGTCACCGGGCCACCGGTCGAGGACTTCCGCTTCCCCACCGGCGGTCCGCCGCCCGCCTGGCCGCCGGCCACCGCACGGTCCACCACGCGGCCCACCGGCCCGGCGACACACCCCGCCGGCACCACCCCGCCGACACCGGTCGTCGGCCCGGCACCGGCCGCTCCCCCGGCCGCCGGACCGACGACCGGCCCCACCCGCACCCCGCCGCCGCGCGGGCCACTGCCCGCCGCGCCAGGTCCGGTCGGATCGACGACCGGCCCCGCCTACACCCCGCCGCCGCGCGGGCCACTGCCCGCCGCACCGGGTCCGGTCGGCCGGCCGGCCGGACCGCCCGGAAACCGGCCGATCCGCAAACGGGTGCCCGGCGCCAACCTGCCGCCCGGCCCGATCACCGGACCGGCCGGACCGGTGATCGGGCCGCCGTTCGGTGTTCCGGACGACCCGGCCGCCGTCCGCGCCCTGGTGGAGGCGTTCCAGGACGGGGTACGCCGGGCCGAGGACGACGTCGACCCGACCGACCCGGCACCCGCGCGGCCCCGACTCAGCCGGCGCGTCCCGGGGGCGAACCTGGCCGTCTCCGCGGTGCCGCCCGCACCCCCGGCCAGCTCCGACCCCGGCGACCCGGTCGAGGTCCGCGACCGCATCACGGAATTCGAGGCGGGCGTCGCCCGTGCTCTGCGCGAAGTCAGTACCGACCACCGCTATGAAGAGGATCCATCACGGTGACCAGCCCGTACCTGCACGACAACGTCGAACAGAGCGCGACCGGCGACCTCAGCCCCGAGGCGCGCACCTTCAACTGGCTGCTCGACTCGTTCACCTCCAGCACGGCCGGGGTGATGGAGGCGATCGCGGTCTCCTCGGACGGGCTGCTGATGGCCATGTCCGCGATCAAGGACCGGTCCAACGCGGAACGGCTCGCCGCCGTGGTCTCCGGCATGACCAGCCTGGCCGGCGGCGCCGCGAGCTGGTACGCGCTGGGCGGGCTCAACCGGGTCATCGTCGACATGGCCGAGGGCTACCTGCTGATCAGCGCGATCAGCAGCGGCTCGGTCCTCGGCGTGGTCGCCGACCGCTCGGCCAACCTGGGCACCGTGGCGTACGAGATGACGCTCTTCGCCGGCCGCGCCGGCGGCGCCCTGAGCCCCCGCCTGATCGCCGAGCTGAAGAACGCCGTCCAGCAATGATCCCGGGGGTCGCCGGCGAGGACCCGGAGCCGGAACCCGGCGTCCGGATCCGCCCCTTCCTGCGCGCGTCCGCCCCGGGTCCGGGACCGGACGCGGGCGACGGGGAGCAGCCGACCGGCCCGCGTCCGTTCGTGCTCACCTCGGGACGGGTGGACGGTGACCCGGCGATCAGCCTGGAGACCCAGGTGACCGCGCGGCCGGGCAGCGGCTCATGGGCGGTGACCGCCCGGCTGGCCCCGGAACTCGCGGCGATCGTCGCGATCTGCGTCGAGCCGGTGTCGGTCGCCGAGATCTCCGCCCGGACCCGGATGCAGTTCGGCGTGACCCGGGTGCTGGTCGGCGACCTGCGCGCCGCCGGTCACCTCGACGTGCACGTCGCGGACGTCGACGACGCCCTCGATCCCGATCTCATCCTGCGAGTGATTGATGGACTTCGTGCGATCTCCTGAATGGCGGGCGTCCGCCCCGGGCGGGCCGGCCGCGAACAGCGTCCCCACCCGCTACGGCAACCCGGCCCCGCTGATCGGCCGCGCCACCCCACCGCCGCCGACCGGGCCGCCGCTGCCGTACCGGCCGCCCGGCGCACCCGGCGAGCCGGCCCCGATCGTCGGCCGGGTGCCCGCGCCACGTCCGCCGATCCCGGTGAAGATCCTGATCGCCGGCGGTTTCGGCGTCGGCAAGACCACCACGGTGGGCGCGATCTCCGAGATCGCGCCGCTGACCACCGAGGCGGAGATGACCACCGCCGGGATCGGCGTCGACGACCCCGACGGGGTGCCCGGGAAGACCACCACCACGGTGGCGATGGACTTCGGCTGCGTGACCATCGACCGCAGCCTGAAGCTCTACCTCTTCGGTACGCCCGGCCAGGCCCGGTTCGGCTTCATGTGGGACGACCTGGCCCGGGGCGCGCTCGGCGCGCTGGTGGTGGTGGACAGCGCCCGGCTCGACGACTGCTATCCGGCGATCGACTTCTTCGAACGGGCCGGACTGCCGTTCGCCGTGGGCGTCAACGCCTTCGACGGGCGGCTGGCGCTGGACCTGCCGTCGATCCGCTGGGCGCTGGCGATCGCCGAGCACGTGCCGCTGGTGCAGTTCGACGCCCGGGACCGGCTCTCCGTACGGGACGCCCTGCTCGTCGTCCTGGACCGGGCGCTGGACCGGGCGACCCGGTCCCGGGAACGCTGAACCGCCAGCCGGTTCGGCCCGTGCTCTGCGAAAGGGTGGACGCGATGAGGGGTGATCTGGACGAGACACTGGCCCGGCTGGCGCGACGCGAGGAGGCGCAGCGCCGACGCGTGCCCGGCGAGCCGGTCGAGCACGCCGACGCGGGCAGGCCCGCCGAGCACGCCGAGCCGGGCACGCCCGGCGGGGTCGAGCCGGTGGAGGACCGGGCGGGGCACGGCGCGTACCGGCTGCGGGGCGGCCACGCGTCACCGCGGCGGGACCCGGTGGAGGAGGTGGCCGAGGCGGTCCGGCGGGTGGTCGCCGCGCATCGCGGGCTCGCCGTGACGCTGCGGGTGGAGCTGGGCGATCAGGCGTACCCGATGCGGGTCTCCTGGGCCGGGCCGGAGGTGACGGTGGGCCCGGCGTCCGCACCGGCGCCACCGCCGACCTGGCCCATGTCGGTGAAGACGGTGGCCGCCCCGGGCCACGACCCGCGCGCGACCGATCCGGCGGCCCGGCTCGCCGAGCTGATCCGCCGCGACCCCTCGCTCCTGGACGGCCCGGACCCGCGCTGACCCCGGCGGGCCGTGGTGCCGGCGGCTACTGTCGGCGGGTGGCGGAACCCGACCTGACCCTGACCGCGAGCCTGCGGCCGGCCGCGCTGGACGCCCGCCGTGGCGTCGTACGCCTCCACCCCGAGGTGCTGACCGCGTTGGCGCTGCGGCCCGGCGACCCGGTGCGGCTGACCGGCCGCCGGGTGACCGCCGGCATCGCCGCCGCCGCCGACCCGGGCACCAGCAGCGCCCTGCTGTACGCCGACGACCTGCTGCTCGGCAACCTCGGCCTGCGGGCCGGCGGCCAGGTCGCGGTGAGCCCGCTGCCCTGCGCCCGGGCGGGCCGGGTCACGCTGGCCGGCCCGGTCGCGGTGACGGCCGCGGTCCCGCCGGAGATGCTGCGGCTCGCGTTGCTGGGCAAGATGGTCACCGCCGGCGACGACGTCTCGCTGCTGCCCCAGGACGTGCTCCCGGACGCCGCCGTGCGCGGCCTGGTCGAGGCGGCACGGCACAGCCTCGCCAGCTCCGTCGGGTACGCCTGGACGAGCACGCTGCTCAGCGTGGTGGCGGCCGAGCCGGCCACCGGCGCGCTGGTCACCATGGACACGGTGGTGGCCTGGGAACACGGCCCGGCCACCCACGGCCCCGCCGCGTCCGGTTTCACCGGCCCGACCGGCTCCACCGTTCCGGCCGGCCCGGCGGTCTCCGGTGACGCGGTCGGTCCGCGCGGCCGGTCCGGCTCCGGCGACTCGACCGGTTCGGCCGGCTTCACCGGCTCGACGGGCTCGGCCGACTCGGGTGGCTTCACCGGCTCGGCCGACTCGACGGCTCCGGGAGCCGACGGCCTGCTCGGGCCCGAGGACGCGCCCGACGTGGACGAGCTGCCCGGCCTGCGCGCCCAGGCCGAGGAGCTGACCGAGCTGCTGGACCTGGGTTTCCACCACCGCGAGGTGCTGGGCCGGCTGGGCACCACGGTCGCGCTCGGCGTGCTCGTCGAAGGCCCGGCCGGCTCGGGCAAGTCGTCGCTGGTCCGCGCCGTCGCCGCCCGGGTCGGCGCGCGGGTCCGCCCGATCTGGGCCCCGGAGCTGGCCGCGCTGTCGAACGACGCGGCGGCCCGCCGGCTGCGGGAGGCCGCCGTGACGGTACGCGCGGGCGGGCCGGCCGTGCTGCTGGTCACCGACGTGGAGGCGCTCGCCCCGGCTGACGACCCCGGCCCGCTGGCCACCGTGTTCCGCCAGGTGGTCGCCGAGACGGTACGCGCCGGGGCGGCGGTGGTCTGCACCACCGGGCGCCCCGAGGCGGTGGACCCGGCGTTGCGCGGGCCGGACCTGCTGGCGCTGCGGATCAGTGTGCCGCTGCCCGATCCGGCGCTGCGCCGGGAGCAGTTGACGGTGCTCACCCGGCAGGTGCCGCTGGCCGGTGACGTCCGGCTGGACGAGGTGGCGGCGCGTACCCCCGGTTTCGTCGCCGCGGACCTGGCCGCGCTGGTGCGGGAGGCCGGGGTGCGGGCGGCGCTGCGGCAGAAGACGGCGGAGACGCCGACCGTGGCGATGGCCGACTTCCTCGCCGCGCGGGAGGTGGTCCGGGCGACCACGATGGCCGCGTCCACGCTGGAGCTGGCCTCGGTGACGCTCGACGACGTCGGCGGCCTGCACGAGGTCAAGCAGACGTTGACCGAGTCGGTGCTCTGGCCGCTCACCTATCCGGACACGTTCGCCCGACTGGGCGTGACACCGCCGCGCGGGGTGCTGCTCTACGGCCCGCCCGGCTGCGGCAAGACCTACCTGGTCACCGCGCTGGCCGGCTCCGGGCGGGCGAACGTGCTGTCGGTGAAGGGCGCGGAGCTGCTCTCCAAGTGGGTCGGTGAGAGCGAACGCGCGGTCCGTGAGCTGTTCCGCCGGGCCCGCGAGGCGGCGCCCACGCTGGTCTTCCTGGACGAGGTGGACGCGCTGGCGCCGGTCCGCGGCCAGGCCACCGACGGCGGTACGACCGATCGGGTGGTGGCCGCGTTGCTCACCGAACTGGACGGGGTGGAGGCGCTGCGCAACGTGGTGGTGGTCGGCGCGACGAACCGGCCGGAGCTGGTCGACCCGGCGCTGCTGCGTCCGGGCCGGCTGGAGCGCCTGGTCTACGTGCCGCCGCCGGACGGGTCGGCCCGCGCGGAGATCCTCCGGGCCACGGCCCGGGACGTCCCGCTCGCGCCGGACGTGGACCTCGACGCGCTCGGCGCGGAGCTGGCCGGCTTCTCCGCCGCCGACTGCGCCGCGCTGGTCCGGGAGGCGGCCCTGGCCGCGATGCGCGAGTCCCTGACCGCCAGCACCGTGACGGCGTCACACGTGGAGTCGGCCCGCGCCCGCGTCCGCCCCTCTCTGGACCCCGTCCAACTGGCCCACCTGGAGTCCTACGCCCAGACCCGCCCCTGACCTCACCGCCCACGACCCATCCACCCGTGTCGTCCGACTAACCGCGGTCCGAGATCTTGGTAGAAATCGGCCCTCATGGGGGCCCTTTCGTACCAAGATCTCTCCTGCTCCCATCAGGCAAGACGGCTCGCCCACCTGGCAGAGGCAGCCGCACCGCGCACCAGCCAGGCGGCACGCGCACGTGGAACACCACTCGATCAGCTCGATGTCGAGCAGGCTGATCCGGATGTCACCGGCGATGACGATGCCCCGGTCGAGGACACGTTCCAGGATGTCGCCGAGCCACCGCAGGCGGTGCGTTCCAGCGCGCTGCCCGGCTGGTCAACCGTCGCCACGCTCATTCGCCACGCTCCTCACGGCGACGCCGGACAACCGGCCGGCGGGGTGCCTCGGGAGCACGCCGGGCCCGTTCCTCGCGCGGTTCCCGCTCCTCGCGCTGCGGGCGACGGGCCCGCTCCGGCTGCCGGCGGCGCGGCGGCGGCTGCTCCTCCACCGGCTCCTCGTCGTACTCCTCGTCGTCGAAGTCGTCGCCGGCGTCGTAGTCGTCGTACTCCTGTTCCTCCTCCTCGACCGGGCGGCGCCGCTGCGCCGGACGGCGGCGACCACGCTCGGCGGGCTCCTCGTCACGGCCCGGTTCCGCCTGCGCGCCGCCCTCCTGCTCCTCCCGGAGCGCGGTCTCGTGGTCCCTGACCACCTGGGAGTCCTGGATCTCGCCGCGCCAGCCCTCGACGGAGTCCGGGTCGAGCACGGTCTCGGTCATCACGTGCCGGACGAAGTGCTTCAGCTCCAGCCGGACCCGGCGGCCCTGCGCGCGCCACAGGTTGCCGGTGTGCTCGAAGAGGCCCTGCGGGTGGTACTCCAGCACGACCAGGATGCGGGTGAGTTCCGGGGCGACCTCGTGGAAGCTGACCGTGCCGTCGACCGAGCCCTTCTCGCCCTTGGACCGCCAGTGGATGAGCCGGTCCGGGATCTGCCGGACGATCGTCGACTCCCAGGTGCGGTGCGACCAGAGGACCTGCGCCTTCCAGGTCATCTGGTCGTCCTCGTCGTTGTCGGCCTGCTCGACCTTCTTCATGAAGCTCGGGAAGTCGCCGAAGGTGGTCCACTGGTTGTACGCGACCCGGACCGGCACGCCGACCTCGATGGTCTCCACGATGTTGGTGACCTTGAGCTTCTTGCCGCCGCCCTTGCCACCCTTGCCGCCACCGAACGCCGACATCAGCTTCTCCTTACCGCCGGCCAGGCCGGCATGGAACATGGCCTTCAGCGGGGAGTGGCCGTCGGCGAGCTTCTGCGCGCCGGTGGCCGCGGCGACCAGGCCGGGGCCGCCGCCCTGCTTCGCGTACTCGCTGAGTCGCCCGGTGGCACCGGTGACCCGCTCGGTCACCACCTGCACGGCGCGTTCGCCGATCGCGGCGGCGAGGTTGCGCAGCTCGCCGCCGATCTGGTCGCGGGCCCGGTCGGTGAGTCCGGTGGGGGGCATGGTCACCGCCCCCGTCGCCGGCGCACGGGGGCCGGCTGCTCGTCATAGTCGGCCTCGTCATCGTCGGCCCCGGGCTGCTCGTCCAGCTCCGGCTCCTCGTCGGGCGCCGACCGCCGGCCGTCCGCCGGCTGCTCGCCGGACCCGGCGGAACGACGGCGCAACGAGTCGGCGCCGCCACGCAGCCGGCCGCTGACCGCGTCGATGCCGCTGCCGGCGGCGGCGGTCGCGGCGGCCCGGCCGGCGGTGACCAGCGGCGCGCCGAGCCGGGAGAGGTTGGCCAGTTGCGGGTTCGACCCGAGCAGGCCCGTCGCCATCTGCTTGAGGCCGCCGGGATTCTGGCTGGCCCGGCCGGCGGCCACGGCGGCGGCCAGGGTGAGGGCCGTCCGCAGCTTCCTGCGCCGGCCGAGGACATATCCGAAACCGACCGCCAGGGCGATCCGAGCTCCGCTCTTCATCAGTTCTCCTTCGCTCCCCGGCGGAAGGGACACCTCATGCGTGGAGCAGGCCCGGTAAACAGCTGCCGAGGATCAGCGAAAAGGGGGCCTGTGGCCGGTGTCCCGCATCAGCGGACCCGGCGGGCAGTACCCGCCCCGCCATTCACAAAACATTTCTTCGGCGAACTGGAAGCGCTGCCCAGAATGGGCGAAACCTCGCAGTGAAACGCGAAGGAGCAGGGAGTACGCGCGAACGTTGTCGCGCGGCAAGCAACGGCCTCAGTGGGTCGGGAGGGCCGAATCCAGACACATCCGGGCGAGCAGTTTCCCGCCTTCTTCGTGCAATTCCGCACCGCATTTGCGAAGGACGGAAATGGCCCCGGCATTGTCCGGCGTCGTATCGGCGACGACCGTGCGCATGCCGGCCGCCGCAGCGGCGTGCAGCAGCTCCCGCAGCGCGGCGGCGCCGAGCCCGCGCCCGCGCGCCGACCGACCCAGCCACATCCCGGTCTCCACCGTTCCCGGCTCGTCCCGACGGGTCATCCGCACCATGCCGACCACCTCTCCGCCGGACACGATCGCGTACATCAGCGTGCGGGTCGGGCCGTCCAGGCCGCCGAAGCTGGCGCGGTGGAACTCCCGGAACGCGTCCCGGCGGGCCAGCGACCAGCCGGCCGGGGCGTCCACCGGAGGCATGACGTCCTCCGGTTCCGCCTCAGCCGCCGCTACGGAGAGCAACGGTTCCAGGTTCCGCTCGTCCACCGGCTCCAGCCGTACCGCACCCGTCACCAGCCGGAGTCTGCCGGCCGTTCCGGCGCACGTCCACCCCTTTGCCGACTCATTGCCGGTACGGCGGAGCGGGTCGACCGGTCGTACCCCCGGGGTGTTCCGCCTCACGCTCCGTTGTCATCCGACCGGTTCTTCCGGCGTGAGCGTGCTCACCTCAGGGGCGCGAACTCACAGAGCGCCACCGTGGCGTCGTCGGTCCGCTTCCGGCGGCGCAACCGGTCCGGGTGGTCCCGCTCGGCCGCCCGGACCCGGTCGACCAGTCCTTCCGGCCCTTCCACGGTCACCACCTCCAGGAGGCCGGCCCAGTCGAAGAGGCCGAACTGCTCGACCGCGCACGACGCGCCGTCACTGAGCAGCACGGCCCGGCGCAGCGCGTTCGGCCCGCGCAGCGGCACCGTCCCGGTCACCGCGTGGTACGCCGCGTCCGGGTCGCCGGCCGCCGCCCAGTAGCCGTGACTGCGGTTCATCCGGGTGCGCTGCACCGTCACCGCGCGCCGGAACCGGGTCGCCGGGTCGACCCCGCCGTCGGGCAGCGCGGCGGCGGTCCGACGCAGGTCCGCCAGCGCGTCCGCCAGCCGGTCGTCGGTGACCACGTCGATGCCGGCGCCGGTGTCGAGCACCAGTGGGCTGTCGCAGAGCACCAGGTAGTCGACCTGGTCACCACCGCAGCGCAGCAGACAGACGGTGGACGACGGGGTGCCGGGATGGTCGAGGTCGCAGGTGTTGCCGTGATCCGCCCGCACCGCCAGGATCGCCGCCGCCAGGCTGCTCATCAGCGTGGCCGCGGGGCGGGCCGCGGCCGCCAGGCCGATCCGGGCGGCCAGGTGCCGGACGTACCACGCCGGGCCGTGCACGCAGCCGGTGTCGAAGCCGTCCGGCACGGTGGCCCCGTCGAGGACGCCGACGAGCGGGCCGAACCGGAAGACCACGTCCTCGTTCTCCGGCCGCCCCGGGGCCGGATCGGACGCGGAGCGCACCCGCATCATCGGCGCCTCACCGACCGGCCGGGCCGTCCCGCTGCCGGTCGCGTACCGGCGGTCCGGTGCCCCCATCGCCCCACTCCCTCCGTCGCCGCCCGCCGCCTTACCCGGCCGGCGCACGGCCATGCGACGCATCCCGGCAACTCCGCGTCACCGGAGCGGGGCTGCCGGTAGCGTCGGGAGCGACCAATCGGACCGGGCACAGGGGGATCGCCATGTTGGAGCGGTTGCACGAGTCGGGAATCCGGGCGGAGCACGCCTATCTCGCCGGATTCGTCAGCATCGGACTCTCATTCACGAGCTGGTTCCTGTCCAAGAGCCTGGAACGCGCCGGCGTGGACCGGGCGGACCGCTGGGGCATCTTCATCGGCGAGTGGGCGCCGACGTTCTTCGCCATCGGCAACGGGCTGCGCTCGTACGAGAAGTGAGGCCGGTCAACGCCGCCGGTTGCGGGCCCGCGACGAGCGGAGCCGGCGCAGCCGGCCGATCAGCACCGGCTCGGCCGCCAGCGCGGCGGGATGATCCAGCAGCCCGTTGAGGAGCTGGTAGTAGCGGGTCGCGGAGAGGCCGAACGTGTCCCGGATGGCCTGCTCCTTCGCGCCGGCGTGCTTCCACCACCGCGACTCGAAGGCGAGGATCCGCAGCTCCCGCTCGGTGAGCGCCGCGCTCTCCACCGAGGGCGCGCTCTCCACCGAGGGCGCGGGCTCGGCCTCGGGCTCCACCGACGGTACGGGCTCGGTCGGCGGGACCGACTCGGCGGGGGGCGCGGTGCGGGGCGGGGGGACGGCGGCACCGGGCACCGCCCGCGTACCCCCGACGGGTGGTGGTGGGTCGGACCGCCCGGCGGTCCGGTCCGGGGCGTCGGCGGACATGGTGCTCCTCTCCGACGGCGGCTGACCGGCGCGAAGAGGCGCCGGCCGGGGAGACCCCAGCGTAGCCAGGGCCGTCCCCGGCCGCATCGTCCCGCGCGGTCCGCGCCGCCGGCGTCCGGCCGGCGGCGCGGAGAACGTCAGGCGACGTCCCGCCGGCGCATCGTCCAGAACGCGGCGACCAGGGCCGCCACCACGCCGATGCCGAACACCACCGCCGACTGCTGCCAGGTGACCACGTACTTCGCCGGCTCGCAGGCGCCCCGGGCGAACTCGCAGGTGTCGTAGTCGAACAGCTCCGCCTGCTTCATGAACCACGACTGGGCGTACGTGGAGAGCACGTAGCGGTCGCCGAACGGCACCGACAGCACGCCGACCGCGATCCGGATGCCGACCTCGCTGACCGCGAACAGCGCCACCGCCGCGCCCAACGCCATCGCGGTGTGCCGGCCCAGCGAGGCGAGCGCGAACGCGACCGCGCCGACGACCAGGATCAGCGCCACGGCGCGCAGCCCGTCCAGCCCGATCGATCGCCACACTCCGGCGGTCATCTTCGCGGTGGTGCCCCGTTGGGTGCCGATCAGCCAGAACACGGCCGTCCACAGCGCGCCGAGCACGACGCTCAGCCCGAGCACGGTGGTGAGCAGCGCGGCCAGCTTGGTGCCCAGCACAGCGAGCCGTTTCGGCCGCCAGAGCAGCAGGTTCATCATCCCGCCGGTGTTCCACTCGGCCCCCACGAAGGAGGCGCCGACGATGAACGCGAAGAGCGCCACCGCGCCGGCGAACACGGCGATGAACGTGGGGAACTCGGCCCGGAAGTCGAACTGGTAGGGCAGGTTCCACTTCGGGTCGAACATCTCCGGCTGCGGTTGGTAGTCCTTGCCGCAGTTCTCGCCGTAGCGCTCCTCGGTCTGCTCGCCGCGGGCCTGGGCGGCCTCGCACTCGGTGACGCTGCGCTTCCATTCCTCGACCGACTTGCGGTACTGCGCGTCGGAGTCGGCCTGCGCGGCGGCCACCACCTCGGGCGAGAGCTTGTGGCTGGAGAAGCTGAACGCGGTGGCCACGGTGGCGAGCCCGACCACCAGCAGGACGAGCAGCAGGCGGGTGACCCGGCGCTTGGTGAGCCGGCGCAGCTCGGTGACGAACAGGCTCATGCGCCCCAACCTCCTGCGGTGCCGGTCTGGTCGACCTTGGCGGACTGATCGACCTGACGGTTCTGGCCGGGGACCGGCGCGGTGGCGGTCAGTTCGAGGAAGACGCTCTCCAGGTCGACCGCGACCGGGGTGAGCTCGCTGACGTACAGGTCCTGCTCGGCGAGGAGCCGGCTGACCGCGGCCGGCTTGTCCACGCCGGACAGCATCAGGTGGTCGGCCTCGGCGGCGACGCGGATCCCGGACCGGGTCAGCGTCTCCTCGGCCCGGGGCAGGTCGGCGACCGCCTCCAGGCGGACCCGCACGGTGCCCTGGGAGTGCGCGGCGAGCACCTGCTCGACCGGCCCGAAGGCGACCCGCCGGCCGAGCGAGATGATGGTGACCGAGTCGCAGATGAGCTGGATCTCGCCGAGGATGTGGCTGGAGAGCACCACGGTCATGCCGGATTCGGCCAGCTCCCGCATGAGCCGGCGCATCTCCCGGATGCCGCCCGGGTCCAGGCCGTTGGCCGGCTCGTCCAGGATCAGCAGCTTCGGGTCCTTGAGCAGCGCGGACGCCACGGCGAGCCGCTGCTTCATGCCGAGCGAGTAGGTCTTCACCCGCTCGCCGGCCCGGTCGCGCAGGCCGACCAGCTCCAGCACCTCGTCGACCCGCCGCTTCGGCAGCTCGCCGGCCTGGGCGAGGAGGCTCAGCGTGTCCCGCGCGGAGAAGTGCGGGAAGAACTGCGGGCTCTCCACGATGGCGCCGACCTGGCCGGCGACCGCCGGCAGCGCACGCGGCAGCTCCTGGCCGAGGATGGCCATCCGGCCGCCGTTGGGCCGGATCAACCCGAGCAGCGTACGCAGCGTGGTGGTCTTGCCGGATCCGTTCGGGCCGAGGAAGCCGTGCACCTGGCCGGCCTCGACCCGCATGTCGAAGCCGTCGAGCGCGTGGCGGACCCCGCGTTTCCGGCTCCGGTACGTCTTACGGAGACCCTCGATCTCCAGGACAGCCGACACAGCTGACCTCCCCCGATGTAGGTGACAGCGACACCATACGCGGTATGCACCCGAAGGCAATACCCGGTATGCATGGGTGGTCGGCGTGTCACTCTCAGGCGCAGACGACGTGCACGCCGGCGTCGCGGAACGCCTGCACCACGTCCGGGGCCGCGCCGGAGTCAGTCACCAGCGTCTCCACCCGGTCCACCGGGCAGATCCGGGCGAACGCGTGCCCGCCCAGCTTCGACGAGTCGGCGATCACCACGACCCGCTTGGCCCGGGCCACCATCAGGCTGTTCATGGCCGCCTCGCCCTCGTGGTGCGCGGCGGCGCCGAGCTGCGGGTCGATCGCGTCCACACCGAGCAGCGCGACGTCGAGCGTGACCTCGCGCAGCAGCGCCCCGCCCAGCGGGCCGACCAGCTCGAAGGATTTCGGCCGGACCACGCCGCCGGCCACCACCACCTTCATCCGCGAGCGCACCAGCAGCTCGTTGGCGATGTTCAGCGCGTTGGTGACCACGGTGAGCTGGGCACCCTCGGCGCTGGTGTTCAGGTCCGGGCGGACGGCCAGCGCGCGGGCCACCTCGGTGCTGGTGGTGCCGCCGTTCAGGCCGACCACCGTGCCCGGGGAGACCAGCGCGGCGGCGGCGGCCCCGATCCGCTGCTTCTCCGCCGAGTGCTTGGCGGTCTTGTAGCGCAACGGGAGGTCGTACGAGACGCCGTTGGCGACCGCGCCACCCCGGGTCCGGGTGATCATCTGCTGCTGGGCGAGCTGGTCGAAGTCCCGCCGGATGGTGGCCTGGGAGACCGCCAGCCGCTCGGCCGCCTCCTCGACGCTGACCCGGCCGCTGTCGGTCAGCATCTCGAGCAGTGCGTTCCAACGCGCGTAGCGGTCCACCGCGGGGCCCTCCCCTGACTGTGCACGTACGGTGATTGGTTGCGTGCACAGTAGTGCGCGAAACTACGTCTGCGCAAAACCCTGGCCTGCGCGAATGAGGAGACGGTTGCCACGCCGACCCCACTTCGCGCAGAATGGCGCGCGAAAGAAGGCCCTATCGCGCCGTATTGCGCAAGGTCTCCCCCGGCGAGGAGTTGTCATGCCGTACGTGCACGCGGAGATCGCGAGCCAGCCCGACTGCTGGCGCGAGGCGGCCCGGCTCGCGCCGACCGTCGCCGACCACCTGCCGCGCTCCGGCGAGCGGGTCGCCGTGGTCGGTTGCGGCACGTCGTGGTTCATGGCCGCGGCGTACGCGGGCCTGCGCGAGCAGGCCGGCCAGGGCGAGACCGACGCGTTCCAGGCCAGCGAGTTCCCCACCGGCCGGCGCTACGACCGACTCATCGCGATCACCCGCTCCGGCACCACCACCGAGGTGCTCGACCTGCTCGCCGCACTGCGCGGGCGGACCCCCACCACGGTCCTGGTGGGCGACCCGGCCGCACCGGCCGTGGCGCTCGCCGACGCCACAGTCGCGCTGCCCTTCGCCGACGAGCGTTCGGTGGTGCAGACCCGCTTCGCCACCACCGCGCTCGCGCTGCTCCGCGCCCACCTCGGCGAGGACCTCGGCCGGCTGGCCGCCGACGCCGAGGTGGCCGTCCGGGCGCCGCTGCCGATCGACCCGGCCCGCATCGACCAGGTCACGTTCCTCGGTCGCGGCTGGACGGTGGGGCTGGCCCAGGAGGCCGCGCTGAAGTGCCGCGAGGCGGCCACGTTCTGGGCCGAGGCCTACCCGGCCATGGACTACCGCCACGGCCCCATCTCGATCGGCGCCCCGGGCCGGCTGGTCTGGGCGTTCGGCGGCATCCCGGACGGGCTGGCCGAGGACGTGGCGGCGACCGGCGCGGCGTTCGTGCACAGCCGTACGCACGGCTGCCGCACGGTGCTGACGAGCTGGGCGGCCGGCCGTAACCCGGTCGACCCGATGGCCGACCTGATCCTGGCCCAACGGTTCGCCGTGGCGCTGGCCACCAGCCGCGGCCTCGACCCGGACGCGCCCCGCCACCTGACCCGCTCCGTCGTTCTCGCGTGAGGGCGCGCGACGAGGTGGTCGTCGCGCTGGACGTGGGCGGCACCGGGATGAAGTGCGCCCTGGTCCGGCCGGACGGCGCGACAGTGCACACCGAACGGCACGCCACCGCCGCGCAGCGCGGGCCGGACGCCGTGGTCGGCACGATCCTCGACGTCGCCGAAGGGCTGGCCGACAAGGCCCGCGCCGACGGGTTCACGCCGGTGGCCTGCGGCATCGCCGTTCCGGGGGTGGTCGACGAGGCCCGTGGCGTGGCGGTCTGGTCGGCGAACGTGGGCTTCCGGGACGTACCGCTGCGGGACCTGGCGGCCACCCGCCTGCGCCTGCCCGCGGCGCTCGGCCACGACGTGCGGGTGGGCGGGCTCGCCGAGGCCCGGCTCGGCGCCGGCCGGGACGCCGGCCACGTGCTCTTCGTGGCGATCGGCACCGGCATCGCCGCCGCGCACGTGGTCGACGGGTCGGCCGCCGTCGGCGCGCACGGCGCCGCCGGCGAGATCGGCCACATCCTGGTACGCCCCGACGGCCCGCGCTGCGGCTGCGGTCGGGTCGGCTGCCTGGAGGCGGTGGCCTCGGCCTCGGCGATCGGCCGCCGCTACACCGAGCTGGCCGGCGCGCCGGCGACCGCCGCCGAGGTGGTCGACCGGGCGGCGTCCGGTGACCCGCTCGCCGGCGCGGTCTGGCGGGAGGCGGTCGAGGCGCTCGCCGACGGCCTCGCCACCGGGCAGGCGTTGTACGACGTGGCGACCGTGGTGATCGGCGGCGGGCTGGCCCAGGCCGGTCCCCGGCTGTTCGACCCGCTGCGCGACGCGCTGCGCGAGCGGTTGACGTTCCACCGCGAGCCGCGCCTGGTCGCGGCCGCGCTCGGCGACGAGGCCGGTTGCCTCGGCGCCGCCCTGCTGGCCCTGGACACCCTGGCGAAGGAGAGTCGATGACCCGGCGTGTGACCGGCAAGGTGGTGACCCCGAACGGGGTCATCCGGCAGGGCTGCGTGGAGGTCCGGGACGACCGGATCACCGCGGTCGCCGACTACCCCTCGGTGCGCGACGGGCACTGGATCGTGCCCGGCTTCGTGGACATGCACACCCACGGCGGCGGCGGGCACACGTTCACCACCGGCGACCCGGACTCGGCCCGGCAGGCCGCCGCGTTCCACCTCGACCACGGCACGACCACGCTGCTGGCCAGCCTGGTCAGCTCCCCGTTGGCGCTGATGCGCGACGCCACCGCCGCGTTCCGGCCGCTGGTCGAGGCGGGCGTGCTCGCCGGCCTGCACTTCGAGGGCCCCTACCTGTCGGCGGACCGCTGCGGCGCGCAGAACCCGGAGTTCCTCCGCGACCCGTCCACCGCCGAGCTGACCGAGCTGATCGAGCTGGGCGGCGGCGCGGTGCGGATGGTCACGATCGCGCCGGAGCGGGACGGCGCCACCGAGGCGATCGAGCTGCTGGTGGCGAACGGCGTGGTGGCGGCCGTCGGGCACACGGACGCCACCTGGGCGCAGACCCGCGCGGCGGTGGCCGCCGGCGCGAGTGTCGGAACCCACCTGTTCAACGGGATGCGCCCGGTGCACCACCGTGAGCCCGGCCCGGTGGTGGCGTTGCTGGAGGCCCCGAACGTGGTGTGCGAGCTGGTCGCCGACGGCGTGCACCTGCACGACGGCATGCTCGGCTTCGCCAGCTCGGTGGCCGGTCCGGAGCGGGCCGCCCTGATCACCGACGCGATGGCCGCCGCCGGCATGCCCGACGGCGAGTACGAGCTGGGCGGCCAGGCGGTCACCGTGGCCGGCGGCGAGGCCCGGCTCAGCCGGGACGGCGCCATCGCCGGCAGCACGCTCACCATGGACGCCGCGCTGCGGCACGCGGTCGGTGCGGGCGTCACGCTGCCCGACGCGGTCCGGATGGCCGCCACCACCCCGGCCCGCGCGCTCGGTCTGGGCGACCGGGTGGGCGCGCTCCGGGCCGGGCTGCGCGCCGACCTGGTGGTGCTGGACGACGACCTGAACGTGGTCCGGGTGATGCGCGCCGGCGAGTGGGTGCGGTAGGCGGCCGGTCGCCCGGCGGGCCGGCACGCGCCGCACGCCTATGATCGGGTTCTGTTCCGCCACGCCGGTGGAGCTGTCCCGACTGAGCGAGGACGCACATGGCCCGCCCGTACCATCCCGGACCGAAGCAGTTCGTCTTCGCGGCCGGAGACGGCAACGATCAACCCGTCTCGGTGGGTGACCCGCAGGAGGCGTACGAAGCGTTCTCCGCGTTCTTCCGGGGTCGCGAGTCCGACACCTACACGATCAGGGACGAGGCGGCGGGACAGCGGCTGGTGCTGATGCCCCGGCGGGGGGCGATCTCCCGGTTCGCGGACGCGGACCCACCCCGCTCGGCGCATCTCCTGGTCGACCGGGGCAACCGCTACCTGCCGAGCGCGATGCTGTTCTTCGAGAACGGGTACGCCGGCCTCGACTACTTCGGGCAGTGGCTCCCCGACCTCGCCGACCTCGACACGTCACCGGAGACCCGCGGCGCCGCCCGCGCCGCCATGTTCACCACGGAGGCGGCGGCGATCGGCGAGGTCGGCCGGATCTGGGCGGATTCCGGCATCGTCGACCCGACCGACCGGTACCACGTCTTCTTCGAGTCGCAGGACGTCGACGACGACCGGGCCGAGCGGGCCGAGCTGCTCCAGTTGATCGCATTCCTCGGCCTCGAACGCGTCGACGCCCCGGCCGGGGCGCGCGGGGGCGAGGTCTGGGTGCGTACCGAGCCGCGCCTGGACGCCGAATGTGCCAGGTGGGCGTGAACGAATCCCCGCGGGAGGTCGTCTTCGCGCGTGGCGGCTGGATCCCGAGCGTGGTCCGCGAGGACGGCGGGCTGAAGCTCATGCTCGGCGCCGGGGCCGACGCCAACCACGAGCCCCGCACGTTCACGTTCCCGATCTCCGAGGCCCATCTCGCGGTGATCCGGGAGGACCTGGCTCGGCACCTGCTGCTGTGGAGCGCGGTCCTTCCGCTGTGCGACGCCGCCGGGACCCGGGGCCGGCTCGACGAGGACGCCGCCGTCGCGCTCCTGGACCCGGTCCTGCTCGCCCCGCCCGCAGACGTCGACGCGCTGTTCCGGCGCATCCGGTGGGACCGGAGCCGGCTCGTCGCCCATGGCGCCGACCTGGGTCTCCTGGAGCGCGGCCGGGTCTGCGAGGCGATGCGCGCGGCGACGGAGGCGCCGAACGAGAAGCGCGCCCAGGAGCATCACGCGAACCGCCGTCGCGCCGCACGCGGAGTGGTCCTCGGGCCGCTCGACACGGGGGTCCTGACGTTCACCGGCCAGTACCTGCACGGCGCGACGATTCCCCGGCGGCTGCCCGAGGCCGTCGACCCGGCGCTGCTGCCGCAGGTCATGAGCGTGATCGCGACCGCCGAGCAGGCGTGCGCGGGGATGCGGATCGGCCTGGATCCGCGGCGGGGGAACCGGGGCACGGACAAGCGCGACTGGGATGCGATGGCGGCGACGGTCGAGGCGGCGGTGCGCCGCGCGCATCCCGGGCTCGCCGACGACGCGGTGCGTACGGTCAGCTTCCTGATGTGTTCGGAGGCCACGGCCCGGTCGCGGAACGCCCCGGTGGAGGACGACGACGCCGCGCCCGATGCGGGCGCGGGAAAGACGGTCCTGTCGTTCACCGACGACAAGGGTGGCGCGAAGACGTGGCGACGGGACGGTACGCGTACCGCCTCCGCCGAGTTCTGGCAGTTCGTCGCCGACCGCTCCGCCGGGGACAACGAAGTGTTCACCGTCGAGGACGAGGAGATGGGCGAGGGGATCCAGTTGCACTTCTACGCGGACTCCATCGCCCGGATCAGCACGGTGCGGCCCGGGGAGGCCGGCTCGGATCCGCAGTACCGGGTCGAGTACCGCCTGGTCGACGGCATCGGCGGGTACCGGGAGCTGGTGAGCGCCTTCGTCCGTGGCGGCTACGCCGCACTCGACCGGCACGGCCCGTGGGTGTCGGACGTCGCGGAGTTCGAGCGCTCGCGTCGTCGACGGTAGTCAGGGCGTCGGGGTGGGGACCTCGACGCCCAGCACGGCCTGCTCGTCCGGGCGGTGCACCAGCACGTCGGCCAGGTAGGAGTGGACGGCCCGGCGCATCCCGACGTCCCGGCCGGCCTGCTCGGAGAGCAGCCACTTGTGCTCGATGATCTGGGCGAACAGCTCCTGCGGCTCCAGCTTGCGCCGCAGGTGCGCCGGCACCGCCCGGACCACCGGCTCGAAGACCTCGGTGAGCCAGCGGTGCGCCGCCTGCTGATCGTCGGTCAGGTCGCTCTCCACCCGGTAGGCGTCCAGGTCGTTGAGGAGCTTGCGGGCCTGGTTCTCCTCGGCGTCCAGGCCGGTGAGCCGCAGCAGCCGGCGGGTGTGGTAGCCGGCGTCGACCACCTTGGGCCGGACCAGGTAGCGCCCGTTGTCGACGGTCGACAGCGCCACCTCGGCCACGTCGAAGCCCAGCTCGTTGAGGCGGCGGATGCGGCCCTCGATGTCGTGCCGGGCGGCGCGCTCGACCTGCTGCTCGTAGGTGATCTCGTGCCAGAGCCGCTCGTAGCGCCGGACCACCTCCTCGCAGACCACCTCCGGGTCGATCGACTCGTGCAGCAGGCCGGCGGCCTGGAGGTCGAGCGCCTCACCGAAGATGTTGACCCGGGCGATCTCCAGGTCCTCGCCGCGCTGGCCGTTGGAGAGCGAGGTGTGGAGCGCCCCGGTCTCGGCGTCCACCAGGTAGGCGGCGAACGCGCCCGCGTCCCGGCGGAACAGCGTGTTCGACAGCGAGCAGTCGCCCCAGAAGAAGCCGGTCAGGTGCATCCGGACGATCAGCGCGGCGAGCGCGTCGAGCAGCCGGTTCATCGTCTCCGGCCGGAGCGTGTTGGAGAACAGCGCCCGGTACGGCAGCGAGAACTGCAGGTGCCGGGTGATCAACACCGACTCGAGCGGCTCCCCGTCGTCGGTCTGCCGGTCGGCGACGATCGCCACCGCCTCGACCGACGGGAAGTCGATCCGCTCCAGCGCCCGCAGCAGGTCGTACTCCCGCTCGGCGATCCGCTCCCGGGTCTCCTTGAACGCGTACACGTAGCCACCGAGCCGGACGAACCGCACGATGTGCCGGGAGATGCCCTGCGGCAACGCCACCAGGTGCTCGGCAGGCCACTGCTCCAGCGGGGTCGACCAGGGGAGGTCGAGCAGCGCCGGGTCGACGAGGGCCGAGGTGATCCGCACGGCAACCAGTGTGACCGCTGACCCGGCGGAGCGCTTCCCTTCGTGGTTCGGCACACAGGCCGCCGCCGGCGCCCGCGCGATCCGGCCGCCGTCGCCGGCCGGTAGCGTGGGCGCGTGCGCCAGACCTCAGGGGTACGCCCCGACCTGCGGCTTCGGCCCGTCCGACCGGCCGGTTGGTGGTGCGACGGGCTGCTGCTCGCCGCGCTGGTGGCGCTGACCGTGGCGCTCGCCGCCGGGCACCTGTTCGGGCTCGACCGGGCGGTCGCCGACTGGTCGGCCGCGCACCGGCCGACCGCCGCCCGGTGGGTCGCGATGGCGTTCAACCTGCTCGGCCAGGGCACCCCGCTGACGCTGCTGGCGGCCGGGCTGGGCGTGCTGCTGGCGTGGCGGGTGCGCTCGGTGCGGGCGGTGCTGCCGCCGGTGACGGCGTTCGTGTTGACGTTCTTCACCATCGGCCCGCTGAAGGTGTGGACGGCCCGCCCGGCGCCGAGCGCCAGCGTCAAGGAGCCGTTCCTGTCGCCCGAGCAGACGCTGCCGCTGTTCCAGCACGAGTTGCCGGTGCGCTTCGCCCAGTCGTACCCGTCGGGGCACGTGGCGAACGCGATCGTCTGGTACGGCGTGCTCGCCCTGCTGCTGGTGCCGCTGCTGCGCACGGTGGGCCGCACCGTGCCGGCCGGGCTGGTCACCGTGGTCCGGGTGGTGCCTCCGACGGTGGTCTTCTGCACCACCGTCTACCTGGGCTGGCACTGGCTGACCGACTCGGTCGCCGGGCTGCTGCTCGGGCTGCTGCTGGACCGGCTGCTGCGCCGGGTGCCCTGGAACGGCCTGCCGCTGCCGGCGCGGCTCGGGGGCTGGGCCCGGCCGGTCGACCAGCTCGACTGAAAAATCCGCCTCTTGTCCCGGCGCATCGACGCCGGTATACATTTAGCAACCTTAACAGTTAAGTTTGTTAAATGTAGGAGGTGCACGTGCTGGCGAGACGAATCAGCCGGTGGCTGTCGGCCGGCGTCGCCGGTCTGCTGACCGCGGCCATGGCGGTGGTGGTGGCCGCCCCGGACGCCCGGTCGGCCGTCGCCGACGACGAGGCGTGCCGGCCCGACGGGCTCTACCGCACGCCCGGGGTGTCGGTGCCCTACTGCACCGTCTACGACACCGCCGGCCGGGAGAAGATGGGCGCCGACCACACCCGCCGGATCATCGGTTACTTCACCAGTTGGCGGACCGGCCGCAACGGCGCCCCCGCCTACCTGGTCAACCAGATCCCGTGGCAGAAGGTCACCCACATCAACTACGCGTTCGCGCACGTCGACGGCAACAACAAGATCTCCGTCGGCAACCCGGCCGCCGCGGACAACCCGGCCACGAACATGACCTGGCCCGGCGTGGCCGGCGCCGAGATGGACCCGGCCCTGCCCTACACCGGGCACTTCAACCTGCTCAACAAGTACAAGAGGCAGCACCCGAACGTCCGCACGCTGATCAGCGTCGGCGGCTGGGCCGAGACCGGCGGCTTCATCGACGACAGCGGCAACCGGCTCGACTCCGGCGGCTTCTACCGGATGACCACCACCGGCACCAACACGGTCAACACCGCCGGCATCAACACGTTCGCCGACTCGGTGGTGACGTTCCTGCGCACGTACGGCTTCGACGGGGTGGACATCGACTACGAGTACCCCACCTCGAACAACAAGGCCGGCAACCCGCTCGACTTCGCCCAGGCCGACGCCAAGCGGGCCGGCCTCAACGCCTCGTACCAGGTGCTGATGCGCACCCTGCGGGAGAAGCTCGACCGGGCCGCCGCCACCGACGGCCGGCACTACCTGCTCACCGTGGCCGCGCCCGCGTCCGGCTGGCTGCTGCGCGGCATGGAGTCCTACCAGGCGTTGCAGTACCTCGACTACGTCAACGCGATGTCCTACGACCTGCACGGCGCGTGGAACCACTTCGTCGGGCCGAACGCGGCGCTCTACGACAACGGCGACGACGCCGAGCTGGCCGCCGGCGGCGTGTACGGCGCGTACTCCGGCATCGGCTACCTGAACACCGACTGGGCGTACCACTACTTCCGGGGCGCGCTACCCAGCGGCCGGGTCAACATCGGCGTGCCCTACTACACCCGGGGCTGGCAGGGCGTCACCGGCGGCACCAACGGCCTGTGGGGGCGGGCCGCGCTACCCGACCAGACGAAGTGCCCGGCCGGCACCGGCGGCGCGATCGGCTCCACCACCCCCTGCGGCAACGGCGCGGTCGGCATCGACAACCTCTGGCACGACCTCGACGCCGCCGGCAACGAGGTGCCCGGCGGCGCCAACCCGATGTGGCACGCGAAGAACCTCCAGGCCGGCATCACCGGCGACTACCTGACCGGGTACGGCCTCACCCCCGCCACCGACCCGGCCGACCGGATCAGCGGCAGCTACACCCGCAACTACTCGGCCGCGCTGGCCGCGCCCTGGCTGTGGAACGCCGACAAGAAGGTCTTCCTCTCCACCGAGGACGACCAGTCGCTCGCCGCCAAGGCCGACTACGTGGCCGCCAAGGGCATCGGCGGCGTGATGATCTGGGAACTGGCCGGCGACTACGGCTACGACGCCGCCAAGGGCCGGTACGGCATGGGCGACACGCTCACCACGCTGCTCTACGACAAGCTGAAGACCGCACCGGCGTACGGCGCCCGCAAGGCGGGCATCACCATGCCCACCCGGACGCTGGACGTGGCGGTCGACATGGGCGGCTTCGCGCTCGGCGACAACAACTACCCGATCAACCCCGAGCTGCGGCTGACCAACAACACCGGCGCGCCGATCCCGGCCGGCGCGCAACTGGAGTTCGACTACCCGACCACCACCCCGGCCACGCTCAGCCAGCAGTCCGGCTGGGCGCTCACCACCGTCTCCACTGGCCACACCGGCAGCAACGTGGGCGGCCTGAAGGGCGACCACAACCGGGTACGCCTCACCGTGCCGGCCGCCATCGCGCCCGGCGCGTACGCCGAGGTGACGCTCAACTACCAGCTCCCGATCACCGGCCCGGCCAACCTCACGCTCGCGTTCGGCGGCCAGACGTACGCGCTGGCCGCGGACCGGGCGCGCGGCGGCGAGGTGGTCAGCCCGTCGCCGAGCCCGACCGGCTCCACCCCGCCCGGCGGGGGTACCTGCACCGCGCCGGCCTGGTCGGCGGCCACCGCGTACTCCGGTGGGGCGACGGTGTCGTACGCCGGGCGCACCTGGACCGCGAAGTGGTGGACCCAGGGCGAGACGCCTGGTAGCGCGGCGGTCTGGGCCGACCAGGGCGCCTGCGCCGGCTCCCCGACGCCCACCGCTTCCCCGACGTCCACCGGCACGCCCTCGCCGACACCCACCGGCGGGACCTGCACCGCGCCGGCCTGGGCCGCCGGCACGGCGTACTCCGGCGGTGCGGTGGTGTCCCACGGCGGGCACCGGTGGACCGCGCGGTGGTGGACCCAGGGCGACGTCCCGGGGACCAACAGCCAGGGCGTCTGGACCGACAACGGCCTCTGCTGACCTCGATCCCGGTGCCGCCGGCGGAATCCCGTCGGCGGCACCGGCCGTTCACGTCCGGCCCCTAGGCTGCCGGTGTGGAACAGCTGGCACGCCGGCTCGGCGTACCCGATGCGGTCGTCATCGGTCTGGGGTCGATGCTCGGCGCGGGCGTCTTCGTGGTCCTCGCGCCGGCCGCGTCGGCGGCCGGCGGCACCGGGCTCCTGGTCGCGCTCGCGCTGGCCGGCTTCGTCGCGTTCTGCAACGCCACCAGCTCGGCGCGGCTCGCCGCCCGCTACCCGGAGTCCGGCGGCACCTACGTCTACGGCCGGGAGCGCCTGCACCCGTTCGCCGGCTTCCTCGCCGGCTGGGGGTTCGTGGTCGGCAAGACGGCGAGCTGCGCGGCCATGGCGCTGACCGTCGGGGCCTACCTGTGGCCGGGGCGGGCGCGGCTCGTCGCGGTCCTCGCGGTGGTGGCGGTGACCGCGGTGAACCTGCGCGGCATCGGCAAGACCGCGACCGCCACCCGGATCCTGGTCGCGGTGGTGCTCACCGTGCTGGCCGTGGTCGCGGTGACCGGCGCGCCGCAGGTGACGGCCGACCGGCTCACCGCCTCCGTCGACGTCGGGGCGCACGGCGTGCTCACCGCCGCCGGCCTGCTCTTCTTCGCGTTCGCCGGGTACGCGCGGATCGCCACGCTGGGCGAGGAGGTCCGCGACCCGGAGCGCACCATCCCCCGCGCGGTGCCGCTGGCGCTCGGCGCGGTGCTGGCGATCTACCTGACGCTGGCCGTGGTGGCGCTCGGCGTGCTGGGCACCGACCGGCTGGCCGCCTCCCCGGCGCCGCTGGTCGAGGTGGTGACCGCCGCCGGCCGACCCGGACTGGCCTGGCTGGTCCGGGCCGGGGCCGCCGTCGCGGTGACCGGGGTGCTGCTCTCGCTGCTGGCCGGCGTCGGTCGCACCACGCTGGCGATGGCCCGCCGACGCGACCTGCCGGGCGCGCTGGCCGCCGTGCACCCCCGCCACCGGGTGCCGCACCGGGCCGAGCTGGCCGTGGCCGCCGTGGTGATCGTGGTGGTGGCGCTCGCCGACGTCCGGGGCGCGATCGGCTTCTCCAGCTGCACGGTGCTGGTCTACTACGCGATCACCAACGCCGCCGCGCTGACGCTCGGGCGGGACGGGCGGCTGCTCGCCACGCTGGGGCTGGTGGGGTGCCTGGTGCTCGCGGTCAACCTGCCGCTGCCGAGCGTGCTCGGCGGCTTCGGCGTGCTCACTCTCGGCGCGCTCTGGTACGCCCTCCGCCACACCCGTACGACCTGAGCCGGGTCACTCGGTGGCGCGTGGATGGCCGGCACCCGCGTAGGTCAGCCACAGCGTGCGGCGCTCGTCGTCGATCAGGTACCAGATCCGGCCGCCGCCGGTCACCTCGTACTGCCAGCGTTCCAGGTCCTGGCCCTTCCAGTGGCTGGTTGCCAGCGAGCCCTTGAGGCGATGGTGACGGTCGGGGTTGGCGGTGGATCGCGGGCCCGACCGAAGCGATTCGAACGCCCGGCGCAGATGGTGGGGCCGCCCGGTCGCCCCGCTTGGGGCTCACGGTTGGGCGCCCGGCTCGGGCACCGGGCCGAAATCGCCGCCGGGTTCCCGACCGACGTGTTCGAACAGGGTGGGATCGGCGTGCACCTCGGCGGTGTGACGCCACTGGGTGAGCAGGACCGCAACCGGCGACAGGTTCTCCAGCGAGGCAGCACCCTGCGCGGTCGTGGTCAGCTCGGCGAGCAACTGATCGACGTCCTCGTCGGGCAGGAAGGCCACCCAGGGCAGCGCTTCGCCCAACACGCGACGGACGACCACCGACGGCTCGGTACGCACCATGCCGGCCAACAACCGGGCGGTGAAGTCGACGACGACGGCGTCCCGTTCCAGCTGGTCGGCGCGAGTCAGCGCCAGGTCACCCGCACCCCGGCGGCGTAGCCGCAGGGCGCGTACCTTCTCCAGCCGGTCCGCAGTTGCGGCCGGATGGTGGAGGAATTCACTGAACGGAAGCTCTTCGTAGACCGCACCCACGAGCTCCACACTACCGTGGAAGTCGCCTCGACGGTATCACTCGTCCGGATGCCTGGACGGCGGCGCGGGCGTGGTCTCGCGGAGCAGGGCGGTCAGCCCGGCCCGCCGGGCGACCACCGTCAACCGGTCGCCGGCGTGCACCACCACGCGCGGATCGACCGACCAGTCGCCCTTCTGCCCGGCCCGGGTGTGCGCCAGCAGGCGCACCTCGCCGGGGCGGGCCACCGCGCCGAGCGGACGCCCGTCCAGCGGCGAGCCGGCCACCACCGGCACCTCGGTGACCAGCAACGCGTGCCGGTCGACCGGAATGGTGGCGATCACCGCGCGGTCCAGCAGGGCCGCCGCGAACGACGGCGCGGCCAGGTAGGAGACGCTGCGCGAGATGCCGATGCCGAACGCCTGCTGGATCCGCTCGGCGAAGTCGCCGTCGAACAGCCGCAGCACCACCCGCAGGTCAGGGTCGAGGGACCGGGCGATCAGCGCGGCGCGCAGGTTCGCCCCGTCGTCGGTGGAGACCACCACCAGCGCCTGGCTGGTGTCGACCGAGGCGGAACGGAGCGTCTCCTCCAGGCCGGCGTCACCAACGATCACCGGCACCCCGAGCCGGTGCGCCAGCGCCGCGCCGCGCGCGTCCGGGTTCTTGTCGATGGCCACCACCTCGACGCCGAAGTCGTGCAACTGGGCCATCACCCGGGTGCCGATGTTGCCCAGCCCGACCACCACCACGTGCCCGGAACGGTCCGGCTGGATCCGGCCGGTGTGCAGGGCCAGCCGGGCGTTGACGATGCCGTCGACCACGGCGGCCGTGATCAGCGGGATCAGCGCCAGCCCGGCCAGGTTCAGCACCACCTGCATGACCTGGGCGGCGACCGGCTTGTTGACGTCCGGGTCCTGGCCGCTGAGCGTGGTGACCAGGGTGAGGTAGAGCGCCTCACCCCAGGTGACCGCCGCCGCGCGGGCGTTCAGCCAGCCCAGCACCGCGATCACCCCGAGCAGCACCAGCACCGCGATGCCGATCTTGCGGGTGGCGAAGCTGCGGATCGCGCGGAGCAGCACCTCCACCGGCTGCCGGCGTCGCCGGGCCCGCACCAGCCGGCGGGCGGCCAGCTCGGTGCCGGGCGGCCGGCCGGTCGCCTCGGCCAGCACCACGTCGGCCGTGGCCTCGTCGGCGGGCAGCACCCGGACCAGCTCCGGGTCGGTCGTGACGGCCAGGCCGCAGACCACGTCCTGCGGGCGTACGTCGGCGCGGCGGGCCACGTAGAGCGTCCGGCCGGCGTGCCGGAAGTGGGTCGGGGCCAGCTCGCCCAGCGCGGCGGCGACGAAGGCGGGCGCGGCCATCGACGCGTCGGAGAGCACCGCCGAGCCGGGGAAGAGCTGCCGCAGCCCGTCCGCCAGGTTGGTGTTGAACATCCGCGCCACCAGGCGCAGCCGGGGCTCGACCTCCTGGGCGCAGAGCGCGGCGTGCATGTTGCCCACGTCGTCCTGGTGCAGCAGGGCCAGGCCGTCCGCGTCGGCCAGCCCGGCCCGGCGGAACGTGGCCTCGTCGAGCCGGTCCGCCGCGACCACGCGTACCCCGGGCACGTCCCGCCCGTCCGGGCCGTCGGAGCGGCGGCGCTCCGGCACCACGAGCGTGACCCGCACCTGACCGGCGGTCGGGCCGGCGCCGAGCAGCGCCCGGACCACCCAGTAGGCCAGCGGGTCGGAGCCGCAGACCACGAAGTGGGGGCGCTCGTCGTCGTTCGAGCGGAGCCGCCAACCGGTCGCGCGGCGCGCACGGTCGCGCAGGGGCTCGGCCATGCCCGGATCGTAGTCAGCCGCTCGCGGCACGCACAGCCCCTGCGATCTTGAAGGCATGGTGCCGCCGGGTACGGGTAGAGCACCGCCATGCAGACGTTCCTGCCGTATCCGGACTTCCTGGCCAGCGCCCGGGCCCTGGACCAGAAGCGGCTGGGCAAGCAGCGCGTGGAGGCCATCCAGGTGCTGCGCGGGCTGACCCGCCCGGACTACGGCTGGCGCAACCACCCGGCGGTGAAGATGTGGGCCGGGTACGAGGAGGCGCTCACCCGCTACGGGCTGGACATGTGCGCGGTGTGGTGCGAGCCGGGTCGGGCGGACACCTGCGCCGCCACGCTCGCCACCGACCTCGCCGCCGCCTGCGGCCTCACCACGATCCGGACCCAGGACGCGCTGGCCGCCACCGGTGACCTGCCGCCCTGGCTGGGCCGCGACGACCTGCACCGCAGCCATCGGTCGTCGTTGCTGCGCAAGGATCCCGCCCACTACGCGCCGCTCTTCCCCGCCGACACCCCGCCCGACCTGGACTACGTCTGGCCCCCTTCCGACCGCCCCCGCCACTGCCTGCCGTGAAAGGCGGGGGCCCCGTTTAACGCATTCGGTAGAGGAAGGGGCCCCGCTTAACATCGCGGCCTGCGCACGGGCCCCGCCGTGTTAAGCGGGGGCCCCGCCACATCCGAATGCGTTAAACGGGGCCCCCGCCTTATCCCTCGGGCAGGATGGGAGCACTGTTGAGCGGAGGGTGGGGCGTGGGGCTGTCGCAGAAGGTTGGTCGACTCATCGGCGTACGTGAGCACGTGGTGGACCCGGGCGGTGGTGGCGCGCCGCGCGTGCCGCGCCCGGCGTCGGCGCTGGTGGTGGGTGGTGGCATCGCCGGGATGTCGGCGGCGGTGGTGCTGGCCGAGCGCGGCGTGTCGGTGACCGTGCTGGAGGCCGCGCCGCACCTCGGCGGCCGGCTCGGCGCGTGGCCGGAGGCGCTGGCGGACGGCCCGCAGCAGAACGAGCACGGGTTCCACGCGTTCTTCCGGCAGTACTGGAACTGGCGCTCGATCCTGCGCCGCGTGGACCCGACGCTGGGTTTCCTCAAGCCGATCCCGGGCTATCCGATCCTGTCCGCGCAGTGGCCGACCGAGGAGTTCGGCAAGTTGCCGCCGGCCCCGCCGGCCAACCTGCTGGCGCTGCTGCTGCGCAGCCCGAGCCTGCGCCTGACGGACCTGCGCGCGATGGACCGGGACGCCGCGTTGCCGCTGCTCACCTACGACCCGGTGCGCACCTACGCGGAGTTCGACGAGCGGACCGCGGACGAGCTGCTCACCTCGCTGCGGCTGCCGGACCGCGCCCGCGCCATGCTGTTCGAGGTCTTCTCGCACTCGTTCTTCAACCACGAGGCGGAGATGTCGGCCGCCGAGATGATCGCCCAGTTCCACTTCTATCTGCTCGGCAACCCGGAAGGGCTCGCCTTCGACTGCCCGGACGAGGACTACGCGACGGCGATCTGGGAGCCGCTGACCCGGTACGTGGAGAAGCACGGCGGTCGGGTGCTGACCGGCACGCCGGCGGCCCGGCTGGACCGTACGCCGGAGGGCTGGCGGGTGACCGGCGCCGACGGCGACGGCTGGGAGGCCGGGCACGTCGTGCTCGCCGTCGACCCGCCGGCGCTGGCCGCGCTGGTCGACGCCTCCCCCGGCCTGGTCGCGACCGCGCCCGAGCTGGTGGCGCGGATGCCCGCGTTCGGCCGGCCCGGCCCGCCGTACGCGGTGGCGCGCTACTGGATGAACGGGGACGTCAGCCGGGACCGGGCGGTGTTCAGCGGCGTCTCCCGCCAGCCCACGCTGGACTCGGTGACGCTGTACCACCGGCTGGAGGCCGAGCCGCGCCGCTGGGCGGAGCGCACCGGCGGTTCGGTGGTGGAGTTGCACGCGTACGCCTGCGAGCCGGACGTGCCCGCCGACGAGTTGGCCACCCGCATGCTGCGGGAGCTGACCGCGCTCTGGCCGGAGGTGGCCGACCTGCGGGTGCGTGAGCTGCGCGCCCGGGTCGAGGCGCAGGCCCCGGCGTTCACCCCGGGCAGCCACGCCGGCCGGCCGGGGGTACGCACCGACGCCGAGGGGCTCTATCTGGCCGGGGACGGGATCCGGACCGAGTTCCCGAGCGCGTTGATGGAGCGTTCGGCGGCCACCGGGATCATCGCGGCGAACCACATCCTGCGGGCGGAGGGCGCGGCGGCCGAGCCGGTCCGCTCGATCCGTCCGCGCGGCCTGCTGGCGCGAACCACCGATAAGCGGTCATAAAACGCATAAGGTCGGGCGGTGGACACCGCGACGCGGACGGAGGAGCGACGGGACGAGCGATCGGCAGTGGTCACCGCGCTGCGGCTCGGCTGGTCCATGGCGGACGTCTACCACCACGCGCGGACCGCCGACCTGGCCGAGGGCGTGGACCAGCCGGCGACCGCCCCCGCGAAGCTGTCCAACCTGACCGAGATGTCGGGGCGGCACCGGCTCGGCATGTACCTCGACGGTGTGGACGTGGCGCTGACCCGGATCGCCCCGCTCACCCTGGCGGCCGGCCGCGCGCTGCCGTCAACCGCCGCCGTCCGCCGCGCCACCGGAGCGGACCGCGCGCCGCTGCTGTTCGCGCTCGACGAGCTGAACGTCGACGTGCTGCGCTGGACGATGGCCACCGACCACCGGGTCGGCGTGGCGTACCGGCTCGGCCGTTCGCTCGCCGACACGGTCCGGCGCGGTGACGGCACCGAGCTGGTCCGGCGGTTCGGCGGGCGGCAGTTCCAGCTCAGCCGGTGGCTGGACGAGCTGGCCAGCGTGCTGCCGCCGTACTCGGCGGCGGTGGTGCGCCGCTCGCTGGCCGCCTGGACCACCGCCGTCGGTCGCGCCTCGGTCGGCGACCCGACCGAGGCCGGGCTCGCCGAGCTGGCCCGCGAGCTGCGCAACCAGGGCGACCTGTGGCAGGACGTGCTGACCGGCGGCCTGCATCCGCGGGACCTGCTGGACGAGGAGAACTGGGCGGTGGTGGCCCGGAACGTGATCATCCGGGACCGGAAGCTGGTGGTGCAGGCGGCCCGGGGCGTCTTCTGGCCGGTGCTGGCACCGCTGCTGGTGGTGCTGCTGGCGGTGGTCGGGGTCAGCGCCGCGGCGGCGGTCGGCTCCCCCACCACCCGGGCGGCGGTGGCGCTCGTCGGACTCGGGGCCGGGCTCACCGCGATCTGGCGGTCGATCTCCACCCCGACGCTGTCGGTGGCCGCCGAGGTGAACCGGCCGCTGCTGGAGAGCGAACTGGTGGCGCAGATGAGCGCCCGGATCGACCGCCCGCTCACCGCCGCCCGCCGGGCCGGCCGGGCCGGCCGGCAGCGACCGCCCTCCGACGGGAGATCGAAATACGTTGCCCGGGTCTCCGGCGTGGACCTACCGTGAACGCGCAAGGTCAACCACCGCTCCGGGAGCCGTCCATGTCGCTGCGACCCGCCACCACGACGACGTCGTGGCCGCTCGACGACGGCTGCCCATGGTCCGGAAGGCCCGACTGACGCGCACGTCGCGCGCCCACGTCGTCGCCGCACCACCGACCGATCGTGAAGGGAGAGCCCCGGTGGACGCCGTCCTCGTCATCAACGCCGACCTCGGCCCGCTGCACCGGGTCACCGTCCAGCACGCGATCCGGATGCTCTGCCGCCGGGTCGCGGAGATCCACGAGTCCGAGCCGGACCGGCTCATCGGCGTCTTCCCGATGCCCCGGGTGGTCCGCCTCGTCCGGTACGTGGTGACGCGCTGGCGGTTCAGCGCCGGCCCGGCCTGGTCCCGGGCCGGGGTGCTGGCCCGCGACGGCCGACGGTGCGCCTACTGCGACCGCCCGGCCAGCACGGTCGACCACATCGTGCCCCGCTCCCGCGGCGGCCGGAACACCTGGGGGAACACCACCGCCGCCTGCTACGCGTGCAACCAGCGCAAGGGTGACCGGACCCCGGCCGAGGCGGGCATGCCGCTGCGGCAGGAGCCGGTGACGCCGAGCTGGGTCGCGCTGGCGCGGTGACGGACGGCCGGCGGGCACAGGGGGCGGCGCCGGGGGTACGCCTCCGGCGCGGCGCCCGCCGGCCCCGTCCGCCCCGGAGCCGCTCAGCGCGGCAAACCCTCGCGTTCCGTCGTGGGGTCGACGGGATGCGCCCGCAGGAATGCCTCGGCCCGGCGCGCGTCGCGGAGAATCCACCAGCAGCCGATACCGAACATGACGCCGGTGATGCCGATCAGGGCCAGCCAGATCGGGGCGAGACTGAGCAGGGCCTGGCCGAGGTTCATCGTCAGCAGGCCACCGAACAACGGGACGAACCGCCGCTGGCGGACCATCTGCGCCGCGGTCGTGCGCAGCCAGGGCAGATCCTCCGGGGAGTCCACGACGTTGCGACGAACCGCCCGGCTCAGCTCATGGCGGCGACGCCGGCTCACCGCCCACAGCGGAGACTTCCGGTCGGCCCGATAGCTGCCGCTGCGGAACATCCGGATCAGCGCGACGACCTCGATCACCAAACCCAGCACCGCCAGGATCCCGCCGGTCACCTCCAGCCAGCCCGGCGGATCCCCGCGCTCCAGCCAGCTCGCCGCAAAGCCCTCCGCCAGCAGCCCCACCAAGAACGACACCAGCGCGAAGGCCACGATCACGCCGACGACCAGCAGCCGAACCCGTCGGTGCCCCCGCCGGATCTCCCGACCTTGCCCCGCATCGTCCATCTGATCCCCCAAAGTGAGAGATCTTGGAAGGAAACGGCCCTCGGAGGGGCCGAAATATTCCAAGATCTAGTGCAGGTCGGCCGGGTGGTGACGCAGGTACGTCGCCGCGCGGCGGGCGTCCCGGTGGACCTGCCAGCCGGCCAACGCGAACAGCGCCGCCACCAGGCCGAAGACGACCAGCGCCACGGGCGAGGCGAACCGGGCCAACGCCTGCCCGAGGTTGACCACCACGAGCCCGACCGCGAGCGTCGCCCACCAGCCACCGTCCACCATCTGGCGGGCGACCATGGTGAGCGTCGACGGGTCGGCGTCGACGTCGCCGCGCCGCACCTGCTTGACCAGCCGGGACCGCTCCCGCATGCCCATCGCCCACAGCGGGGACTGCCGGCGGGACCGGAGCCGCCCTCGCCGGGCGGCCCACACCAGCGCGCCGACCTCGACCAGCAGGCCGAGGGCGGTGACCACGAACCCGGCGGTCGCCGCCCACTCCGGCGTCCGTCCCTGCGGCCAGGACGGCAGGTTGCCGTCGTTCACCTGCCGGGCGATCAGCACGCCGAGCACACCGCCCAGCAGCGGCACGCCGAGCATGCTCCAGAAGAACCGCCGGCGTCCGCGCCGGATCTCCCGCCGCTCCGCACCGTCCATCGTGGCCCCCCGTTCGACGGCTCGGGACGTACCCGAAAAGGGCGGCCGGTCAAACGGCGGTCAGCGAGGGGCCCAGCCGAAGCGCGGCGGCCGGCGTTCGTTGGCCGCCGCCACCCCCTCGCGGGCCTCGCCGCTGTCCCGCACCTGCGCGTGCCACCAGGCGATCCGGTCAGCGTCGGCGCGCCCGTCGATGATCTCCTTGGCGGCGGTCACGGTGAGCCGGGAGCGCCCGGCCACGGTGGCGGTCAGCGCCGCCACCCGGTCGGCGAGCGCGGCGGCCGGCAGCACCTCGTCGACCAGGCCGATCCGAAGCGCCCGCTCGGCGTCGACGAGGTCGCCGGTGAACAGCAGGTGCTTGGCGGCGGACGGCCCGACCAGGCCGGCCAGCCGGCGGGTGGTCGGCGTGGGATAGACCAGGCCGAGCCGCGCCGGCGGTACGCCGAATCGGGCGTCCGCCGCGGCCAGCCGCAGGTCGCAGGCGACGGCGAGCTGGCAGCCGCCGCCGACGCAGGCGCCCTCGATCGCGGCGACGGTGGGGCGGCCGAACGCGGCGAGCCGTTCCTCGGCGGCCACCGCGATGCTGTGGTCGCCGGCGGCCAGCAGCTCGTCCAGGTCGCCGAGGTCGGCGCCGGCGCAGAACGTGCCGGCCGCGCCGGTGAGCACCAGCACCCGGACCGCCGGGTCCGCCTCCAGGCCGTCGAGCAGCACCGGGAGCTGCCGCCACATGGCGGGGGTCATGGCGTTGCGCCGGGCCGGGTTCCGGATCACCACGGTCGCCACCGGGCCGTCCACCGTGACGGTCAACTCCGCGTCGGACATGGTGCGACCGTAACGGGCGGAGCCCGGCGACCACCCGCGTGGGGTGGCCGCCGGGCCCCTGGTCGGGCGGTCAGGTCAGGAGACGTCGACAGCGGTGTCGTCGATGACGAACGACGTCTGGAGGGACGCGTCCTCGGTGCCGGTGAACTTCAGCGTCACGGTCTGCCCGGCGTACGCGGCCAGGGAGAACGACCGCTGGGTGTAGCCGGTGGCCTTGTTCAGGTTCGAGTAGGTCGCCAGCGTCGCCAGCACGGTGCCGGACGAGTTGAGCACCTGCACGTTCAGCTTGTCGTACTGCACGCTGGTGGTGGACTCGGCCGAGTCGATGTGCAGCCAGAAGCTGAAGTTGTAGGTCGAGCAGCCCGACGGCAGGCTCACCGACTGGGCGATGTTCTCGTTGCTGCTGTAGCCGTAGCCGTTCAGCCAGGCGAACCGGGTGCCGCCGTGCGCCGACTGGCCGGTGTAGGCGCCGATCGCGCCGGTGGTGCCGGTCCACGGGCTGGTGCCGGTCTCGAAGCCCGCGTTGCCGAGCTTCTGGCCGGCGCCGGTGCAGCCGCCGCCGGTGCCGGTGACGGTCAGCGAGTACGTGGCGGACTTCGCACCCGACGTCGCGTTGCCGGTGACCGTCACCGAGTAGGTGCCGGTCGGCGTGCTCGCGCTGGTGGCGATGGTGAGCGTGGACGAGCCGCCCGAGGTCACCGAGGCGGGGCTGAACGACGCGGTGGCGCCGGTCGGCAGGCCGGACGCGGAGAGCGTGACGGTCTGCGCGGTCCCGCTGGTGGTGGCGGTGGCGACGGTGGCCGTGGCGGAACCGCCCTGGGTGACCGAGCCGGCGGTCGGGGAGAGCGACACGGAGAAGTCGTTCCCGGTGGAGCTGCACGGCGCGTCGCTGCCGGCCACGTTCACCGCGGTCCACGCCGCCTGGACGGCCTTGTACTCGGTGGAGCAGTTGCCGTACAGGTCGGTCGCTGCCCGCAGGCTGTACGCGCGGGCCGTGTTCGACGGGGTGGTGGTGTTCACGTAAGAGGTGTTCGAGGTGAAGTACACGTCGAGCGCCCGGTACCAGATCTTCTCCGCCTTGGCGCGACCGATGCCGGTCACCGCCGGGGCCGAGCCGCAGACCGGCGAGGTGCCGTACGCGGTGGCGCCGGTGCCCTCGGCCAGGTTGAAGTAGAAGTGGTTGCCGACGCCGGAGGAGTAGTGCACGTCCTTGTTCTTCGTGCTGGTGGACCAGCAGGAGTCGGACGAGCCGTCCAGCGACGGGTTGTACATGTAGCGCAGCGGCGTGCCGTTGCCGTTGATGTTGATCTTCTCGCCGACCTGGTAGTCACCCGGGTCGCTGGGCGCGGCGGCGTAGAACTCCATCATGTTGCCGAAGATGTCGCTGGTGGCCTCGTTGAGGCCGCCGGACTCACCGGAGTAGACCAGGCCGGACAGCGCCTCGGTGACGCCGTGGCTCATCTCGTGGCCGGCCACGTCCAGCGAGACCAGCGGGCGGGAGTTGCTCGACCCGTCGCCGTAGGTCATCTGGGACCCGTCCCAGAACGCGTTGACGTAGTTGTTGCCGTAGTGCACCCGGCTCGGCACGCCCTGGCCGTTGCCGAAGATGCCGTTGCGGCCGTGCACGTTCAGGAAGTAGTCGAACGTCTTCGCGGCGCCGAAGTGGGCGTCCACGGCGGCCGACTGCCGGTTGGAGTTGGCGCCGTTACCCCACGCGTTGTCGGCGTCGGTGAACGTGGTGCAGGTCGAGGTGCCGTTGTTCATGTCGCAGGTACGGCCGTTGCCGTGCGACGGGTCGATCATCGAGTAGGTGCTGCCGGAGAGCGTGGTGTCGATGCTGACCGTGCCGGTGTAGATGCCCTGACCGCTGCCGACCACCGACTCGATCTCGTCGTACGAGCCGATCAGCTTGCCGGTGGTCGCGTCCGTGATGACGTGCAGCTTCGACGGCGTCTGCTTGTCCGCCTTCCAGCCGGAGGCGACCGTCTCCCAGGCCAGCCGGCCCTTGCCGCTGCTGGCGTCCACGAACAGCTCGGGCGCGCCGACGGAGGTGAGGCTGCCGGAGAACGCCTTGCGCGCGCTGGCCTTGGCGGCGTCCGCGCCGACCTTGGCGCTGGTGCCGAGCGTCAGCGGGGCGGACAGGCCGACCGAGGTGCCGCTCATGGTGCCGTTCGGGGCGGTGTGCACGACGAAGTCGCCGCCGTAGACCCGCAGGCCCTGGTAGGTCCGGGTGTAGCGGGTGTGTGCCGCCCCGGAGGGGTCGACCTTGGTGCGGACGGCCTGGTACGCCTCCCCGCCGGCACCCTGCACGGCGCCGGGGTTGGCGCGCAGCAGGCTGTCGGCGCGTGCCGCGGCGGCACGCTCGGGGCTGGGGGCGCTGGGCGCTGCCGCTTGCGCCGTGCTGGTGACGCAGGCCAGCACGCCGCTGGTGAGCAGCGCTGCGCTGACGGCGGCGACGGTTCTTTTCACATGCCCTCCTGAAAGGAAGTTGTGACGGGGGTAGTCACTGATGTAGATATAGCTGAGACATCGAAGGACGTGAAAGAGGGCGACGGTTTCCCGCCTCAGACACTGACCGAACGGATGAGGGGGGCGCGGTGGTCCGGAACCGGGTGGCCCCGTCGTGCGTCCGATCGGCATGAGAGCAGCCCCCGCCGCGGCGATCGCCCTCGCCGCCGTCCTCACCCCGCTCGCCGGCTGCGCCCGGGCCGACACGCCGGCCCCGGTCGGACCGGCCACCACCGGACTGCCCGGCGTCGAGGTGGTGCTGGTGCGTTCCGGCGGCATCGCCGGGCTGACCGACACCATCACCGTGCGCCCGGACGGTCACTGGACGAAGACCGACCGGGCCGGTGCCACCCGCGACGGCCGGCTCACCGACGTCGACCTCGACCGGCTGCGGCAGCTCACCGTCGACCCCCGGCTGACCGCCGAGGCTGCCGTCACCGTGCCGGCGACCATGTGCGCCGACGCGTTCACCTACCGGCTCACCATCGGTCCGACCACCAGCTCCTACGTGGACTGTCCGCCGCAGGCGACCCCGCCGGCCGCGACCGCCGAGGTGGTCGGCCTGCTCACCCGCGCCACCGGCTGAGCCGGACCGGTCACCAGCCGGCCGCCGCCGCGTGCAACGTCCGCCGCACGGCCTCCGTCTCGCGCCGCCCGGCCACCGCCGGCCGGGCCGCGAGGAAGAGCGTGTTGAGTGGCGGCACCGGCGGCGCGAGCAGCGCCCGCACCGCGCCCGAGGCCAGCTCACTCCGGCAGAGGTACGCCGGCAGCACGCTCGCCCCGGCGCCCGCCACCACTGCCGACCGGACCGCCCGCAGGTCGGCCACGACCAGGCTGGGGGTGCGGGTGAGCCGGGTGTCGAAGACGGTGCGCCAGTAACGGCGCAGGATCGGCGCCTCCTCGCCGTAGGCGACAAGCGGCACGTCGCGCAGCGCCGCCGGGGTCACCGGGCCGGCCAGCCGATCCGCCCAGACCGGCGCCGCCACCAGCACGAACTCCTCGTCGTAGAGCGGCTCGACGACCACGCCGCGCCGGCGTGGCCGCACGCTCGTCACCGCCAGGTCGAGCCGGCCGGCGACCAGGTCGTCCACCAGCCGCTCCGGCATCCCGGCGACCACCCGCAGCTCCAGGCCGTCGGCCACCAGGCCGGCCAGCGCCGGCAGCACCCGCTCGCCGAGCAGCTCGGCCGGCCCACCGAGGAAGACCGTCCGGGCGTACGCCGCGTCCGGCTCCCCGGTCAGCACAGCGGCGAGCCGGTCCAGTGGCTCGGCCACCCGGCGGGCCAGCTCGTCCCCGGCGGCGGTCGGGGTGACGCCCCGGGGCAGCCGGTCGAACAGCGGTCGCCCGACCGCCTCCTCCAGCGCCCGGAGCTGCGCGGTCACCGTGGGCTGCGCCACACCGAGCAGTTCGGCCGCGCCGGTGACCGACCCGGCCCGGTGCACGGCGAGGAAGCTGCGGAGCAGGTCCAGCGACACCTTCACATCAGCAAACCTATCGCCGACGTGACTCTCGCCTATTGGTCAGCTATGGCTCGGCGCGTCAGCATGGTGGGCATGACTCGTGCACTCATCGCGCTGACCAGCCATTCCGACCTCGGCACCACGGGCCGCAAGACCGGCTACTACGTGGGCGAGGCCGCCGAACCGTGGGAGGTCTTCCGGGCCGCCGGGTACGACGTCGACCTGGTGTCGGTGGCCGGCGGCGAGCCGCCGACCGACGGCCGGGACAGCGACGACAGGACCCAGAACGACTTCCTCGCCACCGCCGGCGTGACGGACACCCCGAAGGCGGCGGACGTCGACCCGTCCGGTTACGACGTGATCGTCTTCGCCGGCGGCCATGGCACGATGTGGGACTTCCCCGACGACCCGGACCTGGCCCAAATCGCCCGCTCGGTCTACGAGCGCGGCGGCGTGGTCGCCGCCGTCTGTCACGGCCCTTCCGCGCTGGTGAACCTCACCCTCTCCGACGGCTCGCGGCTGGTCGCCGGCAAGCGGGTGGCCGGCTTCACCAACGACGAGGAGGCCGCCGTCGGCCTCACCGACGAGGTGCCGTTCCTGCTCGCCGACAAGCTCGCCGAGGCCGGCGCGCAGCACGTGCCGGCGCCGAACTTCACCGAGCACGTGGTGGTCGACGGTCGCCTGGTCACCGGCCAGAACCCGCAGTCCGCCCGCGCCCTGGCCGAGGCCGTGGTGAAGCTGCGCGGCTGAGCGCCGGCGGACGCCCTTCCTGATGTCGCCAGGCGAGACCGTCTCCGAGGCGACCGGCATGGTTCGGACGTCAGAACCGGTAGTCCTCGGGCAGGCCGGTGGCGCGCAGCTCGGGCGGCAGGTGGGCGGCGTCGTTCAGTGCGACCACCGTCGGCGGGCCGGCCGAGCTGTAGCGGATCACGGTCAACGCGCAGTTGGCGTGGTTGAGCCCGATCCACCGGCGTTCCGGCGCCTCCAGGGCGTGCCGCACCAGCCAGGCGACCAGGAAGTTGTGGGTCACCACCAGCTCACGGACGTCGCCGGAGGCGGGGGCGGTGGCGAACCGGGCCACCGCCCCCGCCGTCACGCGCGGCCCGTTCCGCCGGTCCCGCTCGGAGAACTGGGCGAGGAACGCCGCGTGCCGCTCCGGCAGGCCGGCCGGGTCGGTGTCGTGCGGCATGTGGTCACCGGCCCGGTCGTCGAGGCGTACCGGAACACCCGGCAGCTCCGCCGCGACCAGCGCGGCGGTCTCCGCGGCCCGGGCCAGCGGCCCGTGGTGCACCGCGTCGAGGCGCACGCCGCGCAGGCGTTGCCCGAGCAGCGTGGCCTGCCGGCGGCCCCGCGCCGACAGGCCGGTGTCCGCCTCCTGCTCGGGAGCGTCCTGCTCGCCGTGTCGGGCCAGGAGCAGCAGGCGGCTCGCCATCGGTCACCTCGTCAAGATCGGGATGCCGACCCTAACCGGCCGGTCGCGATCCCCGCAGCCCGCGATCACCCGCGCGGATGCATCTGGCCGACCCGGATCCGGTTGCCGAACGGGTCGCGGATGCCGAAGTCGATCCCGTACGGCCGGTCGGTCGGCTCGTCGGTGACCTCCACGCCCTTGGCCACCAGGTCCGCGTACGTCTGGTGCGCGTCGTCGGTGGTGAGGAACAGGAAACCGCCGGTGGCGCCCTTGGTGAGCAACTCCCGGACCTGCTCCGCGGTCTTCGGGTCCAGCGCCGGCGGGCCGGGCTTCTCCAACAGGATCTCCCGGCCGGGGTCGCCCGGCACGTTGACCGTGAGCCACCGCATGAAGCCGAGATCCTGGTCGGTGCTCACCTCCATGCCCAGCTTGCCGACATAGAAGTCGAGGGCCTCGTCCTGGTCGAGCACGTAGATCTGGGAGCGGGAGATCGAAGTCATCGTCATGCCGAGGACGCTAGAGCAGGCCCCCGACCTGCTGCTTATCCAAAACTGCACGTTTCGCGTCGCGACCCGCGGCGGCGCTCGGGCGCATCCATGCCCTGGTGAAGCAGCTCGGCACGTCGGCCGGGGCGGCCTTGCGACGCCGGTAGGCCGACGGGGACTCGCCGACGATGTCGTGGAACGTCCGGCTGAACGTGCCGAGGCTGCCGAACCCGACCAGGTGGCAGATCTCGGTGACCGGTTCCGCGGTGCGTACCAGCAGGTACATGGCCCGCTCGATCCGGCGGCGTTGCAGGTAGCGGTGCGGCGTCTCGCCGAACGTGGCCCGGAACGTGCGGATGAAGTGCGCCTCGGAGACGTACGCGATCCGGGCCAAGGCGGGAATGTCCAGCGGCTGCGCGTACGCCCGATCCATCGCGTCCCGGGCGCGCAGCATCGCCCGGTTCGACTCCTCCACCGCCCGACTCATCCCACCTCCACCACGCAAGGAAGGGCCCCCTGTTAACGCATTCTGCAGAGGAGGGGCCCCCTGTTAACACCACTCATCGTTCCACCCGATGACGCGGCGAGGACTGCCCGAGCGGCCGATCCGCTGACGCGCCGAACCGCAGCAGGGTGAGAGCGTGGCATCCATCGATTGACCGATCGCGCTGGAAGGAGCCGCCGTGGACGCACTGCGGAAGACCTCGCTCGTCGCGGGCGGGTGCTACGTGCTCACCTTCGCCTCGATCCCGACCCTCACCCTGTACGCCCCGGTACGCGAGGCGGACTACCTCGTCGGCAGCACGTCGGAGACCCCGGTCGTGGCCGGCGGCGTCCTCGAGGTGATCGTCGCGCTCGCCTGCATCGGCACAGCCGTCGCGCTGTTCCCCGTGCTCCGGCGACAGGGCGAGGCACGGGCGTTGGGCTTCGTCGCGGCCCGGGTCCTCGAAGCCGGCGGCATCTTCGTCGGCGTCGCCAGCCTGCTGACGGTCGTGGCCCTGCGGCGGGCCGGCGCCGGCGCGGACGCGCTGGTCACCGGCCAGGCGCTGGTCGCTCTCTACGACTCGATGTTCCTGCTCAGCCAGAGCCTCATCCCGGCCGTGAACGCGCTGCTGCTGGGTTCCCTGCTGTACCAGTCCCGCCTCGTCCCCCGCGTTCTGCCGCTGCTCGGGCTCGCCGGGGCGCCCCTGCTCGTCGCCGCCGATCTCGGCGTGCTCTTCGACCTCTGGGACCGGCTGTCGCCGGTGACCGCGGTCGCGGCCCTCCCGATCGCGGTGTGGGAGTTCTCGCTGGGCGTCTATCTGATCGTCAAAGGCTTCCGGCCCGCGCCGCTCGCCACCGGCGCCCGGGCCGCCGCCGGCTGACCGTCGCGGGCACGCGACGGCTGGGGCCGGGGGATGCCTTGTGGAATTGGAGCCCCCGGCCGGGATCGAACCGGCGACATCTCGCTTACAAGCTCTGTGTATGGCGTCCACACACGTGCGGCAACGGCTGTGCGCTCGGAGCTTCGTCCGTGCTGGTGCTCGTCAGCGCGCTGCCGTCCGGTGTGGTTGCTGTCAGCGTTGCTGTCGACAGCCCCTCCGCCGGTGTGCCGGCAGCATCGTCCAGTCCTAAGACATCGACACGACTTGCAGCGCGGCGGCCATGAAGCTATTCGCTACGCTGACCCCGCGACGTGCGGTCGAGGACGGGCATGACGGAGGAGGAGCTGACTTGCGGATCTCCCTGCCGGGGCGAGCTTATCTAGCCGACCTGGAGCGATTTCTTCGGCTTCTGGAAGATGACGGTAAAGAGGGGTTCACGCTTGTTCTACGTGAGGGCCTCTTCTCGTTACATCCGGTGGTATTAGCCATGATTGCGGCAACTGGCGCGGCAGCCGACTCTGCCGGCCAGTCAACTCAGGTTGAGAACCTGACCGTCAACTCGAGCACACGCTACCTCCGTCGAATGAACGTTTTCTCCCACATCAATGCCGAGGTAGACATCTCGGTGAGAGAGCATGAGGCAGCAGGCCGCTTCATCCCGGTAAGAAATATTCTAACCAACGGGGAATTAAACGATTTCATCAAGGATTTCGTGCCGCTTCTTCATATGGAGCCACGGGATGCGGATGCCGTGAAGTACGTTCTCTTCGAGTTGATCCGCAATGTTCTCGAACACTCAGGCAGCAGCACGGGCGCTTTTGTGGCGGCTCAGGTTTCACAGATGAATCGAAGACTTCTCCTTGGCGTAGCAGACGCGGGAATCGGGATCAAAAGAAGCATCAGTCGAAGCCATCGTGCCGACTCAGACAGGGAAGCCATATCACTCGCCTTACGGCCTGGCATAACTGGCGCGTCGCCGCGCTTCGGAGGCAATGAGACGAACGGAGGGGCCGGCCTGTTCTTCCTGAAGTCCATGGCTACGCTGTCCCGACACCATATGGTCGTCGTATCCGGCGATTCCATGATGAAGCTGCTAACTCAGAGGAATCCACAAATCAACGCGAACATTGCTGACGATCGTGTTACGTGGTTTAGCATCCCGAATGCGAGCTACCGAGGCACCGCCGTCGGCATCGACCTTCAAATAGACAGCCCCGTAGGCTTCGTCGAATTACTTCGACGGATTGGCCAGGTCTACCATATCGACGTAAAGAAGCAAAAGGCGGCCCGATTCAAGCCGAGGTTCTCGTGAAGAAGATTACAATCTCTCGGTACGCTGGATCCTTTGGTGGGGACAAGGATGCGGCAGCTAGGATCCGGGACGGGGTTCTTAAGCGAGCCTTGGCAGACGGCGGCAGCGTTGCGCTCGACTTTGCTGGCGTTGAGTTGGCAACACAGTCATTTATTCATGCCTTGCTGTCCAATATTATTCGCTCAGACGCCACCATCCTTGAGCGTATTTTCTTCCGAAACTGCAATGCCAGCATTCAAGAGATTATTGAGATCGTAGCTGAGTACTCGCAGGAAGAGCTCTGAGCAATCCGCGCCATCCCGATGCCCCTACGGATCTAAAGCTCTTTCTGCCGCCGTCTCGCCGATACAAGTTGACTCCTTCGTCCCGAAGGAATGACCAGCCGTCGATGAGCCGGGCGAGTGGCTGGGCCGGACTGCTGGAACGGGCCACCATTATCCGTGGCCGTCCGGCCGCGGCCACGTCGGTTGTCACCCAGTTAGTCACCCAGCCCGGTCGGGCGCCGCTCGCGGCTTTCGTTCCGTCATCTTCCCTTCCCACCCCTGAAGAGATTCTTCTTGACGATAAAGTGCCGGCGAACAAGCTTGATAAATTCTGCTCGGTGAACATCGTATTCCGCGCTGCTAGTCTTCCATGAATCACCCTCCGTCTTTAGCGCCACAGAAGCCGTCACTAAACGGTCTGCGCTAGAAACGATTTCGTCATGACACACGAGCCGGACCGATTCCATCGCCAAACGCATGCGTTCGACGGCGACAGCGGTGTCAGCAAAATAGGATTTGACATCCCGACCTAACTGCTCATTGATCCCGCGACGGACCCACGAATTTAGCTTTGGATGCGCACCAACGAGCGTGGCCGCACGTGAAATAACGTCCTCTAATTCGGGATCTTCCAGCGTGCCACCTAACTCTGCCTCTACAGCCTCCCTGACCAATTTGTAAGTGATAGGCGTAGCGTGCTCCCGCGCAACATCATGCACCACAACTTCCATAGCCCTGCTGGTTCGATACGCCTCACCTGCTTCGAGCAGTCGGGCGCAAGCAGTATGCTGCTCGGTCCTCAACCACTTTTGATATTCGTTCGAACGAGCCAGGAATTGGCCAATAACAACGCCACACAATGCCGCCGCAGCGCCTACGAATGGAATCCACACAGGATCAGATTAGTGGAACCACGTTCACACTCACCATCCCGTCTGCCCGTCGACCCGCCCTTATGGGGAGCGGGCCGCCGCCCGGCCCGCCACGTTCAGACGACCTTGACGCACGGTTGGACGCTGGCGGGGTCGGGCGGTGGTCTGCTCGGCTCGCCCGGGTCGATGGCAGGCGGGATGGCCTACCGCAACCACCCACGGGCCGCAGCCCGCCGACGGGTTGCAGCCCGCCGACGGGTTGCATCCATCTCGGAGCCTGAGCGCCCCCGCCGGAGGCGCAGTAACCGCGACCCCGCGGCCCGCCATCTCGCCGACGCGGCCGGCGTGCGCTCCCCTACGCCGCGCGGGCTCGTGGCCGCGCGGCCCGGCCCGGCTGCCGGCCCAACCCCTCACCGGTCAGCGCACTGTCGTTCTGCGGCGCCCCTTGGGCTTCCCGTTTCCGCGCCAGCCGCCGGGCGTTTGGCGTGGCTGGCCGCGAGCCCCAAGCGAGCGAGCCAGCCGCGCGCCCTGGTGGCGGCGCATGCGGCCCGTTGCGGGCCGCCTTGAAGATGTACAGACACCCTGCACACCGTCGGGCATCTGTCGGATCACACGGTCATCTGTGGGTCGCCGGCCCTACAAACTGCTGGCGAGATTAGACGCTTGAACGTTGCGCATACGGCTCAGGAAGGCGACAGCGGCAGTGTGACCTTTGTGGCCGCAGCCTGGGCGGGTCGGCCGCTCACTGGCTCCGCGAGTCAGGATCATTGCACTCGCTTTGCATGAAGCGCTGCGGACGCCCGAGGACGGCCGGAGGCCGCCCGCAGGGCAGGCCGCAAGCGCGGACGACTTCGTCTAATCGATGTGGGCCGGCCATAGGTGCGCTGTCTGTGGGTCATAGCAGACAAACCCAAGCTCGGCGGCCAGGCGGGCAGCCTCGGCCGACAGTTCGCCGGCCAGCCCGTAGGGCATGGTCAAGTAGATCATGGGCCCGGAAGCATCGTCGAGCAGTAGTCCCCAACCGAGGGTTGCACCTTCCGTTAGGACGGCCCAGCGCTCAGCCAGCGCCTCGGCGTAGGCTCGGATGCCGGGAGTCGGGGGGAGATCCTCACCCTCCATGTACTCGTCGTAGAGCTGGTCATAGACGTCTCCGCCCTCGCCATCGTTCGACGGCTGCGCGCCCTCCCACACCGCCAAGTCGTAACTCATGGCCGGAGTCTGCCAGCCCGCGAGAAATGGGGCGATGCCGTGACTCGCGCCTGGCGCGTTCTCTCACGAACCCCTGCGTTGCAAAGATCAAGCCGGCTGTCGGTCGACGTCGACCAGGGCCGATGGCCTGCTCGCCGTGTCGCCCTCCGTCGGCCTCCGAGTAAGTCCGTCGGTCCGCTTGGCTGTACAGATGGCTGTACAGCCACCTTCTACTCCTCGGGTTCGGGAACGCGGCCCGGCTGCGTTCACCTTTTACCGTCTTGCCGCCAACGGCGGGGGCGCCCTGGCTGCTAGGCGCTGAGTTTGCGACCATCTACCATGATGCAACTATGGATGCAGAGGCGAGAGGTAGAGATTCAGCGGACAATTCGACACCAATCGACCACTATCCAATTGAACCTTTTATCCGCCAGCACTGGGTTGAGCTACTTACCCTAATGCCGCTCGCTGCGGCCGTCATTGCTTGCATCCGGATTTCCGCAGTCGCGAATGGCGATCGAGCTGCATTCCTTTACCTAGTTCGATCCCTAGATATTCAAACAGTACTGTTCTCCGTGCTGATGACACCCGCGCTGACGATTATTTTCATTATCTGCGTCGCCCGCCTTTGGACTTACTGCTTCGCAGACAGGCGCACCATCTGGGGTTTTCCAGCATTTCCGGCAGGAGCAGGTGATGCTAAGCCGCAGGACTTCCCGCTCTTCATTACAGCATTCATATTCATGATTTCAATCGGCCTCTACGCATTGCCTGTCTCGCTTGCGGGATTCGGCTTAATAACAGGTGGCATGCTGGGCTGGTTATCAAATCTTTCATCACCAAGCCGTACCGTCGCTGCAGTGACGGCGGCAATCTATATTCCTATCATACTGGTTGCATGCGCCGTATTAGCCGGATATATTTGGCTGCCGGCCGAGGCGGCACGACTAGGAAATGATGCAACTCGGGTAACGATCTATGTCTTAGAGCAGAAGGAAGGCCACGTTACCTTCATTGACGCCAAGGGGCACATAAAGACGCTTCCACTCACTGATGTTAGGGATCGAGCGGCATGCAACCCGTACATCCCAGTCTCATGGATTTATAAGCCATTAGCGTATTACGTGCCGACTAGCAAATTTTTGGGCGCGATTAATCATCAGCCATCCTGCCCCGATGATACGCCATTTCATAGAGCAGCAGCCTAGCCCACTTTCTCGCGAACCTTGCGAAGATCAGGACTGTCGTCAGCGTCGGGAACGAGTGATGACCTACCCGCCTTGCTCCTGGCCGTCGATCGCGGGTTGGGTCCGCTGACCGGATGGCGGCAAGCCAAGTCCCGCCACAGTTTAGTAATCGCTAACCTGAGCAAACCGATCAATGTCCGATTCTACCTCGTTGGGAAATGCTCCCCCAATCACCAGCTTCCCCTCCTGGTCATGAATAAGATCAAAACGGAAACGCTTCCAACAAGCTTCGCTTGCATGAATCAAGACTACTCCGCCAGCCAGATGAAAAGTATTAAAGCTGACGTCAAGCATGCCAGGCCCGCCACCTGTCGGCCTAATTCGAAGGTCCCTACCGGTGAACTTTCCAGGACCAATTCGGATATTGGTTGGGCCTTCCGGGACAACATCTAGGTTCACATATGAGCCATCTGAAATGTCGGATGGAATAGAGATGTCGACATCACTGGTGACCATTTCATGCAGAACGAGCCGATTGGTCAACTTATACTCATGCATAGAGAGACGACTGCGCTCTAGGTGACTGTCCGACAGATCCACCTCCCCAGCAATAAGAGATGATCGCTTCTGAAACCAGAAATCCTCTCCATCGGAGTCAAACTTTAAAGCAGAGTCACTCACCTTTGCATGCCTCAAAAGGAAGTGTGAGTCTTCGCCGATGTTCATCCTGTCCAGCTCAAACGAACTGAAAGTAATGGCCGACTCATCGAAAACGACAAGACTATCGCCAGTAAAGTTAGCTCCCTGCAGAAGAACCTTGCAGTTATTGAACTTGGATCCGGTGAAATCCAAGATTGAATCGTGAAACTTGGCTGCCCTTAGTCGAATTTCCCCTCCACGGAAGACGCAATTCCGGAATTGAACCCTCACACCGTTCAACGAAATCCTGTCTAAATCAACATTATCGAAGTGCCCACCGGAGAAGTCCAGCTCTTCCGACTGCCAGGACGCTGTATGGCCTGGTTCCAGGAGCCGACTCCGAACCGCCTTCCATGCCGTTCGGCGAACTTCACTCTCGCCGAGATCAGGCGAATCGGAAGTTAGGTCAAGCGTCGGCAGTCGGAGGTATGAGCATATCGCCATAACGCACGGCGTACGACCCTCGATCCAGTCATCACTAAGGATGGCCATCGAGTGAAGGCCAGCGAGCCGGGCGGACGGTCGTTCATGGGACATCAATTCCGCAGCCTTGACATAGCGGTCTGAGTAGACCTGCTGGTCGGCACGCAGGCCGTCGCGTTCGGCTAGGATTTGCTTCCGAAAAGCGTATATGGCACCGAGGGAAGCTCCCGTAAGGGCCGTTAGACTGATGGCCGCAGTAAGCACCGCCGGAAGGGTTTTATCATTTGGTGCATGAAATCCGGAAAGTACCGCGATGAGTACCCAGAGGAAGAGGAAGAATGCAATGAACAGGACGATGGCCGCCATGGCGGCGAAGGGTAGTATTTGGTGAAGACCTCCACCAAGCCGCGGGTTACTCAGGTCTGAAAGGCTCTTCGTCGCACGCACTCTCGCTTTCCAAAGCCGCTGGGCCAGGGTTGACTTGGCGGAAAGGTCCGTGGCGGCCAATTCTTCTCCGTTCGTAGCTGATCTTTCTGCTCGACTTCTACAGGCATAGTGCCAAGCACCACCTAACCGCGCTATGCCATCCCGTCTGCCGCCGACCCACACACCGTGGAGCGGGCCAGGGCCAGGGTGACAAGGTGGAGCGCCCTACCGGACGTACGACCTTGTCACCCTGGCCCTGGTCTGCTCGGCTTGCCTGGGTCGGTGGCTGGCGGGATGGCATCCCACCTCAAC
>NZ_PYPS01000003.1 GCF_003027925.1 Micromonospora sp. RP3T
CCGACTCAAAGACCGCGACCTCGGCCGCGTCCCCGCGGCCACCAAGACCAACGACTAAAGATCAACCAAACCGAGGTGGTCCAGTTTCAGCCGGACCACGGTGGTCCCGTTTGAGGCGGCGTTGACAGCGGGGAGCAGAGCCGCGTGGCCCTGAACGGCTGCGACGACTGCGGATCACCCCCGCGTGCGCGGGGAGCAGACTTGCTGACCTGCAACGCTAGAGATCGACTTCTTGGTTTCATTCACTATGTTCCGCAAGATCGTCTCCTTGGGCGGCAGTTGACGTAGTGGGCGGAGGCTCCCGGCTAAAGCATAGTTTGTGAGGCTCGAGGCGAAACATTTCTCGTCGATCTCGTCGACGATGCGGCAAGATTGGACGGCGCACGTAGGGGACACCTCGCTGTGAAAGCTGCTCAGCCCTCGTCTCGATACCCAACTATCCGTGTCACGTGTTGCCCGACTGGCCCAGGACTGCTCCCCGCGCACGCGGGGTGATCCCCCGACGGCGTCGCGCTCGATGAGCCAGCCACGCTGCTCCCCGCGTACGCGGGGGGTGATCCCGTGAAAAGGCTGCTCGGCAACCCGGTGTACCTCTGCTCCCTGCGCACGCGGGGGTGATTCCGGGACCACCGCGAGGCCGTACCTCTACGACGTCTGCTCCCCGCGCACACGGGGGTGATCCCTGGCGCCGGCCGACACCCCCGGCCCGTTCCCGCTGCTCCCCGCGCACGCGGGGGTGATCCCGGACGCACCGCCCTCCGCGCCCTCGGAGCTTTCTGCTCCTCGCGAACTCGGGGGTGATCCGCGCGGCAGCCGTCATCTGGGTTAGCTATGGGCGGCGGTCGATCATCACAATATCGTCTGCGTCGGGCGCTGGTGGGGCGACGGTATCGATCACCCCACCGACTTGTACCCCCATGCCTGGGGCAGGCGGGTCCCGATGGATGAGGGCTCGTCGTTCTCTTGGCGACGGAAGACCTCGATGGTAGGGCGGCGGGCGCGGTCGGACCGTGGCGATGTCCTGTTGGTCTGCCCCCGTTTACCCCCCGAAAACCCCACCTGCAGTTTACAACCAGTGACAAGAGGCGATCGGTCTCTGACCGTGTCTGTGCAGCTCAGTGCTTATTTCTGACCACCAATGGCAAGGTCGAGATAGCTACGGACGGTAACAAGGGGTTTTGACAACCAATGACAAGTCCTGAGGGGACTCGACAAGAGGTTGTCTTGGGTTCAAGTCACTCGTTTCCCTGAGCGCTTGATGCCGGGTCGGCGCCGCGGAAGGCACGACGCGACGAGCTTGGCCGCAGCGCACTGCAGCGAGCGAACGCCGCGGCCCAGCTTAGATGGGCCACCGGGAGGCGGTTCAGGTGCTGTACCGCCGACGTAGGGAGCAATCTCGATGGGCAATCTCCGAGGGTGGTGGTTGAGGCTGACCGTTGACGTCGTCGCGGCTGCAGCGACGGTGAGGTGATCGCTGGCGAGACCGGCTTGGTGAGGAGGGGCATCAAGTCCGCATGTGCCGTAATCGCGGCCTGAACGAGCCGATCCCTGTCGGGCCGTCCGTGTCGAACGCGTTTGAAGGCACGGAAAATCCTGCGTCCGAGGTGAGAACACCTGCGATGATTCCGGACCGTGAGAGCCGCCTTGGTCATGCTCGCTCGAATTGTCCTTCGTGGCGTGCTGCCCTACCCGGACCTGCCCCGGCGGGTGCAGGTCCGACACCGCGCCCGCAGCCTCGCCACCCGCAGGCCCTGGCCGCGTAACGAAACGGAAGTCACCGGTGAAGGGTACGCCCGCTTGGCGATGCTGAGGCTCCTGGCATTGCAACGCGCGACACGTCGGGCGGTGCAGACGCATCAGCGTGAATCGGCGCCGCTGCTGGCGCGCACCGCGATGGAGACCTGCATCGTCGGGTTGTGGTGCCTGCACGACCCCGACGCGGCCCGCAAGATCCGCGAGTCCGAGATCAAGGTCGCGCCGTCGCTGCTGACCTTCATGTCGAGCGCCGGGATCCTTCCGGACTCGGTGATCCGAGAGGCGGTATGTGCTCTCGGTGAGTCCCGCAAACTCCCCGACGTGCGGTCGATGACCGAGCAGATCGACTCCCGGACCGGCGCCACGCTCGCGATTCACTTGTATGACGCTGCGTACCGGCCAGCTTCGCAGTACTTCACCCACGCGAGTGGTTCGGCGCTGCTACGGCATATCACGGCCAAGTACCGATACTCGACCAAGCCCACGAAGTCGTGGGCTCGCCGGGCGCCAGTTCGGCTTACCGACGCCTGCGTCGGCCTGCTGGCTGGGGCTCTCGCGAGCCATACCGCGGAGCCGGCGGACTTGTTCGTCCGCTACAGCGAGGGCCACGCCAAACGGGTACTTCCCCCGTTGCTGGTGACCGTCAGCAAGGGGATGGCACGGAAGCTGCGCCTTGCTGACCTCATCACCACCTTGAAGGAGGCCGAGGAGACGCGCGCGCACCTGTCCCGTTGTGGACCCGACGATGAGCCGGATGACCGAGAGAGGCATCTGCGGGCGATGTACAACGCCTTGATCGCTCGGCTCGGCATTGATGACGTGCCAGAGGAAGCGATCCGCCCTGTCGTCGACTATTTCGTCACGAAAGTCCTCGCCGATCGGGACGCTGAAGTGACCCCCTGAGACCGGACACCTCCTAACTTGGCATCCTGCCGAGGAGGAGGAAACGCTGTGGCTCGACAGAGCAAGTACCCCGAGGAGTTCCGCCGCCAGGCCGCGGCGTTGGTGCTCGATTCTGGTCGCACGATCCGTGACGTGGGCCGGGAGTTGGGCGTCAACCATGAGACGCTGCGCAACTGGGCTGATCGGATGCGGCAGGATCGCGACGGCGGCCGGCCCGGACGGTTCGCCGCCGGGCCTACTGCTCCAGCGTCGGGTAGTCGGTGTAGCCACGCGGGCCCGGCGTGTAGAAGGTGCTCTGGTCCGGCTCGTTCAGCGGCGCGCCGATCTCCCACCGGCGGGGCAGGTCCGGGTTGGCTAGGAAGTTCCGGCCGACCGCGACCAGGTCGCCAAGGCCACCGTCGACGATGCGCTCCGCGTCCGCGCGGGTGGTTACCGAGGCGAAGCCGTCGTTGGCGATGAACGGACCCCCGAACCGGCGCCGCAGGTCGACGATCAGGTCGCTCGTCGGGTCGGCCAGGGCGTGCAGGTAGGCCAGGCCGAGCGGCGCGATCGCGTCGACCAGCGCGCCATAGGTGGCGGCCACGTCGGCCGCGTCCTCCTCCAGCACGCCCTGGATGTTGTGCGAGGGCGAGATCCGGATGCCGACCCGGTCGGCGCCGACCGCCTCGACGACGGCCCGGGTCGCCTCGATCACCAGCCGGGCGCGGGCCTCCGGGGAGCCGCCGTACCCGTCGGTCCGCAGGTTGCTCGACGGCGCCAGGAACTGGTGCAGCAGGTAGCCGTTGGCGGCGTGCAGCTCCACCCCGTCCAGGCCGGCATCGACGGCGTTGCGCGCCGCCCGGACGAACTCCTCGACGATCCCCGGCAGCTCGTCGCCGCGCAACTCCCGCGGCACCGGGTACGCCTTCATCCCGTCGCGGGTGAAGATCTCGCCCGGGGCGGCGATGGCACTGGGCGCCACCGACTCCAGGCCGCCCTTGTTGTCGGGGTGGCCGATCCGACCCACGTGCATCAGCTGCATGACGATCTTTCCGCCGCCCGCGTGCACGGCGTCGGCGACGGCCCGCCAGCCCTCGACCTGCTCGGCAGAGTGGATGCCCGGCGTGTCCGCGTAGCCCTGGCCGACGGCACTGGGCTGGGTGCCCTCGGTGATGATCAGGCCGGCCGAGGCGCGTTGGCCGTAGTAGGTCGCGGAGATCTCCTGCGGCACCTGACCCTCGCCCGCGCGGTTACGCGTCAACGGTGCCATCACGATCCGGTTGGTCAGTTCCAGCTTGCCCAGGCTGAACGGGCTGAACAGGGCTGTCATCGTGTCTCCGCTTCGTCGTCGAACGGACGTCTTGGGTACGCTGGCGTCCCGGCATTGATCAACTGGATAGCTCGGCCGACGATTCCCGGACGCGCCGTGACGCACGTCTCGGACCCTGGCCCCGTCGGGGCTCTGTTGCGTTGAGCGTTGGCGAGATCGAGGCAGACTTGAGCAGTGAGGTCATCGAGCCGGCCCGCCCCGTGGCTGCCGTCGAAGTCGGCGTTCGCCGGGTTCCGGTTCCGCCGGAGGCGCGAGGGCCGGCACAAATCTCAGGCCAGCCATCGACGGTGTAACGGACGGGCCTCGTTGGCTGCTCGGCGACCCGTACATCCGGGTAGGGTGATCGTCAACCGATCGGGATGGCGCCGACAACGCGCAACCCGAGGTGGGCATCGGTTCGTGTCGATCCCGACACAAGCCCAAGCCCAACACTCCAGGTCAGGGCCAAGTTCGAGGCGTTGGCCTTCGAGTCCACTCGAACCCCAACGCTGCCCACATCGTCTCCATGCGGAGAAGCCGAGGGGGCGGTGGGACATCCGCAGGGCGGTCGGGAGGGCGGGGGACACCGCGGGTTGTCGGGGATGGGCAGAATGCCAGGGGTAGATCTACGGCAAGCGCTCGACATCGTTGCCCAGCCTTGGACGTACTTCGGCGTAAGCGATGCCCAACTCTGCGCTGACGTGCAGGCGTACACCACTGATGACCTTGGCGTACGGGACGTGCCCGCACTTGATGGCCAGGCGACGGTGCGGCCGTTGGACGTGCTGCTTCGGCTGGCAGTGGCGACGAAGCCGCAGTACCAGACGGACCTGTACGAGGCGCACCGTCACTGGTCGCTGCTGCGGTACCTGGGCCTGTTCGATGCGGGCTCGGACGGACAGTTGTGCCTGTCGTCCGCGGGCCGGCGGATCGTCGGGAGCTAGCGGAGGGTCACCTCGGAGGAACTGGGCATCGGCTTCGCCGTGCACCGGGCACAGGAATGGATGGCCGCGCGTTGGCCCGGCGCCACGGTCACCGGTGTCATCGACATCGACGTTGCGTTGTCCAGCGGCGTCATCAGGGCCGGCGGTGTCACTTCATCCGTCATCCAGCGCGGAGGCCGGCGCCCGGACTACCTGCTGATCGCGGAGAGCCCGGGCAGCGGCGACGGCTTCCACTACGCGGTGGTCGAGTGCAAAGGCACCAAGGCCTGGAGGTACGGCCTGGATCAAATGGCGTCGGCTTGTGTGCAGTTGCGCGGTGTGGCTGTCGCGAGTCGCCAACCTCCCGGTCTCGCCGTCGGTACGGTCCTGGCGGACGACTGGGTCTATTGCCGGGCGCTCGAGCTGTCCCCTGAATACCGCAGGCGCCACGAGCCGGCAACAAGCGGGGTGGAACTGCCGGAACCGTTCGAGGACACGGCGGAGGTGCACGTCGAGCGCGAGACGTTCGAGCGGACCGTTCACGTCGACATCGACGAGGAAGCGTCGCTGTCGGCGGAGAACTTGGTGCAGGCGGGGACGCAAGCATCGTGGGCTAGCCTCGCCGATTTCGCCGGCAACGGATATGCCTTCCAGAGGTGGGGCGCCTCCGGTGTTCCGGGCCAACCTGGATCGAGATGTGCAGGCGCGACCACCGAGGGTCGAGCGCCAGACCCGCAGCGGCTTGGAGGTCGTGGGCGTCCGCAATCTGATCACGCTGCCGGGTGGAGAGCTGGAGGTGGTGTTTGGCTTGGCCGTGGAGGTGGACGAAGCGCTTGGCGACCGCGACGCGGACAGGGTGTTTGAGGCCCAGAGGCGAGTAGTCGGGCGGCGAGCGCAGGAGCGTGATGCCGCGAGGCGCGAGCCCAACGACGACGTCACTGCTGTCTCCGACGACGGAGCGGTGTTGATGCTCATCCCGCGCTAATGGGGCGAGTGGACTCGGCCAGGTCGACGACTTCATCGCTCACGCCCGGAAATCGGATACCCGCGGGCAGTCGATATGGCCTCGAGCTGGCCGGCCTGACCGAAGCCAAGTCCGCGCGGCATTCGCTTGTCTCTTCATGACATAATCGAGCGACCCCTCACGGGAAGTGATCATCGTGACTGGTGTGGAGATAATCATCGCGGCCCTCGTGGCAGGAGCGACGGCAGGTTCGACGGACGTGGCCAAGTCCATGATTACTGACACCTTCACTGGGCTAAAGGATGTGCTGCGTAGCCATCTGGCAGGTCGTCGCGAGGCGCAGGAGGCCCTCGACGCGAGTGAAACGAAGCCCGGCCGGTGGGCAGTACTGCGTGGTGGTCTGACAGCCAGTGGCGCGGACAACGATCTGCAGGCGCTCGCTGCAGCGCGTCGGCTGCTAGAACTCGTGGACCCGGGCGGGGCAAGGGCCGGTAAGTACGACGTTGACGCGAGTCAGGCCAAAGGTGTCCAGATCGGCGACTACAACACTCAGACCAACACGTTTAACTGAGAAGCCGGACCAGGTCGATGAACGATCAGGGTGACGGCCTGGCCGGTGACCGGGTCGACGCCTCTCATGCCCAAGGCCTACAAATCGGTGAAGGCAACACCCAGAACAACACTTTCTACTTTCGCGGGCGCCGTGAGGTGTCGTGGCCGCATCAAGTCGGGGTCGTGCCCCCGCTGGCGGACCGCCGACAGCGGCGCCAGGCTGACAAGGCGCTGACAGCAGGGGTCGCGGGTGGAACGGTCATGTGTCAGGTCTTGGCCGGGATGGGCGGGGTCGGCAAAACCCAAGTAGCCGCGAACTTCGCCCACCAACTGCAACGCGATCGCGATATCGACCTGCTGGTTTGGGTAGCGGCGACCTCGCGCTCCAGTGTTGTCATCAGCTACGCCCAGGCCGCCGCTGAGATCACCAGCTTCGAGGACAGCGACCCCGAGCAGGCAGCTGCCCGTTTGCTGGCCTGGCTGGCCAGCACCGACAAGCGGTGGTTGATCGTTCTGGACGACCTCGCCGACCCAGCCGATATGCGTGGTCTGTGGCCGCCGGCCGCCGCCACTGGCAGCACGGTGGTCACTAGCCGCCGGCGCGACGCCGCGCTCCTTAACGGCCGCAACCTAATTGAGGTGGATCCGTTCACCTGCGACGAGGCGCTGGCCTACCTCGAAGGAAAACTGGGCGATGCGGCGCACCGGCTCGATGAAGCCGCGCAACTAGTCGAGGATCTCGGCTGGCTGCCCCTGGCACTGGCGCAGGCCGTCACCTACATACTGGACCAGGATCTAACCTGCGCCCGCTACCGACAGAGGCTAGCCGGACGCCGGCTAGCCACACTGCACCCCCACCTCCTACCGGACGATCAAGCCAGATCGGTCGCCGACACATGGCGACTCTCAGTCGATTTAGCCGGCGCCGCCACCGGCGGCACCGCCCGAATCCTGCTACAGATCGCCTCCATGCTCGACCCTAACGGCATCCCACTCAACCTGTTCGACACGCCGGCGGTCGCCGCGTATTGCGAGAAGCATCTCGGTCGGCCTGTCGATGCCGACGACACCCACGACGCGATCCGCACACTGCACCGGCTCGGCTTGGCCAGCATTACCCAGGACAGCGCCACTCTTTACGTCCACAGCCTGATCCAACGCGCTACCCGAGATCAACTAGCAGCCGACGAGTTCGATCGCACAGTGAGCGCAGCTGCCGACGGACTGCTTGAGGTTTGGTCGAAGGCTGAGATGACCGGGGGGGCAGGCATTCTTTGCGCGAACGCAGATGCTTTGCATGTGCACGCCGGTCCTCGGTCGTGGGCGACGGGGGTCTACCGCGTGCTGTTCCGTGTAGGCCTCAGCCTCGATCAGGCAGGGTTGATCGTCTCTGCTGGCAACCACTGGCAGGACTTGTACGCCATGACCAAACGGCATTTGGGTCCTGACCATCCGGACACCTTTACCGCTCGTAGTCGAGTTGCGGACTGGCAGGGAAGAGCCGGAGATCTGTTGGGCGCAGTCATGACCTTGGAGATGTTGCTCGCTGATCGGCTACGTGTGGTGGGCCCCGATCACCCCGACACCCTGGCGACCCGCCAACGCATCGCCGAGCGGCAGGCATTGCGAGGGGATCGGCTGGGTGCGGTAGCGACCTTCGAGGCGCTGCTCGCTGATCGGCTACGTGTGTTAGGTCCCGATCATCCCGACACCCTGGCTACCCGCCACGAGATTGCCACGTGGCGAGGAGTTCGGGGGGATCAGGAGGGCGCGGTCGCCGCGACGGAAGAACTCCTTGATGCTCGGTTGCGGGCGTTGGGCCACGACCACCGCGAAACCCTAGCCACTCGCCGCCATCTCGCCGAACGGCGCGCAAAGGCAGGAGACCTGGAGGGCGCGATCGCCGAAGCTCAACAACTATTCGCTGATCAAATCCGTCTGTTGGGCCCGGACCACCGTGAAGCCGCAACAACCTGCCACCTCATCGCAGAATGGCGGCTCAAAGCGGACGATGCGGAGGGCGCAGTCGCAGCGCTTGAGGACTTCCTCGCCGCGCTACTGCAGGCAGTCGGCCGCGATCATCGTGAAACCCTACGAACCCGCCACCGCATCGCTGAGTGGCGGGGAGAGGCAGGAGACTGGGTGGGCGCAGTCGCCGCGTTCGAGGACTTGCTCGCTGACCGCCTGCGGCTGTCGGGCCCCGATGACTCCGACACTCTGGCCACCCGACACCGCATCGCCGAATGGCGGGCCAAGGCAGGCGATGCGGTTGGCGCGGTCACGGCTTTGGAAGAGTTGCTCGCCGATCAGCAACGTGCGTTGGACCCCGACCATCCCGACATCCTGCTCACCCACCGCAGTATCGCTGCTTGGCGAGCAGACACGGGTGACTGGGCTGGCGCGGTCGCCGCGTTGGAGGTCCTTCTTACTGTCCAGTTGCGTGTGTCGGGGCCCGACCGTCGCGACACGTTGGCTGCCCGCGCCTTCCTTGCCGATCGACGAGGCAGGGCAGGGGATGTTGAGGGAGCGCTCGCCGCGTTGGAGGAAGTGCTTATTTCCCGGGTGCAGGTATTAGGTCCCTACCATCGCGACACCTTCGCCACCCGCCGCGCCCTCGCCGGTTGGCGCGGAAGGGCAGGAGACTGGGCCGGCGCAGTCGCCGAAACGGAAGCTCTGCTCGCCGACCAGCTACGTCGGTTGGGCCCCAACCATCGCGACACCTTTGCCACCCGTGGCGCGCTCGCTGACCGCCGGGGAAGGGCGGGAGACTGGGCCGGCGCAGTCGCCGAAACGGAAGCCCTACTCGCTGATCAACTGCGTGTGATCGGCCCCAGGCATCCCGACGCCCTGCGCACTCGTGGTCACCTTGCTAATCGGCGAAGAAGGGCGGGGACCGAGTCGCCGCGCTCATCGCGATGAGGATTCCGGGCACTGCTCAAGGAAAATTGGCGGAGTCCAAGACTACTCAAACCGCATCAGCCGTGCAGGTCGGCAAAAGCCGCGAACGGCCCTGACGTCAGCATGAGCGCACCGCGTCGGGTCGTGGAGGCGCGTTCGGCTGGGAGTGGTCGCGCGCAGAGACGGGTCCGGAACGCCCGGGCTCCGGACCCGTCAAGAAAGGCTGATCTTCAGCCGAGCGGGATAGCGCCGGTAAGGCGCATCCCAGGTTGGGCATCGGTTTGTGTCGATCCCGACACAAACTCATGCCCAAACACTCCAGGTCAAGGCCGGTTTCGAGGCCAAAGCCGCCGAGGTGCTCGAACCCCAACAGGCGCTGCCCGTGCCGGTTGAAGCCCTCGGCGATACATTCTGTGCATGCATGACTACGGTGAATGCGGACTCGTCGCACATCTGCCGCAAGACGAGTGGCACCGGGTGCAGGACACCGGAATCCCCGTACGCTTCGAGCCCCGTGCCGTGCTGCTGCGCCAAGGCGATACCACCCAGCACGTGCACGTGGTCCTGGCTGGCTGCGTAAAGATCGTGCGATCGGAGCGTGACGGTAGCAGCGCGATGCTCACGTTGCGTTCCGCTGGCGACGTCGTCGGCGACTTGGCCGCCGTCGACCTGCAACCCCGGTCGGCCACGGTCACCGCCCTCACCACTACGGTGACCCGGCTGCTGACCGGTCCGCAATTTCGGCGCTTTCTGACCCGGCCTGCGTTCGCTGCCGGCTTCGCTACCTACACGGTGAGCCGATTGCGCAGCTCGGACGCCCAGCGTTCAGCGCTGGCCGTGTTGCCCGTGCGGGAGCGGCTGGCGCGGGCGCTGCTCCAGCTCGAAAGGGAGAGCCGGCGGGCTGACGGGCAGCCCGTGATCCGGCTGTCGCAGGCGGAGATCGCCGAACTGGTCGGCGCTTCGCGTAACGCGGTCGTCGCCGAGCTGACCGCCCTGCGCCAGGCCGGCATTGTTGTAACCGGACGGCGTGAAGTCACCATCGTGGAACCGGCAGCACTGAGCGGCCGGTCACACGGTTTCCGCCCAGAACTGGGCAGAGAGCCGCGCACTTCAGGCCGACGCTGAGGGGGTCCAGTCCTCGAGAAGGGCCTCCCGTGGAACACGTTCCGTTCGAAAGATCCGTCGACTTGCCGCCGTACCGCGCGATCCTGGCAGTGGATGCCAAGGGTTTCACCGCCGAACCAGGCAGCACCCATGAGGCGATCAGCAAGAGCCTGCTGGATCTGGTTGGCGACGCGCTGAACGGCGCCGGCCTGCATGCTGAGTGGGAACGCCCAGCGTTCCTCGGCCCGACCGGCGACGGCTTCGCCGTTGGGCTTTCGACACGCGTCCTGCCCTACCTGGTGGACCCGTTTCCGCGCCTGCTCCAACAGCGCCTCGCCGAGCACAACCGGCAGGCCCGGGCCCGGCTCCAGCTGCGGGTCAGCCTGCACGTCGGGCCGCTGCCAGCCGACCCAGAGAATCCCCACTGGACTGGCAACGGGGACTCGCGCAACGACACTCACCGCCTGCTTGATTCCGCGCCGGTCAAGGCCGTGCTCGCCGCGGCCAGCCCCCGCGTGACATTCGTGGCCTGCATCTTCTCCGACCGCGTCTTCGAAGACGTCATTGTCGCTGGGTACGCCGGCATGCAGCCCGATCACTGTCTCCCGGTCACGGCGACGGTCGACGGCAAGGCTTTCAGCCGCCAAGCCTGGCTCTACCTTCCGGAGGTTTCTGGAAACCTCCTCGGCGTGCTACCGAGCACGCCGACGTCTCCGTCGGTAGCCGCGAGGCCAGCACAGCCCAAGATTTCCGGTCCGCGTGTGAAGCGGAACGACGGTCAGGTCGCCACCACGGTCGAGAGCATGACCCAGCACCGGGGTGGTGACCGATGACGACCGATCCGATGGAGCCCGCGGCCTCGGACATCAACGACTCCTACGCTGACGACTCTTACGCCGACGACATCGACGAGGGCCCTTACGTTGAGGAGAACAGCGGCCAAGTCGCCTCCAGAGTCGGCCGCGACATGGTGCAGAACGTCCACAACTGGCTCGGGCGCTACCAGGCTGCCCGAGAACTCTCCGACGACTTTGTGCACCAGACGATCTCGACCTTCGTGAAGCGCATCTACGGCCCGGGCGGGCTGTCCAGAGAGGCGGCGGCCGGAATCCTGCGGGAGCGGCGGCACGTCCTGCTGGTGGCCGATCCTGGGTCTGGACGGCGAACCGCCGCAGTGGGATTGCTCGGCGGCGTTTCTTTGCCGCGGCGGGAAATCCCGATCAACGACGACGAGCAGCGGCTCCTGCCCGTTGACGAAGTGCCGTGGTCGTCGTATGACCGCTCGGCCTACCTACTCACGGTGCCGCCCGGAAGCCGGAACGGACGTTTGCGGGAGCTGCTCAGCGCCTATCGAGAGGCCGTGGACAAGCGGGACTCGTACCTCGTTGTCCTGGTCGATCACAAGGGCCTCGAACGGCCCGAGGACGTTCCTGGCTTCACCGTCCTCACCGTCACCGCTCCCGCACCCGACGAACTGCTGAGCCGGCTCCTGCACGACCAGCGTGCCCAGCTGGACGTGGACACGCTGCTCAAGACACCACCGCTGCCGGCGATGCTCGAGGGCGCTACCCCAGCCCAGATCGCAAGGCTGTCCCGACGCATCATGGCCGCTGCGGCTGACCCGCAGGAATCGCCGGCTGAGATCGCCCACCGAGCGGTCCAGGCCTACCAGAACTGGGACGATGAACTGGTCACCTGGTTCGAGACCCACCCGGATCCGCGGACCCGGCTCTTCCTCATCACCCTGGCCTTCCTGCAGGGAGGACAAGCCACCAACGTTCTCCACGCCATGGAGAAGCTCGCCAAGAAGCTGGAGGAACCGGCGAACGTCTGCGGCGGCATCGGCGCCCCAGGGATCCGCCAGCTCGCCAAAAACGTCAACGCCCGAATCGACGACGAGCATCGGATCTTCTTCACCCTGCCGTCCTACGACGTCGCGATCCTGCGCTACGTGCACGGCGACCAGTCCAAGGCATTCCGAACGAACCTCTGGAGCTGGGCGTCCGACCTACCGATACGCCGCGGCGGTGCCCCGAACGCTCGCATCGCGGAACAGGTGGCCTCGGCCATGCTCGCCCTGACCCTGTCGCTTCCCGGCGCCGACGCCCCCGAAGTGCGCACGCTAATCGGGCGGTGGTGGGATTACCAGACTCTGAGGCCGCTGGTCGTCGAACTGATGACGGCAGTAGCGATGAGCCCCGAAGCCGGGGCGGCGATGCGCCGCCGGCTCAACCAGTGGGCCGGCCAATCGGGAAGCGTCCCGCTACTCTCCGCGGTCGCCGAGGTCTGCGGCGGCACCCTGGCAGACGCGTATCCGCAGGCGGTGCTGACCCGGCTGAACAACCTGGCCGCGCGGGGGATCGATGTCGTCACGGGCGAGGTTGTGAAGGCCGTGCGATCGCTTTGGAACCGACCGCAGCACCGGCAGGCGACGCTCCGCCAGGTCGTCGACTGGGCGGCCGCGCAGGACCAACGACATCACGCGGGACTGCGCGCCCTGGCAGCAATCTCAAAAACCTCGGACCAGGCCGAATTCCTCCTCAGCGAGCTGGCAGGCGACACGGAGCGGCAGACCCGACTGGTACACGCCCTATCGCTCCTGTTCACCGACCAAGGGCCGCAGGGCGAAATCCGTGAAGCGCTCTTCCGCTGGCTGACCGCGGCGACCGAGCAACCCCTCTACGAAGGCCTGATCACCGAGCTGATGGTCTCCGCCGGCGGGACTGGTCAAGGCGCCAGCAGCCGTTTTGCCCGGATGTCCGACCTGCTATACGACTGGCAGCCGACCGCCCGCGACGCCCAGGCGCCGGCTGCCAGGGACCTACGTGACCGGCTCAACGAGCGGTTCCACCGAGCGAACCCGCTGGGCGCCGCATGAGTGAGTTCTGGCGTCACTACCTATCGCGACTCTGGGCCAGACCCAAAGAGCACTCCCAGTCGGTCACCTTCACCGCCGAGCTGCGCAGCCGCCACCCGTACATCGCATTCGACGCGACCCTCCGGCTCTGGCGGCAGGACAACGACGAAGCCGCAACCTGGACGACGCGGCAAAGGATCACAGAGTGGGCCGACCAGGTGACAGCCAAATACTGCGTCACCCAGGCCGGCAACGCCGAAAACGAGATCAACACCCGGAACCCCTACGGTGCCCGCATCCAACTGACAGTCAGCCCGCAAGCGCGCATCGCCGCAGAAGCTATCCTGAAAATCGCACGGGAGACCGCCCTCGAACGCCTGAAGCAGCGGGCCGAGTTGGAGCGGATCCATCACCTAAGAGAGAACATCTACTCCCGCCCCGACGTCGCCCGCAGCTACTGGCTCTACCACCATCCCGACCGTCCGGACGAGCTACTCACCATCAGATTCGAAGAAATCGCCGAAAAGTTTGGGGACGTTGGCGAGTCCCGGTCCCTGGTGATAGCCAAGGTAATCGACGAATTCCTCGGGCAGATTGGAGAGGGTGAACGCCGATATCTTCTCACGCAGCTGGGGCAAGTCTTCTCCTCATACAACCGCCCTGACCTGGCGGAACGGTTAGAGGTCCCATGACGGAAGCGGAACGAGCCGTCCTGCAACAGGCCAACGAGATGATCCGCTTCGCCGATGTGAAGGCAGCCGCCGTCCTGGCAGCCGCCGGGGTACTGGCGGGGCAGTTGCCGTCGGAGCACCGCTCCTGGGCCAAAGGCGTCCTGCTCGTCGCCAGCGTCTGTATCGCGCTCAGCGCGCTACTGGCGCTCTATACGCTGGCACCGCGGCGGGCGACGACCGCATGGTCACTGCACTACTTCGACCACGTCGCCCGTCGGTACGGCGACGATCGGAAAGCCTTCATCGACGCCTGGACGGAGCAGGCGGCCGACGAGGACGCGTTCAAACGAGAGATCATCGGACAGATCTGGGCGGCGAACATGGTCGCGCACCGCAAGTTCACCCAAATCACGTGGTCAATCCGCATCCTAGTGGTCGGCGTCGTGGCCTTGGTGGCTGTCGTCTTGTGATGCACGGGGGCGATGCGTGCGGCAGCTATCCAGAGGTCGCCGAGCAGCTTGCGTTGTAGCCGTCTACGAGGGTGTCCGTGATGGAGCTCCTGGAACTGGTAGGGCCCGGTGGTAGCCTGGGCCCTACCAGGCCCACAGGCCGATAATCAGCCGACAGGGATGGCGCCGACGACGCGCAACCGGAGTTGGGTATCGGTTCGTGTCGATCAACCGACACGAACCCTTATGCCTGCGGTGAGCGTGTAGCGAATGGGTAGGGGCGCGGCGTTCCCCTGGTGATGGTGTTCTGGTGATGGGGAAGCGGGATGCGGTGGACGGCGACGCCCCTGTCGGCCCCCCGTTTACCCCCCGAAAACCCCCGCGAATGGTTGACAACCAGTGACAGATAGCGATCATCGCCTGACCACATCTGCGCAGCTCAACGCCTACTTCTGATAGTCGACGACAAAGGCAGGATGGCTACGGACCGTAACAAGGGGGTTTTGACAGCCAATGACAAGTCCTGAGGGGACTCGACAAGAGGTTCTTTTGGGTTCAAGACCCTTGTTCCTCCGAGGCTCGGGTGATGAGTCGGGCGACCCGGGATCATACTGCCGGAGCGAGGCGCGGCGAGCGGCAGGGCTTGTTCGCGACGGAGTGCGCCGTTGGGTTGAGGGGCAGTCATGCACGCACTCGTTGGTCATGCCCGCCCGCCGACTGAGTCCGCCTTCCGGTCGGCCTCGAGACTACCCGTCCGCGCGGCGCCCGCTGTCCGAGTCGGATCCGTCCTGCCGCTCGCAGCGTCAGATGACCATCGACGCTCTCAGCCACCCAGGAGTTCCTATCACGAACCGTCTGATTGATGTGGTTTGACTAGCAATGCATCAGCTTTCTGGTGGTTGAACGGCTGTCTGCGAGTGACGCTGTGTAGATCGACGTGCCGGGTTTGGCTGATCTTGGCTGGCTCGTCCTTGCAGTTTGTGCTGTCTCTTGCTCTGGTCCGTTAGCGATCTTTACTGTCAGCGCACTCTGCTGACCTTGAGGAGACTGCGGTGGCCGGTGCGTTTCGTGGATTCGCCATGGGTATTGCGGCTGTGGGCCGTTGGGCTCGGCGCAGGTCCTCCCTCGCAGGCGTGTTGACGTTCAGCATGGTGGCGTCGTTGCTGTCGGCGGTGCCCCCGCAGCCGGTGATGGCATCGCCGGCGGCGCCGGCGGGTGCCAGTGCGGTGAAGCCTTTTCAGCGCGCCGGATCGGCGGCGTTGCCATCGCATGAGGCGACGACCGCGCGGACGTCGTTTGCCGGGTCGGCCGGGGACAGTGCAGCTCGGCCGCCGGTACCGGGCGCGGTCGGTGCCGAGAAGACGTTTCCTGCGGTGAAGGTGCCTGGGCAGGGTGAGTCTGGGCAGCAGGCGTCCTCTCTGCGGGAGGTGGGGGGCGCCAGCGGTGGCGTCGTCGCGGGCCGGTCGGTGGAACGTGCGGATGCCCGTACGGAGCGTACGACCGAGTTCGCCAATCCGGACGGTACGAAGACGCTGCGGGTGTATGACGGTCCGGCGTTCATCCGAGACCGGGCTGGAGCATGGAAGCCCATCGACAACCGGTTGTCTCGACGGGCCGATGGGCGCTACGCGCCCGCGTCCGCCGCGGATGTGACTGTCGCATCGCATAGCGACGATCCGCAGGTGGCGACGTTGTCGTTCGGCGATGACGCTTCGGTGTCCTTCGCGCTCGCCGATGCGACCCGGGTGTCGTCCTCCGTCGAGGAGTCGACAGCCACGTTCGTTGGTGTGCGTGCGGCGTCGGACGTGAAGCTGACGCCGATGGAGTGGGGTCTCAAGGAAGAAATCGTCCTGCACTCCGCTGACGCACCCACGACGTGGACCTTCCCCCTGACCGTCAACGGCGTCACTCCGGCGCTTAACGACGTCACCGGTGAGGTGGAGTTCACCGACGCCAGCGGCGCGGTGCGGGGTGTCATTCCTCCCGGGTTCATGGTTGATTCGAACGTTCACCCGCGTCGGGGTACGGGGGAGCGGACGGACAACGTTCGATACTCGCTGCAGCGTCAGGTCTCCGGGTGGACGTTGCAGGTCGACCTGGATGCCCAGTGGTTGCGGGATCCGGCGCGGGTGTTTCCGGTCATCGTCGATCCGTCGTTCACCGACAACGCGGAGACCGACGACACGTACGTGTCGAAGCGTGATCACGCGAACCGCAACAACTCCGCCGAGGGTGACCTGTTGGTGGGTACCTACAACGGTGGCACCGAGCGGGCCGCGTCGTACCTGCACTTCAACGATCTGAAGGCGTCACGGCCGAACCGGTATGTCCTGGGCGCGACGTTGCAGCTGTGGAACTTCTGGTCCTACTCCTGCAAGGCTCGCAGCGTCAACGTGTACGCGGTGACCAAGTCCTGGTCGGGATCGACGACCAAGACGTGGGCTGGTCCGTCGTACGACTCGGCGAGCCGGGTCGGTACCGGCTCGTTCGCCTACGGCTACTACGACTGCCCGAGCGGCAACTGGGCGGGCTTCTCACTCCCGCCGGACCGGGTAATGAAGTGGCTGCACGGCACCGAGTCGTTCTACGGGCTGACGGTGCGGGCGTCGGAGACCGACAGCTACGCCTGGAAGCGGTTCGCGTCGGCGAACTTCACGAACTCCACGGCCCGCCCGTACATCGACCTGAACTACTCCGACCAGGGCGCCAAGTACTCCCTGCCCTCACCGAGCTTCAACCCGCCGGTCACTGCCGCGTCGGCCGGAAAGATCACCGCACGGGTGACGAACTGGGGCACGACGACCTGGACGCCGACCAACGGCTACCGGCTGACGTACAAGATCCTCAACGCCGGTGGGACCGTCCTGCGTAACGGGCCGCTCTACACGATGCCGAAGAACGTCGGCTCGCACCAGTACGCCGACGTGCCCATTCAGGTCGAGGCGCTCGGGTTGGGCACCTACACCCTCCGCCTCGACATGGTGAACCCGTCCGGCGCGTCGTTCAACAGCACCTACGGCATCCCGTTCGGCCAGAGCGCCTTCACCGTCAGCAACGGCGCACCGACCATCGGCGACGGCGGAGTGTTCCCCCCGCACAACGGCTTCACCGACTCCCTCACCCCGAGCCTGTGGGTGGACTACCTCGACCCCGACAACACCCCGGCCGGAGGCCGGCAGGTGAAGTTCCGCATCTGCAAGGGCACCCCCGCCGCCCCATCCGGCTGCCAGAGCACGGCGTGGCGGTCATCGACGTCGTGGGCGGTGCCCACGGGCATGCTGACATGGCAGCAGCCCGCCCACTGGTACGTCACGCTGTCCGACACGCAGGCGTCCACCCCGGAGCTCGGGCCGTATGTGTTCACACCGACGGTGGCGCAGCCGGAGGTGTCGAGCCATCTCGCCTCCGCCGGCAACGACCCGGAAGTGGCGGGACTCAACCCGTACGTCGGTAACTACTCGACCAGCGTGACTGACACCGCCGTGGCGGTTGCCGGACCTGAGTTGGCCATGACCAGGACCTACAACTCGCAGGACCTCCGGGCATCCGGGGCGTTCGGCGCGGGTTGGAGCAGCCCGATCGACCAGCGGCTGAGCACCGACTCCGACGGCTCGAACAACGTCCTGGTGACGCTCGCCTCCGGCGGACAGCTGCGCTTCGGCCGCAACTCCGACGGCACCTACGCCTCGCCGCAGGGATCAACCCTGACCCTGGTCGCCGCCGGCAGCCCGACCGTCTGGACCCTGCGCGACTCCACCGGGACCCGGAGGATCTTCGACGCCGGCGGCAGGCTCACCTCCGTCGCGGACGCCGACGGCCGTACCCAGACCTACACCTACAACAGCAACAACGAGTTGACCACGATCACCGACAACGGCAGCAACCGTGCGCTGCACCTGACCTGGACCGCAGGGCACGTCACCTCCGTCGCGACCGACGCCCCTGCCGACGGCCAGCCGGCCCCGACGTGGACCTACACCTACACCGGCGACAGCCTGACCCAGGCCTGCACCCCCCTGTCGGCACAAGCGTGCACCACCTACACCTACACCACGTCGTCGCACTACCGCTCCGTCGTCACCGACGACAACCCGGCCGCCTACTGGCCCCTCGGAGAGCCCACCGACACCCCCGACGCCACCAACGTCGTCGCCACCAAAGCCGGCGACCGCGACGGCTCCTACCAGGACGTCACCCTCGGCGCGGCCGGGGCACTGGCAGGCTCACCGGACACCGCCGCCGACTTCGGCGCCACCAGCACCACCGCCGTCGAATTGCCCAAAAACCTGACGAACACCTCCATGGGTGTGGCCGTGGAACTGTGGTTCAAGGCCGGCACCGGCGAGAACGGCGTGCTGTTCGGCATGCAGAACACCGACCTCAGCCACACCCCCTCGCAGACACTGCCCATGCTGTACGTCGACACCAACGGCGTCCTGCGAGCCAAGATCTGGACCACCACCCAAAGCCAAACCCAGATGACGTCCGCGGCCCGCGTGGACGACGGACAATGGCACCACGTCGTGCTCTCCGGCGCCGTTGACGCCCAGCAGCTCTACCTCGACGGCGTCAAGATCGGCCAACTGACCGGCCAACTGATCGACTACCGCGACATGGCCCACGCCTCCATCGGCAACGGCCGCGGCGGCAGTGGCTGGACCGGCACCCCCACCGGGAACTTCCCCTTCACCGGCCTCATCGATGAAGCCGCCTACTACAAGCACCCCCTCGGCGCCAGCCAGGTCTCCGCGCACTGGGCCGCACGCACCTCGACCCAACGGCTCACCGCCGTCACCGATCCCGGCGGCCACACGGCCCTCACCGTCGGCTACGACGGGCCGAGCGGCCGCGTCACCACCTTGACCGACCGCAACGGCGCCACCTGGGACCTCGGCAATCCCACCCCGGACAACGGCAACCGCGTCGTCGTCCTCGCACCGGACAACGCCGAACCCATCACTTACCGCCACGACATCGACCACGGCGGTCGCCTCGTCAGCCGCGAGGACACGTTCGGCGAACAGAAGTGGACCTACAACGCCCGCGGATTCGTCTTCAAATACACCGATGCCAACAACAACACCACCACCTACGACACCGACACCCGCGGCAACGTCATCGGCCGCACCACCTGCAGAACCAGCACCGAATGCAACACCAGCTACGCCGGCTACTACCTCAACGCCACAAACCCACTCGACCCGCGAAACGACGTGCGGACCTGGACAGCAGACGCCCGCTCCGCCTCCGCCACCGACACCACCTACCGGGTCACCCACACCCTCGACGCCATCGGACACATCACCGCCGTCAGCTACCCCGCGCCCGCCGGCTACTCCACCCCGCCCACGGAGTCCTACACCTACTCCACCGGCACCGAGGCCGCCGAACCCGCCGGCACCGGCACCATCCCGGCCGGGCTGCAACTGACCGCGACCGCCCGCAACGGCAAGACCACCAACAACTACTACAACTCCGCCGGCGACCTGGTCCGCACCGTCGACCCGGTCGGACTGACCACCACCTACACCCGCGACGCACTCGGCCGCATCACCACCATGACCATCGGCCCCGCCGCCGGGAACGCCTTCGGCACCACCAGCTACACCTACAACCCGCTGTCCCAGGTCGCCACCACCACCGGCCCACCCGTCACCAACGCGGTCACCGGTGACATCCACCAGGCCAAGACGACCTACACCTACAACGACCTCGGCCTACGCACCCGACAGGTCATCGACGACATCACCGGCGACGACCCCGACCGCACCTGGACCTGGACCTACGACCCCGCCGGCCGCCCCGACCTCACCACCACCCCCGACGCCAAAACCGTCAACCAGGACTACGACAGCAGGGGAGACCTGACCAAGGTCACCCAACCCAGCGGCCTGGCCTACGAGTACACCTACGACGAAGCGCACCGCCGCACCGAAACTGCCGCCGTCGGCGCCGGTGTCGACCCGATGGACCCCAACGCCACCCGCCTCGTCACCGACTCCCGCGCCTACGACCCCGGCGGCCGCCTCGCCTCCGTCATCGACGCCATGGGCCGCGAAACCGCCTACACCTACTACGGCGACAACCTGCCCGCCACCAGCAGCAGAGTCCGCCGCAACGCGAGCGGCGACATCACCAGCGAAACCCAGCTCAGCAAGAGCGACTACAACGCCGCCGGACAACCCAACCTGCAGATCGCCATGGGCGGCATCAGCACCACGACGATCTATGACAAGGCCGGCTACATCAAGGAAGAACACCTCGACCCCACCGGTCTGAACCGCGCGGTCGCCTACAGCCGCAACCTCGACGGCACCATCGCCACCCTCACCCGCACCGGCGCCGCCTCACCAGGTCGAGCCGAATCCACCAGCTACACCTACGACGACATCGGCCGGATCCTGACCGAAACCGTCGCCAACACCGGCGGCACCCCCGCCACCCTCACCACCGCCTACCAACGCGACACCCGCGGCCTCGTCACCCAGACCACCGACCCGGCCGGCATCACCACCACCATTACCTACGATCCACTCGGCAAGCCCGTCACCACCACCGGTGCCACCCGCGCCGTCTGGAACAACGGTGCCAGCACCAACGCCGCACCCGTCACCACCATCGGCTACAACACCTTCGGCGACACCACCCACACCCGCGACGCCAACGGCAACATCACCACCACCAGCGTCGACCCGGCGGGCCGCCCCACCACCGTCAGCCTGCCCACCTACACCACACCAGGCGGCGTCGCTCTCACCGGCACACACCACACCGCCTACAACAACCAAGGCCTGGTCGACCACACCACCGACCCCCTCGGCCGGATCACCGCCTACACCTACAACCCCTACGGCCAGCCGCTCACCCGCACCCTGCCCGACCCCGACGACGACGGGCCCAAAACCACACCCGTCTGGACCTACACCTACGACCGCGTCGGCGAACTCCTGTCTGCGGCCGACCCCACTGGCGGATCGACCTCGGCCACCTACAACGATCTCGGCCAACAGATCACCTCCACAATCAGCGACCGCACCACCGGCAACCCGCTCTACCTGACCACCAACCTCGGCTACGACCCCGCCGGAAACCTCACCACCGTCACCACCCCGCTCACCTACGTCACTACGACCGCATACAACGCTGCCGGCGAGCCACTCAAAGTCACTGACCCCACCGGCCGGTTCACCCAGTACACCTACGACATGACCGGCCGGCCGCTCACCTCGGTGAAGGGCAAGGACACCACCTACGTCGACCCGGTCACCACCCAGACCTACGACCTTGCCGGCCGCCTGACCGCCACCACTGACTGCACCACCACCACGATCGGCGCCTGCGCCACCACCCTTCGCAATGCGACCGCCTCGTACAACGGCGCCAGCCAGCCGGTCACCGTCACCAGCGGCGAGGGACGCATCAACCAGTACGGCTACGACACGGCCGGTCAACTCACCGCCATCACCCAACGCGTGAACCCCACGGATCCGGCCACGGCCGTGACCGTCGAGCTCGGCTACGACCTCGTCGGCCAACGCACCCGCATGGTCGACGGCAACACCAACGCCACCACCTACACCTACACCCCATGGGGCCAGACCGCCTCAGTCATCGAACCCGCCACCACCGCACACCCCGACCCCGCCGACCGCACCTGGACCACCACCTACGACGCCGCCGGGCAACCTGTCACCTACCGACTCCCCGGGAACGTCAGCCGAATCCTCACCTACGACAAACTCGGCAACCTCACCCAGGAAACCGGAACCGGAGCCGAAGCCACCACCGCCACCCGCCAACTCGGCTACGACCAGAGCGGCCGCATCACTAGCGTCGGCGGGCCCAACGGCACCACCAACTACACCTGGAACGACCGCGACCAACTCACCGGCGCAACAGGCCCTGCGGGCGACGCCACCTACACCTACGACGGCGAAGGCAACCTCACCAACCGCACGGACGCCGCCGGCACTGCGACCTTCACCTACAACACCGCCGGTGCCCTCGCCACCGTCGCGGACCCCCTCACCGGAGTCACCGCCACCAACGTCTACAAGAACAGTGGCCAACTCGGCCAAACCACCTACGGCACTGGCGGACCGACCCGCGCCTACACCTACGACAGCCTCGGCCGTCTCGCCACCGACACCTACAAAAGGCCCAACGGCACGACCACCGCCTCCACCACCTACACCTACGACAAAGACGACCTAGTCCTCACGAAGACCACCACCGGCGTCGCCGGCGCCGGCACCAACACCTACGGCTACGACGGCCTCGCCCGACTCACCAGCTGGAAATCACCAACCAACCAACAGACCACCTACGGCTACGACAACGCCTCCAACCGCACCACCGTCACCAATCCCGCAGGCACTCGGACCACCGCATACGACTCGCGCAACCGCGCCTCCACCGCCAACGGCGCCGGCCAAGCCGCCGAATCTTGGACCTGGACCGCCCGGGGCACTCTCTCCACCCACACCACCGGCGCCATTATCGACACCAACATGTTCGACGCCTTCGAACGTCTCACCCAAGCCAGCAGCACCGGATACACCGTCAACTACACCTACGACTCCCTCGACCGCCTCGCCCAACGCAACACCCTGCCCTTCCTGTACAACGACCTGACCAACCAGCCCGTCCGCGCCCCTGACACGCCCGGCCAAAACTCCGCGATCTTCCGCGACCCCTTCGGGCAGCCACTGTCCGATAAGGGCAGCATCGTCGCTGCACGGAACCTGATAGCTGACGGCGTACACGACGACCTCACCGCCGCCACCAATCCCACCACCGGCGACCTCGCCGCGTCTCGCACCTACCAGCCTTACGGCCAACTCAGCGCAGCAACCGGCACCCTGCCACTCGGCTATCAAGGCGGCTGGACAGACGCCGAAACCACCCAGACCAACGCCCATGCCCGCTGGTACGACCCAGCAAGTGGAGCCTTCTCCAGCCGTGATACCTGGACTTTAGCTCCCACTTCTCCATCCGTTGTCAACCGCTATATATATGGTGGCGGCGATCCCGTCAGCAATTCTGACCCGAATGGGCACTGCGCAGAACCCGATCCCATCTATTGCACCATGGAGAGCATCCTCCTTCTCGAAGAGTTGATCTACGAATTCTGGGAGGGCGACCCTGCAGGCGACCCGTGCTACGGACGTAACGGAGCCCGTCCGGATGCTCCGGCATGGTGTCGAGGAAACGCCGGTGCGTCGATCAGTCTCCCCAGCCTGCACTATTGCGAAAGGAATCGCCACTCGGCGTCGTGTCGTTCCTACTACGAGCCTGCGCCATCTGTTGCTGGGTTCGGTCCTCGGCCGGGTGCAGGTGGGCGTGGTCCGTGTAGTCGCAACTGCACGGCTCCGCCGACTGTGCCTCCCTGCGTAATGGCCTCAAGGGCTGCAGGGCTGGGCAGTGGCGAACTGTGCCGTACTCCTTGGCTGGTAGATGTAGACGAACGCCCTGCACCGGGGGGTAGCGCCCGGCCGGGCTGGGAACCCATGCTCCCGCCGGGCAGCTCAATCTCAAACAACCCGAACGGCCAGGCGGCGCCACAGGTGCGAGGTGACCAAGGTGCGGAATCAGCGCCCAATGGTGTCCCAACCTTCCCGACTGATCAGGCCGACCACTATGGTGTAGTTCACGGACCGCTCGCCGAGGCCTACCGCGGCCCTAACGACACTCGTCGATACGCCGCTGAGAGTGCCTGTCTGAATGGGTCAGAAGCATCAGAAGTCAACTACTATGAACTCGATTCCTCCTACTATCAGGGAGACGCCAGCATCAGTGATCGGCGGGGCCGGGCTACAGGTGCCGAGGCCTGTTATCAGGGGTCCACAGGGCGAGGCACGTCGGCGACGTACTATCCTCCTGGATATGATGCCCGTAAGGGCATGAACTCAGGCCACCTCATTGGCAAGAGCTTGGGAGGGGCGGGCGCGAAAAGCGACCCGAATGCACCGAAAAACCTCGTTCCGTTGTATAGGAATGCGAACTATCCCGCCATGTACTGGTCGATCGAGCACTACGTGAGTCAGCGGGTGGCCACCGGTGAAAGGCTCTACTTCCAGGTCTCCCCGATCTACGATGGGAGTAACCCTGTTCCGTCGGCCCTGAAGGTGTACGTCGCGGGCGACCGATTCGCGAGTGAGACTTTCCTTATCCAAAACTCACCTGACGCTTACCTGCCCCTGCCTCCCCGAAAGTGAGTAGAGTGTGGAACCCGATCACGATCCAACCGGGCCTCCTTCCGCGAGCGAGGCTGCTGCGCGTGAGCTCGCTCGCCTAGCCGGATGGGAAGGTGTATCCGGCTGCCAAATCGACTGGGAAAGTTTCGATCACGCTTTCGGGCTCCGGCTACCAGGCGATTTCCGAAAGTACGCCGAGATCTTTCCGCCCGGAGTTTTTGAGCTTATTGCAGTCTTTCATCCGTGTGAACCTCAATTCAACAATGATCCTGTAGCCTACCGTGAGCAGGTGCTCCGTAGGAACGAAGCGGCGAATGCACTCGATGCTCCCTACAGGTTCGGATTGGGCGTTGGTGAGCTGCTCCCGTGGGGAACGGTGAATGGCGAATATGAGCTTTGTTGGCAGTTGGGCCTAGGGAATAGCGATAGTTGGAAATGTGCAGTGGTCGATGTCCGGACCGAAACCTGGGAACTTTACGGTGGCGGGATGGTTGACTTGCTGTTATCGGTCCTGAATGGAAGTAGCGAGATCGCTTCCCTCGACTACTTTGAAGATCTTTTACCGATTCGGTTTCAGCCTTACGATCTGTAATCGCTAGTGCTCCGTCATGCAGCCTTAAACGTGTAATCCGGGTGGCGAATCTTGGGATCGGCGGCGAATCCGGATTTGGTCGGGCTCGTTGGTTTCGACGTGGGTGTAGTCGCCGATGGCGGACACGAGGTCAACTACCGTTGGAGCAGCGTGGTGGCCTGCCGGGGTGTGGTGCTGGACTTCTGGTGCTCTTTGATCACGATTGCTTCCACCCGCCCTGGGAGGAGCCGTGGGACGTGGACTGGTCGTGGCCGGTCGACGCCGCCGAGGTCCAGCAGCTGAAATTTGCCCTCGTCGGGTGCCCGGACCCGCTTGCAGCCATCCTGCGAATCCCGCGCACCGCGGGTTGCGCGAGACCACAGACAGGCCGCCACCGCGTGAGGTCCCGGTGACGATCGTGCTGACCGAGGACGGGCTGCCGCAAGTCCGGTCGGTACAGGATCTATAGAGCTGGCAGGACCGGTGGATAGACGGTCAGACGTGGCGAACGTTCAACCATGGCCCCCCCGTTTACCCCCCGAAAACCCAAGCCAAATGTTGGCGAAGAGTGACAAGAGCCCGTGAGGCCTTAGCGACGTTCTTGCAGCTCAACCACCACCTCAGGCAAGCAGTGACAAGCTCACTCCGGCTACTTTCCGTTACAAGGGGTCGTCGGTTCGAATCCGGCCGTCCCGACAGTAAGAGGGTTTCCGCAGGTCAGTGACTTGTGGGAGCCCTCTTTTCATTGGCCTGGCGCAATCCGACGCCGTTCAAGGCGCTGCTGGAACCCTTGACTCGGGTAGTTCGGCGAGCGCATTTGGGCTGTCTCTCTGTACACCGGCTGGTAGGCGCGTTGCATGGGCATGGCCTAGTCGCTGCTGGATCACTAAACGGCAGGCGATTTCGGACAGAAGGGGCGTGCTTTCCTGTGCCGCTCTTGTAGGTCATGTGGTCGCGGCCCGCCGCTACGACGACATGATCACCAGGACACCGGGGCGGCAGGTCTGCGCGTAGTCGTCAACTCATGGATGGCGGAAGGCTGGTAGGCCGCGGATGTCCCAGAGGCGGGGCGGACGAGAGCGCGCCGCCGATCAGCTACCGCCGGTCCCGAAGCCCGAGATTGGGGGGGCGGGCGGTATGGGAGCAGGCGGGTGCGCTGAACGGAGTTGAACACCGCCCAACGGCATCGAACGGCACTCAACTGCACGCACCACGACCTGCAAGTTCATGTTCTCGCAGGTCAGAGTCGGCGCGGCTTCCTGCGCTCGTCCGTAGGTGTCAGGAGGTGGCCTGCTGCTTTGCGCACGCACCACGCTACGTGCCGTAGGAGTCCGTTTAGTAGGGATGGATTCGCTTTCGCGCTAACCATCTGTGATCTTCTATTGACTGACGGTTGGTGGGGTGGCTACGTTTCGCTCCTCTTGATCGTGTGGGGACGGGGGCGGTCGTGGACCAAGAGGTTCGTTCGTCGCGGGTTATTGCGGCAACCCGGTGGTTGCTGCGTCGGGGCGCGTTGGCCGTGTCGGTGTTGTTGGCGGTGACGCTGTTGCCGTTCGTGCCGGCTTACGCTGGGCCTTCTCGCGGCGGTGCGGCGGCGAAGGATCGCTCGGTTCCGGTCTCACGGGTGGCTACGCGCAAGCCGGTGGTGGCGCAGTCCACCAGGCAGCAGTGGAAGCCGTCGCCGGGGCGTGTCGCGTCCGGTGGTTCGGCGGACCTGGAGGTTGCGTCTGCGGCGTCTGCTGCGGGCAAGCGTCGGGCTGCGGTTGGGGGCCTGCCGGTTTCTGTGATGGCGGATGGGTCGGCGCCTGCTCCGGACGGCGTGCACGTGCAGGTCTTCGATCAGGGGCAGGCGCGTGAGGCGGGGGCGGCGGCGGTGGTGCGGGTCGCAGCCCGTGACACGGTGACCGGTCGGGCCCGGGTAGAGATCGACTACTCGGGGTTGACGGGGCTGTTCGGCGCGGCGTGGGCTTCACGAGGTTTACGCCTGGTGTCGTTGCAGGGCTGTACGACGGGTGCGGCCGGTGAGTTGTCGTGCCGGCAGGCGGCGCCGTTGCCGACGCGCCACGATCGGGCGGCGCAGGTGGTGTCGGCGGCGGTTGACGTGCCGGCGCGTAGCGCACTGACCCCGGAGTCACCGCAGGCTCAGCCGTTGGACGGAGCGATGGTCGCTCTGGTGGCGGGACCCGCAGGGCAGACCGGCACGTTCTTGAAGACGCCGTTGAACGCCTCGGCGAGCTGGTCCGCTGGCAGCCAGGCGGGAGATTTCTTCTGGTCGTACGACATGGAGGTACCGGAGTCGGCGGGCGGGTTGGATCCGGAGATCGGTCTGGACTACTCCTCGGGCCGGGTCGATGGGCAGACCAACGGGGAGAACACGCAGACGTCGTGGATCGGTGAGGGCTGGGACTACCACCCCGGTTACATCGAGCGGTCCTACCGGACGTGCAAGGACGACCTGGCGAACTCCCCGGCCTATACCAACGCCACGGGTGACCTGTGTTGGCGTGACTACAACGCGACGCTGGTGTTGAACGGCAAATCGACCGAGCTGGTCCGAGACGACACGACCCAGCAGTGGCGGTTGGCTGACGACGACGGCTCCAAGATCGAGTATTTGACGGGGGGGACCAGCGACACCCGGAACTGGAACAACGAGCGGTGGCGGCTGACCACCCCGGACGGCACCCGCTACACGTTCGGCGCGAACTGGATCGACAGCCGGGAGACCTTCTCCGTTCAAGGCGTGCCCGTGTTCTCCAACCACGCTAGTGACCCCTGCTACAAGACCGGCGGATTCGCCGGCTCATGGTGCGGGATGGGCTACCGGTGGAACCTCGACCTGGTTGAGGACACCAGCGGCAACGTCATGTCGTACTTCTACTCCAAGGAGTACAACCGCACCACCCGCGCGGGTAACGCCAGCGCCTTGACCACCTATGACCGGGCCGCGACATTGTCGCGGATCGAGTACGGCTCGCGCGGCTTCCCGCAACCCACGACGGCACCGATGCAGGTCGTGTTCTCCACCGCCCCGCGCTGCCTGGGAACCTGCGGCACCGAGGCGAGCCCCACGGTCGCGAACTGGCCGGAGACCCCGTGGGACCTCACCTGTTCCACCGCCCCGTGCACCGTCTCCGGCCCGACGTTCTGGACCGCCCGACGGCTGCAGTTCATCACCGCGCAGGTCCGACGCGGCACCAGCTACGTCGACGTGGACAAGTGGGAGCTACTGCACCAGTTTCCCGCCACGGGCGAAGACGCGGCGTTGACCTCGCCTGCGCTGTGGCTGGCGCGGATCCGCCGCACCGGCGGGGACGGCACTGCCACTGAGACGCTGCCGGATGTCACGTTCGGTGGTACCCGGTATGCCAACCGCACCGACTTCAACGTCGCTGCCGGAGCCCCAGCCACGAACAAGTACCGGGTCACCGCGGTCGGCGACGAGACCGGCGGCGAAATCCTCGTGACCTACGAGGGTTCCGACTGCACGATCACTGCCCTGCCCGCGGACCCGGCTCAGAACACCAAGCGGTGCTTCCCGCAGTACTACAGCCCGCCGGACAACGTCGGTGGCTGGTCGTGGTGGAACAAGTACCGCGTCAAAGAGGTGACCGAGCGGGACAACGTCGGCGGATCACCGAACGTCACCACCTCCTATGCCTACGCCACCACCGCGACCGTCGGCTCGGTGACTGTGGGATCGGCGACCACTGTGCTGTGGCATCACAACGACAACGCCTGGGCCTCACCGTTGGAGAAGCGCAGCTGGTCGGACTTCCGGGGCTGGCCCATCGTCACCGTGACCAAGGGCGCCAGCACCGAAACTCGTTCTCAGTCCATGTACGTGTACTTCCGCGGCATGTACGGCGACCGCACGGACGCCGGGGAGAACACCCGGGCAGCCACCGTTCTGGCCTCGGACAACTTCCCGGTCACCGACTTCAACGCCTACGCCGGCATGCTGCGTGAGCGCATCGACTACGCCAGCCCCGGCGGGCAGCCCTTGCTGCGGCAGATTTACGGACCGTGGCGCGGCCTGACCGCCAAGCGCGTCGAACTGCCGGCATACGCGCAGCCGACCACCTTCGAAGCGTTCTACGCCCAGCCGCGGGTCTTCCACACCTACGAGTGGATCGCCGCCACCAGTACCTGGCGCCGCTCGGAGGTGTTCCACCAGTTCGACACCACCTACGGCACCACCCTGAGCACCACCGACAACGGCGACACCTCAGCAACGGGCGACGAAACCTGCACCACCTACACCTACGCCCGCAACGTCACGCCCGGCTTCTGGCTGACCGAACTGCCCGCTGAGGAAACCACCACCGACTGCACCGCCAACCCGGCCCCGGCGAACATCCTCGCCGGAACCCGCACCTACTACGACGGCACCACGACAGTCGGAGCCACCCCCACCAAGGGCCTGGAAACCCGCGTCGACGAGCTGGCCACCTACACCGGCACCACCCCGAACTGGATCACCACCGACACCACCACCTACGACGCGCACGGCCGGGTGAAGACCAGCAAGGACGGCGTCAACCGCACGACCTCCTTCGACTACGTGCCCGCCACCGGCAGCCCGGTGACCGCCGTGACCGAAACCAACCCGGCCGGGCACACCACCACCGACACCCTCGACCTTCGAGGACAACCCACCTCGTCGGTCGACGCGAACACCAAGACCACCACCGCCAAGTACGACCCCCTCGGACGCCTCACCAAAATCTGGCGGCCCGGTCGCACCACCTCACAGACGCCGAACACCGAATACGCCTACAGCGTCACCAAGACCGCACCCACCACCGTGCAGACCAAGACGCTCGGACCCAACGGCAACCAGATCAGCTCCTACGAAATCTACGACGGCCACCTGCGCCCACGGCAGACCCAGACCACCGCGCCCGACGGCAAACGCGTCATCAGCGACACCCGCTACGACACGCGTGGCCTCGAAGCGGCCGAGTCGGCGTTCTACAACAACGCCTCCGCACCCACCGGCACGCTGCACACCTTCGCCGACACCGACGTCAGCACCCAACGCCGCTACACCTACGACGGCCTCGAACGCCCCACCGTCGATGCCCTCTGGGCGCAGAACGTCAAAAAGTGGGAGACACTCGCCGCCTACGACGGCAACAGCGTGGCCGTCACCCCACCATCCGGTGGCACCCCGGTAACCCTGATCAAGGACGCCCAGGGCAACACCACCGCCAAGCGCCAATACCAGGGCGCCACCCCCACCGGCGCCTTCGACGAAACCAGCTACGGCTACGACCGCCTCGACCGGCTCACCTCCATCACCGACGCCGTCGGCAACACCTGGACCCATACCTACGACCGGCTCGACCGGCTCGTGGCCAGCACCGACCCCGACGCCGGCAACTCGTCCTACACCTACGACGACGCCGACCAACTCACCACCACCACCGACGGCCGCGGCGACGTCCTCTACCGCGCCTACGACGCACTCGGCCGCCCCACGGAGCTACGCGACGACACCGCCACCGGCAACCTCCGCGCCAGCTGGACCTACGACACCCTCGCCAAGGGATACCTCACCTCAGCTACCCGCCATGACACATCCGGTGCGTACATCCAGCAGTTCACCGGCTACAGCGATCTCTACCAGCCCACCGGTCAAAGCACCGTCGTCCCCGCCAGTCAGGGAAACCTCGCCGGGACATACACCACCGGCTTCAGCTACCACACCGACGGATCACTGGCCAGCACCGATCTGCCCGCCAAGGGCGGCCTGCCAGCTGAGACCGTCAGTAACACCTACACCGACCAGGGCTACCTCACCAGCGTCACCGGACTGGCCACATACCTCGCCAGCGCCCAGTACTACTGGCACGGCGCTGTCAAACAACAACTCCTCGGTTCCGGTGCCAAACGCGCCCGCTTCACCAGCACCATTGACGATGCCACCGGTCGACTCAACGCTCTGCTAGCCGAGACCGAGAACCAGACCACGCCCGGCAACTGGGACGAGAAACTCACCGAGCAATACGCCTACGATCCCGGCGGAAACATCACCAGCATCGCTGAGACCAACGCCGGCTCTGTCGTAGCCAATCAGTGCTTCGGCTACGACTACCTCCAACGCCTCACCGAAGCCTGGACCACCACGGCAATCGCCTGCCAAAACGTCCCGGGCCAAGCCATCGTCGGCGGCGCCGACTCCTACTGGCACAGCTACACCTACGACAAGACCGGAAACCGCACCACCGACACCCGCCACACCGCCAGCGGTGACACCACCCGCACCTACAGCTACCCCACACCGGCAAGCAGCCGCCCCCACGGCTTGGACAGCATCACCACCAATGGCGGTGGACCGACGACGACCTACACGTACGACAATGGCGGCTACCTCAAGACCCGCATCTCCACCGGTAAGCCCAACCAGACACTCACCTTCGATGCCGAAGGGAGCCTCACCCACCTTACCGACGGTGCTGTCAACCACACCTATCTCTACGACGCCGACGGCAACCGACTGATCGCTGACAACCCGGGTGCAGACAAGACCCTCTACCTCGACGACACCGAATACCGCCTCAACCACAACACCGGGCAGGTCATCGGCACCCGCTACTACCCCAACGCCGTCCGCACCCCCGCCGGGCTCACCTGGACCGCCGCCAACCACCACGGCACCAATCAGCTCGCCATCGACAGCTCCACCCTCACCGTCACGCGCCGACGCCTCACCCCGTTCGGCGAGGACCGCGGAGCGCCCCCCAGCACTTGGCCGGACAACAAGGGCTTTGTCGGGGGAACCAGCGACCCCACCGGTTACACCCATCTCGGTGCGCGCGAGTACGACCCGACCACGGGACGATTTCTCTCGGTCGATCCCCTTGTCGAGTACGGCGATCCGCAGACTCTTCACGGGTACGCCTACAGCAACAACAGCCCCATCACCTACTCAGACCCGGACGGGTTGATGAGGACTGCTCGGGATGTCGGAGGAGGCGGCTCCGTCGGCGGCGGAGGCCGTGGAGGTGCCAGCACCCCGACCTATCGCGGGCCCAACGGTGGCGCCACCAGCGCACGAGCTGCTGCTCGCTATAGCAGGACTCCGCGTATGAACCCTCGTCAAGAAGCCCGCGAAATGCGGGCGATGAAGGATCACATTCGCGCCAACCCGAACAAGAACCGTCTTTCGAAGTCAACCCCCAAGCGGAAGCCATCGGGTGGCCATAATGGCCCGAAGGGCAATAGCAAGGGTAAGACCTCTCGTAAGGGTGGAGGCACGAGCAAGGGCACCAAGAATAGCCGGAGTAAGGGCGGCTCCAACAAGGGCAGGGGCAAGGGCGGCTCCAGTAACGGCAAAAGCAAGGGCGGCTCCAGCAAGGGAAAGGGTGGCAAGGGGTCATCTAGGGGCAAAGGGACTCCTCCCGGCCGTACGGGTAAGGACCGGGATGGCGACAGGCAACGGCCTGAGGCGGAGGCGGCTGCCCGCGAGGGGACGGAACGCGCCGATCGCGTAGCGGAGGGTTTCGGAACTGGGCTGCAGGACATGGGCGACATGGCCACATATGGCAAGACCCTGGGCGAAGCTGCGACCATCAGCTCGAGTTCCAGCAGGGTGCCGAGAAACTATCCGGTGTGGAACAGTCCTGACGCTGGTGGGCCGGCCTTCGGTGTCGAGTGGTTGCTCGGTCCTGCCGCCTTGATCGCAGTGGTTCGCAGGATGATTGGCATACTGAGACGATGACGTCGCACCCGACAGACTCCCGACGCGCGGACGGGGTGGGCTGGAGTCTCCAAGCGCAGCTCCTGCGAGCTGAGTTGCGCGGTGATGAGCGGGAGTGGCGTCGACTCCTGGTCCTGAACAGGCAGGCGGGCGGGAGGTTCGGGGTGATGCCCGCCGCCTTCGCTCTCGCCTTGCATCGGTGGTTTTCAGTTGTTAAGGACCGGCGTGAGGTCACCCGCTGCGTCGCCCGGTACAACTCGGCAGCGCCGCCAGAGCACCGGATTCCAGCTCGAGAGGCGGAAGCAGTGCTCCGTGGCACCCTAGGAGAGGCGTACCTGCTCGACCTGGTCGACGAGAAAGCAACCGCCCTGATCATGTACTCGATGCTGTTCTGGCTGGCGCATGAACTCGGCCTTTCCGAAGAGCAGCTAGACGACCTCGTGGTCGCTGCAGATGAATTGTCCGACAGGGCGGTGTCCGTGTCGGAGAGTGACGGCGAGCCAACGCTCGACTTGGAGAATTTCTTGAAAGGGGATGCAATGCGCTGGCGGCCCCTCAATGCATCCTAGAGTCCTTGCGTAGGAAAAAGGAAGGATCGGTTGGTAAGTGACATGGCGCGGAGCCGGCGTAATCGTTATCGAAATAGGGCTGACTCGGAAGGTCTTGAGGTGGGACCCCGAACGCTGATGGGCCGCTTTCTGTTGGCAAGCATGCTTCGCCACAAACAGGAAAGCGATCGGCTCGCGGCAGAGTTCAACGAGTTCGGTTCTCTTGCATCGGCGCACGTCATGATTGCGTCATTTGAGATTGCGGTTGGCCAGATGTTCAAGCCTGGTGTTGATCTCGAAGAGATCGGCATTTTCGTTTCGGATATGCGCCGTGGCTTCGGCTCGGATGTTCCCTTCCTTGAAACGGAGGCTTTGATCCGGCATATGTTAGGCGAAGACACTGCGATCAACGATCTGTCGGTGAGAACCAAGACGGCGGCAATGATCTTCACGCTGATGGCGTGGGCAGACTTCCAGCAACGCGATGAGGTCAAGGCAACACATCTCGTGCGAGAGGCAGAGCAACGAGCGTTCGAGCGAGGACATCAGCCAGAGCTAGCCTAACTAAGGGACGTCTCGTAACTCGGTTGGCGGTCCATCGTGGATCACGTCGGCGTGCAGGTGATCTCAGCGGCCCGCCCGGAGTGGGTCTTTCCATTTACCGGGCTGCAGCCCGCCCAGTTCCGCAGGCTGGTCCGGCTGGTCGCCGAGCGTGGCGGTCGATCGCCGGCGACCGGCCAGGCCGGCAGTGGTCTCTCGACCTCGCCGATCGAGTGCTGCTGGTCGCCGCGTACTGGCGCACCAACCTGACGACGCGCCAGATCGGTTCGCTGTTCGGGTGTCGCACTCCTCCGCCCATCGGGTCATCGACACCGTCGGCCCCCTGCTCGTACTGGCACCGGGACGCCAGCGTCGGGTCGACCAGATCACCATCGTCGACGGCACCCTCATTCCGACCCGGGATCACCGCCTGGCCGCCCCGAGCAAGAACTACCGCTACTCCACGAATCTGCAGGTCGCCATCGACGCCCACACCCGCCTCGCGTCTCCCCTCGGCGATCCGCAACCCGGCAACCGCAACGACACCATCGTCTACCGCACCTCGGAGCATCGACCAGAAGGCGACGACTTCGGCAGGTCGTGCAACGACGGGTTGATGTCCCCATGGAATCGGCTTCGGCGTGCTCGCCCGCTGAGCGCCGCGCGCGACGTACGCGGCTGACGTGCGGGCCTGGTCACGATGCGGGAGGAATGGAGACCCCGCTGTCGTCGAGCTGTGAGCCGTCCAACGCGCGGTCCGTCTCGACGGCGGTCAGCGACACGGTCACGTCGCCGTGCGGGGTCGGGAAGCGGGTGAAGTGCAGCAGGACGAAAGTGCTGATCCGGCCACCGCGCGGCCACCACCTCCGTGACGCTGACCCGCGCTCCCTGCTCGGCGAAGAGCCGGGCGATGCCGTTACCGATGCCACTGCCGCCGCCGGTGACGACGTCGTGTGGCCCGGGAGCAGGTCGGTGATCCCCAGGGCCATCACGGTAGGTATCGCGTCGACGACCGAACGAGGACCGTGGCGTGTTCCCGCCGCCATCGCCGCAGCGCTGGAGGAGCATCCCCCGACTGGCGGACCATGGACGCTCCGGGCGGGGCGGCGTCGCCCCTCAGCCCTGTCGCTCGCCCCACACCAGCATGGCGTCCAGCACGCTGCGCAGGCTGCGGCCCCGGTCGGTCAGGGCGTAGACCACGCGCGGCGGCACCTCCGCGTGGACGGTCCGGGTGAGGATGCCCTGGTGTTCGAGGACGCGCAGCCGGTCGGTGATGGTCTTGGCGCTCGGTCCGCCCAGCGCGGTGCGCAGTTCCCCGAAGCGCTTCGGCCCGGTGAGCAGCTCGCGCACGATCAGGGTGGTCCACTTGCCGTCGAGGACCCGCAGGGTGCGTTCCACACCACAGCCGATCGCCGGCACCGTCGACAGATCCGCTGTTCGGGCCTTGGTTTCCATACGGATACTATGCGCGGTTCTGGGTACTGGTGCCAACGCGGATCTAACGTTCGCGCATGACTTCACGCGAGAACGACACCGCCGGCCCGCTCACCGTGGTGGTGCACGGCGCCACCGGCACCCAGGGCGCCCCCGTCGTACGCCGGCTCGTCGCCGCCGGGCATCGGGTCCGCGCCGCCGTCCGCGACCCGCAGCGGCTCGCCGCCGTGTTCCCCGCCGACGTCGAGCCGGTGGCGGCCGACCTGCTCGACCCGGACTCGTTGCGGCGGGCCTACACCGGCGCGGACGCCGTCGTCGTCCACCTGCCGCTGGTCTTCGCCCCGCAGCGGGCCGTGCCGCAGGCGGAGGCGGTGCTCGCCGCGCTGGGCGGCGCCGGAGTGCCGCGCGCCGTGTTCAACGCGGGCGGCCCGTTGCTGCCGGGCCCGGTCGGGGTGCCCTACCTCGACGCCCGCGCGGTCCTCGCCGCCCGGCTCGGCGACGTCGTTCCCGTCGCTGCCGTCGTCGGGCCCGCCGGGGGTTACCTGGAGAACCTGTCGGCGGCCTGGTCCGCGCCGCGGGTGGTCGCAGGGGAACTGGTCTATCCGCTGCCCGCCGAGGTCCCGATGCCCTGGGTCGCCCTGGACGACCTCGCCGAGGTCATCGCCGAGAGCCTCACCGCGCCGGCCCCGCCGGCGCGGCGGGTGATCGCGGGTCCGCAGCCCCTCACCGGCGACGCGGCGGCGGCCGAACTGGCGGCCGCCCTCGACCGGCCGGTGCGGTGGCGGACCATCGGGACCCACGAGTACGAGCGCATGCTCGCCCCGCACATCGGCGCGGAGGCGGCGGCGGGCATCGCCGGTTTCTACGCCCCGCCGTCCGGAGCGCCGGCCCGGCCCGCCCCGGACCCCGGCGCGGTCACCACCGGGCGCACCACCCTGCGCGAGTGGGCGAGCCGGCAGTCCTGGCCCGCGCCGGTCGCCACCGGCGACTGATCGTGGCCACCGCCGGGTCCCGGGGGCGGTTGGCGTCGGCTCGCGCCTGCGCTGCCGGGCTGACCGCCGGCGACCGGAACGGCCGGCCCCACCCGCAGGTGACGGCCGGCCGTCCGGGTCGGCGGGACGTCAGGACCGGTGCTGCTGCGGCACCCGCCAGCGCCCCCACCAGCGCAGCGCCACCAGCAGGGCCCCGTAGACGGTGGCGTTGTCCGGCCACTGGGTGACCACCCGCCCCGACTTGACCGCGAAGTAGTTGTTGCCCTGCACGAACGCGGTGGCGTTGATCTTCCGTTGCAGCCAGTCGTTGTACCGCTGGTTCGCGGCCTCGCTCACCTCCACGGACGGCCGCCGGGTGCGCACCAGCCGGCTCAGCTCCCGGCTGATGAAGCGGGACTGGCGTTCCAGGTTGGTGACGATCAGGCCGCCGTTGGTGTTCGGGCCGTACAGCATGAAGAAGTTCGGGAAGTTGGGGGTCATCATGCCCAGGTAGGCGTGCGGCTCGCCGGCCCACGTCTCGCGCAGTGTGCGCCCGTCGCGGCCGACGACCTCGACGCTGGACAGGTACTCGGTCGCCTCGAAACCGGTGGCCAGCACGATCGCGTCGAACCGGTGCCGGACCCCGGCGGTGTCGACGAGGCCGTCCGGGGTGCAGCTCAGCACGGCCCGCGGCACCACGGTGACGTTGTCGCGCAGCAGGGCCGGATAGAACTCGCTGCTGACGACCGCGCGCTTGCCGGCGAAGGGATAGTCCGGGGTCAGGGCCGCCTTCAGGTCCGGGCGGCCCGCGAACACCTTTTCCAGGTACGCCAGGGCCCGCTCCCGGGCCCGGGTGTTGATCCGGTGTCCGGGCCGGAAGAGCGCGCCGCGCCACTCGCGGCGCTCCTGGAGCAGGTAGAGCCGCAACCGGTTGAGTCGTTGCAGGGTGTGACTGCGGTAGAGCCGGCGTTCCCGGGCGGTGAAGTCCCGGTCGCTCTTGGGCAGCAACCAGCCGGGCTGCCGCTGGAACAGGGTCAGCCGGGCCACGCTGGGCGCCAGGGTGGGCACCACCTGGGAGGCGCTGGAGCCGGTGCCGACCACCGCGACGTTCCGGCCGGTCAGGTCGTGCCGGTCGTCCCAGACCGCGGTGTGCAGCACCGGTCCCTGGAACTCCGCCAGCCCCGGCCAGTCCGGCCAGCGCGGCTTGCCGAACATGCCCAACGCCGACACCACCACGTGGAAGTCCCGCTCCGTTCCGTCGGCGGTGCGCAGCCGCCACTGCGCGCGTTCCGCGTCCCAGGTGAGGTTCTGCACCGCCGTGCCGAACCGGATCAGCGGTCGCAGGCCGAACCGGTCGACGACGTGCTCCAGGTAGCGCTGGAGTTCGGCCTGCCGCACGTGGGTGCGGCTCCAGTCGTAGGGCGCGAAGGAGTAGCTGTACAGGTGGGAGGCGGCGTCGGTCTCGGCGCCCGGGTACCGGTTGTCCCACCAGGTGCCGCCGGGGCCGTCGGAGCGTTCGAAGATGGTGACGTCGGAGAAGCCGCGCCGGCGCAGTTCGATCGCGGCGGCGATGCCGCCGAATCCCGCGCCGATCACGGCGACCCGCAGCTCAGCCGGGCGTGAGGGGGATGTCAGCACGTCGGTCTCCAGGCTCGGACGAGCTCGCGCAGGTCGTGCGCGAGACGGGTGATCACGGCGTCGGTGGAGGGGACACCGACGTTGGTGGCGAAGCCGTGCACCTGGCCGTCGTGCACGCGGCAGGTGACCGGCACGCCGGCGGCGCGCAGTCGGTCGGCGAAGAGCAGGCCCTCGTCGCGCAGGACGTCGCAGCCGGCCAGGTCGAGCAGGGTCGGCGGGAGCAGGGCGAGGTCCGGGGCGCGCAGGGGCGCGGCGTCCGGGTCGGCGCGGCGCGGTTCGTCGGGGACGTACTGCTCCCAGAAGAAGCGCATGTCGTCGGTGGTCACCCAGTAGTCGTCGGTGCCGAACCGCCGGTACGACGGTCGGTCCAGGTCGTGGTCGGTGACCGGGTAGAGCAGGGCCAGGCCGGCGAGCGGCGGGCCGCCCCGGCGGGCGTGCCGCAGGGCGGTGACGATCGCCAGGTTCCCACCGGCGCTGTCCCCGCTCAGCAGCACCGGCCGCTCGCCGGCGACCTCCGCGTACACCCGGTCGAGCAGGTCGTCGCACGCCCGCACGGCGGCCGGGTAGGGCGCCTCCGGCGCGAGCGGGTACGCCACGGCCAGCACGTCCAGGCCCGAGCGGTGCGCCAGCAGTCGTTGCAGCGGGGCGGACTCCCCGGGCGAGCCGAGACACCAGCCGCCGCCGTGCAGGTGCAGCAGCACGCCGGCGCCGCCCCGACCGGCGGGACCGGTCAGCAGGGCCGGGGCCCCGCCGGAGAGGGACACCTGGCGCTGCACGGTGCCGGCGAGCACCTCGTCGTCGACCCGGCCGAGGGTGGCGGCGCGGGCCCGGGCCGCCGCGACCCCGGTGTGCCGCAGCGGAGCCGCCCGCTCGGCGAGCAGGGCCGACATCAGGCGCCGTGCGTCGGGGTGCAGCGGGTCGGGTGGGGTCGACGGGGGTTCGACGGGGGCGGTCATGGCGCTCCTCGGCAGGGATGGGTGCGGAACGGGGTGGTCAGCCGACCTGCCAGCCGCCATCCACGATCAGCCGCTGTCCGGTCAGGTAGCGGCTCAGGTCGCTGGCGAGATAGACGTAGGTGTCGGCGATCTCGTCGGTGTCGGCCAGGTGGCCCAGCGGGATCCGGCGGGTGAACGCGGCCCGTTCGGCCGCCGCGTCGGTGCCGTTGTCGTCGGCCCGGCGCCGGAACAGCTCCTCCATCATCGGCGAGCCGACCTGGCCGGGGCAGACCGAGTTGACCCGGATGCCGTGCGGGGCCAGGTCGGCGGCCATGCTCTCGGCCAACCCGAGCAGCCCGAACTTCGACGCCGAGTAGGCGGCGTTGCCGGCGCCGCCGCGCACGCCGAACAGCGACGAGGAGAAGATGATCCCGGCGGGTGCGCCGGCGGCGGCCATCCGCCCGGCGAAGACCGACGCGGTGTGGAACGCCCCGGTCAGGTTCACCTCGATCACCCGACGCCACTCCGCCTGGCTGATCTCCAGCACCGACTTGAGCACCAGCACACCGGCGTTGACCACGAGCAGGTCGCACTCGCCGATCGACTCGGCGGTCCGGGCGGCGCACCGGCGGACGCTGTCCGGGTCGGTGACGTCGACGTCGACGCCGTGGCTGGGCACGCCGTGGCGGGCGGCGATCGAGGCGGCGACCTCCGTGCAGGCCGCGCCGTCGAGGTCGGCGACGACCACCGCGGCGCCGTGCGCGGCGAACCGGTCGGCGATGCTGCGGCCGATCGCGCCGACCGCGCCGGTGACGACGGCGCGGCGGCCGGCGAGCAGCGCGCCGCCGGCGGGGTGGGGGACGGTCATCGGTGGCCTCCAGGGGGGTGGCGGACGGCGTTGAGCACGATCTGGTCGTGCCCGGGGACGATGCGGGCGTCGGAGTCGGCCGCCTCGCGCAGCAGCCGGTGCAGGGAGCGTTCGGCCAGCTCCTCGTCGCCGGGGCGCTCGGCGGCGCAGGAGCCGCAGGGGGTGCGGTCGAGGAAGTTCTGGCCCAGGTCGGCGGCGTCGGCGGCGAAGATCCAGGTGCCGGTCTCGGGCAGGTCGACGCGGAGCGACAGGTGGCCGGGGGTGTGCCCGGGGGTGCTGAGCACGCGCACGCCGGGGGCCAGGTCGGTGTCGCGGTCGAGCAGTTCCCAGCGGGTGTCCGGGTGGGACCAGTCCGGCGGGTGGAAACCGGCGTCCACGCCGACCGCGCCGCTGCGGACGAACGCCAGCTCATCGCGGTGCAGGGCGACCGGCACCCCGTGCCCGGCCAGGGTGGGGATGCCGCCGGAGTGGTCGACGTGCAGGTGGCTCACGACCGCCCGGGACAGCTCACCCGGGGTCAGCCCGACGGTGGCCAGCGCCGCGGCCAGCGGATCCCCGTCGAGCCCCCACGTCCAGCGGCGGTCGGCCGGCGGGGTGGGGGTCAGGTGCCAGCGTGCGTCGTCGTCACCGGTGTCCGCGGCGGCGTAGGCGGCCTGCACGGCGGGGGAGTCCAGCGCGGCCCGGGACATCCCGGTGTCGAAGAGGATCCACTCGTCGCCGCTGCGGACCAGCACTCCGACGAACGGCTCCCAGTAGAGCCGCTCGACCGGGCCGCCGCGCAGGGACAGCGCCTTGCTGACCCGCTCCGCGCCGTACTGGAGCAGGTAGAGCCGGTCCGCGCTCATCTCGGTCGCCGATCTCTGCGCGACTGTCGCTGCGGCTCGCTGACCAGGGAATTCATCCGGCAAGCGTAGGCGGGGTGGCGGCGGGCGCGGTCAGCCATCGGCCTGCTCCCGCCGCGCGGCACGGCGTTGGGCGACGGCGTGGAGGGCCATCCGGAGCGCGACCAGGGTGAGGAAGGCGGCGAAGAGCACCGCGGCCGTACGCGGTGGCAGCCAGACGGCCACCGCCGCGCCCAGGATCGAGGTGGCCGTCCCGGCCAGCCCCATGGTGGCGGCGGCGCGCAGGTCGGCGTTGCCGCGACGGTGGTTCGTCCAGGTGGCGAGGATGCCGGTGGGGATGACGGCGAGCAGTGAGGTGCCCTTGGCCACCACGTCGCTCATCTCCAGGAACAGGATCATGACGGGGACCATGAAGATCCCACCGCCGACGCCGAGCAGGCCGGAGAGCACGCCGGTGACCACGCCGAGGGCCACCAGGGCGAGCGCCACCCCGACGGTGAGGTCGAGGGTCGCCGTCCGGTCGGGGATCTCCACCACCAGCCGGGCCGCGGCGAGCAGCATGAAGCCGATGAACAGCCACCTCAGCGGCGGCTGCGGGATCCGGGCGAGCAGTCGGGCGCCGACGACAGCGCCGCCGGCCGCGCCCGCGACGAGCAGCCCGGCCACCGGTAGGTCCACGGCGTCGAAGAGGAGGTAGCCGACCACGCCGGAGACGGAGATCGGCACCACGGCGGCGAGGGAGGTGCCGTGTGCCAGCCGCTGGTCGAAGCCGAGCAGGAGCACGATCGCCGGGACGATGAGCACCCCGCCGCCGACGCCGAAGGCGCCGGAGAGCAGCCCGGCGACCAGGCCGATGAGGGCGAGCTTCCACAGCGGCGGCGCGGGTCGGACGGCCGGGGCGCGGGTGGCGGCCGGCGCGGTCACGCCACACCCGCCGGGACGTCGTCGGCGGTGGCGGCGTGGTGGCCGACGACGCGGTGGTAGTTCACCGGGTCGGTGGCGCCTTCGGTGTTGACCACCAGGACGCAGGCCTCGGGGGTGAGGCCGGCGCGGGCCCGGTCGGCCGGGTCGCCGGTCAGGGCGACCGCGAGGAGCCCGCCGAGCCCGGCCGCGCCTGACTCGCCGGCGACCACCGAGGCGCGGGCGAGTTCCGCCATCGCCCGGTGCGCGGCGTCGTCGTCGACGGCCAGGAAGACGTCGGTGCCGGCCCGGACCGTCGGCCAGGCCAGCACCGAGGGCAGGCCGCAGTTGAGGCCGGCCATGGTGGAGCGGTGCGGGCCGGGGACCTCGGCCAGCCGGCCGGCGCGGGCCGAGGCCATCAGGCAGTTCGCGCTGGTGGGTTCCACCACGACGGTGCGCGGCGGAGGGCCGGGCCGGTCCGGGGCGCGGAAGTGGCGTACGCCGGCGGCGGCGAACGCTCCGACGCCGGCCTGCAGGGCCACCACCGTGGGGGCGGGGAGCCCACGTCGGGCGGTCTCGGCGTCGATCTCGGCGAAGAGGGTCGCGTAGCCGGCGATCACGGCGGCCGGGGTGTGTTCGTACCCGGGCCAGGAGGTGTCGGAGACGACCAGGGTGTCGGGTCCGGCGAGAGCGGCCGACGCGGCGATCGCGTCGTCGTAGCTGCCGTCGACGACCACCACCTCGGCGCCCTCGCCGGCGATGGCGGCGGTGCGGGCCTCGGCGGTGCCGGCGGGCACCAGGATGGTGGCGGCGACGCCGAGCAGGCGGGCCATCCGGGCCACGCCGCGCCCGTGGTTGCCGTCGGTGGCCGCGACCAGCCGGCGGGTCCGGGGGCGGGGGATCGCGGCGGCGACCCGGTCGAGGGTGAGCGGGGTGACCGGCGCGGTGACCCAGTGCCGCAGCACCGCGGTGACGGTGGCCCAGGAGGCGCCGAGGATCTTGAAGGAGGGCAGCCCCAGCCGGACCGCCTCGTCCTTGACCAGCACGGTTCGCACGCCCAGGAGCCGGGCCAGCTCGGCGCTCTCGCGCAGCGGGGTGGGGTGGTAGCCGGGCAGGCTGCGGTGGAAGGCGCCGGGACCGGCGTGGTCCGGGGACGTGCCGGTGGGCAGTGCCGGGAGCGGCCCGGTCGCCGGGTTGACGTGCAGGTCGTAGCGCATCGGTGGGTCGCCTCTCAGACCGCGGTGTAGCCGCCGTCGACCACCAGCGCCTGGCCGGTCAGGTACGCGGAGGCGGGGGAGGACAGGAAGAGGATGGTGCCGACCAGGTCCTCGGGGAGGGCTTGGCGGCGCAGCGGGATGCTGGCGGTGAGCGCGGCGAGGGCCGCGTCGGGGTCGCTCTGGTGCGCCCAGAACCCGTCGTTGAACGGGGTGTCCACCCAGCCGGGGCAGAGGGCGTTGACGGTGACCCCGGCGGGCCCCAGCTCGTCGGCGAGGGCCCGGACCAACCCGAGCAGCCCAGCCTTGGTGGCGTGGTAGGCGGGCATGCCGGCGTGGCCGCGCAGCGCCCCGGTGGAGGAGGTGACCACCACCCGCCCGGCGGGGGAGCGCCGCAGGTGGGGCTCGGCTGCCTGCACGGTGAGGAAGGGTCCGCGCAGGTTGACCGCGCTGGCCCGGTCCCAGTCCCGGCTGGTCCAGCGCGACAGCGGGTACGCCTCGAGCACGGCGGCGTTGTAGAACACCACGTCGAGCTTCCCGTCCCCGAGGTCGGCGGCGGCGGCCACCGCCTCGGCGGGGCCGTCGACGGTGCCCAGGTCGCATTCGTGGAACGCGGCCGGCCCGGGCCGGTCCTCGGCCACCAGCGCCCGGCCGCGGTCGGCGTCGCGGTCGGCGAGCAGGACGGTGTGGCCGCGGTCCCGCCAGGCCCGCAGCGCGGCGGCGCCGATCCCGGTGGCGCCACCGGCGACGAGCACCACGCTCACGGTCGGGTCTCCAGCGCGCAGTTGCCGGCGGCCTTCTCCGCGCAGGCCTCGTCGACGGTGGAGGCGGCGCCGCTGACCCCGAGCCCGCCGACGAGCTGACCGTCGACGTAGAGGGGGACGCCGCCGGGGAACACGACCGCGCGCCCGCCGAGGGTGCCGGCGAGGCCCCAGTCGCTGCCGCCCGGGGCGGAGCTGGCGATCCACGCGGAGGTGGGGTGCCCGAAGCTGGCCGCGGTGAAGGCCTTGTCGAGGCCGAGGGAGACGGCGCCGAGCTGGGCACCGTCCATTCGGGCCGCGGCGACCAGGTTGCCGCCCCGGTCGACCACGGCGGCGGCCAGCCGGACGCCCTGCCGGGTGGCTTCGGCGTGCACCTCGTCGACGAGCCGGCGGGCCAGCTCGCAGGACATGTCGGGTTGCTGGATGAGGGTCACGGTCAGCTCCAGGGGTCGGTGCGGTCGAGCGGCGGATCATGCGGCCTTGATATTCCTTATACTTCATACATAATACGGTCGGGGTCAAGAGCCGACCCCGGTTCATCTCCCGAAGGAGGCGGTCGATGACGGCAGGACAGGCGCACAGCCGGGTCGTCACCGGGGCGCGGGGCGCGGTGAGCGCGGCCCACCCGCTCGCGGTCTCCGCCGGCACCGGGGCGCTCGCCGACGGCGGCTCGGCCCTCGACGCCGCGGTCGCCGCCCAGGCCGTGATCTGCGTGCTGATGCCGCAGGCCGGCGGTCTCGGCGGTGACCTCATGGCGCTGGTCCGGCAGCCAGACGGCGTGGTCGTCGCGGTCAACGGCGCCGGCCGGGCCCCCCGCGCCCTGCGGCGCGCCGGCGCGGACGGCGGGGCGTCGGTGACCGTGCCCGGCCTGGTCGACGGCTGGGCGCGGGCGCATCGGCGCTGGGGCCGGCTGCCGCTGTCCCGGGTGCTGCGTCCGGCCGTGGAACTCGCCGAGCACGGGGTGCCGGTCGACGCCGCACTGGCCCGGGCGGTCGCGACGCACCGGCACCGCCTGGAGCGGGGCGGGGCGGCCGGCTGGCCGTTGCTCGACCTCGCCGCCGGCGACCGGTGGCGGCAACCGGAACTGGCGGCCCTGCTGTGCGACGTCGCCGACCGGGGCCGGGAGGCGTTGCACGCCGGGCCGACCGCCGCCGCCGTCGTGGCCGCCGCCCGGCGGTACGGCGGCGAGCTGAGCGAGGCCGACCTGGCCGGGCACCAGACCGCCGTCGGCCCGGCGGTGGCCGTGGACTGGGCCGGCGGCCGGCTGCACGTGCAGCCCCCCTCGTCCCAGGGCGTCCTGCTGGCGATGGCAGCCCGCTGGCTGCACCGGCACCCGCCCGCGCCCGGCGAGGACCTGGACCACCTGCTGGTCGAGGTGACCGAGGCGGCCTTCCGGCACCGCGACGACTGCGCCCGCGGCGCGGCGCTGCTGGCCGAGCCGCTGAGCGTGGACCGGCAGCGGGCCCGCCGGCTGGGCGGGCCCCGGGCCTACCTGCACACCGCCGGGGTGGCCACCGCCGACGCCGCCGGCCAGGTCGTCTCCTCCCTGGTCAGCGTCTTCGACGACTTCGGCTCCGGGGTGTACGTCCCGGAGGCCGGGCTGGTGCTCAACAACCGCGCCGGCGGCTTCACCGGCGGCGCGAACGCGGCCGCGCCCGGGGCGTTGCCGGTGCACACTCTCGCCCCGGCGGTGGTCGAGCTGCCCGGCGCGGCGCTCGCGCTGGCCACCCCGGGCGCCGACGGGCAGGTGCAGACGCTGCTGCAGATCCTGGCCCGGATGCGGTACGCCGGCGCCGACCTCGCCTCGGCCGTGGCCGCGCCCCGGTGGCGCAGTCAGGGCGGCGAACTGCTGGTCGAGGACGACCACCCCGGGCGGGCCGGGTTGGCCGGCCGGGGACACGTCGTGCGGGACGTGTCCGCCGGTGACGAGGTGTTCGGCGCCGCGGTGGCCGCCGGCACCGGCGCGACCGGCCCCTTCGCGGCCGCCGACTGGCGGCGTCTCGTCTGGTCAGGAGTGGTGTGATGACAGGATTCCCGAGTCCCGACGAGGCTGCCGCGCTGCGCGTCCGGGCGCAGCGGCGACGCGCTGAGCTGGTCGACCTCTGCGCCGATCTGGTCGCCGCGCCGAGCGTCAACCCGCCCGGGGACACCCGCGCGGTCGCCGGGGTGGTCGCCGGGGCGCTGCGGGCGGCCGGGCTGACGCCCCGGCTGGAGCGGTGCGTCGACGCCATGCCGTCGGTGCTGGCCGAGCTCGACTCCGGCCGCCCGGGCCGGCACCTGGTGCTCAACGTGCACCTGGACACCATGCCGCCGGGCGACGAGTCGGCCTGGTCCGTGCCGGTGTGGGAGCTGACCCGGCGGGACGGCCGCCTGTACGGGCTCGGCATGGGCAACATGAAGGGTGCGGTCGCCGCCATGGTGCACGCCGTCCGGCTGCTGGCCGAGGAGCGGGCGCGCTGGTCCGGGCGGGTCACCTTCACGGCGGTCAGCGACGAGGTCGTCTTCGGTGACAACGGGGCGGCGTTCCTGCTGCGTACCCATCCCGAGCTGGTCGCCGACGGGCTGCTGTGCGGGGAGGGGCCGGGCTTCCGGCGGTTGGCGCTGGGGGAGAAGGGCGTGCTCTGGCTGGCGGTCACCGCGACCGGCGAGGCCGGGCACTCCTCGGCGGTCCGGGCCGGCGCCTCGGCCTCGGCCCGGCTGGCCGAGGCGGTGCGGCGCATCGACGCGCTCACCGGGTCGGTGGGCCGGCTGCCGGCGGAACTCGCCGGGCTGGCGGGCACGGACGGGCTGGACAGCGGTCTGGAGCTGAGCGCGAACGTCGGCACCATGACCGCCGGCACCTTCGTCGGTCAGATCGCCACCACCGCCCGGGCCGAGGTCGACCTGCGGCTGCCGCCGGGGATCGGGCTGGCCGAGGCGGAGGAGGCGGTCCGCCGCGCGGTGGCCGACATCCCGACGGTCGAGGTGCGCCGGCTCAAGGGCTGGGACGCGAACTGGACCGGGCCGGACACCGACCTGGTCCGCGCCTGGCGGGCCGCCTCGCACGAGGTCGGCGCCGGGGCGCCCCGGTACGCCATCCGGCTGCCGGCCAGCGACGCGAGCCGGTGGCGTCGGGAAGGGGTGCCAGCGCTCTGCTACGGACCGCAGCCCACCCTGTCGGCCGGGATCGACGACCACGCCGAGGAGGACGAGGTGGTGCGTTGCGTGTCGCTGTACGCGCTGGCGGCGCTGCGCTTCCTGGGCGGGGCCGCGCGCTGAGTGCCGGAAACACGACCCGGTGTACGCGGGGGGATGCTGCCGAATAAGATATCAACTATCGTGTGGTTCGGGAGGCGTCGATCCGTCGCTCGCCGTGCTCGTCCGTCGGAGGGAAGCTCATGGCCGCAGTGCAGCCGAGGACCGGCGCCGCTGAGAACGGGTTGCCGGACGGCTTCGGCGGCTCGCTGCCGGCCCGCATCCACGAGCTGCTGGAGCAGGCCATCATCGAGGGCGTCTTCGCCCCCGGCACCCGGATGCACGCGGACAAACTCGCCGCCCAGTACGGCGTCAGCCGGATTCCGGTCCGGGAGGCGCTGCGGTCGCTGCACGAGGCCGGCTGGGTCGACATCCGTCCCCGCTACGGCGTCTACGTCCGGGACCGCTCCGAGCGCGAGCTGCGGGAGCTCTTCGAGACACGGGCCGTGATCGAGTCCTCGATCGCCGGCTGGGCCGCCGAGCGTCGGTCCACCGACGACCTCGCCCGCCTGGACCGGGTCATCGAGGAGGGACGGCGGGCGGCCGGCGGCCAGGAACCCACCCGGCTCCTGGCGCTCAGTTCGGAGTTCTACGCGGCGTTGCGCCAGGCCGCCCACAACGAGGTGATGGCCGGGGTCTCGGCGGAGCTGGAGAAGCGGGCCCGGTTCTACTTCTCCATGGTCGCCGCCGACCTGGGCGGTGACTGGGCGTCGAAGCAGGAGAAGCTGGCCGCGCTGGTGGCCGCGCAGGACGTCGCGGGCGCTGCGGCCGAGTCCCGGCGGCACATCGTGGAGACCGGCGAAGCCGTCGCCCGCCTGCTCGCCCACACCGAGCCGGCCTGATCGCGGCGGGCATCCCGGCGCGGGGTCGCCTGCTGCCCTGAGCTGGGCGGAGAGCCGGTGTCGGGGTAGCCTTCCGGGCTCTGGCCGACCACGCGGGAGTCGTGTATATCTTATCCAACTCCGCGAGTCGCGCGGACCGGCCCGGCGGAGGCAGCATGCCACGCACCTACGAACTCGCACCCTTCCTGGGTGAATCACTGCCCGTGGAGATCGTCGCGCGGGTGCACGGGGTGCGTCGCGACGGCGCCTCCCTCGTCCTCACCTGCGGCACCGACCGCTACGAGCCGATGCCGCAGGACTACTACGGCACCGTCGTGGAAACCGTCTTCGGCGCACCCGCGGCCGGGCGGGACGTCACCGTCCGGCTCGACTTCTGGCAGCCGGGCGTCATGCGGATGCGATACCAACCGACCGGCGAAGCGGCGGACACCCCGGGGGAGATGCTGGTCGGTGCCCCCGACCCGGACGTCGAGGTCGAGCTGCTCCGCACCGCGCACGGCCACCTGGCCCGCACCGCCGAGGTGGAGCTGGAGATCGTGGCCGAGCCGTGGCGGCTGGTGCTGCGCGACTGGTCGGGGCGGGTGCTCTGGGCGACCACGCCGGTCGACCTGCCCTCGTTCCGTCGACCCGAGCGGCAGTGGAACCCGGCGGAACAACGCTGGATCTTCCTGCACCGCTACGCCTACCCGCTCGGCAGCACGGTCGGCGGGCACCGGCGGGCCGCCTTCGGCTCCTTCTCGCTGCGCCACGACGAGCACATCTACGGGTTCGGCGAGAGCTTCGGGCGGCTGGACAAGGCCGGGACCTTCCAGCGGATGTGGCTGCAGGAGGCGTTCTCCAACGCCAGCCCGGCCGCGTACAAGCAGGTGCCGTGGCACCTGAGCAGCCGCGGCTACGGCATGTTCGTGCACACCGCGAACGCCACCGGCTACCACGTCGGCGACCTGGAGCACTCGGCGCTGTCGGTCACCGTCGAGGAGACCGACAGTCTGGACCTCTTCGTCATCGCCGGCCACGGCCCCAAGGAGATCCTGCCCCGTTACACGGCCCTCACCGGGCGCCCGGCGGTGCCGCCCCGGTGGACGTTCGGCCTCTGGATGTCCCGGATCAGCTACTCCAGCCAGGACGAGGTGGAGCGGGTCGCGGCCGACCTGCGCGCGCACCGGATCCCCTGCGACGTGCTGCACATCGACACCGGCTGGTTCGCCCGGGACTACACCTGTGACCTGACCTTCTCCGCCGAGCGGTTCCCGGACCCGGCGGGCATGTGCGCCCGCCTCGCGGAGCTGGGTTTCCGGGTGTCGCTGTGGCAGTGGCCCAACTACAACGTGGCCTCCCCGCTGTTCGACGAGGGGGTGGCCGGCGGCTATCTGGCCCGCCGGCCCAGCGGGCACACCTTCACCTACCCGGGCGGCTACGGCGAGGACGCCGGCTTCGTCGACTTCTCCAACCCCGAGGCCGTGCGCTGGTACCAGGAGAAACTCGCCGCCCTGTTCGACCTCGGCGTCGCGGCGATCAAGGTGGACTACGGGGAGGGCGCGCCGCCGGACGCGGTCTACGCCTCGGTGCCCAGCGCGGCCATGCACAACCTCTACCCGCTGCTCTACCAGAAGGCGGTGTGGGAGGCGACCGAGCGCGCGCGGGGCGAGGCGGTGCTCTGGGCCCGGGCCGGCTGGGCCGGTTCGCAGCGCTACCCGATCCACTGGTCGGGCGACGGGGTGGCCCGCTTCGAGGACCTGGCCTGCGTGCTGCGGGCGGCGCTGTCCATCGGGCTCTCCGGCTTCCCGTTCTACTCGCACGACATCGGGGGTTTCTCCGGCCTGCCCGACGCCGAGCTCTACGTCCGGTGGGCCCAGCTCGGGCTCTTCTCCTCGCACGCCCGGGCGCACGGCGTGCCACCCCGGGAGCCGTGGGAGTTCGGCGAGCGCGCCGAGGAGATCGTCCGGGACCTGCTGGAGCTGCGGTACCGGCTGCTGCCGTACCTGTGGACCGAGGCCGAGCGGTGCGGGCGCACCAGCCTGCCGATGGTGCGGGCGCTGGTCGTGGAGTGGCCCGACGACCCGGTGGCGCACCGGGTGGACGACGCCTACCTCCTCGGCGACCGGCTGCTGGTGGCGCCGGTGCTGGAGTCGGGGGCGGTGTCGCGCCGGGTCTACCTGCCGGCCGGCTGTTGGATCGACTGGTGGACCGGGCAGCGCCACGAGGGGGAGCGGTGGGTGGTGGCCGACGCTCCGCTGGAGCGGATTCCGCTGTTCCTGCGCGGCGGTACGGCGCTGCCGCTCGCCCCGGCCGCCCAGCACGTCGGGGCGGTGCCGACGGACCGGCTGACGGTGGTCCTCGCCGCGGTCGAGCGGGACGGCGAGTACGAGGTCCGGCTCTCCGACGGCTCGTCGGTGGAGCTGCGCTGGTCGGTGGGGGACGGCGTGGTCCGGCTGCGCCGCGCGGGCGCGCCGGTGCGTCTGGAGGTCGTCCTGCTCGCGGTCGGGCTCGGTCCCGCGCCCCGGGCGGTCGCCGGTGACGAGGAGCTGCCGGTGGACCGGGTGCCCGGTGGTCTGGTGGTGGCGGCCGGAGATTTCACCGACATCACGATTCAGCCAGGTCATTGACGTGGCCCGGATCACTGTAGAAGATATCTTGTATATAAAATCATTTTTTCCCTCCCGGGAGGTCCCATGCTCCGCCCTCGCACAGCCCGCGCCGCGACACTCGCCGCCGCTGTCTCCCTGTCCCTCGCCCTGACCGGCTGTGGCGGCGGCGGTACGACGCAGGCCGGCGCGGACGGTGGCGCGATGACCGGTGAGCTCGTCGTCTGGCACTACTACGACGAGGGCTCCGGCGGGCTCCAGCCCTTCGTCAAGACCTGGGAGGAGCGCTTCGAGAAGGCGAACCCCGAGGTGGACGTCAAGTTCGAGTACGTGCCCTACGACCAGATGGCCAGCAAGGTCATCTCCGCCGCCGCCGCCGGCAAGACCGCCGACGTCATCATGACCGCCGCCCCCTGGGTGCCCGAGATGGTCAAGGCCGGCGCGGTGCAGCAGATCGGTGACAAGTGGGACGCGTTTCCGGAGAAGGGACTCTTCCCGGAGAAGGTGGAGGAGGGCGGCATCCTTCAGGGCAAGCGCTACGCCGTCCAGTCGTTCGCCAACATCGAGGGCGTCTACTACAACAAGACCATCCTGGACAAGATCGGCGCCTCCGTGCCGACCAACCTCGACGAGCTGGAAGCCGCCATGGCCAAGGCGGCCGCGGCGGGCTACACGCCGTTCACCACCGCCGCGCCCACCGGGGCCGGCGGCGAGTTCAGTGCCGTACCGTGGCTGGTCAGCGCCGGGTGGAGCTACACCGACGCCGACGCGGCCAGCGGCAAGCAGACGCTTGAGCGGATCCAGACCTGGCGCGACCGCAAGTGGCTCTCGCCGAATGACGCCAGCGGCTTCAACGCCGGCAAGAACTTCACCACCGGCCGGTACGCCTTCGCCCAGGAGGGCAACTGGATGCTCGGCGCGTTCAAGAAGGACCTGAAGTTCGAGTGGGGCGTGGCCCCGCTCGCCGGACACGACAAGGCGCTCATCGGCGGCGAGTCGCTGACCATCGGCGGGAAGACGGAGAAGCCGGCGCTGGCCTGGAAGTTCATCCAGGACACCTTCCTGTCCGCGCAGGGTGGCATCGACGCCGCCGAGGCCGGCTCCGTCCCGCTGCGCAGCGACGTCGCCAGCCAGGACGTGGTCACCAAGGACGTGAACCTCACCGCCTTCACGAAGATCGCCGCCGCCTCGATCGCCGCCCCGACGGTGCCGAACACCGGCAAGGTCTCCGACGTCATCGGCGGCGCCTGGAACGAGCTGATCGCCGGCCGGATCGACGCCGACGCGGCGGCCGACCGGATCGCCAAGCAGGTTCCCCCGCTGCTCGCCGACTGACCCCGCCGTCCGCGCTCGTCCGGCACTGAAAATCTCTGGAGGCAACGGACATGACCGTCCCCCTCGCGGAAAGGAGCGGGCCGCTGGCGGCCGGCGACGCGCGACGCGTCACCGGCCGCCCCGCCGCGCGGCGGCGGGTCCCGTCCGGCCGGCTGCTCTTCGCCCTGCCCGCGTTCGCGTTCCTGATCGTCTTCTTCGTCTATCCACTGGGGCTGCTGATCGACACCTCGGTCCGGGAGGTCTCGCTCGGCAGTGCCGCCAACCCCGGCAACCCGGTGGTCGGCGCGGAGAACTACCGGACCGTGCTGGCCGAGGCGGCCTTCCGCGAGGCGGTGCCGCGGACCCTGATCTTCCTGGTCGGGTCCGTGGCGCTGCAACTGGTTCTGGGACTCTGCGTCGCCCTGGTGCTCAACGAGCGGTTCCGCGGCATCGCCGTACCCCGGTTCCTGATCTACTTCGTCTGGCTGCTGCCCCCGGTGGTCAGCGGCGCGGTCTGGAAGTACGCCCTGGACGGCACCGAGCAGGGCGCGGTCAACGACGCCCTGCTCGCTCTCGGCCTGGTCGACTCGCCGGTGCTGTTCCTGACCCGGCCGGGGGTGGCGTTGGCGGCCATCACGATGGTGACCGCCTGGGCCGGGGTGCCGTTCGTGGCCATCGTGCTGACCGCCGCGCTCAAGGACGTGCCCGGTGAGCTCTACGAGGCCGCCCGGGTCGACGGGTGCAGCCCGTGGCACCGGTTCCGGTGGGTGACGTTGCCGTCGATCGCCCCGACCCTGAGCATCCTCGGCACGCTGCTGCTGATCTACAGCTTCAAGGCGTTCGACTACATCTTCGTGCTCACCCAGGGCGGCCCGGGCACCTCCACCAGCACGGTGCCCTACCTGGCATACCTGTACTCGTTCGCCCAGTTCGACTTCGGGCTCGGCTCCGCCGTCGGGGTGGTCTCCGTACTCACGGCGCTGGTCTTCGCCGTCCCCTACCTGCTCCAGGTGCGCAAGGAGGAACAGTCGTGAGCGTCGCCGAATCCGCCCCGCCCGGCCGCGGCATCCACTCCGAGGGGCGCGGCTGGCGCCGGCTGGGGCTGGTGTTCCTGGTGCTGATCACGCTCGCCTACGGGCTGCCGCTGCTGTGGATGGTGGGCACCTCGCTCAAGCAGGCCGGTGACCTGGCCACCGACGGCTGGCTGCCGTCGCACCCGACGATGGCCGCGTACCGGTCCTTCTTCGCCACCGACTTCCTGCCGGCGCTGCGTAACTCGGTGGTGATCAGCGGCACCACCACGCTGCTGTCGCTGGCCCTGGCGGTGCCGGCGGCCTACGGGCTGTCCCGCGTCCGGTCCCGGCTGATCGTGCCGGGGCTGGTGCTGCTGCTGGTGGTGCAGCTCATCCCGACCTCGGCGACCTTCATCCCGCTGTTCCGGCTGCTCGCCCAGCTCGGCCTGGTGAACAGCCAGTTCGGGGTCTCGTTGGCGCAGGCCACCCTCTTCGTGCCGTTCGCGGTGCTGATCCTGCGACCCGCCTTCAACTCGCTGCCGCCGGCGCTGGAGGAGGCGGCCAGCATCGACGGGGCCGGCCGACTGCGGTTCCTGGTGCGCATCGCGCTGCCCCTGCTGCGCAACACGGTGCTGGTGACCGCCGCGATCGTGCTGGTCTCCTCCTGGGGTGAGCTGGTCTACTCGCTGACCTTCCTGCTGGAGCAGGACAAGTACCCGCTCAGCGTCTACATCGCCCAGTCCGTCGGCCGGTTCAACAACACGTGGAACCTGCTGATGAGCGTGGCGGTGCTGGCGAGCCTGCCGGTGCTGCTGGTGGTGCTGGCCGCCCAGCGCCGGCTCCGCGACGGGGTGACCCTCGGCGCGGTGAAGTAGCGCCCGTGGCGCCGGGCCGGCCCGCGGGTCGGCCCGGCGCCACGCGCCTCAGGGCAGCAGCGGGTTGAACTCGCCGTCGACCGGGTCGCCGGGGGCGTGCCCGGGCAGCCAGCAGGCCAGGTCGGCGGCCTGGTCGGCGTTGCGCGGCTCGGCCACCGGCACGCCGTCGGCCACCCAGATCACCGTCATCACCTCGCGGACCGCCGCACTCCGGTTGGGCAGCGCCCGGTGCACCGTCCAGCCGGCGTGGAAGCTGGCGTCCCCGGCGGTCAGCGGCCCGGTCCCGGTGACCCGGAACCCGCGCTCGGCGATCACCCGGCCGAAGTGCTCGTCGGCGGCGTCGGAGATCGCCACGTCACTCAACGCCCGACCCGTGTGCGACCCGTCGGCGAACTCCAACCCACCCGTCTCCGGCGTGACGTCCACCAGCGGCATCCACATGGTGACGGTCAGGTCGGTGTCGAACGGCCAGTAGAGCGAGTCCTGGTGCCACGGCGTCCGGCCGCCGCCGGCCTCCTTGTAGAGCGCCTGGTCGTGGTAGAGCCGCACCCGCTCGACCCCGAGCAGTCGGGCGGCCACCCCGGCGAACCGTCGGGCCAGCACGAACCGGGCCACCTCCGGGTCACGCCGCCACAGGTTGGTGACCTGGAGGAAGGCCCGCCCGTAGGTGTCCCGGTCGGCCAGCGCCCGCTTCTCCGTGGTGTACCGCATGGTGGCGGCGGAGATCACCGGCCGGTAGGCGGCGACCTCCGCCGCGCCGGCGAGGCCGGGTACCACCACGTGACCGGTGGCGCGGTAGGCGTCGACCAGGGCGTCGTCGAGCGGGTACGGGGAATCGAGCGTGGGCGTCTGCGTGGTGGTCGTCATGCGGTCCTCCTGGTACCGGTTGGGACGTGGACTGCGCCGACGGTAGGCGCGAACAGGGGTCGGCCCGGGGTATCCGTTGGCCGTTCGGGTATCCGCTGGTTGAATCGCTCGGGTGAGCACATCTCCGCCGGCCCTGGTGGCCTACCGGAACGGACCGTCCGGGCGGCTGGGCCGGGTGCACTCGGCGGGCCGGGTGCAGGGCGGGCGCGGCGTGCCGACCGGGCCGCCGCGCCGGTTCCACAGCCACGCCCTCATGTACGTCTGGGGCGGCCACGGGCGCTACCGCGACGCCCGGCACGACGTGCCGCTCGGTCCGGGGGACCTGGTGCACGTGCTGCCCGGGCACGCGCACTGGTACGGCGTCACCGGCGCCGGCACCTGGAACGAGGTGCACCTGGTCTTCTCCGGCCCGGCGTTCGACCTGGTCGTCCGGCAAGGGCTGGTCGACCCGGCCCGGCCGGTGCGGCGGCTGACCCCGGTCGACCACTGGCGCGAGCGGCTCGACCGGTTCCGCACCGCCCGCCCGCCGCGCAGCCCGGCCGGGGCCGACGACGAGGCCTGCGAGGTGCTGCGGCTGCTGGTGGAGATAGCCGCCCGGGACACCGGGCCCGGTCCCACCGACCGCGCGCCGGCCGGCCCGCCGCAGTGGCTGGTCGAGTCCCGGGTACGCCTCGGCCACGACCTGGCCGACCCGCTGGACCTGCGGGCGGTGGCGCAGTCCGTGGGCATGTCCTACGAGACGTGGCGCAAGCGGTTCCAGGCCGCGACCGGGGAGCCGCCGGCCCGTTACCGCCAGCGGCGGCGGGTCGAGGCGGCCGGCGAGCTGCTGCGCCGTACCTCGCTGACCAACCGGGACATCGCGGCGAGCCTCGGCTTCACCGACGAGCACCACCTGGCCAAGCAGTTCCGGCGGGTCACCGGCCTGGGCACCGGCGAGTTCCGGCGCGGGCTCGGCTGAGCCGCGCCACGTTCGGCGTGACGTCGCCGGTCAGCGTCGGCAGGTGTCGCGTCGCCACCGGGTGGGGGAGCAGCCGTGCTGTCGGCGGAACGCCCGGGCCAGTTGGGTGTGCGAGGAGAAGCCCACCTCGGCGGCGATCCGGGCCACGCTCTGCCCGGTGGTGGCCAGCAGCTCCGCCGCCCGGTCCACCCGGCGCTCCAATAGGTACGCGTACGGCGGTTGGCCCACCTCGTCGGTGAAGAGCTGGGCCAGCCGGGTCCGGGACACCGCGCACGCCGCCGCCAGGTCGGCCAGCCGCCAGGCGCCGGCGTACTGCTCGTCGAGCAACCGCCGGGCGCGGGCGACCGCGGGATGGCGCGGCGTCCGGGGGCGGGTCTCGGCGGGAGCGCCGAGCAGCCGGGCCACCTCGATGACCAGCAGTTCCACGGCGGCGGCGCGGGCGGCCGCCCCGAACGGCATCTCCTCGACCACCTCACGGACCACCGCGCGCAGCGCGGGCGCGACCGCGCGGGCGTCGACGCAGACCCGTACCCCGGTGTCGGCCCAGGCGGCGGTGAGCTCCGGCCGGCGGGCGGTGACCACCCGAAGGTCCACCGCGGCGTACGCGTAGTGGTGCCGGACGCCGCCCTGCGGACGCGGCACGCTGCGGTGCGGCAGTCCGGGCGGTACGGCGACCAGCCAGCCGGGGGCCAGCCGCAGCGTGCGTCCGGCGAACCGCCAGGACGAGCCGCCGTGCAGTTGCAGATAGAACTCCCAACCCGGGTGCCGGTGCTCGGCGACCCGGTGCTGCGGGGTGGCCCAGTTCTCCCCGACGTGCAGCAGGCCGCTCGGGTCGCCGGGGGTCTCGGCGTGCACGCCGGACTCCACGCCGGGGGGTTGCCAGAGCCGCCAGCCAGGCGGCGGATCCGCCGCGAGGCCCGGACGATCCGCCTCCTGCGCCGGCCGCCGCCGACCTAGCGTCTCAGCCATGACGAACTCCTCTCCCGCGCCGGCGCCGGTACTGCCCTCGGCCGACGACCTCGCCGCCTACCGCCGCGACGGCTTCCTGGTGGTGCGCGGCCTGATCCCGTCCGGTGTGCTGGACGCCGCCGAACGCGGGATGGCCCGCTTCTACGCCGGTGACCTGGACGCGCCCTTCCCCGGCCGGACCCGCTACGACGACTACGACTGGACGCCCGCGCACGGCGGTGGCCTGCGCAAGAACGACTACACCTCGCGGATGGTGTCCGAGCTGGCCGCCCTGGTGGAGTTTCCCGGCATCGGGGCGTACGCCGCCGCGCTGGCCGGCGCGGACGGCATCCGGCTCTGGCACGACCAGCTTCTCTACAAGCCGGCGGGGCTGGACGACGCGCGAGGAAACGTGGGCTGGCACACCGACCGGCAGTACTGGCTCTCCTGTGCCAGCGTGGAGATGCTCACCTGCTGGGTGCCGTTCCACGACTGCGACGAGCGCGTCGGCGGGGTCTCGTTCGTGGCCGGCAGCCACCGCTGGCCGCAGCAGCGCGGGCTGGACTTCTTCGCCGGCGACCTGGCCGCGCAGGAGGCGTCCTTCCGTCCGGCCGGCGAGCCGACCCGCAAGGTGGTGCCCGTGCTGCGCCGGGGGGACGTGACGTTCCACCACTGTCGCACGGTGCACGGCAGCGGGCCGAACCTGGCCGCCGAGCCCCGCCGGTCGATGGCCGTCCACCTCCAGCCGGCCGACAACCACTGGGTCGCGGCGACGGACCCGGCCGGGGAGCCGGCGTACCACCGCAACGACGAGCTGGTCCGCGTCGTCGACGGCCACCCGGACTACGCGGACCCGCGGATCTCTCCGCTGCTCTGGCCGACGGTCGGGACGTGAGGGCTTCCGCATACCCCGGCATCCTAGTATCTTTTATAAATGATCAGTCAGCAGTCGCCCGGCTCCGTGCCCACCCCGCCGACCGACCGCCCCTGGTGGCGTGACGCCGTCTGCTACCAGATCTACGTCCGCAGCTTCGCCGACGGCACCGGCGACGGCGTCGGCGACCTGCCCGGCGCCGCCGCGCACCTGCCCCACCTGGCGTCGCTCGGCGTGGACGCGGTCTGGCTCACCCCGTTCTATCCGTCCCCGATGGCCGACGGCGGCTACGACGTCGCCGACTACCGTGGCGTCGACCCGCTCTTCGGCGACCTCGCGGACTTCGACGCCTTCGTGGACCGGGCGCACCGGCTGGGCCTGCGGGTGATGGTCGACGTGGTGCCGAACCACTGCTCCAGCGCCCATCAGTGGTTCGTCGAGGCACTCGCCGCGCCGCCCGGCTCGCCGGCCCGCCGCCGCTTCGTCTTCCGGCCCGGCCGGGGGCCCGACGGCGAGCTGCCCCCGAACAACTGGCAGAGCGACTTCGGCGGTCCGGCCTGGACCCGCACCATCGGGCCGGACGGCCGCCCGGGGGAGTGGTACCTGCACCTGTTCGCCCCGGAACAACCGGACTTCGACTGGTCCTGCCCCGAGGTGGCCGACGAGTTCGACGACATCCTGCGGTTCTGGCTCGACCGGGGCGTGGACGGCTTCCGCATCGACGTGGCGCACGGCCTGGTCAAGCGGGACGGACTGCCGGACAACCCGCCGCGGCCGGCCCCGCCGCCCGGGGTCTACCGGCCCGAGGGGCACGAGTGGGACCAGCCCGGCGTGCACGAGATCTACCGACGGTGGCGACGGATCCTGGACGCCTACCCGGGCGCGCGGATGGCCATCGGCGAGGCGTGGGTGACCGAACCGGAGGCGTTGGCCCGCTACGTCCGCCCCGACGAGCTGCACCAGGCGTTCAACTTCCACTTCCTCCAGGCCCCGTGGCACGCCGGCGCGCTGCGGGCCGCGGTGCGGCAGTCGCTGGACGCGGTCCGGCGGGTGGGCGCCCCGGCGAGCTGGGTGCTGGGCAACCACGACGTCGTCCGGGTGGTCACCCGCTACGGCGACGGCCCCACCGGGCTGCGGCGGGCGCGGGCGGCCGCCCTGCTGATGCTCTTCCTGCCCGGCGCGGTCTACCTGTACCAGGGCGAGGAGCTCGGCCTGCCGGAGGTGCTCGACCTGCCCGACGAGGTGCGACAGGATCCCGCCTGGTTCCGCTCCGGCGGCGCCCGCCCGGGCCGGGACGGCTGCCGGGTGCCGATGCCGTGGCGCGCCGACGCGGCCAACCTCGGCTTCGGCCCGGCGGGCGCGACGCCCTGGTTGCCGCTGCCGACCGCCTGGGCCGAGCTGGCCGTCGACCGGCAGCAGGACGATCCGACCTCCACGCTGCGCCTCTACCGCACCGGCCTGCGGCTACGCGCCGCGCACCTGACCGGCGCCGACGACCTGGTCGAGCTCGACGACGGCGGTGACGCGCTCGTGCTGCGCCGGGGTCGCGTGCTCTGCGTGACCAATCTCGGACCCGACCCGGTGCCGGCCCCGGCCGGCGGGCGCCCGCTGCTGGCCAGTGCGCCGTTGGTCGGCGGCGCGACAACCACCGACGTGTCCTCCTGGTGGCTGCTCGACGGCCCCGGCTGACCCGGCCTTCGCCGCCGCTCACCCCGCGAGCAGGTCCGGGGCGTCACCGTCCTGGTCCACGCCGAGCAGCAGTTCCTGCAATCGGCGTACGTCCGGCGGCACCGCCACCGGGTGACCGGTCCGTACCCGGCTGGGCGTGACGCCGTAGACGGCGCGGAACCGGTGCGACAGGTGATAGGCGTCGGCGAAGCCGCAGCCGGCCGCCACCACGGCGAGCGGCTGGCCGGCGGACCGCACCAGCGCGGCGGCCCGGGCCAGCCGGACCCCCTCGACCGCGCGGGCCGGTGGCAGGCCGAGATGCTGCCGGAACAGCCGGCTGAACGCCCCGACCGAGATCCCGGCGGCCTGCGCCAGCTCGGCCTGGCTCACCGGCCGCAACACCCCGTCGGCCCAGCGCTGCCGCACGTGGCGCACCGCCTGCCACAACGGCACCGGGATGTCACCCGGCCGCGCGGCGTCGGGCGTCAGCCCGGTCAGCGCGGTCCGGAGCAGCAGGTCGAAGGTGACCGCGGCGAGCGGCACCGCGGCCGGATCGGCACGGGCGTCGAGCCAGACCAGGTAGCGGAACAGGCGGGCGGTGATCCCGGTGGGCGACCCGGGTCGCGCCACCCGGGGCAGGGTCAGCCCGTCGGCGACAGAGAAGTGCAGGTACGCGTGCCGGGTGGGCAGCCGCGGGTGCCAGCGGTAGGCGTCCCGGCTGCCGGCGGGCGCCAGCAGCACGGTCCCGGGTGCCAGGTCGGCCGACACGTCGTCGGAGCGCCAGGTGCCCCCGCCGGCCAGCACCACGAGCAGCTCGTGGTCGTCGAGCACCCGTTCGGCGATGGTGGCGCCGGCCGGCGAGACGGCCAGCAGCGCCGGATCCCGTCGCCGCACCACGGGCGGATCCCACCCGAGGCCGCCGGTTTCGGACACCCCGCCGACCACATCACGATCAGACATGCGTCAAGCCTAATCCGACATGGCCAGCGGCCTGAAACGGCCAGCACACTGACACAAATGAACAAGCGGAAGAGAGGTCATCGATGAGCGCGACGGTAACTGCCACGGACACCCCCCTCCGACTCGACGAGTACCTGCGCGACGGCTTCACCGTGCTGCGGGGCGCCCTGAGCCGGGCCGAGGTCGACGCGATCAACGCCGAGGCGCTGCGCCTGTGCCGGATGGACTTCGACCACGAGGTCGGGGACGGCACCACCCCCGACGGCAGCGTCGCGCCCGCGGCGGTCCCGTCGCCGGCCGCCGGCGACTCCGACGCCGAGGTGTTGCGCCGGTACCTGTGCGTGCACTTCCCGCACAAGCTCTCCGAGTTGATGGCACAGGCGCTGCGGCATCCCCGGATCGTCGACGCGCTGACCCGGATCATCGGGCCGGACGTGAAGGCGATGCAGTCGATGCTCTTCCTCAAGGCAGAGGGCAAGCCGGGGCAGGCATGGCACCAGGACGAGCTGTTCATCCCGACCCGGGACCGTTCGCTCACCGCGGCCTGGATCGCGCTGGACGACGCCCGCGTCGACAACGGCTGCCTCTGGGCGCTGCCCGGCTCGCACCGCCCGGGCGTGCTCTACCCGGAGCGGGAGCACGAAGACCCGAACTACGACTGCACCTGGGAGGCGTACGACTTCCCGTACACGCAGGACGACGCGGTGCCGCTGGAGGTCGACGCGGGCGACGTGGTCCTCTTCAACGGCTACCTGCTGCACAAGTCCCTGCCCAACACCAGCACGCGGATGCGCCGCGCCCTCGTGCACCACTACATGAGCGCGCAGTCGCTGCTGCCCTGGTTCCACCAGCCCGAGGTCTACATGGGAAAGACCGACTTCCGGGACGTCGTCCAGGTCGCCGGCACCGACCCGTACGCCTACCGGGGCTACCAGGAGATCTCGGTGCCGCAGGTGCGACCCGACCGGCAGGGCGGTTGCAAGCGCTGACCCGACGCTCCGGCGCGACCCCGGCGGCTCACGCCGGGGTCGCACCGTGTCCGGTCACCTGTGCGGGGTCAGCCGGATCAGACGTGCGCCGATGCCCCATTCGGTGACCAGGACATCGCCCCGCCCGTCCACCGCGATCCCGTGCGGCGCGCCGAAGGCGAGGTCGTGCTGCGCCGCGGCGACCGGAGCGCCCGCGTCGTCGAGCCGGTTCGGCCAGCCGGGACGCCGGGGCGGATCCTCGCTCGTCCCCAGCGGTACGGCCGACCCGTCCGCGGCGAGCCACCACACCGCGCCGTACAGGTCGGTGACGAGCAGGTCGTCCCCGCGTACCGCCAGGCCCGACGGACCGGCCAGGCCGGGCACCGTCCGCTCGCCGAGGAAGGCGCCGGCCAGGTCGAAGGTGACCAGTCGTCGGTTGCCCCGGTCCGCCACCAGCAGCACCGGCTCGCTGCCTCGGCGGTCCACCAGGATGCCGTGCGGGGTGTCGAAGCGCCGGCCGGAGCCGGTCCCGTCGAGGGTGTGGCGGAAGGTGCCGTCCGCGTCGTAGCGGTGCACCAGGTGGCCGCCGTAGCCGTCGGCCACCCAGACGGCGCCCGAGCCGCCGAGCCGGCGTTCGTCCACCGCGACGGCGCAGGGCCGCCAGGGCTCCGTGGCGTACTCGGGGCGCGCGGGTGCGCTGAGGGTGAGCAGGGTGTTTCCGTTCAGGTCGACCAGGAGCGCCCGGCCGGGGGCGAGGTGGTCGTCGTACCGGCCGGCGCGGGGCACGAACTTGTGGCCGGGATCGGCGATCCAGAGCGCGTCGGCGCCCTCGTGGTCGACCACGGTGAGGCCGTGGACCTCGGTGCCACCGGTCGGGATCAGGCCGGCGGGCCGCCCGTCCGGGTGTCGCAGCGACACCGCGCGTCCGCCGGGATCGGTGACCGCCAACCGCCCGTCGCGTAGCGGGGCGACGGCGCCGTGGACCCAGGACCGGTCGGCGGAGCGGTCGAGTTCCTGCCATCCGACGGAGGACCAGCGGTTCGTCGCGTTCTTCATCGTCTTCACCCTTCAGTTCTGGATACATTATCAAATAGATGGCGCGGAACTCGCCTTCGTGCACACCGGCGGGCCGGCTCAACCAGTTGCGGTCCCCACGTACGGGTACGACGGAAGGCGAACCGCAGGGTGACAGGTCACCCGCCGGCACGGTGGGAGCCGACCCACAGCGGCGGTAGTTCGGTCGGGAGGCGAAGCCGGAAGACGTTGCCGCCACCGGCCCGGGGCGTGCGCGCGGTGCTCGCCACGGGGCTGCCCACAGCTCGCCTGGGCCCGGCAACTGCTCGGCGTCGATCCCAGCCCACGCCGTGGTTGTCTTCTTTGGCGCGGCCGGCTTGGGTGAACGCGGGGGCGCTGATCACCAGGCGCAGGGCGCGTAGTCCTTGAGGAAGCAGCCGTAGAGGTCTTCGCCCTGTTCGCCGCGGACGATCGGGTCGTAGACCCGGGCCGCGCCGTCGACCAGGTCCAGTGGGGCGTGGAAGCCGGCTTCCGCCAGCCGCATCTTCGTCGGGTGGGGCCGCTCGTCGGTGATCCAGCCGGTGTCGACGCTGGTCATGAGGATGCCGTCGGCGAGCATCTCTTGGGCGCTGGTTCGGGTGAGCATGTTCAGCGCGGCTTTGGCCATGTTGGTGTGCGGATGCCCCGGCCCCTTGTAGCCGCGGGCGAACTGGCCCTCCATCGCTGACACGTTCACCACGTACTTCCGGCGGGCGGTTGCGGCCGCCATCGCCGGTCGCAGTCGGCTGACCAGCACGAACGGGGCGGTCACGTTGCACAGCTGTACTTCGAGCAGCTCGACCGGGTCCACCTCGTGCACCCGCTGCACCCAGCTGTTGACCGGGTCGAGATCCGGCACCAGGCCGCCCGCGTCGATGGCGGTGGCTGCCGCGATCCGTTCCGGCGAGGCGGAGCCGCTGGTCAGCGCCAACGCGGTGAGCGCCTGCGGGGTGACCGAGGTCGACTGCGGCGAGGCGATCATGCCCGACGCGTCGCCCTGACCGGCCGGCTTGGCGAACGTGATCAGCTCCGGCAGGGGGCCGTCCGGCAGGGCCGCCGCCTCCGCGGCGACGAGCTGCGCGTACGCCCCGGGCGTGCGGCGGACGGTCTGCGCCGCATTGTTGATCAGGATGTCGAGTGGTCCCTGAGCGCTGACCGAGTCAGCGAGGGCGATCACTTGGGCCGGGTCGCGCAGGTCGATACCGACGATCCGCAGGCGGTGCAGCCAGTCCCCGCTGTCCGGCATCGCGGTGAATCGGCGGACCGCGTCGTGCGGGAACCGCGTGGTTACCGTGGTGTGCGCGCCGTCGCGCAGTAGCCGCAGCGCGATGTACATACCGATCTTGGCTCGGCCGCCGGTGAGCAGCGCCCGCCGGCCGGTCAGGTCGGTACGGGCGTCCCGGCGCTCCCGGTTGAGCGCGGCGCAGGGCGGGCAGAGCTGATGGTAGAAGGCGTCCACCTCGCGGTAGCGCTGCTTGCAGACGTAGCAGCCGCGCGGATTGTGCAGGAAGCCGGCGGTGGCGCCGACGGTGGGGGAGGCGAGCGGGATGCCCTGGGTCTCGTCGTCGATCCGGCCCGGGGCGCCGGTGGCGGTGGCCGCCGTCACCGCGCGGTCGGCCGCCGCGACGGCATCCCGCCGTTCCTCGCGTCGCCGCTGCTTGATCGCCTTGTAGAGCTTCGCGGTGGCCCGTTGCACCCGCACCACGTCGGGGTGATCGGTAGGCAGGTCCTCCAACGCCTCGAAGACGCTGAGGCAGGTCTCCAGCTGTCCGCGGTCGATGCCTTCTTGCCCGGTTTCGGTAATGTTGTCCGCTGTCATGCGTCGCTGTCTCGTCCCGTTCCCTGCGCCGGATCCACCGGCCCACCCCAAGTCCGACCCGGAACTGTACGCACCGCACGGCCTCCGACGCATCCGCGCCAACCTCGCAGCCTCGGCTGCAGCGCGACCGACGCCGGTCACGGGAAATCGTCGGGGCTGGTACCGGGCAGCGTGGCCAGCAGCTGCCCGGCCAACCACCGTACGGTGTCGTCGCCTTCCTGATGAGCGAGGCGTACGAGCACGGTGCGGGTCCGGGGGTCGGCGCCGTTGTGGCGCGCTATCGCGAGCAGCGCCGTCCGGCGGATCTCCCAGTCGTCGTGATCCACCAGCCGGGTCAGCAGCTCGCGCCCCTCCACCCAGTCGGTCAGCATGGTCGCCAGCTGCGCTACGGCACGGCGTCGCACATCAAGGTCCGGGTCGTCGCGGACCAGCCCGACGAGCAGTGCGCGCACCTCGGGATCGGTACCGAAGTGTTCGCCGAGCGCAACGGCGGTGCGGGCGCGGACGGCCGGGTCGCCGTCGGCCAGGCGACGCATCAGCCGCATCGTGACCGCCGCGGCAATGGATGACAGGTCCCGCTGGGCCAGGCCGCGCAGCGCCGCTTCGATCACGGCCGGATCAGTATCGGTCTCGACGCACTCCAGCAGCACATCGGTCACCGCATCGCTCCCGTACGCGCCGAGGGTCTGCACCGCGGCCAGCCGGCTGCCGGCGTAGCTGTCCCTGCGGGCCCGCCGGCACAACGTCGCCACCAGGTCGTCGGTGTCGCCCTGGCGGGCGAGGGCCTGTGCGGCCGCGCGCAGCACGTGGGGGTCGGGGTCCCGGCGGACCTGCTCGGCGAGGCATTCCCGCACCTCGGCGTCCAACGGTTCACCGGCACGGGTGAGACCGCGAGTGACCCGCAGCCGGACGATCGGGTCCCGCTCGCGGGCGGCCCGGCTGATGAGCAGATCGCGCGTGGCACGCCCGAGCAGCGGGCGGTCCGCGAGCAGGTCGACCGTGGCGAGCCGGACGCTCGCGGTGGGGTCCCGGCGGGCGCGGTCCAGCAGCAGTTCCCCGGTGCGGTCGTCCGGGTAAGCCTCGGCCAGCGCGCGTACCGCGGCGAGGCGCACTGTCGCGTCCTCGTCGACGTGCGCCACGTGCGCCGCCACCGCCCACCCGTCGTCGTCCGGTTGGTGCCGGTTGACCAGCGCGGTCACCGCCGCGGCCCGGACGGACGCGTCGTCGTCGTACTCGATCCGGTCCGCCAGCCGGGCCCGGCAGCGCCCGTCCGGGTCAGGCATGAGCGCCAGCCGCTGCACGGCGACCGCGCGGACCCGTGCGGAAGAGTCCGAGCCGACCAGAGTCAGCAGCAGTTCGGTATCCTCCGAGTCGTGACTCCCGGGCAGCAGTTCGGCCACGAGGCAGCGCCGCACGTCGTCCCGGTCGTCGCTGACCATCCGCGTCCGGGCCCGCGCGCGGGCCGCCTCGGTGTGCGGGGGCAGTGCCGACAGGCGTGTCAGCGCACACCGCACCACCCCGGGGTCCGTGTCGGTGTCCAGCAGTCGCTGAAGCACGTCGGGTACGCCCGGCAGGTCGGGGTGTGCGGCGAGCATCTCCGCGGCGGCCCGCCGTACCGTGGCGTTCCAGTCCTCGGTGGCCCGCGCCAGTAGCAACTGGCGGATGTCCTCGGAGGATTCAGCCAGGCCGCCGACCGACTGGACGGCGATGGCGCGTACCGCGGGGTCCGGTGCATCGGCGAGGTCGCGGAGCATGCCGATGAGGTCGGGGTCGGCGCTGAAGTGGGTGACCAGTGCCCGTACCGCGGCCTGCCGTACCGCCGTGGAGACCTCTGCCCGTGCCTGGACGAACAGTTGGTCCCTGCAGTACCGCCGGCCGGGGCTCGTGGTGTCCAGCTGGGCTGCCGCCTCGGCCAGCCCTGCGACCAGGATGACACCGGCCTGCCGGTCGCGGTTCTGCCCGAGTTCCCTGACCAGCAGCTCCGCCAGCTGCTCCGGCGGGGAGGCCAACAGTACGGCGGCCCGGGTGGCGAACGTGGAGCCGGAGCGCCAACTGGTCCGTACCCCACGTCGCCGATACCAGTGCAGAAAGGTGTCCCTGCCGGGCCACAGCGGCCCGAGCGCCCGAATGGGGGACAGCAACTCCTGCTCGGTGAGCTCCACCAGGTTGGGGTCGTCGGCGGAGATGCCGTGTTCGACCAGCAGGACGACTTGGCGCAGCACGGCGCCGCCCGCGTCGACCAGCTCGGCGGGCTGCGGAGCCTCCGCCACGCACTGCGCGGCCAGCACCAGGTTCCAGGGCGGGCCGGCCAGGTTCAGCGGCGGCCACGGTTGGTTGACCTCGGTGGCGAGCAGGGTGACCAGGTCGTTGGCGGTTCGGGCGGGCAGGGCGCCGGCGACCAGCCGGAGCACCTCCCGCCACGACGGGTCGGCCCAGTGATCGCAGAAGAGCGCGCGCAGTCGACCGAGGCCCCAGACGTCGGAATCGTGCTCGATCCGGTCCACGATCTCCTCGGCACAGAAGAACTCCAGGAACGCGCGGTGCACGAACCCGAAAAATCGCAAACCATACCGTTCCAGGATGAAACTACGCTCGCGCAGCTTGTCGATCATCGAGTGGGCCATCGCGAGCGCCCGCTCGTTCTCGAAACCGTAGAACGCGACGAGATGGTCGGAGAAGATGCGCGCCAGTTCGTCGGACTCGACGTAGTTGCCGGCCAGGCCGGACTCCCGGAACTGCATCCGATATGCCAGGTGGCGCAGCAACCGGCGCTTCGCCTGCAGGTCCAGCGACGGCACGTCGCCGTGGCTCTCCCGCAGTTGTTTGGTCACGTCCCACTCGGAGATCAGCACGTCCGTGACGTGCGCGTAGAGCCGGCGCCGGTTCCGGGGCAGCGGATGGCCCCGGCCGACGATCGCCATCAGCATCAGCAGCAGCGGGTTGCCGGCGATCTCGTGCATCGCCCGGGAACTGCGGACCACGTCGAGAATCTGCCGCCGCTGCCGTTCCGCCTCGGTCGCCGAGGTGGGCATCACGTAGCGGTACCAGTTGCCGAGGAACCGGGCGACCTGATCGTCGTCGAGGTCTTCCAGCGTGAAGTGGTCGAAGCCGGCGTTGGCGAAGACGTGCCGCTGGTAGCCGGCCACCCGCGAGGTGACCACTGCACGCACTCCCGCGTATTCGTCGGCGAACGCGGCGATCTGGGCGGCCACGACCTCCCGCTGCGCCGGGTCGAACACCTCGTCCAAGCCGTCGAGGAGGAACAGCGCCTGGCCGCCGTGTCGCAGGTACGCCGTCAGGATGTCCTGGTCGAACCCGACCAGCCCCTGCTGGTGGCGGTGACCCACGTAGTCCAGCAGGCCGTCGCACCGCCCGTCGCCCAGGTGCGCGGCGTACGAGCGCAGTTCGATCAGGACCGGTAGGTACCGGTCCAGCGCCGCCAGTCGGGGCTCGGCGCAGGCTCCGGCCAGCGCCAGCGCCAGGTAGCGGGCGACCGCCGACTTGCCGGCACCGGGGTCGCCGAGCAGCACGACGGTCCGCCGGACCGGGTCACACATCACGTCGAACAGCGCCTGCGAGTCCTTGGCCGCGTATTCCTCCCGGAGCCGTTCCACATTGTTTGGATCCACCACGTGGGGCAGCCCGCCAGCATCGCCGTGAGATGTGGAGCTGGCCCAGCGCCACCAGGCGAGGGGCATCTCCGGCCGGGCGTCCTCGTGCACCAGTGGTTCCACGAACACCTGTGGCAGTCCCACGGTGAGGTAGCCGCTGGTGGGTCGCGGTGAGACGTCGTCCAAGGACACCGCCTGGTACCTCGTCGCCAACTGCTTGGAGTACTGGTTGCGCAGGGCCTCGGGCAGGTGGCTGTCCGGGTCGGTGGACTCATGGCTCGGCGATCGATACCTGCGGACGTCGGTCAGGGCCGCGATCACCTTGGCGGTGAGGTCGTCCACACCGGAGAAGAAAACGCACAGGTGGCGTTCCTGGAGCTCCCGGCGCAGATCGAAGATTCGCTGCGCGTCGGCGTTCCGGTCGATCATGTTGGCCGGCCAGGGCGTGTCGTCGGCGAGCAGGAAGATCAGGCAGGGCTTGCCGGCGGCGAGTGCCTGCCGGTACTCGAGTTCGGTGACGGAGGACTCCTGGCCGGGCGGACGGTACCCGTACCGCCAGGCAAAGAGCCCGATGTAGAGGTCGCTGCGTCGTACGTCGGTCAGGCAGCGCTCCAAGGGCGGCCGGACGTCGGCGCCGTACGCCTCCATGGCGACGTCCTCGATCTGCAGCCGACGTGCCACGGCGTGCACGGCAGCGCGATAGTCCAGCAGGTCCGGATGGGTGGCCGAAATGTAGACCCTGAGCGACGACGGGGCTCCACCGTGCACGTCGGCCGGCGCACCGGTCGCCGTGGCCGCGAAGTCGTCCCGGAAGACGGCCGAGCGGAGCGGGGCGGACGGGAAGATCTTGACCGTGACCGCCTCCCCGGAACGAACCACGATCGGTCCGGCGGCGCCCTGCCGGCGGCAGTCTTCGACCGCCCGGGGAATTCCGGCCCCTTCGCTCTCCACCAGCTTGTTCCAGCTCAGCACATGTGCCAGCCAGAAGTTGCGCTGCCGCGACTCGCCGCGCAGTTCGCTGAGCGGGCACTGCTCGCCGTCGGCCACCTCGGCGCCGGTCCAGGCGCCTGGGCTGGTCACCTCGATCCGGTCGGAGAAGACCCGGACGTGTACGCACATCTCGCGTTGCTGGTAGTCGCGGTGGGCGAGCGCGTTCGCGATGATCTCGCGGACGGCAATCATCGGGTAGCGGTAGACCGGCTCGGTGACGGCCGCGCCCGCGGTGGGCACCTCGCCGAGTCGAGCGAGTTCGGCGACGAAGTCACGGGCCTGCTTGATCTGCTCGGGAATCGTCCCGCCCAAGGTGCGCTTGTCCATCGGCGCGTCCTTGTCGGGACCGTGGTAGTGGGTGCACTGGACAGTGGCGGTGGGCACCACTGCGGTCGGATCCTCGCCGAACAGCAGCGCACCGGCCCGGGTCAGCCGGCCCTCGCGCATCAGCAGGGCGGCCCGCATGAAGTCGGCCGCCGACCCGCGACGCGGCACCGGGCGGCCCACATCCTTGCGCATGGCTGCTCGGAACCGACCAACCCGCCGCGGGCTGAGGACGGTGGCGGTGGTCGTACCGTCCAGGAAGGGGTGATCCGGGTCCTCGGGGGGCGTCGAAGGCCGCTCGGCCTCACTCCGCTCGTCGGGCATGTCGCCGGCGACCGGCCCGGGCCGCCGGGCGATCGGCACGTTGGCGAACCCGTCGAAGCGGTGCCGAGGCTCCGATGAGCCCCGCAGGGCGATCTGCAGGTAGGCATACAGGTCGGCGAGATCCACCATGCCGTCGCCGTCCTTGTCGTCGGCGCCGTGCAACAGTCCGTCGACCAGTGCACTGGTGAACGGGCTCGGCAGGTCCTCGCCATCGGCGTCAGCAGCCGTCTCTGACGCGGCGGTGGCGGTGAGGACGAACCGACCCTTGCCGGCCAGCAGCCGCTCGACAGCGACCGATCCCTTGAACGCACCGCTGTGGCAGCAGTCCAGGACGATCACCTTCGCTCGGGCCAGTGAGTCGCCGATGATGTCGTTGAGCGTGTCGTTGGAGACCGCGGTGCCCGGCAGCAGGCTGGCCGTTGTGTCCCGCGCGCAGAGATAGAGCTTCTGGTTTCGGCTACGGCCGTGCCCGCTGAAGTAGAAGAGCAGCACGTCGTCGGGTTCGGCGTCGCTGAAGAACCGGTTGGCCGCCTCCGCGATCTCGGCGCGTGACGCGTCAAAGAGGATCGTGACGTGCGCCGAGACGAACATGCCCCTCTCGTCGTCGGTCAACGCAGCGCTGAGCTGCCGCCCGTCGGTACGCGGGCCGTGCAGGGCATGCAGCTTCGGGTCGGCCTCGTACAGGGAGTTGCACACGAGAAGTGCCCGATACATCGGCGGCTCCTGGCCAACGTTCCTGTGGTGAGTGCCTTACCCTACGTCCACCGGCCGACCACAGTCGCAAGTCTGGAGGTCCCTTCATGCCACCCGCCCGGATCATCCTGCTCCCCGGCCTCTCCACACTCACCCCCGACGACGAGCCGCTGCAGGCGGCGACCGCCGAACTGGTCATGGATCTGCGCGAGGTGGACGGCCTGCGGGCGACCGAGGAGGGCACCCCGGTCATCGGCCACAAGGGTCAGTGGACGGAGCTGGTGATCGCACTCGGCGGACCGAGCGTGGTGGCGGGAGCGGTGACCGCGATGCGGCTGTGGCTCAGCCGGGACCGCCGTCGGTCGCTCACGCTCACCGCGTGGCGCGCCGACGAGCATCCGCTGCGGATCGAGATCAGCGGTGACAACATCGCGGAGAGGACGGTGCACGAGGCGGTCCAACGGCTGCTCTCGGAGACGGGCCCGGCTCTCGACGCCGTGCCGGAAGAGGGCTCGAACGCCCGCCCTGACCGGTCGGCGCCCCCAGCGATCACACCGTGACTGCGGGATCAGAATCCGGCTGAGGTGAATACCCGGCCGTGTTCCACCGCACTGCGTTCGGCAACAGGCGTTGGCACCCCAAGACAATTCTTCAGAGGGCTACCGGGAAAGCGACTCTGGAGCATTTCCGGCCCGTTGAGGGGCGGGGCCTGGTCGGCCGCCCACCAGAGTGACGCACAGGGAGCCGAGTTCACAGCCTCGGCGCAGGGCCGCCGCGGGCGCGGATCCGTCGACCCACGCGGCGACGAGGCCGGCCGCGAAGGCGTCGCCGGCTCCGGTGCTGTCCGCAACCGGGGCGGTCGGGGCTTCGACGCGGTAGATACCGGTGCCACCCTCGCACCAGATCGCGCCGTCCCTACCCAGCTTCACCACCGGGTTGCGAACGACACGGGCCAGGTGCAGGGCTGCCTCGTGGGGATTCGCCTTGCCGGTGAGGACCGTTGCCTCGTCGGCGTTGGCGAGCAGAATGTCGACGTCGGCCACCCATTCCAGGAAGCGGTCCGGCCCGACTTGGCGCAGTGGCTCAGCGGAGGCGGCGTCCACGCTGATCGTCATGCCGCGTCGGCGGGCCTCGGCGAGCGCCCTCAGCCCGGCCGTCCGCGACGCCTCGTCGAGGAGCGGGTATGCGGACAGATGAAGGTGGCGCGCGTCGGTGGCTGCGGCGAGGGCCTCGGTGATGTCGTGGCCGTCGAGGTGAAGGTTGGCACCACGCTGGGACACCATCGTCCGTTCGTGGCGGTGAGACAGCACCAGCACCGTACCGGTCGGGACGCCGGGGCACCGGCGCACGACGCACCGCACCCCCGCCGCGGTGAGCTCACGTACCCGCGCCTGCCCGGCGTCGTCGTCACCGACGGCACCGACGAGGGCGACCTGGCGGCCGAGCCAGGCCAACCAGGCGGCGGTGTTGGCGCCCTGCCCGCCGGGTAGCGTCCGCACCGTGCCTGGTGTGTCTGAGCCGAAAGCCAGCGGAGCCTTCAACAGGGCGACGACATCGGTGGTCACGTCGCCGATGACGACAATCCGCACCGGTCGGGACGGGTGGCCGGTGGCAGACGGGGGCGTGGGGGCGCTCGGCGCGCCGCGTCCTAGTCGCATGCTCACGTCCAGAGCCGAACGGTGTGAACGTCCAACCGGCGCAGAAGGCGTCTCAGGACGGGCGGCGACAGTCCTTCCCAGTTCGACGGATGGCCCGCGACGTGGTCCACGAACCACCCGCCTCGCCCGTTGATCGTGGCGGCGTCAGCCACCCGTAGCGGCTCCGAGGTGGCGACGTAGGCGGGGAGGACAGCCGCCCGCCCCGAGACGCGCCGCCACATGTCGAGCGTCAAGTCCGGCTTGTGTGGCTTGCCGTCCGTCACGCCGTCGAACTCCGGCACCGGGTCACCACCGATGACGGGCGCGTCGTCAACGGTGGCAGCGACTGCCGTGGCCGTCGCGTGCGCCAGCCGCTCGGTCAGGTGCGGGGGTGTCTCACCCGGCCGGGGTATCTCGGCTGCACCGCCCGGTGGGACGACGGGATCAAGGCCTGCGCGGCGCAGCAGGTCGAGCCGCGACGGGGAACCGGAACCGAGCACGATTCTCGTCATGCCGGCTCTCCCGCCTCGGCTCGGCGCTGCCAGATCGCGCTGGCCAACCGTCGCTGGTGCACGGCTCCCGAGCGGACGTCCGGAAAGGAGAACGTCTCGGATTCCAGCAGCGAGAAGGACGGCTCGAACAGCGCGCCGAGCTCCTCAACCCGGTACACCCGTTGGCGCAGGTCCGTGACCGGATCGTAGGTAAGGTTCCGCCCCATGCTGTCCCGGTTGATCAGCGGCAGGTAGTAGCCATCATCAGGGGTGAGGAAGTACGCGAAGAACAACCCGCCAGGGCACAGGACACGCCGTACCTCCCGCGCAAGCCCTTCGAGCCGCTCGTCCTCGGTCACATTCTCAAGGCTGGTGAAGGCGGTCACGAGGCTGAACGTGTCGTCTCGGAACGGCAGCAGCGCCTTCATTGACGCCTGCACCAGCCGCGAGGGCCCGACACCCGGACGGGCACGGGCCGCCAGCAACGGCCGGTGAGCGAAATCCATACCGAAGAAGGCAAGCCCGGTCTCGGCGAGCACGGTGGTGTTCCGGCCGCCGCCGCACCCCAGGTCGAGCAGGCGCGGCGGCCCGGCCACTCGCGCGATCCTTGGCAGTTGCCGGCGGAGGAAATCGGCACCATGCGACGGCCTGTTGTTGGTCGACGACGAGATGGAGTGGCTGACGTACTCGCGTTCCCAGAGATCGCGGCTCAATTGGAAACTCCATTCGGGAAAGGTCAGGCGGGACCGCGCCGCGCGGCAGACTCGGTGTGGTCACTCACAGACAGCGCACGTGCCGTCCGTCGGGTCGCAGCTCACGTGCTGAGTCTCGGCAGCCTCTGCCGGCCGGGTCGCCTCGATCGCTTGGTCGGCGCGGGACGTGTCCCGGTACACGGTGATCCCCTTGCAACCCAACCGCCACGCCTGCCGGTACAGCTCGGCCACCTGCCCGGGCGTTGCGGTACGCGGGAGGTTGACCGTCTTGGTGACGGCGTTGTCCACGTGCTCCTGAAAGGCTGCCTGCATGCGGACGTGCCATTCGGGGCTGATGTCGTGGGCGGTCTTGAAGACGCGCTGGATCCGCTCCGGCACCAGAGACAGTCCCTGAACGCCGCCACCATTGCCGGCGATCTCCTGGAGGAGGTCCGCCTCCCGCACGCCGTGCGCGGCGAGTTCCCGCAGCAGTAGCCGGTTGACGGAGCGGATCTCCCGGCCGCCGAACACCCGCTGCGTGTAGGACATCGCGAAGAACGGCTCAATGCTGAAACTCGTGTCGAAGATGACAGCGTTGTTGCCGCTCGGCGGCATGGCGAGTAGGGCCACATTGCGTGGCTGCTCGTCGGCGTCCTTCCAGACCGACCGGTGGACGTTGGGGAAGGGGCCCCGCTCCCTCGCCAGCGCGACCGAGGCGTCATAGGCGAACTCGCGCATGGATCGGGCCAGCATTGTCGCGGCCGCGAGTGCTTCGTCCGAATCGTACTGAATGCCGGCCTCGGCCAGGCTTTCCGCCCAGCCGGTGACCCCGATGCCGATACGCCGGTTGCCGCCCACCGCCTCCCGGATCTCCGGCACCGGGAACCATGACTCGGAAATGGCGTTGTCGATCATCCGTACGCCGGCTGCCATGACCGCACGTAGCCGGTCGAGGTCGAACAGATGGGCGGCGTCTCGACGGTCCGCCGGCAGGAGCAGCCGGGGAAGGTTCACGTAGCCGAGGTTGCAGGCCTCGTAGGGATAGAGCCCGATCTCACCACACGGGTTGGTGGCGGCGATGTCGCCCATGGAGTCGCGCAGCGGGTTGTTCCGGTTCATCGCGTCGAGGAAGATCAGCCCGGGATCGCCTGTTTCGCAGGCCAGGTCGCAGGCCACGGCGAAGAGCTCCCGTGCGGGCAGGGTCCGGACCACTGCGCCGGTGCGGCGGTTGACCAGCGTCCAGTCGGTGTCCGCCTCGACCGCCCGCATGAAGGCGTCGCTCACTCCGAGTGAAATGTTCGTCATGCTCAGCCAGCCGTCCTGCCGCTTGGCCGCAACGAACTCCAGCACATCAGGGTGGTCAACATCGAGGATGGCCATGTTGCCGCTCTCGTACCGGCCGCGCTGCCGGAACAGCTTCGTCGCGTCGTCGAAGAGCTTGAGCAGTGCTACCGGGCCGACGGCGAGCCCGGAACTGCCGCGAACGTCGTCGCCGCGGGGCCGGACATTCGAGTAGTTGAAGCCGCACCCGCCGCCATAACTTTTGACGATCGACGACTCGGAAAAGGTCCGCAGCACGCTTTCCTGGGAGTCGTCGACCGGGAAGACGAAACAGTTGGCCAGCTGGGGCCGGTGCGTGCCGGCGTTGGCGAGGGTCCGACTGCCCGGGTGGAACTCCAGGCGAGCCATCACCTCGTAGAACGCCGTCGCCCAGGGCCCGGCGGCGTCCGGCTGTTCGGCCCGGGCGAGGGCCCGGGCCACCCGCTGCAGCATCGCTTCCGGGGTCTCCACCACCTGGCCGGCCGCATCCCGTGCCAGGTACCGCTCCTGCAACAGCAGTTGGGCGTTCTGCGCGAACGCAGCCTGTGGGGTCCGGGTGAGAAGAAGGTCGTGCAGGACTGATTCGAAAAGCTTGGACGTCTGGACGGGCATGAATCTGGCCTTCCCGGGAGCGGCGGCGCATGGCGACCGTGACTGCGGGACCCACATGGGTGACGGGGCCGGTGACAGGAGGAGCGGAGATGATCAACCGCGCCGGACGACCGACCGCGGCGCGCCGAATTCGGTCAGCAGGTCGGTGTCGCCGGCGACGAACGAGGTGTCGGTGATCGCCGTCTGGTCCGACGGGCCGCGACTGCACATGCACATGTGCCGACCCGTCGAGGAGACCCGCACAGCCCGCGCGCCACCGCTGTTCATGATCTCCATCGCGATGTCCTTGACCAGGTACTCCTGGATCTGGAACCGCTTGCTGAACGCCTGCACCAGCCGGGGGAACTTGCCCAGCCCGAGGATCCGCTGGCCGGGAACATAGGTGATGTCCACCTTGCCGAAGAAGGGCAGGAAGTGGTGTGCGCAGATCGAGAAGTAGTTGATGTCGTGAATGTCGACGACGCCGGTGTGCTCGTCCTCGACCACACAGGTCGTCTTGAGGACCTTCGAGGTGTCGATGTCGTAGCCGCTGAGCAGCTCCTTGTAGGCGCGGACGATGCGCGGCTCGCACTCGGGCCCGGTGTACCAGTCGAGCGCCCGCTTGTCCGTGGTGATGTTCTGCTCGAGCCATTCGGCGATGGTCACGTTTCCTCCTTGGAGGTGGGGGTCTACGCCCAGACGGTGCGCTGTGGTTGTGGTCTAAAGGCGTCCTTGGTCGCGCAGGTGGTCGAAGATGAGCTGGTCGACAGGTGAGGTCAGGCGCCGGTCCGCGTAGGTCAGCCACGCCACCTCGGCGATCTCCGCCGACGCCTCGATGCGGCCCTGGTAGGCGGACTCGTAGCAACGCATGCGCACCACGACTCCTTCCGGGTGCGCGTCGGCCTGAGCGCGGAACTCGCCGAAGAAGGTGGCGGTGAGAGGGTCGAGGTCGACCGTGAGTTCCTCCTTTGCCTCACGCACCAGCGTGTCGAGATCGCTCTCGCCGGCTTCCCGCTTGCCGCCGGGGAGGTAGTAGCGTTCGCGGCCGTGTGACCTGGTGGAGAGCACCCGGCCGTCGGCGAGGTGGATCCAGGCGATCTTGTCAATCTCGTGCGTCATCGTTGTGGAGTCCTCCGGCGAGCCGTTCGTGCACGTAGTCGGCGATGGCTGTTCTCTCGGCATAGCGCAGCGCGCGGCTGCCAAGGTCGTGGATGAGATCCAGGTCAACGCCGGATTGCGAGGCCCAGGGTAGGTGTCGACGCCATCGGGGTGGTGGAAGCGCGTAGGAGGACAGCCCTGCGGCGTGCTTGCCGAGCGCCGACAGCGGTACGCCTCGGTCCACAACGGTCGACCACCAGGAGGAGCGATCGGTGACATGGGCCGACGGAGTGAAGGCCCGTACGCCGCCGTCGTAGATGACGCATCGTTCGAAGAGGCTTCCGACCGAGGCCAGGCGGGCTGCCTCGAATTCGGGCGTCGAGCCGGCCGCCGACCGGAGCAGGTCGAAGGAGAACCGCGGAAAGGGCACTGTGCCGGGTGTCGGCAACACGAACAGGGCCTCCAAGAGGATGAGGGTGACCTGCGGCCTCTCGGATGGATCCACGGCGGCGACACAGCGCTGGACCGCGTCGACGCCCGCGGCCGAGCCGATCACCACCAGCACGATCGCCCGGGGTCGACGCCGTCGAGGGGTCGAGGCCGCCAGGAGGCGCGACAGCACCGCTGTCATGGTTCCGCCGCTGGCCATGATGTCACCGGCGAGGACCGGGTCGGCGTCAAGTTCCCAGCGCTCGTACACGACCTTGAGCGGCGCGTCCGCGGACCGTTCGGTACCGACGAAGCTCACGTCGGCCTCGGCGCCGTAGGCGGTGCTGACCGCCTCCTCGACGCCGAAGCTCAGGCCGCCCCGGAGGATGGTGACCACCGACATCCGGTCGGTGGACAGCACCTCGCCGCCGGCCCGGTCGGCGCGGAACATCATCAGAGCCTCCACCACCGCGGTACGCACCAGGTGCCGGTAGGCGCTGCCGATGACCACCGGGTCCGTCAGCAGCCGCCGGGACGACGCGGTCGAGCAGAGCAGCACCCGGGCAGGGCCCGGATGGGGATGCTCGTACAGAGCCGTGGCGTCGCCGGTGGCGATGAGTCTCATGTCTTCACCGCCGGCAGCCGGTATGGCACACCGCGCCGGCGGGCGATGTACTTCTCGATCAGGTACGCGGACTCCACGCCGTCGACCGGCTTCGTCGCGGACGGGGCCGGGTCGTCATTGGTGACATGACCCACGACGACAACGCCGGGTGTCGGGAGCCGCTCGGGTAGGTCGCTCGGCGTGTGGACGCCCACCACACGCAGACCCACCGCGCCGAAGAGCTGGTGCCAGTCGAGCTCGACGAGGCGGCTCGGCATACCACCGGCCGACTCGTAGCGCGCGTTGTCGACAATGACCAGCGTGTGGTTGTCGAGACCGGGCAGCCGCGCACCCAGCGCGGTCAGGACCGAGAGGTTCATCAGGAAGCTGCCGTCGGTGTCGACTCCCACAACGGCCAGCGGGTGAGCGCCGATCGCCAGCCCGGTCGAGAGCGCGGCGACATCGCCCATGGTGTCCGTGACCAGCGTGCGATGTGCGGCAAGCTGATACAACTCCTCGCTGGTGCGGCCGAGCGCGGAGACGAGCAGGCTGTCCGGCGGCAGTCGGTCGAGCAGGGCGGCGATGAATTCGGAGGTCCGCACTACTGGCTCCGCAGTTCTTCGATGAACGGCGGGTTGGCGATCAGCGCTACGGTGCGTTGGCCGGTGTCGAGTGTGTCGTACGCCTTCCTGAGCAGATCGGGCAACGCGTGAACTGAGTCGACCTCCGCTGTCGCCGCGGAAAGCATCCGCAGGTGTGGGTGCATGCCCTCCTCGTGCGGCAGGCCCCACCAGTTGGCCTCCCCGAAGGCGCCGCGTCGGGCCAGCAGCAGCACCGTGTGCAGACGGTGGCTGAGAGCGAATCGGGCCAGGGTCTCGCAGGCCCGCCGCAATCCGGAGTTTTCCATCAGCACCAGACTTCGACTGCCCGCGAGGCGGGCGCCGGCGGCGATTCCCACCGCCGTCGCCTCGTCGCAGACCTGGATGTACGGGATGTCGTCGCGCTCGGCCGCGCACCGGTGCAGGGGCGCCAGCAAAGAGTCGGGGACGGCGGTGATCAGGTCGACCTCACTGTCGACAAGCGCCCGGTAGACGTTCTCCGCACCCACGCCGTCACCGCCTGGTGGAGACGAGTTCGACGATGACGTTCGCATACGGTGTGGGCCCCACGTTGCGGAGCAGGTGAGGAAGCCCGGCCTCGTGGTAGACGGCGTCGCCGACCTTGTCGTCGCCCGGCAGGACCGTGCCGTCGATGCAAACCGTCTCCGTCTGGCCGGGGCTCAGCACGACGTACACGTAGTCGCAGGGGTGCTGATGGATGTTGGTTTCCTGCCCGGGGGCGAGATCCAGCGTCCAAATCCGGACCCGGTCGTCCTGGTACACCAGTTCGGTGCCCACCTCAACGATGTCCGACTGCATGGGTGTCCTCCGTGGAAGCGTTGACGGCTGGTTGGTACCACCGAGAAGTGGACTGAGCTCCGGGCCCGGTCAGAGCCGGGGAGGCCCGAGGGCGATCCGGCCGCGCATCTGCGACAGGTCGCCACGGAAACCGTGCAGGTTCTCGACCCACCAGGTCAGGCCGGCGTCTGCGTACGCCTTCACCCGGTCGTGGTCGGCGGGTCCACCATCGCCGTCGCTGTACCCGCCGATGGCGAAGTCGAAGTGCGCGTCGCTCGTTCGCCGATCGGAGATGAAGGAGGCCATTTCTCGGTACTGGTCGACGGGGATCATGGTGGGGGTCCAGGCGCGCCGACGTTCGAGAGAGAGCCGGCCGGGCAGCACGCCGTCCCATCGGGCGGCCCGGCGGAAGGGCGGGCGGTTCGGCCAGTAGCCGCCCACCCAGATGGGGATGCGGGGTTCCTGTACGGGCCGGGGCAGGAACGTGCAGTCTCGGACCTGAAAGTGGCGACCCGCGTAGCTGAACGGTTTCCCCGACCACAACCCCTCGATGACGTCCAGGGCCTCGTCCAGTTTCTCGGCGCGAACACGTTCGTCCCCGTCCTCGCCGAAGTCCTCGAACTCGGAATCGGCCGGGTACCCGAGCCCAACACCGAGGATGAGTCGTCCCTGCGACAGGTGGTCGAGGGTGACGGTCTCCCGAGCGACCTTCCAAGGCCGTCGTCGCGCCAAAGGTGTCACCATGGGACCGAGCCGTATGCGGGTGGTCGACGCGGCAATCGCGGCGAGGCTGATCCAGGGATCTACGATAGGGCCGTCAAATCCTCGCATGAAAGCGAGATGGTCCCAGAGGAAGAAGCCGTCCCAGCCGGCTTCCTCGGCTTCTTTGGCGAGAGTTGCCAGAAATCGCGGATCACCGTAGTCGCCGTGCGGAGGAACGGAAACCGCGTACTTCATCGGACGGTGCAATCGGTTTTCCGGCATACGGTTTCCCCGATCATCGTCGTGCATCGTGGGTACGGAGCGTGTCCTTCAACTGAGACCCTTTGTGGAACTTGCATCCCGCGGCCAACCCTAGCGTCCCTATCGACGTCGGTCAACGCAAAATTCGATCCCGGGAACGTTGGACGCAATTCCCGCGCTCGACAAATTTGGATCAGCGCAAGGGCGGAATCCGCTTTGTTCGGCCATTGGGATTCGGCAGTTCCCCGGGGAGTGCGGACAGCTAGGCAAGCCATTCAGCTCGCGCTACCCTTGGCCCCCAGCTGACGACCGCCGAGCCGTGGCCGGCCCCCTGGTCCGGAAGCTTGTGGTCCGTTCGGCATGCCATCGCGACGTGTACGCCACCCTGGGAGGAATCGTGAACGTCGATCAGGAGCTTCTCGAAATCCTGTGCTGTCCGGCGGACCGCGGCGGCCTCAGCTACTCGGCAGAGAGCGAGGACCTGCGCTGCGACCGCTGTGGACTGTGCTTTCCGGTCCGTGACGGCATCCCGGCCCTGCTCCTCAAGTGAGTCGACCCGGCTGGCGAACCGGGCGACCTCGCTCGCCCGGTCGGTCGTCGACGGAGGATCGGGCGCCCGGCGGTGCGCTAGCCACCAGACGTCGGCAGTGAATGCTGGTCGAGCTGCTTGACCGCGTCGACGATGTCGGGAAAAGCGTCAATGAAGGCATCGACGTAGCGGGGATCGAAGTCCGCCGCTTGCCGGACCCCGCTCTGCAGGCAGCCGACGAAATGCATGCCGGCTCCCCCGGCGGCTAGCGCGTCACCCGGCGAATCCCCGACGTAGACGCACTGCCCGGGTGGAATGTCAGTCGCTGCCAGCAACTCATCGAAGGCGCGCGGATCCGGTTTGCGGAAAAGCGTGTTGCCGGCGTGGTAGATGCCACTGACCCGCTCGGCCAGGACATGATCCGGTGCCAGCATGTGCCGAACCTCGTCCTCGGTCCGCGAGGTCAACAGGAACACCGACCGGCCGGCCATCACGAATTCGTCCAACGCGCGAAGGTTCTCAGGGGGGATCAGATCCAGACGGCCGTCTGCGATGTACCCTTCCAGGGCGCCCTGATAGAGCGCCGAGAACTGGGCCAGGTCCAGGCCGGGTGAACGTCGGGGCATGGCGTCCAGCAGTGGCTCGCCCCAGGTGGACAGATGCACCTCCCGTTGTATGGGGGGCCGGCCCATCTCTGCCAGGACTTCGTTCTCCAATGCGAACGAGGCGGCCTGAGTGAGGCACAGGGTGTCGTCGACGTCCACAATCACAGCGCGAATCACGAGCCAAGCCTAACGGCCCCGGCGGTCGCACGCCCTCTTCGGGAAGGGGAGTTTCGCGGTCCGTCTACCGCGTCAGAACGGTGGCGAGCCGGGCTCCTGCGGCACTACCCACTCGGCTGGCCTGCGCCACTCGGACCAGCACGGATAAAGGGTGGGGCGGGGCGCTGCGCGAAATCGGCTGGGATGAGTTCTCGGGTCGTCCAGCTCCGGAGGGCTCGCAAACGCTGCAGTGATGTCCGGGCCGGCAGGACGTCAGCGGCGCAGGAGTGTCAGCGTCCGACAGTCGTCGCCGTCCTCACCGGGGTCGGTTTCGGACACGGGTATTGTGCCGAGCGGCACGAACTGTTGCGAGGTGCCCCACCCGGTGGTGGGGAGAATCGGGAAGCCGGTGTGACTCCGGCACGGGCCCGCCGCGGTGACCAGGGAGCTGCCGCCCACGCGCACCTGTGCGCAGTCACTGGCCGAACCGGCTGGGAAGGCGGGCGGACGGGCGTTGATCTGGGAGTCCGAAGACCGGCCTCGCGTCATCGGCCCCACCCGGGTGGGGCATGAGCGCAGCGGGAGCCTGCCCATGATCAGCGACATCTACGACGTGATCCACCGTCGCCGTGACGTCCGTGGCCAGTTCAGTGGCGAACCCCTCGCCCCTGGCGTACTCGATCGCGTCCTCGCGGCGGCGCACGCCGCACCCAGTGTCGGGCTGTCCCAGCCCTGGGACTTCATCGTGATCCGTGACCGGGGCCTGCGTGAAGCGTTCCATCGGCATGTCCGTGCCGAGCGCGACACGTTCGCCGCCACCCTCGGCGTCCCGGACGCTCGACGATTCTCCGGCATCAAGATCGACGGCATCCTGGAGTCGACACTGTCGATCGTGGTGACCTACGACCCCGACCGTGGCGGCCCGGCGGTCCTGGGTCGCCACGCCATCTCCGACACCGGCCTGTACTCGACCTGTCTGGCCATCCAGAACCTCTGGCTGGCCGCCACCGCCGAAGACCTCGGCCTCGGCTGGGTGTCGTTCTATCGCGAGCAGTTCCTCCAGCGGTTGCTCGCCACTCCGGCCGGCATCCGACCCGTCGCCTGGCTCTGCCTCGGCCCTGTCACCCACCTCGAAGCGGTGCCCGATCTCGAACGACACGGCTGGCGCCACCGCCGCCCCCTGTCCGCGGCGATCCACCACGACCGCTGGAACCCCGCATCCGCCACGAGGTGACGTCGTTGCCGCGCAGCAGGGGCGGTGCCGGACCGCCCCTGCTCGCGCTACCTGATCGCTCTCGGTCGGCGGCCTGTCCGGGCGGTGCGATCGAGACGGCCCGGCGGAGCGCTGGTCCGGAGTGTCGTGGCCCCGGCGGGCAGCGGGGGCGCTGATCGACCTGTCTCGATGGTCCGGGCAACGGTTGCCCGTGGTGGAGTGCCGTTGACCGCAGGTCGTGAGGTGTGGCAGCATTCGCGGCCTGACGGCAGTGAAGGAAGCCGGTGCGATTCCGGCGCGGTCCCGCCACTGTCACCGGGGAGTGATCCCCCCTTGCGAGTCACGACCGTGCGTGCGCGGTTGGAAGGCCGGGGGTGAGCGTTGATCCGGGAGCCAGGATACTTCGGCCGTCGGACGTACCCCAGGGCGTGGACACCCGAGGAGGACCCGATGACGCACGGAATCTCTTCCATCGACGAGCATCGTCATGAACTGCGCGGTGGACGCTCCGCCGCACCCGTTGCCTGCCATGCCGCCGGTCGTGCCGGCGTGCCCCGTGCCGGCGCACCCGGGATCGTGGATCCCCTCGGCCGGGGCGCGTGCCGCCAGCGCTGACCGCTCGCCGGCCCGCGTCCCGGTGAGTCGCGCCGCGGGTCGCCGCATCCGCTGACGCCGCTCCCATCCCGCTTCGCCCCGGTCGCCTTCGCGCGACCGGAGGCGTCACTCTCCGGAGTTTCCCGTGCGCATCCTGTTGCTGTCCACTGCCGACACCGACCTGCTGGCCGCCCGCGCCAGCGACGCCGACTACCGGCTCGCCAACCCCGCGCGGGTCGCCGCCGACGCGGTGCCCGCGCTCGTCGACGGCGTCGACCTCGCCGTCGTACGCCTGCTCGGCGGCCGGCAGACGTGGCCGGACGGGCTGGCCGCCGTGCTGGCCAGCGGCGTCCCCACGGTGGTGCTCGGCGGTGAGGCGCTGCCCGACGCGGAGCTGATGGCGGTCTCCACAGTGCCGTCCGGTGTGGTCACCGCGGCGCTCGCGTACCTGGTCGAGGGCGGCCCGGCGAACCTGGGCCGGCTGGCCCGGTTCCTGTCCGACCGGGTGCTGCTCACCGGCGAGGGCTTCGCCCCGCCCGCGCCCACCCCGGCCTACGGCGTGCACGGCGATCCGGAGATCGTCCCCGGCCGGCCCACCGTGGGGATCGTCTTCTACCGCGCGCACGCGCTCGCCGGCAACACCGGCTTCGTCGACGTGCTCGCCGACGCGGTACGGACCGCCGGCGGGAACCCGCTGCCGATCTTCTGCGGCTCGCTGCGCGGGTTGACCACCGGCGCCGGTCCGCTCGGACTCTTCGGCCGGTGCGACGCGCTGCTGGTCACCGTGCTCGCCGCCGGCGGAGCGGTGGCCGCTGACGCCTCCGGTGGCGGCGACGAGGACGCCTGGGACGTCGGCGCCCTCGCGGCGCTGGACGTGCCGGTCATCCAGGCCCTCTGCCTCACCAGCACCCGCGAGCAGTGGGCGGGCAGCGACGCCGGACTGTCCCCGCTGGACGCCGCCATGCAGGTGGCCATCCCCGAGTTCGACGGCCGGATCATCACCGTGCCGTTCTCGTTCAAGCGGATCGACGCCGACGGGCTCTCGGTCTACGCCGCCGACCCCGACCGGGCCGCCCGGGTGGCCGGCATCGCGGTCCGCCACGCCCGGCTACGACACGTGCCCGCCACCGACAAGCGCGTCGCGGTGGTGCTCAGCTCGTACCCGACCAAGCATTCCCGGGTCGGCAACGCGGTCGGCCTGGACACCCCGGCCTCCGCCGTCCGGCTGTTCGCGGCGATGGCCGACGCCGGCTACCACCTGGGCGACGCCCCGCCACCCGACGACGGCGACGCCCTGATCCATGCGTTGATCGCCGCGGGCGGCCACGACGTGGAGTGGCTCACCCCGGAGCAGCAGCGCGCCGCCGAGGCCCGGATACCGGGGCGCACGTACCGGCGGTGGTTCGACGAGCTGCCCGCCGCGCTGCGCGAGCGGATGCGGGAGCACTGGGGCGAGCCACCCGGCGAGCTGTACACCGAGGGTGGGGACATCGTCCTGGCCGGGCTGCGCTTCGGCAACGTGGTGCTGCTGATCCAGCCGCCGCGCGGCTTCGGGGAGAACCCGATCGCCATCTACCACGACCCGGACCTGCCGCCCAGCCACCACTACCTGGCCGCGTACCGCTGGCTCGGCGCGCCGGTCGCCGACGGTGGGTTCGGCGCGGACGCCGTGGTGCACCTGGGCAAGCACGGCACCCTGGAATGGCTGCCCGGCAAGGGCCTCGGCCTGGCGGCCGACTGCGCCCCCGACGCGGTGCTGGGCGACCTGCCGCTGGTCTATCCGTTCATCGTCAACGATCCCGGTGAGGGCACCCAGGCCAAACGGCGTGCCCACGCTGTCGTGGTCGACCACCTGGTGCCGCCGATGGCCCGCGCCGAGACCTACGGAGACCTGGCCAGACTGGAGCAACTGCTCGACGAGTACGCCACCGTGCAGGCCCTCGACCCGGCCAAGGCGCCGACCGTGCGGGCGCAGATCTGGGACCTGGTCCGCGCCGCCGAACTGCACCACGACCTGCACACCGAGGCGATGCCCGCCGCCGACGACTTCGACGACTTCGTGCTGCACCTCGACGGCTACCTCTGTGAGGTCAAGGACGTGCAGATCCGCGACGGGCTGCACGTCCTCGCCGCCGCCCCCACCGGCGAACCGCGGGTCAACCTGGTCCTCGCGGTGCTACGCGCCCCACAGGTCTGGGGCGGCACCCGTGCCCTGCCCGGCCTGCGGCAGGCCCTCGCCGGCGCGTACGGTCTCGACGAGCAGGAGCTGCTCGCGTCGCCGGGGCGGCGGATGGCCCTGCCGGCCGCGCTGACCGAGGTCGTCGACGGGCCGTCGGTCACCGCCGCCGACGCCGTCGACCTGATCGAGGCGCTGGCGCGCCGGCTGGTGGTCGGCATGGAGACCCTCGGCTGGGACGCCGACGCGGTCGAGGCGGTGGTCACGGAGGTGACCGGCCGGGCCGTCCCGGACGCCGCCGCGGTGCTCCGCTTCGCCGCCACCGAGGTGGTACCCCGCCTGGCGCGGACCACCGACGAGCTGACCAACACCCTCGGCGCCCTGGACGGCCGGTTCGTGCCGCCCGGCCCGTCCGGCTCGCCCACCCGAGGGCTGGTCAACGTGCTGCCCACCGGTCGCAACTTCTACTCCGTCGATCCCAAGGCCATTCCCAGCCGCAACGCCTGGGACGTCGGCACGGCGCTGGCCGACTCGCTGCTCGCGCGGTACCTCGCCGACACCGGCGCGTACCCCCGGTCGGTGGGGTTGTCCGTCTGGGGCACCAGCGCCATGCGGACCCAGGGCGACGACATCGCCGAGGTGCTGGCCCTGCTCGGCTGCCGACCCGTGTGGGACGACCGGTCGCGGCGGGTCACCGGTGTCGAGGTGGTGCCGACCGTGGAACTGGGCCGGCCCCGCGTCGACGTCACGGTCCGCATCTCCGGGTTCTTCCGCGACGCGTTCCCGCACGTGGTGGCGCTGCTCGACGACGCCGTCCGGCGGGTGGCCGCGCTGGACGAGCCGGACACGGAGAACTTCGTCCGCGCGCACGTCGCCGCCGACCTGGCCGAGCACGGCGACGAGCGGCGGGCCACCGCCCGGATCTTCGGCTCCAAACCGGGCGCGTACGGCGCGGGACTGCTGCCGCTGATCGACGCCCGCACCTGGCGCAGTGACGCCGATCTCGCCGAGGTGTACGCGGTCTGGGGTGGCTACGCCTACGGCCGTGGTCTCGACGGGCGGGAGGCGCGGGCCGACATGGAACGCTCGTTCGCCCGGATCGCGGTGGCCGTGAAGAACCAGGACACCCGCGAGCACGACATCGTCGACTCCGACGACTACTTCCAGTACCACGGCGGGATGGTGGCGACGGTCCGCCACCTGACCGGCGCCTCGCCGGAGGCGTACGTGGGCGACTCGGCGATGCCGCACGACGTGCGCACCCGGACGCTGGGCGAGGAGACCCGGCGGGTGTTCCGGGCCCGGGTGGTCAACCCGAAGTGGATCGCCGCCATGCGCCGGCACGGCTACAAGGGCGCGTTCGAGCTGGCCGCCACCGTGGACTACCTGTTCGGCTACGACGCCACCGCCGGGGTGGTCGACGACTGGATGTACGAGCACCTGGCCGCCGCCTACGTCTTCGACGACACCACCCGTGACTTCCTGGAGCGGTCCAACCCGTGGGCGTTGCGCGGCATCACCGAGCGGCTGCTGGAGGCCGCCGACCGGGGGCTGTGGGCCGAACCGGAGCCGGCGACCCTGGACCGGCTCCGCGACACGTACCTCGCCAGCGAGGGTGACCTGGAGGAACGCGCATGAGCACCTACCCGTTCAGCGCTGTGCTCGGCATGGCCGACATGCGGCTGGCGCTGCTGCTCAACGCCGTCTCCCCGGCGATCGGCGGGGTGCTGGTGCGGGGCGAGAAGGGCACCGCCAAGTCCACCGCCGTACGGGCCCTCGCCACACTGCTGCCGCCGGTGCGGCGGCTGGCGGGCTGCCGGTTCGGGTGCGATCCGGCCGCGCCGGACCCGGCCTGCCCGGACGGTCCGCACCCCGCCGGCGCCGCCGCCGAGACCGCTCCGGCCCGGCTGGTCGAGCTGCCGGTCGGCGCCGCCGAGGACCGGGTGGTCGGCTCGCTGGACCTGGAGCGGGCCCTCGGCGAGGGGGTACGCGCCTTCGAACCGGGCCTGCTGGCCGCCGCGCACCGTGGCGTGCTCTACGTCGACGAGGTGAACCTGCTGCACGACCATCTGGTCGACCTGCTGCTCGACGCCGCCGCGATGGGTCGCAACCACGTCGAGCGGGAGGGCGTCTCGGTCAGCCACGCCGCCCGGTTCCTGCTGGTCGGCACGATGAACCCGGAGGAGGGTGAGCTGCGCCCGCAGCTCCTCGACCGGTTCGGGCTCACCGTCGAGGTGGGCGCCAGCCGGGACCCGGCGGTCCGCGTCGAGGTGGTCCGTCGCCGGTTGGCCGCCGACGCCGACCCGGCCGGCTTCGCCGCCCGCTGGGCCGAGGCCGACGCGCGGACCGCCCGACAGGTGGCCGTCGCGCGGCAGCGGCTCGCCCGGGTGCGACTGCCGGATTCCTCGCTGCGCCAGATCGCCGAGGTCTGCGCGTCGTTCGACGTGGACGGGATGCGCGCCGACATCGTCACCGCCCGTACCGCGATGGCGCACGCCGCCTGGCACGGGCGGGACCGGGTGACCGTCGACGACGTGCGGGTGGCCGCCCGGCTGGCCCTGCCGCACCGGCGTCGCCGCGACCCGTTCGACACTCCCGGCCTGGACGACAAGCGCCTCGACGAGGCGTTGCAGCGCGCCCAGGACGAGCACCCCGACGACCCGGACGACGGCGGCCCCGACGGCGACGGCCCGCGGGGCGGCGGTCCGGGCGGTTCCGGCGGTCCGGGCGGTTCCGGCGGTCCGGGCGGTCCCGGCGGTCCGGGCGGTTCCGGCGGTCCGGGCGGTCCCGGTGGGGCGGCGGGGGACGGTCCCGGCTTCGGCGGGGGCGGCCCGGACGGGCGCGGCGGAGACCCGGCGGCCGGGGACGGTCGTGGTCCCGACGGGGCCGGCCCGGGGCGGCACGGTTCCGGCGGGCGCGAGACCGTCGACGCCGAGCGTCGTGGACCCGACGCCGACCGGGGCGGACCCGACGGAGAGCCGTCCGCCGGGGACGGGTCGCACGGTCCCGCCGGACGGCCGGCGGACGGCCGGCCCGGGTGGGCCGAGGGCGGCGGGCCCGGCGACGGCGACGTCGACGACCAGCGTCGTGGTCGGCCGCGTCCGGGCGACGCCGCCGCCGGTCAGCCGGTGGCCGTACCCCGGGGTGGGCTGACGGCGCGGCTGCTCACCGCGCCCGGGGTGGGGGACGGGGTGCCCGGTCGGCGGTCCCGCGCCCGCACCGGGCGGGGCCGCACCACGGGCGCCCGGGTGCCGGCCGGTCGGGTGGCCGCGCTGCACCTGCCGGCCACGGTCCGCGCGGGCGCGCCGCACCAGGCGGCCCGGGGTCGGCTCACCGGCCCACTGCGGCTGCGCCCGGACGACGTGCGCGAGGCGGTCCGCGAGGGACGCGAGGGCAACCTGGTGCTGTTCGTGGTGGACGCCAGCGGGTCGATGGGCGCCCGCGAGCGGATGACGGCGGTCAAGGACGCCGTGCTCGCCCTGCTCACCGACGCGTACCAGCGGCGGGACAAGGTGGCGGTGATCGCCTTCCGGGGTGACCGGGCACGCACCCTGCTGCCGGCCACCTCGTCGGTGCTGACCGCCTCGATCCGGCTGGCCGAGATGTCCACCGGTGGGCGTACCCCGCTGGCCGAGGGCCTGCTCGCCGCGGCCGACCTGCTGCGCCGGGAACGGCTGCGCGACCCGAGGCGCCGCCCGCTGGTGCTGGTCGTCACCGACGGTCGGGCCACCGCGGGCCGGTGCCCGCTGGAGCGGGCGGCCACGGCGGCGACGATGCTCGCCGCCACCGGCGTCCCCTGCGTGGTCGTCGACTGCGAGTCGGGTCCGGTCCGCCTGCGCCTGGCCCACCGCCTGGCCACCCAGCTCGACGCCCCCTGCCACCCGTTGCACGCGGTCACCCGGCCGCCCGCCCGCGGCCCTGCCCGTGCGTAGCGGACGACGCGCGCCCATGACCGACCGTCCGACCGGAGTGCCGACGAGGAGAGATCGCTGATGCCACAGGGGAAGCCGAGCACGGTGCCCGACGACGGGCTGACCACCCGGCAGCGGCGGCACCGGCCACTGCTCATCGTCCACACCGGACAGATGAAGGGGAAGTCGACGGCCGCGTTCGGGTTGGCGCTGCGGGCCTGGACCGCCGGCCTGCCGATCGGGGTGTTCCAGTTCGTCAAGAGCGCCAAGTGGCGGGTGGGGGAGGAGAACGCCTTCCGGGCGCTCGGCGAGGTGCACGAGCGCACCGGTCAGGGCTCATCCGTGGCCTGGCACAAGATGGGCGAGGGCTGGTCCTGGATCCAGCGCGACGGTACGGCCGACCACGCCGCCGACGCGCTGGAGGGCTGGCGGCAGATCCAGCGCGACCTGGCCGCCGAGCGGTACGGGCTGTACGTGCTGGACGAGTTCACCTACCCGATGAAGTGGGGCTGGGTGGACGTCGACGAGGTGGTCGCCACACTCGCCGACCGGCCCGGTTTCCAGCACGTGGTGATCACCGGACGGGACGCCGACCCCCGGCTGGTGGAGGCGGCCGACCTGGTCGCCGAACTGACGAAGGTCAAGCACCCGATGGACGCCGGTCAGAAGGGCCAGAAGGGTATCGAGTGGTGACCGGCCCGACGACGCCCTGGGCGCTGCCCCGGCTGGTGGTGGCCGCGTCGGCCAGCGGGCACGGCAAGACCACGGTGGCCACCGGGCTGCTCGCCGCGCTGCGCCGTCGTGGCCTGACGGTCAGCCCGCACAAGGTCGGTCCGGACTACATCGACCCCGGCTACCACGCGCTCGCCGCCGGCCGGACCGGCCGCAACCTCGACCCCTTCCTGGTCGGCGCGGACCGGATCGCCCCGCTGCTGCGGCACGGCGCGAGCGTCCCCACGCCCGCCGACGTCGCCGTGGTCGAGGGCGTGATGGGCCTGCACGACGGCGCCGTGGGCCGGGGCGACTTCGCCTCCACCGCGCACGTCGCCCGGCTGATCGACGCGCCGGTGCTGCTGGTGCTCGACACCACCGCGCAGGGTCGGTCGGCCGCCGCGCTCACCCTCGGCATGGCCGCCTTCGACCCGACGGTGCGCATCGGCGGGGTGATCCTCAACCGGGTCGGTTCGCCCCGGCACGAGACGCTGCTGCGCGACGCGCTCGCCGAGGTGGGCGTGCCGGTGCTCGGGGCGGTCACCCGGGCCGCCGAGGTGGCCGCCCCGGCCCGGCACCTGGGGCTCGTCCCGGTCGCCGAGCGGGCGCCCGAGTCGCTCGCGATCGTCGCGGCCCTCGCCGAACTGGTCGAGTCCACGGTGGACCTGGACGCCGTGCTCGACCTGGCCCGCACCGCCGCCCCGCTGCGGGTGCCCGCCTGGGATCCGGTCGCCGCCGTCGGCGGCCCGGCCGGCGGGGACCGTCCGCTGGTCGCGGTCGCCGGTGGTCCGGCCTTCACCTTCTCGTACGCGGAGACCACCGAACTGCTCACCGCGGCCGGCGCCGACGTGGTCACCGTCGACCCGCTGCGTGACCCGGCGCTGCCCGCCGGCACCCGCGCGGTGATCGTCGGGGGCGGTTTCCCCGAGGCGTACGCGGAGGCGCTGGCCGGCAACGCCACACTTCGTGCCGAGGTGGCCGCCTTCGACGGCCCGATCGTCGCCGAGTGCGCCGGGCTGCTCTACCTCGGCCGGTCCCTGGACGGCGCGCCCATGTGCGGCCGGCTCGACCTGACCGCCCGGATGACCGGTCGGCTGACCCTCGGCTACCGGGAGGCGGTCGCCGCCGCGAACTCCCCGGTGGCCCGGACCGGCGACGCGGTACGCGGCCACGAGTTCCACCGCACCACCACCGACCCCGGCCACGGCGAGCGGCCGGCGTGGCGCTGGAACGGCGCGGCGCACGGCTTCGTGGCCGGCCGGGTGCACGCCTCCTACCTGCACACCCACTGGGCCGGCCATCCGGACGCCGCCCGGCGCCTGGTCGAGGCGTGCCGATGACCGCCGGAACCGGAGCCGCCGCGCCGGTCGACGCGGTGCTGACCGGGGTCGGCGTCGGGCCCGGCGACCCGGAACTGCTCACCCTCAAGGCGGTGCGGGTGCTGCGCGCGGCCGACCTGGTCTTCGTACCCGTGATGGCGGACCGGACCGCGGACGGCGCGGACCCGGCCGAGGGCACGGGGCGGGCCGAGCGGACCGTGCTGGCGCACGTCGGGGCGGACCGGCTGCGCCGGCTGCCGTTCGCCCTGGACGACCGGGGCGGGGTGAGCCCCCGGCGCGCGGCGGCCTGGGACGCCGCCGCCCGCGTGGTGGTCGAGGCGGTCGACGCCGGGGCGCGGGCGCTCGCCTTCGCCACCATCGGCGACCCCAACGTCTACTCCACCTTCGGCTACCTGGCGCAGAGCGTCCGCGCGCTGCGCCCGGCGGTGCGGGTCGCCACCGTGCCCGGCATCACCGCCATGCAGGAGCTGGCCGCGCGCAGCGGCACCCCGCTCTGCGAGGGACGCGAGCCGCTGACCCTGCTCCCGGCGACCGCCGGGCTGGCGCTCTTCGCCGACGCGCTGGCCGGCCCCGGCACCGTGGTCGCCTACAAGGGCTGGCGGCGGCACCCGGAGCTGGTCGGGGAGCTGCGCCGGCAGGGCCGCCTCGGCGACGCCGTGCTCGGGTGCGGCCTCGGGCTGCCCGACGAGCGGATCGGCGCGGTGGACGACGCCGCGCACGACCTGCCGTACCTGTCGACGCTGCTGGTTCCCGCCCGCCGGGACCGCCGAGGAGGAAAACTGTGACCAGCTCCGGAAAGGTGTGGTTCGTCGGGGCCGGCCCCGGCGCGGCGGACCTGTTGACCCTGCGGGCGGCCCGGGTGATCGCCGACGCCGACCTGGTGATCTGGGCGGCCAGCCTGGTGCACGCCGACGTGCTCGGCCACGCCCGCGCCGACGCGGAGATCGTGGACTCGTCGCAACTGCCCGTCGAGGGAGTGCTGCCGCTGTACGAGCGGGCCGCGCGGCGCGGGCTGACGGTGGCCCGGATCCACTCCGGCGACCCGGCGCTCTGGGGCGCGGTGCAGGAGCAACTGGACCTGTGCCGGGCGCTCGGTCTGGCCGTCGAGATCGTTCCCGGCGTCTCGTCGTTCACCGCCGTCGCCGCGATCGCCGGACGCGAACTGACCGTCCCCGAGGTCGCCCAGTCGGTGATCCTCACCCGTCTCGAAGGCGGCAAGACCCCGATGCCGCCCGGCGAACGGGTCCGCGACTTCGCCCGGCACGGCACCACGATGGCGCTGTTCCTCTCCGCCGCACGGTCCGGCCAGGCGCAGGCCGAGCTGCTGGCCGGCGGCTACCCGGCGGACACCCCGGCGGTGGTCGCGTACCGGGCGACCTGGCCGGACGAGCTGGTGGTGCGCTGCACGGTGGGCACCCTGGCGGCGACGGTCAAGGAGCACCGGCTCTGGAAGCACACGCTCTTCCTGGTCGGGCCGGCGCTGGCCGCCGCCGGGACGCGTTCCCACCTCTACCACCCCGGGCACTTCCACACCTACCGGCGCGCGGAGCCGGCCGCCCGGGCTGAACTGCGCCGCCGCGCCGCGGCCCGCCCCACCGGGCCGACGGACGGTTCCCGGTGACGTACCCGGAACCGCCGCTGCGGGAGCCGGACCTGCCGCGTACCGCGAAGGTGCGGCCCACCGCGTTACGTACCGGCTGGACCACCGGGGCCTGCGCGACGGCCGCGGCGAAGGCCGCGGTGACCGCGCTGGTCACCGGCGTGCGGCAGCCCGAGGTGGAGATCGGGCTGCCGGCCGGCCGACGGGTCCGCTTCCCGGTCGCCCGCTGCGAGCTGACCGGCGTCCCGCCACGGCGCGCCGAGGCGGTCGTGGTCAAGGACGCCGGTGACGACCCGGACGTCACCCACGGCGCGGAGCTGACCGCCACCGTCGACTGGACCGACGCCCCCGGGCTGCGCCTGGCCGGCGGGCCGGGCGTGGGCACCGTCACCAAACCCGGCCTGGGGCTCGCCGTGGGCGGCCCGGCGATCAACGACACCCCACGCCGCATGATCGACGCGGCGGTGGCCGAGGTGGTCGACCTGGCCGAGGTCGGCGTCCAGGTGGTGATCAGCGTCCCCGGCGGCGAGATCATGGCCCGCAAGACCACCAACCGGCGGCTCGGCATCCTCGGCGGCATCTCGATCCTCGGCACCACCGGGATCGTCCGGCCCTTCTCCACCGCCTCCTGGCGGGCCAGCGTCGTGCAGGCCGTGCACGTCATGGCCGCGCAGGGCGAGCGGACCGTGGTGCTCTGCACCGGTGGGCGTACCGAGCGGGCCGCCCGCGCGCTGCTGCCGGAGCTGCCCGAGGTCTGCTTCGTCGAGGTCGGTGACTTCACCGGCGCGGCGGTCCGGGCCGCCGCCGCCGTCGGCCTGACCGGCGTGGTGTTCGTCGGCATGGCCGGCAAGCTGGCCAAGCTCGCCGCCGGCGTCCTGATGACCCACTACACCCGCTCGGCCGTGGACCTGTCGCTGCTCGGCGCCGTGACCGCCGAGGCCGGGGGCGACCCGGCACTGGTCGCCACCGTGACCGGGGCGAACACCGGCCGGCACGCGTACGAGCTGTGGGAGGCCGCCGGGCTGCTCGGCCCGGCCGGGGACCTGCTCTGCCAGCGGGTCCGGCAGGTGCTGCTGCGCTTCGCCGGGCACGCCGTCACGGTGGACGTGGCGATGGTCGACTTCGCCGGGAGTCGCACGGTCGCCGCCACCGGCCGGTGGGCGCGATGAGCACGGTGACAGTGGTCGGCCTGGACGCGGCCGGTGCGCCGGCGCATCCCGCCCTGACACCGGCGCTCGCCGCCGCCGGGCTGGTCGTCGGCGCGGCCCGGCACCTGGCCGCGGTGCCCGTGCCGCCCGGCGCGGCCACCGTCGTCCTCGGGCCGCTCGCCCCCGCCGTGGACCGGCTGGCCGCCGCCGTCGCCGCCGGCGTACCGGCCGTGGTGCTGGCCAGCGGCGATCCCGGCCTGTTCGGCATCGTCCGCCGGCTGCGCGCGGCCGGGCTGCCACTGCGGGTGGTGCCGGCGGTGTCCAGCGTGGCCGCCGCGTTCGCCCGCGCCGGGCTGCCCTGGGACGGCGCCGCGGTGGTCACCGCGCACGGGCGGGACCCGCGGCCGGCGTTGAACGCCTGCCGGGCGCTGCCACTGGTGGCGGTGCTCACCGCCCCCGGCGCCGGGGCCGCCGAGCTGGGCGCCGGGCTGGTCGGCTGGTCCCGCCGGCTGCTGGTCGCCGAGCACCTGGGCACCGACGCCGAACGGATCCGCGAGGTCACCCCGGCCCAGGCCGCCGCCGGGACGTGGGCCGACCCGCACGTGCTGCTCAGCGTCGCCGCGCCCGATTCCGGCGGGATGCGGTGGGACAACCAGCCGGCCGCCGCGCCGGTCGACGGGTGGGCCCTGCCGGAGAGCGCCTACGCCCACCGCGACTCCATGATCACCAAGTCGGAGGTACGCGCCCTCGTCGTAGCCCGGCTGCGGCCCCGGCTGGGCCGGCTGGTCTGGGACGTCGGCGCGGGCAGCGGATCGGTCGGCGTCGAGTGCGCCCTGCTCGGTGCGGCGGTGCTCGCCGTCGAGCGGGACGCCGGGGCCGCCGACACGATCCGGGCCAACGCCGCCGCGCACGCCGTCGACGTACGGCTGGTCGTCGGGCGTGCCCCGGCGGTGCTGGCGGGCCTGCCCGACCCGGACGCGGTCTTCGTCGGCGGCGGGGGCACCGACGTCCTCGCCGCCGTGCTGGCCCGCCGCCCCGACCGGGTGGTGCTCACGCTGGTCGCCCTGGACCGGGTCGCGCCGGCCATGGCGCTGCTGCGCGCCGCCGGCTACCGGGCCGGGGGCAGCCAGCTCTCCGCCGCCCGCCTCGCCGACCTGCCCGGCGGGTCGATCCGTCTCGCGGCCACCAACCCGGTGGTCGTCCTCACCGGGGAGCGCACGTGCACCACCTGACCTCGCACGCCCGGATCGGGCTCGTCGCGGCCACCGCCGCCGGCCGACGCCACGCCCGGACCGTCGCCGCCGCCTGGCCGCACGCCCGGCTGGTGCCGGGGGAGAATTTCGCCGACGCACTGCGAACGGCCTGGTCCGACTGCGACGCGGTGATCGCCTTCCTGGCCACCGGCGCGGTGGTCCGGATCCTCGCGCCGCTGCTCGGCGACAAGCGCACCGACCCGGCCGTCGTGGTCGTCGACGAGGCGGCCCGGCACGCCGTGGCGCTGCTCGGCGGGCACGCCGGCGGCGGCAACGCCCTCGCCGAGGCGGTCGGCGCGCTGGTGGACGCCCGGCCGGTGGTCACCACCGCCACCGACGCGGTCGGCCTGCCCGGCCTGGACACCCTGGGCTGGCCGGTGGAGGGGGCCGTCGCCGCGGTCTCCCGGGCCGTGCTGGACGGCGAACCGGTCCGGCTGGTCGCCGACGCCGACTGGCCACTGCCCGCCCTGCCGCCGAACGTCCGCCCGTCCGCCGCGGACGTCGCCGGCGTCGCGGACGTCGCGGACGTCGCGCCGGCCGGCTACCGGCTGCTGGTCACCGACCGGCTGGTGCCGCCGGACGATCGGACCGCCGTGCTGCGACCCCCGTCACTGGTCGCCGGCGTCGGGGCCAGCCGGGGCGTGCCCGCCGACGAGGTGCGCGAGCTGCTGCACCGGGAGCTGACGTCGGCGGGGCTCAGTCCGGCCAGCCTGCGCTGCCTGGCCAGCGTCGACGTCAAGGCCGACGAGGCGGGCATCGTGGCGACCGCGGACGCGCTGGGCGTACCGCTGGTGACGCATCCGGCGGTGACGCTGGCGGCGGTCGACGTGCCGCACCCCAGCGAGGTGGTGCGCGCCGCGGTCGGCACACCCAGCGTCGCGGAGGCCGCCGCGCTGCTCGACGTCGACGGCCGGTCCGGCGACGCCGAACTGCTGGTGCCCAAGACGGCGTCCGCGATGGCCACCGTGGCGGTGGCCCGGCACACGCCGCGCGGCCGGCTGGCCGTGGTCGGGCTCGGGCCGGGCGCCGCCGACCTGCGGACCCCCCGCGCGGTCGCCGAGCTGCGCCGGGCGGCCGTGGTGGTCGGCCTGGACCAGTACGTCGACCAGGTGCGCGGCGTGCTGCGCCCGGGCACCCGCGTGCTGGCCAGCGGGCTGGGCGCGGAGGAGGCCCGGGCCCGGGCCGCCGTCGCCGAGGCCGCCGCCGGACGGGCGGTCGCGCTGATCGGCTCCGGCGACGCCGGGGTGTACGCGATGGCCAGCCCGGCCCTGGAGTACGCCGACGAGCGGATCGACGTGGTCGGCGTGCCCGGGGTGACCGCGGCGCTGGCCGCCGGCGCGCTGCTCGGCGCCCCGCTCGGCCACGACCACGCGTACCTGAGCCTGTCCGACCTGCACACCCCCTGGAAGGTCATCGAGCGGCGGGTGACCGCCGTGGCCGAGGGCGACTTCGTGGCGCTGTTCTACAACCCGCGCAGCCGGGCCCGTGACTGGCAGCTCGGCCGGGCCCTGGCGATCCTCGCCGCGCACCGCTCACCGGACACCCCGGTCGGCGTGGTGCGCAACGCCAGCCGCGCCGGCGAGCGGGTGCACCTGGCCACCCTGGCCACCCTCGATCCGCAGGTGGTCGACATGTTCAGCGTGGTCGTCGTGGGCAGCAGCGACACCCGCCTGGTCGCCGGTCGGATGGTCACGCCCCGGGGGTACCGGTGGCGCTCGTGACCATCGGCGCCTGCCAGGGCTGCGGCGCCTGCCTGCTCACCTGTCCCACGCACGCGATCCGGCCGGTGGCCGGCGGCCTGACCGTCCGGGCCGACCGCTGCACCGGCTGCCTGGAATGCGTGGAGATCTGCCCGGTGGACGCGATCCGGGTCACCGGTCCCGACGAACGTGGAGGAACCCGATGAGTACGACCGCCGTCAGCACCGCACCCCCGGTCGGCCGGTGGAGCCGCGCCGAACGGGTCCGCCTCGGCGGCATCGTGCTCGCCGTCGCCATGCTGCACGTCGCCGGCTGGAGCCTCTACCTGTACTGGAACAACCAGCCCGTGGCGGCCGGTGGGCTGGCCGGCGCCGGCACCCTGGCGTACGTGCTCGGGGTGCGGCACGCGTTCGACGCCGACCACATCGCCGCCATCGACGACACCACCCGGCTGATGCTGCTGCGCGGTCGGCGGCCGGTGGGCGTCGGCTTCTTCTTCGCCCTCGGGCACAGCGCGGTGGTGCTGCTGCTGGCCCTGGTCGTCGGCCTGGCCTCGACGAACCTCAGCGGCGCGGGGCTGGTGCGGGCCCGCGAGCTGGGCGCCACCGTCGCGATCGTCACCGCCACCGTGTTCCTGGCGCTGGTCGCGGTGCTCAACGCGGTGGTGTTGAGCGGGCTGGCCCGGCTGTGGCGCCGGCTGCGCCACGGTGGCCTGGACGAGCGGGAGCTGGACCTGCACCTGCTCAACCGGGGGCTCATGCAGCGGGTGCTCGGCGGTCGGGCCCGGGCGCTGGTGCGCTCCTCGTGGCACATGGCCCCGGTCGGTTTCCTGTTCGGCCTCGGCCTGGAGACCGCCAGCGAGGTGACCCTGCTGGCGCTGTCGGCGAGCACCGCCGCCGCCGGGGGCCTGCCGGTGCTGGCCCTGCTCACCCTGCCGCTGCTCTTCGCCGCCGGGATGTCCGCCATGGACACCGCGGACAGTCTGCTGATGAGCCGCGCCTACTCGTGGGCGTACCGGCAGCCGGCCCGACGGCTCTTCTACAACCTGGCCACCACCGCGATGACGGTGCTGGTGGGCGCCGTGGTGGCCAGCGTCTACCTGGCCGGGCTGCTGGTCGACCAACTCGGGATGACCGCGCTCGCCGGGTACGCCGCCGTCGCCGACCACTTCGAGCAGCTCGGGTACGTCGTGGTGGGCCTCTTCGTGGCCTCCTGGGTGGGCGCGGTCGCGCTGTGGAAGCTGCGCGGCTACGACCGCCGCTACGCCGGTACGCTGCCCGCCGGCACCGGGGAGCAGCCGTGAACCGGGTGGTGCACCCGATCGAGGCGGAGTCGTACCGGATCCTGCGCGAGCGGGTCGACCTCACGCACCTGCCGCCGCTGACCCGCGCGGTGACCGAGCGGGTGGTGCACGCCAGCGCCGACCTGGCGTACGTCGACGAGCTGGTCTGCGACGAGGCGGGCCTGGCGTCCGGGCTGGCCGCGCTGCGCGCCGGCGTGCCAGTGGTGACCGACGTGGCGATGGTCGCCGCCGGGATCACCCGGGCCGGCCTGGACCTGGTCTGCCCGGTCGCCGAGCCGGCCGCCGCCGAGCTGGGCCGGGCCGCCGGGATCACCCGGTCGGCGGCGGCCGTGCGGATCGCCCTGGACCGGGTCGGTCCGGGCGCGGTCTGGGTGGTCGGCTGCGCGCCGACCGCGCTTGTCGAACTGCTCACGCTGGCCGCCGCGCCGGCGCTTGTCGTCGGTATGCCGGTCGGCTTCGTCGGCGCCGCCGAGTCGAAGGCGGCGCTGCGGGCCAGCGGCCTGCCCGCCGTGTCCAACGTGGGGGAGAAGGGCGGTTCGGCGGTTGCCGCCGCCGCCCTCAACGCCCTGCTCTACATCGAGGAGATGCCATGACCGCTCTGGTCATCGTCGGGCACGGTACGCGCAGCGCGGCCGGGGTCGACCAGTTCGCCGCGCTCGTCGAGCGGGTTCGTCGACGCGGTGTCGTCGCAGACGTCGAGGGTGGCTTCATCGAGCTGTCCCGTCCGCCGCTGACCGACGCGGTGACCGCGTTGGCGCAGCGGGGACACCGGGCGCTGGTGGCGCTGCCGCTGGTGCTCACCGCCGCCGGGCACGGCAAGGGCGACATCCCCGCCGCGATGGCCCGCGAGCAGCAGCGCCACCCCGGGTTGACCTACCGCTACGGCCGTCCGCTGGGCCCGCATCCCCTGCTGCACGCCGCCATCGAGGAGCGGATCGACGCCGCGCTGGCCGGCGCCGACCGGGCCGGTACGTGGATCGCGTTGATCGGCCGGGGCTCCACCGACCCGGACGCCAACGCCGAGGTGGCGAAGGTCGCGCGGCTGCTCTGGGAGGGACGCGGTTACGCCGGTGTCGAGCCGGGGTTCATCTCCCTCGCGGAGCCGTCCGTGCCGGCGGTGCTGGAGCGGCTGCGCCGGCTCGGGGCGCGGCGGATCGTGGTGGCGCCGTACTTCCTGTTCGCCGGGGTGCTGCCGGACCGGATCGTCGCCCGGTCGACCGAGTTCGCCGCCGCGCACCCGGATCTGGACGTGCGGGTGGCCGAGGTGATCGGCGACTGCGACGCGCTGGCCGACCTGGTGCTCGAACGGCACGCCGAGGCGCTGGCCGGGGACATCCGGATGAACTGCGACACCTGCGCGTACCGGGTGTTGATGCCGGGCTTCGCCGACAAGGTGGGCCGTCCGCAGCGCCCGCACGACCACCCGGACGACCCGGTCGACGGTCACCACCACCACGGCCACGGCCACGGCCACCATCACCACCACGAGGCGACGGCGGGGTCGGTCGCGGTCGTCGGCGGCGGGCCCGGCCCGGACGACCTGATCACGGTACGCGGAAAGGCCCTGCTGGACGCCGCGGACGTGGTGGTGGTCGACCGGCTGGCCCCGCAGGGGCTGCTCGCGGGGCTGCGTCCCGCCGTGCTGGTGGTCGACGCGGCCAAGGTGCCCCGCGGTCCGTCGATGGCGCAGGACACGATCAACGCGGCGCTGGTGACGCACGCCCGCGCCGGCCGGCGGGTGGTCCGGCTCAAGGGCGGCGACCCGTACCTGTTCGGTCGCGGCCACGAGGAGGTGCGGGCCTGCGCGGAGGCCGGTGTGCCGGTGACCGTGGTGCCCGGCGTGAGCAGTGCGTTCGCCGCGCCGGCGCTGGCCGGTGTGCCGGTGACCCACCGGGGCGTCGCGCACGACGTCACCGTCGCCTCCGGGCACCTGCCGCCGGGTCACCCCGGCTCGCTTGTCGACTGGGCGGCGCTGGGCCGCGCCCGGGGCACGCTGGTGCTCCTCATGGCGGTGGACACCATCGCCAAGATCGCCGCCGTGCTGGTCGAGCACGGCCGGGCCCCGGAGACGCCGGTGCTCGCCGTGCAGGACGCCGGGCACCCCGGGCAGCGCGAGGTGCCGGCCCGGCTGGACGAGATCGGCGCGGTCGCCGCCCGGCAGGGTATCCGTCCGCCGGCCGTGTTCGTGGTGGGTCAGGTGGCCGCGCTGGGCTGACCGGCGGGCGGTGGGACGTGGGCGACGACCGCCCAGACCGCCGAACCCGCCGAGCAGGGCGATCCGGCTGTTCGACGGCGCCGGCGAGTCCGGCCCCGGGTAGACGTGCCAGTCGTCGATGTCGCCGTTGCCGGGACGAGGCGGAGCCGGACACCGGTCGACGGCGCGGACCGGGCCACCACCCGCCCGCCGTGCGGTGTTCCGGGGCACCCGGTCTCAGGTGGTCAGGGGCGTGAGGAACACCGTGGCGGTGCAGCTGATCGCGCCGACGTTCGTCACGGTCAGGGCGAGCTGGCGTTGGGTGGTGCCGTCCGGGTTGACCCGCTGCACGTACCAGGTGCGGGTGATCTCCATCTGGCACGGGTCGGTGAGCTGCGCGCCCCAGGGGGACAGGCCGAGCAGGTGGACGGCGGTGAGCGGGTTGGCGTTGTTCCAGGTCCAGGTGGACGAGCCGGCCGGGGCGAGGGTGCCGACGTACCAGGTGGTCGGCACGGACAACTGCGCCAGGCGGACCTGCGCGCCGCAGGTGACAGTGCCGATGTTGCGGATCACGAAGGCGAACTTGCGGACCGCGCCGGCCTCCTGGAGGTACCAGGTGCGGGTGATCTCGAGTTGACAGGCGGCTGCTCCGCTCGCGCCGTTCGGGCTCAGCCCGAGCAGGTAGGAGACCGTCGGCGCCACCTGCTCGACCCACCGGTAGTTGCCCGAGGTGCCGGGCGCGAGCGGCGCGATGGTCCAGTCGTACGTCGAGGTCTGGGCGGACAGCAGGACCGTCGTCGTGCAGGTGATGGCGCCGCTGTTGCGGAGCTGGAAGTGGAAGCGTCGTTCTCCGCCCGGCTGTTGCGAGTACCAGCGGCGGGTCACCTCGAACTGGCACGGCAGCCCGGCGTTCGCCCCGGTGGGGGAGAAGCCCACCTGGTACGCGACGGTGAGCGGGTTGGCGTTGTTCCACACCCAGCCCTGGGTGTCGCCGGGCGCCACCGGTCCGGTCGACCAGGACGCCGCCAGGCTGGCCCGGTTGGCGGAGTCGTGGATGCTGGTGGACCGCGTGTCCGTCGGCACGATGCGCTCGGACCGGGCGCCGCCGGCAGGGGAGCCGTCCGCCGGGCCCGCGACGGCGGGGGTGGCCGAGCCGGCCAGCATGAGCAGTACCAGCAACGCGCCGAGGCGCGCCCGCAAAGTCGATCCGCGCACTTGCCGCCCCCACCTGGTCTGCGTCACGTCGGTCCTCACGATCGCACGCCGGCCCGGACCGATCGTCGGATCGACCGAGACGGATAGATGACACCGACCGTGCGGCTCCGAACGGGACATGGGTCACGGACGTCACCGGCCGCCCGTGTCGGCGTACTAGATGATCATCGAGGGCAGCGGCCAGCGACGTAGCCGATACGGCAGCCAGACCAGCATGGTGCCCACCTGCACGACCAGGCCCTCGGCCGCGAAGTCGCGGGCGATGTCCAGGTCGATGTCGGAGATCGGAGCGCCTTCCATGACCTGTGCCAGCATCGCGAGATATGCCGGGTCGTCGATGGTCAGCAGGTTGAGCCGGCTGGACCGCCGGTCGCGGACCTGCACGAACCCCGGGCCGCGCCGGAAGGTGCACTTGTCGATGTAGTAGGACCGTCGCCACGCGTCGAGCGGCTCCTCGTCCCCGGCCGCCGGGGAGAGCTCGGCCGGCGGATAGAGGTGGCAGAAGACCCGCCAGTCCGCCCCGCCGTCGACCGGCAGCAGCAGCCGCCATTCGACGCCGATCCCGTGACTGGTCAGCTCCCGAACCAGCACCAGGCGGCGGACCGCGTCGCGGGACGCGGTGTCGTCCTCGACGGCCAGGTTCACCGGGTCGATCAGGGTGACGTGGCGGACGCCCGCGTCGAACCAGCCGGCGACGGCCTCGCCGGGGGACCCCTGCAGCTCGGTGACACCGAGGTCGATTCCGGGTACGTCGCCGACCTCGCGGTCGTGGTCGTGGGCGAGACGGACGGGCACGGGGGCCAGGGTGGGTCCGGCGATGGCCACTGTGGTTCTCCTCAGACGGTGGTCAGGGTGGCCGGCTCGGCCGACCGCATCTCGGCGTTGTCGGCCCCCGGCCGCGCGCCGACACGTTCCGGGTGCAGGTGGTCGATGCGCAGCAGGTGCTGGTTCATCGAGCGGGGCGCGACGTGCACGAACTGCCCGCCGTCGGTGAAGACGACCCCCAGTTCCCGCCAGCGTTCCAGGAGGGCCGCCAGTTCCGGTTCGGGGCGGGACAGCCGGCGGGCCAGGGAGCCCAGGCTGTGCGGCTGGTCGAGCAGCCGGAACGCGGCGACCTCCCCCGCGTCGGTCAGCCGGACGACGTGCCAGTCGAAGTGGCGACGGCGGCTGACCAGGACGATCTCGTGCCCGAGGTCGAGGTGGGTGAGACGGCTGCGGGCATACTCGTCCTGCCACTCGGTGACCGCCGCGTCGAGCCGGGCGGCCAGGTCGGTGCCGATGCCCCGCTGGGGGACGTCGAAGATGTACGCCAGGTTCATCAGTTCCGACTCGGGCAGGTCATAGTTCAGGAGGTACTGCGCAGCCGGTCGCAGCTCGCCGAAACCCAGCTCCGGCCGGTTGAAGTAGGGGCTGAACCGCTCGATGGCGATCCGGCTGCTGCCACCCGCCGGGGACAGGTGGTGCAGGGCCGGGAACTGCGCCAGGATGCTCTCGTAGTCCTCCCCGGTCTCGCCCGGGAAGCCGTAGAGGTAGTTCCAGGCGACGGTGATGCCGCTGGTCTCGGCGTCGCGCAGCATCCGCACGTTCAGGCAGCCGGTCACGCCCTTGTCCATGATCTTGAGTACCCGGGCGCTGAGGCTCTCGATGCCGGGCTGCACGCTCACCAGGCCGGCGTCGGCCAGCGCCTGCACCTGCGCGCCCTTCATGTTCGACTTGATCTCGTACTGCAACCGCAGGTCGTATCCGGACTCGGCAAGCCGAGGGAGGAGTGTCGACACGTAGCTCATGTCGAGGATGTTGTCGACCACGAACATGTCGAGCACCTGGTGCCGCTCGGCAAGCCCGATGATCTCGTCGTAGAACGCGCCCGGGTGCTTGCTGCGGAACTCCATGAACGATCCGTTCAGCCCGCAGAACGTGCAGTGGTGCTTCTCGCCCCACCAGCAGCCTCGCGCTCCCTCCACGACGAGTTTCGGCTCGACCCAGTTGCGGGCCCGGGACGCGGCGAGCCGCTCGAAGTAGCCGGTGTAGTCGGGGGAGACGATCTCGGCCGGCGGCAGCGGCTTCGTGCTCATCGGGTTCGCGGTCCGCCGGCCGTCGCGGTCCGTCCAGCACAGGCCCTCGACGGCAGCCAGGGCCCGGTCGCCGCCGGTCAGCGCCGCGAGCAGGCCGGGAAACGCCGCCTCGCCCTCGCCCCGCACGACCAGGTCGACGAAGGGGAAGTTGCGGTGCAGGGCCGCGCCCTGCTCGCCGTCGCAGTTGGCGCCGCCGAAGACGGTACGGATCGTCGGATCGAGCCGCTTGACGTGCTTGGCCGCCGCCAGCGCGGCGGTGTTCTGCTGGAAGGTGGAGGTGAAGCCCACCAGGTCCGGTCCCCGTTCGAGGATCCTGGCCGCGAGGTCGCCGATGAACTCGGGGGCGCAACGGTGCAGTTCGACGTTGAGCGCCAACTCCCGCTCGGACATCTGGTCGCGGACCCGGCTGGTGAACTCCTCCACCCGCCACTCCGGGTCGTCGTAGAGGGCCGAGGAGAAGACCCAGTCACCGCAGCCGGCGAAGTAGGTGAACAACGAGTAGTACTGGTAGTCGCGTAGCCCGAACTCGGTCCGGTCGACCACCCAGTCGACGTAGTCGAGGTTGGCGTGCAGGACCTCCACCTCGGCGTCCGGATACCTCCGGCGGACGCTGTTGGTGAGGATCCCCAACGCCAGGGACGGGACATCGATGGACGCCCACGGCATGTTGACCAGCAGAATCCGCACGTCGTCTCTCCTTGCTCACCATGCCTCGGGCAGGACGGTGGGGGGTGGGGGTGGAGTGGGACCGCAGGTCGCCGGCCGAGAGCCCGGACCGTCGGTCCCACTCCACCGTGCTGCGTCAGAAACTGACAGAGACCGTCACCGTCACGGAGACGTCGGAACGGCCCTGGTCGCGGTTGCCGCTGATCGGGTCGTTCTCGATGATGTTCTTACGCATGCTCTTCACCTCCCCTCGTCGTGGTAGTCCGTCAGGCCGCCGCCCGGTACGTCAGTCCCTCGGCCGCGCCATGGCGAGCGCGACCGGTGTCCCCTCGTTCCGTGCGCCGTCGAAGTGCTGCTGCATGAACATCAGCACCGCCTGCATCAGGGCGACGTGACCTCGAGCGTCGAAGTCCTCGTGCCCGGCTCGCGTCCGCAGCAGTTTCACCGGAACCCGCCGCCGCATGAGCGTTCCGGCGTACCGCTCCACCGGTGCCGGCGGGCACCGGACGTCGTCGGTGGCGACCGCGAGGAAGGTGGGCGCGCGTACCTGGTCGACGTAGCTGGCCGGGGACGATTCGGCGTACCGCTGGGGTACCTCGCCCGGGGTGCCGCCGAACAGCGCCGTGTCGAGCGCGCGGATCGCCGGGGTGGCCGCCTCGAAGGCTGCCGCGTAGTCGGCGATCGGGTTGATCGCCACCCCGAGCCGCCACAGCTCCGGCTGTCGGCCCAGGGCGAGCAGGGTCAGGTAGCCGCCCCACGAGCTTCCCCACAGCGCCACCCGGTGCGGGATGATCACACTCCGGTCGCTCAGGTGGGATCGGACCGCCGCGAGATCCTCGAGCTGGGTGAGCCCCACCCCGGCCCGGAAGTCGTTACGCCAGGCGGCACCGTAGCCACTGGACCCGCGGTAGTTGACCCGCACGACGGCGCAGCCGGCGCGGACCAGGACCTCGACCAGCGGTTCGTAGGCGTCCCGGGCGTGTTGGAAGGGCCCGCCGTGAACCAGGAAGACCGCGGGCAGCGGCCCGGTCCGGTCGGCGGGCGCGGCCACCAGCGCGTGGATCGGGCCGGCGGCTCCCGCCGCCCAGACCTCGCTCCGCCGGCAGAACTCGGCCAGCGACACCGCCTCGTCAGCCGGCCCGTCGTCCGGTCCCCGCGGCAACTCCAGCCCGGCGACCGAGCGGATCTGTGGCGGAGTGGTGGAGTCCGTCCAGACGTACGCCACGTCGCCGTCGGGCCAGACCGCCGCGTCCAGGATGCTGCCGGCCGGCGTGGGAACTCCCGTCAGCGTGCCGGTGGTCAGGTCGGCGCAGTGCAGGCGGCTGCCGGCGTGCCGGTCCTGCCGGACGAGGACCCGGTTCCCGTCCGGGTACCAACTCGCCGTGATCTCGGTGTCGAACCGCCACCGGTGCCGGCTCAGCCCGTCGGCCCGGGTCCACGTGGCGATCGCGTACTCGTCGTCCTCCTCGACGACCAGCAGCAGTCGGGCGGGGCCGGAACCGGGCGCGAAGCCCAGCGGCCAGATCCGCCGACCCGCACCCCCCGACAGCACCGCCACCGGTCCGCCGCGGGAGTCGAGGACCGTCGTCCCCTCCGGCGACGCGGCGTCCCGGCCGACCACGAGCAGGTCGCCGGTCGGATCCACGTCGACCAGATGGGCGTATCCGGACATCCGGGTGACCGGCGTGACCCTGCCGTCGGCGGTCCACCGGTACAGCGTCATGCCTTCCTCGTCGGAGAGGCCGACCATGGCCGTGCCGTCGGCGGTCATGGCGAGGCCGGCGGGCCGTGCCGGCGCGATCCCCGGCAGCGCCTCGGATGAGCGCTCCGGATGGTCGAAGTCGCTGATCCGCCACGCTCCGGTCCCGGTCAGGTCGTCGTCGAACCACCAGACAGCGGTGCCGGCGGGATCGACGGCCGCGCGGTTGGTGCCAGCCGCGCGGGCGGTGACCTGGTGGGCCACCCCGGCCGCCCGGTCCCAGGCGAAGACCTGGCAGCGACCGTCCGCGTCGCCGATGTAGGTGGCCCGGTGCGGTGCGTGCTCGGCCACCAGCGGCAGTGCCGGGTAGTAGACCCGGAAGGGGCGGGCCATCCTTCAGTCCTCCCTGACGGTCGGAGCGCTGGTGCGCAACCGCCGGACGTTGACTGTCGCGTATGCGGCGAGCAGGGCCGTGAGCACCGCGAGGGACAGGGCCGCGATGCCCGGGGCGTACCGGGCGGCCAGGGCGCCCGCGGCGATCGGCGCGAACACCCGCAGGACGTCACCGGTGGTGCCGATCACCGTCGCCACCCGCCCCTGGAAATGGTCGGGCGTGACGGTGATGGCGCGGGACTGGAAGACGATGGCCACGATGGGTGTGAGTAGGAAGATCAGTCCGAAGACGAGTCCGTAGCTCCAGGGTTGTCGGGCCACGGCCAGGAGCGCTACCAGGCCCACCGTCACCCAGGACACGACCGGGATGGCCACCACCGGGCGGACCCGACGCAGCACCCCGGGCGCGGCCAGTGCGCCGATCAGGCCGCCAACGCTGGCGATCGCCAGGATCAGGCCGATCGACACCGGCAGGTCGCCACGACGGCCGGTGACCAGGATGGTGTGGTAGACGAGCGCCCCGAGCACGAAATTGATTCCGGCGGCCCAGAACGTGACGAACCGCAGGAATTTTCGTCCCCACACGAAGCGGAGCCCGGCCCGGAGATCGGTGAGGAACGAATGACGTGCCGTCCGTTGTGGGGACAGATCCGTCCGGATGGCGGCGACACAGGCAGCGGCGATTAAATAGGTCATCACGTCGGCCAGGAACGGCATCCAGCGCGCCACCTGGAAAAGCGCGCCACCGAGCATTGGTCCGGCGATCCGCATGGCGTGGTTGCGCGCTTCGAGCCGGGCCAGTGCCTGCTTGTCGTCGGCGGGCAGCACTCGACGGATGGCCCCCGCGCCGGCCGATTCGTAGCCGGCCTGGGCCACCCCCTCGACGAACGCGGCGCCGGTCAGGACGGCGAGGGTGGCCGCGTCCGCCGCCAGCGTGGCGGTGACCATGCCGATCGCCCCGGCCGCCACCAGCAGTGCGGTGACCATCATGGCCTTGCGGGGCAACCGGTCCGCCAGGACTCCCGCCACCGGCGCGGTGACCAGCCGTCCGGCCAGACCGACGCCGCCGACCAGGCCGGCGGCGGTGGGCGAGCCGCTGATCGCCAGCGCCACCAGCGGGAGCACCAGACCGGAGGCCTGGGAACCGAGCAGGTTGACGCCGCCGGCGAGCCAGTAGAGGCGAAAGTCGCGGGACCGGGAGGAATCGAGTGTAAATGGCGATTCACGAGCCGAGGTGGCGGTCATCCTCGCGGTCGCTTCGATGGCACACGAATCTCCTACGGGCGAGCAGGAAGTAAGCGTTCAGGGCAATTTGTGGCGTTGATGGAAGCCATTGTCCTGATTGGTGGCCGAAAGGGGTCGAGCTGTATCCGCACGCTAACACTCGGTAGCGTGGCTGACAAGACAATCTCTCGGCCGGCACCAGGTTGCATCGGTTTAGCTCGATTGTTCCTTGGTGGCGAAATAGTCCTGAGTCGAATGGGTGCCCCACCCGGCCGGCGGGCACCGCGCCGTCGGCATGGTCCTGGAGTCCGCCGCCACCGGACGCCGGCGCCCCGGGCTCGGGCCTCCTGGGCCGACCCGGCGGTGCTGCGCGCCAGCGCGCGGACGAGCAGCCACACGTCCACGGCGGGCGCGAAAGCACAGATCGCCGGCACCGGCCACTCCGTCATTGACGAGTTGCCCGCGGCTGTCGTCCAGTAGCCGGTGGCATTCCTGGCTGATCTGCGAGAACGGGCGACCCGCGTCCGCGCGGCTCCCGTTCGGCGAAGGTGTGATTGAGCAATGCAGAAGAAGATGAGGGTACCGGCCCGTACTATCTTTCCCCGGTAGGCATTGATCAGCATGAAGCGACGCCTTGTCGCGGGCCGCGTTCCGTGGTGAGCGAGGGGTCGGCGTGTCGGGTCGGAAGGGCGAGTCTGGACGCCCTCGGCCAGTCGCTGGTGATCGCGCCCGCGTCGTACCGGATCGCGCTCCCGGCCGTGAGGCCCGGGCCCAGGGCGACGCCGATGCCCAGGGGCACCTCGATGCGCCCAGTGGCGACGCGATCCGGGCGCCGAGCCCGTTCGGCAGGGTCGCCGACCCTGCAAGGGAGGAGAAGGCCGGATGAGTGGTCCGCAGATCGTGTCCCGTGAGGACTGGCTGCGCGCGCGAATCGAGTTGCTCGACAAGGAGAAGGCGCTCACCGACGCGCGGGACGAAGTCTCGGCGGCTCGGCGGGCCCTGCCGATGACACCGGTCGAGAAGGACTACCGGTTTCGGTCCGCGTCGGGTGAGCAGAGCCTGCTCGACCTCTTCGAAGGGCGCCGGCAGCTCATCACGTACCACTTCATGTTCGATCCGAGCTGGGACGAGGGCTGCGTGAGCTGTTCGTTCCTCGTCGACAACGTGGCGCACCTCGGGCATCTGCATTCCCGCGACACGTCGTTCGCGGCCGTCTCCCGGGCGCCGGTGGAGAAGATCGAGAAGTTCAAGGCGCGAATGGGCTGGACGATCCCGTGGGTGTCCTCGTTCGGCACCGACTTCAACTACGACTTCAAGGTCACCGTGGACGAGTCCGTCGCCCCGGTCGAGTACAACTACAAAGACAAGGCGACGCTGGAGCGTGAGGGCCTTACCCACCACATGAGCGGTGAGCAGCACGGGCTGAGCGTCTTCTTCCGGGACGGCTCGAACGTCTTCCACACCTATTCCACGTACGGGCGAGGACCGGACATCGTGCTCGGCACCTACAACTACCTCGACTTCACGCCGCTGGGCCGGCAGGAGGTCGGCACCGGAATCATGCTGTTCAAGCACCATGACACGTACGAGTCAGCGGCGGACGGGCCCAGCTGCCACTGACCGGCTCGCTCCCGAACGGTTCGGGCGGGCCGATCCCGCCCGAACCTTCGACGGTGTCGGCCGCCTCCGGGGAGAGTGGGTTCCGTGCGGGCATGTGCAAACGTCGATGCATGCTGACGTTGCGGCTTCTCGGCCCGATGCAGGTGCATGCCGCTGGGGTTCGAGTGGACGCGGGTCCGCTTCGGCAACGGACGGTGCTCGCGGCGCTCGCGATCGATGCGGGACGGCCGGTGCAACCGGAGGCGCTGATCGATCGGGTCTGGGGGCAGGCGCCACCGCTACGGGCACGCCACACCCTGCACGTCTACGTGGCGCGGATCCGCAAGGTGCTCGCCGCGGCCAGCGACCTCAGCAGCTGTCCCGCCGCCCTGACCCATCGGTCGGGTGGCTACGTGCTGGAGGTGGATCCGGACGCTGTCGACGCGCACCGCTTCCAATCCCTGCTCGACCGTGCCCTGCCCGGCCGCGATCCGGTGCGGGAGCGTGCGGAGCTGCTGAGGGCCGCACTCGACCTGTGGCGTGATCGTCCGTTGGCCGACCTCTCCGGCGAGTGGGTCGAGCAGGTGCGGGAGCAGTGGCAGCAGAAGCGCATCATCGCGCTCACCTCCTGGTCGGCCGCGGCGGTGGAACTCGACACCCCGGAACTGGTGCTTCCCGAACTCCTCCAGGCCAGTGCCGACCATCCGCTGGTGGAGACCCTGGTGGCGGCGTTGATGCGGGCGTACGCCGCAGCCGGCCGCGGCGCGGAGGCGCTGTGCCACTACGCGGCGACCCGCCGATTGCTGGCGGAGCAACTGGGCACCGAGCCGGGACGGGAACTCCGGGCCCTGCACGGGAAGCTGCTGCGCGGCGACCTCGTGCCGGTGTCGTCGGTGTCGGCGCTGAGCCGCCCGCGACAAGCCGAGCCGGAGGGTCTCGGCGGCGGTGCGGCCGACCGGGCCCTCGACGGACTCACCCGGCCGGCGCAGGTGCCGCGCGCGGTGCCTCGCCTCGTCGGCCGGGAGGCCGAGCTGGCGACGCTCGACAGGGTGGTGGTCGGCCCGGCGGTGGTGGTCGTCTCGGGCATGGCAGGGGTGGGCAAGACGGCCCTGGTGGTGCACTGGGCCCACCGCGCCGCGCGTGAGTTCCCGGACGGGCAGCTCTACTGCGACTTCGGTGGGTTCGGTCCCGCCGAGGTGCCGGTCCCGCCCGAGGTGGCGCTGGGCGACTTCCTCCAGGCGCTCGGGGTGCCGTCCCCGCAGATGCCGATCGGGGTGGCGGCGCTGGCGGCCCTCTACCGCAGCCTGCTCGCCACCCGGCGCATGGTGGTCGTGTTGGACAACGCCCGTACCGCCGACCAGGTCCGCCCCCTGCTGCCCGCCGCCTCCCGGAGCGTGGTGCTGGTGACGAGCCGCGACTGTCTCACCGGCCTGGTGGCGGTCACGGCTGCTCAGCCGCTCGCTCTCGGCCCGCTTCCACCACCGGCCGCCCGCGCGCTGCTGGGCTCGCGGCTCGGGAACCGTCGCGGCACGACGACGGATGCGCTCGGCGACATCGTCGCCGCATGCGGCGGTCTTCCGCTCGCTCTGACGATCGCGGGCGCGCGCCTGGCCACCCGCCCCCTGCTGTCGGTGCCGCAGCTGGCCGCGGAACTGCTGGCCGCCGGGACACTCGACGCCCTCGACGGCGGCGACGCCCACACCGACGTCCGCACCGTCCTCTCCTGGTCCTACCGGACGCTGACGGATCGACCCGCACGGCTGTTCCGGCTGCTCGCGCTCCAGCCCTGGCAGGAGGTCACGGTGCCGGCCGCCGCCAGCGTGGCCGGGATGTCCCCGGCGCAGGCGGAGCGGGCATTGGCCACCCTCGCCCGCCTGCACCTGATCGACGAGTCAGCGCCTGGACGCTTCCGGCAGCACGACGTTCTCCACCGGTACGCCACCGAACTGCTGCACGCGAGCGAGACCGCCGCCGAGCGGAGCGCCGCGCGTGACCGGCTGCTGACGCACTACGCCGGCACTGCCGTCGCCGCCGCACGCCTGCTCGAACCGCACCGCGAGATGCCGCCGGTGCCGCCGGCCGGGCCGGACGTGTGCCCGGTCGTCCTGGACGACGTCGGTGCGGCCCGGCAATGGCTGGACACCAACCGGGCCGTACTGGTGAGCGCTGCGCGAGAGGCCCACGCGACCGGTGCCCACCCGGCGGCCGGGCTGATCGCCGCCGCTCTGGCCACCTATCTGCAGCGGCATGGGCACTGGCACGACCAGGCCACCGTCGCGCGCATCGCGCTGCGCGCGGCGGTATGCCTCGGTGACGGTGCGGCGCGTGCGCTCGCGCACCGGGGCACGGCACGCGCGTTGCTCCGCCTGCACCGCTACGCCGAAGCCGAGGTGCATCTGCGCCGTTCCCTGCGCCTGGACCGGCGCCTCGGTGACCCCCTGGGGCAGGCCCGGGCACTGAACGGTCTGGCTCTCGTGGCGCAGCGCCGCCGCCGCTACGCCGAAGCGCTCCGCCGCAACGGCGAGGGACTGGCCCTGTTCCTCGCCGCCGGCCACCTCAGCGGCGCCGCCTCCACGCTCAACGACATCGGCTGGCAACAGACCCTGCTCGGACGACACCGGCACGCTCTCTCCTCCTGCGAGCAGGCTCGGGTCTGGCTCGGCCGGCTCGGCGACACGCATGGTCAGGCATGCGCCTGGGACAGCCTGGGCCACATCCACGCCCGACTCGGCAGCCACGGCCTGGCGGCCCGGTGCTTCCGCCAGGCGGTGCAGCTGTTCCAGCCACTCGGCGATCGCTACCTGCAGGCGCAGGCTCTGATCAACAGCGGTGTCAACGAGATGGCGCGGGCGAGGCGTCACGATGCTGTCCGGTCGTGGCAGGAGGCGCTGGCGATCCTGGAGGGGCTGGGCAGCCCGGAGGCGCGAACCGTCCGGCGCCTGCTGGCGGACGGCGGCGCGACTCCCACCTGCCGTTGACTCAGGCAGGTGGCCGGGTGCCGTCGTGGGCCGGCGAGAGTGCGGCGTCGACCTGCGGATCACCGAGCACGGCCCGCGCCCGCCGCACCCCCTCGTCCAGGGCGCTCGCCAAGCCGGCCAGTTCGGCGCGCTGGTCCGCCGGCAACGCCCGCGCGGCGGCCCGCCGCAGGTCGAGCTCGGTCCGCGCGAGCCCCGCAGCCCGGTTGCAGTCGGCGTCCTGGATCGCGATGGCGATCTCTCGTTTCCGGTCCACCTTCTGCGACACCAGATGTTTCCGTAGCTCCTTGGGGTTCTCGTACCGAAGACCGTGCTGGGCCATGCACCGGCCCCACTCCCGCAGGGGCGCCTGTAGCCGCGGATCGGCGGCCACTGTCCGGGCGAGCGTCATGTTGATCCCCGACGGCAGAAAGGTCACCCGGGCCCAGGTGGTGACATCCCCGAACACGACAGCGTGCGCCCGGGCGGTGCAGCCCTCCACGGGATACCCCACCTCTCCGGCCCCCGGGACCCGCAACTGTGCCACCTTGTGCGACCGGCCGAACAACGCCTCGTCGAGGCGGGCGCCGCCGGAGGCGCGGGGCCGCTCTCCGGCGGAGCCGCGGCCCGCATCGGCCAGTCCGTACCCGTCACGCCGTCGACCTGCCACGTTCAGCGCGCGATCCTCGTCCGAGCCCGGTGGCGGGCGGTACACGAAACCGGACCAGGTGAGCCCGGCGGCGCGTACGCAGCGCTGCGTCGCCCGCTCGTCGGCCAGTTCGACGACGTAGTTCCGGTCGGGGTAGGCACCGGAGCTGGTGGCCAGGTCGATCGCGGCGGTCGCCAGTTCGGGTCCCGCCTCCGGAGGTTCGGTCACGGCCGCGGTGGTGGGGGTGGTCTGCGGCTGCCCCCCGCAGCCGGAGAGCACCCCCACCAGCAGGGCCGACAATGCCAGGAGCCGCATTCGGCGTGCCTCGCGCATCACCAGCCAGCCTTCCTCTTCAGCGTGAGCTCAGCGCGGCGAGCACCAGTGGACCGAGGAGACGATGTCCTCCCAGGAGCCGACCGGGCTCGGGCCGGGATCGGTGTTCATGTAGGCCCGGTAGGCCCCGAGCGCCATGGGCAGGTTGGTGCCCGCGTAACCGGGGTCCGTCCAGAGGTAGACCCAGCAGGTCCTGCCGTTGTTGAACGCCGAGGACGCCTTGTCGTTCGCGGTGCCGATACTGCTGTTGTCGTACTTCCCCTGCCAGCGCAGGCCGGTGAAGTTCCGGTCCCACCACAGGCAGACATGCTCGTCCGGGCAGTCTCCGCGGCCGTCCGCCTGGGCCGGCGCGGCGAACGCGGTTGCCGCCGCCGCGACGACGCCGAACATGACCGCCGCACGTTGCACGCTCTTCCGCATGGCTCTCCTCCGATCGTTGCGGTTCGTCTCTCCGGCGGTGCGGGCTGGGGTCCCGCGCCGCCGGCGGACACCAGCGTCGACGACCGGAGTCAACCGATTCCTTCAGAGCGCTCAAATACCCGGGTCACCGGCTCGCGACCGGCCCTCCTGCTCCGCCGCGGCGCGGGCAGGGCCGGCAGGCGTTCGACATTCGTCTGATCCGTCGCTCTTTGCTCCATCTGACGGTGACCGGTCCCGCCGGACGTATCAAACGCGCCGCCCCGCGCTCCTGAACAACGTCACCGCGTCGGCCGGGTAGGCGACAACGCCGGGTCGGCGGTCCCTCGACGATGGGAGAAGCCTGTCATGGGCAACGTAGGAAGACGTGTCCGTCGCTCGGCGCTGGCCGTGCTCACCGGCACCGCGCTGGCCGCCCTGCTGGCGGTCACCACGGCCGCCGCCGCGCCGGTCGAGGCGCGGCAGGACAAGGCGGCGGCGGCCCGCACCGACGTCTACATCCGGGACGTCGCCGCCGACGTCGGCGTCCAGCCCCACTCGTACAACCCGCTGTGGGCCAGCCCCGACATCAAGGTCTGCCCGACCGCCGTCGAGTGCGCCGTCAGCCAGAACCCGATCGTCGGCGTCACCAACTACCTCTTCGTCAAGCTGCGTAACCCCGGCCCGTACGGCACCGGCACCAGCAGCGGCGTGCTGCGGGTCTACCGGACGACGCCGGGTGGCGGTGCCGTCTGGCCGACGCACTGGACCCAGATCGGCGCGATGAGCGTGACCGCCTTCGCCGGCACCACGACCGTGACGATCCCGTGGACCGGAGTGCCCGGACCGGGTCACTTCTGCCTGCTGGCCAGATGGGTGTCCGCCACCGACCCGATGACCTTCGAAGGGCCGGACATCAGCACCAACACCCGGAACAACAACAACATCGCCTGGCGCAACGTCGACTCGGTGCGGCTCGTCGCGGGCGGGACGCCGGTCGTACGGCCGTTCGCCATCGGCAACTCGCTCCGGGTGCCGACCAGGAACGACCTGGTCTTCACGCAGCCGGGGGAGCCGATCCAGGACATCGGCGGCCGGGTCGTCGTCGACCTCGGGCCGACTCTGTTCGAGCGGTGGCAGGCCGGCGGCAAGGTCGGCACCGGCGTACGTGAGGTCGGCAAGAACCAACTGGAGGTCGTCGAACCGGCGAAGGCCAGCCTCGGCAACCTGCTGCTGGAACCGGGTGAGCGGGTCGAGTTCTCCCTCACCTTCGCGGCCGCGGTCCCCTCGGACAAGGAGTTCACGCTCGACGTGACCCAGTTCGGCCCGGACACGAGCGGGGCGGAACGGACCGACCTCGGTGGGGTGGAGTACCTGATCGGCGTCGGGCGGCAGTAGCCCGGCCACCGGCGGGGGTCGCGGGCCTGGGCACCCGCGGCCCCCGCGCGCTCGCCGGGACGGTCCGGGTGTCCCGGCGAGCGCCGCCGTTCCGGGCGACGGGGCCGGTCGCGGAGCCGTCGCGGTTGTTGGCGGCGGCGCCGGCGGTGGGTCAGCGCAGCGAGACCCAGGTGGTGGCCACCACGTAGCCGCCGGTGTGGGCGCGCAGCCGGACCGGGCCGGGCGGGGGAGCGCCCAGCGAGAAGAAGCCGACCGCGTCGACCGGCGCCTCCGCGTACGTGCCCGAGGCGGTCTGCGCGGACACCCGCCCACCCCGGGGCGGGGAGAGCTGACCGACGATGCCGGCGTCGGACACCTCGATCTCCAGCGCCACCACGGCACTGCGGAACGACAGCGTGCGCGTCGACCCGGCCGACCGGGTCAGCGCCGGGGCCGTGTCGCACGCCGAGTCGAACATCAGCTCGGCGAGCGCCACCTCCTGGTCGACGTCTCGCCAGGCGAACGCCGCCCGCGCGGCGGTCAGGAACTCCTCCGGGACCGACCCGGATTCCCGCAGCGCCGCACCCAGCTCGGCGGTCAGGGCCGCGTCATCGGCCGGCGGCAACGGCTCCATCGCGCTCACCTCCGTTCGTCCGGGTCGCGGTCGTGCCGAGGAACGGGGCGAGCGCCGGGCAGTCCCGTAGCCGGCGCAGGCACCGGGCCTGGGTCGGCCCGATGCTGCCGACGGGCACGCTCAGCCGTTCGGCGACCTCCCGGTAGCTGGCCGGCGGGTCGGCGGTCAACAGGGCCAGCAGCTGCTGGCAGCGCGGCGGCAACTGCGCGAAGCCCTCCCGCAGTGCCTGCCGCCGCTCCGCGCGGAGCAGCTCCTCGTCCGGGGCCGCCACGTCCGTCGTGCGGGAGAAGCCATGGTACGCGTCCAGCGCGTCGTCGTACGGGTCGAAGAGCTGGGTGCGACGGCCGAGGCGGGACAGGCGGTAGCACTCGCGTCGGGCCGTGGTCGCCAACCAGGAGGCGAGGGCCTGCGGATCGCGTACCCGGCTCAGCTGCTCGACGAGACGCAACCAGACGGTCTGGTTGACGTCGGCGGCGTCGGCGCGGCTCAGGTCGTACGACCGGATCACCGAGTAGACGAGCGGGGTGTACCGGTGGACCAGCTCCACCCACGCCGACTCGTCCCCGCCGGCCGCGGCGGCCACCAGGCCGGTCGTGCTCGGGTCGGTCACGGCGACGCCGTCCGTCGGCCGGCGCGGCACCGCTCCGCCGCCCGCGACCGCTCGTTCCCGCCGCCTCGCCGCGCCCGCCGCCGGCCGGGGCCACCGCCCGGTGCTGCTGGTTCGTTCGCGTCCCGCGCGCTCATCCGACGAGTACGCCGTAGTCGGGGTGCCAGCGCGGCGCGGCGAGCAGCGTCAGCCGGGCCGCGTCGGCGCTCAGGCCGCCGGCGGTCATCAGCGCGGCGAGCCGACCGGAGACGTGCGCCGTGGCGAACGAGGTGCCCGCCCAGGCGGCGAAGCCGTGGAACACCCGCGTCGGCCGGCCCGGCAGCGGCAATTGCCCCTCGACGTACGTGCTGTGGCGCTCGCCGACCGCGCAGACGTCGACCCATGGCCCGTACCCGCTGTAGGTGGCCGGTGCCACGCCACCGGCGCCCTGGCTGACCGCCGCCACCGCGACGACCCGGCCCAGCGCGGCGGGCCAGGTCGGCCGGCTGGTGCCGGCGTTGCCCGCCGCCGCGACCACGGCGCTCGTCGCGGGTAGCGCGGCCACCGCGTTGGCCAGGGGCAGCGACGGCTGGTCGTCCTGGGTGAACCCGCCCAGGGACAGGTTGACCACGGACACCGCCGGCGCGAGTCGGGCCGTCGCGGCCACCACCGACGCCTCGTCGCCGACGCCGGTGGCGGTCAGTGCCTGCTCCGGGTCGACCCGGACCCCCGGCGCGGCCTGCCGCACCACTCCGGCGACGAAGGTGCCGTGCCCGCCCTGCGGGGCGAGCACGTCGGTGTGCACGTAGAGCGGGTCCTCGTCGTCGACCTCCGGCAGGTACGCCCCGCCGAGCCACTGCGGGTGGTAGCCGCCGGCCTGCCGCCAGATGCCGGTGTCGCAGATCCCGACCGTCACTCCGGCGCCCTCACCCAGCCGGGCCGGGTCGGGCGGCGACAGCGCGGCGACCGTTGCGGGCGGACCGCCCGGGTTGCCCATGATGTTGCCGAGGCCCAGCAGCACGTGGTGCGGCTGCACCTTCGGCGCCGGCTGCCCCGGCCACTGCTGGGGGTCGCGCAGCTTGGTCACGAGCGTGGGGACGTCGGTCTCCCGGTCGAAGAGCAGCCGGGTGACCCCGGCGAAGCCGTCGCCCGCGACCACCACGTGGCCGAGGGCACGCAGCCGGGCGGTGACCCGCTGGGCGTCGGCGTCGGCGGTGAGCAGCTGCCGTGGCCGGTAGAGGAACTCCCGGCCCGGCGTGGTGTGCCGGCGGACGTTCTTGTCGGCGGCCAGCGCCTCGTCGAAGGCGCGCTGGTAGGCGGCGTCGTCCGCGCCGTCGGCGCGGGCCGGGGCGGCACCGGACCCGGCGGCGAACGACGCCGCGGCGGCCAGCGCGGACGCGGCCAGTAGCCGCCGTCGGGACAGTTGGCCGGCCGGGCGCGGCGCGGCGGGATGGTCAGGCGACACGGGTCCTCCATGCGGTCGGCAGAAGCGTCCGCCAATGGCCGGCGTGAGCCACGTTTCCCGGGTGCCGTCGATTCTTCCAAAGCATAGGCGGATGTCAATGACGTTAAGGGCTGGTGCGGATTCCCGACAGGCCCGCGCAGACATTGACGGTTGGGCATTGGTTCGGGGACTCTTTGGGCATGCCCGACAGCACCGGTTCCGGTGCCGGCACGGCCCAGGCGGCGCTCGACGCCGTCCAGCGCTACCCGCGCGAGGCGATCGCGATCGCCCAGCGGGTGCTGGCCGCCGGACCTGCGGCCGGGGCCGACGAGCGCTCCACCGCCGAGCGGGCCGTCGGTCTGGCCCTGCGGGAGCTCAACGACCTGCCCGGCGCGCTGCGCCACCTGCGCCGGGCGGTCCGGGCCGCCGGCACGCCCCGGACCCGGGCATTGGCCCGGATGAGCCTGGGCTACGTGTTGGCCAACGCCGGGCAGACCGCCGCGGCGCTGCGCGCGGTGACCGCCGCGCTGCCGCAACTCGTCGGCGCCGACGCGGGACGGGCCCGGATGCAGCGGGGCGTGGTGCTGCACTACCGGGGTCGCTACGACGAGGCGGTACGCGACTACGGCCTGGCCGTCGACATCGCCCTGCGTGAGGGTGACCTGTTGCTGGAGGCGCGGGCGCGCAACAACCGAGGGCTGCTCAACGCCCACCGGGGCGCCGCCGGCGGCACCGACGACGACCTGTCCCGCGCGGCCGCCGCCTTCCAACGGCTGGGCCTGGACCTCGCCGCGGCCGACGCCCGATGGAACCGCGGCATCGCGGCCGGCCAGCGTGGCGACATCGCCGGCGCGCTGCGCTGCTTCGCCACCGTCGACGAGGAGTACCGGCGGCTCGCTGTACCCCGGCCGGCGCTGCTGCTGGACCGCGTCGAGCTGCTGCTGTCGGTGCCGCTGGTCGACGAGGCGGTGGTGGTCGCGACAGCGGCCGTCCGGGAACTGGGACGCCGGGGCATGGCCTCCGACCTCGCCGAGGCGCTGCTGGCCCGGGCCCGCGCGGCGCTGCTCGCCGCGGACCTGGACACCGCGACCGAGGCCGCCGCCGCGGCCCGGGCCCGGTTCCGTCGCCAGGGCCGGCCCACCTGGGCCGTCTTCGCCCGGCACGTCGAGCTGCGCGCCGAGTACCGTCGCGGCACCCGCTCGGCGCCCCTGCTCACCGCCATGGCGCGTACCGCCGACCAGCTCGACGCCGCCGGGTGGCCGGGTCCGGCGCTGACCACCCGGATCGAGGCCGGCCTGGTGGCCGCCGCACTGGGGCGGCCGGGCCGGGCCCGGAACCTGCTGGCGGTGGCCGCCCGGGCCCGCCGTCGGGGCACCGCCGACCGGCGGGCGCAGGGCTGGTACGCCGTGGCCCTGTCACGCCGGCTCGGCGGGGACGAGCCCGGGGCCGCCCGGGCGCTGCGCCGCGGGCTGGCCGTGCTGGACCGGCACCGCATGTCGCTCGGCGCCACGGAGCTGCGTGCCCACAGCGGAGCGTACGGTCAGGAACTGGCGGCCGAGGGCCTCGACATCGCGGTCCGGGCGGGCGCGCCGGCGCGGGTCCTGGCGTGGGCGGAGCGGTGGCGGGCCAATGCGCTGCGGGCCCGGCCGGCCCGGCCCCCGGCCGACCCCGACCTGGTGGCGGCGCTCGCTGAACTCCGACTGGTCAGTGGCCTGCTCGAGAACGAGGTGCTGGCCGGCCGTCCGGCAACCGCCCTGCGCGGCCGGCAGGCCCGGCTGGAGCAGCGCATCCGGGACCTGGCCCGGCGGGTGCCCGGTGGGGGCGTCGTGCTGGCCCCGCCGGGGGTGGGCGCGCTGGCCGCGCGGCTCGGCTCCCGGGTGCTGGTCGAGCTGGTGGCCCACGGCGACCGGATCCGGGCGGTGCTGGTCCGCGACGGCCGGGCGAGCCTGCACGACCTGGGCCCGCTCGCCGCCGCTGTGGACCTGGCCCGCCGGCACCGGTTCGCCCTGCGCCGGCTGGTCACCACCGGCGACGAGGCCGCCGCGCGGGCGGGGGCCGGCCACGCCGCGACCGCCCTGGACCGGCTGCTGTTCGCCCCGCTGCGGTCGCGGCTGGCCGACCGGTCCCTGGTGATCGTCCCGGTCGGGGCGCTGCACGCGGTGCCCTGGTCGGCGCTGCCCACCTGCGCGGGGCGTCCGGTGACCGTCGCCCCCTCGGCCACCGCCTGGCTCGGCGCGGACCGGCGGGAGCTGCCGACCGGGCCGCCGGTCCTGGCCGCCGGCCCGCGCCTGCCGGCCGGGCACCTCGAGGTGTGCCGGCTCGCCCAGGTCCTGCCCGGGGCACGGCGGCTCACCGGGTCCGACGCCACCGCCGCGGCGTTGACCGCCGCGCTGGACGGGGCGGGGCTGGTGCACATCGCCGCCCATGGCACGTTCCGCGCGGACAACCCGCAGTTCTCCACCCTGGAACTGGCCGACGGGCCGCTGTTCGCCCACGAGTGGGAGGCGGTCGCCCGGCCGCCCGGCTGCGTGGTGCTCTCCGCCTGCGACTCCGGCCTGACCGGGCTGCGCCCCGGCGACGAGGTCATGGGGTTCACCGCGGTGCTCCTGGCGCTCGGCACCCGGTGCCTGATCGCGACCGTGCTGCCCGTGCCGGCCGAGCCCACCACGGCACTGATGCTGGACCTGCACGCGCGGATGCGGGCGGGTGCCGGCCCGGCGCGAGCCCTCGCCGACGCGCAGCGGATGTTCGGTGCGGCAGGCGACGGTCCCGCCCGGGCCACCGCGGCGGCGTTCGTCTGCTTCGGCGCCGGCTGATCGGGGCGGGAACGGTCGCTCGGCCCGCCGTGGTCAGCCGCAGCGTGCGTCGTCGGCTGCGCCGACCGATCGTCGCCGCCCCGTGGCGAGACGGGCTCGGGCAACTATCCGACACTCCCCTTCACCGCTGCATCTCAATCTTGAGGATTGGGTGATGCATCGGTCCTGGCTGCCATCGCTCGTGGCCGCCGTCTTCGCGTGCGCGGTCGCTGCTGTCCCGTTGAGCGGCACAGCGCCCGCGTCCGCCGCGTCCGCCGCGTCGGTTGCTCCGGCTCCGGCTCCGGCGATCTTCGTGAGCTTTACGCCGAACCACCACATCCCCGGGAACTGGACGGAGGATGGCAGCCCCGGGGTTTCTCCCGCAATCGACACCGAGATGGGAGTCTGTGCCCGAGGAGTCGGGCGGTCCTGGACGGGAGATGACGGGCGACTGTTCGCCCTGGTCTGGTGGGCCTGCCCCGAGGACGTTGCGCGCTACCTTGCTGATCAGACGTTCGCCGATCGGCTTCGGATGGGTCGCACCTCCGGCGTAGAGAGCTATCTCGGCGGTGCGGACGTGGTGTTTCCGTTCGGTGACCATGGAGCAGTCCGCAGATGGGTGCAAGGCTCGTACCTGACCCAACTCACACTTCGGTGCGTGACCGAGGTGTTCGCAAACTGTGCGCCGTTGACTGGCCCGCCCGCGCGGGCCATCGCGGCCGAACTGCCTGGCGAGCCGCTGGTCACGTCCTTGGTGCCCGCTTTCACCAAGATTGTTTCGGCGGTGCTGGCGGGGTGGATCATGATCATCGGAGTGGTGACGTTCATCGGGTGGGTCATAAGGCCGAGGTTTGACCCGGGCCCAGCCGACGGTCGTCTGATCGCTGTCGATGGAAAGGCTCGAGCCCTGAGGTGGCGGCACCGCGGCCAGCGGTCCGCCCACATGGTCGCGGTGCTGGCGGCACTGTTTCTTCTCAGCGCACTACTGAACCATCAGGACGGCCCGGTGGCGCTCGTCGCGCGCCTCGGTGCGTTCATGCTGCTCGGTGCGATAGCCGTCGGGATTCATGTCGGCTGCCGGCACCCGGCAACCGGGCGGCCGATCCCGATCCGGCAGCGGCTTCGGATCGCGCGTACCTCGCCGCGGCGCCTCGCCGGGGCGGTGGCAGCAGTGCTGCTGACGGTGGCCTTGTCCACCCTGCCGGTGCTCGGGATCCTCGTACTCATGGTCCTGGGGATCATCGTGCACGCGCCTGCCGCACATCTGCCGGAGGACTTTGCTCGGTTGCTCTTTGTCGGCCTCTTGGCGCTCATGGTGGCTCTGGCCATCTCTTGCGACCGGCTCGCGCGGCGGCTGCGGATGCGCAACGCACACGAGGTGATCGACGCGGACCACCGCAAGCCCATCCTCTACCTGCGTAATTTCGGCGACGACCGGCAGAAGCTGCCCATCTCCGCGCTGAGCCGCAGCGGCATGTGGCAGGTGTCGACGGGATGGCTGAACCCGGTCCGACGCGGTCGGTTCGAGGAGATACTCGCCCGGGCGCTGTTCCCGTTCGGGCCAGTCATCGCCGTGGACCAGCCGAATGTCAGGTTCTCCAAGCTTGGCGCAGCCAAGACTCGCCTGCCCCATGAGGGCTGGCTTGAGCAGGTGACGACGTGGGCGATGGAGGCGCACGCGGTGGTCGTGTCCGCAACTCCCGACGAGCTGCGTGACGGCTTGCGCAGCGAACTCAGGATGATCGCCAGTGCCCTGCCTCATGGCCGCGTGGTCCTCGTTCTCGGCCCGCGGCGGAGGAAAGCTGTCCTGCATGCCGCGGTAGATCGATTTCTGCGGGAAGTGCGCGACTATCCGCTTTTCGCCGAGCTGGCCAAGTGGCCCGTCGCTGACGGAACGTTGATCCTGGTGCATCTGCCTCAGTACGGCTGGGGGAGATGGCAGGGCTGGTCCGCGCGTCGTCGTACCGCCTGGACCTACACCGCCGCCATACACGAAGCGATGTCCGTGGCCGACAGCGTATGGCAGACGACGGCCGAGCCCTCCCCGGCCGACGATCACGCGTTGAGCGGCCAGCCGGGCAGTCTGGACCGATGACGAGGCCGCCAGTCGTGCATGCGGTGGTGCGGGGCACGCGACGGTAGCCGTTGCCCGAGCCCACCCGGCCCGCGGATTCCGTGGCCGGCAGTCGGTAACCGGACTGTGCCGGCCGCCGGCCGGGGCGCATCGTGGGAGCTGGACACCCCTGCTGGAGGTTGCTCGGAGAGGGAGGCCGTCATGGAGCTGAACCGGCGGTTGGCGCAGGACCCACCGGACCGCAGCGCGAGCGAGGTGATCGGCCCCCGTCTGCTGGGCCGGGTGTACCGGCCGGACCCGCGGGACTGGTCGCTGCCGCGGCTCATGGAGATCGCCGAGCCGCCGGAGGAGATCCGGCAGCGGACCATCGAGCAGGTGCTGAGCGAGACCACCTACTTCACCGACTGGCGGGCGTACCTGGTCTTCTGGCGCTGGCTGAAGAAGCAGGCCGGCGGGACCCCACCCGCGCCGGGCCCGACGCCGGCCGGTGACGCGGCCCCGGCCTGGCAGCTGCCGATCCAGTTGGACCAGGGCGACACCGGGCACTGTGTGGGCTTCGGCTGGACGGGTTGGGTGGACGCCACGCCGGTGCCGGGGGAGTTCCAGAACGCCGACGCGCACGCGTTGTACTACGAGTGCAAGGTGATCGACGGCGAGCCGCGGGCGGAGAACGGCTCGACCGTCCGGTCCGGGGCGCTGGCGCTGCGCGACCGGGGCCGGCTCGCGGCGTTCGCGTTCGCCGACTCGCTGGCCGAGATCGACCAGTGGATCGACACCCAGGGCTCGGTGGTGGTCGGCACCAACTGGACGGACGACATGTTCCACCCGGACGCCGACGGCTACGTGCGGCCGACCGGCAGGGTGGCCGGCGGGCACTGCTACGTGATGCTGGACCGGCTGGACTCCGAGCAGGCGTACCTGTTCCAGAACTCGTGGGGGAGCGGCTGGGGCCAGCACGGCCGCTTCAAGATCAAGTGTGCGGACTTCGCGGGCCTGCTCGCCGCCGACGGTGAGGCCTGCTGCGCCGCCGAGCTGCCGCACTGACCCGACGTCCGCCACGGACCGGGCTGCCTCCCCTCGACCACGGTCATGCCTGCGGCGGGCGCACCTCGACGATCATCTCCGTCTCGCAGCAGATGTCCAGCGTCAGCGCGGCGACGGTGACCGCCGACCGGGCGTGCCGCCCGCGCTCGCCGTAGAGGTCCATGAGCAGGTCCGAGCAGCCCTCGGCGACCACCGACGGCTTGTTGAAGCCGGGTTCGCCGTAGACGTACGCGTTGATCTTGACGATCCGGACCACGTCGTCCAGGTCACCGATCTCCTGGCGCAGCGAGGAGAGCAGCGCGAGCGCGTTGTAGCGGGTCGCCGCCCGCGCCTCGGCGACGCCGATGGCCACGCCGACCGGGCCCTTGAAGGGGTAGCCCCCCTCGTGGAACGGACCGTGGCCGGCGAGGTACACGAGGTTGCCGGTGCGGACCGCGCGGACCCGGCGGGTGCCCGGCTTCTCCGGCAGCACCGGCAGCTCCAGGCCCAGCTCCGCGATCTTCTTCTCGATCTCCATGTCGCTGCTCCTCAGTTCCCGTCCCAGAAGACGATGCGTTTGCGGGCCAGCTCGATCAGCTTCGTCATGCCGATGCCCATCAGCCCGAGCAGGATGAGGATCGCGAAGACGGTGGCGATGTCGAGCCGGAAGTTGGCCTGGAGGATCAGCACGCCCAGCCCCATCTGGCCGCTGACGAACTCGCTGACGATCGCGGCGATGACCGCGTAGACCGCGGCGATCTCCAGGCCGGCGAAGATGAACGGCAGGGCGCTGGGCACGATCACCAGGCGGATGGTGAGCGCCCGGCCCGCGCGGAGCGAGCGCATGAGTTCGAGCCGCTCGGCCGGCACCGAACGCATCCCCGACACGGTGTTCACGAAGATCGGAAAGAACGTGACGAGGACCGCCAGCGCGACCTTCGACTCGATGCCGAAGCCCAGCCAGACCACCATCAGCGGGGCGATCGCGATCTTCGGTACCGCCTCGATCATGACGATGTACGGGCGGATGATCGCCTGCGCGGTGGGGGAGATGGCGACCAGGCCGCCCAGCAGGAGGCCGATGACGACGCCCCCGCCGAACCCGAGCAGCACCTCCTGGAGCGTGCGCCAGAAGTGCGGGTAGAAACTGGCCGGGCCGGTCTGCGCGAGCCCGCGCCAGAGCGACTGCACGACGCTGAGCGGGGTGGGGACGAGCACCGAGTTGACCTGGGTGACCCGGACCGCGACCTCCCAGCCGACGATGATCAGCACCAGGGACACCGGGAACCAGAGTCGCGCGGTGAGGCGGCGCTCGGCCGGCTCCGCGCCGCCGGGGAGTTTGCGGGCGGACAGGACTTTCTCCGACACTGCCATGCGTCACTCCGGTCGGTCGAGAAGCTGACGGATCTGGTTGGTGTACGCGCCGAAGTCCGCCGAGCCGGTGACCTCGAGTTCGCGCGGCCGGGGCAGGGTGACGTCGACGATCTCGCGGATCGTGCCGGGGCGTCCGGTCATCACGATGATCCGGTCGGAGAGGAACACCGCCTCGGCGATGCTGTGCGTGACCAGCAGGATGGTCTTGCCGGTCTGCTGCCGGACGCGCTCCACCTCGAGGTTCATCTGGTCCCGGGTCATCGCGTCCAGCGCCCCGAACGGCTCGTCGAGCAGCAGCAGCCGGGGATCCTGCAACAGCGAGCGGGCCAGCGCGGCCCGTTGCTGCATGCCGCCGGAGAGTTCGCCGGGGTACTTCTCGGCGAATCCGTCCAGCCCGACCATCTCGATCAGGGCCCGGGCCCGGGGCCGGACGTCCCGGAACCGGCGGCCGGCCACGATCCCGGGCAGGGCGACGTTCTGTTCGACGGTCCGCCACGGCAGCAGCACCGCCTGCTGGAACATCAGGCCCACGTCGGTTCCCGGTCCGGCGCCGGCGGCGTTGATGTCCACCGTGCCCCCGGTCTCGCCGGTCAGGCCGGCGACGATGCGCAGGAGGGTCGACTTGCCGCACCCGGACGGGCCGAGGATGGAGACGAACTCCCCCTCGGCCACGTCGAACGACACGTCCGCCAAGGCGACGACCGGGGTGCCGGTCCGGGTGCCGTACACCTTGGACAGGCCCCGGGCCGACACCACCGGCGTCCGGGTCACGAGGTCGGCCACGACGTCGCCTTCGCCTGGACCGCCGCCGCGTCGATCGCGCCGATCTTGGCGGCCACGTCGTTGGTGTAGAACGCCGAGACGTCCTTGACCTTGTCCTGGACGCCGAGGAACTGGACGTACGCCTGCCACGACTCCGCGGTGAACTGGCCGTACGGCTTCTCCGCCGAGCCGTCGTCCTCGATCACGTCGATCCGGCGTTTGAGCACCGGAAGCGCGGCCTGCATGGCCTTGGCCCGGTCGCCGGTGGGGGCGAACTGCGGGTACTGCTCCCAGTGGATGCGGATGGCCGCCTCCGGGTTCGCCTTGGCGAAGAGCACGGACTTGGTGTAGGCGCGGGCGTATCCCGCCGCCGCCTCGGGGTTCTCGGTCAGCCAGGCGTTGCGGGCCAGCAGCCCGGCGCCGAAGAGGTCCGCGGTCACGCCGGGCTTGTCCAGGTAGCGGAACTGGTATCCGGCGGCCTCCAGCGCGGCGTACCGGACGTCGTTGATGACCAGCGCGTCGATGTCGCCCTTCTTGAGCGACTCGGCCGCCGCCGCCTCGGTGCCGACGGCGACGAAGTCGACCGAGGCGGGGTCGACGCCGGCGGCGCGCAGGCCGGCCTTGGCGAAGAGTTCGAAACTGCCGCCCAGGGAGGCCAGGCCGATGGTGGCGTCCTTCAGGTCGGCGAAGGACCGGACCGGGCTGTCCGGCAGGACCGTCGCGTCGAAGAGGAACTTCGGCGCGACCTCGTAGAAGTACCGCAGATCCAGGTTGCGCCCGTCCGCGGCGGCCTGCACCAGCACGTCCGGGCTGGGCGCGGAGATGTCGGCCTGGCCGGCGGCGAGCAGTTGCAGGCAGGCGCCGGTGCCACCGGCGACGGGCAGCATCTCGAGGGAGATCTTCTCCTCGGCGAAGTAGCCGAGCTTCTCGCCGATCCAGAACGGGGCACCGCTGGCGGCGAGCGTCTCGGCGCAGTAGACGTAGCGGACCTTGCTGACTCCGTTCGCGTCGGCGCCGCCGCCCGCGCCGTCGTCGCCGCACCCGGTGGCGGAGAGCGCCACGGCGAGCACGCCGGCGAGGAACAACCGCTTTCTGATCATCCGACTACCTCCACGACCGTTCCGGATGGGCCCCCGACTGTGATGTTCCGTTTGGTGGAACATTGTTTCTATAGACGATGAAGCTAGGAGTGGTCGGGATCGCTGTCAAGACATCGCCCGGACGGCGGCGGCAAAGTCGGCCATCTGTGCCAGCGCGTCGTCGCCGCTGATCCGACCGGCGAACTTGACCACCAGATCGGTCACCCCCACCTCGGTCTCCAGTCGTCGCACCCAGTCGACGCAGGTGGCGAGATCACCCACCACGTACCGGTCGGCCAGCCGGCTCGCGAAGTCACCGACGCTGGCCTGGGTCACCATGGGATTGCCGCGCAGCAGGTGCAGTTCGTGCGAGACGCGCAGGTACTCCTCGGCGTCCCGCCGGGCCCGCGCGTCCGTCTCGCCCAGCACCACGTGTCGGACCAGGGGCCGGAACGCGGCCGGTGGCCGACCCGAGGCGGCCCGGTGCTGGTCCACTGTCGTGAAGCCCCGGACGACCTCGTCCACGGTGAGCGCCGCGTCCGGGAACCAGGCCTCGCCGTGGCGGGCCGCCCGGCGCATCGCGGCGACCGACCGGCCGCCGACCCAGACCGGGACCGGCCAGGCGGGACGGGGGGAGAGCGTGAAGTCGGCCAGGGTGCGGTCGTCGTCCCGGTAGGAGACGGACTCCTGGTGCCAGAGCCGGTCCATCAGGGCCAGGTGGCGGTCGGTGACGGCGCCCCGCCGGCGGGCGTTGGCGCCCAGCGCGGCGAACTCCGGTTCGTCCCAGCCGATGCCCGCGCCGAGCACCGCCCGGCCCTCGCTGAGGTTGCTCAGCAGCGCGAACTCCCCGGCCAGCCGGACCGGGTCGGCCAGCGGCAGGATCAGGATGTTCGTGCCGAGCCGGACCCGCTCGGTCCGGGCCGCGACCGCGGCCAGCACCAGCTGCGGCGAGGGCCAGTAGGTGGGGTAGCCGTGGTGCTCGCCGAGCCAGACCGAGTCGTACCCCATCGCCTCGGCGGCGACCGCCTGGGCGACGGTGCGGCGCACGTCCGACCCGCCCTCGGGCAGCCGGACCCCGAGCCGGAGCCTAGCCACGGTCCACCGCCGGGTAGCCGGCCCGGTCGAACACCCGCATGTCGTGGCCGGGGAGCACCACGTCGGCGTGTTCGGCCAACCGGTCGAAGGACCGGTAGTAGTCCGCCAGGTTCACGTGGGTCCGGGACGGGACCACCCGGTAGGGCCCGGCGCCCCGCCAGTTCTCGAACTGGGCGCAGTGGTCCCCGGCGAGGGCGTACCGGCCGGCGGCGGTGTCCACCACCAGGGCGGTCATGCCGGGCGTGTGCCCCGGGATGTGCAGCAACCGCAGGCCGGGACGGAGCGTGACGTCGCCCTCGATCAGCCGGGTCCGGTCCATGGTGGCCAGCCAGCGGGGGGTGAAGCCGAGCGCCGGCGCCTCGTAGGCGGCCTGGTGCACCGGGTACGGCGCGATGGCGTACGCGACCTCGCTGCGCTGCACCACGAACTCCGCGTTCGGGAACAGGTGGTTGTTGCCGCAGTGGTCGTAGTGCAGGTGGCTGAGCACGACCGTCCGGACCGCGGCCGGGTCGACACCGGCGGCGGCGAGCGCGGCGGCCGGTTCCTCCTCGGCGGTGCGCTCGAACGGCCGGTGGTGCCGGGTCACCCACTCCGCGTCCGGCGAGCCGGTGTCCAGGACCGTGACGTCGCCGTCGTCGTCCCGGATCACCCAGATGATGTGCGGGCTCTCCACCGTCTCCCCGGGGTGCTGCCCCCAGAGCAGGTCGGCCCGCCGGATGCCGGGGGCGCGGCCCACCCGTACCGGCACGATCTGCGATGTCATCGTCCTCCCGCCCCGACGGGCCACCCGTCGATCGCTCACCGTCGGACCGGTTGGTGGAACACCATTCCGGAGAGCGGTACCGTAACAGCGCGTGAGAGCGAAGCCCAGCGCTGGCGGATCGCCATTTCCTCTCCTTGACCAGCGGGTCCGGCACTCGGTACGGTTCGAGGAACGACGTTCCTTCTAACGGAACGACTGGACGACGGGAGTGGGCCGGGTGGGTGGTCAGGAGTCGCGGAGCCGGCGGGCGCTGGACGGTGTCCGGGTGCTCGACGTGTCGACGATCCTGGCGGGTCCGTTGACCTGTCAGATCCTCGGCGACTTCGGCGCCGACGTGATCAAGATCGAACACCCGCGGCACGGGGACGGCATGCGGGGGCACGGCCTCAGCAAGGACGGCGTCGGCCTCTGGTGGAAGATGATCGGCCGCAACAAGCGGACCGTCGGGCTCTACCTGGGCGACCCGGAGGGCCAGGAGATCTTCCGGGAGCTGGTCCGCACCGCCGACGTGGTGGTGGAGAACTTCCGCCCCGGCACGCTGGAACGCTGGGGCCTGGGCTGGACGGACCTGCGGGCGCTCAACCCCGCGCTGGTGCTGCTGCGGGTCACCGGCTTCGGGCAGACCGGCCCGTACGCCGCCCGCCCCGGCTTCGGCACCCTCGCCGAGTCGATGAGCGGCTTCGCCCACCTGACCGGGTCGCCGGACGGGCCGCCGATGCTGCCCGCCTTCGGGCTGGCCGACTCCATCGCCGGGATCACCGGCGCGGCGGCGGTGCTGACCGCCCTCTACGCGCGGGCCACCGGCGACGGCACCGGCCAGGAGATCGACCTCGACATCCTGGAACCGATCATGACGGCGGTCGGCCCGAGCGTCATCTACGTCGACCAGCTCGGCGTGGTCCAGCAGCGGACCGGCAACCGTTCGCTGAACAACGCCCCGCGCAACACCTACCGGACCGCCGACGGGCACTGGGTGGCCATCTCCACCTCGGCGAACTCCATCGCCGAGCGGGTGCTGACCCTGGTCGGGCACGCCGAGGTGATCGGCGAGGAGTGGTTCGCCACCGGCGCCGGCCGGGCGCGGCACGCCGACCTGCTCGACGGGTACGTGGCCGACTGGATCGGCGCGCGGACCCGGTCCGAGGTGATCGATTCGTTCACCGCCGCCGGGGCCGCCGTCGCGCCGGTGTACGCGCCTGACGAACTCCTGGCCGACCCGCAGGTCAGGGCGCTGGAGATGATCACCCAGGTGCCCGATCCGGACCTGGGTCGGATCCGGATGCAGAACGTGCTGTTCCGGATGAGCGCCACCCCCGGTGAGATCCGCTTCACCGGGCGGGGCGTGGGGGCCGACACCGACGAGGTGCTCGGCGACGAACTGGGCATCGGCGCGGAACGACTCGCCGAGCTGCGAGACCGGGGAGTGCTGCGATGACCGTGGAGACCATCGGAAGCGAGCGGCGCGGCGACGTCCTGCTCGCCGCCGTCGAGGCGGGCGTCCGGGTCTTCGACCTGGGCCGGCCGTTGCGCATCGGCATGCCCCAGTCGCCGAACCACCCGCCGTTCTGGCACACCCTGCCGCGCCGGCACGGCGACAGTTACCGGGCCGACGGGATGTCCGCCGCCAACGACCTCATCTCGCTGGGCACCCACGTCGGCACGCACATCGACGCCCTCGCGCACGTCTCCGTCGACGGCCGGTTGCACGACGGCGCCGACGCGATGCGGGCACAGACCGGCGGCGGCTTCACCACCGGGGCGATCGACGAACTGCCCCCGCTGGTGGGTCGCGGGGTGCTGCTCGACGTGCCGGCCGCGCTCGGGGTGCCCGCCCTCGACCCGGCGTACGAGATCACGCCCGCCGACCTGGACGCCACCGTCGCCCGGCAGGGCACCCCGGTGGGACCGGGCGACGTGGTCCTGGTGCGCAGCGGCTGGGGCCGCCGCTACGACGACCGGGAGGCATACATCGGACACGCGACCGGGGTGCCCGGCGTCGGCGAGGCCGGGGCCCGGTGGATCGCCGCCCGCGACGTGCGGCTGGCCGGTGCGGACACCATCGCCTTCGAACGTCTCGCCGCCGGGTCCGGACACGCCCTGCTGCCGGCGCACCGGGTGCTGCTCGCCGAACACGGCATCAACCTCATCGAGGCGATGGCCCTGGAGGAACTGGCCGGGTCCGGGGTGCGGGAGTTCACACTCGTCCTGGCGCACCTGAACATTGTCGGCGCGACCGGGAGCCCGGTCCGCCCGCTCGCCCTGGTCGTGTCCGGATGACCGCCACGTCGCCGGCGGCCACCCTGGGCGGGCAGCTCGCCGCGTTCGCCGCGACCCACGGCCCGGCCGGCGTTCCCCTGCCCCCGCCGGTGGTGCGCAGCGTCGCCCAACGGGTGCTGGACGTCCTGGGCATCGCGGTCGCCGCCACCGCACTGCCCACCAGCGCGGCCGTGCTCGACCTGGTCGCCGAGCGGGGCGGCCGGCCGGACGCCCGGGTGGTGGGGCTGCGCCAGCGGGTGCCGGCCAGCGAGGCGGCGTTCGCCCACGGTGTGCTCGCCCACTCGCTCGACTACGACGACACCCACCTGCCGTCGGTGCTGCACCCCAGCGCCAGCGTGGTCCCGGCGGCGCTGGCCGTCGCCGAGCCGACCCGGGCCACCGGCGCGGAGGTGGTCGCCGCCATCGCGGTCGGCCTGGAGATCTGCGTACGGGTCGGGATGGCCGGTTACGACGCGGCCACCGGGGCGAACCGGTACTTCGACCGGGGACAGCACGCCACCTCGATGTGCGGGGCGGTGGGCTCGGCCGCCGCCGCCGCGAAACTGCTCGGTCTCTCCGCCGACGGCGTGCTGCACGCCATGGGCATCGCGGCCAGCATGGCGTCCGGGATCATCGAGAGCAACCGCACCGGCGGCACCGTCAAGCGGATGCACTGCGGCTGGGCCGCGCACGCCGGCGTGTACGCCGCGCAGCTCGCCCAACGCGGGATCACCGGGCCGGCGACCCTGCTGGAGGGGCGCTTCGGCTTCTTCCAGGCGTTCCTCGGCGGCGAGTTCGACGCCGGGGCGGTCACCGACGGGCTCGGTCAACGGTGGGAGGTGCCGGGGATCTTCTTCAAGCCGTACCCGGCGAACCACTTCACGCACGCCGGCATCGACGCCGCGCTGGCGTTGCGGGACGCCGGCCTGCGCCCGGACGACGTGGCCAGCGTCGAACTGGCCGTGCCGACCGCCACCGTCCGCACCATCGGCGAGCCCCTCGACGTCAAGCAGGCCCCGGAGACCGGTTACCAGGCGCAGTTCTCCGGCCCGTACACGGTCGCGGCCGCGCTGCTCGGCGGCGGTGGCGGTCTGGGTCTGGGCTTGGACGACTTCACCGACGACCTGGCCCGTGACCCGGTCCGGCGGCGGCTGATGAGCCGGGTCACCGTGGTCGCCGACCCGCGCTGCGACGAGATCTTCCCGCACCAGTTCCCGGCCGTGCTGCGGGTGCGCACCACCGACGGCCGGCTGCTCGAGGAGGCCGTGCTCGCCAACCGGGGCGGTTCGCGCCGCCCGCTCACCGACGACGAGGTCGCCGGCAAGTTCCGCGACAACGCCGGTCGGGTGTTGCCGCCGGAGCGGGTGACCGCGATCGCCCGCGCCGCCCGGGCGTTGCCCGACGCGGCCTCGGTGGATGACCTGCTCAGCCCGCTGATGTTCGAGAACGGTATTCCGCTGTGAGGAACTACGTCGCCCCCGGCGTACAATCTCGTTCGCCGCGTCACGGACCGAAGTGGTCCGACGCCGCAGCGGAAGGACTCTCAGTGACCGAGACCAGCAAGACGATTCTCACCGTGGGCCGTGCGATGGAGGTGCTCACCCTCTTCACCGAACGGAGGGAGTCCACCCTCGGGGTCACCGAGATCTCCAAGGCGCTCGGGTTGTCGAAGGCCGTGGTGCACCGGATCCTGTCGACCCTGCTGGAGAAGGACTACATCCAGATCGAGCCGCAGACCCGCCGGTACGCGCTCGGCCACGCGGCCCTCAAGCTCGGCCTGACCTACTTCGAAGGCATCGACGTGCGCCGAATGGCCCAGCCGATCCTGCACGAGCTGGTCACGGCCACCCAGGAAACTTCCACCCTCTCCATCCGCAGCGGCTGGACCCGGATCTACATCGACCAGGAGACCCCGCCGACGGACATCCGCATGTCGGTGCGGCTCGGCCATCCGTACCCGCTGCACGCCGGTTCGTCGTCGAAGGCGCTGCTGGCCTTCCTCGACCCCGAGGAGCAGGACGCCTACCTCGCCACCGGCCCGTTCGAGCGGCTGACCGACACCACCATCACCACGCCCGAGCAGCTCCGCGCCGACCTGGAGCGCATCCGCAAGCGCGGGTACGCCCGGTCGCTGGGGGAGCGTCAGGCCGACGCCGCCTCGGTGGCCGCCCCGGTCTTCGACCACCGGGGCAAGCCGACCGCGGCGATCAGCGTGTGCGGCCCGCTGCGCCGCTTCGAACCGAAGATCGACGAGGCGGCCGACGCGCTGCTGGACGCCGTACGGCGACTCTCGGCCCTGATGGGCCACCGGGAGTCGGAGATCATCGGGCAACGCTCCACGGAGTGATGCCCGCCAGCGGTGGGGCCGGACCGCCCCGCGGGAGGGAACAGCGGTGTCGGTGCCATCCGCGCTCGACCCATCGGGCGACTCGGTGCTCTACGCGGACCCCGGCGAGGTGGAGCGGCTACGTGACCCGCTGATCGCGGCGCAGGTCCAGCTGCTGGCTCGGCACCACCCCCACTACCGGCGACTCTTCGCGCGCACCGGAGTCGACCCGGACCGGGTACGCGGGGTCGCGGACCTGTCCCGGCTTCCGGTCACCGGCAAGCAGGACTTCCTCGGTGACCCCGAGTCCTTCCGGTTGACCGCCCCGGCCGACCTGCCGGTGGCCGAACGCACCCTCGCGTACGTCATCTACACGACCGGCACCACCAGCGGCGCGCCCGCCCCGCTCTACGTCACCACCAGCGACGACTGGGCCTACCTGCTGCACGCCCGGCGCTGCGCCCGGCTGCTCGGTCTCGGCGCCGACGAGGTGATCGCGAACCTCTTCCCGCTCACCCCGTTCCCGATGGGCGCCCGGATCCGCGCCGACCGGACGGCGGCGGCGATCGGGGCGACCATCTTCCAGGGACACACCGGCCGCCCCTCGCCGGACTGGCCGGTGCACCGCCGGCTCGACGAGGCGATCGACCTGGTGGTGGCACACGGCGCGACGGTGCTGTGGGGGGTCGCCGGGTTCGTCCGCCGGGTGCTGATCCGGGCCGCCGAACGCGGGCTGCGGCTGCCCACGGTCCGCTGGTGCTTCGTCACCGGCGAGGCGACGAGCGCCGCCGGCGTCGACGATCTGCGCGCCCGGCTGCGCGCGGTGGGCGCGGAGACGGCCCGGGTGGCCAACCGCTACGGCTCGACCGAGGGCTGGTCGATGATCGAGTGCGCGGAGGGGGCGGGTTGGCACAATCCCACCCCGGGCCTGATCCACCTGGAGACCGTCGACGCGGCCAGCGGCGAGCCGGTGCCCGACGGGGAACCCGGCCTGCTGCTCATCACCCACCTGCGGGCCCGGGGCACCGCCTTCCTCCGGTACGCCGTCGGCGACATCGTCCGGCTGACCCGGGAACGGTGTGCCTGCGGGCGGACCGCCGAGCGGATCGTCTCCCAGCCGGTCCGCACCAAGGACCTGGTCAAGGTCAACGGCACGCTGGTCAACCTGACCGTGCTCGGCGACGCCCTGGTCGACCTGGCCGGCGTCGCCGAGTACCGGGTGGTCCTCGACCACCTGCGCCCCGGCGACACGCTCTCCGGCGACGGCGTGGTGGTCGAGGTCGCCCCGGTCGCCGGCCGCGACGCCGACGCGCTGGTCTCGGCCGTACGGTCGCGGATCCGCGATCTGACCCACCTCACGCCCGAGGTGCGGGTGGTCGGCGTGGACGACATCTACGACCCGCTGGCCGACGCCAAACCCCGTCGTCTCGTCGACCGCCGCCACGTCGGCTGACGTCGTCGACACGTAGCTCTCAGAAAGGTCGTGACTGACCGTGTACACCGGTGCCATCGACGTGGTCGTCAATCCCTACACACCCGAGATCGTGGCCGCGCGACCGGCCTGGTCGAAGGACTTCCTCGGCCGCAAGATCGGCGCCGGGGACCGGCTGCCCGGAACGACGATCGAGGAGTACCTGGCCAAGATGGACCGGGCCGGGATCGCCCGGTCCTTCCTGATCGCCGCGAAGCTCGGCCCGGCCGGTGACGTCAACAGCTTCGCGCTCCAGATCGAGACCGTCGCCGAGCTGGTCGCCGCGCATCCGGACCGGTTCAGCGGCCTGGTCGGGTTGGACCCGACCGCCGGCATGGCCGAGCTGCGGCACCTGGAACGGGCGGTCACCGAGTACGGCTTCGTCGGCGCGCACTCGTACCCGCACTGGTTCGGGCTGCCCCCGGACCACCGGCGCTACTACCCGATCTACGCCAAGTGCGCCGAGCTGGACGTGCCGATCCAGCTCCAGGTGGGCCACTGCCTGCGCTACGACGACGCCCGGCCGCTGCGCAGTGTCGGCCGGCCGATCACCCTCGACACGGTCGCCTGCGAGTTCCCCGAGCTGAAGCTGGTCGGCATCCACACCGGGTGGCCGTGGACCGAGGAGATGATCGCGGTCGCGTACAAGCACCCCAACGTGTACATCGGGGTGGACGCGTACGCCCCGAAGCACTGGCCGGCCGCGCTGGTGCACTACATGAACACCTTCGGCCGGGAGAAGGTGCTCTTCGGCACCGACTACCCGGTGATCGACCCGGAGCGCGCCATGACGGAGTTCGCCGAGCTGGGCCTGCGGCCGGAGTCGGCCACGGCGGTGCTGCGCGACAACGCCCTGCGCCTCTACGGTCTCACCGACTGATCCGCCCCGCCGTCGGGGCGTGCGTCACCGACGCCGGCCGGCCGCGGTGAGCGCGACGAGCGCGACCGCGGCGGCGGCGCCGCCGACGGAGAACGCGGCCATCGGGCCGACCACGCCGACCAGCAGCGCGCCCACGGCCGGGCCGGTGGACTGGCCGAGCCGCGACGACGCCGACCACGCGCCGATGAGCATGCCCCGGCCGTCGACCGGCTGCCGGGAGACGGCGTGCACGGAGGCGTTGTACGCGCAGCCCACCCCGACGCCGAGGAGCACCACGGCGACCGCCACCACCCACACGGCCGGGGCGGCGGCGGTGAGCAGCAGGGAAACCGCGCACAACCCGAGCCCGATCCGTGCGACGTGCCGGTCGGCGGTCCGCCCGGCGAGCAGGGCCAGGGCCGCCGAGGCGACGAGACTGCCCACGTTGCCGAGGCCGACGAGCAGACCCCGGGCCGCCAGCGGCACCTCGAAGACCCGGTCCAGGGCCAGCGGCAGCATCGCCGCGGTGGCCGCGGTCATCAGGCCGATGACGACGGTGGTCAGGGTCAGCGCGCCGACCACGGTTCGCAGCTCGCCGACACGCCGCAGATCGGCCAGGAGCCGGGCGGAGCGGTGGCCCCGGGTCGGCCGCCGGCCGGGGCCGAGCCCGAGCACCCGGACGGTTCCGGGTACCAGCAGCGCGCCCAGCGCGTAGAGCCAGAACGCGGCGCGTGGGTCGCCGAGGCTCGCCACCGCGCCGCCGGCCATCGGTCCGACGGTGGAGGCGGTGGTCAGCACGAAGGTGTTGACCGCCAGGCCGCGTTGCCGGGCCGCGCCGGTCAGCGTCTCGCCGATCACGGTCGGGGGGATGGTGAGCAGGCCGGCGAAGCCGATTCCCTGGACCGCCCGGAGCGCGACGGCCGTGCCGAACGAGTCGACCAGCGCGCAGGCGGTGCCGGCGACGGAGAACAGCAGCAGGCAGCCGAGCGCCACCCGGCCGCGGCCGAGCCGGTCGGAGAGGCCGCCCAGCGCCACGGTCAGCACGATGCCGGGCACCGCGATCACGCCCTGGAGGAGCCCGACGGCGGCCTCCGAGACCTGGTACGCGGCGGCGAGTTCCGCCATCGCCGGGGCGAGCGTTCCGTAGCCGGTGGCGCCGACCGCGGACAGGGCGGTGACGGTCAGGATCCCGCCGGTACCGAGCGGTAGGGAAGGCGCCACAAGCGGTCCATTCAGCGGAACGATGTTTCGCTGAACGTACCGTAAACCTGAGCACGGGTCCATAACGGCACGTCAGGCCGTTGACACTGCGGAGAAGCCGCACCTAGTGTGTAGAAACGCTGTTCCGCTAAGCGGATCGAATGTGCGAATCGCATGGGAGAGGGGTGCCGGGATGAGTCCGAAGACGGGAGTTCTCGGCCGGTTCAGAGCCCTGAAGGTTTCTGCTCTGGTCGGGGTGGTGGCCCTCCTGGCCACGGCCTGTAGTTCGTCCAACGGGGACAGTGCGGCGGAGGCGGACTCCTCCCCGGGAGCAGCCGGGGCGGACATCGTGGTCGGGGTCGGGGTGATCAACCCCGACCTGGACGCATTCTCCGCCACGTCCCCGCCGCGTTCCTTCTACGCCTACCCGGTCTGGTCCCTGCTGACCCGGGTCGACACGCTCGGCGAGGGCGCCAAGGTGGTCCCCGGCGTCGCCGAGTCGTGGACCCGCGTCAACGACCTGACCTGGCAGTTCGTCCTCCGCAAGGACCTGAAGTTCGCCAACGGCGAGCCGGTCGACGCCGACGCCGTCGTCTACTCCACCAAGTTCATGCTCGACCCGAAGAACGAGGCGAGCATCCGCGGCAAGCTCGGCATCATCAAGCAGGTCGAAGCGGTCGACGCCACCACCATCCGGTTCACCATGAGCGCGCCGGAGGCGATCCTGCCCCGGCTGCTCGGCGCGATGCCGATCGTCCCGCCCAAGGAGCACGCACGGGTGGGCGCGAAGGCGTTCAACGTCAAGCCCATCGGCACGGGCGCGTTCATGGTGGAGAAGTTCGTCCCCGGCAAGGAACTCGTGCTGGTGCCGAACCCCAACTCCGGACAGGGCAAGGCACTGCCGGCCTCGATCACCTTCAAGGCGATCCCGGAGGACGCGGCCCGGGTGGCCGCCCTGCGCGCCGGTGACGTGGACATCATCACCAAGGTCCCGATCGACGGGATCAAGCCGCTGGAGTCCGGCGCCTTCACGATCTACGACGCGGTCGAGCCGCGCACGTACGTGGTGGACCTGTTCACCGACTCCGGGCCGCTGACCGACGTGCGGGTCCGGCGGGCCATCGCCCAGTCCCTCGACCTGGACGCGCTGGTCCAGGGCGTGATGGGCGGCAAGGGTCAGGTCGGCCAGGGTCAGTTGGCGCCGAGCTTCATGTCCGGCTACTGCAAAGACGTCACCCGGTACCCGTACGACCTGGCCGCGGCCAACAAGCTGATGGCCGAGGCCGGCGTCTCCGGGCTCAAGCTGAAGTTCCAGACCTCGCAGGGGTTCATCCTCAACGACACGCTGCTGGCCCAGGCGATCGGCGAGATGGTCAACAAGCTGGACGCTGTCGAGTCGGTGGAGATCGCCCCGATGGAGTTCTCCAACTACCTCGACGTGTACTACAACCGCACCGAGCGGGCCGACTTCTTCGCCTGGGGCATGAGCAGCTCACCGTTCGTGGACGCCTCCGTGCAGCTCGAACGCCTGGTCACCGGCTACCCCCAGCACAACATCGGCTACTCCAACCCGAAGTACGACGAGTGGTTCGGCAAGCTGCGCTCGGCCGAGGAGGGCACCCCGGAGCGGCAGCAGGCGTTCTGCGAGTTGTCGAAGATCTACAAGGAGGACGTCCCGTCCGTGGCGGTGATGACCATGCCGGACGTCTGGGCCAGCTCCGACAAGATCCGGGGCTTCAAGGTGGACCAGGCGGGCAACCCGGCCTGGGAGCTGATCACCAAGGTGACGGGCTAGACGGGGTCCGACCGTGGCGAAGCTTCTGCGACAGCGGCTCCTGCAGCTGGTCCTGGTCATCCTCGGACTGTCCAGCCTGGTGTTCTTCCTGGTCCGGATCTCCGGCGACCCGGCTTCGGCCATCGCCGGCGCGGACGCGGACCCGGAGACCCTGGCGGCCATCCGCAGCAACCTCGGGCTGAACGAACCGGTGCTCGTCCAGTACGTGAGGTTCCTCGGTGACCTGCTGGTGCTCGACTTCGGCGACTCGTACCAGTACCGCAGCGACGCGATGGCGTTGGTGCTGGACCGGTTCCCGGCGTCGGCGCTGCTGACCCTCCTCGCGATGCTCATCGCGGTCGGACTCGGCGTACCGGCCGGGGTGCTCGGTGCCGTGCACCGGGACGGGCTCCTCGGCCGGGCCGTCAACGGCCTCGCCATCCTCGGGCAGAGCGTGCCGAACTTCGTGCTCGGTCTGGTGCTCATCATGATCTTCGCGGTCAGCCTGGGCTGGCTGCCCAGCTTCGGCGGGGAGGGGGTGATGAGCCTGATCCTGCCGGCCGTCACCCTCGCCGCCTTCATCTGCGCCCGGCAGATGCGGCTGGTGCAGGCGTACACCCTGGAGGAACTCAGCAAGGGGTACGTGCGGACGGCGAACTCGCTCGGCTACAGCACCCGGCGGATCCGCTACCGGCACATCCTGCGCAACGTCAGCGTGCCCATGCTCTCGCTCGTCGGGCTGGAACTCGGCCAGTTCATCGCCGGTTCGGTGGTGGTCGAGTCGGTGTTCTCCTGGCCCGGCCTGGGCCGGTTGATGGTCGAGTCGGTCACCGCCCGCGACTACCCGGTGCTCCAGGCGGGCGTGTTCGTCATCGGCGTGCTCGTCGTGCTGATCAACTTCATCGTCGACCTGCTCTACCAGGTGGTCGACCCCCGACTCAAGGCGCAGTTGGTGACCCGATGAGCACAGTGCTGACCGTTCCCGAGCCTGGCGGGGCCGAACCCGTGGCCGAGGTCGTCCCCGCGCCCCGCCGGCGGCGCCGACGCCTCCTGCCGAGACACTTCGGCGCCCGGATCGCGCTCGGTTTCCTGATCGTCGGCGTCCTGGCCGCGATCTTCGCCCCGGCCGTCTCGCCGTACGACCCCAACGAGCAGTCCCTGCTCAACCGGCTCGCCGCGCCGTCGCTGTTCGGCGGCGAGGGCGCGCACCTGCTCGGCACCGACGAACTCGGCCGGGACCTGCTCAGCCGCGCCATCTACGGCGGCCGGGTCAGCTTCACCGTCGGGTTCGTCGCGGCCACCTTCGCCGGCCTGCTCGGCACCGTCCTCGGCGTCGTCGCCGGCTACTACCGGGGCATCGTGGAGTCGGTGATCATGCGGACGGTCGACATCCTCACCGCGTTCCCGTTCCTCATCGTCGCCCTCGCCGTGGTCGCGGTCTTCGGCGCCAAACTGTCGGTGCTGATCATCGTGCTGGTGCTCTGGGAGTGGGTGCCGTTCACCCGGCTCGCCCACGCCAAGACGCTGAACGTGGTCTCCACCGACTACTTCCGGGCCGCCGTCGCCATCGGCCGTCGGGGTGTCGGCATCCTCGCCCGGCACGTGCTGCCCAACATCGCCGGTCCGCTCATCGTCGTCTGGACGTTCGTGGTGGCCCGGTCCATCGTCATCGAGAGTTCGCTCAGCTTCCTCGGGCTCGGCGTGCCGCCGCCCACCGCCACCTGGGGCGGGATGCTGAGCGCCAGCCGGGGCTACCTCGACACCGCGTGGTGGATCCCGCTGGTCCCCGGCGTGGCCATCACCCTGGTCGTGTTGAGCGTCAACGTCGTCGGTGACTGGCTGAGTGAGAGGTGGGATCCGCATGGCCGGCGCTGACGCCGTACCGCTGCTCGAGGTCGACGGGCTGGACGTCACCTTCGACACGCTCCGGGGGCCGGTGCACGCCGTCCGGGGCGCCACCTGGTCGGTGCACCAGGGCGAGACCCTGGTGGTGCTCGGCGAGTCCGGCTCCGGCAAGAGCGTCTCGTTGCACGCCGTCGCCGGGTTGCTGCCGGCCAACGGCCACACCGCCGGCCGGGTCCGCTTCCAGGGGCGTGACGTGCTCGGGCTGCGCGGCGCGCCGCTGCGCCGGTTCTGCGCCGAGAACTACGGCATGGTGTTCCAGGACCCGATGAGTTCGCTGGACCCGAGCTTCACCGTCGGCGACCAGATCGCCGAGATCCTGCGGGTGCACCGGGGGGCGTCGGCGCAGGACGCCTGGGAGCGGGCGGTCGAGCTGCTGGGCGTGGTCCGGATCGACGACCCGGGCCGCCGGGCGAAGCAGTACCCGCACGAACTCTCCGGCGGCATGCGCCAGCGCGTCATGATCGCCATGGCGATCGCCCTGGACCCGCCGCTCTTCCTCGCCGACGAGCCGACCACCGCGCTGGACACCAGCGTCCGGGGCGCGGTGCTGGAGACCATGATCGAGCTGCGGGACCGCCTGTCGATGGGGGTCGTCCTGATCACCCACGACATCGGCGTGGCGGCGGCCGTCGCCGACCGGGTCGCCGTCATGTACGCCGGCCGGGTCGTCGAGTACGGCACCGCGGAGCAGGTGCTGCACGAACCCGGCCACCCGTACACCGCCGCGCTGCTCGGGTCGCTGCCCCGGTTGCGGCGGCTGCGGTCCACACTGACCGCCATTCCCGGCGCGCCACCGAACGCGGCCCGGCTGCCGGCCGGCTGCTCCTTCCACCCCCGCTGCCGGTTCGCCACCGACCGCTGCGCCGAGGAACTGCCGGTCCTGCAACCGAGTGGCGGCGGCCAGGTCGCGGCCTGCCACTGGACCGGCCGGCTGACCGCCGACGGCGACCTCGGCTACTGGCGCGAGGGCGGCGAACCACTCGTCGACGCCCGACCCGGCGACGCGGAACAACCGTTCGTGGTGGTCGAGAACCTGGTCAAGGAGTATCCCCTCGGCTCCGGTCGGAAGGCCCGGGTGCTGCGGGCGGTGGACGACGTCTCCTTCACCATCCCGAAGGGCACCACGCTCGGCCTGGTGGGGGAGTCCGGGTCCGGCAAGTCCACCACCGCCATGATCATGTCCGGGCTGCTCGCCCCCACCTCCGGCCGGGTGGTCATCGGCGGCGTCGACATCGCCCGGCTCTCCGGCAAGGCCATGCGGGACGTCCGCCGGGACCTCCAGGTGGTCTTCCAGGACCCGTACTCCTCGATGGACCCCCGGATGACCATCGGGCAGATCGTCGACGAGCCGCTGCTGGTGCACAAACGCGGGTCGAAGCCCCAGCGGCGGGACCGGGTCACCGAACTGCTCGACCTGGTCGGGCTGGACGGCGACTACGCCGGACGCTTCCCGCACCAGCTCTCCGGCGGGCAGGCCCAGCGGGTCGCCATCGCCCGCGCGCTCGCGCTGGAACCCGCGCTGATGGTGCTGGACGAGCCGGTCGCCGCGCTGGACCTCTCCATCCAGGCGCAGATCCTCAACCTGCTGCGCGACCTCCAGGCCCGGCTCGGCCTGACGTACCTGTTCATCGGGCACGACCTGGCGGCGGTGGCCTACATCTCCGACCGGGTGGCGGTCATGTCCACCGGGAAGATCGTCGAACTGGACCGGGTCGACGCGATCTACCAGCGGCCGGCGGCGGCCTACACCCGGCAACTCCTCGACGCGGTGCTCGACCCCGAGGCCGACCTCGGCCGGTACCGGGACCGCCCGACGACCCGGACGGAGGAGCCGTGCGTCCCCTCGGCCCCGGCGACGCCCTGATCGTCATCGACGTGCAACGCAAGTACGTCACCGGCCCGCTGGCCGTCCCGGACGCCGCCGCGCTGGTGGACCGGATCGCCCGGTTCGCCGACGCGGCCCGCGCCCGGGACGTGCCGCTGGTCTGGGTGACCCGCGAGCTGCGCCCCGGCGTGTCGATGGGCGCCGCCACCACCGCCGGGTACGGCGCGGCGGTCGACGAGCTGTTCCGGAGCCCGGCCGCCGACCTGCATCCCGGTCTCGGCGCCCGGGACGACGAGATCCGGGTGGTCAAGCCCCGCCAGTCGGCGTTCTACGGCACCGACCTGGCGGTGGTGCTGCGCACGCTCGGCGCGGACCGGGTGGTGCTCACCGGCGTCACCACCAACATCTGCGTGCAGGCCACGGCCCAGGACGCCCGCGCCCGCGACCTCGACGTGCTGGTGGTCGCCGACCTGACCGCCGCGCTGCCGGTCACCGCCGCCGGCTTCGACCTGCCGGCGGAACAGGTGCAGCGGGCCACGCTGGCCACGCTCGCGCACGCCGTCGGCACCGTCGGCTCCGCCGCCGCCGTGCTGTCCGCCTGAACCCGACCGGGCGTCCCGCCGTACCGGCCGCCGGGACCGCCCGCGCGACCCCGCCGTCGCGCGGGCGGTCCCGGGAGCTCAGTAGCCGCGGTCGCGGTCGAACTCGCCGAGCAGTGGTTCGCCGGCGTGCCAGCGACGCAGGTTCGCGCAGAACTGGTCGACCACCCGTTCGGCCCGGCGCGGCGACCCGCCGGCGATGTGCGGGGTGACCACCACGTTGGGCAGCCGCCACAGCGGGTCGTCGGCGGCGAGCGGCTCCCGGGCCACCACGTCCAGCCCGGCCCCGCCGAGCCGCCCGCCGGTGAGCGCGGCGCGCAGCGCCGACTCGTCGACCAGCTCGCCCCGGCTGACGTTCACCACTATCGCGCCGGGTTTCATCGCGGCGATCCGGGTGGCGTCCAGCAGGTGGCGGGTGGCCGGGGTGAGCGGCACGGTGAGCACCACCACGTCGGCGGAGGGCAGCACCTCGTCCAGCCGGTCCGGGGTGACCAGCAGGTCCACGTCGGGGCCGGCCGCGACGGATTCCGGCTCGACCGCGACGATCCGCGCGAACTCGAAGCCGCGGGCCCGGCGGGCCACCGCCCGGCCGGCCCCACCGAGCCCGACCACCAGCATGGTCCGGTCGGTGAACTCCCACTGGGTGGCCCGCACCGCGATCCGGTACGCGTCGGTCCAGTCGGGCGCGCGCAGCACCGTCGCCACGCCCCGGGTGAGCGCGAGCAGCAGCGCGAACGCGTGCTCGGCCAGGTGCGCGCCGACGACGCCCTTGGCCGAGACCAGGCGGACGTCGCGGCCGGCGAGGTGGGCGGCGATCCGGTCCACGCCGGCGCCGACCGACTGCACCCAGCGCAGGTTCGGCGCGGCGTCGAGGGCCGCCGGCTGGATGTCACCGAAGAGGACTGCCGCGCCGGGGGCGTGCCGCAGCACGGTGGCGGGGTCCCGGGCGACCACCACCTTCTCGGGTGCGGCGGCGGCGCGGATCGCGTCGACCTGTGCCTCGGTCAGCGGGGCGATCAGCGCGTGCGCGGCGGCCAGGACGGTGCGGCCGGTCCCGCCCGGCCCGGTCACGTGTCGCCCCGCCCGGCGTCGACGCCGCCCGGCCGGGGCGGGACACCACCGGCGCCCAGGTAGCGGTCGCGGAGCCGGGTGACCTCGTCGTAGCCGATGAGCCGGGTGAACTCGCGCAGCGGTACGCCCCGGGCGGCGACCACGCCGGGCTCCGGGCCCAGCAGGTCGGCGTACGCCGCGGTGAGCGCGCGGGCGGTGGCGAGCAGGCCCTGGAGACCGTAGATGACCACGGCGATGCCGAGTTCCCGGGCGATGGCGGGGGTGAGCTCGCGTTCCAGCCAACTGCCGGGGGCGACCGCGGCGGCCAGTGGTCGGCCGCAGGCGTCCCGGGTGGCCTGCCACGCCTCGAACGGGAACGTCTCGTCGTGGCGCATCGGGAAGACCACGTCCGCCCCGGCCGCCGCGTACGCCTCGGCGCGCCGCAGCACCTCGTCGACGGTGTCGGCGTTGGTCCGGGCGACCACGGCGGCCCGGTCCCGGGCGTCGACGCAGGCGCGGACCTTCGCCGCCGCCTCGGCCCGGGGCACCAGACTCACCCCGGCCTGCTCGCTCAGCGGCCCCGGCTTGGGGGAGATCTGGTCCTCCAGCATCAGCGCCGCCGCGCCGGCCCGCTCGAAGTCCCGGGCGGCGTGGTACGCGTTGACCGCGTTGCCCCAGCCGGTGTCCAGGTCGGCGATGACCGGCAGGCCGCCGGCCCGGGCGGCGACGCCGACCGCGCGGGTCATGTCGGCACGGGTGTAGAGGTCGGCGTCGGGCAGGCCGAGCGAGGCGGCCACGGCGAAACCGGAGACGAAGAGGCAGCGGAAACCGGCCGCGGCGGCCAGCGTGGCGCTGAGCCCGTCCCAGACGCCGGCGGCGTACACGGGCGGTTCGGCGGCGAGGACGTCGGCGAAGCCGACCGGGGCGTGCACCGGCATCGGATCACACCTCCGGCAGGTCGACGACCACGTCGACCAGGACGGGACGACCCTCGCGGACGCCCTTTACCGCCTCGGTGAGGGTGGACGCCAGGGCGTCGCGGTCGACCACGGTGAACGCCTCGACGCCCTGGGCTCGGGCCATCCCGGCGTGGTCGACGTCCGGCCCGGTCAGGTCCATGCCGTGCCGGGCCCGGTCCAGGTCGCCGCCGCGCGTCTGCACCACCCGACGTTGGTGCAGCCAGTCCGCGCCGTAGCTGCGGTTGTTGACCACCACGGTCAGCAGCGGGAGCCGGTGGTGGGCGGCGGTCCAGAGCGCCTGCGGGGTGTAGAGCAGGTCGCCGTCGGGTTGCAGGTCGACCACCACGGTGTCGTCGTCGCGGTGGTGCAGCGCGGCGCCGATCGAACCGCCGATGCCGAAGCCGAGGCCACCGGCGCCGGAGCCGCCCAGGTGGCAGTTGAAGTCGACCAGGTCCCAGGTGCGCCGGGGCCAGCCCCGGAACATGGTGAAGCCGATCTGCCAGGGGCCGTCGCGTACCGCGTCGTAGGTGGCGGCGGCGAGGACGCCCTCGGTGATCCCGCCGTGCGGCGACTCGGGCGGCGGACCCTCGGCGGCGCGCAGCGCGGCGGTGTGACCGGTCAGCCAGTCGCGTCGGGCGGCGACGGCGTCGGCGCGGCGGGCGACCCGCTCGGCGACCAGGTCGGCGAGGACGGGCAGGGCGACGGCGGTGTCGGCGACCAGGTACTCGTCGGCCCGGATCGGCGGTTCCAGGTCGAGGAAGCCGTTGTGTTTCAGGTCGTTGAGGGTGATCACGGCGAGTTTCGTGCCGGGCCGGGTGAGCATCCGGTGGCCGCGCCGGTCGTTGTCCACCTGGGACGTCGCCCAGCGGACGTCCCGGCAGTCCAGCGCCAGGACGAGGTCGGCGTCGGCGAGCCGGCCGGCCCGGTCGGCGGTGCAGTCGGCCCAGTGCCCGGTGGGGAAGTTGTGCCGGCTGCCGAGGTCCACCACGGGTACGGCGAGCGTCTCGGCGAGCCGGCGCAGCGCGTCGAAGCCGGCCCGGCTGCGGCCGACGAAGTCGGCGAGGACGACCGGGGACTCGGCGGCGACGAGCAGGTCGGCGACGGCTTCGAGGCGGTCCAGCGGGGCGGTCGGCGGGGCGAGCGGGGCCGGCCCCCAGTCGCCCAGGTCGACCGCGGGCGCGGGGGACTCCTGCATCAGCGCGTCGAGGGCCACATAGGTGGGGCCGGGCGGTTGGGCCACGGCGAGCTGGTGGGCGCGGAGCATCAGGTCGGGCAGGGCGGCCACGGACGTGGGTTCGGTGTCCCACTTGACCACGTCCCGGACGGCCTGGCCCTGCTGGTTCGCGGTGTGCACCCAGTCGATCCACGGGCGGCGGCGGGCCTGGTCGGCCGGGCCGGAGCCGCCGAGGAGGAGCACCGGCGCGTGGTCGGCGTACGCGTTGAAGGTCGCCATCACGGCCTGCTGGAGGCCGACCAGGTTGTGCACGGCGGCGGCCATCACCTCGCCGGACGCCTTGGCGTAGCCGTGGGCGACGGCCACGGCCACGCCCTCGTGCAGCGCCGAGATCACCTCGGGGCTGCCGCTTGTGGTGAGGGAGTCGTGCAGTCCCCGGAACGAGGCGCCGGGGTTGGCTGCCACGTACCGGATGCCGAGGCGCTGGAGCAGCGCCACCATCACGTCGCTTCCGTATGTCAGATCCATGTGTCACGTCCTGAGTCGGTCGGCCTGTCTCGCCCCCGTCGGCTGCGCTACTTTATGAAACACCGTTTCATCAACCGGAACAAGAGGGGTGCCCATCATGCATCGACCTGGTCAGGCCGTGGATCTGCACAGTCACTGGTGGCCCCGGGAGTTCGCGTCGGCCGTCCGGGCCGGCCGGCGCTGGCACGCCTGGGACGCCGACCTCACCGCCGCCACCCCCCGGATCGTGGCCGGCGACCGGGACGCCCCCGCCCCGGTCGACCTCTACTCCACCGACCTGACCGCCCGCCGGGAACGCCGGGCCGCCGAGGGCATCGTCCGCGAGGCGGCGATGGTCCCGGTCTTCCTCTGGGGGTACGAACTCCCGGCCGCCGAGGCCGAGGCGTACTGCCGGGACGTCAACGCGGACCTGGCCGACGCGCAGGCCGCCTCCGACGGCACCTTCACCGGTCTCGGCCTGCTGCCGCTGCAGGACCACGACGCGTCCCTGCGGGTGCTCGACCACGCCGTCAAGGACCTCGGCCTGTACGCGTTCAGCATCGGCACCAACGTCGAGGACGCCAACCTGGACGACCCGAAGGTGGTCGCCATCCTCGACCAGGTGCTGGCCGCCGGGGCGGCGATCGTCATCCACGCCAACTGGTACACCCGGGCCGGGCGCGAGCGCACCTGCCGGCACATGTTCGACAACTCGGTGGGCGTGCCCCTGGAGGCCGGGCTGGCGTTGGCCTCGCTGATCTACTCGGGTCTGCTGGACCGGCACCCGGGCGCCCGGATCTGCTGCTCGCACGGGGGCGGCTGGCTGCCGTACGGCATCGGCCGGCTCAACCTGCGCTTCCTCCAGGGACGGGACAGCGGCCTGCTGGCCGAGGCGCCGGACCGGTACCTGCGCCGGTTCCACTACGACTGCCTGGTGCACGACGAGCGGGCCCTGCAACTGCTTGTCGAGCGGGTCGGCGCGGACCGGGTGGTGATCGGCACCGACCACCCGTACGGCGGGGACATCCCCGAGGTCGGCGCGGTGCGCTGGATCGCCGACCAGCCGTTCCTGACCAGCCGGGAGAAGGACATGGTGGTCCGGGAGAACGCGGCTCTCTTCCTCGACGGCGCGCGGCGGGCGGCCGGCGGCGCCGGCTGACGTCCCGTCGCGCCCGACGGCGGATTCGCTGGTCACGGCGTCCGTCCGGCCCTTGACACGGTTCGACGGGCCCCCCTACGTTTTGTGGAACGCCGTTTCGCTGAGTGGAAGGAATCTGATGGCCACACTCCGAGGGTTCGGCAATCCCCTGTCCCCGTCCGGCCGGGCCGCGCTCGTCGACGACCCCCCGCACCACATCAGCGCCGACGCCATCCAGGTGATCTACCGGGTCGACCCGGACAAGGCCCGCGCCTACCTGCCCGACGGCCTCGACCTGCACCCGGAGGCGCTGGCCTACGCCTACGTCGCCGACATGGTCAAGGTCAGCGACAGCCACCCCGACCAGGCCTGGACCGAACCGCAGTGGTCGCAGTACCAGGAGGGCATCCTCGGCCTCTACTGCACCTACCAGGGCCAGCCCGGCCGGTTCAGCGCCTACATCTACGTCAGCGAGGACTGGTCGGTGGTCTTCGGCCACTTCATGGGCTTCGCCAAGAAGCAGGGCGTCATCCACAAGACCAAGATCCAGCCGGCCAACCCGGCGTTCGGGCCGATCGGGCCCGGCAGCCGGATGCGGGGGACCGTGGACCGGTTCGGCCGGCGGATCTTCAACGTGGACATCCAGCTCACCGAGAAGATCGACGACGACGCGGTGCCCTCGCACGGGCACCGCGTCTACACCTACCGGCACATTCCCTCGCCCAGCCCGCAGGTCCCCGACCAGCGGCAGCTCTTCGCGCTCGACCTGGACCGGGCCACCACCATCGACGCCTGGAAGGGCACCGGCGGCGTGGAGATCTTCACCGACGTGATCAACGAGGACCTCGACGGGTTCCAGCCCCTGGAGATCGTCGAGGCGTACAGCTTCCAGCGCGGCTGGACCACCAAGGCCGGCGCCACCCTGCTGCGAGAGGACCACTCATGACCGACTGGGCCGCGATCCAGGTCGCCAAGGCCGCCGACAACATCGTCAACACCTCCCTGGCCGTCCGGCCCGGGGAACTGGTCGCCGTCGCCGCCGACCACAACTCCGACCACGCGGTCGTCGACGCGCTCCTCGCGGCGGTCGCCGCCGCCGGCGCCGAGGGCACCCTGCTGGTCCAGCCCGCCCGCGCCCGGGCCGGCGAACCGGCGAACCGGATCGTCGCCGCCGCGCTGGCCGGCGCGGACGTGATCATCTCGCCGACCTCGACCGCGCTGAGCTTCACCCCCGAACTCAAGCAGGCGCTCAACCGGGGCGCCCGGGCGATCGTGATGACCGGGGTGACCCGGGCCGAGCTGACCGGCGGCGCGGGCATCGCCGACTACGAGGAGGTCCACCGGATCACCAAACCGCTGGCCGACGCGATCACCGCCGGCTCCCGGATCCGGGTCACCTCACAGCAGGGCTCCGACCTCACCGCCAGCCTGGAGGGGGTCACCTGCGGAGTGGGCGCGTCCTTCGCCCGCGAGCCGGGCCAGATCTCCAGCTACCCCAGCGGCGAGGCGTGGAGCGCCCCGGCCACCGGCACCGGGCAGGGCGTCCTGGTCGCCGACGGTTCCGCGCACCAGCTCGGCAAGCTGCGCGAACCGATCCGGGTCCACTTCGACCAGGGGCGCGCGGTCCGGATCGAGGGCGGTGACCAGGCCGGCGAACTGCGCCGCATGATCGACGGGGTGGAGAACGGCGACAACCTCGGCGAGATCTCCATCGGCACCAACCCGGCGGCCCGCTTCCTCGGCAACATCACCGAGGACAAGAAGCAGGTCGGCACCGTCCACTTCGCCCTGGGCAACAGCGTGGTCGGCGGGACGGTCAAGGCCCCGATCCACGTCGACCTGCTGCTGCTCACCCCGACCGTGGAGGTGGACGGGGAGATCCTGGTCCAGGACGGGAAGATCGTGAAGGTGGCATGACCGCCGCATCCGCTCCGGCCCCCGGAGACGCCGTCTCCGGGGTGCCGGCCATCGACACGCACACCCACTTCTGGCCCCGGGGGCTGCTCGCCGCCGGGCGGGAAGGACGGGACTGGTACGGCTGGCGGCCGGTCACCGAGGCCGACGGCCGGCGGGCGTTCGCGCTGGGGCGTACCGTGCTGGCCTTCGCCCCGCCCGAGGCGGACCTGGCCGACCCGACGGCCCGGCTCGCCGCCCGCGCCGCGCAGCAGGGGATCGGCTTCGAGGCCGTCCAGGTGGCCGGCTTCCTGTTCAACTACCACCTGGACGCGGCCCGGGGCGCGGCCTTCTGCCGGGAACTCAACACCGAACTGGCCGAACTGGAGGCCGCCGCCCCGGGCACCTACCGGGGGCTGGCGCAACTGCCGCTTCAGGACCGGGACGCCGCGCTGGCCGTGCTCGACCACGCCGTGACGGAGCTGGGGCTGCGACACTTCGTGCTCACCCCGGCGGTCAACGGGCGCAACCTCGACGACCCGCAGATCCTGCCGGTGCTGGAGGCGATGGCCGAGGCCGGGGTGACCGCCAACGTGCACCCGGCGTTCTTCGACAAGCTCGGCGCCGGCGACCGGCTCGGCCGGTACTACTTCGAGAGCTCGTTCGCCGCGCCGGTCGAGGCGAGCATCGGGCTGATGACGGTGATCCACTCCGGGCTGCTGGACCGGCACCCGGACTTCCGGATGTGCTTCACCCACGGCGGCGGCATCGCGATCCACTCGCTGGGCCGGTTCGACCACCGCTGGCACATGATCTCCCCGGCGCAGCGCACCATGGCCCGCCCGCCCAGCGAGTACCTCGCCGCCGGCAACCTCTTCTACGACGTGCTGGTGCACGACGAGCGCGCGCTGGAACTGGTGATCGAGCGCGTCGGGGTGGACCAGCTCACCATCGGCACCGACCATCCGTTCGCCTGGGACCACCCCGGCGGCGCGGCGAACTGGATCCGTACCGCCGGGTTCCTGGACGCCACGGCCCGGGAGAAGATCCTCTGGCGCAACGCGGCCCGCTTCTACGGCCTCGACCTCGACGACCCGCCCGGGACGGCCGGCTCATGACCGACTGCGACGTCCTGGTCGCCGGCGCCGGCGCGGCCGGCCTGGCCGCCGCGCTGGCCGCCGCCCGGCCCGGCCGCACCGTCGTCCTCGTCGAGGCGCGGGAGACGTTCCGGCAGGGCAGCAACACCGCGATGAGCACCTCGATGATCCCGGCCGCCGGCAGCCGTTGGCAGCGGGCGGCCGGCGTCGAGGACTCACCCGGTCGGTTCCTCGCCGACATCCGGGCCAAGACCCACGACACCGCCGACCCGGTGGTGGCCGCCGCGCTCACCGCGGTCGCCCCCGAACTGGTCGAGTGGCTGGCCGACGACTGCGGGGTGCCGCTCGAACTGGTCACCGACTTCCGCTACCCGGGCCACTCGGCGCTGCGTTGCCACAGCGTGCCGGACCGCTCCGGGGCGGCCCTGCACCGCGCCCTGCTCGACGCCGCCGCGGACCGGGACGACCTGCACCTGGTCGTGCCGGCCCGGCTGGTCGACGTGCGGACCGACGACACCGGCGCGGTCCGGGGCGCGGTGCTGGCCCGCCCCGACGGCACCCGGGAGGAGGTGAGCTGCCCGGTGGTGGTGCTCGCCACCAACGGGTTCGCCGCCGACCCCGAGCTGGTCCGGCGCCACCTGCCCGAGATCGCCCACGGCGTCTACCACGGCGGCGAGGCGTCCCGGGGGGACGCGTTGCGGCTGGCCGAACGGCTCGACCTGGACACCGGCCACCTCGACGCCTACCAGGGACACGGCTCGCTGGCCGTACCGGACGCCATCCTGCTCACCTGGGCGACGGTCATGCACGGCGGCTTCCTCGTGGACGCCACCGGGCAGCGCTTCGGCGACGAGACGGTCGGCTACTCCGAGTACGCCGTACCGGTGCTGTCCCGTCCGGGTGGCCGGGCCTGGATGGTCTACGACGAACGCGTCCACGACGCCTGTCTGGCGTTCAAGGACTACCAGGACGTGGTGGCCGCCGGGGCGGTCCGCTGGGCCGACGACGTCGCCGCGCTCGCCGCCGTGGTGGGCGCCCCGGTCGACGCGCTGGCGGCCACCCTGGCCGACGCCGACGCGGCGGCCACCGGTACCGCGTCCGACGCGTTCGGCCGGCGTGCCTGGGGTGCGCCGCTGCGTGCGCGGTACGCCGCCGTCCGGGTCACCGGGGCGCTCTTCCACACCCAGGGCGGCCTGCGGGTGGACCGGCACGCCCGGGCGTTGCGCGCCGGGCAGCCGGTGCCGGGCCTGTACGCGGCCGGCGGCGCGGCGGTCGGCATCTCCGGCCACGGGGCGGACGGGTACCTGGCCGGAAACGGCCTGCTCGCCGCCCTCGGCCTCGGCTACCTCGCCGGCCGGCACGCCACCGCCTGAGCCGGTACCGGCCCGACTCGCCACCGCGCCCCTCACCCACCGGGTGAGGGGCGCGGTCGACTGTGCGGGTCCTAGCGGCTGACCGGGCGGCGCAGGTACTCGCCGCGCGGGGTGCCGACCACCGCACCGTCACGGAGGATGCGGTGCCCGCGCAGCCACACGTCGTCGACCCGGGCGGTCAGCTCGAACCCCTCGAACGGGGTGTACTCCTGGGTGGACTCGCTCGCCTCGGCGGTCACCGTCCAGGTGCGGTCCGGGTCGACCAGGACGATGTCCGCGTCGAAGCCCACCGCAAGGTCCCCCTTGCGCGGCCACAGCCCGTAGCGCTTCGCCGGATTGGCGCAGACCAGCTCGGCGACCCGACCCAACGACAGCCCCTGCCGTCGGCCCTCGGTGATCAGGGCCGGGAGCAGGTACTCGGCCCCGCCGAACCCGGACTTCGCCACGAAGACGTCGTCCCGGTCGGTGCCGAACTTGGTCTCGTCCCGGCAGCAGGCGTGGTCGGAGACCACCCAGTCGACCTGCCCGGCGAGCACCGCGCGCCAGAGCGCCTGCCGGTCGGCCTCGGCCCGCAGCGGCGGGTTCACCTTGCCGCCGAGGCCGGCGGCGGTGTCGTAGGTGGCGATCAGGTGCCCGATGGTGACCTCGCGGCGGAAGTCCACGTGCGGGAAGGCGGCGGCCATCCGCAGCGCGGACTCCATCGCCTTCTCGCCGGACAGGTGCAGCAGGTTGATCGCCGGCAGGCCGGTCTCGTGGGCCAGGTAGGAGGCGATGGTGATCGCGAGCCCCTCCGAGTGCGCCGGCCGGGACGCGCTGTAGGCGGCCAGCCCCTTCAGCTCCCCGGCCTCCTCCACCAGCTTCGAGTAGGCCGCCATGATCTCGGCGGTCTCGCAGTGCAGCGACAGGCTGATGCCGTCGGCCAGCTCGGGCCGCTCCTCCCGGATCCGCTGGACGCCGCGCATGACGAACTCGAAGTGCGCCAGGTCGTACCGCTCACCGGGCGGGGTCATCAGGAACGACGACTGGTCGGTGGAGCGCCCGTGCAGGCCGTGCGAGCCGTAGAACATGAAGATCTTGAACGAGCTGACCCCGAACTCGTCGACCAGCGTGCCGAGTTCGTCGATGTGGCCGGCCTGCATGGGGGCGAGGTGGAAGGCGTAGTCGACGAAGGCCCGGCCCTCGGCCAGGCGCAGCACCTCGGGGAAGAACTCGGCGTAGCTGCCGCCCCGGTTCAGGTAGTACTGCCCGGTCCGCATGTAGGTCAGCCCGGTGGTGACGCCGCCCTGCGCCGAGGCCCGCGACTCGCTGGCGGTGTCGACGTCGAGCGGGTTGTAGATGCCCCAGTGCTGGTGTCCGTCGACCGCACCGGGGAAGGCCAGCCGGCCGCCGGCGTCGACCACCTCGTGCGCGTCGGCGGGGGAGAGGTCCGGCCCGATGGCCGCGATCCGGCCCGCCCGGACCGCGATGGATGCTGGTGCGGGCTCGTCCTCGCCCGGGCGTACCGCCCGCGCATTGACGATGAGCAGGTCATAAGCCATGGGGCTACCTCCTTGCCGGTGGCCACAGGCTAAGCCCGGCGGACCGCTCAGCGCAACACTGATCCGTCCAGCGGAACGAAATGATGGTTACTGTCGGCGCGCGCGGACCAGCACCGCCCGGGCCGAACGGGCGACCGCCTCGTCCACCATCGTTCCGGTGCCGTCCACCGCCGCCGCCCCACCGCCCCCCTCGGCGTACGCGGCGATCACCCGCTCGGCCTCGGCGACCTCCTCGGCGGTCGGCGTGAAGACCTCGTTGATCACCGGCACCTGGTGGGGATGGATCGCCGTCCGCCCGGAGAAGCCGAGCCGGCGCAGGGCCTCGGTGCCGGCTCGCAGCTTCTCGGTGTCCCGGTAGTTCACGGTGGCCGGGCCGACCGGTGCGGCCAGCCCGGCGGCGGCCGAGGCGACGACCGCCTCGAACCGGGCCGGGAGGAGTTCCCACCCGTCCGGGCCGGGACGCAGGCCCAGGTCGGCGCTGAGGTCCGCCTCGCCGAGACCGAGCAGCAACACCCGGGGCGCGGCGGCGACGGCGTCGATCTGTCGGAGCCCGCGCGCGGACTCCAGCCGGGGTGAGACGGCGATCCGTCCGGCCGGCAGCCCGCGCTCGCTCTCCAGGGCGCTGAGCAGGGCGTCGAGGCGGGTCAGCAGGGACGGCCCGTCCACCTTCGCCACCACCACGCCGGTGAGGCCGGGGCGGACCGCCGCCCGCAGATCCTCCTCGAGGGCGTCCGGCGAGACCCGGACCCAGGCGTCGGCGTCGCCGGTCGCGCCGGAGTCGAGCCAGTCGGCGACCACCGCACGGGCGGTCGGCCGTTGCGCCACCGGCACCGCGTCCTCCAGGTCCGCGATGATCGCGTCGGCCCCGACGCCGGCGGCCTTGTCGAGCATTCGGCGGGAGTGGCCGGGGACGTAGAGCCAGGACCGGGACACCATGATGCCTCCTCGATTGGAACGGTGTTCCAATCTATCCCGGTCGGGCCGCGGCGCAGCGCGCGGCCTGCGGTCCCGGTAAGTGGATCTCCGGTGGGCCGGGGGAGCCTCAGAAGCTGCTGACCAGCTTCACGAACGCGTCGTCGATCGTTGTCGGATCGGTGGCATCGAAGGCCTTGCCGGACGACGCCTTGGCGATCCGGTCCAGGGTGGTGAAGTCCGACTCCCGGTCGAAGGCGATGCAGAACACCTTGACCGGACGCTGCGGGTCCAGGGCGACTTCGGCGAGCAGGCGGGCCAGGTCGTTGTCCGGGCCGTACTCGTTCTTGCCGTCGGTCAGCACGACGATCGCGTTGATCCGCTGCGGGTCGTACCGGTCGAGCAGTTCCCGGTGCGCGGCCCGGACCGTCGCGTAGAGCGCGGTGCCGCCCTCGACGTGCAGGCCGGCGATCTTGCTGGTGATCCGCTTCTGGTCGAACCCGCCGAGCGGGACCTCCGTCCGGTACGGGCTCTTCGGCCGCTTCGGGGTCTCCGAGGAGAACGACCAGAGCCCCACCCGGTCCTCGGAGTTGAGCAGCGCGAGGCCCTTGCCCGCCGCCGCCGAGGCGACCTGGAACCGGGTACGGGCGCCGACCATCGCCTGCATCGACCCGGACGTGTCCAACGCGATCAGGATGTTGGCCTTCTTGCGGAGCGTGCGCCAGCCGTCCAGCATCGCGCCGACCACCCGCGGGTCCGGGGGCTCGAAGTAGGTCAGTCCGGCGGTGGGCTCCGCGCCGACGCTGGCGAGCAGGTCCGCCGACGCCCGACGCTCGTGGTCCCGGAAGCCGAGGCGGGCGAAGCTCTCCTGCTGCGCGTCCTCGGTCAGGAACGCCTGGAAGTCGGCCGCTGCCGCGCGCTGCCGCTCGTCGGCGGAGGGCAGCACCACGAACGGGTGGTCCAGGTTGAACGTGCCCTCCTTGGGATGGATGGCGACCAGCGGAACGTTCGGTCGGCGCCCCCGCTCCTGCCCGTCCTGCCGAGGGCTCAGCGCCCCCGTGTTGTAGAGGTCGACCAGCTCCTCCTGCAGGACGATGGCGCTCATGTCGTCGGTGCTGCCCGCGCCGCCGGCCAGGTCCGCCTCGGCGAGGTTGCGCAGCAGGTCCACCGAGTCGTCGCTGTAGTGCGACACGTTGGCCTCGATCCGGCGGACGAACTGGGTGACCGCCGGGTCGGCCAGGTCGGAGCGGGTCAGGTCGCTGGACCGTCGCACCGCCGCGTAGTAGGTGGCGATGGTCGCGGCCAGCCCGGAGGTGGACAGGTTGGGGTTGTCCTTGCCGAAGGTGAAGCGGCCCCACTCCGGCTTGCCGAAGCTGGCCCACCCGTCCCGCCCGGACAGACCCAGGATCTCCCCCCAGCCCAGCGGCCCGCGCCGGCGTACCAGCTCGGCCTTGGGCTGCGGCATCGCGATCACCAGCGGGCTGTTGGCGATCGACGGGTACCGGACCGGGGTCTGCGGCGCCCGCCCGGCGGCCTCGTCGAGCAGCCGGAGCTGACCGGTCCACAGGCTCGACGTCGGCAGCCAGACCTGTGGTTGCGGCAGGCCGGTGCGGGCCCAGTCGGTGGCCAGCGCCTCGGTGGCCTGGCCCGAGTTCAACGCGCTGACGTGCACCTGGGCGCACCCGCCACCCTCGATCGACCTGTTGCTGCGGTCGTAGCGCTCGGCCAGCTCGACCAGCAGGTCCGCCTTCTCCGTCGAGGAGTTGACCTGGAGGGTGGTGGCGCAGTCGGCGCGGGCCCCGGTGCTGCCCGCGTCGCGCTGCCGGACGAACACGACCGCCCCGGCGATGACCACCAGCCCGGCGGTGACGGCGGCGGTGTAGGGCAACCACTGCCGCGTACGCGTAGCGGATGGGGTCATCGGGACGTCCTCCTCGGCGGGCGGCTGGTGGCAGCCAACCTATCGATGCGGCGCCAGCCCGCCTCCCGGGCCCCACCGCACCGCGTCACCCGTGGTCGGGTCGTCCCCCGAGCGCGGTCGCGACCAGTAGCCGGACCAGGTAGACCACGACGAAGGCGACGGCCCCGACGGCGGCGGCCGGGCCGATCGCGCTCGACGCGACGTAGCCGGCGGCGGCGCCGGCCGAGCCGAGGAAGAGCGCGGTCGAGATACCCCAGGCGTCGAGGGCCTCACGACGCAGCCGCCGCAACGCGCCGTCCGGGCCCGTGCCGACGCCGGGCTCCGTCACCGGCAGGTACGCCGGCTGGGTCGGCCCGGCCCGGAACGGTGCCGGCGTCGTCGGCGGTGTCGGGTGTGGTTGCGGCGTCGTCGGCGGTGTCGGGTGTGGTTGCGGCGTCGTCGGCGGTGTCGGGTGTGGTTGCGGCGCCGTCGGCGGGACCGGGGGAAGCGGGTGGTTCGGCGTCGGCGCGCCCGCGGTCTCGTTGCCGGCCTCGAGCAGGCTCTCCCGCCGCAGCGGCGCGGTGACCGTGGCACCCTGCCGGAGCAGCCGCACCAGCACGCGCTCGGCGTCCGGCCGTTCCGCCGGATCCTTGGCCAGGCACTCCCGGATCAGCTCGTCCAGCACGGGCGGCAACGGCGGCAGCTCGGGCGGATCGTGCAGCACCCGGTGCATCACGGCGAAGAGCGAGTCGTTGCCGAACGGCGGCCGACCGCCGGCGGCGAAGGCGATCGTGGCCGCCCAGGCGAAGACGTCGCAGGGCGGACCGACCGCATCGTTGCGGAACCGCTCGGGCGCCATGTACGCGGTGGTCCCCATGACCCGGCTGGACGCCGTCTCGGTGACGCCCAACGCGCGGGCGATGCCGAAGTCGATCACCCGAGGACCGTCCCTGCCCAGCACCACATTGTCCGGCTTCAGGTCGCAGTGCACCACGCCGGCGCTGTGGATCGCGGCGAGCGCGGTGACCGTGCCGACCGCGAGCCGGTGCAGGGCGTTGCCGGCCAGCGGGCCGCTCTCGCGCACCTGCCGGTGGAGCGTCGGCCCCTCGATGAACTCACTGACCACGTAGGGCTGCTCGCCGTCCACCTCGGCGAAGAGCACCTGCGCGGTACAGAACGGAGCGACCCGGCGCGCGGCGGCGATCTCCTTCACGAACTGCGACCGCGCCCGTGGATCACTCAGATCGACGTTGACCATCTTGACCGCTACCCGGTCACCGGCGTCGTCCTCGCCGAGGTAGACGACCCCCTGCCCACCCGCGCCCAGCCGGCCGACCAGCCGGTAGGGGCCGGCGGTGACCGGGTCGTGCGTCCACAGTCTGGCCAATCCTGGCACCGGCGGGCCGGCCGGTTCTGACATCCCGACTCCATCAGTGTCGTGCCCGGCCACCGGCGGCGCAGGACACGGTCATCGTGCCATGTCGCCGCCGGTGACCGGAGACGTCCGACCACGGGTGGAGATCAGCGCTGGCCGCGGTGCCGCGCGACGGCACGGCCCGGGCGTGCGCCACCCACCGTGTACGCGTACGGCACCGCCGCCACCTCCGTGCCGAACCCGGTACGCGCGTCGAACGCGGTCACCGTCAGCGATCCGGCGACCCGGTGCCCGACCGGTCCGTCGGGTGTGAGCGTCACCGTGACCCGGCCGCTGTGCCCCGGCGCCAGCGTCAACGGCACGTCCGGCTCGGTCACGCCCTCGACCACCCGCCGCCAGTAGCTGCCGGTGGACGACGTGGCCTGCCGGTCGGGAAGCCGGGTCACCGCGGTCGCCGCGCAGTCCACCCGGGCCGTCGGCTGGGGCGTGGCACCGAACGGGCCGGACCGGTTGGCGTCGCAGATCCAGGTCGTCGCCGCCACCTCGGGCGAGGACACCAGAACCTCCGAACGGCGGCCCGAGGTGCCGGCCAGGTCCGGGTCCCCGACGTAGTAACCGTTCTCGCCGTAGGGCTGCGTGTCGAGCAGGTGCGGCAGCGTCGACTCGGCGGTCATCCGCAGCTCGGTGGTGCCGGTGGGAACGGAGAAGCGCGGGTAGACGTCGGTCCCGGTCACCGGTGTCCGGTAGGTGGCGGACACGACCGGCCGCAGCGGCACCTCGCCGACGGTGTCCAGCCGGGCGTCGACCAGGTAGGACACCGGGGCGACGCCGGTGTTCGTGATCGTGAGCGTGGCCCGGGCCGGCGTGCCGGCGGGAAGCACGCCACCCGCCGGCACGCCGGTCGCGGCGACGGGCGGCGGGGCGTACGCCACCCGGCCGTGGAACGGTTGGCTGGTGCGCGCCGTGGCGGTCGGGGCGGTGAGCACCAGCACCACGGTCCACCGCCCGGCCCGCGGGGCCCGCCGGACCAGGTCCAGGCGGGGCGGCGCGGTGGCCCCCGCGGAGCGGGAGCTGCTGGCGGCGAGCGGCATGCCGTCCGGGTCGACGAGCAGCCCCCACACCTCCAGGCCGGGATCGTCGCCGACGGCCACCGACACGGCCAGCGCCGGTCTTCCGGCGGGCACGTCGAGCTGGAAGCTGCGTCGCTGCCCGAGCAGGGCCCATCCGGCCAGCGCGCCGTTGCCGCCGGAGAAGACGCCGCGGAAGCTGCCGCCGGAGGGGCCGGTCGGCACCAGCGTCCGCAGGCCCAGCGGAAGCGCCGCGTACCCGGTCGTGCCGGCGGTGACGGTCACCGCGGCCACCGCGTCACCGGCCTCGGCCGGCAGGCCGACCGGGAGCCGGACGGTCCGCGTGCCGCCGGCCGGCACCACGGCCGACGGGCCGGTGCGGGTGCGCAGCCGCAGCGCGGTGATGTCGTACCGCACCGCGCCCACCGGCGGGGAACCGTCGTCGCGGGTCCAGATCGCCACGCTCCAGCGGCCCGGTCGCGGCCGGGCCACGGTCGCGGCCGCGTACCCGCCGTTGCCCAGCGGCAGCGAGTAGCCGGCGAGCCGTCCGGCGGGGTCGAAGACGCTCACCGCGACCGGGGCGGTGTGCGAGCGGGGGTCCCAGGCCGCGGCGGCGTGGAGCTGGTCGGTTCCGTCGGGCACCGTTACCGGCACCCGGCGGGCGTGCGCCGGCACCCCGTCGGAGTCGGCGAACGTCTCGCCGGCGCCGGCGGCGGGCGTCACCCGGCCGGTGGCCAACCGGCGGGCCGGCGCGGTGGACCGCAGGGCGACGGTGACGCGGCGGGCGCGTGTACCCGGGTTGGTGACCCGCACGTCGACCGGGGTGACCCGTCGCGGCGCGCCGGTGATGCTCGCCGTCGAGGTGGTGACGAGCAGCCCCGCCGCGTCCCGGGCGGCGCGTCGATCGGCGTCGGCGGTGGGGGACCGGCCGGCCGGCGGGTCGGTCAGCGCGGCGGCCAGGCGCACCGCGGCGAGCGTGTCGACGCGTCCGGCGCCCTGCTGGCCGGCCGGCTGCCGCAGGTCGGCCGCGGAACTCATGAGGATGTGTTTGACCTGAGCCGGGGTCGGGGTGGCGCCGGTGTGCCGGCGTACCGTCTGGATCACCAGCGCGGCGGCGCCGGCCACGAACGGCGCTGCCGCGCTGGTGCCACCGAACAGGAAGAACGGGCTGGGGGTGCCGCCGTCGAAGAAGGAGACGCAGCTCTGGTAACGGGTGGTGTCCGGGGAACAGGCGGCCCAGCCGGTGTCGCCGGGAGCGACGAGGTCGACCGTGCGCGGTTCGGTCTGGGCGGTGCCGCCGGAACTCAACGCGGACACCGAGTCGGACCGGTAGCCGCGTCCGAGCGGGGCCCCGCCGTAGCCGAGCTGGTCGTAGGCGCGTAGTTGGGTGCTGGCGCCGACGGCGACGACGTCCGGGTCGCTGGCCGGTGAGCCGAGGGTGTCGTCCGGTCCGGCGTCCCCGGTGGCGACCACCACTGTCACGCCCGCCGCGACGGCCGCGTCGTTCGCCAGCCGCAGGGCGTTGGCGGCCGTGTCCGGGTAGCCGAAGCCGACCAGCGACTCGTTCAGCACGTCCACGTGTTCGTGGAGCACCGCCCACTCGATGCCCCGCAGGACCACGGACGTCGGCGCGGCGACGTTGCTGAACACCTTCGCCACGTGCACGGTGGCCGCCGGCGCGACGCCGAGGATCCGGATCGGGCACGGGGTCGCCGGGCGGTGCACCGGGTGGGCGTACGGTCCGGCGTCGTAGACACCGGCGCCCTGGGCGGCGATGACGCTCGCGTCGCCGAAGGACTCCAGGATGTACGAGGGGGCGTCCAGGCCGTCGCCGGTGAAGTCGGCGTACCCGGCGACGACGGACCGCCCGTCGCGGACGAACTCGGGCGCGCCCGGATCGATCGGCCCGCCCAGCACCCCGACGCGCACCCCGGCCCCGTCGGCGAGGTCGTGCGCGCCGGGACCCTGGACCGATCCGACGGTTCGCGTCACCGTGAGCCCCTCCGGTTCGGTCGCCGGCGGTTCACCCGGACGGGCGCAGCTCCGTCCCCCGTCCCCGACGGCCACCGACGCGGACGCGGGGCGGGGCGCGCCGACCGGGCCGACCGGTTGGCGTAGTCGTAGCTGACGGTCGGGCAGCACGGCGCGTACCCCCGGGCGGGACGCCAGTTCCGTGGCGGCCCGCGCAGGCAGCGTGGCGGCGACGGCGTTGACCAGGCGCAACGGCTGCACCCGGGTGGCGCCCGCGCGGCGCAGGTCGGTGAGCACCGGTTGCTGCCCGGCGGCGATGCGGGCGGTCCGGTCGGCGAGCCGCCGGCCCGGCGCGGTGTCGTGCTGGTCGGCGAGCACGACGATGACCGCCCGGGTCGGCCCGTCGGCCGCGACCGCCGGCGCGGCCACGGTGCCGACCGGGACGGCGGCCAGGGCCGGCGTGAGGAGCGCGGCCAGTACGCGGCGCGGCGCGGTGAACAGCACGATGATGTCCTCGCTTCCGGGGGAGGGAGGGTAGCGGTGGGCGAGCCGGTCAGCCGGCGGTACGGCGTTCGGTGACGACGACCCAGCCGAAGGTGGCCAGTTGCAGGGCGACGAGCGCGAGGAAACCGACGCCGTTCCAGAAGGCGGGCCCGTCGGGCGGGGCGTCGAGGCCGTCGACGGCCAGGCCGACCATCGTGACCATGGCGGGCACCGTCAGGGTCAGCAGCGCCACGGTCACCAGGAGCGACCCGAGCAGGTAGCACGGCGCGTACCAGCGGATGATCCGCAGCTCCCGCGCCGGCACCCCGGCGAGGTCGTGCGCGGCGGCGCGGCCGACCAGCCGCCGGGCCCGGTCGGCCAGCCAGCGTCGGGTGTCGCCCATCAGGTCACCCAGCCGCAGCCAGTTGCCCAGCACGAAGTAGATGTCGGTGCGCATGAACACCAGGAACTGGTAGACCACCGACAGCGTGAGCGTGTAGACGATCCCGCGCACCAGCGGCTCGTGCACCCCGGCGAGTTGCAGCAGCAGGCAGGCCGACATGAGCAGCAGGTCCCAGGTCAACCCCGCCAGATAGGGGGCGTAGCGGCGACGGCGGGGCACCGAGCGCACCGCCGACATCTCCGTCTGCGCCACCAGGAACCACAGCCGTCGGCTGATGGACAGGCGTCCCGTGACGCCCAGCGCCCGCACGGTGGCCGCGTGCGCCAGCTCGTGCAGCAGCACCAGCGTCCAGGCCACCGCCGCGACGACCAGCGCGTTGGCCAGGACCCCGTCCAGGAGGAACGCGTCCGCCGGGGTGGGCCGCAGTCGGGGGACGAACGCCAGCAGCAGCGGCACGGTCAGCCAGCCGGCGACGTAGAGCAGCCGCATCGGCGGCGCGAGCAGCCAGGCGACGCGCCGCGGCGGCAGGTTCGCCAGCAGCGCCAGTCCCCGCCGGGGCGCGCCGGCGCCGGCCGGGCCGACGTCCGCGCCCGGTGCGGCGTCGGCCCGCACGAAGCCGCAGGACGCGATGCCGTCGAGGAAGTCGGCGAGGTCCGGCTCCGTTCCGTACCGCTCGGTGAACCGCCGGCGGACCTCGCCCAGCGGGAGCCCTTCGCCGAGCCACCGGACGAGGTCGACGCCCTCGACCGGCAACTCGACGAAGTCACCGGTGTCCACCCGGCCGACCTCGCACACACCGTCCTCGCTCTCGCCGATGTGCAGCGGATACAGCCGGACGACAGTGGTGTCGGCGAGCGTGCTGGTCACGTCGCGGCTCCCGACGCGACCGTGTCCCGTACGCCGGGAGCCGAGGCGTCGGGGCGGGGCACCCGGCCCTGCGGGCCGCACGCGGCGCAGTCGTCGAGCAGCGTGCCCTCGGCGAACTGCGTCTCCATCCGGTGCACGTCCACGACGAGCTTGCGGCCGACGATGACCGGTTCCGCCATGCCGGTGAGGTACTTGACGGCCTCCAGGGCGGCCAGGTTGCCGATCATCCCGGCCATCGGCGCGTTGCACGGGTTGATGGTGCGGTCGCCGATCACCCCGACCACGTACTCGGCCATCGGCGTGTACTCCGGGTGGTTGGCCGCGGCGTCCTGCTCGACGCACTGGAAACACGCGGTCCGGTAGGGCACGTGCAGGAAGAGGCTGACCGTCAGCCCGTCGTTGGAGCCGCGCATCCACGCGGTGCCCTCCCGCAGGGCCGCCTCGTTCAGCCACTGGTAGAGCGTGAGCCGGGGGCGGTCCGCGGCGCAGATCACCAGGTCCCGGCCGGTCATGCAGGCGCGGGCGGCCTCGACCCCGTCCACCCGGGCGTTGCGTCCACTGACCCGGACGTGCGGGTTGATCTCGGTCAGCCGACGGACGGCGGCGATCACCTTCGGCTGCCCGACGTCGGCGTCGGTGTAGAGCACCTGCCGGTTGAGGTTCATCAGCTCCACGTCGTCGTCGTCGACGAGCAGGATGTCCCCGACGCCGATCGCGGCCAGGCTCATGGCCACGTACGACCCGAGGCCGCCGATGCCGAGCACGGTGACCCGGGCGTCGCGCAGCCGGAGCTGGAAGTCCGCCGCGGTCAGCGGCGGCTTGTGGAAGTAGGAGAAGAACTCCAGGTTGCGCCGGTACCGTTCGCGTTCCACCGCCGGCAGTCGGGCCGGCGGGGGCACGGCGGCGTCCTCGACGAAGCCCATGTCGATCAGCGCGTCGACGGACGCGTCGACGTCGGCGGCGGTGATGTCCGGCTGGTGCTGCGCCATCGCGTCGGCCAGCTCCGGGCGGGTGCGCGTGCCGTCCATCAGGCCCAGCAGGCGCCAGGTGTTGCCGTGCTCGTCGTCGACCATCTCCGAGGCGATGCCGTAGTCGCCGCCGCCGATGCGGATGCGGCCGTCGCCCAGCGGGATGGGGGGAAACACACTCTTGATCCGGGGTCGCCTCATCCGTACTCGCTCCTTCGGTGTTGCCGGGGCGGCGGTCGCCCCGCGGCGTCGAGGCGGTCCTGGCCACCGCCGCCGGCGGTGGCCAGGACCATCGGGTCAGCAGTCCGTGCAGGGGCTGCAAGCGCAGATGACGGTGGTCTCGATCTTCTCGAGACGGCGGATCTGGATCTTCATGGCGACACCTCCCTCGTCAGCTAGCGGCGGGCCGGACCGTGGCCGGCGGACGCCGGCGGGGCCGGTCGGCACCAGGAAGTCTGCGGCGGGTCGGCGGTGAGCGGGGAAATCCCGGACGACTCCGGACGGCTCCGCGTCACGTCCCGCCGGTGTCACCGACGTCGGTACAAATCAACGACACATCTGGTGACGCCGCTGGCCAGGGCGGGTCTAGTAGGGACACCAACCGATGCATATTCCAGGAGCTGCCGTGATCGAGTCGCTGTCGAGTGGCGGCGATGAGGCACCGCCGGACCCGGGGCGGGCCGACTCACTGGACGAGGTGGCCCGCACCCTGCGGATCCTGAAAGTGTGGGCCGGCGACCCCTCCTACGACACGATCAAGAACCGGATCAACGCCGCCTGCCGGGCCGCGCATCCCGCCGGCCCGGTCATCGCCAGGCGCACGACTGTCGCCGACTGCTTCCGGACCGGTCGACGACGGGTCAACGCCGACCTGCTGATCGCGGTGGTGCAGGCGCTGCACCCGGACGTGGGCTACGTGGCGCAGTGGCGCCAGGCGCTGCGGGTCGTCAGCGGCGAGGCCCGCGCGGCGTCGCAGGTGCGGGTGTACGACACCCTGCCGCCGGATCTGCCCGGCTTCATCGGTCGGGCCACCGCGCTGCGCCGGCTCCGACAGGCACTCGACCCCGGCGCGCACGGCGGCGTGGTGGTCCTCGCGCTGCACGGGATGGCGGGCGTCGGCAAGACCCAACTGGCGGTCCACGCCGCGCACGCCCGGCACCGCGAGGAGCCGTTCGACCGGATCCTGTTCGTCAACCTCCGCGGATTCCACCCCGACCCGACCCAGCCGCCGGCCGACCCGTCCTCCGTCCTCGAGGGCTTCCTGCGTCTGCTGGGTGTCGCCGGCCAGCAGATACCGCACGGCCTGACCGCCCGCGCGGCGACCTACCGGCGTCTGCTGGCCGGCACCCGCACGCTTGTCGTGCTGGACAACGCCGGCGACGCCGAGCAGGCCCGCCCGCTGCTGACCGACACCCCGGGCTGCCCCGTGCTGATCACCAGCCGACGCGACCTGCGCGAGCTGCCGCACACCACCCACGTCGCGGTGGACCTGTTCACTCCGGACGAGTCGGCGGCCCTGCTCGCCGTCGGCGGATCGCACCTCCCCGGCGGCCCCGACCCGCACGCGACGGCCCGGATCGCCCACCGGTGCGGGCACCTGCCGCTCGCGCTCGGACTGGTCACCGCGCACATCAGCGGCACCTCCGGCTGGACGCTGACCGACCACGCCGACCGGCTCGACGAACGGCATCACCAGCAGCGGCTCGACCTCAGCGTCGAACTCGCCTTCGACCTGTCGTACCGGCACCTGCCCGCCGACCGGCGCCGGCTGCTGCGACTCGTGGCGGCACATCCCGGCGACGACTTCGACGCCCCGGCCGCCGCCGCCCTCGCCGGCATCTCCACCTGCGAGGCCCGAGCCCACCTGCGTCACCTGCACCGCGACCACCTGCTGCACCATGCCGCCCCCGGCCGTTACGCCCTGCACGACCTGGTGCGCGCCTACGCCACCAGCCGATGCGGCGACGAGGACCCGCCACCGGAACGCCGAGCCGCGCTGACCCGCCTGTTCGACTACTACCTGGCCGGCACGCTCGCCGCCGTGGATGTCCTGTACCCCGCCGGATCGCACCGTCGGGTGCCGTCGAACGGCGGCACCGTCGCCGCTCCGGCCGACCCGGACACCGCCCGCAGGTGGCTGGACACCGAACGCCCGACCCTGGTGGCCGTCGCCGCGCACGCCGCCGCCCATGGCTGGCCCACCCACGCGGCGCACCTGTCGGCCGCCCTGTTCCAGTACCTGCACGGCGGACATCCCACCGACGCGCTCGTCATCCACGAACACGCCCGGCACGCCGCGTGCCGGGCCGGCGACCCGGTCGAGCAGGCCCACGCGTCGACCAGCCTCGGCGCCACCTACACCCAGCTCGGCCGATACGCGTCGGCCGCCGAGCACCTCCAGCGGGCCAGAGTCCTGTTCCGGGGGACCGGGGACCGGGTCGGCGAGGCCCGCGCACTGATCAACCTCGGCGTCATCGAGTCACAGCTCGGCCGCAACCGGCCCGCCGCCGACAACTACCGCCACGCGCTGCTCCTGTTCCGGCAGGCCGGCCACCGGGCCGGGGAGGCGCACGCGCTGAACAACCTCGGTGAGGTCGAAGCGCAACTGGGCGAGTACGGTCCGGCCACCAAACACGTGCAGCAGTCGTTGGCCCTCTTCCGGCAGTTGGGTGGCCGGGCCAGCGAAGCCTGGACGCTGAACACCCTCGGTGACGTCGACATCCGACGGGGACGGCACGCGGCGGCCCGGTCCCACCTGTGGCAGGCGCTGACCCTGTACCGCCAACTCGGCAACCGCACCGGCGAGGCCTGGACCCTGAACAGCCTCGGCACGCTGCACACCCGCCTCGGTCAGCGCACCGACCACCACCAACTGGCGCTCGACATCTTCCGCCAGACCGGCGAACGGTACGGCGAAGCCAGCGCCCTCAACGGCATCGCCGAAGCGGCCCGCCTGGCGGGAGAGCCGGCCGACGCGCTCCGCCACCACACCGCGGCCCACACGGTCGCGGTCGACATCGGCGCGCACCAGGAGCATGCCCGCGCCCACGCCGGCCTCGGTCACGTCCACCGGGCCCTCGGGGCGCCCGCCTCCGCCCGCCAGCACTTCCAACGGGCGGTGACCCTCTACCGCGACCTCGACATGCCCGAGGCCGCGCAGATGATCGTCCACCTCGGCGCCCGGGACGACGACGCCGAGCACGGGGACCGCACCGTCGCGCTCACGATGAGCGCCTGGAGCTGCCGATGACCGTCGGGCGCGGCCGTCCGGCGACGCGGGCCAGCCGGCACTGGAAACACCTTCCCGCTTCGTAGCGTCATCCACACCGGTGGTGAGCAGCGGTGCCGCCGGTCACCTTCACGGAAGGACGCGCAGTGGGCCAGCCGGTGCCGGCAAGATCACACCCGGGCGGGGTGGAGTGTGCCGCTACGGCCGGGTGTCTCATCGAGGCCGTGATCCGCCGACGCGGCCATGAGCGTCGGCACGGGCCGAGCAGTCCACGCACTGCGGGCGGCGGCCCACCGGATCGGCACATCGACACGAAGGACACCATGCGTCACTCGCCCGCCCGCCCGATCGTGCGCCCACTGGGGGCGTTCGAGCACATCATCGACCTCTACATCAGTCGCAACCCGGTACAGTTTTCGCTCGCCGTCGAACTCGCCTCGCCCGTTTCGGCGCACCAACTGGAGCGGGCGCTCACGCAGCTGCAGCGGACGCATCCGCTGCTCGCCGTCGGCATCGATCGCACCGGCGACCGCCCGACCTTCCGGGAGTCGACCGAGCTCATCGGTGTCCGACAGGTCCGCGGGGGAGACTGGCGTGACGCGGCGGCGCAGGAGCAGACCCGCCCGGTCGACGCCGACGGGAGTCCGCTGGCCCGCGCGACGCTCGTGAACGACGCCGGCGACCGTGGCACCGCCGTCGTCCTGACGTTCTCCCACCAGATCACCGACGGACGCGGCGCGCTCCGCGCCGCACACGACCTTCTCGCGATCCTCGCCGGGCAGACGCTCCCGGCCCGGCCGGTGCCGCTCGACCAGGAGAGCCTGCTCGAGCGCCTGCCCCGCGGCGGGCAGCCGATCGACCACGCCCCGGGCCCGGCGGCGGAGCCGGCCGTCGCCACGATCCGTCCGTTCGACGCCACGGCGCCGCGCATCGAGACCGCCGAACTCGACCCCGCGACGACCGGACACCTCCGCGCCACCGCCCGAGCCAACGGGTCGACGGTCCAGGGCGCGATCTGTGCCGCCGCCGCGCAGGCGCTCTCCGCGCTCAGCGGGGCCCGGAACATCCGCATCAACGTTCCCATCGACCTGCGCTCGGCGCTGGGTCTCGAGGACGACGTCGTGAACCGCTTCACCGCGACGACCGTGGTGTTGCCGGTACCCGCGGGCAGCACGCTCTGGTCCCTCGCGAAGGACGCGACGGCGCAGCTGCGAGCTGCCCGGGAGGCCGCCCGGGACGCGGCGCTGATGCTGGCGTCGCTCAACCCCGCCGACGCGTCGGAGGCGGAGGCGGCGATGCTCGCGGCCACCGCCGCCGACCTGGAGATCACCAATCTGGGAACGTCCGAGCCCGGCGGGTCGTCCGCGGTCGCGATCTGGGGACCGACGATGACGACGCAGGTCCGCGACGAGCGGATCCTCGGCGTCGTCACGCACGCCGGTTCGCTGAGACTCGTCCTGACGACACACGGCGATACGCGTGGTCTTCCCGCTGACATCGCCGGCCGCCTCACCCGACTGCCGGCGTGACCGCCGGCCTCTACCACCCCGAGACGTGGCCCGCGCTCATCACCGTCGGCCACGGACCGCCCCGCCCGCGCCGTTGATGCCGGATCGGCATGAATCCCGCGACTTCTGTCTTCGACCGCATGCCGGATCGCTGTCAGGGTCGAATGGTGCCGACCGGCGCTGTCCGGCGCCCGGTTCCCGTTCCCCGCAAGGAGTGATCATGGTTTCTGCGACACGCCGCCTGGTGGCCACGGCGGCAGTGGTGTCAGTGGCCGCCTGCGGTCCCGCCGACGCCACCGCACAGCCGACGCGGGACAGCGCGGTGAATGCCCCCGCGTCGTCCGCACCCGACCGGGAGCAGGCGTTCCGGCAACTGGAGGAGCGGTTCGACGCGCGGCTGGGTGTCTACGCGGTCGACACCGGCACCGGCCGGACGGTGCAGTACCGGGCCGACGAGCGGTTCGCGTACGCCTCGACGTTCAAGGCGCTGGCCGCCGCCGAGGTCCTCGACGGGACCACCGACGCCGAGCTGGACCGGGTGGTGCGGTACTCGGCCGACGACCTGGTGACCTACTCCCCGGTCACCGAGCAGCACGTCGCCACGGGCATGACGCTGCGTGCCATCGCGGACGCCGCCGTCCGGTACAGCGACAACACCGCCGGCAACCTGATGCTGCGTCACCTCGGCGGACCGCAGAAGTTCGAGAAGGAACTCCGCGGGATCGGCGACAAGGTCACCGATCCGGCCCGCTACGAGACCGCGCTCAACGAGGCCAGGCCCGGCGACCGGCGCGACACCAGCACCCCACGGGCCATGGCCGGGTCGCTGCGGGCGTACACCGTCGGGACGGCCCTCGAACCCGCGGACCGCGACACCCTCAACGGGTGGTTGCGGGGGAACACCACAGGCGGTGAGCTGATCCGTGCCGGCGTTCCCGCCGGCTGGGTCGTCGGGGACAAGACCGGCTCCGGCGGATACGGCACCCGCAACGACATCGCGGTGATCTGGCCGCCGGACCGGGCGCCGATCGTCCTCGCGATCCTGTCCAGCCGCGACCAGGAGGACGCCGACTACGACAACGCCCTCATCGCCGAGGCGACGAAGGCAGCGGTCGCCGACTGGTGACCGGACGACCGCGGACCACCACGCAGGTGCGGCACCAGCAGCGCGACGGCATCAACCCGCCGGTCCACGACAGCCCGGCGGCGGCGATGAAGGGCAAGCCACGCCTCGACTTCGCACCGGCGCCGGCGAACCTCACCGGCTGGGGCGCGCCGTCGACGTCACCATGGTGGCGCTGGTCCGGCGCGCCGCGCACCGTGGCCGCGCGTGCCGGCTAGCCCCACCAGGGCGGGGTGCCGGTCCGGAGATGGTCGTGCAGCGACCGGGCGACCTGGGCCATCGTCGCCTCACTGCCGGGTTGCGCGGCGGCGGGCACCCGGGAGGCGGTCAGCGCGGCGACCGCGTACGACTGCCCGTCGGCGTGGTCCACCACGCCCACCTCGTGACGCAGGTGCAGCAGGGTGCCGGTCTTGGCCGACCAGCGGGAGGCGTCGGAGGTGAAGTCGGGGGCGAGTCGCTGCCGGTGCAGGTTGTCGCCCATCAGGGCGCGTACCCGGGCGGCGGTGGCCGGATGGATCGCGGAGGGCCGCCAGAGAGCGTGCAGCAGGTCGACGAAGGCGCGGGCCGACCCGGTGTTGGCGCGGGCGACGTCGAGTTGCGCGACCGGGTGGCCCTGCCCGGGGGTCACCGCGCCGATGGCGAGGGAGTGGGCCAGGTGCACCTCGTCGGGGCCGAACCGCTCCGCGGGCGTGTCGGCGAGCGCACCGGCCCGATGCCGCACGGCGATGCCGTCGAGGCGCAGCCGCCGCAGCTCGGTGGCGACCGCGTCCGGCGGGACGAGGTCGAACAGGGCGTCGGCGGCGACGGAGTCGCTGACGGAGGTGCTCAGGTAGAGCAGATCATCCACGGCGATCCGCGCCGGATGGCGGAAGCGGCTCAGCCCGGTCGGACCCGGTGCGGTGATCCGGCCGGGCCTGACGTCGACCGCTCTCGCCGGGTCGAGTTCCCCGCGCGTGATCCGCTCCAGCACGGCGACCGCCAGCGGCACCTTCACCAGCGACGCCGCCGGGTACGGGATCTCCGTGTCGAAGCCGATCTCCGCGCCGGTGTCGAGGTCGCGCACCAGAACGGCGCCGTGCAGCCCCGCCTCGTCGAGCAGGTCCCGGGCCTGGCGGACGACAGTGGTGGCGCTCATGTCGGATCTCCTGTCGACGGGCTGCCGGGTGGAAGATCCCCGGTCGGCGACGGGTGCCCGTCGGACGCGCCCAGGCACCGGGCGAGGTCCGGGTACAGGACGGTGCCGAGCTGGTCGACGTCCTCGCCCAGGTCGGCGGTGACGTCGTAGCCGCGCAGGAGCCGGAGGCCGGCGAGCGGGCGCCAGTGCAGGTCGAAGTCCTCGGCCTGCTGACGGGAGCAGAGCAGCAGGTCGGGGGAGTCGAGGGCCGCCGCCACGGCGTCGACAAGTGACGGCGTGACCGTCACCTGGGTCGGCGCCAGGCCGGCCGACTGTCCGGCACGGGTCAGCGGGTCCCGCAGGTGCGCGACGTCGTCCTCGGGTTGGATCAGGATCCGCCGGCGGGCCTGCGCCCGGGACCGTCCGCTGCGCAGCGTCTCCAGGAACACCGTCGGCGCCGGGAACGGGGTCCGGGCGGCCAGCCCGAGCGGCACCCGCCAGGCCGCCGTCGCCGCCGGGACCGCCACGATCCCGGCACCGACCTCCAGGGTCCGGCAGAGCCGTTCCCGCTCCGGCGGGCCGGCCGGCCGTACCTCCAGGTGGATCCGCTGCCGCCGCGCCCCGACCACCAGGTCGGCGAGGCGGCGCGGCGGACAGATCTCGGGTACGGCGACCCGCAGCGGACGCAGCCGGGCCCGCTCGGCGTCGTCGGCCATGGCGTCGGCGAGGTCGACCAGCCGCCGTGCCGAGGGCAGCATGTCCTGCCCGAACGGGGTCAACCGCACCGTCCGGGACGACCTGTCGAACAGCCGCGCCCCGAAGTGCTCCTCCAGGGCGGCGACGCGGCGACTGGCGACCGACTGGGGGATGCCCGCGGCGGCGGCGCCGGAGGTGAAGCTGCCGTGCCCACCGACCGCGACGAAGGCCCGGCAGGCGGCGACCACATCCACCTGCCGAACCTATACCCGGGACCGCGCGGCGACCGCTCGCCCGCCCGGGCGAGCGGTCGGGCTCACGCCGGGCACGATCGTCGCGGCGACCAGGATCGTTCGCGTGTCGTGCGCGCCGGTGGCCGACCCTATCCGGTGTCCGCTTTGCCCGCTGTGCGCTTCCACTCTCGCAGCAGAAGAAACCCGGATAGGGCCCGGCCCGTTCCGCCGGCCCGACACGCCGGGCCGCCTCTGCGGGTGTGCTTCCTGGTCGCGGGGCCGATCCGCTGGGAGCGATACCAACGGGGCGACGATCCACATCGTCCGGTCGCTACACTCCCCGACAGAGTCCGGAACCGCACCCGGCACCCGGTGCGCCGACCAGGATCGGATGGAGACGCCAGTGACCCGCGACAAGGCCGCACCCCGCGGAATCGACCGCACCGTTCCCAGCGTGGCCCGGGTCTACGACTACTTCCTGGGCGGCAAGGACAACTTCGAGGTCGACCGGAAGGTCGCCGAGCACGCCCTGCGGATCACTCCGGACGGGCCGGCCGCCGGCCAGGCGAATCGGGCCTTCCTGCGCCGGGTGATCCGGTTCCTGGTCACCGAGGCCGGCATCGACCAGTTCCTCGACCTCGGGTCGGGGCTCCCCACCCAGGGCAACGTGCACGAGGTCGCCACCGAGCACAACCCGAACGCCCGGGTGGTGTACGTGGACAACGACCCCATTGTCCTGACGCACGGGCGGGCCCTGCTCGCCGCGGAGGGCACCGCGACGGTGATCCAGGCCGACATCCGGCGACCGCAGGAGATCCTCGACGATCCGGACGTCCGCCGGTTCCTCGACTTCGACCGGCCGGTCGGGTTGTTGCTCTTCGCGATCCTGCACCACCTCGGCGACGACGAGGAGCCGCGCGCGGTGTCGGCAGAGCTGATCGACGCGCTGCCGTCGGGCAGTTACGTGGCGATCTCGCACTTCCGTGATCCGGGCGAGCGGGACCCGGAGGGTTCCCGGAAGGCCCGCGAGGTCGAGCGGGTCTTCAACGAGTCGCTGGGCACCGGCCGGTGGCGTACCGACGAGGAGATCCTCTCCTTCGCCGACGGGCTGACGGTGCTGGAACCCGGGCTGGTGCCGCTGGCCGAGTGGCGTCCGGATCCGGGCACGCCCGCGCCGAAGCAGACCGACACCTACCACACCTTCGTCGGTCTGCTCGCCCGCAAGCCCTAGCCCGTCGCGGCGTCACCCGTCGAGGTGGCCGGTGGTGGCCAGGCGGCGGTGCCAGTGGGCGCTGTCCTTCCAGGTGCGCTGCTGGGTGTCGTAGTCGACGCGGATGATGCCGAAGCGGCGGTCGTAGCCGTAACCCCACTCGAAGTTGTCCAGCAGCGACCAGACGAAGTAGCCCCGGACGTCCGCGCCCCGCGCGCGGGCGTCGGCCATCGCGCCGATGTGCCGGCGCAGGTAGTCGATCCGCCGGTCGTCGTGGACCCGTCCGTCGGGCGAGACCACGTCGTCGAACGCCGCGCCGTTCTCGGTGATCATCAACGGCTGGCCCGGGTACGCGTCCCGTAGCCGCAGCAGCAGCTCGGTCAGGGCCGGCGGGTCGATGTTCCACCCCATCGCGGTGTGCGGGCCGGGCTGCGGCAGGAAGTCGACGTCGTCGGCGCCCACCCACGGGGTGTGGGCCGAGGCGCCGTGGCCGTCGGCGTCGGAGCGGGGCGAGTGTCCGTCCCCGGCCCGGACCAGGGTGCTGGCGTAGTAGTTGACGCCGAGCACGTCCAGCGGCACCGCGATCAGTTTCTCGTCACCCGGGCGCACGAACGACCAGTCGGTGACGGAGGCGGTGTCGGCCAGCAGGTCGGCCGGGTACGCCCCGTCCAGCATCGGGCCGAGGAACGCGCGGTTCGCGAGGGCGTCGATCCGCCGGACCGCCTCGGAGTCGGCGGCCGAGCCGGACGCGCCGCGTACGACGTGCAGGTTCAGCGTCACCGACAGCTCGGCGCTCGGCGCCAGCTCCCGGACCACCCGTCCGGCCAGGCCGTGCGCCAGGTTCAGGTGGTGCACCACCGCCAGCGCGGCCGCCGGTTCGGTGCGGCCGGGCGCGTGCACGCCGGAGGCGTAACCCAGGTACGCCGAGCACCAGGGCTCGTTGAGCGTGGTCCAGGTGTGCACCCGGTCGCCGAGCGCCGAGACGATCCCCGACGCGTACTCCTGGAAGCGCAGCGCGGTCTCCCGCGCCGGCCACCCGCCGGCGTCCTCCAGCTCCTGCGGCAGGTCCCAGTGGTACATGGTCGCGACCGGTCGGATGTCGCGCTCCAGCAGGCCGTCGACCAGCCGCGAGTAGAAGTCCAGGCCGGCGGCGTTGAACCGGCCGGAACCGCCGGGCTGCACCCGGGGCCAGGAGATCGAGAAACGGTACGCGCCGAGCCCCAGCCCGGCGATGTGGTCGAGGTCCTGCGGCCACCTGTGGTAGTGGTCGGCGGCCACGTCCCCGGTGTCGCCGCCCAGCGTACGCCCCGGGGTGTGGCTGTAGGTGTCCCAGATGGACGGGCCGCGGGCGTCCTCGGTGGCCGCGCCCTCGACCTGGTACGCCGCCGTCGCCGAACCCCAGACGAAGCTCTCCGGGAAGTCTCGTGCCGTCATCGTTGCGTCCTCTCCGTACCGGCCACCACGCAGTGGTGCGCCGACGACTCGCCCGCCACCAGCTCGGCGGTCGCCACGCCATCGCGGAAGCCCACCTCGAACTCCGCGCCCGGCCCCCCGTCGGGCGACGGGATGCGGACCCGCTGCCGTTGCCCCTCCGCCGGGGCGTAGAGCCGCAGCTCCACCCCGTCGGCCCAGTCGTAGTCGGGCCGGTCGGAGCGCGCCCCGAACCCGATGACCGCGCCGGGCCGGACCAGCACCGGCAGGCTGTCGTACTCGTGTTTCTCGGTCACCCAGGCCGGCCCGGTGAGCTGCGCGCCGGTGACCAGGTGGGTCCAGGTGCCGGCGGGCACGTAATAGGTGACCTGCCCGTCGGCGCTGAGCACCGGCGCGACCAGGATGTCGGAGCCGAGCATGTACTGCCGGTCGAGGTGCGCCACGGCCGGATCGTCCGGGAACTCCACGATCATCGGGCGCATCATCGGAATGCCGTCGCGGTACGCCTCCTCGGCGGTCGCCGCCAGGTACGGCATGAGCCGGAGCTTGAGCCGGGTGAAGTGCCGCAGCACGTCCACGGCCTCCTCGTCGTACGCCCACGGCACCCGGTACGAGCCGGAGCCGTGCAGCCGCGAGTGCGAGGAGAGCAGGCCGAACGCGATCCACCGCTTGAACACCGCCGGGTCGGGGGTGCCCTCGAAGCCGCCGATGTCGTGGCTCCAGTAGCCGAAGCCGGACGAGGCCAGGGACAACCCGCCGCGCAGCGACTCGGCCATCGCGACGAACGTCGACTCGCAGTCGCCGCCCCAGTGCACCGGGAACTGCTGGCCGCCGGCCGTGGCCGAGCGGGCGAACAGCACCGCCTCGCCCTCGCCCCGCTCGGTCTCCAGCAGCTCGAAGACCGCCTTGTTGTAGAGGTACGAGTAGTAGTTGTGCATGCGGTGCGGGTCCGACCCGTCGTGCCACACCACGTCGGTCGGGATGCGCTCACCGAAGTCGGTCTTGAAGCAGTCGACGCCCATGTCCAGCAGCGCCTTGAGCTTGCCGGTGAACCAGGCCACCGCGTCCGGGTCGGTGAAGTCGACCAGCGCCATGCCGGCCTGCCACTTGTCCCACTGCCACACCGAGCCGTCCGGGTTGCGTACCAGGTAGCCGGCCCGGCGGCCCTCCTCGAACAGGTACGAGCGCTGCGCGATGTACGGGTTGATCCACACGCACACCTTCAGCCCGCGCTCGTGCAGCCGGCGCAGCATGCCCTCCGGGTCGGGGAAGGTCGCCGGGTCCCAGACGAAGTCGACCCAGTGGAACTGCCGCATCCAGAAGCAGTCGAAGTGGAACACCGACAGTGGCAGGTTCCGCTCGGCCATCCCGTCGACGAACTCGGTCACCGTCTTCTCGTCGTACGACGTGGTGAACGACGTGGACAGCCACAGTCCGTACGACCAGGCCGGCACCCGGGCCGGTCGGCCGGTCAGCGCGGTGTAGCGGCGCAGCACGTCCTTCGGGGTGGGCCCGTCGACGACGTGGTACGTCAGCGACTGGCCCTCGACGCTGAACTGGGTCTGCGCGACGACCTCGGAGCCGACCTCGAACGACACGTGCTCCGGGTGGTCCACGAACACCCCGTACCCGGCGCTGCTGAGATAGAACGGCACGTTCTTGTACGCCTGCTCGCTGGCGGTTCCGCCGTCGGCGTTCCACACGTCGACCGTCTGGCCGTTCTTCACGTACGGGCCGAACCGCTCGCCCAGCCCGTACACCGTCTCGCCGACGCCGAGCGCGAGCCGCTCGTGCACGTACCGGCGGCCCTCGCCGTCGGTGACGATCCCGACGCTGCGCCCGGTGGACGCCGTGACCAGCCGGTCCCCGTGCCGGAACTCGACCCGCCACCCGTCGACGAGCGCGACCCGGACGGTCAGCTCGCCGGTGGTCAGCGACGCGCTGATGCCGGTGATGTCGACGGTGACCGGGTGGGTGTCGTCGGTGCGCAACCCGAAGTGGGGTTCGCGGGGCAGCCCGCCGCTGTGGTGGCCGATGGTCACCCCGACCACGCCGGGCGCGGGGGAGAAGAACCGGACGGTGACGACCGGCCGGTTGAGTGTGTCGCCCCGGCCGTTGATCTGCCCGGCCGGCGCGAAGACGGTGAAGCCGCGCTCGTCCATCTCGACCGATTCGACAGTGCCGGGGCGCAGCACGCTGACTCCCGGGCGCAGTTGCCAGTACCCGTCGGTGAACTTCACTTCTCGGCTCCTGCCGTGATGCCGCGCGCGAGAGTGCGCTGGAAGATGAGGAAGAAGAGGATGGCCGGCACCAGGCTGAGCAACGCGCCGGCGTTCGTCGTCGGGGCGTCCATCAGGCGGTCGCCCTGCAACGACGCGAGCGCGACCGGGATGGTCTGCGTCTGGTTGTCGATCAGCATGACCAGCGGGATGAGGAACTCGTTCCAGGTCCAGATGAAGAAGAAGATGAGCAGGACGGCGAGGGTCGGCCGCAGGTTGGGGAAGACCACCCGCCACAGCACCGTCCACTTGCCGGCGCCGTCCAGCGCCGCGGCCTCCAGCAGTGAGCGCGGGAACGTGCCCAGCACGGAGGCCAGCAGGTAGGTGCCGAACGCGCTCTGGATGACGGTGAAGATGATGATCACCGACAGTCGGGTGTTGTAGAGGCCGATCTCCTTGGCCACGTAGTACAGCGGGTAGATCAACGCCTCCTGCGGCAGCATGTTGGCCAGCAGGAACACCCCGACGATCCAGAGCCGGCCGCGGACCCGGCCGATCCCCAGGGCGTACGCGTTGAGCAGCGACACGACCACGCCGAGCACCGCCACGGACCCGGCGATCAACGCCGAGTTCCACAGCTTCAGCGGGAAGTTCACAGTGGACCAGTACGTCCGCAGACCCCTGGTGTAGAACTCGGTCGGCCAGCTCAGCGGGCCGCCCGACGAGTAGTCACCGGGCGACTTGAATGCGTTGAGCAGCATGAACGCGAACGGCACCAGCATGACGAGCGCGCCGATGGTGACGCCGGCGAGCACCACCCACCGGCTGACGCCCCGGTGGTGCCGGTCGCGCACCGGCCGACGCGGCGGGGCACCGGTGATCGTGATGGCCATGTCAGATCCCCCGGTCCCGGCGCTCGCTGCGGGCCTGCGCCCCGATGAAGACCACGGCCACCACGACGATGATCACCGTGAGCACTGTGGAGATCGCGGAGCCGTAGCCGACCTGGAGCTTCTTGAAGAACGTGTAGTACGCGAAGTACGACGGCACATTTGTGGCGTTCTCCGGGCCGCCCCGGGTCAGCGCGAAGATCGGCCCGAACACCTTCAACGCGGCGATGGTGCAGGTCAGCGCCACCACGAACGTCTCCGGCCGGATCTGCGGCAGCGTGATCGCGCGGAACCGGCGCAGCCAGTTCGCCCCGTCGACCTCGGCCGCCTCGTACAGCTCCGGGTCGACCCGCTGCAACGCCGCCATGAACACGACCACCGGGTAGCCGATCTGCACCCAGATCATCACCGCCATCACCACCGGCAGCGCGGTGTCCGGGTCGCCCAGCCAGTCGTGGCGCAGCGCCCCGAGCCCGACCGCGTCGAGCAGGCTGTTGAACGCGCCGTCGGGGCGCAGGATCCAGCCCCAGACGATGCCGGCGACCACCACGGGCAGCACCTGCGGCAGGTAGAACGCGGCCCGCAACGCCGCCGCCGTACGCGGCTTGAACCGACGCCCGATGACGTCGAAGAGCACCGAGGCGAGCAGCAGCCCGAGCACCGTCGGCACCACCACCATCGCGACGATCATCGCCACGGTGTTGCGGAACGACGCCCAGAACACCTCGTCGTCCAGCAACCGCCGGTAGTTGTCCAACCCGACGAACGTGGGGTCACCGACCCCGGACCACCGGGTCAGCGACAGGTAGCCGGTGCCGACCAGCGGCGCGCCGATGACCAGGACGAACAGTGCCGCTCCGGGGAGCAGGTAGAGCCAGTACGCCGCATCGCGGCCCCGCTTTCGGCGGCGGGACGGGGGAGCGGGGGCGGGGGTCGCCGCGGACGGCGCGGCGGCGACGGTGTCGGAGACTGCCATGGCGGATCCTTCCCGGCGGGGCGGCCGGGCGCACCGGTCGTGCCGGCCGCGCCCGCCGCTCGCCGTGTCACTTGCCGGTGATCTCCTTGACGCCGTCGGCGTACGGCTTGGCGATCGTGTCGAGCACCTGGTCGGGGGACTTGGACCCGTTGATCAGGCCCTGGAACCCGCCGACCAGCACGTCGTAGTAGCCGGGCACCGGCCAGTCCGGGTAGAAGGCCAGGCCGTCCTGCTTGCTGACCGTGTTGAAGTCCTCGATCAGCTTGCGGTCCTTCGGGTCGGTGATCCTGGCGGGGTCACCGGCCACCGGGACACCACCGTTGTTGCCGATCAGGTCCTGGATCTCCGGACGCAGGGTGATGTCGATGAAGTCGTACGCCAGGCTCTTGGCCCTGCTGTTCGTCGGGACGACCCAGAGGTTGCCGGACGAGCCGGCGTTCAGCGTGTTGCCCGGGAACAGGAAGGTGTCCCAGTTGGCCTTCATCTCGGCCTTGAAGCGGCCGTACCACCAGCTGCCCGAGACGATCATCGGCGTCTTGCCGGCGATGAACGCGGTGCCCATGTCCTCGGCCTTGAGGCTCGCCGAGTTCTTGGCCACGTAGCCCTTCCGCACCCAGTCGGCGAAGGTGTCCGCGCCGTACTTCAGCGGGTCGGCCCTGAAGTCGACGGGGTTCTTGTAGAGCTGGTAGTCGTCGACGAACGTCCGGTCGGCCTTCGACAGGGCCAGCTGGTAGAAGAGCTGCCCGGCCGGGTACTCGGCGCCGGCCATGCCCAGCGGGGTGATCTTCTTGCCGACGAAGGTGTCCATCGCGGCGGTCATCTCGGCCATGGTGGTGGGCACCGGGACGCCGTTGCGGTCGAACAGGTCCTTGTTGTAGTAGACCGTGACGTACTCGCCGTAGTTCGGCACGCCGAACCACTTGCCCGACCCCATCACGCCCTTGTCCGTGTAGCGGGCGGTGGTCTGGAGGCTGGAGCTGAGCTTGCCGGCCCAGCCGCGCTTCTCCGCCTCGTCGCTGAGGTCGGTGAGCAGGCCCTGGGAGGACAGCAGGCCGGCCGTCGCGTTGCCCTTGTTGTACTCCATGATGTCCGGTCCCTCGGACGAGTTGATGATCATGCCGGCGTTCTGCTGGATCTGCTCGAACGCCTTGCGCTCGAAGCGCACCTCCACGCCCGGGTGCTCGGTCTTGAAGATCTCGATGGCCCGGTCCCAGCCGACCCCCATCGCGCTGTTCTCGCCCTCGTAGTGCCAGAGCTTGAGGGTCTTGGCCCCGCTGTCGTCACCGCTGTCGTCGCCCCCGCACGCGGTCACGGTGGTCGTCGCGGTCGCCGCCAGGGCGAGCGCCGCGACGATCCGGCGGAATCGCTGCATTGCTATCCTCCTCGTTGAGTATCGAGCCGGTACTTCACTGGGTCCGTCGTCGCGTTGCCGCGCGGCGACGGGCCGTTTCTCCTGTTCAGCCCCCCGTCGGTGGGCGGCTTCGTGGGACTGCGGTCGAGCCCCGGATCTCCAGCGCGCACGGCAGCAGTTGCTGGTGACGCTCGTCGCCGGCCCCGTCCAGGTGACGCACCAGCGCCTCGATCGCGATCCGGCCCATCGCCGATCCGGGCGACGTCATCGCGGTCAGCGCCGGGGTGGCCAGCTCGGCGACCTGCGGCGAGGTGACCATCGAGACGACCGAGACGTCGTCGGGCACGGACAGCCCTCGTGCGGTCAGCTCGCCGAGGATGCCGAAGATCGCCGTCTCGTTCATGGCCAGCACCGCCGTCAGGCCCGGCGCCCGCGCCAGGGCGGCGGCCAGCGCCGCCCGGCCGCCGGCGGCGCTGTCCTCGGCCGGGATCATGACCGGTTCCAGGCCGTGGCCGGTCATGGCCGTGACAAAGGCGTCCCGGGTACGCAGCGCCGGGCCGTAACCGCGGGTCAGGGTCTGCGCCGAGTGGTTGACGTAGACGATCCGCCGGTGCCCCAGCCCGACCAGGTGCGCCACCGCCTCCCGCACGGTCTGCCCGAAGTCGATGTCGACGTAGGAGAGCCCGGCGGTGTCCCCGGTGCGCCCGATGAGCACCAGCGGCACACCGGCCTCCTGGAGCGCGGCGACCCGCTCGTCGGCGAGCTTCACCTCCATCAGCACGACGCCGTCGAACATCCGCTGGCTGGCCAGCCGGCGCAGGTCGGCGAGGTCGCCGCCACCCCCGACGGGCGACAGGACCAGGTGGTAGCCGACGGCGCTGGCCGCCGCGGCCGCCCCGGTGACGAACGCCGTCTCGGTCGCGCCGAGGCCGCGCTCGTCCATCGGCAGCAGCAGGCCCAGGATCCGGCTACGTCGGCTGGCCAGGCCACGGGCCATGGCGTTGGGCTGGTAGTCCAGCTCGGTCATGGCGGCGCGCACCTTGGCCCGGGTGGCCGGGGAGATCGGCCGGGTGCCGGTGAGCACGTAGGACACGGTGCTGACCGAGACCTGGGCCAGGCGGGCGACGTCGTGCATGGTGGCCATCGCGCACCTCCTCGGGACGGGCGTGGCACCGCGTTCGAATGATCGTCGAAGCGCTTCGACGAAGCGGTTCGACAGACGCTAGGCCGCTGTTACGGCGACGTCAATAGCCGATGTCGAAAGACGGCGTTCGCCGTCGTCGAGCTGTGGCTCCGCAACGCCCTCGGCGGGCCGGCCGCGTCGGCCTGACCGCCGCCACCCCGACGGGGCGTCCTGCTGGCCCACGTCCGGGGGGAAGGTCATCCGATCTCCTGCGGCGAATGGTGCGACGCGGACTGGGAGCACCTGCGCGTCGCCGGCGCCGCGATCAAGGACCGGACGCTGCGGCACCTGGACCGCCACCTGCTGCGGTTCGAGGAGCGGGCCACCGCCGCGGGGGCCGTCGTGCACTGGGCGCGCGACGCGGCGGAGGCCAACCGGATCGTCGTCGACCTGGTCCGCGCCGCCGACGCCGACGAGGTGATCAAGGTCAAGTCCATGGTCACCCTGGCGGCCCGCGCCGGCTCGCCGCCGCGCAGCGCCTCGCCGCCCTCGCCGACGCCCGGGACGTGGTGCGGTTGTTCGCCCAACGGGTCGGCGACTACCGGGCCCGGGTCCGGGTCGTCGAACCGGCGATGCTCGCCGCCGCGGTGGCGGCGGAGTTGCGGAACGCGGCGGTCGACACGCTCGCCGTGCCGCCCGATCTGCCCGGCGAATGGTGGGCCGGGACAGCGGTCGAGGATCAGCGGCCCGTCCGCCACGAGCGACATCGAACCGAACCGGGTCGAAGGCGTGCACGGCCCCCGGAACCTCGTCGTGCTGGTCGTCGCCCCGGCCACCCGCGGGGGATGACCTACGACGCGTCGCCGCCCCCTTGGCGGGCCAGTCGCCAGCCGACGTAGGCGAGCGTGAGAACGACCGCGCCGGCGATCAGGTACCACCCGAACCGGTGCAGGTCCACGAGCACGGCCCGCAGGTGGTCGCCGGTCAGGTAGCCGGCCGTCGTCCACAGTCCCACCCAGGCGGCGGCGCCGAGCGCGTTGTAGGCCACGAAGCGCCGCCACGGCATGCCGGTGGTGCCGGCGACCACCCCGTTGAACTGCCGTAGACCGTCGACGAAGCGGGCGGCGGCGACGAGCTTCGGGCCGTGGCGGCTCATCACCGCCTCCAGGCGGGCGAACCGGTCCGGGCCCAGACGCAGGCGGCGGCCGTGGCGCAGGACGAGCCGGCGACCGCCGTGGCGACCGATCAGGTAGCCGATGCTGTCCCCGGCCACCGCGGCCAGGAACGCGGTGGCCGCCACGGCGACGACGCTCAGTCGTCCGTGGGACGCGTACCCGGCGGCGAGGACGATCGCGGTCTGGCCCGGCGCCGGGACGCCGAAGCCCTCCACGCCGACGAGCAGGGCGAGCCCCGGGTAGCCGTAGTGGCTCACCAGGTCGGTGAGCAGCCGGAACGGGCTCACCGGCCGGTCCCGGAGAGGCGGCCCACCACGTCGACGAGCCTAGCCGGCGCGAGCGTCGGCCGCTGGTCCCGGCTGCCGGCTCACCCCGTCGGGGACGCGGGCCGGTCGCGTATCGAATTGATTCGATATAGCATCGCGGCAGGGCAGCGTCACTCCGACCGGGCGCACGACGCGGAGTGTTCGCCATCCACCGGCGGACCGGGTAGCCGGCCGGTGGTCACCGATTCGGACGCGGCCGGCTGGACGCCACGACGGCGTCACCTGCCGCGTGCTGGTCCCGCCGCGAGCGCGGTACGCCGACCGTCGACCGGCCGGATCCCGTGCCGTGCGCGGCAGCGGACCAGACCGCACACCGAGGAGTAGGCACAGATGAACGACGTACCCGATCGAGCGCGCCGTCGGAGCAGGAGCGCCGTCCGGCTGCTTCTGGGCGGCGCCTGCGCCCTGGCGGTCACGGTGTCCTCGATGGCCGTGGCCACCTTCGCCCGCGCCGATCTCAGCGACCCGCCCGGAACCACCCTGAAGGCCGCGGCCGAGCGCAGCGGCCGGTACTTCGGCGCCGCGATGGGCGGTGACCGGCTCACCGACCAGGGCTTCCTGACCATCGCGAACCGCGAGTTCGACATGATGACGGCCGTCAACGAGATGAAGCCCGACGCGACCGAGCCCAACCCGGGCCAGTTCGACTTCCGGGCCGGTGACGCGATCTACAACTGGGCCACCCAGCACGGCATGCGGGTCCGGGGTCACACGCTGGCCTGGCACGCCCAGCAGCCGAGGTTCTGGGGAAGTCTCAGCGGCAGCGCCCTGCGGCAGGCGATGATCGACCACATCAACGGCGTGATGGCCCACTACCGGGGCAAGCTGGCCTACTGGGACGTGGTGAACGAGGCGTTCGCCGAGAACGGCAGCCGGCGGTCGTCGAACCTGCAGTCCACCGGCAACGACTGGATCGAGGTGGCGTTCCGGACCGCGCGCGCCGCCGACCCGTCGGTCAAGCTCTGCTACAACGACTACAACATCGAGAACTGGACGTACGCCAAGACGCAGGGCGTCTACAACATGATCAAGGACTTCAAGGCCCGGGGCGTCCCGGTCGACTGCGTCGGTCTGCAGACCCACTTCACCGGTGGCAGTTCGCTGCCGTCCAACTTCCAGACCACGCTGTCGAGCTTCGCCGCGCTCGGCGTCGACGTGGCGCTGACCGAAGCCGACGTCACCAACGCCTCGACCAGCCAGTACCAGGGCCTCACCCAGGCCTGCGTGAACGTGCCCCGCTGCGTCGGCGTCACGACGTGGGGCATCCGGGACAGCGACTCCTGGCGTGGCAACGAGAACCCGCTGCTGTTCGACCGCAACAGCAACCCCAAGGCGGCGTACGGCGCCGTACGCGACGCCCTCAACGCCGCCTCCACCACGGTGCCGGGCACGACCGCGCCGCCGACCACCGCGCCGCCGACCACGACCCCGCCGACCACCGTGCCGCCGACCACCACCCCGCCGACCACGCCACCCGCCACCGGACAGCCGGGGACGTGCACCGCGACGTACCGCATGGTCAACAGCTGGAGCGGTGGCTTCCAGGGTGAGGTCACCGTGACCAACAACGGCTCCACCACGCTCACCGGCTGGACGGTGCGGCTGACGTTGGCCGGCGGGCAGACCGTCGCCAACGTCTGGAACGGCGTCAACACCGGCACCAGCGGCACGGTCGGCGTCCGCAACGCCGACTACAACGGGTCCCTCGGCGCGAACGCCTCGACCACCTTCGGATTCCTGGTCAACGGCAGTAGCAACGCCGCCCCCGGTGGCCTCTCCTGCACCAGCCCCTGAGCGACGACACGTGGAGGATGATCATGCGTAGGTTCCTCGCGGTGTTCGCCGCCGCCCTGACGCTCGGCACCGTCGCCGGCAGCGGGCCGGCCGGCGCGTCGACCGCCGCCCCACGTTCGTGCCCCCGCGGCCTGCTCTTCTGCGAGGACTTCGAGCGACTGCCCCCGGGCGGGCCCCGCACACTGAAGTGGGGCGTCGACACCCGCCACGGCACGCTCACCGTCGAGCGGGCCCGCCGGGGCAACCAGGTGCTGCACGTTCACACGGTCGACAACGGGCGCGCCTTCCTGCGCGTCGACGACGTCGCCGCGCCGGGTAACCGCCTCTACGGCCGGATGCGGCTGCGCGTCGACGCCTTCCCCACCGCCCCGGACTGGGCGCACTTCACGCTGGTGGAGGCGACCGGCGCCGGCAGCGCGGAGGTCGTCCGCCCGGTCGGCGGCCAGTACGCGCCCACGGTCCCCGGCACCTTCTGGGGGATCGGCGCGGACGGCGGCCCGACCGGCGACTGGACCAACTGGCGGGAGTCCGCCCCGGTCACCGAGGACACCTGGCAGTGCGTCGAGTGGCGGCTGGACGCGACGGACAACCGGGTCGCGGTGTGGATCGACGGCGTGGCGAACCCGGAGCTGACCGCGTCCACGACCGAACACGGCGGCAACGACGTGCCCTTCGTCCTGCCGACGGTCGACACCGTCAAGATCGGCTGGCAGCTCTACCAGGGCGGCACCACGCCGGGCGAGTTCGACCTCTGGATCGACGACGTCGCGCTGTCCAGCAGGCGGCTCGGCTGCTGACCCGAGCCTCCGCCAGCGGAACGCCTGGCCGGTGACCCCGGCCAGGCGTTCCGCCCGGAGCGGCCGGCCCCTCAGGCGCAGCCCCGGTACTGCAACGAAGCGTCCTTCATGTACGCCCACAGCGCCAGGCCGTTCCAGTAGTCGTAGGTGAGCGTCCAACCGTTGGCGGTGTTGCCGGTCGGGCCGGTGACGACCTGTCCGTAGCGGCGGGTGCCGTACAACGTGGACTCCCTGGGCTCGGTGTACATGCCCGCGTAGTCCCAGACGACGGTGAAGCTGCTCGTCGTGCACGCCGCCTGCGCCGTCCCGGCCGGCGCCAGAGCCGTCAGCGTCGTCGCCGCGAGGCCGGCCGCCACCGTGCGCAGCAGCAGTCGTCGAACGATCATCAGGTCCTCCACTCGATCGTCGCGCACGAATGCGCCACGGGGACATCCATCCGCCGGATTCTATTCGTCGCCGCCGATCCCCGCGCTCGCCGGGCGGCCGGGACGCCGGGTCGGGGCCGATTGTCGTGGACCGCGCCGATACGGTGTTCGATGGCTCGGCCGACACCAGACCGTCGACGCCCGGTGACCGCGAGAGGAACCATGGAACCAGCGAACCCCCGGCCCGCCGCGCCGGAGAGCCCTGAGGTGGCGGGCCGGCCGCCGGCGTTGCGCCTGTCCGGCCTGCTCAAGGTGTTCGGCGCGCACACCGCCGTCGACCACGTCGATCTCGTGGTGCCGCAGGGGTCGTTCTTCGGCCTGGTCGGTCCGAACGGGGCCGGCAAGACGACGTCGTTGTCCATGGCGGTCGGCCTGCTGCGCCCGGACGCGGGCGTCGCACGGGTGTTCGGGGTGGACGTGTGGTCCGACCCGGCCGGGGCGAAGGCGTTGCTGGGCGTGCTGCCCGACGGGCTGTCCATGCCGGAGCGGCTGACCGGGCGCGAGCTGCTGACATACCTCGGGCAGTTGCGCGGCATCGAGGCCGGCGTGCTGGCCGGCCGTGTCCAGGAACTGCTCGACGTGCTGGAGCTCGGCGCGGCCGAGCGCACCCTGGTGGTCGACTACTCCACCGGCATGCGCAAGAAGATCGGGCTGGCGACCGCCCTGCTGCACGGGCCCCGGCTGCTGGTGTTGGACGAGCCGTTCGAGGCGGTCGACCCGGTGTCCGCGGCCGCGCTCAAGGCGATCCTGACCGGGTTCGTGGCCGGCGGCGGCTCGGTGGTGCTCTCCAGTCACGTGATGCCGCTCGTCGAGCAGCTCTGCGACACCGTGGCCGTCATGGCCGGGGGCCGGGTCGTGGCGGCCGGTCCGCTGGCCGAGGTGCGCGGCGACACCACGCTGGAGCAGACGTTCGTCCGGCTGGTCGGCGGTGACGCGCACACCCGGAAGGGGCTGTCGTGGTTGGCGTCCTGATCCGGATGAAGTTGACGATCATCAGGAACTCGATGACCGGTGGCCGGGCGGCGTGGATGCTGGTCGGCGCGGTCCTCGGCCTGCTGTTCGCGGCCGCGACCATCTGGCTCTCCCTGGTCGAGCTGCCCACCGACGTGCTGGGCGACCTGCTCGCCGGCGTGTTCGGGATGTGGACGCTCGGCTGGCTGATCGGCCCGCTGTGGAGCGGCGCGGCGGTGCTGCGCGCCGACCACTTCACGCTGCTGCCGGTGCCGCGTCGCCGGCTCGCGGTGGGGCTGCTGGGGGCGGCCTTCGTCGGGATCACCACCGCGGTCACCGCGCTGGGGTTCGTCGGCCTGATCACGTACGGCGCCCGGCAGGGTCTGGTCCCGGCGGTGCTGGCCGCGCCGGTCGCGGCCCTGCAACTGGTCTTCGTGGTGCTGCTGTCCCGGGTGGTCCACGCGCTGTTCGGGGCCGTCGCGGCGTCGAGGGCGGGTGCGGCGATCACCGGCGTGCTGTTCGCCGCGATGCTCGTGCTCACCCAGTCCGGGTGGATGATCGTCGTGGCCGTGATGTACTCCGACGTCCTGACCACCGGGTTCTCCCACGCGACCACCGTCACGCTGCGGGCGGTCCCGTCGAGCTGGGGCGTGGTGGCGGTGGACGCCGCGGGCCGTGGTGACTGGCCGCTCGCCCTCGCCGCGCCGGCCGGGCTGGCCGTGCTCTGCGTGCTGCTGCTGCTCGTCTGGTCGGTGGAGCTGGGCAGTCCGCGCCGGGCCCGGGTCACCATCCGGGGCAGCGCCCACCGCGCCCCGGTGCGCGGCGGCCCGTTCGCCGGTACGACCGGCGCCGTCGTCCGCAAGGAGCTGCGCACCTGGTGGCGTGACCCGTTGCGGACCACCACCGCGGTGGTGCCGATCGTCTGGGCGCTGGGCACCGTGCTGCTGCCGCTGACCTTCGACGCCCGGGTCCTGCTGCCCTGGGCCGGCCCGGCGCTCGCGCTCTTCGCGATCACCTCGGCCGGCAACCTCTACAGCCAGGACGGCACCGCGCTCTGGCAGACCCTGACGACCGGCACCCAACGCGCCGACGTACGGGGCCGGCAGTGGGCGTACCTGATCGTCTTCGGGCCGCCGGCCGTCGCCCTGAGCATCGCCTTCGGCTGGTGGAGCGGCCTGACCTGGACCTGGCCGTGGGTCGCCGCGGCGGTGCCCGCCCTGCTCGGCGGCGGCGCCGGTCTGATCGTCCACGCCTCCGTGTTCGGTCTGGTCCCGGGTCCCGACGCCCACAAGCGACCGAGCAACCCGCTGGAGCGCGCCGACACCACCGGCCAGTCCAACGTGCTGTTCTGGGTCGGGTTGCTGCCGGCGGCGCCCGCGCTCGCCCTGGTCTGGCTCGGCGCCCGGGTCGACCAGCCGTGGTTGAGCTGGGCCGGGGTGCCGGTGGGCGTGCTGACCGGCGTCGCCGTCGCCTGGGCGCTGGGGGCCGGGGCGATCCGGAAGCTCACCGAGGACGGCCCCGACCTGCTGCACACCATGCGCACCGGCCGACCCCCCGTGGTCCGGCGCGTCGACGGCTCCGGCGTGGCCGCGAGGGGCGGCCCGGTCGAGGGGTTGAGCTGGGGCCTCGGCTCGGTCCTGCTGATCCCGCAGGGGATCATCCCGCTGGTCTTCATCCTGTCCGACATCCACGTCCGGTCCTGGTTCCTGGCGATGTACGTGTGGCCCGTCCTCGGGGTGCCGATCGCCGTGCTCGGCATCCTGGCCGGCATCGCCCTGTACGCCCGGGCCGTGCGGACCAGGGTCGACCGCCGGGCCGGCCGGGCCGGCGGCCCGGCGTCGGCCGGGGATCGCGAGCTCGAATCGGTCTGAGACCCGAATTCGGTGGTGGCGGTCGCCGTGGGCGTGCGAACCTGGCGACGGCCCACCGCCGCACCCGGCGGAGGCGCCGGCCACCACGACGACGAGGAGTGACGATGCGAGCGGATTCCACGCCCCGGACCCTGGACCGTCCCACCGTGGAGTTCTGCTTTGGCCTTGTTGAACCTCGGAATCGTCGCCCATGTTGACGCCGGAAAGACCAGCCTGACCGAACGCCTGCTCTTCGAGGCCGGCGCGGTCTCCCAGCCCGGCAGTGTCGACGCCGGCACGACGCGGACCGACTCGATGGAGTTGGAGCGCCGGCGCGGCATCACCATCCGGGCAGCGGTCACCTCGATCGCGCTCGGTGACCTGAGCGTCAACCTGTTGGACACGCCCGGCCACCCCGACTTCATCGCGGAGGTCGAGCGTTCGCTCGCCGTGCTGGACGCCGCCGTGCTCGTGGTGTCGAGCGTGGAGGGCGTCCAGCCGCAGACCGTCGCCATCTGGCGGGCGCTGCGCCGCATCGGGGTGCCGACGGTGTTCTTCCTCAACAAGGTGGACCGTCGCGGCGCCGACGTCGACCGGGTCACGGCCCAGGTGCGCCGACGGCTCGGCGCGTGCCCGGTCGTGCTCACCACGGTCGCCGGTCAGGGCACGCGTGACGCCCGGGTACGGGCCGTGGGCCTCGACACCGAACCGGTGGTGGCGGCCGTGGCGGAGGCCGACGACGCGGTGGCGGCCCGCTGGCTGACGGACGAGCCGCTACGCGTCCGCGACGTCCGGCGCGCGATCCGGGTCGCGGTGCGCCGCGGCGACCTCAGCCCGGTGGCGTGCGGCTCGGCGGTCACCGGCGCCGGGGTGCGGCAGCTGTGCCGCCTCCTGGCCGACCTGCTGCCGCGCGACGAGCAGCGGGACGGCCCGCTGGCGGGTACGGTCTTCGCCGTCGACCGGGACGGTCAGGGCCGGCGGGCCTGGCTGCGGGTGTGGTCCGGGCAGCTCCGGGTGCGGGACCGGGTGCGGCTCGACGGGGCGCGCCCCCAGACGGTGACCCAGATCGCCGTCACCGAACCGGCCGGCGTGCTGGTGCGCCCCTCGGTGTCCGCCGGGCAGATCGCCGCGGTGCGCGGCGTGTCGGCCCGGATCGGTCAGCACCTCGGTGACCCGCCGCGGCGGCACGCCTACCGGTTCCCGCCACCGACCCGGCAGGCGGTCGTCGAGCCGGTCGACCCGGACCAGCGCCTGGCGATGTTCGCCGGCCTGGCCGAGCTGGCCGACGAGGACCCGCTGGTGGACCTGCGACTCGACGAGCAGCAGGCGGAGGCCGTGATCCGGCTGCACGGCGAGGTCCAGAAGGAGGTGCTGGCCGCGCTCATGGCGGACCGGTACGGCGTCCGGGTGCGGTTCTCCGGCACGCTGACCGCCTGCATCGAACGGGTCGTCGGCACCGGCGCCGCCGAGGAGCGGGTGCGGGAGCGGGGCAACCCGTACCTGGCCGGGTTGGGGCTGCGTATCGACGCCGCGCCGGTGGGGCACGGCATCGAGTTCCGTCCCGGCGTCGAGCCCGGCCGGCTTCCGCCGGCGTTCGTCGCCGCCACGGAGGAGGGCGTACGGGCCGGGCTGCGGCAGGGCCGGCACGGCTGGCCGGTCACCGACTGCACGGTCACCATGACGGCGTCCCGGTACTGGCCGCGGCAGAGCCGGCCGCACCAGAAGTTCGACAAGTCCATCTCGACGGTGGCGGCGGACTTCCGCAACCTCGCCCCGGTGGTGGTCGCCGCGGCGCTGCGCCGGGCCGGCACCCGGGTGTGCCAGCCGATCGAGCGCTTCGACGTCAACCTTCCGCAGCATGCGGTGGAGACGGTGCTGGCGCTGCTCGGTCGGCTCGGCGCGATCGTCCACGACACCGCCGTCGCCGGCGGGTACCTCGAGGTGAGCGGCAGCCTGCCGACGGCGCGGGTGCCGGAGGTCGTCGCGGCCCTTCCCGACCTCACCGGTGGCGAGGCGGTCCTGACCACCACCTTCGACCACTACGCACCGGTCACCGGTGCGGAGCCGCCGACGGTGCCCCGGCGTGGACCCGACCCGGCCGTCCGGGACGAGTGGTTCCGGGCCGTGCCCCGGTAGCTCCCGACCGGGCGACCTGACGCGTTCCCCTCCTGTCCGACGCGCTCAGGTCGGTCCTGAATGGTGATTCGAGCGGCTGCGAGCTGTGCGAATAATATTTATCTCGATATATTGTCAGGGGTTGCCGGAAGGGTCGTCGTGGAAAGGTCGAAAGCGGTTTTCTGATCGCCCTGTCGTCGCTGACACCGGCCCTCAACAGCGCCGATGCGCCGACGGGAGGAGGAGCGAGCCGCATGGAAACATGAATCGTCGGTGCTGTGTCGCGCTGTCTCCGGCGTATTCGCCACTGGCGCAATGGCTCTTCATCGGGGCGGTCGAATAGCGTTCCGCACCCGCCGGTAACGCCGTTTCCAGCCGTCCTGCGGCCCAGGGACAACCAGTTGCCCGTCCACTCTCTCCGGATGTGAACGATGTCGTCTCCGACCCTGTCCTGGCGCACCCTGGGCGCCGACCTGTCCGCCTCCGTCGTCGTCTTCCTCGTCGCGCTCCCGCTCTGCGTGGGCATCGCCGTCGCCTCCGGCGTACCGGCCGAACTGGGCCTGGTCACCGGCATCGTCGGTGGTCTCGTCGTCGGCTGCCTGCCCGGCAGCAGCATGCAGGTCAGCGGCCCCGCCGCCGGCCTGACCGTGCTGGTCGCCGACGCGGTGAGCCGGCACGGCCTCGGTGGCCTCGGCACGGTCGTCCTGGTCGCCGGCCTCATCCAGGTGATCCTCGGGTTCCTCCGACTCGGCCGCTGGTTCCGGGCCATCTCGGTGGCCGTGGTGCAGGGCATGCTCGCCGGCATCGGCCTGCTGCTCGTCGTCGGCCAGCTCTACGTGCTGTCCGGGCGGGAGGCGCCCCGGTCCGGGGTCGGGAAGTTCACCGGGCTGCCCGCGCTGTGGAGCGACATCCTCGGCTCCACCACGGTGCGGACGTCACTGGCCGTCGGCGTGGTCACGCTCCTGGTCATGCTCTCCTGGGACCGGCTGCCGGACCGGCTGCGGAGGGTGCCCGGAGCGCTGGTCGCGGTCATGGTCGCCGCCGCGACGGCCGGCGTCCTGCGGCTGCCGGTGGCGACGATCACGGTGGAGGGGTTGCTCGCTGCCGTGCAGCCGTCGCTCGGACACTGGACCATGCTGACGGAGCTGAGCGTGCTGGCCAGCGTCGCCACGTTCACCCTGATCGCGTCGGCGGAGAGCCTGTTCAGCGCCGCGGCGGTGGACCGGCTCCACCACGGACCGCGTACCGACTTCGACAAGGAGCTGGTGGCACAGGGCGCCGGCAACGCGGTCTGCGGAATGCTCGGCGCGCTGCCGATGACCGCGGTCATCGTGCGCAGCTCCGCCAACGTGCGGGCCGGCGCGCGAACCAGGGCCTCCCGCGTCCTGCACGGGGTGTGGCTGCTGCTGTTCGTCGCCGCCGCACCCGGCCTGATCGAGCTCATCCCGTTGCCCGCGCTGGCCGCCGTGCTCATCCACGCCGGGACGAAGCTGCTGCCGGTGCGGGCGATGCCGGAGCTGTGGCGGGGGCACCGGGGCGAGGCGCTGGTGCTGCTCGCGACCGCGCTCGTCATCCTCCTGACCGACCTGTTCGCCGGGGTGCTCGTCGGCCTCGGCCTGGCCATCGTCAAGACCGCCTGGGAGACCTCCCACGTCCGGGTGGCGGTGGCCGACGGGGGAACCGGCCCGATCGACGTGACGCTCACCGGCAACGCCACCTTCCTGCGACTGCCCACGATCCTCACCGCGCTCAACGCCCTGCCGACCAGCCGACCCGTACACCTGGACCTGGGCGGTCTGCGGCACGTCGACCTCGCCTGCCGGGCGGCGCTGACCACCTGGATCGAGACGCACAACCGCAGCGCGGGCGTCCTGGTGCGGGTCGCCGCCGCGGACGGGACCCCGGACGGCCCGCCCGACGACCGGGACTCCACCGGCACCGGCGTCGTCGAGGCGCTGGTCAGGGCGCGCGGCGCGGAAACCGGGCCGTGACATGATGACGCCCATGGGCGAGCAGCGGGACGCAGGCGGACACCACGGCGTGAGCGATGCGACCGGGGCGGGTGTCGACGCGCGGCTCGCCCTCGCGCAGGACCCGGCCACCTCCCAGATGACTCTCATCGACCTGGCATCCGACCCGTCGGCCGCGGTCCGCAAGGCGGTCGCGACCCGCCCCGACGCGCCGGCACAGGCGCTGCGACCGCTGGCGCGCGACCATGACCGGCACGTCCGGGAGGCGGTGGCGCGGAACCCCTCGACCTCGGTGGGCAACCTCCTGCGACTCGTGAAGGACGCCGACCGCTGGGTCCGCTGGGCGGTCGCCGGCAACCCGGGCTGCGACGAGTCGGTCCGCCGGGCGATGGCGGACGCCCCCGACAAGGAGCTGCGTGGTCTCCTCGCGGAGCGCCGCGAGCTGGAGCCCGAGCTGGCCGCGCGGCTGGTCGACGACGTCTCACCCGAGGTACGGGAACGACTCGCCACGCACACCCACGACCCCGACACGATCACGGCCCTGATGGCCGACCGCACCGCACGCGTACGCAAGGGGCTCGCCCGTAACCCGCGGACCACCGCGACCCAGCGCCGCGCGCTCGCGCAGGACCCGGTGGCGGACGTCCGCGCCGCGCTGGTGCTCGCCGTCGAGCTGGACGAGGCGGACCTGCGGCCCCTGCTCGACGACCGCGCGGTGCAGGTGCGGATGGCGATGGCGAGATCGGAGCTGATCCCGGCGGACATCCGTCGGGCGCTCGGTCGCGATCCCGACGAGATGGTGGCCGGCGTCGCGCGGGACTTCCGCCCCGGGGCGGGCGCGGCCCCGGTGGTGCGCGCCGCGCGCGGCGGTCGCCGGTCCTCCTCCGGGGCCGGCCGGGGCCGACCGGGTGGCGCCCGGCGCTGAGGCCGGCGACCGGGCTGCCGGTCCGGACGGGTCACTCGCGGTGACCGATGGCCTCGACCGGCGGGGCGCATCGCGAACCGGGTCGCCAGCGTGACGGCGCCCCAGGCGAGCGTGGTCGTCAGCGCCCCGATCGCGGCGAGGCCGCCGATCGGGACGCGGGGGACGGGCGACGTCGTCAACCCGAGGCTGAAACCGACGAGCGGCGGAATCGTCGCCAGCATCCCGAACAGCAGCGCCGCGACGACCACGACCCGGGCCCCGCCGTTCGTCATCGCGTGGACCTGACGGCGACTGGCGCCGATCAGCCGCAGCATCGCGAACTCGCGGCCCCGGGCGGCCGTCGCCAGCACCAGCGTGTTGACCACGGAGATGGCGAGGTAGCCCAGCAGGACGGCCTGGAACAGCAGGTTCAACGCCCAGTCGCCCGGGCCGCCGGCCCCGGGAGCGGCCAGGAACGCCGCGCGGTCGCCCACCCGCACCGTCGGAAAGGGTCGCACGGCCCGGCGCAGCGCGTCGGCGAGCGCCGTCGCGTCGGTGCCGTCCGTGGCCCGTACCAGCACCGCCGTGTCGAGCCGCGCGGTGGTGTGCGCGACGACGAGGTCGTGGGGCAGGGTGACGTCGCCGAAGCCCAGACCGTTCTCGTAGATCGCGACCACCCGCGGTCGGGCCGGGGTGCCGTCGCCGAGGCGCAGCTCGACGGTCCCGCCGACCCGGGCGCGGGCGGTCCGCGCCGCGATCCGGCTCAACGCCACCGTCTCGCCCCGCAGGCCCGCGAGGTCGCCCCGGAGCACCGCCAGGTCCATGGTCCGGGTGAGCCCGTCGGGCGGGACGCCCTGCGCGGTGTAGGCCCGGGTGGCGGTGCCGTCCTCGGCGGGGAACGTCAGCAGCACCCGCATCCGCGCCACCGGCGTCACCACGGCGACCCCGGCCGCGCCACGTACGGCGTCCACCACCTGCGGGGCCACCCCGCCCCCGGACGACGCGGTCAGCACCCGGTCGGCCCGGAGCCCGTCGTCGACCTGCCGTTGCGTGCCGGCGACGGACGTGGCCGCGCCGAACACCTGCGTCGCGGCCAGCGCCACGCCCATGGCCAGCGGGGTGCTGGCCGAGCTGAGCCGACGCCAGTTGGCGCGGGCGTCGGCCCCGGCGAGGTAGCCCCCGGCCGAGGTGGGCGGGTTGAGGAGGCGACCGGACACCAGCAGCAGGCCGCGGAGCAGCAGCGGTCCGAGACACCCGAGGGCCACCACGAACAGCAGGACCGCGCTCGCCGCGGTGTCGGCGACCGAGTCGCCCGCCGCGGCGACGTCGCCCAGGGTCAGCAGCAGACCCAGTGGGACGAGCAGGAACCCGACGACCGACCGGACCCGGCCGAACCGCCGGGGCTCGACCGCGGCGTCGCCGAGCGCCTCGACCGGGCTGACCCGGGTCGCCCGGTGGGCGACCAGCCAGCCGGAGAGGCGGGCGCTGAGCAGGCAGAGGGCCAGCGCGGCCAGCGTCGGCAGCACGCCGACCCGCATCCGGAAGTCCGCCGGCACCGCGCCCGCGAGGACGAACACCTCGCGCATCCCGAACGCGAGCACGACACCGGGAACGGTGCCGACCAGCGCGCTGACCGACGCCACCACCGTCATCTCGGCGCCGATCATGCGGTGGATCTGCCGGGGTGTCGCGCCGATCGCGCGCAGCAGCGCCAGCTCACGTCGGCGCTGCCGCGTCGACAGCGTCAGCGTGCTGCCGACCACGAACGTCACGATCAGCACCACCGTGCCGCCGAACGCCGCCGCCGTCTCGACGACCAGACCGCGGGCATCGCCCACGTCGAGGAACTCGACGTCACCACGACCCGCGCCGGTGTGCGCCACCACGTCCGGCACGGCGGCCCTGATCCGGGCGGCCAGCGCCGCCGGTGACACGCCGGGCGCGGCGAGCACGCCGACGGCGTCCACCCGGTCCGGACGCCCGGACAGCGCGAACGCCCGGTCGTCGGTGAAGAAGAGCGCGGACTGCCGCGTCAGCCGGCCAGCCGGCGGCTCGGCGACGCCCACCAGCCGGTAGGAGGACGGAACTCCGCCGACCACGATCCGCACGGTCGCGTCGAGCGACCAGCCGGCGCGGTCGGCGAGTTCGCCGTCGAGCACCACCTCGTCGGCTGCGGCGGGCGCCCGGCCCCGGCTGATCCGGAACGGCCCGAGCGCCGCGGCCGACCAGCCGTGGCCGAGCAGCGGGAAACCGTCGCGGCCGCCCACCACCTCGCCGTGCGCGTCGAGCAGACCGACCACGTCGCTCACGTCGCCGAGGGCGGTTCGGACGCCGGGTACCGCGGCGACCGCGGCGACCGTACCGACGGGCAGCGTGACGCGTTCGCTGTAGCGGACCTCGGAACTCTCGTCCAGCCTGAAGGACTGCGGCGCGCCGACGACCACCGCGGCACCCGCGTAGCGCTCGGCGGCCACCCCGGTCCCGAGACCGGACAGGAGCAGCGTGCCGCACGCGCTGATCAGGGCCGCGCCGGCGACGAGCGCGACGAAGGAGCCGGCGAAGCCGCCCCTGCGCCCGCTGATCGTGCGCCAGGCCAGCGCCAGGTCCCCGGGCAGCGGGACCCCGGTGAGGCGGACCAGCCGGCGCAGGCGGCGGATCACCCGGCGCTCCGGTGCGTCAGGCGCGCCGCGACCTGCGCCGGGGTGGGCCGGGTCAGCTCGCCCGCCAGCCGGCCGTCGGCGAGGAACAGCACCGAATCGGCGTACGCGGCGGCGACCGGGTCGTGGGTGACCATCAGCACCGTCTGGCCCATGTCGTCCACCACCCGACGCAGCAGCTCCAAGACCTGCCCGCCGGACCGGGTGTCCAACGCGCCGGTCGGCTCGTCGGCGACCACCACGTCCGGACGGGTGATCAACGCGCGGGCGATCGCCACCCGCTGCTGCTGGCCACCGGACAACTCCGCCGGCCGCCGCGTGCGGTGCTCACCGAGGCCGACCGCGGTGAGCACCTCGTGCAGGAAGCCCCGGTCGGTCCGGCGGTCCGCGAGCCGCAACGGCAGCGTGACGTTGCCCTCGACGGTCAGCGCGCCCAGCAGGTTGTACGCCTGGAAGACGAAGCCGATCCGCTCCCGCCGCACCTCGGTGAGCCGCGCCTCGCTCAGGCCGGACAACTCGACGTCGCCGAGCCGGACCGAACCCGAGGTCGGCCGGTCCAGACCGGCCGCGCAGTTGAGCAGCGTGCTCTTGCCGGACCCGGACGGGCCCATCACGGCCGTGAACGTGCCACGCGGGAAGTCGACGGTCACCGCGTCCAGGGCATGCACCGTGGTCCGCCCCGAGCGGTACCGCCTGGACACCGACTCCAGGCGCACCGCGTACGGCGGGGTCGGGGCTGTGCCGGCGCGTCCCGACGGCGCTTTCGACGATCTCACGTGCTCCGACGTTAGGGTCGGCGACGGTCCGGGCCGATACCCCGGGCCACCGTATGGAAGGTACCGCTGGCTGTAGTGACGAGGTGGCGCACACCGGGCAGACTCGGCACCGTGTCCGAGCCGAGAGCTTTCCCGGGGGCGGCGTGGGCGCGGTGGACACGGACCGGCCGCGCCGGCGGCTACCTGCTGGGCTCGCTGCTCTCCGGCGTCGCCACCCTGGTCGCCCTCCCGCTGCTGTGCGTGCCGCGGCTGGCGCGGCTCTGGGCCGGCTGGCACCGGGACCGCGCGCGCCGGCTGCTCGCGACGACGCCGGCGCCGCCCCCGGCCGGGCCGGCGACCGGCCACCCGACCGGCCGCACCTCCCGCGCCCTGCTCTGGCTGCCGGTGAACGCCCTGACCGGGGTCGCGTTCGGCCTGCCGGCGCTGCTGTGCGTGGGCAACGTGGTGGTCGCCGTGGTCGCGACCCCGCTCTGGTGGGCGTTCGACGCCCGGGACCGGCCACGGCTCTTCGTCGACGTCCCGGTGCCCGACTGGACGACCGCACTCACCCTCGGTCCTCTCCAGGTGCTCCTGCTCGCCGTCGCGGCGTACCTCGTCTTTCCGCCGGTCGCGCACGCGCACGCCCGGATCTGCCTCGCGGTGGTCTCGGCGCACCCGACCGACGAGCAACTCGCCGAACGGGTGGCGGTGCTGACCCGCACCCGCGCCGACGTGCTCGACGCCCACGGTGCGGAGCTGCGCCGCATCGAACGCGATCTGCACGACGGCACCCAGGCCCGCCTGGTGGCCATCGCGATGCGGCTGGCCGTGGCGCGCCAGGCGTTCGCCGATCGGACGCGCGACGACCAGCTCGTGGCGGATCTGCTGCGGGAGGCGCACGAAGGAACCGAGGAGGCCATGACCGAGCTGCGCGAGGTGATTCGCACCGTCTACCCGCCGATCCTCGCCGACCGGGGCCTCGACGGCGCGTTGACGGCGGTGACCAGCCGCTGCGTCGTACCGACCCGGTTGGACCTCGGCAGTCTCGGGCTGGTCCCGGCGGCGGCCGAGGCCATCGTCTACTTCGCCGTCGCGGAGGCGCTCACCAACGTCGCCAGACACAGTCGGGCGACAGCGGCCAGCGTACGGGTCCATCGGGTGGCCGACCGGTTGTCGACCGTGATCACCGACAACGGCGTCGGCGGCGCCGACGATCGACGGGGCACCGGCATCGCCGGGATCCGCCGTCGGGTACTGGCCCTCGACGGCACCGTCGACCTCGACAGCCCGGTCGGCGGCCCGACCACCGTCACCGTGGAGCTGCCGTGCGGGTGGTGATCGCCGAGGACAACGTCCTGCTCTCCAGCGGGCTGGAACTGCTGCTGGGGCGGGCGGGTTTCCGGACCGTCGCCGTCGCCGTCGACGCGCCCGGGTTCCTCGCCGCCGTACGGGAGCACCGGCCCGATGTCACGATCGTCGACGTCCGCCTGCCGCCGTCCTTCCGTGACGAGGGGATCCACGCCGCGTTGCGGGCCCGCCGTGAGCATCCCGGCCTGCCGGTCCTGGTGCTGTCGCAGTACGTCGAGCAGCAGTACGCCGCCGAGCTGCTGTCCACCTCCGGGGGCGGGGTCGGTTACCTGCTCAAGGACCGCGTCAGCCGGGTGGACGAGTTCGTCGACGCGCTGCGTCGGGTCGCCGACGGCGGCACCGCGATGGACCCGGAGGTCATCGCGCAGCTCGTGCGACGCGCCGGCGACCCGATCGCCGCGCTCACGCCCCGGGAACGCGAGGTGCTCGCGCTGATGGCCCAGGGCAGGGACAACACCGCCATCGCGGGGCAGCTCGTCGTCACCGACAACGCGGTGCACAAGCACATCGGCAACATCTTCGCCAAGCTCGGGCTGGCCGTGACCGACAGCGGCCACCGGCGTGTCCTCGCGGTCCTGGCCTACCTCAACGCGGCCGGCGGCACGGGCGGCGGAACCCGATGACGGCCGTCACTCGTCGTCAGCGCCCGCCCCGGCGACGTCGACGATCGTGACGGGCGTGCCGAGCTGGACGGTGCGGGAGACGGTGCAGAGCCGGTCGTGCGACTGACGCAGTGAGCGGGGGAGCGCCTCGCGCGCCCGGTCGCCGTCCGGTCCCTCCGGGAAGGTCACGGTGAACGCCACCCGGAGGTCGCGCATCCGGTTGCCGCCGGCCTCGTCGCGGATCTTCTCGCCGGTGACCTCGACGGTGAAGCGGTCCGGCTCGGCGCGGCGGCTGGTGATGTGGTCGACGTCGACGGCGGTGCACCCGCCGATGGCGGCCAGCAGCAGTTCCACCGGCGTGAACGTGTCGTTCTGGCCGGAGCCGATGGAGATCGACCCACCACGGGGATTCCGCACGGTGTAGGTGCCCAGGCCGGTGCGCTCGATCTCCACCGAGCGGAAGGTGTCGTCACTCATGCCCGCGAACCTACCCGGCGGCCGGCGCCGTCAGCGGATCAACGTGACGTCCGGCAAGCCGGCGGAGGGCCCGGACAGGGAGGTCGGCACCCGTTGTCGTACCGGCTGTTGGCCCCCACCCCCGGTGCGACACGGCGGTGGCGGTCGATGTCTACCCTGGCCGCGTGACGTTCCTGACGGTCGTCGTCGCCATCCTGGGAATCGCCGGATACGCCATGTTGGTGCTGGCGCCGGTGCTGCTGGCCCTGGCCGTGTCGGAGGGCCGCCAGCACCGGTGGATCCGCCGACACCCGGTGTCCCCGTGTGCCGCGCTGCGCCCGGGGACCCCGCTGCCCCGGCGGATGGCCCTGTACGGCGAAACCGCGCCGGGGCCCGCCGGGCTGGTGGTCGCGCCGCTGTCCGGCGTCGAGGCGGTGTGGTTCCACACCATGGTGTACACGGTCGACAGTTCCGGTGACCCGCCGCTCACCAGCACGAATGTGCTGTGGGAGCAGTCCGCGGGGGACCCGTTCGGGGTGGCCGACGGCACCGGCACGGCCGCGGTGTCGGCGCGGCTCCTCCAGGCGGCCGTCAACGACCCACGGCTGTCCGCGTGGGCGCAGACGCGGCTGCCGGTGGCGCACGACGGTCCCACGCCGGTACGGACCGTCGTCGGTGAGGAGACCACCAGTCCTCGCCGCCACGGCCGGTGGCTCCAGGACTTCATCGATCGCGGGCTGGTCCCGGCGGACGCGGCGCGCCGCGTGGAACGGGTGTGGGTGGTCGAGCAGATCGTGCCCCCGGGCCTCCCGCTGTACGTCATCGGCCGGCCGGCGATTCTCGACAGCGGCGTCGCCGCGCTCACGCTGCCGAGAACCGGTCGCTACCTCGCGGTGAGCCGGGAGCCGGCGGAGACCGAACGGAAACTCCTCAGCGACCGCAGGTACGGCATGGGGTGTGCGCTGTGGGCCGCGGTGGTCGGGGTGGCCTCCCTCGCCGTCGTCTGGGCCGTCAGCTACGCGGTGAGTCGGTAGGCGGCGCGGGCGCGTCAGGTGGTGGCGGCGTCATGGACGGCCATGGTCTCCTGCCGGTCGGGTTCCTCGCGCAGGACGGCGCAGTGCAGCCAGGCGTCCGGGATGGCGAAGCCGTCCACGAGCGTCCGCAGGTGCGGGCGCAGCTCCTTCAGCAGACCGTTCACCACCGCGGTGATCGCCTTGGCGCGGGCCGGGGTGAGCCGGCCGTGCTCCAGCAGCCAGCCCTTGTCGGCTTCGACGACGCTGAGCGCATAGAGGTCGCAGACCCGGGAGAGCAACGCCCGCACGGCCGGGTCCGTGGTGGCGTCGATGCCGGCGACGAACGCCTCGAGCGTCACCCGGTCGACGTGCGCGGCGGCCACGGCCAGGACGTGGTCCTGCACGTCGTTGAAGATGTCGAAGGGGTGGTCCTTCTTCGTGGCGGCGCCGTTGCGCAGCCGGCGGACCGCGCCGTCGAGGCGGTGCCGCTCGCGGTCCTCGAAGACCGTGAGCTGCCAGCCGCGGTCGGTGACGGCGACCTCGTCGTCGCGGCCGGGCACGGCACTGGTCAGCCGCTCGATGAGCGCCCGCGCGGCGGTGCGTTCGAGCACCATGTCGCGGATCTGGTCGGCGACGAAGGAGGCGCGTCCCCAGCCGTCCAACGAGCCGAACTCGTCGCGGTGGCCGGTGAGCAGCCCCTTGGCCACCAACTGCAGCAGCACCGTGTTGTCGCCCTCGAACGTGGTGAAGACGTCGGTGTCGGCCTTGAGGCCGGGCAGCCGGTTCTCGGCCAGGTAGCCGGCGCCGCCGCACGCCTCCCGGCACATCTGGATGGCGCGGGTCGCGTGCCAGGTCTGCGCGGCCTTGAGACCGGCGGCCCGGGACTCCAGCTCCCGTTGCCGGTGCTCGTCGACCGGTCCGTCGCCACCGCCCTGCACCTCGCTGAGCGCGGTCACCAGCTCGGTCTGGGCGAAGGTCAGCGCGTACGTGGTGGCCAGCGCGGGCAGCAGCTTGCGCTGGTGGGCCAGGTAGTCGTTGAGCAGCACCTCCCGGTCGGCGTCGGCGGTGCCGAACTGGCGGCGGATGTCGCCGTAGCGCACCGCGATGGTCAGCGCCGCCTTGGTGGCCGCCGAGGCGGCGCCGCCGACGCTCACCCGGCCGCGGACCAGGGTGCCGAGCATGGTGAAGAAGCGCCGGGAGTCGTTCTCGATCGGGCTGGCGTAGGTGCCGTCCGCCGCGACCTGGGCGTAGCGGTCCAGCAGCATGTCGCGCGGCACGCTGACGTGGTCGAAGCTGAGGCGTCCGTTGTCCACGCCGAGCAGGCCGGCCTTCGGCCCGGCGTCGCGGATGGTCACCCCGGGCAGCGGATTGCCGTGCGCGTCGCGGATCGGGACCAGCCAGGCGTGCACGCCGTGCCGCCGCCCCTCGATGATCAGCTGGGCGAAGACCACCGCCATCCGGCCGTCGCGGGCGGCGTTGCCGATGTAGTCCTTGCGCGCCGCCTCGTGCGGGGTGTGCAGGTCGAACGTCTGCGTCCGCGGGTCGTACACGCAGGTGGTGCGCAGGTGCTGGACGTCCGAGCCGTGGCCGGTCTCGGTCATCGCGAAACAGCCGAAGATCTCGCCGGCGATGATGTCGCGCAGGTAGGCGTCGTGGTGGCGCCGGGTGCCGAGGGCCGCGACCGCGCCGCCGAACAGGCCCCACTGCACGCCCGCCTTCACCATCAGCGACAGGTCGACCTGGGCCAGCATCTCGATGGCGACGATCGAGGCGCCGACGTCGGAGTCGCCGCCGTACTCGGTGGGGAAGCCCCCGCCGATCCCCAGCTCGACCGGGAGTTCGCGGAGCAGCCGGCTGATCCGCTCGCGCGCCTGGTCGCCGGTCTCGCCGTACACCGGTAGGAAACGCCCGTCGAGGTGCTCGCGGTGCGCGTCGCGGACCCGGGCCCACGGTCCGTCGAGTACGGCCCGCAGCCGGGCCGGGTCGACCGGGCCGGTCTCGTTGCTCATGGCTACCTCGGATGCCGACGTCATGCTCACCTCTCCTACCCGGTGAACGGCGCTGATCAGCCGCGGTGACGTGGTGAGAGCCGTCACGGCGACCGGGTCGACCGGCATATCGAAAAAGGCATACGCCGGCGCAACAGCGCTCCCCCTTGGGTGGAGGCACGGAACCACACGCCAGGACCAAGGAAACGGAGCGTGATCATGGAATCGGATCCCGTACGCGGTGTCGACCGGAGGCGGCTGCTCGGGTGGGGCGGGCTGGCCGCGGCCGGTGTGGCGGCCGGTGCGCCGCTGCTGGGCGCCGGCCCCGCCCACGCCGCTCCGACCGTTCCCGCCTCCGGCTCGTCCCGCGCCACGTCGTCCGGGCAGGGAGGGATCCCGCCGGCCACCCGACCCGGCGGCGCGTACGACCGGTTCGTGGCGGAGCTGGCGGCGCAGGACAGGTTCTCCGGCGTGGTGCTGCTGTCGTACCGGGGCCGGACGGTGCTGTCCCGCAGCTACGGCATGGCCGACCGGGAGCGGGGGATCCGCAACCACCAGGGCGTGGCGTTCAACCTCGCCTCGGCGAGCCAACCGTTCCTGACGGTGGCGATCCTGCAACTGGCCCAGCGGGGGCGGGTGTCGCTGTCGGATCCGCTGGGCGCCCACCTGACGGACCTGGCCCCGGGGATCGCCGAGCGGGTGACCATCCACCACCTGCTCACCGGCACCTCCGGGCTGGACGCGCCGATGCCCGACTGGACGCGCGTCTTCCACAGCCGGGCGGAGGTGCACGAATACCAGCAGTGGTGGATCCGGCAGGCGACGCTGGCGGGGGTGCCCGGCTCCGGTTCCAACGGCCACCTCCCCGGAGCCGGCGTCGGCCTGGCGATGGCGGCACGGATCGTGGAGGTGGTGTCCGGCCTGACGTTCTGGGACTACGTGCACCAGCACGTGTTCGCCCGCGCCGGCATGCGCGGCTCGGGGTTCTTCACCAGGCCGCAGTGGCTCACCGACCGGCACATCGCGCACCCGTACATGCGCCAGGCCGACGGCGGCCGGGTGGACGCCGTGCGCCACCTCGACCGGGGCAGCGTGAGCCCGCCCATCGCGGGCCGGAACCCGGGCCGCGACTTCATCGGGCACGCCTCGGGCGACGGCTTCGCCACCGCGCCGGACCTGGTCCGGTTCGCGGCGGCGCTGCGCGACGGCACGCTGCTCGACCGGCCCTGGGCCGACCTGTTCGCCGGGGCCAGGCAGCCCGGTCCGGCGCCCACCTCGTTCGACGGGTACACGATGCCGGTCTCGATCATCGGTGGCCAGTGGGTGTTCGGGCGCGGCGGCGGGGCCGGCGGCGTCGCCGCGAACTGGACCGTCTACCCGGACACCGGGTGGGTCGGTGTGGTCCTCGGCAACTACGACGACGTGCCGCTGCTGGAGATCTGCCTGGCGGAGATCGAGGCGGTCACCGGCGAGCACGTCGAGTCGCCCGAGGGCGGCTGACGCGCCCGCCGGCCGTCCCCGGTTCAGCCCGCCGGGCAGCGGGTACCGGGGGCGGGCACCGTCACGTCGACGAGATAGCGGTCCACCACGGCGGTGGTGCAGTCGGTGCGCAGGTACGTGCCGTGGCCCCAGCCCTCGTAGGTGACCAGCCGCCCGTGCCGGCCCAGTTGCCGGGCCACGTCGGTGGCCCAGGCGTAGCCGGTGCGCGGGTCGTGCCGGGCGTTGAGCAGCAGCAGCGGTGTGCGGGTGCGTACCCGGAGCTGGTGTGGCGGGTTCCGGACCGGGGACGGCCAGCCGAGGCAGGTCTGCACCGCGAGCAGCCCGGCGCCGTAGCGGACGTCCGGCGCGGCGGCCGCCGCCTCCCGGACCAGACCGGCGTACTCGGCGTAGTTCCGCACCGGGGCCGGCCAGTCCGCGCAGAAGGCCGCCACGGCGACCGGCAGCCTCACCTCGTCGGGCGGGGTGCCGGCGGCCATGCTCCGGATGGCCGTGGCCAGTTGCGGCCAGCGCGGGCCGGCCAGCTCGCGGAGGGTCACGGCCGTGACGTCGAAGGCGGTACGCGGGGCGTAGTCGCCACGGTCGGCGCGGGCCAGCACGTCGGCCCAGACCGCCCGCACGTCCCGCCCGTGCAGCACGCACTCGGTGGACCTGTCGCACCAGGCCACGAACTCGTCGAACGCGTCCTGCAGGGCGGCGGCCTGGGTCCGGACGAACGGTCGCACCCCCAGGCTGTGGTCGAACACGCCTTCGAGCACGACGGCCCGCACCCGGCCGGGGTACCGCTCGGCGTACTGCTGACCCAGCAGCGTGCCGTACGAGCTGCCGTGGAACGTCAGTCGCCGTTCGCCCAGCGCGCGCCGCAGCGCCTCCAGGTCGTGGACGGTGCTGAGCGTGTCCGCGTGGTCGAAGACCGGGCTGGTCGGACGGCACCGCGCCCACCAGGCCCGGTTGTACGCGAGCAGGGCGTCGAAGTCGGCCGGGCCGGCCAGCGGGATCGGCGGTCGGCGCAGCGTCGGATCCGGCGCGCAGGCCGGGGCGGCGGTGCGGGCCACCGTACGCGGGTCGAAGCTGACCAGGTCGAACCGGTCGAGCAGCTCGTCGCTGAACCGGTCGCCCCGGCGGATGCGCTCCACCCCGGAGTCTCCGGGGCCGCCCGGCCCGAACACCAGCGTGCCCACCCGCCGCTCCGGCACCCGGGCGGCCCGGCGCGCCACGGCGAGCTCGAACGTCGGCCCGTGCGGCCGGGCCCAGTCCACCGGTAGTCGCAGCCGGGCGCACCGCACGTCCGGATCGGGCGGGACGCCCGGCAGGTCGTCGGCACACTCACCCCAGGCGAGACGCGGTGGCGGCGGGTCGGCGTGAGCCGGAGCCGGCCATCCGGCGACGAGCGTGAGGACGGTGACGGCCAGGGCCAACGGACGACGGTGCACGGTGCCTCCTGCGGTCGGGACGTCCGTCCATCGTCGACCGCCCCGAGCCCGAAACCCCATCGGCGACCACCCGGAGACGCCCCCGAGGTTCCACCCGGAGCGGCCGTCGGGGGCCGTCGGCCGACCCCCCCGTGGCAGGTCAGCGGTTGAGGTAGGCGGCCAGGCCGCCGAGTTCCTCACTGGCGATGAAGACCGAGCGCACGTTCAGGATGGCCTCCTCCACGTGGATGGGGCAGCCCCACGCGGAGTCGCCCCACGAGTCGGCGATCTTGATCTCGGCCGCCGCAGCGCACCCGTCGGCGCCGCCGAGCTGACACCGCTCGGGATGCGGCGCGGTGGCCTGTGCGGCGGCCGCGGCGCGGACCCGCGTGGCGAGTTCCGCGGCGGCGGTGGCGCGCTGCTCGGCCTCGGCGCGCAGTTCCCGCTCCGCCCGCACCACCCGGGCCAACTCGTCCCGGGCCGCCCTCACCTCGGCGTCGACGGCGGCCTTGGCCTGCTCGATGTGGTGTCGTTCGATGGCGAGCGCCGCGGTGCCGGTGAAGACCCGGGCCAGCGCGAGGTCGGCGTCCTGGGGGACGCGCGGGGTCCGGTGGTACACGGCGAACGTGCCCAGCAGGCTGCCGTCGCGCCCGAGGATCGGCGTCGACCAGCAGGCGCCCAGCCCGGCCCGCTCCGCGAGGGGGCGGAAGTCGGTCCAGAACGGGTCGGTGGCGATGTCGGTGACCACGACCGGTTCCCGCCGGTGCGCGGCGGTGCCGCAGGAGCCGACGCCTTCGCCGGTGGCGATGCCGTCGATGGCCTGGTTGTAGAAGTCGGGCAGGCTCGGCGCCGCGCCGTGGCGCAGGTGCCGGCCGTCAGGATCGGCGAGCAGGACGGAGACCAGCAGTTCCTCCGGGGCGAGCTGCTCGATGCAGCGGGCCATCCCGTCGAGCACCTCGGCCAGCGGCGCCTGGCGCGCGATCTGCTCCACCAGCGCCCGGTGCTCGGCCATCAGCCGTTGGGCGTGCTTCACCTGGGTGGTCTCCAGGCCGATCACCCGGATCCCGACGACCGCGCCGGAGGCGTCCCGCCGCGGCTCGTAGGTGACGTCGAAGAACGCCTCCCGGGTGTGCGGCCCGGTGCCCAGGACCACCCGGACGTCGCGCCCGGTGTAGGGCTCGCCGGTGCGGTAGACCTGGTCCAGCAGCGTGAGGAAGCCCTGACCGGCCAGCTCGGGCGTCAGCTCCGCGAGCGGCATCCCGGTGCCCGCCCGCTGCTCGCCGACGGCGGCGAGGAACGCCTCGTTCGCGCTCGTCACCACGTGGGTCGGCCCGGCGAGCGACGCGAAGACCGCGGTGGACTGCCCGAACAGCGAGCGTACGTCCTCCGCCGCGTCCGGCCCGACCATCGCGGCGTCCGCGGCACCGGGCTGTGCGCCCTCCACCGCCGTCATGGTGCGGTCTGCCTCTCTGCCGAGTCGTGGTCACCGGTCCGGAAATCCGGAGCTCCGTCTCGTGGTCCGCGCCGGTGTCGCGATGCCCGTTGAGGCGGGCGCGGCGGGTGGACCGGTCGAGACGCCGATCATGCCGGCGAGCGTAACCGATGTCCGAGCCGGTCGGTCCGGGACGGCAGCCGGGTGCAGGGCTCGCTGGACACCTTGTGCCAACCTGAACGGGCGGGATTCCGACCGGGGGAGGCAGCCATCGACTTCTCGCTCCGACCGCCCGAGCGTCAGGTCGCCGCACCTGCCCGAGAGGTAGTCCCGCCGGAGGGCCCGCCGTGGCCTCCACAGCGCGTCGAGGTCGACAGGTTCGACCTCACCGACGAGGTGCCGCCTGGTCCACACGGCCTCGACGGGGGCGGCGTCGAAGCCGCCACCTTCGAGGTGGCGGCCCCCGACCACCCGTCATGCCGGGTCAGGCCGAAACCGGTGCCGGTCCTGGACGTCATGGCCCCGTCACACGGGCAGGTCCGCGTCTCCGGGTTGGCGCGGTTGTTCCCCGCGCACACCGTCCACACGAACCGGGCCACCGCCGTGGTGGACGGCGACGACTGTCACCTCCGCCAGGTCGATCACTACCACGTCGACCGGGTCGAGCTCTCCCTCGACCAGCTCACCGCTACCAGCGCCGCCCGGGATGCGCTGGGCGCGCTGCTCGCCGATCCCGACGACGCGGAGCGGATCACGGCGTTCCAGCGCGCCCTGCGCCCCGTCGTCGACCCGCCGGAGCGCCAGGGGCCGACCGAGGTGAGCGTGCCGGTGCGGTCGACCCGGCTGGTCACCGCCGCCGGCTCGGTCGCCGTCGTCCAGGCCGACGGGTCACGGACGACGGTCAACAACCGGTACGTGGTCGACCGCACCATCTTGCCGGCGACGGAGTTCCTGGTCCGGGACGCGTCCCTGGTCCGGCAGTTCGCGTACGCGGTGCTGGAGCCGACGCCGGGCGAACGGACGGCGACGTTCCTGCGTGGGGTGCTGGAGGCCGGTGGTCGCGTCGACGAGTTGGCGCTGCTCGCTCACGCGTCCGACCTGCCCCACCAGCGGACGAGCCTGTTCGGTCTGTTCGGCGCCGCCCGGGTCGGCGACGCCGCGACCGTGATGGTGGGCACGGGAAACACCCATGAGGTCGCCGCCGAGATCCACCGGACGGCACCCGGGGAGCGCGGCGTCCTGGCCGACCTGGCTGTTCTCCGCGAGTTCGCGCCGCCGGTCGTCGCGCTCTCCACCCCGTTTCCGCTCCGCACGTCGACGCCGGAGCAGTGGGAGCCGGCACGGGGTCCGCAGCTGGACGTCGGTCCCGCGGCACTGGTCCTGCTGGCGGACCACAACCAGCTCGACCCGGAGCCCGTGGAGCCCCCGGAGCTCGTGGAGCCCCCGGAGCCCGTGGAGCCCGAAATCGATCCGCCGGAGTACGACGGGCCATTCGTCGACTTCTGACGACTCCAACCGATGGTCGAGGAGGAGCTGATGCGGCATCGAGTGTGGCTGGCCGTTCTGGTCGTCGTGCTGGCACTGGCCGGTGCGGTCGGCTTCCTCGCCCGGCAGGGCCTCGACCGGGCCGACCGGTGGGCGAGCGTGGCGGCCTTCCTGCTGGCGCTGACGGTGGCCGGAGGCACGGTGGCGGCGTCGATGGCACGGCGCCGGCCGACGGTGGCGTCCGGCGTGGCTCGCGGTGGTCGTTCCATCCGCTGCTGGCGTGGCGGAACGGCACCGTCGTCAAGGGCGGCGAGGGAGACACCAACACGATCATCAACGTGAACCATTCGGACCGCCGGGACGGCTGAACCGCACCGTCACCGGTGCGCGGGCACCCCCGTGTCGAGCACGAGCACCGGACCGGTCCGTCGTTCGCCCGCTGCCGCGCGGGTCAGCCGCTGTGCGGCCCGCTCCGGCTCCTCGTCGTCGGCCAGCTGATCGAGGACGCGTACCCACGAATCGCCGCGCACGTCGGTGAGTTCGGCGGCGACGGCGGCGACACGGTGGGCCGTGACCCGGTCGGGCGCCGGCCGGTCGGCGGCGTCGGTGGAGCCGATCGCCGGGCCGGCCGGGACCCCGGCGAGGTCGGCCCGGCCCCCGGTCACGGCGGCGACGTCCGGCGAGCCGCACCGCACCACGTCGATCCGGCCGGACCGGTCCACCTGCACGAGGGTGGCCCGCAGGTGGCCGGCCGGCGCGAGGTCGCGGACCACCCGGTCCACCGCGCCGACGAGCTGCGGCAGCGACTGCCGCCGCCGGCCGGCGTGCCGGCGGAACGTCACCTCGATGGTCCGCCGGGCGGCGGGCGTGGTCAACGCCGCGCCGGTGACGGTGCCGACCAGGACGCGGAGGCCGCCGCCGCGGACCGGCACGGCGGCGGCGATCTCGCCGGGCGTACCGCAGATCGCCAGCGCGGCGCGCCCGGGTCCCGCCGGCATGGTGAACACCGCGACGTCGCGCGGCGCGGCGGCGCGCCCGACGGCGGTGGACCGCCGGTGGCGCCGGGCCCACGCCAGGGCGGGGACCGCGGCGAGGCTGAACGCGGACGCGAGCAACGCCGACGGGTCGCTGCGGTGACCGGGGACCACCGGCAGGACGACGGAGGCGACCACCAGCACGCCCGCCCAGGCCGACACCAGCGCCGCCACCCGGGGCCGGGCCGACACGCCGAGCAGACCGGGCAGCAGCACCCAGCCGACCGGGGTGCTGATCTCGGCGGCGCCCATCAGCACCGCGTTGCCGGTGGTGCCCGCCAGGGCCGTTCGCATCGACAGCAGCGCGGCCGCACGCATCACGGCATCTCCTCGTCGTCCGGGTCGGCCAGGGTGGCGAGCCTACCCGGCGGGACCGGCGGGCCGACCGGCGCGCGAAACACCGATGGGTACCCCGTCCGGTCGACGCCGATGCGCCTCGACGGTCGTGACCCTCTGCACGTGGTCGATCGCGGCGCGGCCGGTTAGGGTTGACTAACCGGGTGTCGATCTTGAGGGGGCTGTGTGCTGGTTCTGGTGGCGGTCCATGCGCTCGCAGCCGTGACCGCCCCGGCGCTGGTACGCATCTGGGGCCGTCGGGCGCTCTACCTGCTGGCCGCCGTCCCGGCCGCGGCGCTGATCTGGGCCCTGACCCGTACCGACTCGGTCCGCTCGGGCACGCCCGAGGTCGAGACGGTCACCTGGGTGCCGCAACTCGGCCTGGACCTCGCGCTGCGGATGGGCACGCTGTCCTGGCTGATGGTGCTGCTGGTCGGCGGCGTCGGCGCGCTCGTGCTCGCGTACAGCGCCCGCTACTTCCGCTCCGACGATCCCGGTCTCGGCCGCTTCGCCGCGGTGTTCGTCGCGTTCGCCGGCGCGATGCTGGGCCTGGTGGTCTCCGACGACCTGCTGTTGCTCTACGTATTCTGGGAACTCACCACCGTCTTCTCGTACCTGCTGATCGGCAGTGACCCGACCCGACGGGCCAGCCGGCACGCCGCCATGCAGGCGCTGCTGGTGACCACGCTCGGTGGCCTGGCGATGCTCGCCGGCTTCGTGATGCTCGGCGAGCACGCCGGCTCGTACCGGTGGTCGGAGATCTCGCAGGACCTGCCGGACGGCGGCTACCTGACCGTCGCGCTGGTGCTCGTCCTGCTCGGGGTGACCAGCAAGTCGGCGATCTTCCCGTTCAGCTTCTGGCTGCCGCGGGCGATGGCCGCGCCGACCCCGGTCAGCGCCTACCTGCACGCGGCCGCCATGGTGAAGGCCGGGGTGTTCCTGGTCGCGCTGATGGGCCCGGCGGTGGGCCAGGCCACCGCGTGGCGCGGCGTCCTGCTGGCCGGCGGCCTGGTCACCATGTTCCTCGGCGGCTGGACGGCGCTGCGGCAGGTCGACCTGAAGCTGCTGCTGGCGTACGGCACGGTCAGCCAGCTCGGCCTGCTGATGGTGGTCCTCGGCGCCGGCACCCGGGACACCGCGCTGGCCGGCGCCGCGATGGTGCTGGCCCACGCGCTGTTCAAGGCCACCCTGTTCCTGGTCGTCGGCGTCGTCGACCACGTCGCCGGCACCCGGGACCTGCGGGAGCTCAGCGGCCTGGGTCGGCGGGCGCCGGCGCTGGCGGTGGTGGCCGGGCTCGCGGCGGCCTCGATGGCCGGCCTGCCGCCGCTGGCCGGGTTCGTCGCCAAGGAGGCCGCGCTGGAGGCGTTCCTGCACGGCGGCGCCGTCGAGCTGGTGGTGCTCGCCGGGCTGGTGACCGGCTCGGCGCTGACCGTCGCCTACACGGCGCGCTTCCTCTGGGGCGCGTTCGCCGCCAAACCCGACGTGCCGGCCACCCGGCCCGAGCCGGTCGACCGGGCGTTCCTGGCGCCCGCGGTGGCGCTGGCCGTCGCCGGTCTCGCGGTCGGCGTCCTCGCCCCGGCCGTCGACCGGGTGCTCGCCCCGTACGCGGACCAGTATCCCGACGCCGACGCGGGCTACCACCTCGCGCTCTGGCACGGGCTGACCCCGGCGCTCGGCCTGTCGGCGCTGGCCGTCGCCGCCGGCGTCGGGCTGTTCCTGTTGCTGCACCGACGCCGGCCGCACCTGCCGCGGCTGCCCTTCGACGGCGCCACCGGCTACGACCGGCTGGCCGGCGCCGTGGACCGCGCGGCGGTGGAGCTCACCGGGGCCACCCAGCGCGGATCGCTGCCGTTCTACCTCGGTGTCATCCTGCTGGTGCTGGTCGTGCTGCCCGGCGGCGCGCTGCTGGTCGGCGTGCCGTGGCCCGAGCGTTACCAGCTCTGGGACACCCCGTTGCAGGCCGCCGCCGGCGCCGCCGTGGTGGTCGCGGCCGTGGCCGCCGCGCGCGCCCGACGCCGGTTGACCGCGATGATCCTCGTCGGGGTGACCGGCTACGGCACGGCGCTGCTGTTCATCCTGCACGGCGCGCCCGACCTGGCGCTGACCCAGTTCCTGGTGGAGACCGTCACGATCGTGATGTTCGTGCTCGTGCTGCGCCGGCTGCCGACGAAGTTCTCCGCCCGCCCGATCCGGTCCAGCCGGCGGGTGCGCGTCGCGCTCGGCGTGGCCGTGGGCGTGGTCACCGCCGGCATGGCGTACGTCGCGGCCGGGGCGCGGGTGGCGACGCCGATCTCGGTCGGGTTCCCCGAGGAGGCGGTCTCCTACGGCGGCGGCAAGAACGTGGTCAACGTGACGCTCGTCGACATCCGGGCCTGGGACACGATGGGCGAGATCGCCGTGCTGGTGGTGGCCGCCACCGGCGTGGCCAGCCTGATCTTCCGCCGGTCCCGCGCGCTGGACCTGCGCAGCGGCATCCCCGGCGCCGGCCGGCAGAGCTCGGCGCGCCCGCGCTGGCTGACCGGCGGCGCCACCACCCGCGCGCAGTCGGTGATCCTCCAGGTCGTCACCCGGGTGCTGTTCCACGCCATCCTGCTCTTCTCGATCTACCTGCTCTTCTCCGGCCACAACCAGCCCGGTGGCGGGTTCGCCGCCGGCCTGGTCGCCGGACTCGGCCTGGCCGTGCGCTACCTGGCGGGCGGGCGTACCGAACTCAACGGCGCGGCGCCGGTGGACGCCGGCCGGGTGCTCGGCGCGGGCCTGTTCGTCGCCGTCGGCACCGGGCTGGCCGCGATGCCGCTGGGCGGCGACTTCCTCCAGAGCGCGGCGCTCGACCTCCACCTTCCGGTGCTGGGTCACGTCCACTTCGTCACGTCGGTCTTCTTCGACGTCGGCGTCTACCTCATCGTGGTCGGCCTGGTGCTGGACATCCTGCGCAGCCTGGGCGCGGAGATGGACCGCCAGGAGGAGGCCGACCAGGGCGAGACCGACCAGGGGGAGAGCGCCCCGACCGAGGCACGGGAAGAGGAGTTGGTGTGAGCCCCAACCTGGTCTACGTCGTGGTGGTCGGCGTCCTGTTCGCCACCGGCGTCACGTTGCTGCTGGAACGCAGCCTCACCCGGGTGCTGATGGGGGTCATCCTGCTCGGCAACGGCGCGAACCTGCTGCTGCTCACCGGTGGCCGGGCCGGCGGCCCGCCGATCGTCGGCACCACCGCCGAGGAGGAGATGTCCGACCCGCTCCCGCAGGCGATGGTGCTGACCGCCATCGTCATCACGCTGGGCATGACCGCGTTCCTGCTCGCCCTGGCGTACCGCAGTTGGCACCTCAACGGGCACGACGAGGTGCAGGACGACGTCGAGGACCAGCGCATCATGGAGCTGGCGGAGCGGGACGAGGGGCCGGGCACCGCCGACCCGGAGACCACCGACCGGGTTCCGACGGCCCGGGCGGACGACGACCGGCGGGTGGCCGCCGGTGCGCCGGGGCGGACCCGATGAGCTGGCTCGTGCCGTTGCCGGTGGTGATGCCGTTGTTCGGCGCCGCCCTGACGCTGCTGCTCGTCGGCCGGGCCCGCGCCCAGCGGTGGGTCAGCATCACCGTCCTCGCGGCCACCGTGGCGGTCGCGGCGCTGCTGCTGGTCCGCGCCACGCTCGGCGGGCCGCTGGTGGTCGAGGTGGGCGGCTGGGTCGCGCCGCTGGGCATCGTGCTCGTCGCCGACCAGCTCGCCGCGTTGATGCTGGTGGTCTCCGCCGCGGTCACGCTGTGCGTGCTGGTCTACTCCATCGGGCAGGGCCTGGCCGACGGCAACGAGGAGACGCCGCTGTCGGTCTACCACCCGACCTACCTGGTGCTGACCGCCGGCGTGTGCAACGCGTTCCTCTCCGGTGACCTGTTCAACCTCTACGTCGGCTTCGAGATCCTGCTGGTGGCGAGCTACGTGCTGCTGACGCTCGGCAGCACGGAGAACCGGATCCGCGCCGGCACCACGTACGTCGTGGTCAGCCTGCTGTCGTCGCTCATCTTCCTGGTCGCGATCGGCCTGATCTACGCCGCCACCGGCACGCTCAACCTGGCCCAGCTCGTCGACCGGCTGGACGCGCTGCCGGACGACCTGCGGCTGGTCCTCCAGGGCATGCTGCTGCTGGCGTTCGGCATCAAGGCCGCCGTGTTCCCGCTCTCGGCCTGGCTGCCGGACAGCTATCCCACCGCGCCGGCGCCGGTCACCGCGGTCTTCGCCGGCCTGCTCACCAAGGTCGGCGTGTACGCGATCATCCGGACCGAGACGCTGCTGTTCCCCGGTGGCCGCACCGCCGACCTGCTGCTGGTGATCGCGGCGCTGACCATGGTGGTCGGCATCCTCGGCGCGGTGGCGCAGTCGGACATCAAACGGCTGCTGTCGTTCACACTGGTCAGCCACATCGGCTACATGCTGTTCGGGGTCGGCCTGACCACCGCGCACGGGCTGTCCGCCGCGATCTTCTACGTGGTGCACCACATCACCATCCAGACCACCCTGTTCCTCGCGGCCGGTCTGGTCGAACGACGCGGCGGCAGCACCGCGCTGGACCGGCTCGGCGGGCTGGCCCGGCTGTCGCCGTTGCTGGCGGTGCTCTTCTTCGTGCCCGCGCTCAACCTGGCCGGCATTCCGCCGTTCTCCGGGTTCCTCGGCAAGGTCGGCCTGGTGCAGGCCGGCGTGTCCGACGGCGGCGTGCTGGCCTGGGCGCTGGTCGCCGGCGGGCTGCTCACCAGCCTGCTCACGCTCTACGCGATCGCCCGGGTGTGGAACCTCGCGTTCTGGCGGGACCCGCACCCGGACATGCCGGGCCCCGACGACACCGCCCGGGCGGCCCGCACCGACGGCGCCGAGCAGCCGCACGACGACCCGTCGCCGGCCGGCGCCGTGCTGCCCCGGCTGATGACCGCGTCCACCGCCGCGCTGGTGGTGCTCGGCCTCGGGCTGACGGTGGTGGCCGGGCCGCTCTTCGACATCAGCACCGACGCCGCCGACGACCTGCTGCGCCGCGCCCCCTACGTCGAGGCCGTCTTCCCGGACGGTGCGCCGTGACCACTCCTCCGCGTGCGCCGCTGACCCGCCGCGTACGGTGGCGCAACCGGGCCGTCGCGGTGACCGGCCTGGTCACCGTCTGGGTGCTGCTGTGGGGCACGTTCACCTGGGCGAACGTGATCAGCGGTCTGGCGGTCGCGGCCGTGCTGCTGGTGGTCTTCCCACTGCCGCCGGTGACGTTCGCCGGGCGGATCCGGCCGGTGCCGCTGGCCCGCTTCCTGGCCCGTTTCCTGTGGGACCTGGTGGTCGCGTCCGCGCAGGTGGCCTGGCTCGCGGTCCGGTTCGGGCACACCCCACGCGGGGCGATCATCGCGGTGCGGCTGCGGGTGAACACCGACCTCAACCTGACGCTCACCGCCGAGGCGCTGTCCCTGGTGCCCGGCAGCCTCATCCTGGAGGCCGACCGGGGGACCGGCACGCTCTACGTGCACGTCATCGGCGTCCGGACGCTGGACGAGGTGGAACGGTTCCGGCGCGGTGTGCGGGAGCTGGAGGAACGCATCGTCGCCGCCGTCGGCTCGGGCGAGGAACTGCGCCGGCTCCGCGATCCCGACCCCACCGGCCCGCCCGAGCCGGTCGACCTGGAAGGGGCACCGACGTGACAGTCGTGGCCGTGATCGTCACCGTGCTGCTCACCGTGGCCGGTGGACTGACCCTGCTCCGCATCATCCGTGGACCGTCGATCCTGGACCGGGCCGTCGCCACCGACGTGCTGCTCGCCGTCGCGGTCGCCGCCATCGCCACCGAGGCCGCCTACAGCCGGGACGCCACCGCGCTGCCGGTGCTGGTGGTCCTCGCCGTCGTCGGGTTCGTCGGATCGGTCAGCGTCGCGCGGTTCGCGGCGCGGAAAGACCCCAAGTGACAGTCGACGCCGTCCTCGACACCGCCGCCGGCGTCTGCCTGATCGCGGGCGCCCTGCTCAGCCTCGCCGCCGGCATCGCCCTGGTCCGTTTCCCGGACGTGCTGTCCCGGATGCACGCCGCGGCCAAGCCGCAGGTGCTGGGGCTGCTGCTGGTTCTGCTCGGGTGCGCGTTGCGGCTGCGTACCGGCGTGGACATCACCACGCTGGTGCTGGTGGGCATGTTCCAGCTCGCCACCGCCCCGGTCGCGGCGCACATGGTCGGGCGGGCCGCCTACCCGCACGACGACATCCGGCGGGACCTGCTGCTCACCGACGAGTTGGCCGGCCGGCTGGACCGGGTCCGCGCGAACCGGGCCGGGGCGGCGGAGACCCCGTCGTCGGTCGGCGCGCCCGGGCGCGACGCGCAGCCCCCGGCCTGACGGTTTCTTCGCTATCCTGATCCCCGGTTTGTTTGTTGGTTCGGGTGGCGGGGTTGGTGGGCATGGAAAAGGGCACTATCGTCCGGTTCGACGACGTCCGGGGTTACGGGTTCATCGCGCCGGTGCGCGGCGGTGACGACGTCTTCGTGCACGCGAACGACTTCGGCGACCAGCGGCATTCCGTGGCGGTCGGCATGAAGGTGAGCTACGAGGTCGTGCAGTCCGAGCGGGGTCTGAAGGTCGCGCGGGTGACACTGGACCCGCCGCCGGTGTCGTTGCAGGGCGCGACGTCCGCCGTGCCGGCCGGCACCGGGTCGGCGCCGGTGGAGGACGACGAGTTCGACGTGCTGACGGTCGGCCAGTTCGAGGCCTCGGTCACCGAGCTGCTGCTGGCGAACGCGCCCACCATGACCGGCGGGCAGATCGTCCAGGCCCGGCGCGCGCTGATCGCGCTGGGGCGCCAGCACGGCTGGGTGGAGGACTGACCGCCCCGGTGCCCACCGGTCAGCGGTTGCGCTCCACGACGTAGGCGGTCAGGTCGAGCAGGAAACGACCGTCCTCGGTCTCGGCCGCGGCACCGAGGGCCCGTTCTCCCTCGCGTCGGGCCGCCGCGGCCAGTTCCCGGGCGCTGCGCCGGGCCGACTCCACGCAGTCGTACGCGAGCAGCCGCCCGTGCAGCCAGCGCACCTCCGACGCGGTGCGCGCCGCCCGGGTCCGGCCCAGGAAGCGCAGCGCCCGCTCGCGTTCGTCGGGCGTGCACCGCCGCAGGAAGTCGATGAGGATGAGCGTCCGCTTGCCCTCCCACAGGTCGCCGGCGATCTCCTTGCCGTACCGGGCGAAGTCGCCGGTCAGGTTGAGCGCGTCGTCCTGGATCTGGAACGCGGCACCCAGGTACCAGCCGTACCGGTCCAGGACGTCGACCGCGTTCTCCCGCCCGGTGGCGACCAGGACGCCGGCCCGGCACGGATAGATGCAGGTGTACCAGGACGTCTTCTTCAGGCACATCCGGTAGTAGTCGTCGGCGTCCAGGTCGCACACGTTGTCACGGATCCAGCCGACCTCGATGGCCTGCCCCTCCAGCGAGTGGCGCAGCATCAGCTCGGTCTCGGTGAACAGCCGCCACGCGATCCCCGAGCCGAGCGCCGCCCGGTTCGCGGCGAGCCGCCGCAACGCCAGCAGGTTCGTCATGTTGCCGACGTTGAGCGCCACGCCGACCCCGTACTCGGCGTGCAGGGTCGGCCCGCCGCGTCGTTGCTCGCTGGCGTCCTGGATGTCGTCGTGGATGAGGAACGCGTTGTGGAACAGCTCGACGGTCACCGCGGCGTTGAGCCCCACCGGCTCGGCGCCGCCGAACGCCCGGCAGGTCGCCAGGCACAGCGCGGCGCGCAGTCCCTTGCCCCAGCGCCGGGGATACTCCGCGACCAGGTCGTAGAGGTACCGCGGCCCGCCGTCGGGCAGGTCGTCGAGCAGCGCGTCGAGGGCGAGCCCGCGGTAGCGCGCCAGCATGCGGTCCACGTGCCCGCCGGCCACCCCGGTGGTCGGCGCCACCGCGCCGCTACCGGTCCGTCCGGGTCGGGCCGGCCGGACCCGGCGACGACAGCCGGTCCGCGAGCCCGTTGGCCACGTCGGGCGCCAGCCGCGCGAGATTGAGTACGGTGTCGAGCGCGTCGTGCGCGTCCGAGGTGTAGCGGCGGATCACCTCGCCGCGTCGGTCGTCGGCCATCTTCAGTTGCCCGACCACGGTGTCGATCAGCGCGTGCCCGTCGGTGCGGACCCGCGCGACGAGTTCGTCGAACGCCTCCGGGTCGACCCGGCGGCTCTCGGTCAGCTTCTCCTCGAGCCGCCGGGCGCCGGCCAGCCCTGCCGCGAGTTCCTCCTCCAGCACCGTGGCCGCGTGGGTCACGGTCTCCGAGGTCTCCTCGGCCACCTTCTCGAAGCGCTCGTCCGCGCGCTCACGCTCACCATTCGCCATGAGGGGAGTCTGCCACCGCGCCAAGGGCGGCACGCCACGAATGTGTCCGATTGGTGACTGTCGGTACGGAGACTCGGCTGCGCGATCACCCCGCGCTGTCGCGCGGCTCCAGTATGCTCTCGGCCTTGGACCATCCACAGGGGACTCGATGAGACTGCCGCTGACGTACCGCTCCGCGCTCAAGTTGATCGGAGCCCACGAGCCAGTCCTCCTGACCCGCCTCGACAAACTGCTCGGCGGCATGGTCCTCGCCTCGGGGGTGGCGGGCCTGCCGATGGGGAGCGCGGTCCTCACGGCGGTGTGGGGCTGGGTGGACCAGAAGAGCGAGTTCGTCAAGCTGCTGACCGGCGGCGTCACCTGGTGCCGTGACCGCCTCGCCGGGGCGTCCGGCCACGAACGCCGCCAACTCGTCGCCGCCGCGCACACCGTCCTGGTCGGGGAGGCGCTGTTCCACGCGCTCCAGACCCACTTCGGGCCGACCTACCGCAGCCTCGAACTGACCGACGAGGAGAAGAAGCACCTCTTCCGGGACAAGCACGACGCGCAGCGGTACGGCGACGCCGTCGCCGTCCTGCTCGACACGACCATCGAGGTTCCCTGGGCGGGGCGCACCTTCGACGACAACCTCGCTCGCAGCGTCGAGCCCTACCTGCGTGACGCGATCAACCGCTGTCTGCGTTCCTTCGAGAAGCTCGCGGTCTGGGAACGGGCCTGGACGACGCACCCTCGCCCGGATCCCAACGCGATCCTGCGGGCCGCCGTCAGCCGGTACGAGGAGAACTACTTCCGGCTCGCGACGGATGTGCCGGAGTTCCTGGTCTGGGCGCTGCTGGGGGAGCAACGCGGGGCGAGCCTGGCCGTCCGGGCGGCCAACCGGGAGATCGTCGCCGCGCTGCGCAGCCAGGCGCACTCCCTGCACAAGGTCGAGGCGCTGCTGTCCCTGATCTCCGGCACGAGTGGCCGCGACCCGGACACCACGGCCCTCCGCAAGCTCAACGGGTCCATTCTCGACCAGCCGCTCATCAGTGCGAGCGAACTCATGGGTGTCGCGGAGGTGGCGATTCCGACCATCCGCGAGGGTTACGTCGCCCCACGATTCCGCTGTGCGGTGGTCGACTCCTACTCATATCCGTCGAGCGAGGAGTGGTGGTCGACCCGTCGGGTGCGATCCGACCTCGACACCTTCCTCGCCGGCTATCTCGCGTCCGTCGAGTGCACGCAGCGGCCGTTGGTGGTGCTCGGGCACCCCGGCGCCGGCAAGTCGTTGCTCACCCGCGTCCTCACCGCTCGCCTCTCGGCCACCGCCTTCCCGGCCCTCCTCGTTCCGCTGCGGCGGATCCGCGATCCGGGCGCATCGATCTACCAGCAGATCCAGCAGATCCTCGACGAGGGCACCCACGCCCGCGCCCTCTGGTCGAAGATCGGCAACACCGCGGTCGACGGCGCCGGCGGCGCCACCAGGGTCGTGCTGCTGGACGGGCTGGACGAGCTGATGCAGGCCACCGGCACCACCGAGTCGGGTTACCTGAGCCAGGTGCAGGAGTTCCAGCGCGTCGAGGCCACTCAGGATGCCCCGGTCGCGGTCATCCTCACCTCCCGGCAGGTCGTGGCGGACCTTGCGAACATCCCGACCGGCTGCATGGTCATCCGGATCGAGGACTTCACCGAAGCGCAGATCAGCGCCTGGCTCGACGTCTGGAACCGGGTGAACGCGCCCACGCCGGGAGCGGATGCGGCCCGCCTCAGCGTGGACGCCGTCCTGGAGGCCGGCGAGCTGGCCCGGCAGCCCCTGCTGCTCCTGATGATCGCCATCCAGGCCGCCACGTCGGGTCGGTTCGCCATGGCGGCCAGCGAAACCACCGTCTACCACCGGCTGCTCGTCGACTTCACCCGGCGGGAACTGCGCAAGGACGGGTCGCGCGACCGCTTCACCGATCCCCCCGCCGAGGCCCTGGTACAAGCCGAGCTGTGGCGCCTCGGGGTGGCCGCCTACGGGATGTTCAACCGGGGACAGCAGTTCGTCACCGAGGACCAGCTCCAGGAAGACCTCGGGCTGCTCGACCCGCGCGGCGAGCGGGCCGGCCGGGAGGCGGGCCGGTTCGTCCGTTCGCTGACCGCCGCCCGGCGGACGATCGGGCGCTTCTTCTTCATCCACACCTCGGAGACGGGCGAGGTGGACCACCGGCGGAAGACGTACGAGTTCCTCCATGCCACGTTCGCGGAGTACCTGATGGCGTACCACGCCGTCGACCGCATCCGGGAACTGATCGACTCGTACGTGAGCTACCGCGCCGGCCGGCTCCGGCCGGAGGCGTCGTGGAACGACGACGAGATCCTCTACTCGTTGCTGGCGCACCGACCGATAGCTGCGAGCGAGAAGACCGTCGAGTTCATCAGACAGATCTTCGACACCTTCGACCCGCTGGAGCGCGTCAACGGTGGCACGGTCCTGGAGAGCCTGCTGAGCGAGGCGCACCGTCACCGGTCCGGCGGGCGTGAGGTCGGCTACAACCCCGGGGCCCGCAGCGGCTTCCAGCGGCTGGCCGCGTACCTCACCAACCTCATCGTGCTCCGGCTGCTGCTCCTGCCGGACCACTCGATCGGGGTCGACGAGCTGGCGCCCGGCGGTGGTGACTCCCTCACCTGGTGGCGCTCGACCGTCCGGCTGATCCAGGCCGGTCTCGGCGAGGGCGCCTGGTTCGGCGTCCTACGGACCATCGAGCCGGTCGTCTCCGACGGGCACTGTTTCCTCCGGCTGCGGCAGGAACCTCTGCTCCCGATCGGCCGCGACGTCTATGAGGCACAGTTGCTGTTCGATCCGGAAGCGGTCGACGTCGCGTACGTCGGTGTCGCGCTCTGGCGGGGCCTGCACGTGCCCGCCACCGCACACACGTCGGCGCAGCTCTATGCCGACGTCGTCGCGCACCGCCTGTACGCGCCGCCGTCGCCCGGCAGCGCGCGGGCTCTGCTGGAGCGCGTCCGCACGGTGGGCCGCCTGACCGACCCCACCGCTCTGGCGTTGGTGGAATACCTGCTCGCCCACTGTGCCCACCTCACGCTGGCGGAGTTGCGTGACCTCATCAGCGCGGCGGTCACCTCGCGCACCGCCGCGGTGCGCGCCGTCCCGCTGGTCGTGGCCCGTCCGGAGTTGCTGCGCGTCCTGCCCCAACTCGATCACTGGTACGGGCAGGTGTTCCCGTCGTCGCTGGACTTCCTGCGCGTCGGGGGCGCGCTGAGACTGCTGACGCTGACCGGTTCCCCGGAGGGCCGGGAATCCGGCTGGAAGCAGTTCAAGACGTGCATGCTGGCGAATTCCGACTGGGCCACGTCGCTGTCGTTCGAGATCGTGGAGAAGTACGCCGCCCTCGCCTCCGCCACCGACGTCTGGCCGACGATCATCCCGTCGGTGGTGGACGCCATGACCTTCGACCTGGTCAACCACGCCCGCACCGGCGCGCTCACGCCGCGCCGGCCCGGGGCGACGGCCGACGATGGACCGACCGATCCGCCACCGGATCCGGAGTACACCGAAGCGGACGACACGCCGACGTGAGCGGAGCCGGTCGGCGGCCAAACCGGTGGTCGGATCGCGCCGGGTCGGCGACCATGGTCGGCATGGTGGGGGACCGGGCATGAGGCTGCCGCTCCAGGGTGGGCTGCCGCCGGCGGAGACGCCGTCCGGCGTGTTCGTCGAGATCGCCTGCGACGAGTCGGGGTTCTCCGGCACCAACCTGCTCGACCCCGCCACGCCGGTGATCGCCCACGCGAGCGTCGACCTGAGCGTGCCGGAGGCGACCGCGCTGGTCACGGCGCTGCGCTCCGATTTCCGGTTCGCGCCGCACGAGTTCAAGTCCCGGCAGTTCCTGCGCCGACCCGAGGCGGCCGAGGCGTTGGCGTGGTTCCTGGCGGCACTGCGCGGGCGGGCGCACGTCCACCTGCTCGACAAGCAAGGCTTCCTGGTCACCCGCGTCGTCGACCTGTTGCTGAGCGAGCCGTCCTACCTGGCCGGCACCCGGCTGGCCGGAGAGCACCGGGCGGACGCACTCGCGCTGCACCGGACCGGGCGTGCGGTCGGCCCCGAGTGGGACGCCTTCCTGGCGGCGTTCGTCGACATGCTGCGGACCAAGCGGCGGGACCGGGCGGGCGACGGCAGCGTGGACCGCTTCTTCGCGGCCCGGGAAGCGCTGCTGCGGCACGCGCCGACCGACGCCGTGCTCACCGCGCTGGACCGGGCCCGGGTGGCCGCCGTCCAGGCCCGGCTCTACGCCGAGGACCGGTCGATCCCGCCGCCGTTGGAGCCGTTGCTGCCGGCGTTGGCCGAGACCGTGTCGTTCTGGAGCGCGGGGCGGCGGCGGGTGCTGGTGACCCACGACGAGCAGAGCGCGCTCACCGCCGACCGGCTGCGTCGCCTCCAGCACGCGTTGGCCGAGCGCGCCGGGCTGCCGGCGGGGGAGTCGCCGCTGGCCGGCCTGGTGATGACCGACTCCCGGGACGATCCGCGCGTGCAGGTCGCGGACCTGCTTGCCGGCGTGGCGCGGCGGATGCCCCGCGCGGTCGACGACGTCGCCTTGCTGACCCCGTAAGCACCACTGGGTACGCGTACTCAGCGCGATTCCCGTGCCGTGGCTCAGGTGTCGGCGCGTCGGCGTCGGCAGGATCCTTGTCATGGCCGAGACACTGCACCGACCCGCCGCCCTGCGTACCGTCGACATGCCGTTGCCCGGCGAGGTCGCGCTGTCGGCCACCGGCCGCGCGGTGGCCACACTGGTCCGGCTGGTCGGCCGCCACCCGGCCGGGTGGCGGTGGCTGGCCCGGCGGCACCACCCGGCGCTCGACCGGCTGGCCGAGGCGAACGCGCGGGCGGCGTGCGTGCGGGCGGCCCGGCGGGTGCCGGCCTACCGCGAGTTCCTGCGGGCCCGCCCGGCGGGCGTCCGCCGCCGGCTGCGGGACTTCCCGGAGACCGACAAGCTCGGGTACGTGGTGGGCCACGACGCCGCCGCCCGGTGCCGGCGGGGGCGCCTGCCGGAGCGGGGCGTGGTGGTCGACGAGTCGGCCGGGTCGTCGGGGCGGCCGTTCAACTGGCCGCGCGGCGAGCGGGAGCTGCGGGCGGTGCACCGGGACATCGCCGGCTACACCGGGCTGGTGTTCCCGATGCGCCGGCCGTTCGTGATCAACGCGTACTCGATGGGGGCCTGGGCGACCGGCACCACGACCGGCGCGGCGATGGCCCGGATCGCGGTGGTGAAGAACACCGGACCGGACCTCGGCAAGATCATCGACACGTTGCGCGAGTTCGGCCCGGGGCACGACTACCTGGTCACCGCGTACCCGCCGTTCCTCAAGCACCTGCGCGACCGGCTGGACGCCGAGGACTTCCCCTGGTCGCGGTACCGGATCTTCGGTAGCTGCGGCGGGGAGGGGATGACCGAGGCGCTGCGGGACTACCTGGAGCAGCGGTTCGTGCGGGTGCGCTCGGCGTACGGGGCGTCGGACCTGACCATCGGCATCGGCGCGGAGACCCGGTTCACGGTGTGGCTGCGGCGTCGGCTGCGGACCGACCCGGGGCTGCGCGCGGACCTGCTCGGCGCCGGCGAGCAGCGGCTGCCGATGGTGTTCCAGTACAACCCGTTCGCGACCTGGCTGGAGACCAACGAGCGGCGGGAGCTGGTCTGCACGGTGGCCGGGCCGGACGTGCTCCAGCCCCGGCTGCGCTACAACGTCGGCGACGAGGCGCTGCTGGTGCCGTACCGGCGGATCGCCGAACTGGCCGCGGCCGACCCGGTGCGCGCGGCCGAGTTCCGCGCCGCGACTGCCGAGGAACGGATGACGCTGCCGTTGCTGCTGCTGTTCGGCCGGCGCGACTCCACGATCTCCTACCTGGGCGCGAACCTCTACCCGCAGGACGTCGAGTACGGCCTCTACACCGGCAACCCGCACGCCGGCGCGATCAGCCGGTTCTGCCTGGCGCTGGTCGAGGACGCGACGCTGGAGACCCGGCCGGTGATCCACGTCGAGCTGCGCGGCCCGCTGGCCGCCGCCGACCGCGCGGCGCTCGCCACCGCCTGCCGCGAGGGGGTACGCCGGCACCTCACCTCGGTGTCGCGCGACTTCGCGCAGTCCCTGCTGGAGGACCCCTCCGCCGGTGACCTGCGGGTCGAGCTGCACGAACCGGGAACCGGCCCGTTCGCCGGCCCGCAGAAGATCAAGAACGCCTACCTGGTGGTGAGCTGACCATGCGTACCCGAGACTTCTCCCGCGCCCCGGCGCAGGCCCGCGCCGGCGCGATGTTCATCGGCGGCACCCGCTACGCGAGCCCGCTGGTGCTGCTGCGGCTGGCCCCCGACTGGTTCCGGATGGTGCGCGACATGCGCCGGATGTCGGGCTACTGCTGGCACACCGTCTACTGGCAGTTCCCGCTCACGTTGGGCACGATCGCGTTCTTCACCGACCGGGACGCGATGCTGCGCTTCGCGCGGACCCGGCACCACCGCAAACTGATGGCCTGGCTGACCGACGGTGGGCGCAACGCGACCGCCGGGTTCATCCGGCTCTACACGGCCTCGCCGGACGGCTACTCCAACGGCGCGTGGCGGGCCGAGGACGGCGCGATGGGCCACATCGACACGTTCACCCCGCTGGGCGCGGAGACCACCGGACCGGCGGTACGCCGGTGAGCGGCCACCGGTTCGAGCGGGTCACCGGCCGGCGCGGCCTGGCCGAGTTCCTCGCGCTCACCGACCGGCTGTACGCGGACGAGCCACGGTACGTGCCGACGCCCCGGCAGCAGATCCGCCGCTGGTGGGCCGACGGCGTGCCGCTGTACGTGCTGCGTGACGCCGACGGCGCGGTGGTCGGGCGGACCACGCTGCACACCGACGCGGACCTGGACGCGAAGCTGGGCCGGCGGTGCCAGTTGTTCGGGCTCACCGAGTTCACCGCGCCGGCCGCCGGGCCGCTGTTCGACGCCGTCACCGCGCACGCCGGCGCCGACCGGGACCTGCTGTTCGGCCCGGTGGCGCTGCTGCCCAACCAGGCCGGCGGGGTGATCACGTCCGGGTTCGACGACCGGGGCTTCACCGACAGCGCCTGGAACCCGCCGCGCTACCCGGCCGCCTACGAGGCGTACGGCTTCGCCCGCCGGTTCGTCTCCGACACCTGGATCTGCCCGGTGCCGGCCCCGGTCGAGCCGCCGCCGGCGTTGGGCGGGCAGCCGGACGGCGCGCGGCTGGAGCTGCACCGGGGCGACGCGCGGCGCCTCGACGAGCAGCTCGACCTGCTGCGCGGCATGCTGAACGACTCGTTCGCCCAGCTCGGCTACTACACCCCGATCTCCGCCGCGCAGTTGCGCCGGCAGACTGACGGGCTGGCGTACCTGCTGGACTCCGCGCTGCTGCTGTACCTGACCCGGGACGGGCAGCCGGTGGCGTTCGTGCTCTGCGTACCGGACATCAGCGCGTTCCTGGTCGCGGCGCGCGGCGACCTGGGCCCGGTCAACCAGCTCCGGCTGCTGGCCACCCGCCGCCGGTACCGCCGCGAGGCGGTGCTGATCGTCAAGGGCGTGCTGCCGGAGTTCCAGGGGCGCGGCTACCAGCGGCTGCTCTCCGCGCACCTGCACCACAACCTGCACGCCGGCGGCTACACCACGCTGCGCAGCACCTACGTCGGGCGGGACAACCCGGCCTCGGCGGCGCAGTACCGCCGGCTCGGCGGCCGTCCGCTGCACGGTTACACGTTCTACGCGAAGGAGCGATGACATGGACCTCGCCGCGTTCCGCGCGTTGGAGCCGCTGTGCTGGCGCGCGCCGAGCGCACACAACACCCAGCCGTGGCGGCTGCGCTACGAGCGCTGGGCGATCACCGTCGGCTGGGACCCGGCCGACACGTTGCCGGCCGGCGACCCGAGCGGGCGGGACCTGCGGCTGTCGCTCGGCGCGTTCGTGGAGACCTGCCTGATCGTCGCCGCCGACGCGGGGCTGCGACTGGACTGGGTCGCCGACCACGACGAGCACGACCGCCGGGTGGGTCGGCTGCGTCCGGCGCGGCAACCGTACCGCACGCCGTTCCGCACCTCGGAGGTCTGGGACCGGCGTACCGACCGGGGCCGGTTCACCGGCGGCCCGGACGCCGACGTGCTCGCGGCCGCCGACGCCGTGGCCCGGCGGGCCGGCGGCGGGGTCCGCCTCGTGCCCGGGGCCGGGCGGCTCGGCGCGTTGCTGCGCGCCGCCGACCGGCAGGTCTACGCGGACCCGGCGGTGGTGGCCGAGCTGCGTCGGTGGCTGCGGCTGGACCCGGCGCGGCCGGACTACCGGGCCGACGGGCTCAGCGATCGTTGCCTCGGGTTGTCCCGGCCGGCCGCCACCGGGCTGCGGGCGGCGCTGGCCGCGTATCCGGTGCTGCGCCCGCTGGGGTTGGCCCGGCTGCTCGCCGCCGGCGACGATCCGCTCGCGCGCGGCGGCGCGGTGCTGGCGCTGGTGGCCCCGCCCGACCTGGACGCGGCCGGCCAGGTCGAGTTCGGCCGGGTGCTGATGCGGGTGTGGCTGACGCTGCACGCCGCCGGCCTGGCGGCGCACCCGTTGAGCCAGCTCGTCGACGTCGCCGCCACCCGTGACGCGCTCGGCGCGCTGCTGGACGTGGCGCCGCAGCGGGTCGTGCACGTGACCCGGGTGGGGCGGCCGGTCGCTGCGGCGCCCCGCTCGGCCCGCCGGATCGGCCACGGGGGAGCGGACGCCCGGGTCGCGGCGGGCCGGGCGGATCGGGAGGCGGCCCTCGCGGCCTGGTGACGGCTCAGCGGCGCGGCGGCGCGGTGCTGCCGCGCACCACGAGCGCCGTGCCGAGTTCGTAGCGTTCCTGGGTCGGCGTGCGGCCGTCGGCCAGGGTCAGGGCGAGGCGCGCGGCGGTGGCGCCGATCTCGCCGAACGGCTGCCGCACCGTGGTCAGTGGCGGCGCCAGCCAGGCCGCCTGGTCGACGTCGTCGAACCCGACGACGCTCAGATCGTCGGGTATCCGCAGGCCCGCCTCCCACGCCGCCGCGTAGACCCCCATCGCCTGGAGGTCGTTGCCGCAGACGACGGCGGTCGGCGGATCGGGTCGGGCGAGCAACTGGGCGGCGAGGTCGCGGCTGTCGTCCACGGTGAACACGCCCCGTCGTTCGAGGCTCTGGTCGAACGGGACGCCGGTGGAGTCCAGCGCGGCGTGGAAGCCGTCCAGGCGGGCCCGTGAGGACAGGTCCTTGACCGGCCCGGTGAGCACCCCGATCCGTCGGTGGCCCAGGTCGAGCAGGTGCCGGGTGGCGGTGAGCGCGCCGCTCCAGTTGTTGGACCCGACGACGGGGGTGGGGAACAGGTCGCCGATCGGGTCGACGGCGACGAGCGGTATCCCCTCGGCCGCGAACCGCTCCCCGTCCTCGGCGGTGACCAGTGAGGACACGGTGATCACGGCGGCCGGTTGCCGCAGCAGCAGGGGCTCCACCCAGGGCTGCCCGGCCAGCACGTGACGGTGCACGTCGGTGAAGCCGACGGTGTGGTCGCTGGCGTGCGCGACCTTCTGCACGCCGCGCAGGATCTCCATGGCGATCGACGGCAGCATCCGGTGGAAGACCACCTCGATGCAGAGGGCCGCGCCGCCGGCCTGCCGCCGTCGGTAGCCGTGGTCGCGGAGCAGCGCCTCCACCCGCTGCCGGGTCTGGTCGCCCACCCCGGGTCGGCCGTTGAGCACCTTCGAGACGGTGGGCGGGGACACCCCGGCCAGCTCGGCGATCGTGGCGATGGGCAGGTCACCGCGCCGGGGCTTGCGGAAGTGCGGCCGCGGTCCTTCTTCGATCACGAGCGAAGTCTATGGCCGCGTGCCGTCGTGGAGTCTCGGTCGACCCGGGCCGACCCGCGGGCCGCACCCGCCGGTCGGCCGGTGAGGCGCGAAAGGTTAGCGGTAACATTTCGCGCCCGGGAAGCGGCGGCGCGTCGGCGGGACGCGGATCTGCGCAGGTGGGAGCCGTCGGGGACGGGTCCGGCCGGGCTGGTTGCCGACAGGCGGCCGGACGGAACTTTCGCGAAACCTGATCGTCACATCTTGACGGCTGCCACCCCGATCCATGAAAGTCGATATAGGCAGATGTGGCGCGCGACCGGGAGCTCGGGCGCCGGCAGCTGCCGAGGCGGGTGGCGTAGAAGTGCGCGGGCAGCATTTGTTAACGCTAACAGCGATCCACCGCCGACCTCGAACGCCGGGCGACAGTCGATCCCCCCTGCCCTGACGGCGACCGTCCCGGCCAGACCCGTCGCACCTTCCCCCCACCATGCGTCAGAAAGGTTCCCCATCGTGGCGATCAGCCGAAGAGCACTCATCAAGGCCGTGGCCGCCTCCGGCGCGCTCACCGCGGCGACCGTGGCCGGACTGCCCGGTGCCGCGTGGGCGGCGAACACCGCGTACGCGATGTCGTACTTCACCGAGACGCCGAACTTCCAGGGCGCCGACTACGGCCTGCACCTCGCGGTGAGTCGCGACGGTCTCAACTGGACGCCGCTGAACCAGAACAACCCGGTGGTCACCCCGACCCAGGGACAGCTCGGCCTGCGGGACCCGTTCGTGTTCCGCAAGCAGGACGGCACGTTCGTGGTGCTGGCCACCGATCTCAAGGGCACCAACTTCGGCTTGAACAGCCAGTACCTGCACGTGTGGGACTCGACGAACCTGACCAGCTTCACCGGCTACCGCCGGATCCGGATGCACACCCTGGCCAACTCGCACACCTGGGCGCCGACCGCGTTCTGGGACGCCAACCGCGGCCAGTACGGCATCGTCTACTCGTGCAACAGCGGCGGCGACGTGCTGATGGTCAACTACACCAGCGACTTCGTCACCGTGGGCCCGCAACAGGTCTTCTTCAGCCCCGGCTTCGGTGTGCTCGACGGCGACATCGTCGTCGACGGCGGCACCACCTACCTGTACTACAAGAACCTGTCCACCGGCCTGCTGCACGGCGCCCGGTCCTCGACCGGCGCGCCGAACAGCTTCACCACCTACACCAGCGGCCTGCGGCAGGGCAACGCGATCGAGGCGCCGCTGCTGGTGAAGAACAACGACGGCGGCTGGCGGCTGTGGGGCGACTCGTTCAGCCCGGTCAACGCCGACTACTACATCTGGTCCACCTCGACCATCGGCGGCAACTCGTGGACGCCGCTCAACCAGCGTGACTACACCCCGCCGCTGAACGCCAAGCACGGCTCGATCGTCGGGATCAGCGACGCCGAGTACAACGCGATGGTCACCCGCTGGGGCACCCCGAACTGGGTACGCCTCAAGTCGTCGAACCTCCCCGACCAGGTCGTCCGGCACAGCAACGGCGTCGGCCGGATCGACCCGTACCCGTTCGACCCGTACCAGGACCAGATGTGGCGGATGGTGGCCGGCCTGGCCGACCCCACGGGTGTCTCGTTCGAGTCGGTGAACCGGCCCGGCAGCTTCCTGCGGCACTACAACTACGCCATCCGCCTCGACCCGAACGACGGGACCGCGACGTTCCGCGCGGACGCCACCTTCCAGCGGACCGCCGGGCTGGCGGACAGCACGTGGACGTCGTTCCGCTCCCACAACTTCCCGGACCGCTACCTGCGGCACGCCGGCCAACTCCTGCGGATCGACCCGCTCAGCTCCGCGTCGAGCGCGAGCGACCGCCAGGACGCCACTTTCCGCATCACGCCCTGACCAGGAAGGCACTCCTGATGAGAACGCTTCTGCGCCGCGGCGTGGCCCTGCTCACCGGCCTGCTCTGCGTGGCCGTGCTGACCCCGGCCGCCGCCCGGGCGGACAACCCCATCGTCCAGACCGTCTACACGGCCGACCCGGCGGCGCTCGTGCACAACGGCCGGGTCTACCTCTACACCGGCCACGACGAGGACGGCTCGACCTACTTCACCATGAAGGAGTGGCGCGTCTACTCGTCGGCCGACATGGTCAACTGGACCGACCACGGCGTACCGATGAACCTGGCGACCTTCAGCTGGGCCAGCGCCGACGCGTGGGCCGGCCAGACCGTCTACCGTAACGGCCGCTTCTACTGGTACGTCCCGGTCAAGAACCGGGCCACCGGCCGGATGGCGATCGGCGTCGCGGTCTCCGACAGCCCCACCGGTCCGTTCCGCGACGCCATCGGCCGGCCGCTTGTCGAGAACGGCGAGATCGACCCGCACGCGTTCGTCGACGACACCGGCCAGGCGTACCTCTACTGGGGCAACCCGAACCTGTGGTACGTGCGGCTCAACGCCGACATGACGTCGTTCTCCGGCAGTCCGACCCAGATCCCGCTGACCACCGCCGGCTTCGGCACGCGCAGCGGGAACACCAGCCGCCCCACGCTCTACGAGGAGGCGCCCTGGGTCTACAAGCGCAACGGCACCTACTACAACATCTTCGCCGCCGAGTGCTGCTCGGAGTTCATCGGCTACTCCACCGCGCCCGGCCCCACCGGGCCGTGGACCTACCGCGGCACGATCATGCCCCGGCAGGGCGGCAGCTTCACCAACCACCCGGCGATCATCGACTTCAACGGCGGCTCGTACTTCTTCTACCACAACGGCGCGCTGCCGGGCGGCGGCGGTTTCACCAGGTCGGTGGCGGTGGAGAAGTTCAGCTACCGCGCCGACGGCACCATCCCGACGATCAACATGACCACCGCCGGCGCACCGCAGGTCGGCACGCTCAACCCGTACGTGCGCCAGGAGGCGGAGACGATCGCCTGGTCCGTCGGCGTGGAGACCGAACCGTCCAGTGAGGGCGGCATGAACGTCGGCTGGATCGAGCACGGCGACCACATCAAGGTCAAGGGCGTCGCGTTCGGCGCCGGCGCCACCTCGTTCACCGCCCGGGTGGCCTCGGCGTCCGCCGGGGGCCGGATCGAGGTACGGCTGGGTAGCGCCACCGGCGCCGTGGTCGGCACCTGCACCGTCGGGGCCACCGGCGGCTGGCAGACGTGGACCACCGTCACCTGCCCGGTCAGCGGCGCCACCGGCACCCAGGACGTGTTCCTGCGCTTCGCCGGCGGCAGCGGCTACCTGCTCAACGTCAACTGGTGGCAGTTCCGCTGAGCCGTCCCCCTCCACCACCCCTGAGGAGACACGCATGTCGACACGCAGAACGAGACTCGGGTCGGTCGCGGCAGCCGTCCTGCTGACCCTGGGCATGGGCGCCGCGACGGTCAGCGGCGGGCTCGGCAGCAGCGCCCGGGCCGCCGACGTCGGGACGGCTGCCGCGACGGCCGGCTGCGGCAAGGCCCCGACCCTGGCCAACGGCACCTACACCATCTCCAGCAGCGGGATGAACCGCAGCTTCATCCTCAAGCTCCCCGACAACTACGACCGCAACCGCCAGTACCGGCTGGTCTTCGGATTCCACTGGTGGGGCGGCACCGCCGTGGACGTGGCGACCGGCCAGACCGTGCAGCGCGACGTGTGGGCCTACTACGGCCTGCTGCGGCTGTCGAACAACAGCACGATCTTCGTGGCGCCCCAGGGCATCGGCAACGGCTGGGCCAACTCCGGCGGCGAGGACGTCACGTTCGTCGACGACATGCTCCGCCGGATCGAGGGCGACCTGTGCGTCGACACGACGAAGCGGTTCTCCGTCGGCTTCAGCTACGGCGGCGGGATGAGCTACGCGCTGGCCTGCGCCCGGCCGAACGTGTTCCGCGCGGTCGCGGTGCAGTCGTCGCCCGGCACGCTCAGCGGATGCAGCGGCGGCACCCAGCCGATCGCGTACCTCGGGGTGCACGGCATCGGTGACAGCATCGCCAGCGGACGCGCGCTGCGGGACCGCTTCGTCACCAACAACGGCTGCACGGCGGCCAGCCCACCGGAGCCGAGGTCCGGCAGCCTGACCCACACGGTCTACGCCTACTCCGGTTGCCGGCCCGGCTACCCGGTGGTGTGGGCGGCGTTCGACGGCGGCCACATCGCCGCTCCGCAGGACGGCGCCGGCGGTGACAGCGGCTCGCGGACCTGGGTCCCCGGCGAGGTGTGGAAGTTCTTCACCCAGTTCGACGGCACCACGCCCACCCCGTCGCCGACCGTTTCGCCGACTGTCTCGCCGACCGCGTCGCCCACGGCCTCGCCGACCACGCCGGTTCCCGGCGGCTGCGCCGCCACCTACCGGACCTCCACCGAGTGGCCGGGCGGCTTCCAGGGCGAGGTCACGGTGACCGCCGGCGCCTCGGCCATCAGCGGATGGCGGGTCAGTTGGACGTTGGCCGCCGGGCAGAGCATCACCCAGCTCTGGGGCGGTCGCAACGCGCCCTCCGGCAGCACCCAGAACGTCTCCAACGAGGCGTGGAACGGCAGCCTGGCGGCGGGCGCGTCCACCACGTTCGGCTTCACCGCCAACGGCACGGCGACGACGCCGTCGTTCACCTGCACCCACCTCTGATCCGCGTGCCCGGGAGAAGACCATGTCCGAAGTGACCCGAAGAAACGTCCTCAAGGCTTCGGCGGCCGGCGCCGGCGCGGCGCTGGCGCCGGCCGCCTGGACCGCCGCCGCCCGCGCCGGCTCGGCGGCGCCGCCCGAGGTGCTGGCCGCGAACGATCTGGCACTGTGGTACGACGAGGAGGCCGGCACCGACTGGCTCCGTGCGCTGCCGATCGGCAACGGGCGGCTCGGCGCGATGGTGTTCGGCAACGTCGACACCGAACGGCTCCAGCTCAACGAGGACACGGTCTGGGCCGGCGGCCCCTACGACTCCGCCAACACCCGGGGCGCGGCCAACCTGGCCGAGATCCGGCGGCGCGTCTTCGCCGACCAGTGGACCTCGGCGCAGGACCTCATCAACCAGACCATGATGGGGACCCCCGGCGGTCAGCTCGCCTACCAGATCGTGGGCAACCTCCGGCTCGCCTTCGGCTCGTCCGGCGGGGCGACGCAGTACCGCCGGACGCTCGACCTCACCACCGCCACGGTCACCACGAGCTACGTGCTGAGCGGCGTACGACATCAGCGGGAGGTGTTCGCGAGCGCGCCCGACCAGGTGATCGTGGTCCGGCTGACCGCCGACCGGGCGAACTCGATCAGCTTCTCCGCCACCTTCGACAGCCCGCAACGCACCACCGTGTCGAGCCCGGACTCCGCCACCATCGGGCTCGACGGCATCTCCGGCAGCATGGAGGGCGTCACCGGCTCGGTGCGGTTCCTCGCCCTGGCCAACGCCGCCGTGACCGGTGGCACGGTCAGCAGCTCCGGCGGGACGCTGCGGGTCTCCGGCGCGACGAGCGTGACGGTGCTGATCTCGATCGGCTCCAGTTACGTCAACTACCGCACCGTCAACGGCGACTACCAGGGCATCGCGCGGACCCGGCTCAGCGCCGCCCGGAGCGTGGCGGTCGACCAGTTGCGCAGCCGCCACCTCGCCGACTACCAGGCGCTGTTCAACCGGGTCACGATCGACCTGGGCCGCACGGCCGCGGCCGACCAGCCGACCGACGTCCGGATCGCGCAACACGCGAGCACAAACGATCCGCAGTTCGCCGCGTTGCTGTTCCAGTTCGGGCGGTACCTGCTGATCTCCTCCTCGCGTCCGGGCACCCAACCCGCGAACCTCCAGGGCATCTGGAACGACTCGCTCGCCCCGTCCTGGGACTCGAAGTACACGATCAACGCCAACCTGCCGATGAACTACTGGCCGGCCGACACCACGAACCTGTCCGAGTGCTTCCTGCCGGTGTTCGACATGATCAAGGATCTGACGGTGACCGGCGCGCGGGTCGCCCAGGCGCAGTACGGCGCCGGCGGCTGGGTCACCCACCACAACACGGACGCGTGGCGGGGCGCCTCGGTCGTCGACGGGGCGCTGTGGGGCATGTGGCAGACCGGTGGCGCGTGGCTGAGCACGCTCATCTGGGACCACTACCTGTTCACCGGCGACCTCGGGTTCCTCCAGGCCAACTATCCGGCGTTGAAGGGCGCCGCCCAGTTCTTCCTGGACACCCTGGTCGTCCACCCGACGCTCAACTACCTGGTGACGAACCCGTCGAACTCGCCGGAGCTGCCGCACCACGCGAACGCGAGCGTCTGCGGCGGCCCCACCATGGACAACCAGATCCTGCGCGACCTGTTCGACGCCGCGGCCCGGGCCAGTGAGGTCCTCGGCGTCGACACCACGTTCCGGTCCCAGGTGCGCACCGCGAAAGACCGGCTGCCCCCGAGCCGCGTCGGCTCCCGCGGCAACGTCCAGGAGTGGCTCGCCGACTGGATCGAGACCGAGCGGACCCACCGGCACGTCTCCCACCTGTACGGGCTGCATCCCAGCAACCAGATCACCAAGCGGGGCACGCCGGCGCTCTACGAGGCCGCCCGCCGGACGCTGGAGCTGCGGGGCGACGACGGGACCGGCTGGTCGCTCGCCTGGAAGATCAATTTCTGGGCCCGGCTGGAGGACGGCGCCCGCGCCCACAAGCTCCTGCGTGACCTGGTGCGCACCGACCGGCTCGCGCCGAACATGTTCGACCTGCACCCGCCGTTCCAGATCGACGGCAACTTCGGCGCCACCTCCGGCATCGCCGAGATGCTGCTGCACAGTCACACCGGCGAGCTGAACGTGTTGCCGGCGCTGCCCACCGCCTGGCCCGCCGGCCAGGTCGCGGGCCTACGCGGTCGGGGCGGGTACACGGTCGCGCTGGCCTGGTCGAACGGCCAGCCCGACGAGATCGTCGTCCGCGCCGACCGCGACGGCACGCTGCGGCTGCGGTCCCGGCTGTTCACCGGCGGCTTCACCCTCGCCGACGCCGGTGACGGCAGCACGCCGGCCACCACCCGACCGGAGACGGACGTCGTCCAGTTCGCCGTCCGGGCCGGCCGCACCTACCGGGCGGCGCGGCCGGGCGTGACGCCGACACCGACGCCGACCGTCACGCCCCCGCCCCCGCCCACGCCCACGGTGAGTCCGACACCGACACCGACCACCAGCTCTCCCGCGCCGTCCGGCGCGCGGGCGACGTACGCGGTGACGGGCTCCTGGTCGGGCGGCTTCCAGGGTGAGGTCACGGTGACCGCCGGCGCGACCGCGATCCGCGGCTGGACGGTGTCCTGGACGTTCCCCGACGGGCAGGTCATCAACCAGATCTGGGGCGGCTCCCACACCCAGAGCGGCGCGAACGTGTCGGTGCGCAACGTCGACTACAACGGCGCGCTGGCGGCCGGGGCGTCCACCACGTTCGGCTTCATCGGCACGGTCACCGGCGCCAACAACCCGCCGACGAACCTCACCTGCACGACCACCTGACCGACCGGCTCGCGCCCTGGGTGGGCGGCGGTCAAGCCAGCAGCGTCTCGCGCAGTCGGGCGCCCGGGTTGATCCGACCCACCACCCGGGGGGCGGCCGGGTCGTACACGTCGATGCTGTGGTTGCGGCGCATCATCTCGCGGACCGGCGGCGGCAGCCGGGGCGGATCGTCCATGGTGGCGAGCACCTGCGCGGCGGTGCCGGTGAGCCGCTCGACCAGCGTGGCGCTGTCGGTGTCCACCCGCACCCGGCCGAACTCCCAGCCGGCGGTGGTGAGGTCGAGCACCTCGAACAGGCGGGTCACCAACGGCTGCGGGTCGGTCACCCGGTCGAGGCGCTTCGCCCGGCCGCCGACCACCGTGACGGCGGCGGCCACCTGCGCGTACGGGTGCAGCCCGCTGGGCAGCGCGGCGAGTGGCCAGCGCAGCCACTGACCGGCCTCCTTCCACAGGGGCCGGTAGTTGCGTCGGTGCACCAGCAGCCGCCGGCCGGTGCGCCGGAACACCTCCTGGGCCTGGAACTGGAGGTCGGCGTGGGCCTCCTCGGCGGCCTCGCACACGATCCCGGCGGCCACCACCAGACCGTCGTCGTCGGCGAGCAGCCGACCGATCGCGTCGACCTGCTCGGGGAACCGGATCGGAGCGTGCGCGCCGTAGGAGTGGCGGACGTCCCGCAGCAGTGTCTGCTGGCGTTCGGGGTCCAGTTCGACCCCACCGCCGCCACCCAGCAACCGCCGGAGCCAACCCATCGAGCCTCGCTTCCGTCGCCGTCTGCGGACCGGGCAATGTTAGTGCGTCGGTGGATGCTCGTATGGTGACGGGGTGGCTGAGCGATCCCTGACCCTGATGGCGGTGCACGCGCACCCCGACGACGAAGCGACGAGCACCGGCGGCGTCCTCGCCCGCTATGCGGCCGAAGGCGTCACGACAGTGCTCGTGACCTGCACGGACGGCCGGTGCGGCGACGGCCCCGACGGCGTCAAGCCGGGCGAGGCCGGCCACGACCCGCAGGCCGTGGTGGCGATGCGCCGGGCGGAGCTGGTGGCCAGTTGCGAGGCGCTGAAGGTGACCCACCTGGAGACGCTCGACTACGCCGACTCCGGGATGATGGGCTGGGCCACCAACGACGCGCCCGGCGCGTTCTGGAACACGCCGGTGACCGAGGCGGCCGACCGGCTGGCCGAGCTGATCCGGCGTTACCGCCCCGACGTGGTGGTCACCTACGACGAGAACGGCTTCTACGGCCACCCCGACCACATCCAGGCGCACCGCATCACGATGGCCGCGGTGGAGCGCACCGGCATCCCGGCGAAGGTCTACTGGACCACGGTGCCGCGCAGCGCGTTCCGGGAGTTCGGCAAGGTCATGCGGGAGATCGGGGTGGAGTTTCCGAATCCGGAGGCGACCGACTCGACGCCGGCGCTGGGCCTGCCCGACGAGGAGATCACCACCTGGGTGGACACCCGGGCCCACGGGGAGCAGAAGTTCGCCTCGCTGGCCACGCACGCCAGCCAGGCGGAGAACATCTTCTTCCTGCGCCTCGGGCAGGAGCGGTTCGTCGAGCTGATGGGGACGGAGACGTTCGTCCGGGTCCGCGACACCACCGGCGCGCCGACGCCGGAGGACGACCTGTTCGCCGGTCTGCGCTGACGGCACGGCCGGCACCGGTCAGGCCGCGGTGGTCTGCGCGGCCAGATGCGCCAGCACGGCGCGGACGTCGCCACCGGTGTCGGCCATGATCCGGCGTTGCCGGGTGGCGCCGGTGCCGTCCCGGCGGAGCCGCTCCGCCTCCCGCATGATCAGCTCCCGGTCCCCGTGCCGGGTCAGCGCGGGCGCGACGGTGGCGAGCAGCTCGTCGACCAGGTCCCAGGCCCGCCGGGGCCGGCCGGTGCGCAGGTCCACCAGCTCACCGTCGAGACCGTCGTGGGCGGCCCGCCAGTGCGCGGCGGCGACCAGGCAGTCGCGGATCCGCGGCGCGGGAACACCCGCGCGGATCTCGTCGATCATGGCGGCGACCAGCGCCCGGACCAGCCCGGCGACGAGCACGGTGTCGTCGACGGTGGGGCAGACGTCGCCGACCCGGATCTCCACGGTCGGGTAGGACGCGGACGGCCGGGCGTACCAGTAGACCATCGCGGCGTCGAGCATGATCCCGGCGGTGATCAGCTCCTGCACGGTGGCGTCGTAGTCGGCGGCGGAGTCGAAGTGCGGTGTGGGCCCGATGCTCGGCCAACGTTCCAGCTGCATCGAGCGCCAGCTCGCGTGTCCGGTGTCCCGCCCGTCGTGCAGCGGCGAGTTCACGGTGAGCGCCTGCACCACCGGCAGCCACGGGCGCAGGTGGTTGCAGACCCGGACGGCGAGTTCCCGGTCGGGCACCCCGACGTGGACGTGACAGCCGCACACCGCCGGGTCGTGGGCGACCGGCCCGAACCGGCGGGACATGTCGTGGTAGCGGGGCTCGTCGGGCACCGTGCGGTGGGCCTCGCAGACCGGGGTCGCCCCGACCGCCACCAGCCGCGCCCCGACCGCGTCGGCGGCCCGGGCGGCGGCCCGACGCAGCGCGACGAGGTGCTCCCGCAGCGACGCCAGGTCGGGGCTGACCGGGGTCACCATCTCCACCATGCTGTGCCGGAACTCCTGCCGGCTCTGCGCACGGGCGACGCCGGAGAGCGCGTCGCGGACCCGGTCGGCGACCGGCATGCTCTCCCCGGTCACCGGGTGCAGCAGCAGGAACTCCTCTTCCACCCCGAGCGTGAGCGGGTCGGCGGTCGCCGGGGCGTCGGTCGGTCGCGGCCGCACCGCCGCTCCGGGCCGGTCGTCGCGGGGCTGCGCCATGTCTCGACGGTACGAGGCCGGTGGCCTCCCGGATGCCGTTTCCACCGACCCCGCGGGCTCCGCACGCGGTGCCGGTGACGAACGGGGTACGGCGTCAGCAGTCGAAGTACATCGCGAACTCGTGCGGGGTCGGGCGCAGGCGCACCGGGTCGACCTCGTTGGCGTTCTTCCAGTCGATCCAGGTGGAGATCAGGTCGTCGGTGAAGACGCCGCCGTCGAGCAGGTAGTCGTGGTCGGCCGCCAGCGCCTCCAGCGCGTGCGACAGCGAGGCGGGGACCTGCTTGACGTCGCCCCACTCCTCCGGGGGGAGGTCGTAGAGGTCCTTGTCGATGGGGGCCGGGGGTTCGATCTTGCTCTTGATGCCGTCGAGGCCGGCCATCATCATCGCGGAGAAGGCGAGGTAGACGTTGGCCGAGGGGTCGGGGACGCGGAACTCGACGCGCTTGGCCTTGGGGTTGCTGCCGGTGACCGGGATGCGGGTGCAGGCGGAGCGGTTGCGCTGGGAGTAGACCAGGTTGACCGGGGCCTCGAAGCCGGGCACGAGGCGCCGGTAGGAGTTGACGGTCGGGTTGGTGAAGGCCAGCAGCGAGGGGGCGTGGTGCAGCAGGCCGCCGATGTACCAGCGGGCGGTGTCGGACAGGCCGGCGTAGCCGGTCTCGTCGTAGAACAGCGGCTCCCCGCCCCGCCAGAGGCTCTGGTGGGTGTGCATGCCGGAGCCGTTGTCACCGAACAGCGGCTTGGGCATGAACGTGGCGGTCTTGCCGTGCGCCCACGCCTCGTTCTTGATCAGATACTTGAAGAGCTGCAGTTCGTCGGCGGCGCGCAGCAGCGTCGAGAACTTGTAGTTGATCTCCGACTGCCCACCGGTGCCGACCTCGTGGTGCGAGCGCTCGACCGTGAAGCCCGCGTCGACCATGCGGCGGACCATGCTGTCGCGCAGGTCGGCGTAGTGGTCGACCGGGGGGACGGGGAAGTAGCCGCCCTTGTAGGCGGTCTTGTAGCCGCGGTTGCCGCCTTCTTCGACGCGGCCGGTGTTCCAGGCGCCCTCGATCGAGTCGATGTAGTAGAACGACTGGTGGGCGGAGGTTTCGTGGCGGATGGAGTCGAAGATGTAGAACTCGGCTTCGGCGCCGAAGTAGGCGGTGTCGGCGATGCCGCTGGCGGCGAGGTAGGCCTCGGCCTTCTTGGCGACGTTGCGGGGGTCGCGGGAGTAGGCCTCGCGGGTGAACGGGTCGTGGACGAAGAAGTTGAGCGCGAGGGTCTTCTGGGCGCGGAACGGGTCGATGAACGCGGTGGCGACGTCGGGGAGCAGGAGCATGTCCGACTCGTGGATCGACTGGAAGCCGCGGATCGACGAGCCGTCGAACGCGAGGCCGTCGGTGAAGACGCTGTCGTCGAAGGACTCGACCGGCAGGTTGAAGTGCTGCATCACGCCGGGCAGGTCACAGAAACGTACGTCGACGAACTTCACGTCCTCGTTGCTGAGGTATCGCAGGAGTTCCTCGGAATTGGCGAACACACGTCCTCCTGGCAGCGTTGTTGATCTCCGGCCACGTCCCGTGGCCGGACCGCCCGGGGACATGGCCCGTACCGTCACCGTACGACGGCTCGTCGTCCCCGGCTCGCCAACCGCCCATCCCGGGTTTCCTTGGTCACACGCCGGGTAGTCGCCGACATGTGCGGGATCAGCGGTGAGGCCCGGTTCGACGGGGCCACCCCCGACGCGGGCGCGGTGACCCGGATGACCGAGGCCATGCGCTCGCGCGGCCCCGACGGCCAGGGGCGGTGGAACGACGGCTGGGTCACCCTGGGGCACCGCCGGTTGACCGTGATCGACCTGACCGAGACCGGCGACCAGCCGATGGTCCGGGACGACCTCGGGCTCGCCCTGGTCTTCAACGGTTGCGTCTACAACTATCCCGAGCTGCGCGACGAGCTGCGGGCGGCCGGGCACACCTTCCGATCGACGAGCGACACCGAGGTGATCCTGGTCGCGTACGCCCAGTGGGGCGAACGGTTCGTCGACCACCTGGTCGGCATGTTCGCCGTCGCGCTGGTGGACCGGCGGCGCCGCCGCCTCGTGCTGGCCCGGGACCGGCTGGGCATCAAGCCGCTCTACCTCGCCGAGTCACCCGGCCGGCTGCGGTTCGCCTCCACCCTGCCGGCCCTGCTGGCCGCCGGCGACGTGGACACCGGCATCGACCCGGTCGCGCTGCACCACTACCTGTCCTGGCACTCGATCGTGCCGGCGCCGCGCACCATCCTGCGCGGCGTGCGGAAGCTCCCGCCGGCCACCGTCCGGGTGGTGGAGGCCGACGGGAGCACCCGCGAACACGTCTACTGGCGGCCTGACTACCAGCGCGACCCGGCCCACGACGGGATGGACGCCGGCGACTGGCGGGCCGCGATCGGAGACGCGCTGCGCACCGCGGTACGCCGTCGGCTGGTCGCCGACGTGCCGGTCGGGGTGCTGCTCTCCGGCGGCCTCGACTCCAGCATGATCGTCGCGCTGCTCGACGGGGCCGGGCAGCACCACCTCCAGACGTTCAGCATCGGCTTCGACAGCCGGGGCGACGAGTCCGGCGACGAGTTCCACTACTCCGACCTGGTCGCCCGCACCTTCGACACCGACCACCACCGCATCCGCCTCGCCGACGGCGACCTCGGCCCGGCCGTCCGCGCCACCGTGGCGGCCATGACCGAACCAATGGGCAGCCACGACGTGGTGGCCTTCCACCTGCTCTCCGAGCAGGTCGCCCGACACGTGAAGGTGGCGCAGTCCGGGCAGGGCGCCGACGAGGTGTTCGCCGGCTACGGCTACCACCACCGGCTCGCGCAGGCGGCCCGCGCCGACGCCGCCGCGGAGTTCACCGCCGCGTTCTTCGACCGCGACCACGCCGAGCTGAACCGGGTGGTCGACCCGGCGTACGCCTGCGACGCCGACGTCAGCGGCGAGCTGGTCGCCGCGGAACTGGCCGCGCCGGGCGCGGAGACCGCGGTGGACGCGGTGCTGCGCCTGGACACCCACCTGATGCTCCCCGACGACCCGGTCAAACGGGTCGACAGCATGAGCATGGCCTGGGGGCTGGAGGTGCGCACGCCCTTCCTCGACCAGGACCTGGTGACGCTCGCCGCCGCCTGCCCTCCCGAGCACAAACTGGCAGGGGGCGGCAAGGGCGTGCTCAAGGACGTGGCCCGGGAGGTGCTGCCGGCCGAGGTCATCGACCGGCCCAAGGGCTACTTCCCGGTGCCGGCGCTGCGCAACGTCGACGGCCCGGTGCGGGAGTTGGTGATCGAGGCGCTCGACGCGCCCGAGGCCCGCCGGCGTGGCCTGTTCCGTCGGGCCTACGTGGACGAGTTGCTCGCCGAGCCGGACCGGGCGCAGGCCGCCGCCGGCAGCAACAAGCTGTGGCAACTGGGTCTGCTGGAGCTGTGGCTCCAGTCGCACGGCGTCTGAGCGGCGGGGGGAGCGCGGTGAAGTTCGTCATCGAGAGCGAGACCGACGGCCGGGTCGGTTTCACGGTGCTGGGCGGCGACGGCCAGGTGCTCGCCACCGGCCGCCCCTGTCCGGACAAGGGCTCGGCGCTGGCCGCGATCGGGGAGCTGATGCACGGGCTCGGCGACGCCTGCATCGAGGACCGCACCGAGACGACCGCACCGCCTCCACCGACGGCGACCAGCGAGATCGGCGGCGGCGACATGTCGGCCATCGGTCGCTCCGGCATCCCCCCGGTCTGAGCGCCCCGCGCCCCTCATCCCGCCCTGTTTCCCGGAAAGAGTGGCCATCCGGGCCCTGAAAGCCACTCTTTCCGGGAAACAGGGGGCGGGACGCCTAGGACGGCGCGTAGGGGCGGCGGGTGAGCGTCGCGTACGCCATCGTGGTGAGCGTGACGATGTCGAACACCGGCACGCCGAGCCGCGCCTGGATCCGGTGGGCGAACGGCACCAGGTCGGTGCACTCGATCACCAGCGCGCCCAGGTCGGGGTGGGCGCGGGCCAGCGCGTCCACCCGGTCGTCCACCTCGGCGGCCAGCCGGTCCACGTCGAGCGCGTCCCGCCGCCCCTGGAGCATCACCTCACGGAACTCCGGCTGCCCGGCCATGCCGGTGACCGCGACCGGCACGTCCGCCGCGCCGACCGCCGCCAGGTGCCGTGGCGTCAGCGCCGCCTCGTCGGCGACCAGCAGCCCGACGGTACGCCCGACCATCCGGTGCACCATCGGCAGCTGCACCAGGCTCGACGACCACAGCGGCACGTCCACCGCGGCGGCCAGCTCGGCCTGGAACAGCACCAGGAACCCGCACGCCCCGGTGATGCCGGCGACGCCGGCGGCCTGGAGGTCCCGGGCCGCGTCGACGAACGGCGCCAGCAGCGTCGGGTCGGCGTCGCGGACCAGCCGCTGCGGCGTGGCCCCCTCCACCACCCGGTAGCGCACCGGGAAGTCGAACGTGGCCGGGTTGCGGATGTGCCCGGGAATCTTGTCGAAGCTGGTGTCGAGGCAGAGCACCCCGATCTCCGGTCGGTCGCCCATCAGCTCCCCCTCCGGAAGCGGTCCAGCGCGAACGTCCGCGCCGGCAGGGTCGGTGCCACGCCGGTGACGAGCTGGGCGAGCAGCTCACCGCCGGCCGGGGCCAGCCCCATCCCGATGTGCCCGTGACCGGTGGCCACGCTGACGTTGTCCCAGCCGCCGGCCCGGCCGATCAGCGGCAGACTGTCCGGCGTGCACGGGCGCAGCCCGCTCCACACGTCGAGTCGCCGGCCGGTGTCCAGCGCCGGCAGGTAACGCCGGGCGGTACGCAGGATGCCGTCCACCCGGCGCGGCGAGATCGAGGCGTCCAGCCCGGACAGCTCCAGCGTGCCGCCGACGCGTACCCGGTCACCCAGCGGCATCACCGCGACCTTGCCCTCGCTGAGCAGCACCGGCCGGGTGGGCGTGCCCGGCCCGGCCGGGAGCGTGACGGTGTAGCCCTTGGCCGGTTGCAGCGTCAGCCCGACGCCGAGCATCCGGGCGCACGCCGTCGACCACACCCCGGCGGCCACCACCACCTCGCTCGCGCGCAGGTCGCCCCGGGCGGTCCGCACCGTCCGCACCCGACGGCCGGTCGTCTCGAAACCGCGCACCTCGGCGCCGGTGACGATCTCCACGCCGCGGGCCCGCAACGCCTCGGCGAGACCGACCAGGAACGCCGGGATGCGCAGCGCCGCGCCCTCCTCGTTGAGCAGCGCGCCGGCCACCGCGAAGTCGACCCCCGGCTCCAGCCGGGCCAGCTCCGCCCGGCCCAGGTCGCGCAGCGGCACCCCGCGGGCGGTCGCCGCGCGGATCGTGCGACGCGCCTGCGCGTACCCCTGCTCGGTGTGGCAGGCCAGGATCATGCCGCGTTCGGTGAGCGTGCCGGCCAGCTCGTCCTCGGCGCACATCCCGCGCAGCAGCGCCAGGCTGCGTTGCTTGAGCGCGAGCAGCGTCTCGAAGCCGGCGCGGGCGTGCCGCTCGGTGCAGTGCCGGCGGAACTGCCACAGCCAGGCCAGCAGCGCGGCATCCAGCCGGGGCCGGACCGAGAACGGGCTCTCCGGGCTGAACAGCCAGCGGATGCCCTTGGCCGGCACCCCCGGCTCGGCCAGCGGCGCCGAGCCCTGGGTGCCGACGAAGCCGGTGTTCCCCGCCGAGCAGGCCGCCGCGTCCCCGACCTCGCCCCGGTCGACCACCGTCACGGTGTGGCCGGCGCGGCGCAGGAACCAGGCACAGCACAGCCCGACCATGCCCGCGCCGATGACCAGGACGTCGGGGTCGGCGCGGGCGGGCGTCGTCATCGTCGCCGCCGGTCAGATCGTCACGACGAAGAAGCAGGTGGGCAGGTTGACCACGACCCGTTCCCAGATCTCCGCGCGCAACGCCACCCCCGGCTCGGCGAACGTGCCCGGCGGCGGCTCGGCGAACCCGATCGTGGACCGGCCGGCGTCGAACAGCAACGCGCCGTGGCCGAAGTCGCCGACGATCGCGGTGCCCGGGTCGACCAGCCGGGTACGCACGATGAAGACGCCGTTCTCCTCCACGTCCCGCATCAGCGTGCCGCTGCCGAGCAGCCGGTAGTAGTCGGCCGGGTTGATGATCAGCCCGTCGGCGGTGCTGCCCATCTGCTCGACCTCGTTGCAGGCGGACAGGATGGTCGAGGCGAACGGCCCCGGGTCGGTGAGCCGGCCCAGGTCCGGCATGGCCAGCAGCCCGCCCTCGCCGCGCAGGATGGTGTGGTTCTCGGCGGTGGCCAGCCGCACCACCAGCCGGTAGTCGATGAACTGGGCGAAACTGACCGGGTCCTCCCACAGCGTGTCCGGCACCTGCACCCACGCGGTGGTGGTGAGCAGCGGCGGGATGGGGGAGCGGTGGAAGTGGTTGGCCGCCTCCCGGCGCAGGTCCGCGCCGTCGACCGCCGGATCGTCCGGTCGGGGCGGGCTCTCGTGCCAGTAGAAGTCCTGCGGGTCCCGGGACAGGTCCACCACCTTCAGCATGTTCCGGGACGGGTAGCGCGGCTTGCGCCGGGAACTGGTCAGCGAGTCGGTGATCGTGACGTCGTAGTCGACGCTGGTGTCGAAGCCGTCCTTGGCGAACGCCTCGACGAACGTCGCGCCGGGCGACATCTGGGTCTTCCGCTCGGCGACCACCTCGGCGATGGTCCGCTTCACGGTGTCGGTCCGCTGCTGCATGTGTCGCCCCCTCCTCAGGCCGGCTTGCGGGCGACGAACATGCCCCAGCCGAACTCGCCCCGGTCGATCGCCGCCTGGATCTCGTCGCACGACTCGGCGAAGCCGAGGATCCAGGTCCGCGCCGCCTCGTCCGCCGTGCCGTCCGCCCGCTCCCGGGCGGTGCGGCCCAGCACCCGGTACGTCTGCCGGATGTGCGCGTCCAGGCTGCGAGCCACCACGTCCACGAACCCGGCCTCGGCCAGCGCCTCGCGGTAGCCGTCCAGCGAGTAGCCGCCGTTCCAGCGCACCCGGTCGTAGACGTGCCGGCGGGCCGCCTCGCCGATCCGCTCGGTCGGCTGGAGGAAGTCGGAGACCGCCAGCACCCCGCCCGGCGCGAGCACCCGGAACATCTCGGCGTGGCTGCGCGGCTTCTCCGGCACCAGGAACAGCGCGTCCTGGCTGACCACGTGCGTGAACGTGCCGTCGGCGTACGGCATGGCGGTGGCCGAGCCGTGCCGGAACCGGACGTCCAGCCCGGCGCCCCGCTCGGCGCGCCGCTGCTCGGCGAAGCGCACCCGCTCGATGCTCAGGTCCAGCCCCTCGCCCCGGCACCCGGTGCGCCCGGCCAGCCGCAGCAGGAAGTTGCCGCAGCCGCACCCGACGTCGAGCACGTTCGAGGAGGCGTCGATGCCGGCGTCGTCGGCGAGGATGTCCGAGGTCCGGTCCGCCGCCGCGTGGTAGTCGGTGTCGTCGTCCCCGGCGAAGTAGCCGGTGTGCAGCACGCCCTCGCTGTCCCAGAAACTGAGGTACGTCTGCGTGGTCTGGTCGAAGAACTCGGAGACGTCCCGCTCGGTGAACTGGCTGGTCGTCGACATGGGCACTCCCTCGTGCGGCGGTCGGGTGGATCAGGCGTAGGTGTCCTTGCGGACGCCGGTCAGGTGGGGCAGGTCGGGGCCGGTGGCGGCGGCGCCGCCGTCGATCAGGTGCACGCCGGCGGTCACGTACGACGCCCGCTCGCTGGCCAGGAACGCGGCCATCGCGGCCACCTCCTCGGGACGGGCCAGCCGGCCGAGCGCGCTGTGGTGACCCATCGCGGCCAGCCGCGCCTCCACGTCGCCGTCCGCGCCGGCCAGCCGCGCCGCCGCGCGTTCCATCGGCGGGGTACGCACACCGCCGGGCGCGAGCACGTTCACGGTGATGCCGTCGCGGCCCACGTCGACGGCGAGCCCCTGCGCGAAGCGGACCAGCGCCGCCCGGGTCACCCCGGACAGCACCAGCGGACCGATCGGCACGCAGGCGGTCTCGGAGGCGACCAGCAGCAGCCGGCCCCAGCCGGCGGCGCGCATGTGCGGCAGCGCGGCCGTCGACACCGCGACCGCGGGCAGCAGCACCCGCTCGACGGCCGCCCGGTAGTCCTCGACGCCGAACCCGGCGGCGGTGCCGACCGGCGGGCTGCCGCCGCTGACCAGCAGCACGTCCGTCCCGCCCAGGTCGGCGGCGACGTCGTCGATCCAGCGGGCGGCGGCGGCCGTGTCGGTGAGGTCCACGGCGGTGGCGCTGACCCGTCCGGTGGCCACCGACGCCAGTTCCCGTTCGGCCGCGGCCAGGCGTGCCGGGTCCCGGCCGCAGACCGCCACGTGCGCGCCCTCGGCGGCGAACTCCCTCGCGCAGGCCAGCCCGATGCCGCTGGTGCCGCCGGCGACCAGCGCCACCCGCCCCTTGAGCCCCAGATCCACGTCCGTCACCTCTCCGTCTCGCCGACGCGGGCCGCCGCGCCGGGATGCGTCCGGGCCGTTGCGTCGGACCGGTAGCCGTAGCGGGTGGACAACGGCCAGGCCAGCGCCGCCACGGCCAGCCGTTGCCGGCCGGTCAGCGTCCGCCGCCACCCGTCGTCGGTGTCCCGGATGACGGTCGGGCCGGTCCGGAACCGGTCCGGGTTGCCGGTGACCGTGTGGTTGCCGCGCAGCGCGACGGTCCGGTCGTGGACCGGGTTGCCGGCCGGGTCGACGCCGACCAGCCGCAGCAGCGCGTCGACCGTGCCGGCCGGATCGGCGGCGAAGTCCTCGTACCGCAGCAGCATCGACCGGTCGGGGTGCCGGCGGTTGATCGCCGCCGAGGCCAGGTTGAACCCGTGCCAGTACGCGGTGCTGCGCGCCGCCGACATGGCGTAGACGTACTCCTTCGGCTCCCGCCACGAGTGCGCCACCGCGCGCGGATCGCGGACCAGGTGCAGCCAGTACGGTTCGACGCCGGGCACGTGCGGCAGCAGGGCCGACTCACCCGGGATCTTGGTGCTGTCCACGATCACGCGGGCGCCGGTGCGCGCGGCCACCTCCCGGTAGACCGCGCCGAGCAGGTCGGCGTGCGCGCGGGTGTCCGCGTCGGACGCGCCCCGGCGCAGCACCCGCCAGGTGTGCCGGGTCCGCAGCCGGGCGCGTTGCCGCCGGATCACCTCGGCGGCGTGCGCGTCGGCCGACACGCCGGCCGGGCGGCCGACCGGCAGCACCGCCGACCACAGCGGGCAGGCGGTCAGCGCCTCGCCGCAGCCGCAGCGGTCGTTGACGCCGCGCCCGGTCGAGTTCTTCCACAGGAAGTGCAGTTCACCGACGTGCGCCACGCCGGGCACCTCGCCGAGGACGTTGCCGATGATGGTGCTGCCGTTGCGGCACCAGCCGGTGACGCTGAGCACGGTCACGGGAGCGCTCATGCCCGTACCTCCATCGGCGTCTCGCTGCCGACGGGCCGGCCGATGCGCAACGCCATCGCGGCGGCCACCGCCGCGCCGGCCGCGCCGGCGACGAACACCGCCGGGTAGCCGAACCCGGCCGCGACCAGCCCGGTCGCCGGCCCCCACACCGCCAGACCGAGATCCCAGAACGACGTGTACGCGCCGATCGCCGCGCCCTGCCGCGCCGGATCGGTGCGGTTCATCACCATCAGCGCCAGCGACGGGTGCAGCAGCGAGAACCCGACGCCCATCACCACGCTGCCGACCACCGCCACCGCAAGGTTCGGGGCGACCGCGATGACCAGCAGGCCGACCGCCTCGCCCACCCCGCACCAGGTGGCCACCCGCCGGGGGCCGAGCCGGTCGGGCAGGTGCCCGATGATCAGGCGGGTGCCGGCGTAGACGGCGCTGAAACAGCTCAGCACCACCACGCCGTGCCCGATGCCGCGGGCGTCCAGGTGCAGCACCACGAACGCGGCCAGGCCGGCGTACCCGGCGGCGCCGAACGTCAGCGCCACGCCGGGCAGCAGCGCGGGGCGCAGCAGCAGGCCCCCACCCTTGGCCGCCGGCGCGGTACGCGGTGGGGCCGGCACCAGTGCGACGAGCACGGCGCCGGCCGCCGGCGCGGCGGCGCTGAGCACCCACACCGCCGGGTAGCCGGCCTGCTGCACGGTCGCGCCGAGGAACGTGCCGGCGGAGATGCCGCCCCACATGCTCACCCCGTACAGGCCGATGAGCTGGCCGCGCCGGTGGTGCGGGGCGAGTTGGACGATCCACACCGCCCCGGCGGTGAACAGCGCCGCCTCGCCGGCGCCGACCAGCAGCCGGACCGCCACCAACGCCGGCACGCCCAGCGGCGCCAGGTAGAGCAGCCCGCCGGCGGCCACCACGAGCGCACCGGTCAGCATCACGGTGCGGTGGCCGTGCCGGTCGGCGAGCGCGCCGGCGACCGGACGGACCAGCAGCGCGGTCACCGCGGTCACCGTGACCACCACGCCGACGGTGAGGTCGCCGGCGCCGTGCCGCTCGCGCAGGAAGCCGGGCAGCACCGGGATGACCGCGGTCAACCCGAGGTAGCCGGCGAAGAGCCCGCCGAGCAGGCCGACCAGCGCCCGCCGGGGCAGCGGCTTCTCCTCGGCGCCGGCGTCGGTCAGGGGCGCGCCGGTCATGGCCGGGCCAGCACGGTCTCGCGGGCGGCGGCCACCTTGCGGACCGCGCGGATCAGGTCGTCGCAGTCGTCCGGGGTGAGGTTCGACGACAGCGGCACGTCGACGGTCTCGGTGAGCAGTCGCGCGGTGCGTGGCAGCGTCGCCCGGATCTGTCCCGGGTCCGCGGTGTCATAGAGGAAGCGCCAGTTCCAGAACGCGCGGACGTTCAGGTCGTCGTCCGCGCCGATGTTGCGGGCGTCGATCCCCTCGGCCCGCAGCGCCCGGGCGAACCAGCCGGCGTCGCCGCCGGGCACGCGGAACACGAACGCCTCCCCGAGGTACGCCCCGGGCGCGACCGGCCGCCGCACCGCGATGCCGGGCAGGTCGGCCAGGGCCTGCGAGACGTGCGCGTAGTTGCGGTGGAACAGGGTCAGTCGCTGCGGCAGCCGGGTCAGTTCGGCGCGCAGCAGGGCCGCCCGGATCTCGTCCATCCGGAGGCTGAGCAGCGGCAGGTCCAGGCCGGTGAGCGGCGGTTCGCCGTCCGGGAAGTGCCGGCGCAGCCGCCCCTCGTACGCCCCGGACAACGCGACCGCCCGGGCGAACAGCGTGCTGTCGTCGGTGATCAGAAAGCCGCCCTCGCCGCAGTTGAGCGCCTTGTCGGACTGGGTGCTGAACGCCCCGGCGGCGCCGAACGTGCCGAGCTTGCGGCCGTTGAGTTCGGCGCCGAGCGCCGGCACGGCGTCCTCGATGAGCGGCACGCCCATCTCGGCGGCGAAGGCGGCCAAGGCCTCGACGTCGGCGGCGAAGCCGCGCATGTGGACGACCATGATGGCCCGGATGTCCGGTCGCCAGCGGCGGCGCAGATCGTCGAGGTCCATCCGCAGGTCGTCGTCGACCTCCACCAGTAATGGCCGGCACCCGGCCAGCACAATGGCGCTCGGAGTGGCGACGAAAGTGAATCCGGGACAGGCGACCAATGACCCGGCCGGCACCCCGGCGCCCATCAGGGCGAGGGCAAGTGCGGCCGTGCCGCTGGAAACGGCGAGGGCGTGCCGGGTGCCGAAATAACGGCACAGTTCGTCCTCGAACCGCCCGCATTCGGTTTCTTTCTGCGCGCGATGGTCGTATCGGAAGTAGAGATGGCTGCGAATGGCCCGAATTGCGGCGTCCTCGTCGTCGGGGTGCACGAATACCGCGCCCTTGTCGTAGGTGGGCCACGGCGTGTCCCGCACCGGCCGGCCGCCGTGCAGTGCGAGCGGTTCTTCCAGCTCAGCGCTGTGCGAGGCCGGCCTGGGCCGGCTCGCCGCGGGAGCGTCGTTGTTCCCGTTCACCGGCGGACTCCTCGAGGCGAGCGGTGGATTTCCTATTCCGTCGATAGGATTTACCGAGCGCGCGCCGGGCATGGTCGCCCGGCGGAATCTCGCGTCCGGCGCGATCCCGTCGAGGGGTGGGAAAAGCCACCAGATCCGACATTGGCGTTAGGTGGATCCAGTGACCATCATGATTGCCGCCGGACTGGCAGCCGTCAACATGCGATTGGGAATGTGCACAAGGGTTGCGGACAGTGACAGTGGACAATAAGGAATAGTTCCTGGTGGGCGCTCGCCGACACCGCCGGCGCGGCCCGTGCCGCCCGGTCCGGCGGGGGTGGTGTCCGGCATGGACCGGCCGGGGCGCCTGCGAACGCTGCTCTTGCGTCACCCAGGGTGATGGCGGGGGCGAGGATGGTCTACCACCGTGGCACCCCTTTGCTCTGCAGCCATCAACGCATCGGTGACCGAACGCTACCGCTGCGCCCGTGTGTGCAGAGCAAAGGGCCGAGCGATGCATGCCGACGACCGGTAGCGCTGGAGGACATTACCTGTTCAGCGCGATATGCCGCGAGGCGACGCTCAGTACCGCGTCCAATCTGTGATCACGCTGAGTAGTTCGGCGGATGGGTGCAGCGATATCACTGAACGTCACCACTCGAGGGTCGCGGTTCTTGGCGCCGTGCTCTCGGGCGAGGACACTGTGGCGTCCGCCTGCCGGCGCGCTGTGCCACTCCGATTCGCTCACCGGATGTGGTCATGGCGACGGTGCGCGACGAGTGGTGTCCGCGGCCGATCCGCGTGTGCCGGCCCGACCCGCAGGCGGTGGCCCGCCGACTGGGAGAGCGTCACCGCGTGGTTCTCCGTCCTCTGGGTGGTGGTGGCGGCCACGGTCGTCGTGACCACGGTGCGTCGCGCCTGCGGCGGCCGGCCGGCGGCCGCCGACGAGCGTCCGGCCCCCGGCCGGCCCGGCCGGCGGGCGCGGCGGGTGATGGCCGTCGCCTCGGCCGTGTTCGGCGCGGTGCTGCTGGGCGTGGCCCTGCCCCGGTTCGCCCGGGACGGCCGGCCGGTCGCGTTCCTCGTCCCATGGGCGGTGGCCGTCGTCGCGATCGTCGGGTTCAACCTCTGGACGGCGTTCCGTGGTCCGGCACGCGGCGCGCGTGGTGACGCCGGGCAGGTCACTCCGCCGGCGCCGCCACCTCGATGACGTCGGCCGGCGCGCGGCGCGGGGCCGGCGGCAGGTCGGCGTCCGGTCCCCAGCCGACGCGCACCACCAGGTAGGGCTCGCCGATGCCGGCGAGCAGGTCACGCATCATCCGGCGCGGCCAGGCCAGCTCGATCGCGTCGCTGAGCGGCGCGCTGGCCAGGCCCTCGGCGGTGGCGGTGAGCAGCAGCGCCGACAGCGCCTCGCCGCCGCGCAGCCAGGCCGCCGGGTCGTCGCGCTCACCGAACAGGATCAGGTACGCCGCGCCCCGGTCGAAGTCCGCGCCGACGGTCAGCCCGGCCGCCCCACCGGGAGCGTGGTCACGCAGCGGCACCCGCCGTGGCGCGGGCCGGACCGCGGTGGCGGTGGGCACGCCGTCGCCGCTGCCCGCCGGGCGATTGGTCCAGCGGCGCAACTCCTCCCGGTACGCCGGGTCGGCCAGCTCGGCATCGGCGGCGCGGCCGGTGGAGACCGCCAGCATCGGCATCTGGTCCGGGCGGACCACGTGCAGGTGCGCGCCCTCGGCCTCGACCGCGTCCCCGAGCCGGGCCAGCACCGGTTCCGGGACCGGGCGGTCGCCGTACGCGCGCCGGTCGGTGCGGCGGCGCGGGATCGCGTCGACCAGCCGGCCGGCCGGCACGTCCAGGGCGGTCGGGCCGGTGGTGCGCAGCCGGGCGAGCAGCGTCGGGTCCGCCCGGTCGGGCAGCCGCTCGACGTCGACCGTCCAGCCGGCGGCGGCGAGCGAGACCCGGGCGTGGTGCAGCGCCGCGCCACAGCTCAGGACCAGCAGTCGACCGTCCGGGTCGGTGTGCGCGAGCTGCCGGCCCGGGTCCGTACGCAGCTCCAGCGCGTCCGCGCTGACCCGCCAGCGCCACGGCTGGGTGTTGAACACCGAGGGGGCGTGCAGGGACTGCCGGGCTGCCGCCTCCAGCACCCGTACCGTCGGGTTCTGTTCGGTACGCGTCGATGACCGGTCCATGGCGGCGCCTCCTCGTTGCTCGTCCCCTTCCGAGGTTGCCGGCCGCCGTGCCCCCGGGCCAGGGTCGGAGGGCCCGACCGACCGGGACCCTGCGTCCCGAGTGTCAACAGGGGCCCCTGCTCTGCCGGAGGCGTCAAGCGGGGGCCCCGCCTTGCGTGGGTGGGACAGCGAGGGCGATGGTCAGGTCGAGGATGGTGGCGGGGTCGTGCAGGCGGTCGCCGAACAGCTCGCGGAGCTTGCCCATCCGGTAGCGGACGGTCTGCGGGTGCACGAACAGGTCCGCCGCCACGTCGTCACGCCGGCCCTGGTGCAGCAGCCAGGACCGCAGCGTCTCGGCGAGCCGGTGCGCGGTGGCCGGGGGAAGCGCGGCGAGCGGCGCGAGGGCCTGGGTGCGCAGGTCGGCAAGCGCTTCCGGGTCCATGCTGAGCAGCAACGCGGAAAGGTGACACTCGGTGTCGACCGGCCCGGCGTCCGGCTCGCCGAGGCCGAGCGTGAGCGCCCGGGTGGCCCGCTGGTAGGACGCGGCGACCCGGTGCCAGGGGCGGGCCGGGCCCAGCACCGCCCGGTGCCCGTGCAGCAGCCGGACGAGTTGCCGGCGTCGTCCGCCGTGCGCGTCCGGCACGAGCAGCACGGCCAGCTCCTCGGCCGGGTTCATGCCGGGCAGGTCCTCGCCGCTCTCCAACGTCTGCGGGCCGAGCAGGGCGAGCACCGCGCGCAGGTGCCGGCGGGGCAGCAGCACCACGGTCAGCGTCTGGGGTGGCGGCCAGTCGGCCCGTTCCGCGCTGCGCCGCAGCGACTCCTCCGGCTCGCCGGCGAGCAGCTGCTGGGTGAGCCGTTCCAGGTCGCGGCGGCGGACCCGGCCGGCGCTGGCCAGCTCGTCGGCGTGCCCGGCCACGCTGGCCGCGGACAGCTCGTCGATGTACGCGAACATCAGCTCGGCGAACTCGGCCACCGTCTCGGCGGCCAGCCCGCTGCGGACCGTGGTGGTGGAGACCTCCCGCCAGGCCACCCGGGCACCCACCCGGTACGCGGCCAGCAGCGCGTCCATGCTCCGCCCGGCCCGTGCCTCGCCGCTGCCCAGCGCGTACGCGGCCTCCAGCGCGGGGGCCAGGGGAGTGCTCGGGTCGAACGCCTGGGTACCCTCGATGAGCTGGAGGAACGTGCCGAGCGCGATGCGTACCGCGTTCTCGATCTTCTCCCGCATGGTGCCGGTGAGCGCGCCGGAGTAGTCCGTCACCTCGGCGGTGATCGCGCTGACCGTCCGCTCGGCGACCATGGGCAGCCGGTCGCGCAGCAGCGCCGCGACGCCGGCGTCGAGATCGAGATGGGCGGCCCGCGCGCCGGTCCCGGTCTCCTGCGTCATGTTGTTCCCTTCGAACAAAAACCCGTGACCTTTTCACCTTTGCTGGTCAAGATGTTATGCGATTCCGCAGCCACGCTGGTCATATGACCACAACTGCGCCCCGCCGCCCCCAGAAGGCGTCCTTCCGGGACAGGCTGCTGCGGCTGGCCGGCACGGTCACCACCCCGCTGCTGCCGGGCGACTACCTGGACATGATCGCGCCGCTGCGCGCGGGCGCCCCGCTGCGCGGCCGGATCGTCGCGGTCCGGCCGGAGACCCGCGACGCGGCGACGCTGGTGATCCAGCCGGGTCGCGGCTGGCACGGCCACCTGCCGGGGCAGTACGTGCGCCTCGGCGTGGACGTCGACGGCGTACGCCAGTGGCGCGCGTACTCGGTCACCTCGGCGCCGGGGGCGGCGGACGGCCGGATCAGCGTGACGGTCAAGGCGATCCCGGACGGCAAGGTCAGCAACCACCTGGTCCGCCGGATCCGGCCCGGCACGATCGTCCAGCTCGACCAGGCGCAGGGCGATTTCGTGCTGCCCACCGCGACGCCGGAGCGCGTGCTGTTCCTCACCGCCGGCAGCGGCATCACCCCGGTCATGGGGATGCTGCGGGCCGGGCTCACCGAACGGGCCGACGTGGTGCTGGTGCACTCGGCGCCCACCCGCAACGACGTCATCTTCGGCGCGGAGCTGCGGGCGCTGGCCGACCGGGGCGCGGTGCGGCTGGTCGAGCGACACACCGCCACCTCCGGCCTGCTCGACGTGGCCGAGCTGGACGACCTGGTACCCGACCACGCCCAGCGGCACACCTGGGCCTGCGGCCCGGTCGGCTTGCTGGACGCGGCGGAGACGCACTGGGCGGCGCGCGGCTGCCCCGACAGGCTGCACACCGAGCGGTTCCGTCCTACGGTGGTTACGCCGGGCGACGGCGGCACGGTGACGTTCACCGGGGCGGGGGTGACCGTCGCGGCCGACGGCGCCACCACCCTGCTCGACGCGGGGGAGAACGCGGGGGTGCTCATGCCCTCGGGCTGTCGGATGGGGATCTGTTACGGCTGCGTCGTGCCGCTGCGGCAGGGCGCGGTACGCGACCTGCGCAACGGCGACGTCACCACGGCCGTGCCGGGTGACGGCGTGCGGATCCAGACCTGTATCTCGGCGGCCGCCGGTACCTGCGACATCGAACTCTGAGGAGCCACCGACGTGACCGTGATCCAGAAGAAGGCCGACAACCCGATCGCCCACCTGAGCGCCGAGGACATCGAGATCATCGGCAAGGAACTGGACGCGATCCGGGACCGGGTCATCGCCGACCGGGGGGAGCGCGACGCCCGCTACATCCGCAAGGTGATCAAGACCCAGCGGACGCTGGAGATCAGCAGTCGCGCGGTGCTGCTGTTCTCGCTGTTCCCGCCGGCCTGGATCGTCGGCACGGCCGGCCTCACCGTCGCCAAGATCCTCGACAACATGGAGATCGGGCACAACGTCCTGCACGGCCAGTGGGACTGGATGCGCGACCCGAAGATCCACTCGACCACCTGGGACTGGGACCACGTCTCCCCGGCCGACCAGTGGAAGCAGTCGCACAACGAGCTGCACCACCGCTTCACCAACGTGGTCGGCAAGGACAACGACCTCGGGTACGGCATCATGCGCGTGGACGAGGACCAGCCGTGGCACCCGATGCACCTGGGCCAGCCGGTGTGGAACCTGCTCAACGCCGCCTTCTTCGAGTACGGCATCGCCGCGTACGACCTGGAGCTGGGCGACCACCTCAAGCAGAAGCGGCTCAAGGACCCGAAGTTCCGGGCCAGGGCCAAGGCGGTCGGCCGCAAGATCCGCAAGCAGGTGCTCAAGGACTACGTGGTGCACCCGCTGCTCTCCGGCCCGTCGTTCCTGTCCACGTTCGCCGCCACGTTCACCGCGAACCTGATCCGCAACGTGTGGAGCCACTCGGTGATCATGTGCGGGCACTTCCCGAACGGCGTGGAGACGTTCGAGAAGACCTCCATCGAGGGCGAGACGCGCGGCGAGTGGTACCTGCGGCAGATGCTCGGCTCGGCCAACATCAGCGGCCCCCGCCTGCTGCACATCATGACCGGCAACCTGTCGTTCCAGATCGAGCACCACCTGTTCCCGGACCTGCCGAGCAACCGCTACCAGGAGATCGCCCCGCAGGTGCGGGCGCTGTTCGACAGGTACGGGCTGCGGTACACCACCGGCCCGCTGCCCAAGCAGGTCGCCTCCGCCTGGTGGAAGGTGATCCGCCTGTCGCTGCCCAACCGGCGCGACCGCCGGCAGCCGGTCGCCCCGGGCCCGCTGGTCCCCTCCGGCGCGGCCTGACCGACCGGTGCACGGTGGGTGAACTTCCGCCCGCCGGCGCCTGCACAACCGGTGTCCGCCCAGCTCAGCGCGGCTTCCGCGCACTTCGTGGCGGTCGCCGACCCCCGTACACTCGCGCCGTCGAGCTGAGGGGGGTGTGGTCGTTGATGCCGTACGACGCCGCGACGCCGCCGGCCGCCGGCCGGCGGGTGGTGATGCTCGTCGACAACGCGGTCGAGGGTGACTCGCGGGTGCAGAAGGCCGCCCGGTCCGCCGCCGACGCCGGCTGGGACGTCACGCTGCTCGGCTGCGCCCGGGTCGACGCCGAGCGTCGCTGGCGACTCGGCGACGCCGAGGTACGCGTGCTGCCGCTCGACGCCCCCCGCGACACCCGACCCGTCGCCCCTGGTCAGCAGGGAGACGTGCCTCGGGCGGTGGGCGGGATGTCCGGTCTGCGGCGGCGTCTGGTGGCCCGGGGTGGTCTGCCGCTGCGCGCCGCCCGGCTGGCCCGCCGGCCGGTGGAGCACGCCCAGGTCCGCTACTGGCGGGCCCGGCTCGGTGACCGGGCCTGGCGTCGGCTGGAGCCGGGCCTCTGGGACTACGAGCGGGTCGCCGGCCCGGTCGTCGACGCGCTACGCCCGGACCTGATCCACGCGCACGACTTCCGGATGCTCGGGGTGGCAGCCCGCGTGGTCGACCGGGCCCGGGACCGGGGCCGCGCCGTGAAGCTGGTCTGGGACGCCCACGAGTGGCTGCCCGGCGCCCGGCCCCGCCGCGACAACGCCCGCTGGCTGCCCGCCCACCTCGGCTACGTCCGCGAGTACGTCGGCCACGCCGACGCGGTCGTCACCGTCTCCGACACGCTCGCCGACCTGCTGGTCCGCGACCACGCCCTGCCCGAACGCCCCACCGTCGTGCTCAACGCGCCGGTCACCGCCGCCGACCCGGTCATGGCTGCCGAACCGGTCACCGGGGCCGGGTCCGTCCCGGCCGACGCGGGCGAGGCGGACGACCGGGACGCACCCGACCTCCGGGCCCGCTGCGGCCTGGCCGCCGGCACCCCGCTGCTGGTCTACAGCGGGGCGATGGCCGTCCAGCGCGGGGTGGACACCGTGGTCGAGGCGCTGCCCCGGCTGCCCGGCGTACACCTGGCCCTGGTCGTCGCCGACCCGGCCGCCGGCTACGTCCGGGAGGTCGTGGCGCGGGCCGCCCGGCACGGCGTGGCCGACCGGGTGCACGTGCTGCCGTACGTGCCGCACCGGCAGCTCGTCGCGTTCCTCGCCGCCGCCGACGTCGGGCTCATCCCGCTGCACCACTGGCCCAACCACGAGATCGCGCTGATCACCAAGTTCTTCGAGTACGCGCACGCGCGGCTGCCGATCGTGGTGAGCGACGTCCGCACCATGGCCGACACGGTCCGGGCCACCGGCCAGGGTGAGGTGTTCCGTGCCCGGGACGCCGCCGACCTGGCCCGGGCGGTCCGGGCGGTGCTCGCCGACCCGGCCCGCTACCGCGCCGCCTACGACGGCCCGGACTCGCCGCTGTCCACCTGGACCTGGGAGGCCCAGGCCGACCGCCTCACCACCCTCTACCACCACCTGCTCACCCCCACCCCCCTTCCCTGAGTGCGCTGATTCACGGAAAGCGTTGCTGTCAAAGGCTGAATAGCCACTCTTTCCGTGAATCAGCGCGGAGCGGGGGCGGGCGGGGGCGGGCGAGGGCGGGCGAGGGCGGGGCGGGTGGTGGGGGAAATGAGGTGGGCGGGGGAGGGCGGGTGGGATAGCGTTGGCGGTATGCAGAGCAGGCGATCGATCACCGCCGCGGCCGCGCGAGCTTCCCGCTCGCCGGTTGCCGCCGCCTGACCTGCCCCATCCCACGCCGGCGACCGGAGACGGTCCGCCGGCGTCGTCGTGTGTCACGGCCACCGTCGGGTGGGCCGTCCGGTCGCCCGTACCCGGAAGGCACCCGCCATGACACCCGACGAGATCATCCGTACCTTCGTCGAGCACCACCATCGCCTCGGCCACTCCGACGCGCCGGAGAGTTCCCTGGTGCCGCCGCCCGGCGACCCGGTGCTGTTCACCACGTCCGGCATGCATCCGCTCACGCCGTACCTGCTGGGGCGCCCGCACCCCGGCGGACGCCGCCTGGTCAACGTGCAGCGGTGCCTGCGCACCACCGACCTGGACGAGGTGGGCGACCGGACCCACCTGACCGTGTTCCAGATGCTCGGCTCCTGGTCGCTCGGCGACTACGACATCGCGACCAGCCTGCGCTGGGGCTTCGACCTGCTCACCGACGGCTACGGCATCGCGCCGGGAAAGCTGCACGCGACGGTCTTCGGCGGCGACGACCACGGCCTCGGGCCGGACGAGACGGCACGCGCCACCTGGACCACGCTCGGCGTGCCGGTGGAGGCGCTCGGCGCGGACAACTGGTGGTCCAACGGCCCGACCGGCCCGTGCGGCCCGGACTCGGAGATCTTCGTGTGGACCGGTGACGACCCGCCCACCGGCACCCCGAGCGGCGACGACCGCTGGGTGGAGGTGTGGAACCACGTGCAGATGCGACACCACCGGCACCCCGACGGCCGGCTCACGCCGCTGCCGCTGTCCAGCATCGACACCGGCATGGGCCTGGAACGGCTGGAGATGGTGCTGCGTGGTGACCGGTCCGTGTTCACCGGCGACGGGCTGCGCCCGTGGGTGGGCGCGGTCGGCGACCGGTGGGGCCTGCGCGGCGCGGACCTGCGCGTGGTCGCCGACCACCTGCGGTCCGCGGTGGTCGTGCTGGGCGACGGGGTACGCCCGGGCGCCACCGGCCGCGGGTACGTGCTGCGGCGGCTGCTGCGCCGCGCGTTGACCGTGCTGTGGCGCGACGACCCGACGCGGAGCCTGGACGAGCTGCCGCTGACCGGATTCGACGACACGCTGCGCCGGTTCCGCCAGCCGGTCCAGCCCGGCCCGCTGCGGGCGGTGCTGCGCGACGAGGAGCACCGGTTCCGGGGGCTGCTGCGGCGCGGCCGGCCGCTGGTCGAGCGGGTCCGGGCGCGCGGCCCGTTGACCGAACCCGACTACCACTGGCTGCACGACACCCACGGGCTGCCCCGCGACCTGGTCGACGCGCTGCTCGCCGACGCCGGCTGAGCGGTTGGCCGCTTGGCCCGGCCGGTGCCAGACTCGGTGCAGACATCGCCGCGAGGGAAGAGGCCCCATGACCGGGTACGACGTGCGGCCGGACGAGGAGACGGTGCCGCTGCTCGGCGCCGAGGTGCACATCGCCGACCCGGCCGGGCTGCTGACCGCCGCCCAGGACGGGCCGGTGGAACTGCTGGCCGGGACCGACTTCCCCGCCCCGGTGCGGGAGGTCCGCTGCACCGTGCGCGCCGACACCGTCGACGGGCGGCCGGCGCACCGCTTCGAGGCGTACCTGCGGGTGGAGGCCGCCCCGGCCGGCCTGCTCGCCCTCGGCCTGGCCGGCCCGGTCGGCCTGCTGCTCGCCGAGCGGCTCGCCGCCAGCGCCGTCGACGGCCCGGCCGCCGCGGTGGGCCGGGCCGCCGCGGAGGCGACCCGCCGCCTCG
>NZ_PYPS01000040.1 GCF_003027925.1 Micromonospora sp. RP3T
CCGGTGTTCGGGTTCTGCTTGGTCGCTGAACCAGATACCGGAGACCTCGCTACATCTCGAACACCGACACGCCAAGATCCTCACCCAACAGCTCAAGCCCTCGCACGGACTTCGACACAGGCCCTAGGCCGAGGCGTTGCTCGCCGCCGCCGCCAACATCGGCCCCCAGGCCGCCCGCACCGCCGCGATCGTCGCCCTGCTGCTCCACACCGGGCTGCGCGTGGGAGAACTCGTCGGCGCCGACGTCGAGCAGTTCGGCCACTACCGCAACCACCGCGTCCTGCGGTTCACCGTCAAGGGCGGCGGCCCGCACCTGGTCGCGTTGCCCGCTCCAGTCACCCGCCGCCTGGACGCCTACCTCGCCGGCCGGCCCGACGTGACCGAGTCCCGGGTGCCGGTGCCGGCCGGGCAGGCCGGGGCTCGTCCGCGCCGGCCCCTGATGGCCACGGCCAGCGGCGCCCGTGTCGACCGGGGCGCGGTGTGGCGGCTGCTGCGGCGCCTCGCCACCACCGCGAAGATCCCGGTCAAGATGAGCCCTCACGTGCTGCGCCACACCTGCGCCACCCTCGCCCGCGACGCCGGCGCCCGCCTCAAAGACGTCCAGGAGCGGCTCGGGCACGCCGACGCCCGCACCACCCGCCGCTACGACCACGGCGGTAAGCGCCTTGACCGGGCCCCGGCCCGCACCCTCGCCGCGTACCTCACCGCCGCAGGCGACGAGCATTCCCCGGAATCAGCAGAGGCAGAGGCGCCATGACCGCCAAGGCACGCACCCGGCACCGGCGGTGGTGTCGCCCGCGGGGATGAGGCCGCGCCGTAGCGCCGGCTGTGCCCGGCGCGGCGGGACCGGGTAGTCCGACCGATGCGGCTATGGTCCGCAGCATGGACGACGTGAGCAGCTTGCATTCCTCGGTGACCACGTTCGCCGAGGAGCACGCCATCACCATGGTGCCTGCCGTGCCAGTGCAGGGCCAAGGCGGACCGGAGGTTCTGCTCGACGCAGAGTGCATCGACCTGCCGAGCTTCCTGAATCTCGCGCGTCAGATGGGTGCGCAGGCCCTGTACCTGGATGCCGACCCGTTCGACGTGGAACTGGACCTGGCGGACGTCGAGCTGCCGCAGCATGTGCTTGCCCGCCGGGGGCAGCTCTACTCCGTCCAAGTGGCGTTTGTCGCGGGCGGCGTCGTGCACTACTGGGAGCACACCGCCGCCTGGTACACCGAGTGGGAAGACCTCATCGACGCCAACAGAGCCGCTGCCCGCGATAAGCTGGACGCCGACGACGATCGGCCGCGCTGGCTGAGCGAGGGCGAGAGCGAAGCGCTCGCGGCACCCGCCGTGGAGGCCCTGCTCGCGACGCCGGAGTTCCGCGCTGAGAAGCCCGGCGGCGGACGGTACCGGTTCGCGCAGCGCCACATCCCCGACGGCACGGACGAGCGGGTCACCAGCACGGTTGTGCGGCTGGCCTGCGACCGCGCCGACGACCTAACCCGGCAGCGGTACGCCGACATCGATGACCACTACGACCAGCTCGCCGCGAGCCTCCTCACCGACCCGGCCTTCAAACGAGCCGGATCGGCCGCAGCCCGTAAACAGGCCGCCGAGCGCTTCCTCGCCGCCTGGGCCGATGGCTGGGTGCCGCCCACCGTCCCCCGTGACGAGCTCTACGCCCGCGCCCAACGGCTGGCCAAGAACCGCACTCCCGCCCCAGCCCTGTACTAAGAACTCCTAACTCTGGGGGCGTTGGAGTTGGCGCCAGCAGATGAGGGAGCAGGCGAGGCTGAGGAAGGCTTCGTGGATGTCGTCGCGGAATTTCCAGCGGATGCGTAGGCGGCGGAACCAGTGCAGCCAGGCGATGGTGCGTTCCACGACCCAGCGTGTGGTGCCCAGACCGGAGCCGTGGAGTGTGGCGGTCGTCGCGGGGGGCGGGCTTGCGGTCGGGGCGGGGCGTCACCGTCGGCACGCGGGTGCCGTAGCGGCTCAACGGAGTCGCGGCACCGTTGGATGTGGTCATCTGGGTTCCTCCTTTGGTTGAGGCGCGCGGAGATGGCCGGCCCATCGGGTACATGGGTCGACGCACGGACGAACAGGGGGATGGGTGCAGTAGGGGGCGTTGCTGGTGAAGCGAGATGGTGCGGGTGGTGCGGTACGACCTCGGGGTCGCCGCGCGGCGCAGGGCGCCCACCAGCCGAAGGCGGGTGGACGCAGCGCACCGTGAGGTGGGGCAATCGGTCCTCGAGGCGGGACCGGACTGGTGGAGCGATATGGGGGTGTAGGTGGTACCGGTGAAAGGAGCGGCCGGACCTGTCAGCGCCGAGCGCCACCATGATCGTCAGCAGTGCAGTTGACCTTCCCTGTCAGGCGACCGTGAGGTTTCGGGTCGGCGTACAGCGGGACTGTGAGGGCGCTGACGGGGCGCCCTGACGCCTCCCGCGTTGGCCGGTAGTCAGCATGGTGTCCCCCGGTGGGAGCGATGGAACGATGATCACCGGCAACGCGAGATGCGCGCTTGCTGCCCACTGCTGGGCCAGCACGCCCGCAACCACATGCTGTTCAATCGCCGCCGGTCACTGCGCTCGATCACTACTTGTTAGGCTGGTGTTGCTGATAGTCAGTCATCCGAGTGGATCGCGGACGGTCAGTCCGGCGTCAGCTACCCGCAGGACGACAGGAAGTGGAGTGAAATGGTCGAATTCCTGGCGGTTCCGCTGAAAGAAGGCGGAACGGTGCTCGTGGAGATCGACGAGGTGGAAGGCCGCTCCGGCGTGGTGAAAGCGGGGCGTCCCGGCGAGATGCTGACGCGAGCCGCGCAAAGCATGGAGGCCGCCTTGCAGCCGGTGACAGCTGCAGCCCGCGCCGCGCTCGAGGAGCTGCGCACCGTCGAGCCTGACGAGGTCACTGTGGAGTTCGGCGTGCAGTTCCGCGCCGAGCTCGGCGCGGTGATAGCGCGGTCGAGCGGAGAGTGCAACTTCAAGGTGACCATGCGCTGGAGTGCCCCTACCGATCGGACCGACTGACTCCGATGGAGAATCCGGAGGGCGCCGACGCCGGCGGGCGACCGGAAAGAGTCACCGCGTCGGTGGAGTTCGTCCACGGAGTCGTCCAGATCCTGGATGACGACGGCCGAACGGCCGGCGCCGGGTTCCTGATCGCCGACAGGCTGCTCGTCACCTGTGCCCACGTGCTCGCCGGCGGCGCGAGCACGGCACCGAACACACCGGTGCTGGTCCGCTTCCCCCAACTGAACGACGAGCCACGGCGGGCTTGGGTATCGGTGCCGCACTGGCGGAGGCCCGGCGCGGGTGATGTCGCGTTCTTGCAGATGGCCGACCCGGCGCCGGTCACGGCCCAACCGCTGCCACTGGGCGCCGCCGGCTCGGGCCGGCGTCCGGTGAAGACCTATGGCTTCCCCACCACCGCACCAGACCAGGGACAGTTCGGGTACGCGGTGACCGGTGACCGGATCCGCGGCGACAACGACGTCGAGCTGCTGCAATTGACCGACTGCACGGAGGTGACCGAGGGGTTCAGCGGAGCGCCGGTGGTCGATGAGCGAACCGGCCTGGTGATCGGGATGGTGGACTCCATCGCCAGCCCGGACCGGCACGGTCGTGGACGTTCCACCTGCTACGTCACCCCCACAGAGACCCTGCGGGCGATCCACCCGGACCTACGGCTGTCGCAGATCTGCCCCTACCCGGGATTGCGGGCCTTCACCACCGAGGACGCGGCGTGGTTCCACGGCCGGGAACACGCGGTCGCCGCAGTGCTGGCCAGCATCGACCGGCATCCCCCGTTCGTCGCCCTGCTCGGGCCGTCGGGCAGCGGCAAATCCTCACTGGTGCGCGCCGGTGTGCGACCGGCATTGGGCCGGGCGGAGCTGCCCGGCAGCGACCGCTGGTACTGGGTGATCGCCCGACCCGGCCAGGACCCATACGTGAACCTGACTCAGGCCGGACTGCCGAACGCCGAGGCCGGGCTGGCGTCGGCGGTACGCCAGTGGCGGGACCGCAATCCGGACGCGGGGCGACTGGTACTAGTCCTTGATCAGTTCGAGGAACTGTTGCTCGCCACCGCCGAGGAGCCCCACGACCGACTGCTGCGGGAGCTCGTGGAGCTACCCGACCGGGAACCGGCCGTGACCGTGTTGTTGACCCTCCGCGACGACTTCTACAGCCGGCTCGCCGCCGCCGCTCCCGAGATGATGACCCTGGTGGAGCGAGGGCTGGTAAACGTGCCAGCCCGAGTGGAGGCGGTCGATCTCGCCGCCATCGTCGAACAGCCGGCCCAGGCCGTCGGACTGACACTGGAGCCCGGCCTGACCGAGCGGATCGCCCGCGACGCCGCGCGGGTCACCGAGCCGTCGACCGCGGTCGGGAGCGCACCGACCACGGTCCTGCCGCTGCTGTCCTCGTCGTTGGCCGAACTGTGGCGCCGCCGGGAAAACGGCAGGCTCACCCACGCCGCGTACGACCGGATCGGCGGTGTGACCGGCTGGTTGGACCGATGGTGCGACCAGGCGTACGCGGACGCCTGCGCGACCCTACCCGCACACCGGACGCCGATGGCCCGCCAGATCATCACCGCCCTCGTCCGCCCCGGTGACGAGGCCACCGGAGTGCCCGCCACCCGGCAACGGCGCACCCTCGACGAGCTGCGCGCCGCCACCCAGGGACCCAACAGTCCGGAAGCCACCGCGGTGGTGGCCGTACTCGCCGATCGTCGCCTGGTCACCACCGGCCGGGATCCCGTCACCGGCGCACCGGTCGTGGAACTCGCCCACGAGGCCCTGATCCACCAGTGGGCCGCGCTGCGCCACTGGCTCGCCGACGACCACGAATTCCTCACCTGGCGACGAGGTGCGGAGGCTGCCCATGCGCAGTGGCAGGCCAGCACGAAGGGCCGTCCCGGTCCGGACCCGGAGTTGCTGCTGCACGGCACCGCATTGGCCGCCGCCGTGGACTGGGTCGATCGCCGGGCGGAGGCCACCCCACCGGACCTGGCCGAGTACGTCCGGCTCAGCGCCACGGCCCAGCAGGACCGACTGCGGCGAGAGCGCCGCCGCGTCGCCGCACTGGCCGGTCTGCTCGTCCTCGCGGTGCTGCTCGGCGCGTTCGCCTTCGTGCAGCGACAGGAAGCGCGGCACCAGGCGGCGCAGGCCGTAGCGCAGGCGCGTCGGGCGGACGCCCGTCGCCTGGCCGTCGAGGCGGGCGCGCTGGCCGACCGGCAGCCCGACCTGGCGATGCTGCTCGCGTTGGAAGGGCTGGGTATGGACCCCGGCCCGGACGCTTGGTCGGGCCTTGCGTCCCTGCTGTCCCGCCCGGTTGCGCCGTCCCGGGTGCTGTACGGCCACCGGGCCACCGTCGCGGGCGTCGCTGTCAGTCCGGACGGAACCCTGCTGGCCAGCGTGGAAGAGACCACTCTTTTCCGGTCCGGTGACGTGCGGCTGTGGGACCTGCGCACCGGGCAACAGGTGAAGGTCCTCTCCGATGGGCCGACCAGCCAAGCAGTAACCTTCAGCCCGAACGGCCGATTCCTCGCCACCAGCGGTTCGGACGGCATCGCGCTGTGGGACCTGAGCCTCGACTCACCGACGGCGCATCGGCTGACCTCCCGCAAGCTGTTCCTCGGCGCGGTGGCATTCAGCCCCGACGGCCGACTGCTCGCCGGTTTTGACGACAAGGGTGGGATTCAACTCTGGGACGTGGCCAGCCGCCAGCCGTCCGGGGGACGACTCCACGCGAGATCGGGCAACCTCGTCGACCTGACCTTCAGCCCGGACGGCCGGTGGCTTGTCAGCAGCAGCGAGATGGGCATTGTGGACTACTACGACGTGTCCACCCGCCGGATCATCGACCGGCTGCGCATCGTGCAGGGTGCGCTCGCGGTGGCGTTCAGCCCCGATGGGAAGCTCCTCGCCGTCGGTGGCGAGGAGGGTGTGGTGCATCTGTTCTCCTCCGATCGGCGGCAGACCGGTGCAATTCGGCTCGCCGCCCCGATCCGTGACCTGGTGTTCCGGCCCGGACGGCCGGGCCTGGTGACCGCTGACTCTCGGGGCGTGGTGCAGGAGTGGGATCCGACGACCCGGCAGCAGTCCGGACCAGACCTGGTCGGGCATGTCGGCAGCGTCGAGACGTTGGCGGTCAGCCGGGACGGCTCACTGTTGGTCTCGGCCGGAGAGGATCAGCAGGTCCGGCTCTGGAGCCTCACGGTCCGGCAGGCCTTGGGGGCCGCCATCAAGGTGGACGCCCGTCGAGTGAACGAGGTCGCATTCAGCCCCGACGGTACGCGGCTGGCCACAGCTGGATTCGACGGCAGCATCCGGCTTTGGGTGGTGGCCAACCGGCGGCAGGTCGCCGGCCCCTGGAGCCCCGACGGAAAAGTCTTGGATCCGAACGACGTGATCAGCGGAAATGCACCTCGCCAGGTGGTGTTCGATCCGGATGGACGATCGCTGACGAGCCGAACCAGCAGTGCGATTTACCGGTGGGAGATCCCTTCCGGGAGACTCCTCGACACCCGTCCGGTGCCCGGCTCCATCGACACGCTTGTGCAGCTCGCCCCGGACGGCGAGCGGTACGCACTCAGGCCCGAAGACGGTGAGATCACGGTGCGGGAAATGACCACCGGCCAACCCGTCGGACCGGCGCAATCCGGCAAGCGCGTGTCCTCGATGGTGTTCCGATCCGACGGGCGTCAAGTCGCCACCGATGGTGAAAACCTCGGCCAGGTGAGGGTTTGGGACGTGACCAGCGGCGAAGAGATCGCCCAGGGACAGATCGCCGGCGATGACCCGGGCGGTTTCAACACCGAAGGTGCTCGAGCCTTGGCGATCAGCTCGACCGGCGACACGCTGCTGACCGTGGCCGATCCCTGGGGCACTGGGGCTCGGGTCTGGCGCCGCTCCGGCACCAAACTGCGCGATCACCGGCTACCTGACGAGGCTTCGGTCACTGCGGCGGCGTTCAGCCCGAACGGCCGGCTCTTCGCCACCGGCGGGCAAGACCGGTCGGTCATCTTTTGGGACGTCGACACCGCCGAGCCGGTTTCCGACCCGCTCACCCCACACCTGAGTGGAGTGACCGCCGTCGCCTTCAGCCCGGACGGCGAGCTGCTGGCCAGCGCCTCTGACGACGGCACCGTCCGACTCTGGGCCACCCCGGGCACCTGGATACGCCACGCTTGCGAGCTGGCCGGTCGGAACCTCAGCCGCGACGAGTGGAACCGCTACCTCGCCGGCCGACCGTATGTGCGCACGTGCGCGAAGCAAGCGGCCGGCTACGGAGCCGACGCGAAGGCCCCTGTCGCCACGTACCCGCCACCGTCATAGACGGGTCGCCAACGCCCACGAGAAACACCATGCTCCGCAGTACGCCCTGATGGCTCGCTGATCCCCGCGTGGGCTCCGCGGGACATGGCTGTACGCGCCGCCGTCACCCCGGCCATGACCGGCAGACGGCTGCCTCGCCACGACGGACGGGGACGTTAGAGCTGAAGGCCCGGGCCGCTGGGATCGGTGTCGGGGAAGCGGTGCGGGTTAAGTTGCCGCGAGGCGCGTGGTGCAGGGCGCTGTGGCCGCCCAGGATGTGCTTACCTTCTGGTGTGCCGCACCCGATCATGTTTGACGAGGCGGACCCGCTCCTGGGCCGGCTGCGGACGCTCGCCCTGGCCTTCCCCGACGCGGCCGAGAAGGTCTCCCATGGGCGTCCCGCCTTCTACACCACCAAAGTCTTCGCCTACTACGGGGGATCGGTGAAGGTCGACGGCGTCTATCAACAGCACGGACAGTCGGTGATCGTGCTGGTCGACCCCGAAGAGCGCACGGCGCTGCTGGCAGAAGACAGTTGCTTCGTGCCGGCCTACCTAGGGGCCTATGGGTGGGTCGGTGTGGACCTCACCGAGGACATCGGCTGGGATGAGGTCGGCGAGCTACTCGACGCCAGCTACCGACGTACGGCCGGGGCACGCAGGATCGCGCTGCTTGACTCCCGACGGCCCTGAGCACCCCGCAGTTGCTCGGCAACCAGTCTCAGTCGAGGATGCCGACGACAGCGTCAGCCCGCACCAGGCCTCTCATAGGCTGGGTCCGGTCCCGTCGCCCTGATCGCCCCTGATCCGGTGCACGCTCATGCCGCTGATAAGACGCGGCATTCCAGAGCACGTCCGGTAGACGAGCGGGCCGCGGAATCGGGTCGGGAGCGACTGAGCCACACGGCCCTGACCGGCGCTGACGCCAGCCAGGGCCGCTCGGGTAAACGGCCGTGATCTATGACGGACGACCAGCGGGACGGCGCATTCAGCCCGGCTGCAGCAACCCGGTCACGGGCCCGGATCGGGGGAGCAGGTTGGGAGCAGCAGGGTGCACTGAACGACCGTTCCTACCCCCGTCCGGTCCTGCAGGGTGATCGGCATGCCCGGCAGCAGGTGACGCCAGCGGGCTGGAGACAGTGGACCCAGGCGGACTGCGGTGCGGGTGACGGGCGAGAACCCGAGCGTCCCGCCGGACGTGGTCGAAACGCTGCTGCGCCACCCCGACCCGTCGGTCCGGCAGGGATTCGCGGTTTCAGGGGTTGGGCCGCTGCTGTTCTGTGGTGGATGGGCTGCGGTTGCGGCACGGTCGAGCGATGGACGTCCGGGTCCGATCGGTTGATCGGCCTGGAGGGCGGTGCTGGCGTTGCCGCTGGTCCCGTTCTCCAGGTCGCTCGCCGAACCAGTCGTGCGCGTCTCCGCACAACGGGTTCTCCTTCTCTAGCCGGAGCCGCGCCTGAGGACGGCCCTGGCGGTGATGGCGGCGGCCGCGCGGAGTTCGCGGAGTTGCAGCGCGCGGTCCTGCACTGGTGCTGCGGTGGCTGCCTGCACGGCACTGGCCGCTCTCGCGATTGCCGCCCCCAGCCCGGCAACCTGCTGGCATCTGGCGTCGGTCGTGGCGATCTCCCGCTCCTGCGGGGCTGGCAGACCCACGGCTGTCGCGCGGGCGTCGGTGAGCTGCACGGCCGGGTGACCGCGGTCGCGCATGCATGCTGACCATCTGCTCTGGGCCGCGCCGACGGCCGGATCGCCCTGCACCGTCCGCACCAGCGCTGTGGTATCTGCGTTTACCTGCATGTACGTCCGGTCCCAGCGGTTGCCGACCACCTGTATGTGCGCCTGGTAGGCGCAGGCATCGGATCGGTAGGTGAAGACACCGCCGTCATCCAGCACGATGTCGAGCCGGTTGCGGTCGGTGCCGAGCAGCGCCTGATACCAGCGATCGCGTTCGCTCGGTGGCATTCGGTTCACGAAGTCGGCGTTCGGATCAGGGTTCTTGCGGCGCGCCGCGGCGTCGGCGATTCCGTATCCGAATGCGCGAGCGTCGGCAACCGCGAGTAGGCCGTAGGGGTTATCAGGGACCGGGCCGATGACCACCAACCGGCTCAGGTACGCCAGCCCGCGGCCCGCCATGCAGTCCGCCACGAGCCGGTCCTCGGCGCTTGCCAGGAGTGCCTGCTCGTCGGCGGTGACATGTCCGGCACCGCCGAACGGGTACCCGATGGGAGGGGGTGTGGGGTGGGGAGACGCGACGCATCCCCCCACCAGCAGCAGCCCCAGCAAGGATGTGAGCGTTCCTCGCCGGAACATGTTCAGCACCAGATGTTGGAGGCGACGTTCAGGTAGAACGGCGGGTTCTGAGAGGCGAGGTTCGAGTATCCGGTGCCGCGCGGCAGGTATACGCTGGTGCCGCTGTAGCCGGTGCCGTTCCAGATCGTCACACCGCATGACGTGCCGTTGTTGAAGACCGAGGCGGCGTTGTCGAACTTGGAGTACTGCAGCAGGTTGGTGTTGTTGCCGGCGACAGTGCCCGGCACTCCGCCGTAGTTCGTCGACAGGTACGCGCAGAGTTTGGTCGACGGGCAAGCGTCGGCGCTGGCCGGTGCTGCGGTGGCGGTGAGGGTCGCGGCGGTCGTCGCGGCGAGGGCCCCGGCGACGGCGACGACTCGTTTGAGCTGAATGTTCATGGGTCTGCTCTTTCCGTCGGTCATCATGACAACGATCGATCGCAGTCCCAGCATGGTTGTTCGCGTGGGTGTCCTGAAGGTGTTTCCTGTCGCCTGTACGAGGAGGAAACGTCACGGTTCCCGAAGTTCGAGGGTGGCGACGCCCTGCGGCGTGCTGATGGCGAGCCGGCCGTCGGCGAGGATCGCCAGATCGGTCACGGGTGCGCCGATGTCGATGGCGGCCGCGGGAACGCCGCCGGCAGTCCAGACGAAGACTTTCCCGTCGTCGCCGCCGCTGACCATCTGGCCGCGGATGTGAAGGAGCCGGCGCACGGGCTGCTGGTGGGCCGCAACAGTTGGCTGTGTTGCTCCCGCGCCGAGGAGCATGGCGCCAGAGAGTGTCCCGGCGATCACCTGATGGGACATGAGTGCGACGCTCGTCAGCGGTTCCCTGGCGAGTGCCTGCACCGGAACTGCTGGGAGGAGATCGGGTAGTCGCCACACGCCCGCTCTGCCGTTTCGGTCCCCCAATACCAGCAGCGCACCGCCGGAAGCCCCGGTCGTCACGGTCATCGCTGTTACCGGTCCGAACGGTTCGGGTAGCGCGAGTAGTCGCGGCGCGGCGTGAGTGGCGGGATCGAGTAGCAGGACTTTGCCTTCGGTGGTCACACATACCAGGGTCAGCGAGCCGGAGATCGTCGTGTACGCCATTCCCTGCACCCAGCCGGGAACGCCGGTGGGTACCCAGGTCGGTGGGGCGTCGCCGCAGGCCAGCCCGATGAGCTCTTCGTGCGTCGCCGCCGCGTACCAGACCTGCGCACCGTCGGTATTGATCGCGGTGGTGCAGATGTCGTTGCCGCCAGGCACGCCGTGTGGTCCGTGGACCACGTCGCCGGTCGCGGCGTTCAGGACCGCGACGTCGCGCGCTTCGTTGATCGCGACGGTGAGCAGCCGGGACCCGGCGTAGGTGAGCCGCGACGGGTACCAGTGCGGCGTCGCTGTGCCGGGCCGCCCGCCGGTGAGCCCGCCAAGTGACCACAGGTGCACTTGGTCGTCGCCGCCGGCGCCGAGCACGACCGGCCGCCCGTCGACGTGGCCGACCGCGAGGCTCCACAGCGGTTCGTGGTGGCCGGTGAGTCCGGCCGGCAGCACGATGCCGCGGGCAACGTCTACGACATGCACCTCGTCGGCGGTCTCGGTAGCAGCGATGACCAGGTCCACCTCGCCGATTCTGGTGGCGACGACGGCGGTGACCGTATCCGCGTCGGGCAGTTGTGTCATGTGCGGAGCGTGGTCCGGGTCGGCGGTCCAAAGCCTGATGGTTCCATCGGTGTGCCCGGTGATCACTTCCGCGTCGGCGCTGAGGCCGATGGCGGAGGCGAGGGCCGACACGGCGGGACAACCGTCGTGCATCGCTCGGGTTCCGCGTCGCGTATCCCGGTACCAGAGTTCGCCGCCGCCGGTGGCGGCGAAGTATGCGCCCGAGGGTGCGGCTGCGATGGCGAAGATCTCGGTGTCGGTGATTTGCTCATCAGCGAGCAACTCGGTCGGCAGCACACTCCACGTGCGCACGACGCCGTCCTCATGCCCGGCCAGCACCTTCGGTGCCTCCGGATCCGGCACTGTGGCCAGGGCCATGACCGGTGAGTCCGACGGCGGTGTCCGCTCGCTCAGGCGCCCGCCGGGTAGGTCAACGAGGTTCAGGCTGCCATCGTCGGTGCCCGCGACGACGAGCGGCATGCTGTCAAGGTGAACGACTGTGAGGGCGAGCACGGGCGCCGGCAACCGGACACTGACGTCGACGGGTGCAAGGTCCACCCCGGCGACGGTGGGAGCGCCGATCGACGTCAAGCCGACCGTCTGGTCGTCGCTGCCGCTGATCGCCACCGTCTCGTTGATCGTCGTGGCGATGCCGATGTGATTGACGGTGCGGGCGTGTTCACGTACCACTCGATGCGACGTCGGTGAGCGCCACCACGCCGTCCGAGGCCACCAGCCGGCGTCTGCGGCGTACCCGCTCCTGCGGCACCAGAATTCGACGAGGTCGGGGTCTGCCGCGCGAAGGGCCGCAAGCGCAAGGTAAGCGGCCCGAAGGGGTGGTGGGGTGGCAGCCGCCTGCTGCTGTGACACCGACTCGTACGCTCGGACCACGACCTGCATCGGCTCCGGTATCCGGGTCAGCACCCGTCGGACCGCCCGTCCTCCGGCCGTCGCCAGCAGTACCGGATCATGCAGGAGTTCGGGCAGCGCGGCCGTATTGAGGGCGTGCTCGAGGATGTAATCGAGGAGATACGGATCGGCCTGCTCCCAGTCGCGGATGCCATCGCCGTTGGTGGGCACCGTCACCAGCAGCGTCTCCATGATCTTCTCCCGGGTTTCCGCAGCATCCTGAGGTGCTTCAGGGAAGGGCGCGGCGACGCTTGCCAGGTGCTCGGCCAGCGCGTCGTGAAAGAGTCGGTACGACGACCGGCCGATCGCTCTGCCGGTGCTGCCCGGGCGGCGGGAGACCGACAGCAGCGACGCCAGCGGTGTCCGGAACAGAGCGGCCAGGTCCGTGTCCTTGTATTCGCCTGGTGTACCGGCGAGTGCGCCGGCCAGCCGGGCCCATAGACCGGCCGGGAGGCCCTGCCCGCAGGCGAATGCGAGTGGTCGTAGTAACTCTTCGGCACGTGCGCGGTCGTCGGTCACGGCATCGAGGTAGTCGGCCATCGCCTGTCCGACTTCGTGCGGGAACCGGTGCTCCCGGGACGGTAGTTCGCCACGGGCGACGATGGCCACGGAGGCGAGCTGCGCCACGAGGAATGAGCGGCGGGCCGCCTGCGCCACAGTCAGGGCCACCCGCCGGATCCGCTCGGAGGATGCCTGGAATGACCGTTCCATGCTGAGTCGCTGCGTCAGTAGGCCGTAGGCGTACTCCGCGATACCGTCCTGATCGGCGTAGGCGTCGCTGTCGAGGTCGAAGGTGTCAGCCATCTGGTCGAGTCGGTGGGCGATGTGGCGGCGCCCGCCGATCAGGACCCGGGCCCCGCCCTGCCGGCGACACAGCGGTTGGATGAGGTCGCCGATCAGCGCCTCGACCTCGCTCGCCTCGTCGGCGGCGTCGATCACGACGCAGGTTCGGCCGGGTAGCTCGGTCAGCCGCTCGACGAGCGCTGGCGCGCCGGTGGCGGGCACGCCGGCCTGCTCGGCGATCGCCGCGACGATCTCGGCGAGCTCGCGGCCACGCGCGTGCACGGGGATGAATCGAACGCCGGTCGGGACCGGCACGGTCGACCTGGCATGCAGCCAGGACCGAGTCTCCCGATCGTCGGATAACGCGAACCAGGCGAGGACCGCGGACTTGCCGGATCCGGGATCGCCGGTGACGATCGCGCCCGTGGTCCCGGTCGTGTCCGCGAGCCACTCCGAGATGGCCCCAAGCACTGCGGTCCGACCGCTGAACAGCCGGCCAACTGTGCCGTTCGGGAGCGTGACCTGGACGCTGTCGATCCAGTGGCGGTCGCTGACGGCGGCGTCGCTGTGCGGCGCGGTGCAGACCGACAGGACGTCAGCGGCGGCTTTCGCCCAGCTGATCCGGGTGGCGAGCAGACGGCGAACCCGGTCGACACGTGCGAAAGCGGTGTCGAGGTCGTTGAGCACCCCGGCTAGGGCTTCCCCCCACCGCTGTGCGTCGAGCTCCGGCTGGTCGGTGACGGGCACGACCAGCTTGGCCGCGTCGCCTGGTTCCAGCACCTCTGTCAGGAGCATGCCAAGCCCGCTGCGTCCGCTCACCAGGACCGGCGTGCCGGCCATGATGGCCTCGGCGCCGACGAGCCCGAACGCTTCGGCCCGCGATGGCATGAGCATCACGCTTGCGCGGCGCATGTCGTGGCCGAGGTCGTCGCTGTTGGTGGTGTACCGGCGCGGCGTGACCCGCAAGGCCAGCTGGCCGGCGGCGCTGCGAAAGTCATCCCGCACCTGCGACTGCGTGGCTGATGGGGCGCCCCGCAACAGCACCTCGATGTCGTCGACATGGATGCGGCCATTTTTGACGGCGTGTCCGATTGCGGCGGCGGCGATCTTCAAGCCCTTGATGCCGGCGTCTTCAAGCCGACCGAGGATGAGGATCTGCGCGGGTCGGCCCGGTGGTGGCTGGCGTGGCCGTGCGTCGGTACCGTCGAAGCCGGGATCGAGTCGCAGCGGCGTTGGCACCCCGTGATAAGTGGAGAGGTTGCGGATCGCTTCCTCGTGCAGCCGTGGTCCGACCGCGGCCACGCGGGTCGCCGTCGTTGCCAGCGCCATCTCGGCCTCATACCTTGGCTGCGCGCGCTCACCGGCATCTGGAATCTGTTCGATCCGTGCCCACTCGGTCTCGTCCGGGGAGGTGTGAATGACATGCAGGCGGGCTGCGGCCGGGTAGTGATCCTCGACGAGAGCACTCGCTGCCGGCCCGGTGATCCGCCCGTGCCCAATGATGAGGTCGGGCTTGATGTCACCGGGCAGTCTGGGCCGGCGCAGCATCTGATTATGACCCTCAACGCCGGGTGTCGGTGGTACCGCCACCAACTCGACGCCGACCGCCGCAGCCGCCTCTGCCTCCTCGACGGTCATGCCAGGCACAGCGCAAAAGACCTGCGCGCCGGCTGCGGCAAGCGCGATGCACAGGTGGCGGTTGATCGTGGTGATCCCGCCGTGCGCCGAAAACCAGTCGGTATCCAAGGCCAGGACGGACAGCTGGCGCGGCGCGATGCCAGCAGTATTCACGGCATCCGATGCTACTGGCGGCGCGCCGGCCCCGGTCGTTCAAACTGCCCGCCATGACGGCTCAACGGCACGCCGGACAGCTGTCCCGGTCCGACCAGTCGATGAGATCGAGCTGCGCCGGGGTGATTGCTGGCTGGCCCAGTTCGGCCCGTATCGTCATCCGATAGGCCCACAAGGCGGCAGCGAAAGCGTGATAAACGCGGTGGTACTCGGTCGAATCCAGATCGGCGCCGTTGCGCACCTCGTTGCGGATGTGGACGAGTCTGCGGAACACGAACTCACCGGCCGTGACTAGCGCTGCAGAGCCGGATACGAGCAGGCGCTCACGTGCGCTGTAGAGCCCTGAGTCCTGCATGCTCCGCAGCGATTCCGCGCCCCGGTGCTCGGCGTCGGCGTCGGCGCGAGCGAGGTGTCGAAGCCTGTTGTGCGCCAGGTCCATCGCGATCAGCAGGTCGATGCCGCACTGGATCATGAGGCTGGACGGGTCGGCACGTGCCCGCGGTCCCGGCCCATCGGCTGGCCGGTCGTCCCATTCCATGCAGGCGGCAAGCTCGCCGCCAGTGTCGAGGACGACGTCACACAGTACGGCCAGCTGCAACGTGCCGCGCGCCTGGCCAGTCTCGACCTTGCTGAGATACCCCTTGCTGTAATGCACCTGACGCGCCAGCGCGGCCAGAGACAGCTGTGCGGCTTGTCGTCGCCGTCGCAGCGCTGGCCCAATCGGCTCGGGGCCGTACGGATCAGCAGTCATCTATCCATAACTATGGAAAGGAAGGGTAGCCCGTCCACCGATGCCGTCCCAATGTGCGCCGGTCGTCAAGACCGTCGAACCGGCCGCGCCGTTTTGCGGGGTGAACGCTGGTGTCGGCCTGCCCGCCCTGTTCGCGGTGGTCCGGCTGCGGCCCGTCGACTCGGACCAGTCGAGGCGTCAATGACCTCGCCGTCAGTCATGCTGCGGTCGAGCACCTCGGCGACCTGGCTGGTGTGTTGATCGTTGATGACATCTGCTTCCTGAAGAAGGGCACTCGGTCGGCGGGGGTGCAGCGGCAGTATTCCGGCACCGCCGGGCGGATGGAGGACTGCCAGGTCGGGACGTTCCTGGCTTACCGCTCGTCGAAGGGTCACGCGCTGATCGACCGGCAGCTCCATCTCCCGGCGTCGTGCACCCACGACCGGGACCGGTGCCGAGCGCCGGGATCCCGGACGACGTCGAGTTCGCCACGAAGGTGCAGATGGCCGGGACGATGCTGGCCCCAGCCTTCGACGCCGGAGTGCCGGTGGGGTGGGTGACCATGGACGAGGCCTACGGCCAGTCGAAGGCGCTGCGGCTGTGGCTCGAACACCGGGATGTGGGTTCTGTGCGCCCACGCCTACCTCGCCGTCACCGCCGCGCAGGCCAAAATGGGGATGTCGAATCCGATGACGGCCTCATTCCCCTTACCCTCGGCGAAGTCCGCGTCTCCTGACACGCCTGATCACTACCATCCGACTCTTCGACCACATCCATCGATGGTCAGGGTGGCGACGTCGACACCAGTACCGCGCCAAAACAGCCAACTACCAGCGAAGACTCCGACTCCATCAGGTGCGGCTGGAGTACTGAATCGGGCAAGTGTTGGGCGCGCTGGCGGCGGTGGCAAGGCTGCTCCGCCCTTGCATTTCACTGGGCAGGGCCGAACAATTTTGCCGTGCCCGATGGCCTTGGTCCGTTCCTATGCATCCTGATTCTGCTGGGCGTATTGTCCAGTGTGATCAGTGCACTGCTCGGTCGCCTGAACTCGTGGGAGGCGGTACCGGGGGCGTCGCCGTGGCGGGTCTGGGGACCGGGCATCCTGGCGTGGTCATGGACGGTTGCCGTGGCCGCGTGCTTCCTCCTGTGGATCATCACGCCCTGGGCCTTCTACCTTCTGGTCCTGGCTCCACTGACGCTCTTGGCCGCAACCGCACTGCTCTGGTGGAGCTCCGACGCCGACATGCTGAGGATCTTTTGGCGGAGACGCCTCGGCGCGTTAAGGAATGACACCAACTCGGCAAGCTGGCGCAGTTCCGCCTACAGCGGATCGGCGACGGTGTCGAGGTCCGGGGCAGCGGATGCGGGCGTCGACGAAATCAGCGCGCTCATCGTCGGTGAGTTTGTGGCCGGAACGCATGATCCAGGCGGTGATCCGCCGAGCCGACGGCACCCGGACTTCGGTCACAAGCGTGGACCGCGTGCGGATCGTGGCGAGCCGGTCCCGCAGCACCCGCAAGCACCCTTGATAACCGTGGGCCACGATCTCGCCGTGCAACGACGTTGAGTGGCCCATCCTCCTCGACCATTTGTACCGGATTGAGCGGCGCCACAGGGCTCTAGCCAACCAGGTTCTAGGTGATCATGATGACACCCATTCGGGCGCGGCATGCTGGTGTGACGTCGAGAGCTGCCGGCTGGCAGCCGCCGACATCCGTCGATGACCCTCAAGCGGGAGTGGTGCAATTCAAAGTACCGGCCGGTCAGCCGCTGGCGGTGTAGTGCCGAGAATGGGGGGAGCGGGATGGGAGCGGACGGGTGCACTGAATGGCGTTGAACAGCGTTTATCGGCCCTGAACGGCATCCAGCTGCACCCAGTATCGCCCACCATGGATGTATAGGTCAGAGACCCGTTACCGGAAATATCGGTAACGGGTCTCGCTGCTGTTCGCACCGCAGCCCGACCAAGACTGCCCCGCCCCTGGTACGCAAGATCGTGCACCTGCGCTGGAAACAGCGTCTCGGACCGGTGCGGATCGCCGGCCGGCGATACCAGCCTCGACCGAGCACGCCGTACTCACCCGCTGCCGAATCAACCGCCTCTCGCACGTCGTCCAGCGACGTAGCGCCGTAGCCCCGGCGCCAGAACAGCTCCTCGGCGGCGCGGACCGCCTCGCTCTCGTCGAACCCTCGCGGTCATCGGCGCGCTGCCCGGCGTGGCGCTCACCGAGATGCCGCGACACCGCAACCGCTCGTTCTGCTGCGGCACCGGCGGTGCCCGCATGTAGATGGAGGAGAAGCTCGGCACGCGGATCAACACCCCCATGGACGAGTCCCTCGCCACAGGTGCCGAGCAGGCCGCCGTGGCCTGCCCGTTCTGCCGCGTCATGCTCGGCGACAGTCTCACGTCCAAGCAGGCGGAAGGGTCCGTGGGCAAGGCGTCGAGGTCGTCAACGTCGTGCAAATGCTGCTCGCCGCCGTCCGGCGCGGCGACCGGACCCCCGAACCGGCGAACGCCTGAGAAATCCTCGCGCCGGTTGTCGATCCGGGGCCAGGCTGTGCGACGGAAGGGTGCGGGGCCGGAGGGACCGGCCCACGACGCCCGACAGGAGCCCGACATGACGCAGTACATGATCTCGATCTACGAGCGCGAGGCCGACTACGCGACCCTCACGCCCGAGGCGTGGGGCTCGGTGGTCGACGCGCACGGCGCGTTCGCCAAGGCCATCGCCGACCTCGGCGGCACGGTCACCGGCGGCGGCGTCCTGCAGCCCACGACCACGGCCACGTCGATCCGCGGCGGCGAGGTCACCGACGGCCCCTTCGTCGAGACCAAGGAGGCGTTCGGCGGCTTCTATCTCGTCGAGGCCCGCGACCTCGACCACGCCCTCGAGATCGCCAAGCTCACGCCCGCCCCGTTCGGCGGCGTCGAGGTCCGGCCGCTCATGGACGTGAACGCCGGCCCGGCCCGGTGACCTCTGCCGCGAGCCCTCCCTCGGGTGGGGTTGCGGACGCACTGGCGGACGCGCACCGTCGCGAGTGGGCCTTCGTGCTCGCCGCGACGGTGCGCGTCGCCGGCGACCTCGACGTGGCTGAGGAGTGCGCCCAGGAGGCCTACGTCGACGCGATGACCGCGTGGACGCGCTCGGGCGTGCCCGAGCGGCCCGGTGCCTGGCTCACGACGACGGCCCGGCGTCGCGCCGTCGACCGGCTGCGGCGCGAGGTCGCCCTGCGCCGCAAGTTGCCCCTGCTCGTCGAACCCGTCGAGGCGGACGCCTCGGGGTCGCCGTCCGGCAGTGACGCGGACGACGACGAGGCGGTGCCCGACGACCGGCTGCGGCTGATCTTCACGTGTTGCCACCGGGCGCTCGACCCGGCCGCGCGGGTCGCCCTCACCCTGCGGCTCGTTTGCGGTGTGGCCACGCCCGACGTCGCCCGGGCGTTCCTCGTGCCGGAGCCGACGATGGCGGCGCGGATCACCCGGGCGAAGAAGAAGATCACCCAGGCGCGGATCCCCTACCGCACCCCGACGGCCGCGGAGCTGCCCGAGCGTCTGGACAGCGTGCTGGCCGCCGTCCACCTGCTTTTCAGCACCGGCCACACCGCACCCACCGGCGAGCAACTTGTGCGCGACGACCTCTGCGAGCGCGCCATCGACCTGGCCCGGACGCTCGTGCAGCTGCTGCCCGTCGAGCGCGAGACCCGCGGGCTGCTCGGGCTGCTGCTACTCACGCACGCGCGCCGGGCCGCGCGGCTCGACGCGCAGGGCCGGCTCGTGCTGCTCGAGCACCAGGACCGGCAGCAGTGGGACCACGTCATGATCGTCGAGGGCCTGCGCTGGACCGTCGAGTCCCTGCAGGCCCCGCGACCCGGACGGTTCGCCCTGCAGGCCGCGATCGCCGGGGCCCACGCCGTCGCGCCGACGTTCGCGGCCACCGACTGGGCCCGCGTCGTACACCTCTACGACCTGCTGCTGGCGGTCGAGCCGTCACCGGTCGTCGAGCTCAACCGCGCCGCCGCGCTGGCGTTCGCCGAGGGGCCGGCGGCGGCGCTGGGGATCGTCGAGCGGCTCGCCGACGATGCCCGGTTACGCTCGTACCCGTACGTGCACGCCGTCCGGGCCGACCTGCTGCGGCGCCTGGGCCGGGGCGGTGAGGCGTCCGCCGCCTACCGCGCGGCGCTCGACCTGACCGCCAACGGGGCCGAGCGCGACTTCCTCCGGCGCCGGATCAGCGACCTCGACCCGGGCGCGGCGACCCGGGAGCCGAACCGGTGACCGTCCACCGCCGAACGCAATCCGGGTGCAACGCGGACCTCTGCCCGCCCCATTGAGGCTCCGTGAAGTTCGAGGAGTACGTCGCAGCACCGGGGTGGAGCCCTGGAGCGGTACGCCTACCTGCTGACCGGTGATCTGCATTGGTCAGCAGGACTTGGTGCAAACTGCCCTGGTGCGTTGGCGACGGATCAGCCGGGTCGACCACCCCCAATGCCTGGCGGCAGCGCCACCTCTACTCGCCGTGCAAGCTGCAGTGCCGTCGATTGCCTTAGCCATCGACGGACCGCCGTTTCTCAAATCACTTAACGCTGGTTAGGCCGCAAGGTTAGGGACGCACCCGTAGGTTCGTCAGCAAGCACCAACGCTGGCATCTTTACTGGGAGACGCGCTAGGTGTACTGCCCAGACAGGTTAGTTGAGGTCGTGTGACGACACGGCGTAGCTGGACGTGTCAACGCCGCCTCAGTTTCTAGGCGGAGCCGACATCTGGCCTCGATCGCGGGGCGGGACAGGGTCGTCATAGGCACCCGACGGTCCCGTGTGGCGCTCACCGTCCAGGTACGGCGAGGCGTTGGCGGTGCAGCCGTGCAAGCCCAGCGTCTGCTGCTGCATCACGGGGGCAGGTCGCCCCCGGCCCGGGCACAGCTCGTGACCGTGACCAAGGCGGTGCCCCACTTCGTGGTTGACCATGTACCGGCGGTACGTGGCGAGGCTTGCCCCGTAGGTGGGAACCCCCTTCACCCAGCGGGCCACGTTCAGTACGACCCGGTTGCCGTTGCGGCAGGAGGTGTAGCCGTCCGGCGCGTCCTGGCACAACACGTCACGAGTGCCGGGCGTGGCCAGGTAGATGGTGAAGTCGCTCGGTTGGTCCCAGCCAACCCGGTGCAGTCGTAGCCTCCCGTCCGCGGTCCATCCCTGGGGGTGGTTCAACGTGCCGGTGACCTCCGCCGCGAACTCGGCCACGGGCAGGCCCTGGATGTCGCGCTCCACCGCCACCCGGTAGCGCAGCAGCCTCCCGGCACCACGCGGGGTTCCCACCTCCGCGGCAGCGCCTTGCCACCGGTTTTCGCCGTCAGCGGGATAGGTCACGGGGGTAGACGTCCGGGACGGCTCGGGCGGTGACGTCACGCGCGCCGGAGCATCTGCGCTGTCGGCCGGATCCGCCGGGATCGTCGGCCTGCCGGACGCCGGTGCCACACACCCCGACAGCAGCGTTGTTGTCAGCACCAGCCCCGACAACGCGCCGAGACGAACCGCGCTCGTAGTCTTACCTGCCATGTGTCTCTCCTCGTCACCCAGCGCCAGTCGGTGCTGCGTAGCGAGGAGGACGGGTGATCCCGCCGCAAAGTTGGTGTCGTACGGACTCAACCTCTCCGCCGTTCCAACCGTCCTGTCCGGCGTGGGATGTGAAAGAGGCCGGCATGGCCCGGGGTGACGCGGAGTTCGTCGAGTTCGCCTCGGCGGCGTCCGGGCGGCTGGTGCATGCCGCCTTCCTGATGACCGGCAACCACCACCAGGCCGAGGACGCGGCGCAGACAGCCCTGGTCCGCACATACGCGTCGTGGTCCCGGGTCCGCGGCAGCGACGCCTATGGGTATGCGCGCTCGGTGCTGGTCAACCACCTCATCGACACCTGGCGACGGCCGATTCGCGAATACCCCAGCGAGGATCTTCCGGAGCAGCACCGGGGCGACGTCGCCGACGAGGTTGTCACCCGTCGCTGGTTGCTCGCCATTCTTGGCACGCTCAGCGCTCGCGAGCGCGCCATCGTCGTACTGCGCTACTACTTCGATCTTCCGGAGGCGCAGGTGGCCCGCGAGCTCGACGTCTCCGTCGGGACGGTCAAGAGCACCAGTGCCCGCGCCTTGGCGAAACTGCGCACCCGCAACTGTGTGCCGGAGACGCAGGAGACCTGCACATGAACGAGGCACAGCAGCTCCGCCAGGCGATGAGGGCGACGGAACCTGCCCACCGCCGTGTCCTCGACCTGGACACGATCATGCGGGACGGCCGCCGGCTGCGCCGGCGCCGCCGGCTCGCCGGGTCAGGGGCGGCGGCGCTGTCGGTAGCGGTCGTTCTCAGCGTGGCGATCGGCGTGCAGGCGGCCCGCCCGCCCGAGCCGGAGCCCACGGCCCCTCCGGCCGCCACCGCGACGGCGACCCGGCCCACGGCGACTCCCACCCGGAGCGAGAGCACCCAGGAGCCGCGACCGGTCGGCGACGTGGTGGCCAGCGGGATCTGGTACGGCAGTGAGGAGCGGGTCTTCTACTTCGTCCCGATCGACGTGCCCGGGCAGTCCCGCGTGACGATCGGGCTGGTCGCCGGCCGCCGCGCCGCCGACGGGAGACTGACCTCGGACTACGTCGTCAACGACGTCGAGGGCAGCGACCGCAGGCCGGGCTTTCACCAGATCGGCTATGACCAGACCGGGCCCATCCCGACGGGCCCTCCAGTGCCCACCTTCGGATACTTCGTCGGCCCGGCGGAGCGGATCGTCGGTACCGCCGAGAGCCGGCACGTCGACGCTCGACTGGCCACGTGGAGCCGGGATCCGAAGGTGAAGATCTTCTGGTTCCAGCCGGCGCAGCTGAGGCCGGGCGTACCACTGGACGGCATTGTCGCCTTGGACGCACGCGGCCGGAAACTGTAGCCCTCGAAACAGCGACCACCGCGACACCAACGGCTGGTGGGGGATCGGTGAGCAGGGTGGATGATCTGCTCACCGGCTGTCGTGCGCGGTGCGGAGGCTGGCCAGGCTGCCTCGAAGGTGTCCCGACGACTGTCGCCGATGGTGCGGACGCCCCCGGCATGGGGAGCTGCTCGATCTGGCGTGAACTCGGTTGGGGTGGTGTGGAAATACAGATCTGAGGGCGGCGGGTAGGCGGATGAGATGGCTGGGCGGACATGGTGATTGCGGCGATCGGCGCTGAGGGCGGTGTGCCGAAGACGTCGGACGACGACGTCGGGGACTTCGCGCGCCTCTACGACCGATACGCCGGCGCTCTGTATCGCTATGCCTGTCAGCGGGTGGGAGAACACGTGGCGGAAGACGTGGTTGCGGATACGTTCCTGGCGGCGTTCCAGCAGCGTGACTCGTACGACCCGGGCCGCGCGGAGATCCGACCGTGGCTGTTCGGGATCCTGACCCGCAAGTTGGCCCGCCATCACCGCACGGAGCGTACGCGTTACCGCGCGTTGGCACGTTCGGCTGTCGAGGTCGCGGTGGGTGATCTGGCGGATGACGTCACCACGCGGGTGGCGGCGGCGGCGTCACACGCGTCGCTGGCCCGGGCGTTGGGGCGGCTGTCGGCCGGTGACCGTGACGTGCTGCTGCTCATCGCATGGTGCGACTTCACCTACGAGGAGGTCGCCGCTGCGGTGGGCATTCCGTTGGGCACGGTCCGGTCCCGACTCAACCGGGCGCGCCGCAGGGTACGCGAGGCGCTCGGCGGTACCGATCCGTCTGTCGTTGCGGGGAGTGGAGATGAAGTCTGACCTGGATCTGTTGCGTGGGTTGGGTGAAGGGCTGAAGCCCTCGGTCGAACAGCCCCCCGTGGATCTCCGCCACCGCGTCCTCACCAGGTTGCGCCACGCCGAGGTGTCCCACTCCCGCCGCCTGTGGGCGGGTGTGCGGTCGCTGCGCTGGCGCGTACTGGCCCCGGCCGCAACGGCGGTTGCCGCCGCAGCGGCGATCACGGCGCTGACGCTACCCGGGGTCGAGCCGGGCAGCCGCAAGCCCGACGTCTCGCAGGTCGTCGCGCGCACGCCCGCGCAGGTGTTGCAGCTGGCGGCTGCGCAGGCGACGACCAGGGCTGCGCAGAAGCCACGAGCCGATCAGTTTGTGTTCACCGAATGGATCGAGGTGGTCCAGAAGTTCCGGTTGCGCGAGTCGCGGCTCGTGTTCGAGGTCGGCGAGCCCGTGGTGGTCAGGCAGTGGCGCTCGGCCGACGGAAGCCGTGGCGGCCTGATCCAGCGTCGCACGAGCGGCGGCAACTGGCAGGAAACGCCGGTGGCGCCCTGCCGAAAGGCCCCCAGCGGCAAAGTCCGGCAGGACGCCTCCATCGCCGGCTGCAGCCTCGTCGCCGGCCATGACGCCGGATTGCCCACCGACGGTGACGCGATGTACGACTACCTGTATCGCGCGAAGGGTTCCACTGACGATCTGCTGACCCTCGCGGGGGCTGACGTTCCCGCTCTGGCGAATGCCGCCGAAGTCCTTCGTCTGGGCAGGCTGTCACCGCAGGTCCAGGCAGCCGTGTTCGATGCCATCGGCCGGATTCCCGGCGTCCGGCTGAAGGCCGGTGTGGTGGACGTGTCCGGTCGCTCGGGTGTCGCGTTGGTCTTCGACGGGCCAGGGGGAGAAACTGAGCTGATCTTCGATTCGCACACCTATGAATACCTTGGCATGAATCAAAGAATCGTTGGCTCCGGTTGGCGGCCGGTACCGGGTCGCAACGCACTTGTCGTCGCTGACACTCCCGTACGTCAGGCGATCCTGCGTGTTGCTGTTGTCGACCGGGCCGGTGTCCTGCCCTGAGTCAGTGCCTGCACGCCGCAGGCGGCGGGCGTCGAAAAGATCTGGTAGGCCAACTCGAACCGGCTGCGTGACTGCCGGGGATGAGAGCTGCCCGAAAAAGGAGAACAGAAAATGACGACCACTCGACCCTTCCCGGTATTCGGGCTGTTCGTAGCTGCCGTCTCGGCAATCAGCCTGAGCGGGTGCGGCGGCTCGGCAGACACCGGGGATGCCCGCGTGGCAACTGCTCAGAAGCCGGCCCAGACCGCCACCGCCACGCCCCGACAGCCCACGGAGACCGCTGCCGGGGCCACGAAGGGCGCATCCTCCGCACCGGGCAGGGCCAGCGCTTACGACAAGGCGCTCAGCTATACGCGGTGCATGAACGAGAACGGTGTGAGGCTGCCTGACCCGGTCGAAGGAAAGCCGTTGCCCGTCGGCAGCACCAAGGGCGCGTCGGCCATCTTGTCGACGGATGGGACGCGTGGCTGGATCAAGATATCGCCCGAGGCGTTCGCAGCGTGCAAGAGTTTCCTCCCCGAGGCCTGGCCGGTGAAATTCGATGCCGCCGACCTCACCCGGGAACGCCCGTTCCGGGAATGCATGCGTCGTCAGGGGATCGACATGCCCGAACCGGTGCTGGACGCCCGTGGAATGGTGAACGACAACCCCGACCGCTCCGACCAGGACGCCCCTGAGTACCGCGCTGCCGAAGAGGCGTGTCGCGGGACGCTCGATGACCCTGCCGTCAAGGCGGGAAAGTGAGCATCGGGGTGACTCACGACCGGCAGCAGGATGACCGTGCGCGACGCGATGCGCTTGTTGCCCGCGGCGGTGGCGAGGCGGCGAACGATGTTACTTCTGCCGTACCGGGGCCGGCGGCCGGCGTCCGTGTGGCCGAGTCGGCGGACGGGAGAACTCGGACACGTGCGTCGCGGCGGAGCCGGTGGGCGGTGATCGCCATCATCGTTCTCGCCGGGACGGCAACGGGAAGTGTGCTGGTCCGGCAGAACTCGCGGGCCGGGTCGGTCCGGCCGGCGGCCGTTCCGAGCACGACAACCGTCGTCAGGGACACCCTGGTCGATGTGGTCACGGCCCGAGGTGAGTTGGCCTACGGCCCGGAACTGCTGATGGAGAGCAGGTTGTCCGGGACGGTGACCAGGCTCGCTGGCGTCGGCGCGACGGTGAAGCGGGGGGAGGCACTGTTCTGGGTCGATGATAAGCCGGTGGTGTTGTTGTACGGCAAGCTCCCGGCGTACCGGGAGTTGACCGTCGGCCGGTCCGGCTCGCAGCAGAACGGCGGCGACGGCGGCACCCCGCCGACCGGTACCGGCGCGACTCCGCCCGCCGTGCCGGCCACCCGGGGTGCGGACGTGCGGCAGTTCGAGCAGAACCTGCAGGCTCTGGGCTACACCGGGTTCGTCGTCGATGACCAGTTCACGGCGCAGACGGCCGGAGCCGTACGTCGGTGGCAGAAGGACCTCGGTGTTGAGCCCACCGGCGTGGTCGAACTCGGCCGGGTGCTCTACTCTCCCGCTTCGGTCCGGGTCGCCGCGCACAAGCTCGTCGCCGGCCAGGTCGCCAGTGGGCCGGTGTTGTCGTTCACCGGCACCGAGCGCCTCGTGACGGCGAAGCTACCCGCGCACCACCAGGCGTTGGCGAAGCCGAAGGCGAAGGTGACCGTCGCCTTGGGCAACGGGGCGCAGGCGCCGGGAGTGGTGCGCTCGGTGCGGACCCCGGCCGAAGATCAGGATCGCGGCGGCGGCCAGGGGCCGGTCGTCGAGGTCGTGGTGGCGTTGGCCGATCCCAAGGCTTTCGGCGGTTCCGACGAGGGCCCCGCGACCGTTCGCTTCGTGGCCGAGCAACGGAAGGGCGTGCTGGTGGTCCCGGTCGGTGCGTTGCTGGCCCTGACCGAGGGCGGGCACGGACTGGAGGTGATCGAGGGCGGTGCGTCCAGGATCATCCCGGTAGAGACAGGATTGTACGCCGACGGCAGGGTCGAAGTCAGCGGACCTGAGGTCCAGGAGGGCATGACCGTGGGGATGGCGCAATGACCACGGCCCCCGGCCAGCGCCCGGTGGTGGAACTGTCCAGGGTGTCGAAGACGTACCCGGGTGGGGTCAACGCTCTGGTCGACGCGGACCTGGACATCCGGACCGGAGAGCTGGCCGCGATTGTCGGCCCGTCCGGATCCGGCAAATCCACACTGCTCAACCTGGTCGGGACGTTGGACCGGCCCACGTCCGGCGTGGTGCGGATCGCCGGCCACGACGTGACAACGCTGTCCGACCGGCAGTTGTCCGCGCTCCGGGCGAGCACGATCGGATTCGTGTTCCAGCAGTTCCATCTGGCCGCCGGGGTGAGCGCGCTGGACAACGTGGCCGACGGGTTGCTGTACGCCGGGGTGTCCAGGACGCGACGGCGCCGGCTGGCCGGCGAAGCCCTGGACCGGGTGGGACTCGGCCACCGGCTGTGGCACCGTCCGCACGAGATGTCCGGCGGCGAACGCCAACGCGTTGCCATCGCCCGAGCTGTCGTCGGTGCTCCCGCCCTGCTGCTGGCCGACGAACCCACCGGCAATCTGGACACCGCGGCGGGCGAGGGAATCGCCTTTCTGCTGCGGGAACTGAACACCGCCGGGACCACCGTCGTGATCATCACGCATGACGTGGAACTCGCCGCCGGCCTCCCCAGACAGATCAGGGTCCGTGACGGACGCGTTCACGCCGGCACGTCGAATCGGCTGCCATGCGGAACGCAGGAGGAGGCGGTGACCCCGTGACAGGTTCCGACACCCGTGCACGCGCTCACCCGGACAGCTCAGCGTTGTCGGTCAGCCGGCTGACCGTTGGTGACGTGCTGCGGGTCGGGGCGACCGGGCTGCGTACGCGGCCGCTGCGCGCGGTGTTGTCCGCGCTGGGCGTCGCGATCGGGATCGCCGCGATGCTGTGCGTCGTCGGGATCTCCGCCTCGGGTCGGGCCGACCTGGAGCGCACTCTCGACGCCCTCGGCACCAATCTGCTGGTGGTTCAGGGCGGCAAGAATGCCGACGGAGACACCAGCCGGCTGCCCGACGCGGCCGTCGCGATGATCGAGCGGGTGGGGCCGGTCCGCGCCGCCGTCTCGCTGAGCAGGCTGCCCGACGACATCCACGTCTATCGCAACGACCACATCCCCGCCGAACGCACCAGTGGCGTCATCGTCTACGCCAGCGACCTCGACCTACCCACCACGACGGGGGCGGCGATCGCCCACGGCGCCTGGCTCAACCCCGCCACTGCTGAGCACCCCGCAGTCGTCCTCGGCGCCGAAGCCGCCCGACGGCTGGGCATCACCACAGCCGGGCCGGACGTCCTGGTCCAGATCGCTGACGAGCGTTTCGCCGTCATCGGCATCCTGCGACCAGTGCCGTTGGTGCCCGAACTCGACAGCGCCGCCCTCATCGGTGCCCGCGCAGCCGCCGACTATCTCGCGGCCGACACCGACCCGAGCATCGTCTACCTGCGTGCCGCCGAGCATCAGGTCACCGCGGTCCGCGATGTGCTCGCCGCGACCGCCAACCCGGCCGCACCGTACGAGGTCGTCGTTTCCCGACCGTCCGATGCCCTCACCGCGAAACGTGCCGCCGAACGAGCCTTCAACGGGCTCCTGCTCGGCCTCGGCGCGGTGGCACTGCTCGTCGGCGGCGTCGGCATCGCGAACATCATGTTCATCTCTGTGCTCGAACGACGAACCGAGATCGGCCTACGCCGCGCGCTGGGTGCCACCCGCGGCCAGATTCGCCTCCAGTTCCTGACGGAGTCTCTGTTGCTGTCCACCCTCGGTGGCATCGCCGGCGCCATGCTCGGAGCCACCATCACCATCACCTACGCCTCTTTCCAGCAGTGGCCTTCCGTCACACCCGCGTGGGCGATCGTCGCGGGCATCGGCTCGACGATCACCATCGGTGCGGTCGCCGGCATCTACCCAGCGGTCCGGGCAGCCCGCATGCCTCCCACCGAGGCACTCGGCAGCGTGTGAGGAGACCTCCCGGCCGGAGGACCACGGGGCGCGTCACGGAACGGCCTGGAACGTCCTCGGAGCAAGGTGACAAAACCTTGAAAGGATTCTTATGAGAAGGATGCGATCGGGCTTGGCCGCGGCTGTGGCAGTGGCCCTGCTCGCGGTGATGCAGCCGGCAGCGACGGCAGCCGAAGCGCCAGTGGTCGGGCCGGCCTGGACGGCCTCGGACCTGGACTACCACTGGCGCGGCCTTCCTACCTGGAGCCAAGGCTACGGGCCGATGAGAAACCTTGCCCGACAGGCATACAAGAACGACGACTCTCTGCACTATGAGACCCGTAGATATGGGATCAACATCGGTTGGACCGACTGGCCGAGGTCGCAGATCTATGTGTACGGTGAGGGGCTTCCCCGTGATGCGCCAATCACTCCGACGACCAGGGTCGCCCTGTACTTTCCCGGCGGCGGATATCTGAAGCACGGCGCCCGGGAGTGGGGCATCGGGCTGGTCTGGTCGAGCACCCCCGTGTACGAGTGGCTGATCGAGCCGGCCGGATCGTCCGGCGATCAACTGGTTCACAACATCGGCACGCCTGATGCGTCTATTGATGCGTATCTGGCGATGGGTCCGGACACCGGCGCGGGGCCGATGCTGCGGTGGGGGCCCGGGCCCGTCCGGTACTAGGAGCGGCGTGTTTGTCCACCGGCACCTCGTCGGGTGTTGACGGAACTATAGGAGCAAAAGCGTGATGATGGCGCTGAAGCGGTTGGGTGCCGTAGCGGTGGTTGCCGTGACTGCCGCACTGCCCGCCGTGCCCGCGAAGGCGGCCGGCAGCTACGGCCCCGGTTATTGCGAAGCGGCAGATGGCAAGTACTGGCACGGCCTTCCCACCTGGAGTGGGGGCTACGGGCCCATGAGAATAAGCGAGGGGCCAGGCGACAACGCCTACAAGTACGGCAGCCAGCCCAAGGGAATCAACATCATCCCGACCGAGTGGCCGCAGTCGCGGGTAACCGTGCTCGGTCAGGGCCTGCCTGATGACGGCTGGGTCAACCCGGAGACGAATGCTGCGATCTACATGCCGGGGGGAGGTTACCTGAAGTACGGCGTGCGCGAGTGGGGCATCAATCTGGTGTGGTCGGCGACGCCTGTGTACGAGTGGCGGATCGTGCCCCACGAGTGTGGTCAGCGGATCTTCAACCTGACGAGGGGTGCCTACCTGGTCGGTCAGATGCAGTACGGCGTCGACTGGGGCTGGGGACAATTCGAGGAGTGGGAGGGCTGACCACGGCCGCCTGTGCCGTGCGGCTCCATGTACTGCCTGGCCGGATCGTCATTCGGCTGGTGCGCTGGCTGCCCACTGGATCACCCGTCGGGGGAACCGCTTCCCCGGCGGGTGACGGCCGTGCTCGCTCGGCCGGCGGGAACACCGTGCCGGCTGCCGCCCGTCTCGTTCGAGCCGATGAGGACACGATTCGGCAGTTTCATCCACCGGATAACGAGATGGGGATGAGTCACCGGTCGGAGTGCTGCGCTTCGCGGCGCCGTGTCCGGCACGGGCACGGGCACGGGCGGACGCTCAACCGGAACCCGCGTGCTCACGCCCCGGTCGGTGGCGGTGCCGTGATGAGCTCGGCGAAAAGTTCGGCGGCGGCGTCCAGGACGTCTCGGTCGCCGGTGATCAGCAGATCCAACAACAGGCCTCGTGTCGCGGCGAGACTCAACCGGGCCCGCCGCCTGGCCTCCGGGCCGGCCCAGCCGAAGTGGGTGAACAACTCCTCGACGGGGCCCGCCCAGGCGGCGATGACCGAGGCGCGGAATGAGTCGGTCCAGGACTTGTCGAACAGCGCGTGCGCATAGATCTCGAAGAACAGCCGCTCCGCCGGCGCCAGGGCCGGGTCGGCCAGGCGCCGCCAAAAACGGCGGCTCACCTCGACCGGGTCGTCAAGCTCTGCGGCGAGGTCCGCGAGCGCGGCGCGCTGCTCCGCCTCGACCCGCCGGACGACCTCGGTGAGCAGGCCCTCCCGGCTGCCGAAGTGATAGAGCAGCATGCGATGGCTCGTGCCCGCGCCGGAAGCGATCTCGCGGAGGCTGAGCTGGCTGAACCCGCCCTCCTTCAGGAGATTGACGCAGCGGTCGAGCAGCGCCTCCCGGGCATCACCGGCCACCGGTGCGGCGTACCCCTTCGTCCATGGTGTCCCCGGCGGCCTCGGCCGGCGACGGGATGGTTCCTGACTCCGCGGCCGCCTTCAGCGCGGCCGCCTCCATCCGCAGGTACCGTCGCGTCCGCGACGCGGTCAGCAGTGCGACCAGCCAGGCGAGCGCCCCGCTCTGCTCGATGCCGATGCTGATCCGGGTCGTCCCGTCGGGCTGGGCCTCCACCCGGTGATAGGCGAAGGTGTGCACCCCCGGCGCGTGCGTCTCCCAGGCGAACGACACACCCGGTTGCAGGTCGTAGACCCGCCACACGGTCGTGGGGAAGCCGGGTTGGCGGATGCGGAACCGGCTGCCCACGCCCAGTGTCGGCCGGTCGAGCGGCGCCACCTCCGCCATGGAGGCCGTCCATTCGGGCCAGCCCGTCACGTCCGCCACCGCCGCCCAGGCGGCCGCGGTCCTCGCCGTGGTGATGATCGTCTCTCCATAATTCATGTACCAGATGGTACATGCGATTCCGCGAATGGGAAGACCGGGAGCTGGGCAATTTCGCATATCGCGGGACCGACCGCAGCCCACGGATTGCCGTCGGGCACCCGTCCACCACGAGAACCGACTTGTCATCCCGATCGCAATGATCGACACGCGCCCTGTCCTTGCCGCGTTCCATCCTGTTCCACGCTGTTCCGCCCGGTGGGTTCGGCCATCGCTGATCGATGCTTCCGTTCGCTGCGAGCTGAGAAGGCATAATCGCATTTGTCGGCAAGGGTCCGTCAAATATATCGTCGCCGGTTGTGGACGTCATGCAGCTGCTACCGAATCTCTACATGTTCCGCTTTCCCGTGGGCCACGCGTACCTGTGGCGTGGCGCGGACGGGCTGACGCTGATCGATTCCGGTGTTCCGGGATCGGCACCCGCCATCGCGGCGGGGATCGAGAGCCTCGGTCATCGACCGGCCGACGTGCGGCGCCTGCTACTGACGCATCATCACGTCGACCACGCCGGCTCGGCGGCGGAGATCACGACGTGGGCGGACGTGACGGTGTACGCACATCAGGCGGACACCCCGGTGCTCGAGGGTCATGAGCAAGGCCGGCCGCCGCTGCTGACCGACTGGGAACAGCGCCTCTGGGACGAGGTCCACGGCGGGAAGCCCCCGCAACCCGCCGCCCCGGTGGTGGTCGACCACCGGCTTCACGACGGTGACGTCATCGATCTCGGTGGGGAGCCGGCCGTCGCGGTGGCGGTGCCGGGGCACACCGCGGGCAGCGTCTCCTTCCACCTGCCCCGGTCAAGGGTCCTCTTCACCGGCGACACGATCGCGCGACTGCCCGACGGGACGGTGATCCTCGGGGTGTTCAACGTCGATCCGGAGCAGGCGGCCGGGTCCATGGAGCGGCAGGCCGACCTGGATGTCGAGATCGCCTGCTTCGGGCACGGGGAGCCGCTGACCCACGGGGCGTCCGTTCTGCTGCGCGCTGCGGTGACGCAGCTCGGCGATCGGCGCTCGGAATGACCGAGGGCGGGCCGTAGGGCGGTCACGCGTCCGCGCACCGGCGGACCGGGCACTGGTGCGGAACCAACTGGAACGGACCGGCACGGCATATCCGAGAGACGCAACGTGCCTGGAAGGAGCCGTTAGTGAAGATGCCATCGCACTCCGCCGAAGACAGGGTGAGGCGGTTCCCCCGCCTCCTGATTCTCGCGGCGCTGCTCGGGGCGGGTGCAGTCGCGGCCTCCGTGGGCGACGCCTCTCCCATCGAGGCGGGGACGCAGGCCCTCCGTGACTCGTGCCCGGACTGGGCGTGCGGTCAGAACCACAACCAGGTCCTCCTGTGACCGATCCCGACAGCACACCGACAGGGGGAGTCATGACGAGGATGTCCATGGCGATGCTGACCGGCCTCGCCGCGCTGGCCCTGGTGGCCGGCGCGGTAGTCGTCCACGCCGGCGGCCCGGCCGGCACCGCGCCGACGCCGACCGCCGCCGGAGGGCTCTACATCGGCCCGCACCCGGCCGGTCCACCCGGACAGGCCTAGCGGCGCAAGCGCCGCGGAGATTGTCGTGCCGGCGGACCGGGTCCGCCGGCACGTCGTCATGCGCGGCCCGGCAGGGAGACAGCCGTGGATCAGAAGGCAGACAACGCGCTGCACGCCGTCCGCCGCCATGCGGCCGAGGGCGACTACGCCTCGGCCGTCTCGACGGCGGCCGCCGCGATCGAAGCCCTCGACGCCGGGCCCGGTGACCGCGACCTGCTGGTAGTGATGCTGAACGAGCTGGGCATGCTCTTCAAGTATCTCGGTCGCCTGGACGAGGCGGAGCACCTGTACGAGCGGTCGCTCTCGCTGCTGTCCACGCCCCCGACGAGGGCGGGCGATCTCGCCGCCGTGTTGCACAACCAGGCGGGATTGGCACACGTGAAACGGGACCTGGGTCGCGCTGAGCGGCTGGCCCGGGTGGGCATCGCCGTGCGGACCGCCCAGCCGCGGTTCGACGGTCGGGCGCTGGTCGCGGACGAGGCGGCGCTGGCGGCGATCCTCATCGACAGCGGTTCGTGGGCCGAGGCGGAACGGCTGCTCGAAAGCTGCCTCGACCACCAGCGCCGCGAGTACGGTTCGGTGCACCACGAGGTGGCCGTCACACTGCACAACCTGGGGTCCCTCCTGTTCCGTCAGGGCGATGCCGCAGCGGCCAGCATCCCTCTGCAGGAGTCGCTGAGCATCAAGGTGACCTGTCTGGGCGAAGACCATCTCGACCTCACTCCGACCCTCTACAACCTCGCTTCCTGCTGCGAGGCGGTGGGCGACCTCGCCAGCGTGCGACACCTGCTCACCTGGGCCGTGTCGATCCTGCGGCCCCAGGTGCCGTCGTCGCAGGCGACCTACGCCGCGTGCCTGCGGAAACTGGCGCGGCTGCCGGCGGAGATCCCGGCCGGAGGGAACGGTGTGGAACGCGTCGGACATGACCGGACAGGCGTGACGAACGCCAGCACCCGGCGTGACCTATGAAGCATCCAGAGAAGGGCTCACGTGAAATCGTCGGAAGTGCGAAGAGGCGCACGTCGTGTCACCACGGCGGCGGTTGCCACGATGATGGCGCTCACGATGGCGTCGCCCGCCCGGGCGGACACCCTCGACAAGCTTGAGGAGTACGCCAAGTACGCCGGCTACGCGAAGACCGCATACGACGTCTACAAGACCCTGCTGGGCAACGAGATGACGCTCGAGCAGGCGGTCAACGAGCTGCAGGCATCGATCGCCCAGGTCGGCGAGCAGGTGGCCGAGGTGCTCGACGAGATCGGTGAGATCGCGGCGGCCGACGTGGAGACCTGCACCCGCAACGCGGTGATCACGTTCGCCGACATCGAGGCGCTCAGCCCCGACAACGCCCAGGCGTTCGCTGTTCAGGCGACCGACTGTGTGGCCAAGGCCAGGGCGTACATCAACGTCGTGGACAACCGGGCCGCTGTCGATGTCATGGGATTCGCGGTGAACACGGTCGGACCGATCGCCCTCTTCGCCCGGGCGAACGCCGGCTTCAGCACCACCCTGCTCAAGGACGAACTCATCGCGGCGAACCAGCGCAACATGGAGAGGCTGGAACCGACGTGCGGGGCGACGCCGCTGTGGGGTGACCGGCCCGTCGACCCGAATCCGCAGCCGGTGGAGGTGCAGCTGCGCTGCACCGCCTTCAACCACGACGGCTACGACTTCGTCACCACGGAGTTGCGACGCGGCGATCCGCTTCCGGCGTTCGACTACAGCAAGGCGCGGGACCGCGCCGTCGAGGTGAGCAGCTACCCGACCTCGCGTGCGGCGTTGGCCTCGCTGCGGGGCCCCGGCCCGGCCAACGGATCCTCGATCGCGGCGGCGGTCGGCGGCGACGGCCTCGTCCGGCTGTGCGGCGCCTCGATCCACGACTCGGTGCACTGCCGCGCGCAGCAGCAGCCCGGATCGGCGACCTGGAATGCCTGGTCTCAGCTCGACGGGCAGCTCAGGTCCATGGCCATGGAGAAGAACGACGACGGGCGGCTCGAACTGTTCGGCGTGAACAAGGAGGGCACCCTCTGGCATCGCTGGCAGACCACGAGCGGATGGTCGGCCTGGGCGTCGCTGGGTGGTCCGTTCACGTCTGTCGCCGTGGCGCGCAACGGCGCGGGTCGCCTCGAGTTGTTCGCCACGAACCAGGACAGCCAGGTCAGCCACCGCTGGCAGAATACCAGGAACACGACCAGCGACTGGTCCAACTGGTCGACCCTGGGGATGACCGCTCGCTTCGTGGCCGCCGAGGCGAACGGCGACGGACGCGTGGAGGTCTTCGCGCTCAACGCGTCGGGCGATGTCTGGCACCGCTGGCAGATGCTTCCCAGCGGCTGGTCGAACTGGGACCGGCTCGAGGGCACCCTGAAGACCGTCGCGGTGGCTCGCAACGCGCAGCAGCGGTTGGAGATCTTCGGCACCAACGCGCAGGGGATGCTGTGGACCAGGGCGCAGCGCGCCGATGGCAACGGCTGGTCGTCCTGGAGCCAGCTGAACGGGACCTACTACGGCGTCGCGGCCGGGTCCGACGCCGACGGCCGGGTGGAGCTGTTCGCGGTGGACGCTGCGGGCAAGGTGTCCGGTAGCCACCAGACCGCCTCCGGTTGGAGTGGCTGGACTGCTCTGGACAACGGTCTCAAGATCAGGCCATAGGTCGGGCCCGACCGCCCGACCGTCCTCGACGTGCGGCGCCCGTCCGGGCACCCGCCGCCACGGAACGCGATGGAACGTCGGTTGGGTGAGCGAGGACAACCGTGACAAGGCCCTCGGAACACTGTTCCGAGGGCCTTGTCACGCCGTCCCTGAGACAGGCACGACAGCCGGCGGCGTGCGGACGCCCGCCGGGCTCAAGGAGGCAACGATGACACATCTGCGGGCAAGGGTCCGTGGCTCGGCACGTTCAGCAAGACGGTGTACGGGCTGGGCCGCGGCTGCGGTGATGATGGTGGCGACCGCGGTGCCGGTGATCGCCGCGCCCGCCTCGCCGGCCTTCGCCGAGCCGATCAGCTTTGACCTCGGTACGCCAGCGCTCACCAGGAACGCGTTGGGCGCCATGGAGTTGTTCGCCACGGACGGTGCCGACCGGGTGTGGCACCGCTGGCAGTCCGGGCCTGGTTCGGCCTGGAGCGGCTGGAGCCAGCTCGACGGGTCACTGCGCTCGGTCGCTGCCCAGAGCAACGGCACCAACGACGTCGAGTTGTTCGGCATCAACGACCAGGGCCTGATCTGGCACCGATGGCAGCTTCCCGGGGGCGGCTGGTCGTCCTGGACCTCGATCGAGGGCGAGCTGACGTCCCTGGCCGTGGCCCGCAACCAGGACAACCGGATGGAGCTCTTCGGCACCAACAACCTGGGCCAGGTCTGGCATCGGGCCGAGACGACCGCCGGCTCGCACACCTTCGGCCCGTGGGCGCTGTTCAACGACGGCCTGATGCGGACCGTCGCGGCGGAGACCAACGAGGACGGCCGGGTCGAGTTGTTCGCCCTGAACGACGCGGGTGAGATCTTCCATCGCGCGCAGACCCGCCCCGCCGGCTGGTCGGCGTGGGCCAAGCTCGACGGCACGCTGAAGTCGCTGGCCGTGGCGAAGGCGGCGGACGGCCGCCTGGAGCTGTTCGGGGCCAACGCGGCCGAGCAGATGTGGCACCGCCGGCAGATCGACAAGGGCGGCGCCGGATGGACGGGCTGGGATCCGGTGCCCGGCCAGGCGCGCACCATGGCGGCGGAGGCGGACGCGAACGGGCGGATCGCGCACGTCGTCATGAACGGCGCCGGCGAGAGCCTGGTGCGTGCGCAGCAGCAGGACGGTTGGTCGGACTTCACCAAGCTCGCGGGTGACCTCGCCCCGCTGTACTGGATCACCCACAACACCCAGGCCGAGCTGTTCGCGAACGCGGTGACCGTGCCCAACGCGATCATCAAGATCGTCGGCGACGTGAACCTGGACCTCAGCGGCCGCGAGTTCATCCGTATCGCGGCCGGCGTGCAGATCCTCGGCGACACCTCGGTGCACCCGCGCGGTCCCCGCCTGTTCACCACGTCCTTCCCCCGGGTGCTGTTCCAGTTGGGGCACGACCCGGCCCAGGTGACCTCCGACAACGTCCGCATCAGCGGCATCCGCCTCGACGGCGGGCAGGGTGAGGAGCCCGCGGAGACCGAGGAGGAGGACAGCGACGCCATCCGGATCTTCTCCAGCCGCAACGTGCAGATCGACCACAGCGAGCTGTACGGCTGGCGCGGCTCGACCGTCCTGGTCGACGACGGCCAGGGGCGGCTCGGCAAGGACGACGACCCCGCCAGCATGGTCCGTGTGGTGGACAACTACATGCACCACAACCAGCACCAGACCGGCGACATCTTCGGTGGCGGTCACGGGGGCGGGTACGGCGTCGCGGTGCGCAATGGCGGCTTCGTCCTCATCGAACGCAACGTGTTCGACTGGAACCGCCACGCGGTGGCCGGCGACGGCCGTGAGGGCAGCGGCTACCGCATGTACAACAACCTCGTCCTGCCCAACGGTGGCTGGAACACCGACGTCTACCACACCCACATGATCGACATGCACGCCCGGGACTCGTGCGGCCTGAGTAGCTACAACTGCGGGCTCGCCGGTGAGTTCATGGACATCAAGTTCAACACGATCCTCTACAGCGCGGGCACCGGCATCAAGCTGCGCGGTACGCCGAGCATCGGCATGTACGTGTCGAACAACGTCTTCACCCACCGGCAGGAGTTCGGCAGCGCGCTCGACGACGCGGCGATGGTGCAGAACGAGACCGGGCTACACGCCTCTGCCAACACCTTCGGGTTCAACGCGACGACCGGCACCAGGTCCACCGTCTGCGACTTCGACGGCGACGGCACCAACGACACCTTCCTGGCGTCCGGCGCGAACTGGTGGTACCAGTCCGCGACCCTCGGCTGGCACCACCTGCGCCAGTCCACCATCACGGCCGACAAGGTGACGGCATTCGGTGACCGCAACGGTGACGGCCGTTGCGACGTGACGGCGAACGGAACCGTGCACCCCACCGCGGGGTGACCGCTTTCCGGGCTGGCCCGGAGCCGCACCGGGACCGCCGGGGTGACTCCGGGCCAGCTCTCCATGCTTTTCTGAAGGGAGACAGGGTGAGGAAGTCCATCCGAGGGTCGCGTCGCCTCGGGTCGCTGGTCCTGGGCGCGGTAACCGTCCTGGCCGCTGCGGTGACCATGGTGCCGGCTGCCACGCACGCCGCTACCGACCGGGTTCTCGGGCACGGCACGCTGGCCGTGGCACGGGACGCGAGCGGCCGGCTGACGTTGTTCGGCAGGGATGGCACCGACCGCCTCAGCGTGCGCACGCAGTCCGCCTCGGACGCGCAGACGTGGACCGAGTGGTCGTCGCTGGACGGCGCACTCCGTTCGATGGCGGCGGAGGCGAACCAGGACGGCAGCGTCGAGCTTTTCGGCGTCAACGCCGAGGGCAAGGTCTGGCACCGGCGGCAGGCGGGCAACGGCTGGTCGGGATGGTCCGGGCTCGACGGCACGTACCGCTCGCTGGCCCTGGGTCGCAACGCCGACGGCCGCCTGGAGTTGTTCGGCACCGATACCAACGACCAGGTATGGCACCGCTGGCAGACCGCAGCCGGGTCGACGACGTGGTCGCCCTGGGCCCGGTTGGACGGTGGGCTGCGGTCCGTGGCGGTGGAGGCCAACGCGGACGGCCGCCTGGAGCTGTTCGGCCTGAACGCCGAGGGCCGGATCTGGCACCGCTGGCAGCAGACCGGCGGTTGGTCGGCCTGGGCCGCACTCGACGGCACGTTGACGTCACTGGCCGTCGCGCGCGACCGCACCGGCTCCCTGGTGCTGATCGGCACCAACACCCGCGACGAGCTGTGGCAGCGCAGGCAGACGACCGCCGGGGCGAACAACTGGTCGTCGTGGGCGGCGCTCGACGGGAGCCTGCAGTCGGTGGCTGCCGATCGCCGCGGCGACGGTCGCATCGAGCTGGTCGGGGTCAACGCTCAGGGCAACGTCTGGCACCGATGGCAGAGCGATGCCGGTGGATGGTCGGCGTGGGCTGCCCTGGGGGGCGACCTGCCGCCGGCGCCGCCGGCACCGCCGATGTCCAACCCCTCGAACTGGCGCGCGACGACGACCGCCGACTTCAGCAACGAGGACTGGACCGAGGAGGCGCAGGGCCTGACCACGGACGGTGTGAACTGGTACGTCGGCAGCAACGACTCCGATCACCGCCGGCTCTACAAGTTCGGGCCGCGCTTCCCCCAGGGTGACGATCGCGTTCTCGGCTACCTGGCCCTCCCGGCTGACGCCGGTAACCACCTGGGTCCGCCGGTCTGGGATCCCGTGCGACGCCGGATCGTGGTGGCCGTGGAACCGGCAAACGTGTGGGTGGTCGATCCGGAGACGATGCGCACGGACTTCATCGGCCCGCTCGGCGGGGACGGAAACCGGCCGCAGGGCACCTCGATTCCCTGGGTCGCGATCAATCCGCGGGACGGTCTGCTCTACAGCTCGGCGTTCGGGCGGAGCGACCAGCCCATCAAGTCCGTCGACCGGGTCAACGTCTACGACCCGGCCAACGCATATCGCTGGCTGCGGTCGATCCCGCTGTCTCGGGAGATCAAGGAGGTGCAGGGCGGCCACATCTCCGCCGGCGGCCATCTGTACCTGACGTCGAACGCGACCTTCGACATCAGCGCCTACGACCTGGCCAACGGCGCGTACGGCGGACGACGCGTGGTCGACTTCGACCCGTCCGACGACGACGAGATCGAAGGTCTGACGCTGGGCCGCTACGAGTGGGACAGCGGAGCCGAGTCGGACGTCGCCGTGCTGGTGCTCGATAACGACATCGTGAGCGACGACGATGTCGAGGTGAGGTTCTACAACTCCGGCAGCGGCCTGTAGCGGCCGAGGATCCGAGGGCGGTGGGGTCGACGGCCCCACCGCCCGTCCCTTTCCGTGTGCCCCGGCGCCGGGGGCGTCATCCCCGTCTGTCATCTCGGTCGCACGCACCGCGGGCCGCTCCCCGAAGGGAACGGCCCGCAGTGAACTCGTGCCTCGGACCTACCGGCTTCCGCCCGAGTACTCGCCGTAGGTGACGCTCACCGCCGTGCCGCCCGGGACCTGCTCGCCGGCCCTCGGGTTCTGGGACAGCACCCGGCCGCTGTCGTACCGGTCCGGCACCGACGACGGCGCCTGCGTGCCCAACAGCAGGCCCGCGCTCAACAGGGCGTTCTTCCCGTCGATGAGCATCTTCCCGACGATGTTCGGCACCGCGACCGACTGCCCCACCGGCTCGGCCATCCGGGCCCAGGCGGACCACCCCGAGCTGGTCTGGTAGCGCCGCCACACCGCCCCGAGTTCGCTGGTGCCCTCCACCCGGGTGCGCTCCGTCGCGTACACCTCCATCACCCCGGCCGTCGTGGTCGCCGCGGCCAGGTGACTCATGGCGCCGATCGTCCCGCCGAAGTGCTCCCAGCTCGTCCAGGTGGGGTTGGTGGCGCTGGTGTGGTAGCGGTGCAGGATGGCACCCGTCCGGTCGACGCCGAACAGTTCGAGACGTCCGTCGCCGTTGGCGGCGGCGGCGACCGAGGCCACCGGGGTGCCCAGACTCAGATCCATCCAGCTCGACCACCCCCCGGTCGGCTGCTGCCAGCGGTGCCACACCTTGCCCGCGGCGTTGACGCCGAACAGTGCCAGCCGCTTGTCCTTGAGCCGGGTCATGGCCACCTGACGCAGTTCGCCGTCGAACCGGGCCCACGGCTTCCAGGTGGTGTCGGTGGGACTCGTGTGGGTGGTCTGCCAGATCTGGCCGTCGGCGTCGGTGGCGATGAGTTCGAGCCGACCGTCGCCGTTGCAGCCCGCGGCGACCGAGGTCAGCGGCACGCTGTCGATCTTCACCCAGCCGTTCCAGCCGCCGGTCGTGCGCTGGGCGCGGCTGAACAGCTCACCGCCCCGGTTGATGCCGAAGATCTGGGTGGTGAGCGCGGCGGTCTGCACGGCGGTGACCGAGCGGAGCGCCCCGTCGAACTGGGCCCAGGTGGACCACCCGCCGGCGGTCCGGGTTGCGTGCATTACCTCGTCCCGCCGGTTGACCGCGACCAGTTCCAGCACGCCGGACGTGTTGGGCGCGGCCGCCAGCGGAGATCCGTAGGTGGCCGTCATCGGGAACGGCGCCTTCACCAGCAGCTCGGCGTTGCGGTCCTCGGGCGTGCCCTCCCGCGCCAGCTTGCCGTCCTCCAGCTTGGCCTGCGGGTCGTTGGCGGCCAGCTCCCGACCCAGCGAGGCCAGACCGGCGGGGCTGCTGAGGTCGCCACCGTTTTGCAGCGGTGCGTCGATGTCGATCATGGTGGTGAAGATCGAGATGTTGCCGGCCTGTTCGGCGACCTCGATGAGGCGGCTCTGGATGGGCCAGTCGATGTGGGAGGCGGTGGTCACCTCCCAGAAGCCACCTCGCCAACTGCTGTCCGGGCGAGCTGCCTGCGGCCGGGAGTGGGCGAGGATGCGGTTCGTGTGCGTGTGCCCGTCCACCATCAGGATGACGTTCGGGTAACACAGGAGCAGGCTTCGCAGCTGGTCGCCGTTCATGAACGGCGTCCCGGTCGGATAGTCGAAGTCGTTGGAGATGGTGTCCAGCGTGTGGTGGCAGTAGACGACGATCAGCTTGTCGTCCACGTTCGGGCGCGTCTGCACCGTGATCCGCTGGCCGGGACCGTCGATGGGCTGGAAGGGGAGCCACAACTTCAGATTGCGCGAGCTGTAGGACTCCAGCTTCGAGACGAGCCACTGCCACTGGTCGCCGTCGATGGCGCCGTCCGGGCCGGGCCACTGCGTCCGGCTGGTGTCCAGGCACAGGAATCGCAGTCGGTCGTCGGCGAGGGCTGGAATCTCGTAGTACGTCAGGTCGCTGCCCTGCGTGAAGCCGTGTCCGACCGGTAGGCCGGTGGTGTGGAAGTGCTCCTGCACGAACTGTGCCCGCTCCAGGAGACGCCGGTCGGGATCAGGCGTCACCCCCTCGGTCTCGAGGCCGTCCCACAGGAGCTGGACGCCGAACCCGATACTGGGTTCGCTCGGCAGCGGTGCACGGGGCTTGGTCGGCTTCCGGTCACCGACCGCCATGGCGCTCAGGAAGCCGAGACCTGGGGCGTCCTTCGGCGCGTTGCCCTGGACCAGGGCGTCGTGGTTGCCGTAGGCGGCGTACCACGGCATGCGGATGCCGTGCGCCTGGAACTCCCGCCGCGCGTTGGCGAAGAGCGTGGGCAGGCTGGGAAAGACGCGCGTGTAGCCGGGGGCGTGACCCATGTAGTAGCGGTCGAGCGTGCCGTGGGCCTCCTCGTACGAGCGCATGGTGGGGTGCCAGTAGTCGAGCAGCGGCGGCCACTGGTCGCCGGAGACGCCCTCCTCCTTGGTGGGGGAGCCCGAGTTCGGGCGGACGGGTTTGCCGTCCATCAGGTCGATGTACCAGCGGAGCTCGTTGTACTGGGAGTTGTCCACCGAGTCGCCCGTGACGACCGTGAACGCCAAGGGCAGGTTCGTCGCCGGACCCGTGCCGAACTTCTGCACCGCACGGATCGCGGCGTCGCTCATGTGTGCCGAGAGCATCTCCTGCGGCCGGTACGCGCTGGCGGTGCCCCACTGGTGGCCGTCGTCGGGGGCGTCCAGGAACTCGACCCGCACCGGCGACTTGTCGTCGATGATGTGCATGTCGCTCATCTGCGCGAAGGCGATGAGCGGTCGTTTGTAGCCGGGCTGCGGGTAGAGGGCGAGATCGTCGCGGACGACGTGAGGTTCTCCGGGACCTTCGGCGACAGGGTGGTAATCCTCGGTGACGAGGTACGAGACGGTCCGGGTGAGGGTCGTGACGACCTCGTGGGTGTTCGCGGCGGTAGCCGGGGCGCCATTGTTGCGCAGGATTCCCAGGGGGTCCAGCGCGGCCGCGATCACCCCCAGGCCGCCAGCGGCGAGCAGATTCCGACGGGACAGGGACACTTTGTTCCTCCGAGTGTTGCCGACGTGTCGGCTCGGAGTGCGTTCCAACCTGTTCCGCTGACCGGGGCGGCGGGTGATCAGCCGGTGCGCAGCGCCTCGAGGATGGGCTCGGTCTCGACGTACATGTCCAGGCTGATCACGAGGCCGTCGCGGATCCGCCAGACGTGCACCTCACGCGCCTCGAACGGCTTGCCGGTCGCCCGCACCACACCGCGGGCCAGACCGCTCTGCACGACGCGGTCGCCCGCCTGGTAGAGCTGTTCGATCTCCACGCGGCTGTCGAGCGCGCTGCCCAGGGCCTGCGCGAAGCGCTGGAAGCCCTCACGGCCGGTGTAGCGGCCGCCCCACGGCAGCTGCTCAGACTGGTAGACGCTGATGTCCGGGTGGGCTGTCGCCGCGCCCGCCGCCGCGGCCCCCGCCGAGCCCAGCATGGCGTAGATCCGACGGACGAGATCGAGGTCGGTCGACCCGGACGGGTCGGGCCGCGGTACATCCGATGTCATGTCGGTCCCCTGGGTGCGACGGGCAACTGGCGGCATTGTAGGGCGGCGGCGTGGGGTCCCCGGGGCGGAACACATCGGAACGTCCCAGGCGCATCAGGGCCAGATCCGCCCTCCGTACCGCTGACCGGCACAGTGCGCCGCCCTGACTTCGGGACACCCGGAGACGAAGCGCGCATCAGGGCCGAATTTGCCTCAGCGGTACGTCAGCGCGACTTCAGCGGGCTGAGCAAGGGTGCATGGAAATGACGATCGTGGGCCGGCCCTGAAAGCCCCTTGTCAGGGACTTCGTACGGACGGCCGCGAGTCCACCGCTGGAGAAGATCCTTCATGGCGCCACCGCAGACGTACCATCACCACGGCCTCAGTCCGACGCGCGCAGGCGTCACGGCTGCCGCCGGCCCACGACCGTGAGCGTAGGAGCCGCTGACGTTCGTCTGCCTGGCCCACGGCTGTCGCCTCATCGCCCGCCCCGGTTTCCGGGCGGCGGACCCCCGTGGCGGTCCCACCGAGCGATCGTCCGCAGCTTCCTCCCTGGCCCCCGATAGGGCTCGCCTCGCGTCTGCCAATCGCCCGCACCATCCGAACGGACTGATCATGTATCGCCCTCATGTAATGCACCGAATCGCCGAGGTCGCCCTCCGGCCCGAGGAACGGGCAGGCCCAGATGTGGACCAACTGACAGGTCTCGTCGCCTTCATCGAGCAGCATCCCCGCGTTCACCGGGAGCAGGAGGACGTCCGGTGATCGCCCGTCCACCGTCGCCCCGGTTGGCCGACCGCAGCCGTCTGGCCCTCGCGGCGGCGCCCGTTCATGTCTCGGCACAGCGTCGTCCCGCCGCTGGTGAGCTGCACTCGGCGCTGATCAACGGCACGCGTGCCCTTCATCACGACGGCAATCTCGTGGCCAGCCGGGAATGGTTCGACCGGGCCTTCGAGGCGGCCGAGCGCGAGCACGACGGCCCGGGCCAGGCGCTGGCCGCTGTGGGCTACGGGGGCCTGTGGGTGCACGAGCACCGCGGTGTGGCCACGAGGGCGCTGACCGAATCGCGCCTGCGCCGCGCACTGACCCTGGTGGACGACGACTCGCCGCTGGCGGCTCGGCTGCGTGCCCGGCTGGCCGCCGAGGCCGACTACCGCGAAGGAGCACACAGCCGGGTCTTCGCCGCGGTGGAGCACGCGCGCCGGCTGCAGGACCCGGTGGCGCTGGCGGAAGCGCTGAGCCTTGCTCATCACTGCGTGATGGGTCCCCACCAGGCCCACCTCCGCACGCGGCTCGTCGAGGAACTGATCGAGACGAGTCTGCGCACCGGACGTCGCGGCGATCTGCTGGTCGGCCTGCTGTGGCGTACGTCGGACCTGCTGCTCGTGGCCGACAGCCATGCCGATCGCTCGTTGCGGGAGCTGCAGGCCATGCTGCAGGACCAGCCGCATGCGGCGGTCGGATTCATCGCGCAGGCCATGGAGGTGATGCGCGTGATCCGCTCCGGCGACCTCGCGGCCGCGGAGGAACACGCCAATGCCTGTGCGAAGGCCGGGCAGGCGGTGGGCGACGTCGACTCGATCGGCTGGTTCGGGGCCCACATGATCGCAATCAACTGGTATCGGGGCAACCTGGCGGAACTAATCCCCACTCTCCGCGAACTGGTCAACTCGCCGCTGCTGAGCACAGTCGACAGTTCACACCTGGCGGCGCTCGCCGTAGCGGCCGCCAGCGCCGGCGACGAGCGGCTCGCCCGTGGCTCGCTGGCCCGGCTCGAGGGCGCCTCGTGGCACCAGCTACCGATGACCAGCAGCTGGCTCGCCACCATGCACGGCGTGATCGAAGCGGCGAACCTGCTCGGCGACACGAGGACGGCCGCCGCCGCCTACGACCAGCTGCGACCGTTCGCGCATCTGCCCATCATGGCGAGCATGGGAATCGCGTGCTTCGGCTCGGCGGAACACGCGCTCGGCGTCGCGGCACTGACGATGGGGCGCGACGATCAGGCCGTCGCACACCTGGAGGTCGCTGTGCACGCCAACCACGCGCTTCAGCACTGGCCGGCAGCGCTCCTGTCGCGCACCCGGCTGGCCGAGGTGCTGTGGCGACAGGGCGAGCACACCCGGGCCCACGAGCTGCTCACCCTGGCCCGTGAGGAGGCTGAGCGGCTGGCGGTGGCGCTGCCTCGATCGGTGGAGCACATAGCGCAGCGACCGGTGACAGCCGTCGGGAGAGCAGCCGGAGTGCTCAGCTGTGAGCGGCGCGGACTGCGCTGGCATCTGCGGCTCGGCGACCACCTTGCCGTGCTGGACGGCAGCAAGGGGATGAGCTACCTCGCCAGCCTGATCGCCAACCCGGGGTTCGAGATCTCGGCGGTGGAGTTGGCCGCCGGCCCGGGCACCGCAGCAGAGTCGGTCAATGGCAGCCTGACGGCCGGCTCGTCGCAGCCTGTCCTGGATGAGGCCGCGAAGCGCGCCTACAAGGCCAGGTTGTCCCAACTCGACGATGACATCGAGGAACACGAGGCGAACAACGACCTCGTCAGGGCCGAGCGGGCCAGGGCGGAGCGCGGCTGGCTCATCGAGGAACTGGCGGCCGTGACCGGGTTGGGCGGGCGTACCCGCACCTTCGCCGATGCCGCCGAGCGTGCGCGCATCTCGGTCGGCAAGGCGATCAGGCGTGCCATCGCGCAGGTAACCGCCGTGGATCCGGTGATCGGTGACCATCTTCGTTCCTATGTGCGGACCGGCATGCGCTGTTGCTACATGCCGAGGTGACAGGTCGCCAGGAGCGTGCGGGCCGCATATGCCGTAGTTCGGCGTCACACGCTCCTGGCGGAAACGGCGAGAGCCCGGGGGGAGTTGCTCGCCGTTCGACATCTCCCCGGTCGGGACGCCGTCGCGCAACCGTCATCGACCGCTGCGCCGCGTTCTTTCGGGTTGCGAGAACGGTCCCAGAGCCCGCTGAGGTTCAGCTGACGGGTCGCTGAGGCCCACGTACCCCTACGACGACCCGTGCGCGCAGATGACCGTCGTCCGTCCCGGTCTTCTTTGTGAGGAGCGACAATGCAGACGTACGAGACTGGGCGCGGCTGCTGCGCGACCTGGACGGGGCGGCGCGGTTCGTCGGCAGGACGGTGCGGCCCCCTGCGCCTACCTCGTCGCGACCGGTGTTGTCGCCGCGACTCTCATCCTCGGGCTCCTCTACCGGATCCAGGCCGACTGATGGTGCCCGACATCGTGCCTCCACCCTGGAACGTGAGGGAACGCATCCTCCGAGGTGACCCGCGAACGGCAGAGCGCCGACGGATCTTATGAGAGGAAGTGTCCGTATGAGCACCATCGAATGGCTCTCCGCGAGGGCGATCCGGGTCGTGGTGCCCTGCTCCGATGCCGAAACGATCCGCGCTCACCTGAGCGACCTGCTCGGCACCCATCGCCTCACGTTGTGCCGTCCGCCCGACATCCACGTGAACGAGGCCGGGCAGGGCGCCGTGACGGCCGAGGTGCGGATGGCCGTCCCACTGCCTGACCTGACGGGGCTCGAGGTCACCGTCGATGCGATGCCCGATGACAGGACCGTCGAGGGATATCTGGCTCACCTACGCGAGCACGCGGCGATCCTGACGCCGCTGCGGAGACCGGCCCGCAGCGGGGACTTCGTGACCGTCGACCTCAGAGCCACCGTGGATGGGCGGGACGTCGAGCGCGGCGAGTGGCATGGTGTGGTGCACGAGGTCGGCGCGGGGCACGCCCTCGATGGGCTGGACGAGACATTGCTCGGGATGAGCGCCGGTGAGTCCGCCACCTTCGGCACGACGCTTGTCGGTGGCCGGCACCGCGGTCAGGTTGCCGAGCTGGCCGTCACCGTCACGCAGGTGTCCAGCCGGACCCTGCCGGAGCTGGACGACTCCTTCGCCGGCTTGATGGGCGACTTTCAGACCCTGGACGAGCTGCGCTCGGCGCTGGCCTGGCGGCTGGCGGCTCGGGCCGCCGCCCGCCATCGGGCGGCGGCCTACGAGAAGGCGGTGGCCCTGGCGGCCGCGAGGGCTGGCATCACGGCGCCGGACGGCCTCGTACAGCGGCTACTGAACGAACAGAAGCGGCACATCTCGCAGTCGTTGGGCACCGTCGGGGTGGCCCTCGAGGACTACCTGGCAGCCGAGGACACCCCGGAGGACGACCTGGACGCGGTGCTGCGCGCGGCGATCGCCAGACGGATCGAGGCGGAGATGCTGCTCGATGTCATCGCCGGAGAACCGGGCTTCGACGGGCCGATCGACGAGCCTGCGCAGCCCGGTCCGGAGGTGCCGTCGGTGGCCCCCGCCGAGGCGGGTACGGCGCGGCGGGGCAGGGCGCTGGCCCACCTCATGAACACGATCGTGCTCAAGGACGGCAACGGTGACCTGCTGTCGGCCGAACAGTTGGCCGACCCCCGAAGGTATGCGGCCGCCGGCTGACGAGAGCACTTGTCGACACCTTCGGGACCGGCCGGTGGTCGAACACCATCTGATGCCTGTTCGAAGCTGTCAATGACCAGCGGAAACGGTCTGCGCCGAAGGGGAGGAGGCGCAGACTGGGCGTAGCATTCCCACGGTGTCAACACCGGAACGGCGGGGCCGAGTGGTATGGAATTCCTCCAGACGCGAGCGGGTTCGGCGGTTTGACTGATGAGTGCGAGCCGGATGATGTCGCCCCTCGAAAGGGTCGATCTGTCGGGGCGGCGGGGTTGTCGCGCCGTCGTCGCCGGCACCGGGTCAGTGGGGCGGGCAGAGGTCGAACCCACCGCGTGGCCGTGCCCCCGGTTGGCGGCCAAGGCCGAGGGTGGACATGAGCGCTGACGTCAGGGTCCGGCTGTTGGGCCCGATCGAGGTGGTGGCCGACGGGCTGCGCCGGCCTGTCGCCGGCCTGCGCAAACGTGCCGTGTTGGCGGCATTGGGACTCCAGGTCCGGCAGGTCGTCTCCGCGGACGACCTCATCGATGTCGTCTGGAACGGCGCGGGCCCCGTCACCGCCCTGAACGCACTGCAGAGTCACGTCTCGTCGTTGCGTCGAGCGCCGGGGTTACGGGAGGCGATCCTGGCCCGTGCTCCGGGTTACGTGTTGGACCTGGGCGGCGGGTGTACGGACGTGGAGGTGATGGAGGGTCTGCTTCGGCGCGCCGCGGAGGAGGCGGATCCGGCTCGCAGAGCCGGGTTGCTGAGGTCGGCGCTCGGCCGGTGGCGTGGTCCGGCCCTGGCCGGGCTGGCGGATCTGACGTGGTTCGCGGATCAGGCGACGCGGTTGGAAGGGGTGCGCCGAGGGGCGTTGTCGTCGTTGACGGAGGCACGCCTGGCGCTGGGCGAGCACGGCGCACTGGTGGGGGAACTGGAGCACCTGGCGGAGCGCTATCCCTTCGACGAGGAGTTGCACCGCCAGTTGATGTTGGCGTTGTACCGGTGCGGTCGGCCCAGTGACGCGCTCGCGGCCTTCGGCAGGCTGCGACGTCGGTTGGCCGACGAGTTGGGCGTGGATCCCGGGCCGGTGTTACGCGGGCTGCAGTCGTCGATCCTGCGTCATGACGAGGCGTTGACTCTCACGGGGACGACCGAGCCCGGTGGCGCGGGGCGCGTGGTGCTGCCGGCGGCACGGGAGGGGGCGTTGGTGGAGCGCGCGGCGGAGATGGGCCTGGTGGAGCAGGCGCTGGCGGAGGCACGCGCGGGAATCGGGTCGGTGGTCCTGTTCGAGGGCCCTGCCGGTATCGGCAAGTCGGCGCTGCTGGGACACGCGCGGGCTCGGGCCCGGGAGTTGGGGTTCAACCTCGCCGCCGCCGTCGGTCGGCAGTTGGAGACGACATATGACTGGGGCTGCGCGCGCCAACTTTTCGAAGGCTCGCTGGCTGCTCCGTTGAGCTTCTCCGGTCCTGCGGAAACCCCTGCTCCCGGTTCGCGCAGCGCGTTGCCGACACCGCCCGGCAGTCAGCCCGGGCCGGACCTCGAACGCTCGGAGATCCACGCCTTCTATCGGCTGGTGGTCAGGTCGTGTGAGCGGGGGCCGTTGTTGGTGACCCTTGACGACCTGCAGTGGTGCGATCTCCCGTCGGCGCGGATGATGGCCTACCTCGCCGTGCGGGCCCACGACCTGCCGGTGGTCCTGCTGGGGGCATCGCGCCCGGGCGTGGCGGAGATCGATCAGGTCCTGGCGGGGCTTGCTCGGTTCACCCGGGTCTTGGCGCCGCTGTCGGTGAATGGTTGTGCTGCTCTGTTGGGTCATGTGGGGGAGGAGTTGGCGCAGCAGTGTCACGAGTTGACCGGCGGTAGTCCGCTTCTGATCCGGGAGATCGGCCGTCACCTGGGCGGGGAGAGTGGGCTGGAGCGGGGCGCGACGGGCGTACGACGGCTGGTTCAGGCGCAGGTGCGCCAGTTGCCGCCGGGAGCAGCCGGGGTGGCACAGGCCCTGGCGGTGTGGCCCGGTCCGGCCGGGGCAGAGGCGGTGGCGTCGACGGTCCGGATCGATGTGGCCGAGGCGCTGCACCACCTGGCCGCGCTGCGCGCGAACCAACTGGTGGTCGCCAGCGACGGTGGTCGGCGATTCGCGCCGGCGCGTCCGTTGATTCGTGAGGCGGTGTATGAGGGGGTGGGTCCGGGGGTGCGGGCGGGGTTGCATGTGCGGGCGGCGGGGGTGGCGTTGCGGGTTGGTGATGTGGTGGGTGCGGGTTCGCAGTTGTTGCGGGTGCCGGCGGGGTGGGGGGGTGGGGTGGATGCGGTGGGGGTGTTGGGTGAGGCGGCGCGGGTGTGTCTGGCGCGGGGTGCGGTGGATTCTGCGGTGGCGTTTTTGCGGCGGTTGTTGGAGGAGGATCTGGGTGGGGGTCGGGGGGGTGTGCTGACGCGGTTGGGGATGGCGGAGTATCTGGTGGATACGGGTGCGGCGGTGGGGCATTTGACTGCCGGGTTGGCGTTGGAGACCGATCCCGAGACGCGAGCGCGAACCGCCCTGGCACTGGCCGGAGCCCAGTTCTTCGCGGGCCACGCCGCGCAGGCGGTCGCCGTCTGCCGGGAGGCGCTGGCAGACGGCAGCATCTCGATGTCCGCCCGGCAGGGGCTGGAGTCCTGCATGATCGATGCCGCCTACCCCGCCCACGATGCTCTCGGCCTGACGCAGATGATCGAAGCACAACGCGAGGTACCCGGCGACGACAGCGACGGTGGGCTGATGCGCGACGCCGCGCTGTCGCTCTGGGACGCCTGCCGCAACGACCGTCGATCCGCTCAGCAACGCGCCGCGCGTGCCGTCGCCGGCGACGTGCTCATCCGCCATCCCCTGGCGGAGAGCACCCTGGCCTGCGCGTGGCAGGTGCTGGACGTCTGTGACGCACCGCAGGCGCTGCCCAGTGTCGATGCCGCCATCGCGCACGCCCGGCGCTCCGGTTCACTGCGTGCCCTCGCGCCGGCCATGTGTTTCCGCTCGGCCCTGATGCTCAGCCGGGGCCACCTCGCCGAGGCCGTCTCCGATGGCCGGGCCGGTTGGGAAGCCGTGACGACCTCGTCGATTCACGTCGGTCTTCCGTACATCGGGAACTATCTCGCCCTTGCCCTGCTGCACCGCGGTGACGTCACCGGCGCGCGGAAGGTCCTCGCCGACGTCCGGGCCGGCTGCCCCGCGGACATCAGCACCCGGCTGTTCGGCGAGGCACTCATCGCCCTGGCGCTGGCCGAGGACGACATCCCCGAGGCGTACCGCCTCGTCGGCGCCCTGCGGGACGAGTGCGACAACCTCGCCATCGAGAACCCGATCCTCGCCGACTGGCGCTCACCGATGATCATCATCCTGGATGCCCTCGGCAGGCGGCGTGCGGCGGAGGACGTCTCAGCGCAGTTCGTCGACGTGGCGCGGACGTGGGGCACACCCCGGGCCGTCGCACGCAGCCTGCGCCTGAGCGCCACCGTGGCGCCCGCCCGGAAGCGACCAGAACTCCTGTCGGAAGCAGCGGAGCTGCTCGACGGTACGGAGGCCCGCCTCGAACACGCCCAGACGCTGCACGCACTCGGCGGCGCGCTGCTGCGTCTGGGGTACGCGGACGACGCCCACGATCGACTGCAGCAGGGTCACCAGCTCGCTTCCGAGTGCGGGGCGGTCCCACTACGTGACGCCCTCGCGGACCGGTTGCACGAGGGGGGCGCCCGGCCCCGCCGGGGCGACGTGACGGGCAGACGCGGTCTCACTCCGAGCGAGGCGAGAGTGGCCGACCTGGCGGCGCACGGTCTCACCGACAAGGAGATCGCGCAGCAGTTGTACCTGACGACGAGGAAGGTCGAACTTCACCTCACTTCGGCCCTTCGCAAGCTGGGCGTCACCACGCGGACCGAGCTGCCCAGGGTGCTGACGCCGCAACGTCCCTGAGGGCGGTTCTGCGCGACGTGAAGCGGCTCCCGGTGCGAGCGCGTCACCGCGCCACCGCTGACCGCGACCCGTCCCGGCCTCGTGGTGGAACGCCACCGGAACCAGGCGGAACGCGAGAGCGCATGACAGACCCTGAGAGATTGGGAAAGCATGAAAAGAGGACACGTCAGCGGGCACCGCTGGCGAATGCCCAAGTGGCGCAGCGTTCTCGCCGCCACCGTCGGCATTATGGCGGCGGTTCCGGCACTGTCGCTGCTCCCGCAGTCGCAGGCCGCCGCGGTAAGCGGCGACTTGTCGACCAGTTTCTCGTCGAGGACACCTGCACTGGCGGCCAACTCCGACGGCCGGATGGAGTTCGTCCTCACCGACGCGTACGACACCGCGCTGAACCGTTGGCAGTCCACGCCGGGTGGTAGCCAGTGGACCGGCTGGAACGCCTTCAACGGCCAAATCCGATCCCTGGCCATGGAGGCACGTCAGGACAAGGCGCTGGACCTGTTCGGCCTGAACAAGGACGGTGACATCTGGCACCGTTGGCAGCAAGCCGGCGGATGGACCAACTGGGCCCAGATCGATGGGAACCTGAAGTCGATCGCGGTGGCTCGCGCCGGCAACGGGCTCCTCGAGATCTTCGGCACGAACGCGTCGGGCACGGTGTTCCACCGGTCGCAGGCGAGAGTGAACGCCAACGAGTGGGGCTCGTGGCAGGCATTCGACGGCCAACTCGTCTCGGTCGCTGCCGAGACCAACGCCGACGGACGCCTCGAGGTGTTCGGCGTCAACAAGCAGGGCATGGTGTATCACCGTTGGACGCAGACTGACGGCACCTGGTCGGGCTGGGCGTTGTTCGACGGGAACATGAGTTCCGTCGCGGTGGCCCGCAACGGCTTGGGACGGCTGGAGCTGTTCGGGACCTCGGTGCAGGGCGACGTCTTCCACCGCTACCAGACTGACAGCGGCTGGTCACGCTGGGCCAACATCAGTCACTCCACCCGGTTGCGATCCGTCGCCGCGGACGCCAGTATCGACGGTCGGGTGATGGTCGTCGGTGTGAGCACGAACGGCGACGCGTTCTACCGGGAGCAGTTGACCGGTGGGGGGTGGTCGACGTGGACTCAGCTGCCCGCCGGCGTGACCCCGCCGTTCCGCGCCGGGGGCAGCGTCCGCACCCTCGACTCGCCGCAGACCGTGTCGAGGGTCGCCAGCACCGTCGGTTTCGACGGCCTGCCACTGACCGTGCAGAACGCCAGTAGCGTCCTCCGTGTCACGCATTGCAACGATGCCGCCTGCACCACGAGCACCAGCACCGCTGTCGCGGGTGCGACCGGTCTGCGGAGGGTGGCGGTGAAGACCGGCTGGGACGGGCTGCCCGTCATCGCCTTCACGCGGTACGTCAGCAGCACGCAGCCAATGGTGCTCATGGTCGCCAAGTGCCACAACGTGGCGTGCACCGCCAGCACGATCTCGGTGATCGACGACAGTGAACCGTTGAGGGAGGAGATCGGCCTCACCATCAGCGGCGACGGCTTGCCGGTGGTGGTGTACACCAACAACCCCGGCAGCGGTGACAAGCTGGTCAAGGTCGCGCGGTGCCACAACGCTTCCTGCATCGGCGCGACGGTCACCAACACCGGGTACGTCAGCGGTTACATTCCGGCGCTGAAGGTCGAGAACGGTGTCGACGGGCTTCCGAACTTCTTCTACAAGGGCAAGGCCGACCTCGTACTCGCGCGATGCAAGACTGTCGCGTGCAACACCTTCGAGCAGCGAACGGCGGAAGCGGGCTCGTCCGCCGGTGTGGACCATGTCGCCATTGCCCGGGACAACGTGAGTGACCTCACCTATGTCGCGTGGGCGCGGCGCGACAGCGCCGGTCACGCGGAGCTCGTCATCCGCCGCTGCAACTTCGGATCCTGCGTCAGCGGTGATCGCAAGGTACTCGTGCCCAGCGGCGAGGTCACCGGGGGGATCGGCCTTGCGTTCGGCGACGACCGGACGGTCATCGCCTCGTTCAAGGGTTCCGGGAACGACCTGAAGGTCGTCAAGTGCGCCGACCAGGGATGCACCTCGGCCAACACCTACTCGGTGGAGAACGGCGGAGACCAGGGCAGCCTCAACTCGATCCTCATCGGGGCGGACGGACTGCCGGTCATCACTTACCAGGACGGCGACACCGATCGCGTGAAGCTCGCCCACTGCGAGAACCTGAGCTGCTCCGGCTTCCCGAGCACCGGTGAGCCGACGCCGACGCCGACGCCGACCCCGACGCCGACCCCGACGCCCGGCGCCGGCTACAAGTCGGTGGTGCTCTACAACTGCACGCCGTCGGAGTGGACCGTCAGCATCTGGACCCGCGACCTCACCACTGGTGGCGCGTGGCAGAGGAAGACGAGCCTCGACCCGCAGTGGACCTCCGGCGGGACGTGCGGCCCCAACGGCTACACGGGCACGCCCTACACGTTCACCATGGAGACCAACCACTACTACGACATCAAGGCGGTGACGATCGAGGCCGCCGGCTGCCCGGACATCCCGGACGGCAACTCCTCGTGCTCGGCACTGGACCTGAGGTACGTGCTCGGCAACACCAGCGGTCCCGTAGGCCACCAGATCATCGGAGGCTGAGGCTCACCTCTGCCGGGCGCCGCGGTACCTGACGACGTGTCGGGTGCCGCGGCGCCTGTCGCCTTCACTGACACGACCACGTGTCGAGGAAGGAAGCTTCGCCAACGGCAACGCGGCGCGGACTGCATCACGCCCGGACGTCAACTCGGCGGGTAGAAGCGGAGAGGCGTGGCCAGCCCGCGACGAACGGCTGGGGTCATTGTGGCGCCGAGCGAGACCGCTGCTGGTTCTCAGGGCAAGAGACCGGCCTGGATCGCCAGGATGGCGGCTCGTACGCGGTCGCGGCTGCCGGTTTTGGCCAGCACGTTGGTGACGTGGGTCTTGACGGTGCTCATGGAAAGGTGGAGGCGTTCGGCGATCTCGGTGTTGTTGAGTCCGGCGCCGATCAGGGCGAGCACGTCGGTCTCTCGGGCGGTCAGGTGGTAGGCCGCCAGTTCCAAGCGGGTGGCCGGCCCGGTCGTGCGCACCCGGTCGAGGACCGCGCCGGTGACCTCGGCGGAGAGGATCGCCTCCCCGGCCGCGACGGTGCGCACCGCGGCGATCAGGTCGCGGGCGCTGCCCCGCTTGAGCAGGAATCCGCGCGCGCCGGCGGCGATGGCGTCCAGGACATAGGCGTCGTCGTCGAAGGTGGTGACGACGATCACGGCCGGGGCGTGCGGGATCGTGGCCAGTTCGCGGGTGGCTTGCAGACCGTCGAGCACGGGCATGCGGATGTCGACCAGGGCGACGTCGATGCGGGGGTCGCGGCGTACGGCGTCGAGGAACTGCCGGCCGTCGGCGGCCTCGGCGGCGACCTGGATGTCGGGTTGGGAACGCAGGATCAGGCTGAAGCCGTCCCGGATGAGCTGCTGGTCGTCGGCGATCGCCACCCGGATCACGGTTTCGCCACCGGCAGGGTGGCCTGAACGATGGTGCCGCCACCCGGTCGTCGGCCCAGCTCCCAGCTCCCACCGCGAGCCCGTACGCGTTCCTCCATGCCGAGTAGGCCCGAGCCGCGCGTGGGCGCAGGGGGTGGCCCTATGCCGTCGTCGCTGACCCGCAGACGGGCGCGGTCGCCGATGCGGACCAGCTCGACGCAGGCGGTCGTGGCCTTCGCGTGGCGGGCGATATTGGTGAGGGCCTCCTGGGCGATGCGGTAGATGGTCAGCACGCCGATCTCGTCCAGTCCTGGCTCAGGGTCCAGACGGACCCGCACCGTCACGCCCTGCTGACGCAGCGGCTGCGCGAGCAGCTCGTCGACGTCGGACAGGCGCGGCGGCGCGCTCACCGCGATCGCCGCGTCCGGATCGCGCAGGTGCACGACGAGCGTGTCGAGCTCGCTCAGTGCGGTACGACCGCTGTCCGCGATCGCCCGCAGCGCCGCCCCCGGGTCGGCACCGAACTGGCCCGCCTCGGCTTGCACCACCATCGCGGTGACGTGGTGGCCGACCACGTCATGCAACTCGCGGGCCAGGTTCGTCCGCTGCTCGAGCCAGGCTGCCTGGCCGCGCAGCTCGCCTGCCTCCCGGGTCAGGGCGTAGCCGCGAGACCACGACCGGAACAGAATCGCCAGGAGGTACCCGACCGTCACGAAGCCGATCGGCTGCTCGTACAGCCCACGCTGGTCAAGCAGCGCGACAGCGAGGGCGCCGAAGGCGCCGGCCAGGCCCCCCGCCCACCCCAACCACGGACGCCGGGCCGGGTCTTCACAGGTCGAGACGAACACGAGGCCGGCGGCCGCGAGGCCCAACTGCACCGACTCCCCGGTGCTCACCACCGTCACGAACGCGGCGCAGACCGCGAACGCCAGGGCCCGGTACCGGGGCCGCAGCGCCATGGCCACAAGGCCGATGGGCAGCACCAGCTGCGCCCAACCCGCCGGCACGGCCAGGCCCCCCTCGACGGTGGTGACCACGACGGCGATGATCAAGCCCGCCGCGCCGTAAGCGAGCCGGCGTACTCGCCCGGGGTCGCGCCACCCTTCCCGATTCCTGGTCCTCACCTGCATAGTTTCGACGATCCGGCCCGAATCCGACCAGGTACCCCGGTACCAGACCGGCCGGCACCCCGGTGCCGCTCCCGCGACCAGATCGGCACTGCGGCACGTTCCGTCCGCAACGCTCACCGTACGAGGCTGCGGAGGTGACTCTTGTTGAGCCCCGCACCGCTGTCACTGTCGGCCCTCTCCGTACGGTTCCCAACCACATCACGGCCATCCGCACGGTCATTTCTGTCACTGTCGGTGTCGCCGCCGTCGTCGCCGGCTCCGCCGTCCTGCTGTCGGTGGCGTACGGCATCTACTGGTTCGGCGACGTGCTCGACGGCTGGGCCGCACGCAGGCTCGGACAGGAGACCCGGGCGGGGGCCGTCCTCGACATCGTGAGCGACCGCGCCTGCACCGCCGTGCTCGGCGCGGGCTTGGTCTCACTCCTGCCCGATGTCGCGGTCGTGGCCGTGGTGTTCCTGCTCTCGTTCCTGGTGCTGGACACCATGCTGTCGCTGGCGTTCCTGTGCTGGCCCGTGCTCAGCCCCAACTACTTCTACCTGATCGACCGGCGGGTATGGGCGGTGAACTGGTCGCCCGTGGCGAAGGTCGCCAACACCGCCGGGGTTGTCGGCGCCGTCGCGTTCGGGCAGTACCGACTCGCGCTGGCCGTCGCCGTCGCCCTCGTCGCGGTCAAGCTGTGGTCGGCCGGGGTGATGGTCCGGCTGCTCGACCGCGACGACCGGTCATGAGCGTCCTCGTCGAGGCGGTGCTGGCGCTCGGGTACGGTCTCGCCTCGGCCCTCGTCCCGATCGTCAACGCTGAGGCCTACGCCGTCGTCGCCGGAAGCCGTGGCAGCCACGCCCTGGTCGCCGTCCTCGCACTGGCGCTCGGGCAGACCGCCGGCAAGCTGCTCCTGTTCGAAGCCGCGCGTCGCGGAACGGGACGGCTCGCCCAGAAATTCGCACACCGGAGCCGATCAGGTCGCGCGGCGGCCGGGAGCGCCCGTTGGGCCGGGCGGATCCAGCGCTGGCTCTCCCGCCGGCGCACCGCCCTACCGACGGTGCTCGCCTCCGCCGCGGTCGGGGTCCCACCGCTGGCCGTCGTCAGTCTTGCCGCCGGCACCGCGGGCCTCCGGCACCGCGAGTTCGCCGCCGCATGCCTGGCCGGGCGAGTGATCCGCTTCGCCCTCCTCGTCCTACCAGCGGCGTTGACCTAACCTCGGTCGTCGTCGAGCACCGCGACGGGCTGTCGCCGAGGTGCCGGGCTGCGGAGACCTGTTGAGCGTCCGGGAGAGGTGTGGATCGCGACAGCGCAGGCGAGCCCTGCGAGTACGGCCGCCAGCACGAACCCACGGGCGAAGCCCGACATCACAGCATCATCGACCACTGCCGTAGACGGAAGACCCAGAGCTGTGGCATCAGCGACCTGGTCCTCGGTGACCCTGGCCGCCACCGACGCCAGCACCGCGACTCCGACCGTGCCGCCCACTGCCTGGAACGTGCGGATCTGCCGGTCAGCGTGCTTGTCATCAGCTGGTCCAGCCAGCGTCGATCTCGTCGGGGAAGGCAGTCATCCAGTAGTCGGGTAGAACGTCCCTGAGAGGCTTCCACACGACGACGGTCGGGTCGCGGGGCTCAGCCACGGCCACGAGGACCTTTGGGCCGTGGACAGCCAGTCGTTCCCGGCATACCCCGCAGGGGCTCAGCACGACGGTGCGGCCGCTCGGCTCTCGATGGATGCAGACGGACGCGACGACGCGCTGGTTCAGGCGGTAGGCGCCGCAGTAGGGCTCGATCTCGTGGCAGACTTCGACAGAAGGATTGACGGCGGCTGGCGCGGTGCCGGTGAGAATGGTCCCGTCTCCGAGCAGCATCGCGGCGGCACCGTGGTCCCCGCCGTCGGGAAAGCGCGAGTCGATCAAGGCCTTGCACGCGGCCACGGTCGCAGCCAGGGCGGTCTCATCCACGCGGCTACAGTAGCCGTGCGCGGGCTTGCCGCGATCCGGGCTCGTCGTGACGCGTCGCCCTCACGGCGTAGACCGCCTGGGGCCTGCCCCGCTTCGAGGCCGTGGATGGAACGCCATGGGTGTGCCGGGGCGCCCACCTCGGGTGAAGCGGGCGGGAGGGCTTCACACGTGTCGCGACCAGAAGCCCTGCGCGAGGCGGGCCTCTACCCATCTGCTGAGGCTCCTGGTGGCTCAGCGACGGTATTCCCGGATCGAGGGCGTCGCTGGCGTCCGGCGCGGCCATCTGAGTGGCGGCGCGCTCGGTTGAGGCTCAGGTGGTGGTGTCGGATCCGACTTGAGGTAGCTCGTGCGGTCGGTGGGGGGCGCGGTCCGGCGGAAGCAGGTGACATATCAGCTCGTAGGCGCGGGGCACGTCTCGCAGGCCCGTCAGGTGGGCGATCACTGTTCCCTCGGCGGTTGCCTCCACGGTGTGCCAGCCGACCCGCTCACGCTTCGTGCGCCGGCTGGTGGTGCCGCCTTGAGCGACGTCGACGGTGGTGACGTCCAGTTGGCCGTATCCGAGCACTCTGCCGGGCAGGGACTGCTCGTATCGCAGGTCGGTGATGTGCCGCAACGGCACCTCGACACGTCGTGACATCGTCACCACTCGTATGCGGCGGTCCGTGACGGTCACCTGCTCGCTGGAGGCGATGGAGAACGGCACGGCGGCGATAATGATCAGTCCGATCGCAAGGCACAGCAGGCTCGGGAACAGGAGGAGACACGAGGCGATACCCGCGGCGAGGACCGTCACGGCGGGCAACACCGCTACGGGATGCATCGTCAGTTGCACACGCACGCGCTCGCCGGGCAGTAACGTGCCCTGCTCGGCCAGCTGCCGCCACGGACCCAACCGCCATGTGTGGGCTGCCCTCCAATCGGTGCTCCCATCGTCGTCCGGATCGGTCACATGCTCGGCGGCGGGCGCACGGGCAGCGAGTTTCGTGGCCAGGGTGGGATCGCGCCAGCGTTGACGGGACCACGGCAGCCGCTGCAGGACCATCGCGTCACGTCCCGGCGCATTGCGGTGCCGCTCGATCCAGGTGACGAGCTGTTCCAAGCGCTGTTGCACACGTCCGTTGACGTCGGCGTCGGCGAGGTGGTTCTGCAGTCGAAGATGGCGGAACTGGTAGGCAGCGCCGATCTGGCGTAACACGCCGCGTCGGTGGGCGTCGATCAGAAACGGCATGATCCGCCATGGCAGGCGGCGCCGAAGCGCGTAGGACAATCGCGTGGCCGCGAAGCGACTGGACGCCGGACCGAAGTCACCGGTCAGCGCGGTCACGGCGGCGCGAGCCACCGCGTAGGCGAGGTAGCCGACGAGCGTGGCGGGGCCGGCGAACAGCCAGATGAGCAGTGCGAAGGTGCCGCGTCGGCCGAGCATGGAGATCAGCCCGGCACGTCTGTCCAGACGCACCAGCTGCGCCGGCCCGACGGCGCGGGAAACATCGACCGGCTGCACCAGCCAGCCCGGTGCGTCGGCCATGACCACGCCAAGCACCGCTGCTGCCAGCAGGAAGCCGTTGATCTTCGGCAACGCCAGATGCGGGTACCAGGTTCGCACGACGCCCAAGGTGGTCAGCCCGGTCAGCGAGACGCCGACCCAGAGCCGCACGAGCGTCCACCGCCAGGTGCCGGGGCGCCGCCCAAGGGCCGATGGCAGCGGCGGCACTTCGACGGAGCGCCCCAGGGCGACGAGACCGGTGCCCACGATCGCCCAGGCCACCACCCACGAGGCGAAGGCCCGCGGGTCGGTCATCACGTCGACGGCGATCTCCGGTGGCAGGTCGAGGCTTTGTAGGGCGTCTGTCGCTTCCATGACCGACGGCGGGAGGTGGACACCGATCGGGCCTGACGAGGCCAGTCGACCCCACTCGGCGAAGAGGTTTCGTCCCGGGTCGGGCGCGTCAAGTGCGATGGCGAGGGCGACGGCACCCCAGAGCAGCGCCGCGCCGACGGCGCAGCGCACCGCCACGACAAGCGACGCCCAGAACCGGCTGGGGTCGCTCATCCGCCACCAGGCGAGGTCTCGGCTGTCCGCGCGGGCCAGGTCGGCGGCCAGAGCGGCCAGCCACCGCCGTGCCTGCTTCGGGCGGCAGCGGAACGGCGTCGGAGCGGGCTGGTCACCGTAGACCGCGGGTATCAGGGCTTCCAGCAGGTGCTGTTCCATGGTGTGCGCATCGGAGAAGGAAAGAAGCTCCGCCGGATCGTTGGATTGGTGCTCGTACACGGTGCGGGCCAACCACAGCATCAGCGGGTTCGTCAGCACCTGCGCCGCCGCGCCGGTCGGCGCGGCGGTGACGTTGTCGAAGACGGCCTGCCAGCGGCCCGTTCGCGCGCCCGCGGTGGCGGCGAGGAGGTAGTCGCGCACCTCGTCGGTGGACAGCGGACGCAGGTGCACCGCTGTGGCGAGTGCTATCGGGCGTCCCACCTGATGCTCGGCGTCTCGGTATTCGTCCGGGCGGCTGGTCATCACCAGCGGCCGGTCCGAGCCGTAGGCGTTGATCTGCTCGATCACCCACGCGCGCTCTGGCGCGGGCAGCTCATCCAATCCGTCCAGGACGGGTAGGATTCTCGCGGCGTCGACCAGCGCTTGAGCAAGGGTGACCGGTATGTGGTCGCCGGCGCGCACCGGCGCGGCGAGCGCGGGGCTGAGGTTCACCAGTTCGTCTGCCAGCCACCGGCTCAGGGTGGCTCCGGTGTGCCAGTTGCCCAGCGGCACGAGAACGGGCAGGGGATCGCCGGCCGATCGTGCGGCCAGGAGGTCGCGGACCAGGCGGGCTACCAGCACGCTCTTTCCCGACCCGGCCGTGCCGAGGATGACCAGCCGTGGTGTGGCCAAGGCCGTGAAGAACGCCCCTACGTCGGTGAACACGCCGGCGCCGGCGCCTGGCGCGTCGCTCGGTTCACCCGTGTCGCTGCCGGGGCTGTTGACGGTCGCCCATCGCACGGGCAGCGGCCATGGGTCGTTGATCCGCCGTAGCCGCTCCTCGTTGGCCCAGATGCGGGTGAGGGCTACGGCAAGGTCCTCGGCAGCCTGCTCGAGATCCGCGTTGGACAGGGGCTTCGCGTCGCGGGTCCACCCCAGTAGCCGGCGCAGGACCGCCGTAAGGGTGCCGGCGGCCAGGAGCACGAATCCGGCGATGCTGGCGGCCTTGTCACCCCAGTCGAGGTCGTGTTCCCGCACTGACCAGCCGGCTCGTGCGAGCAGGGCCACCGCTACGCCGACCACGACGACCGCGAACAGTCGGCGTACCCGCACGCTGCGCACACCTCATCATCGCTGACGGGTCGAGCATGCTCAACGCAGGTCCCTCGATGACGTATGTCGACACCCCTGTTGGGCGCCGGACGGTCTGACCGTTTCCGACCCGTGCTCGGGCAGCCGCCGTCGCCGATTCCGGCCGGCGAGCGAGTGGATGAGCTGGTGTGACTGCCGCGACCGATGGCAGGATGGGAGCGGCAGTCAGCGAATCTGGGTCGCCGTCGCACGGGTGGGGACAGATGAACCAAAGACTCATTGCCGCCATTTCGGTGGTGTTGGGAATCGTCGCCAGTGTCCTGACCAATCTGGTCACCGCAGGTCCCACGCCGCCGCTCGTCGTGGGGCTCGTCGCGGTCGCCTTGCTCTGGGTGGGGCTGACCGCGCTTCAGCGCCCCGGATCACCGCCGGTCGTGGCCCCGACCTCCGAGACGCACGGGGACCACAGCCCCATCGTCAACGCGGACAACAACAGCGGACACATCACCTTCCACGCGCCGCCGAGATCTGAAAGGCCGTCCGGCGCCAACGGCGATCCGACTTCATGAGGAGATGGCGGCCGTTCCCGCAGCGGCGCGGTCCGTCGGAAACACACGGGGACCACAGCCCCATCATCAACGCGGACAACAACAGCGGCAACATCACCATCACGGTCATGACCGCCGCCGGGGCCCATCCGCTCCGGGACGCTCCCCAGGCGTACGGGGCGTACGTCGATTCGCTGACCCGGGCCTACTATCCGAACAATCCGCTGGTAGCGGATTTCCGTCGGTTCACGGCGGAACAGGATCGTGGATACTTCGCGGTGGAGGCCGAGCCCGGCATGGGGAAGTCGGCCTTCGCGGCGTGGGTCGAGGCGCGACCGGAGACGGACGCCGCGCACTTCGTGCAGAACGGCGCCGGGGCGGGACTGACGGCGACAGTCGTGCGCAGCCTGGGCGCTCAACTCATCACCGCGTGGACGTTGGACGATCTCGCCCCCGGTGGTTGGCTCTCCGACTCCAGCGGAGAGGCCGGCTGGCTGGCCGACGTCATCGAGCAGGCGGCGCGACGGCGGAACGAGCAGGGGCCGGCACGGCCCATCGTCGTGGTCGTCGACGCGCTGGACGCCGCCCACGAGTACCCCGCCACCGAGTTGCCGTTCGGACTGCCGCAGTGGCTTCCGGAGGGCGTGTACGTCGTCGTGACCGCGCGGACCGGGCGCTTGAGGAACCTTCCGTGGGACCAGACACGTCGGGTGGCGTTGGTGCCGGAATCGCCGGGGAACGGTGCGGCTCTGGAGGGTTTCCTCCGTGACCGTGCGCGGAACGACCCCCGTGTCGCCCGGGCGCTCGACGGACACGGCGTCACCGAGGAGGCCTTCGCCCGACGGATCCTGGAGCGCAGTCGAGGGTCGTGGGTCTACACCCACTACGTGATCGAGTCCATCGGTCAGGATCCGCGGAGGATCCGGGATCTTCCCGGGTTACCGGAAGGCTTGGAGGCCTACTACCAGCACCGCGTCCTGTCGCTCTGCCTCGGCGGGGACAGGCGGTACGACGAGCGACGCGTCCGACTGCTCGCGGCGCTCGGCGTGGCCGGCGAGCCGGTGGACGCCGACACTCTCTGTTCGCTCGCCGGGCTGGACGAGCCGTCACTCGTGGACGCGCTCATGCGCGACGGGCTGCGGCCCTTCTGCACGGTCGTCGGCCCCGGTGAGGAGGTGGACGAGCCGGTCCGCTTCACGCCCCACCACCCGAGTCTCCGGGAGTACCTGTCGGGCGCGTCCGACGGGACCCTCCGGCAGGCGGCCCGGGCCGCTCACGCCCGTGTCTGCGACCGCTACCTGGCGGCGTGGGGTGGCCTGGAGTCCGGGCTCGGGACCCTGGTGGCCCAGCCGGAGCTGGCCGGCGCGGACGGTGGGTATCCCGTCCGGCATCTGGCGTCGCACCTGTTGGCGACCGGCCGGGAAGCGGATCTGCACCGCCTGCTCGCGCTGAGCCGGGGTCGGGAGAATCTGTGGTACGCGGTGCACGCGCAGGCCGGTGGTGTCGGCAGTTATCTGCGTGACGTCGAGTTGGCGGAGGCGGCGACCGGGCGGCTCACGCTCCGGATGCGTTACCGCCTCATCCGGGCGAGCGTGACCTCGGCGGTGACGGCCGTCCCGCCCGGGCTGGTGCGGGAGATGGTCACTCGGGGGCACTGGACCGTCGAGCAGGGCTTCCAGCGTGTCGCGATCATGAGCAATCCGGATCATCAGGCGGTGGGGGTTCGACTTCTCGTACCGGACCTGCCGGAGCGGATGCATCCGGACGTGCTCAGCCTCGCCGCCTCGTACGGCGGCCAGGAACGCTCCGCCGTGCTGGAGGCGATCCTGCCGCTCCTGGCCGACGACCTGGTTCCGGTCGTGGTCGACCTGGCCCTCGACACCGACAACGGTCGACTGCTGCCCGGGCCACTGGCCACCGCGGCCGCCCGGCTGCCGCACGACGCGCTGACGGACCTGCTTCACCATCATCTGTTGCAGGACCGGTACGGCAACCGGAAGTTCGTCCGGGCTGTCGTCGCCCTGTTTCTGAACCCGGACCGGGAGGCCGGGGCGCGCAAGGCGTTACGGATCCTCGGCTCGGGGAAGTACGAGCCGGGCCGGGATCAGCTGTTCGCCCTGCTCCAGCACCTGCCCGTCACCGAGGCGGTCTTCGACGACGTGCTGACCCTGATCGGGAACCGGCCCGACGGACGGGGCGACCGGCCTTCCGCGCCTGGTCCCCGGCCCACCGGCGGCATCGAGCGACTGCGGTGGGTGCTGGAGAAGGGCGTGGACATGGAGGTCGCCGCCCGCATGCTCCAGGTGGCCGCGCACCTCGACCGGGGCAGGTCGGAAGTGCCCGCCCTGCTGGAGCTGGCGCTGCGGTTCAGGTTGGACTTCCGCTCACCGAATCTGCTGTACGCGCTCTGCGGACAACTGTCCACCACCGAGGTGCGAGGCTGGCTGGGCGAGTTGTTCCCGTCCGACGGAGAGCCGGGTCGCCTGCTGGATGTCTCGGTCCGACACCTTCTGCTCGGCGCGATGCTCGACCGGCTGCCGCCGGAGGAGGCGCGCGACTACGCCGAGCAGGAGATGGCGGCGATCCCGAAGATCGAACGGCTGCCGGTCCGGATCGACCACCCACTCGCCTTGGACGCCCGACCACACCTGGTCAGGTATCTCTCCCCGGAGACGCGTCGCCGGTACGTCGCGGAAGCCATTGGGGCATGGGACGACGACCCCAGGTACGCGCAGACGCTCGCGATCATCGCGCCGCAGCTGAGCGAGGAGGAGCTCGGGGCGGCGCTGCGCGCGGTGAACACGGAGGACGCCGTCGAGTCGGGCGCCCGGGTGACGGCACTCGACGCGCTCGCCCCGTACCTTCCCGAGGACATGCTGCGACAAGTCGTCGTCGACAGCACGTCGAGCCCGGTACGGCTGGACGATCTGTCCGCCGTGGCCGAGATCGGACGGGGCCTGCCCCCCGAGGCACGTAGCCGGACCGGGAGGCGCGTCCTGAACTTCCTCCGCGGGATCCCGGAGTCGCGGACCCTGGCCGACGCGGTGGCGAGGCTCGCCCCCGTACTGCCCTCGGGGGTCGCCGTGGACGCGCTGGCGCTGCTGGAGGCCGGGGCACGCTCCGTGCCCCTCCGGGCGCGAAAACAGTCGGTGTGGCGGCCGTTGACCATGGCCTCGACGGACCCTGGCATGAGTACGGCGGTGATCAGCGCCGAGCGGGTGTACGGTCTCGGGGGCGTCGCGCGGGCCGTGGAGGCGCTCAGCGGGGCGTTACCGGATCAGGCTCTGCCACGGGCGTGGGCCGCCGCGGTGGGCGATGACCCGGAGAGCGCCGCGCAGATGGCGCTCTGGGCGCCCGGTCTGGTGTCGCGACTCCGTTCCACCGGCCAGGACGAGCTCCTCGACGGTGTCCTCACGTACGCCGCCGAGCACATGCCACTGATCGACGAGGACGAGGTGCCGCCGCTGCTCCGGTTCGCGGAACCGGTGCCGGTGGAAGAGGTACGCCGCGCGTGTGACCTCCTGCTCGCCCGCCGCGACGGTCCGCTGCGCGCGCAGGCCCTCGCGGGTCTGAGCCGTCACCTGCCCGATGCCGAGCGGAGTTCCCTGACCGGAGCGGTACTGACGATGCTGGCGACCGCCCGGTGGCAGGGTGGGACCAGCAACCGGTCCCATTCGGCGGACGCCCGTACGCTCGGGTACCTGTACCGGGCGGGAGCCACCGAAGCGGCAACCACGGCGCTGCGTGCGTTACTGGCTGTCAGCGGTGAGTGGGACGCGGTCGTCCTCGAGGCGTTCGGTGCTCCGCTGCCGGCGTCCGTCGTCGAGGAGGCCCTGGCGATGACGCTCGCGGACGAGCCCGAGCGGCGCAACTACCAGGTGCTCGTCGTCCTGGCTCCCAGCCTCGACGGGGATCAGCTCCGGCGAGCGCTCCGGGCGGTGATGGAGGACGAGCCGGACGACGGCTTCCGCCTCGGGGTTCTCACCGCGTTCGCCAGGCGGCTGGCGCCGGACGCCGCAGACGTCCTGTCACCCGAGATGTTCGCGCACGCCCTCCGGATGACGGAGATGGAGCTCGCGAGTGAGCGGGGCGTCTTTCCGTTCCTGGCCCGGATGCGTCGGGACGACGCCGTTCGGTTCCGGACCCTGACGGAGCGGCTGATCAGCTGTCATACGCCGAATGCCTCGACCTCCTGGGTGCCGGACGCCGGCTTCGCCTCCGCCGTCGGCGTGCTGGATCGGGACGAACTCGTCGAGTTGTACGCGCGGGTCACCCGGGCCCGTGGCCCTGCCTCGCGTGCCAGGGCCCAGGCCACGATCCTGCGGCGACTCGGAGACGAATGGCCGGGGACGACCGTCCCGGGCGGCGGCGACCTGCCCCGCACCTGGCCGACCGGGGTGGACCGGAGGGCCCTGTGCGGGTTGCTCGCCGCGTCGGCCTGGTGGCTACGGCGTCAGGGTGGGAGTGACGCCGTCGACGAACTGGTCGGCGCGTTGCTCGACGTGGTCACCTGGTGGCCCGTGACCGGCCAGCTCCGGGCGCCGTCGCCTCCCGGGCTGACGCTGTCGGTCACGGACTGATCAGTGTCTACCCGCTGACCGCACCGAGTAGGAGCAGGAGCGGGACGACCAGCCGTCGGCGAGCTGACATCGCGGACGGCCATGGACAGCCGCGAAGATCTCCGCCGGGCGTCAGGCCGGAGCGTACGGAAGAGCCGCCGTGGTACGGCGAGTGGGGTTGCTCCTCGTTCCTCGGTAAAAAATTCACGGTGGTCAAACTCTGGACCTTTACTGTTAACACTCCTAATAATTAGCTCCTCGGTTCCGTCCCCTCCGGAAGGCCCACCCCCATGCGCCGCCCCGCCGTCCTCGCCCTGGCCGCCGTCCTGGCCGCCGGCGCGACCACCGTCTATCTGGCGTCGTCCGCCTCCGCGGCCGCCGCGTGCTACCCCACCTGGTCGTCGTCCGCCGTGTACGTCGGCGGCGGTCAGGCGTCCTACCAGGGCGTCAACTACCAGGCCAAGTGGTGGACCCAGAACGAGAACCCGGCCACGCACAGCGGCCAGTGGGACGTCTGGGC
>NZ_PYPS01000041.1 GCF_003027925.1 Micromonospora sp. RP3T
GACCCTGGCCATCGACCTACCCGACGGCGACACCAAGGTCATCCGACGCACGACCACCCAGCCAGTCCGTAGCATCAAGGGCCAGCGACCGCGGATCGCTACCCACGTTTCCTAGACCACCCGTCGCACATCACCTGGCGGAGCTGCGTCGCACATCAGCTGTCGGATCACACTGACGGATCACACTGACGGAATTTACCCTTGGCGCGGAGCTGGGCTGTGCCGGATCCGGATCCGTATGATCTGATTCAGGTGATCAACGGAGACTAGGTAGACAATCAGCACGAGGAGCGAAGCGAGTTGAGCGAGGTCGCCCGAGAGCCGCGCGAGGAGTACTTCGACAGCCAGCCGCTAGGAGTCGAGCTGGAGGAAGAAGAGCCGGACGAAGAGGAACAGATCGCCAGGCCCTGGGATCCTAACGCAATTAGGGTTTCCACAAAAACTTTTTCCATCCGCCAGGTTCTGGATCAGATCGACGAAGGCGACTTGGAATTAGCTCCGGATTTTCAGCGGAATCTCGTTTGGAAGTCCTCCCAAAAATCTCGACTTATTGAATCGATTATCCTGCAGATTCCTTTACCTGCTTTCTACTTCGCGGAAGACGAAGATGGCATGTATCGGGCGGTTGACGGGCTGCAGCGGCTATCAACCATCCACTCATTCGTTCGCCGTGAGGAATTTGCGCTTCATAATCTGGAATACCTTGAGTCTGCGGTGGGGCAAAGGTTCAGCGACTTGCCGCAAGCCTGGAAGAGGCGAATATTCAGCAGCCAGCTCGTTGTTCACGTAATTGATCCATCAACGCCGACGGACGTAAAGTACAACATCTTCAAACGGCTCAACACGGGCGGCTCGCCACTAAATGCGCAGGAGATTCGTCACTGCATGAGTCGAAATCGTAGTCGTGAATTCTTGATGGAATGTGCAACAATGCCCGAATTTGAGGCGGTGGTGGGTGAAGCTCTCAGATCTCGAGTGCGCATGACGGATCGGGAAATGGTTCTAAGGTTTTGTGCGTTTCGTCTACTTGGGGTTGAGATTTATGAAGAGCAGCGTTATCGAGCTATGGAGCCCTTTTTGGATGAAGCGACTCGAAGGCTGGACGATCCCAAGGCTGTTTCGGATGCAGTACTCGAAAGACTAAGGCGAGATTTCAAGCGGGCGATGATGAATAGCTATGACATCTTTGGAGAACATGCATTTCGCAAATGGCCCTTGGGTAGGGATAACCTTAGCCCATTCAACCGGGCCCTGTTCGAATCTTGGTCCGTTGCGCTGGCTGATTTGGACATTCGCAAGGCTCCGAAACTCCGTGCTCGCATCATTGACGCGGCGCGAGAGCTCATGTCCGAAGACTCGGACTACATGACCGCTATAACTACGTCGACTGGTGATGCCCGGAAGGTTCGGTATCGATTCCAGAAGGCCGTCGAAGTTGTCAAGGATAGCCAATGATTGAACGTATAAGGATACAAAACTTCAAGCGATTTGGCAGAGTCGATCTGCCCCTTCGGAAGATGACGGTCCTAACCGGCACTAATGGTGCGGGAAAAAGTACCCTGATTCAAGCTCTTCTATTGGTCCGTCAAGCTAGCGAAGATGAGCGGGCTTCAGTCGTCCAACTTAACGGACCCTATGGGCTTGAGATCGGCGAAGCTGATGATGCGCTTCACATATCTGCGGAGGATCAAGTTATTCAGGTGTCACTCTTCATGGAGGATTCCTGGCGAGAGTACGAATTCGCTGTAGCTCTCGAAGAGAGAGCACTGCATCTTCCGATTATGCGGAGGCCGGAGCCGCTCCCGGCTCTGCTTAGCTCGCCAGGTATGTCCTTTAGCTATCTAAATGCCGAACGATTAGGGCCGCGTGACCAGCTATCGGTGACCTCGGCCGAAGTTTCTAACATCGGAGTCGGAATCCGGGGCGAGTATGTGGCGCAGGCTATCACGCTTAGGGAACGTGATGCTGTTGCGGATACGCTGCGCCATCCAGCGTCTCCCAACGTTCAGACATTGAGAGCGCAGGTCGAGGCGTGGGTGTCTGACATTGTGCGCCCTGTCCGGATTGAGGCCCGATGGCCTCTAGGTATGACGACCAGTGTCATCCGTTTTCAAGCTCCCGACATGGAATCGCAGCCACTCAGACCCGGGAATATCGGATTCGGTGTCTCCTATGCGCTGCCCATCGTCGTTGCCGGCCTATCTGTTGGGCAAGGCGTTTTGATAGTCGAGAATCCTGAAGCTCATCTCCACCCAGCCGGGCAGTCTAAACTCGGAAGGTTTTTGGGCCGGGTGGCTGGTGCTGGTACACAAGTCATCGTTGAGACGCATAGTGATCATGTGCTGAACGGTATACGGCGCGCTGCGGTTGATGACCGTACCGTAGATCCAACGGAAGTTGTAGTTCACTACTTCGATGGTGTCCGGTCGTCGCCTGTTCTCATTAATGTGACTGCCGGGGGTGGTATGTCGATCTGGCCTCCTGGCTTTTTCGATCAACTAGACCAAGACCTGGGGAGGCTTGCGCATGCAAAGCGGGAGGCTAGACGAGCCACTGAGGATCGTGGTAGATGAGTCTAGTTTCGCATTTGATAGCGTCGACGATTCTCTAGCTGAGGAGGCTATCGATGATTTCAATGATGCTTTGTCTCAGTTGCTGCAAGCGGGCGTCCCGGTAAGTAAGTTCTCGCTTTGCCTGGACTTCGAGTGTAGAACGGGGGTGCCGTTGTATGCGCTCCTGTACGAACGAGCGACAGGTATTGATATTGACACTCTGCGTCGTTGTAGCGACCTGTTGGATCGGTGTGTCGATTGGGATCAGGAGATTGACGACGTTGTCACTAGTTGCGTGGTGGCAGGCGAGTGTGTAGATAGTTGGTCGCTAGGTTATTTGGTGATGCGATCAGGTGATTGCTTTATGGCATGCCTGGCGTGCTCGACGGCTGGAAGGCGGGGCCTGTTGTCGGTTGTTGCCGGGGATGCATCTGCCGAAGTCTTCATTTTGGTGGAGCCTTCAGATCTCGTTGATTTTTGGCAGTTAGTTCTTCGGCGAGAGAGGGTTGCATCTGAGGGCTTCTTCGCGATTGCCGATCGGGCTTTTCCGCAGCTTGTCTTTCACTCGGAGCTTGACTTTCGTAGATTTCATGGCACCTATGATGAGGTGTATGATTGGGTTGTGGAAGTTCTTGCGGTCCTCAATAACCGCATGGTTCAGTCGTTTGAGTCCCGCAAGGGAGTGCGTCATCTAGTTCAGAGTGATATGGCCTCATGTGGCGTGGACGTGTCGCCGGAGAGTAGTCAGACGCACAAGAATAAGAAGGCGATCGCTCAAAGATCGGTTGAGCATGACGGCCAGATATATCTATGCGAGTGGCATGCAAAGCGGCTCTGGAATACCGATAGGATCCACTTCACCACCCCCGGATCACTTCCACATGGTCGGATCCTGATTGGCCTCTTTGTAAAGCATCTCGATACTTAGTTCGGTCGACTGGTGCTTGAATGGTTGTCTATTCCCGACCGTCCGCGATTGTCGTGGTCGGGAATAGGCAATCGAGTTGGCTCAGATTGGCACTTGCCGGCATGGTTGTGTGTCAAGCCGCATCTGCGGTTTGCCTGCAATCGGCGGTCGCAGAACAGTCTTAGATGCTCACACTGCCCGTCCTCGTAGGTGAGGGTCGTCTCGCCCGGATCGATTTCGGGTGCGAAGGCGAGCACTTCAACGAGCATATGGGTGAACGCAAGAGCGTTTTCGATGTCTCGACCAATGAAGGGTATGTGAAGCACGCATCGATATCGTCCGCAGAGTTGACGCTCGGCTGTGTCGCTCCAAGTCCTCGAGCTTCGAGATCCTGGTGCCGTGGGCAATCGTTGATTACTCATCTACCCTCCGTTGCCGTGGTTTTTCATCGGGGTGCGGTGCTGTAACGCTCTATCAGCTCCGCACCCCGACTTCGTGTGGCACTTCCTCGTCTGATCCCGCGGCCATTGCGGCGAGCGCGAGCCCAGAGAGTTCGGGTGGCGGCCCAACAAGTCAACCGATTTTGCATGCACGGTTCATCCGCCTGTTCGGACTGCCGCAAGACGTCTTCGCCTTTTGCGAAACGTCCTGGGACGGGGTTGAAACGTCCGACCCCAAAACGGTCCAATAGAAGAATGAACTTTTCCAAGCACCCTCGTCCACAGATTGATTCACGACCTGGAACCGGACGGTCTGGGCATCAGCCGGCGGCGCGACTGGACGGACGGCTGTACCGAGCCGCTATGGTGGCCGACGTGGAGGGCCCTCAGGCTGTAGTCGAGGTGGTGGCCTACGATCCGGCCTGGTCGGAGCGATTCAGGGTCGAACAACGGCTGTTGTCCGAGGCGCTGCCTACGGCGCTGAGCGTCGAGCACTTCGGGTCCACCAGCATTCCTGGATTGGCGGCCAAGCCCATCATCGACATCATGGCGGTTGTGCCCGAGGCCGATGCGGTCGTCACTGACCTCCGGTCGCTTGAAAAGCTTGGGTACGTCTATCGTCCGATGGCTTTTCCTGAGGAGCATGACCACTTGTTTTTCGCGAAGGACACCGCCGGCGTTCGGAGCCACCACCTGCATGTCTTCGGCGTCACGTCGCTGGTGCCGGAGGCGAACCGAGTCCTTCGCGCCTACCTCGCGGCCACCCCCGACGCTGGCCGTCGCTACGAGGCGGCAAAGAGGCGTGCGGCCGAACTGCACCCCTACAGCCGGGCCCAGTACGGTGCCGCGAAGGAAGAAATGATGACGTACTTGTCGGCTGAGGCCCGCCTGTGGAACCAGTCAACAAGGCGCCAGTCGGAGAAGGGCTGGTAGACCCTGACGCCCTGGCGACGCCGTGAGAGGGTGTCGGAAGGGTAATCGGTTTGGACCGCCCGGCAGGCGGAAGGCCCAACCTGGGCGGCCGGGCCACTGCCAGGGTCCGACCGCTGCCAGTTCTACGCTGACCTGGCCGTCCGGCACATTGTCGCCCGTCATGCGGCTTCGGTCGGGAGTCCGCCGAGTAGCCGCTCGCGGCAGAAGTCCCGGAAGGAGCGGGGCCGGCGTCCTGTCACGTCCGCGACGGTGGTGGTGGTCCGATCCTCCGCGCCGGTCGCGACCGCCGTGTCCAGGCCCGCGAGGAAGCGGGCGAAGTCGGGCGGGAGACCGTGCAACTCGTGGTACGCCGCGAGCGCGTCCTCGTCGACGGCACGGTGCCGGACCGGGCGTCCGCCGATGTCGGTGAGGATCGTGGCGATGTCGGCGTAACTCAACCGTTCGGGCCCGGTGACGATGTGCTCGGTGTCGTGCGACGTCGGGTCGGTGAGCGCGCGGACGGCCACCTCGGCGATGTCGCCCGGATCGACGAACGCGACCCGGGCGTCGCCGGTGGCGCTGACGATCTCGCCACGCTCCCGGACGCTCACCGCGTGCGGGTGGTCGCCCACGAAGTTCTCCATGAACCAGGACGGTCGCAGCACCGCCCACTGGGGAAACAGTCTGCCGAGCCGGGCCTGCACCTCGCCCACCCCGGGGTCGTCGGCCTCGATCGCCGAGGAGCTGAGCAGGACGGCCCGCCGTACGCCGGCCTTTCGGGCCAGGTCCAGGAAGGGCAGCATGACGGGTGCCGGGTTGGCGTCGCCGACGGGTGGGATCAGGTACAGGCCCGTCGCGCCGTCCAGCGCGGCGGCGTGGGTGCTGGGGTCGTACCAGTCGAAACGAACGTCTCCGGCGGATGCCCGGCGGCTGGCGGCGCGAACCGGGTGGGCGGTGGCGGTGAGTCTCTCGGTGACGAGGCGGCCGGTCGTTCCGGTGCCCCCGATGACGAGGATCATGATTGCACCAGCCCGCCGTTGAGCAGTTCCTGCGCGGCCTGCGGATTCCAGTAGTCGCGGTAGTGCACGAGGTGTCCGTCGCGGCCGGTCAGGACGGCGATGTATCGCAGCTGGTACGGCCTGCCGGTGGCCACGACGACGCCTGCGGCGGTGAACTCGGTGACGACCACCGCCGGGTCTACGGTCTCGTGCACGGTGACGTCGGTGAACTCCCGAATGTCCAGGATGTTCGGATAGTCGATGAGGTAGTCGTGCAGTTCAGCCCGGCCGGCCAGCCGGTTGGGCTGTCCGGCCGGCGCGAACGGGAACTCCATCACGCCGTCGCTGGCGAACAGCTCGATGAAGCCCGCCATGTCCTTGGTGAGCAGGAGATCGATGGCGTGGTGGAACAGTTGGACGGTGGTTCTCGGCACAGGCGTCCCTTCTATGTCGGTGACCGTCCGCCACGGATTACGATAAGCGGACGGTCGGTCCGTTTAGAGCTTAGCGGACCGTCGGTCCGTTTGTGGGGGAGGGCATGTGCGAGCCGACGCGGTACGCAACCGGGAGGCGGTGCTGGCTGCGGCGGATCGGCTGTTCGCGGCCGCGACCGACCCTGAGCGGATCTCCATGGACGACGTGGCCGCCGCCGCCGGAGTGGGCAAGGGCACGCTGTTCCGGCACTTCGGCGACCGGGAGGGCCTCGTCCGCGCCCTGCACGGCATCCGCGGCGACCGCCTCCGGACGACACTCGCGGCGGATCGGCCGGACGGCCCACCGGCGGAACGGGTCCTGCACCTGCTCCGCGAACTGGTGCGGTTCAAGCGGGACAATCGGGTGCTGACGCTGGCTCTGGAGAACGCGGGCAACGGCAGCCCCTACCGTGCCGAGTCGTACGAGGAGTGGCACACCCTGCTGGCCGGTCTCGTCTCCGAGGCGCGGGGCCCGGAGGCGGCGGACTACCTGGCCCACGCCCTGCTGGCGGCCGTCCGCAGCGACCTCGTAGAGCATCTGGGCGACTGGTCCGACGAGCGCTGGGACGCCGGGCTGACCGCACTGACCCGGTCCGTACTGCGCGATATGAGGTGACCGTCGGCTCGGTGTCCCCGGTGCCGTGCCTCGGCCGCGCTGTGGCCGGAGAACCGGAACTGAGGCGTGACAACGAGTTCGGATCTTGCGCCGGCCACCGGCCGGTGCCAGGCTTCGAAGATGACCTTGCTCAGGCTGATCGAGACGACTCCAGGGCGGTTTTCGCTGCTGCTCGATGCGGGGACCACGCCGGTTGACGCCTTGGTCGAGGAACTCGGTCACGAGCCCAACGGGTACTTCTGGGAAGGCGTCGCGGAGGTTCTCGTCAGCACCGAGGCTCCGACGCTCCGAGGCCGGTTCGCCTACGACCCGGAGGGCGGCATGTTCTGCGCTTACGGCACCGATCGACTCGCACTGCAAGAGTTGGAAGCCCTGATGAAGCTGGTCGCGTCCGACGGTGACCGCATGCGTCGGCTGATGGCGGACGCCGAGGCGAGCGGGTTCGAGTTCGACGACTGACAGCCATCCGGCCGCTCCTGGCCCCGCCGCCTAGCCGACCGTCCCGAGCGGGTGGCAGGCGGCCGAGCGCGCCTGGCTTGCCGGGGCGTCGAGGCGTGGCCCGCTGCCAGCCGCGGGTCCCGGACCGGCCGGTGGCGCGGCGCATAGGACGCCGGAGGAGCCACCCGCCATCAGCTGCCCACCCGGGGACGGGCCCGGCCGTCCGGCCGGGCCCGTCCCTGTCGCACCGGTCAGTACGGGTAGATCATGAACCTGTTCAGGTAGGCGCAGTCGGGATAGTTTGCCAGGACCTGGGACACGTACCAGCCGTCCGGCACGTTGCTCGCCGCGCACATGCTCATGCCGGGGTAGATCTCGTTCGTGATCTGCCAACGGTTCAGGTAGCCGCAGCTCGGGTCGTTGGCGCGGCCCATCGTCGCGACCCATCCGGCGGGAATCGAGCCGACCGCGCAGATGGAGGTCGTCGCGGCCTGGGCGGGGCTGCCGATCGCCAGGGACGCGCCCGCTCCGGCTACCGTGACGGCCAAGGCCATCACGCCGTTCCGGGTCGTCGTCGCCCACGTTCTGGAGCGCCTTCTGTCCATTGTCTGCTTCCTTTCGGGGGTGCGGGAGGCGAGCTGTGCGGAATGGGATGACGCCGAAGGCCGAACCGCGATCAGAGTCGTCGGATGACGTACCGGTTGAGGTATGCGCAGTTCGGGTCGTTGGCCAGCACCTGGGTGACCACCCAGCCGCCGGGGACGTCCGACGCCGCGCACATGGAGATGCCGTCGTACAGGCTGGAGGTGATCTGGTAGCGGTTGAGGTTCGCGCAGTTCGGGTCGTTGGATCGGGCGCCGGTGGCGATCCAGCCGCCGGGAATGCCGGTCGCCGCGCAGACGGAGATGCCGTCGTAGAGGCCGGTCCTGATCTGGAAACGGTTGCTGTATCCGCAGGTGGCGTCATTGGCGGAGCCGCCGGTGGCGTACCAGCCCCCGGGGATTCCCCACAGGCTGCAGACGGGGATGCCCTCGTAGAGGTCGTTGGTGATGGCCAGCCGGTGGTAGCCGGCGCACTGGTTGATCCCCACGCCGGTGACGACGTAGCCGGCCGGCACCCCGGCGTTGGCGCAGACGACAGTCGAGTCGGCGCGGGCGGGTTCGGTGTTGCCGGCGACGGTGCCGACGACGGTCAGGCCGAGCACGGCCAAGGCGGCGAGTCCGTGCCGCAGCATTGCTCCCATCCGGCGGGGAACGCGTTTCCGCATACGTCTTACCTCCAGTTCGTGGGCCGCTTCGGAGCGTCAGCAATTGCTCTCCGTCGTATTGACGAATAACGCTCGACGAGATCGGACGTTAGCAACCAGAGGTGAATCGCGCGAAACGACGATCCGGTTTTTCTGCTCCGGAAAAGCCGTTCCGTCAATGCTAAGACAATTCAACCTGCGGCTATGTGTTGTTGGAGATCGACGGTGCCGCGGCGGTCAGTTCCGCATCGCGCCGCCTGCGCCCGGTAGAGGTGGTGCAGCAGCAGGAAGCCCCGTACGGTCGGCTCCGGCCGGCCCTCGGCGGACCGCTCCAGCAGCGCGTCGCCCACCTGGCGCTCCAGCCGGCGGAGGCGTCGCTGGACGGTGCTCGGCGAGCAGCCGAGCCGGGAGGCGGCCTGCGGGGCGGAGCCGGTGCGCAGCACCTCGAAGGCGGCCTGGAGGTCGTTCCAGTCGATGACGTCGCGAGCCGGGTCGGGGTCGCCGGCCTCGTCGACGCCGATCGTCACGGCGCCGATCACCTCGGCGTGGTGCGCGTCCAACCAGGACCGGAACTCCGGCACGGACCATGCGCGGGAGAGATACCAGCCGATGAGGACGCCGCAGAACCGGTCGGCGAGTGCGGCGGCTAGCCGCTCCGGATTCCAGGCCACCACCAGGTCCAGGCTGGGCAGACCGAGCACCGGGCGGACCACCACCTCGTCGTCGGTGCGGGCGACCGGCACGCAGAGCGTCACCGCGTGCCCGCCCGCCACCAGGTCCCGGATGCTGCGGGTGCGGTCCGTCCGGTACGCGATCCGCGGGTGGAAGCCGTGGCCCCGGCACGCCTCGACCAGGAGTTGCTCGACCGCCGGATCGTTGCTGGTCAGCCAGGGTTCGTGCCGGAGTTCGGCGAGCGTCAGCACCGGGTTCGCGGCGAGCGGATGCCGGGTGCTCATCGCCAGGCGCAGCGGATCGCGGACGGCCACGTGCCGCCGTACCGACGCGGCGACCGGCGCGTGGTGCAGCGTGTGCACGCCGAGGAAGATGTCGAGGGCGCCCCGCGCCAGGTCGGCCATCGCGAGTTCCGGCCGGAGTTCGGCGCCGTGCCATCGGCTCGCCGGCCAGCGTTGCGAGAACCACCGCACCAGTTCGCCGAGCGAGGTCACGTAGGTGGCGAAGGCGCACTCGGGCGGGCCGGCGACCGGGGGAGCGGTGGCGGCGCGCAGCGGGCCAGCCATGCGTCGCGCGGCGTCGGCCAGCGTCCGACCGGCGGCGGTGGCCTGCACCCCGCTGCCGGTGCGGGCGAACAGGTCGGTGCCGGCGAGTTGTTCGGCGGCGTTCACCCGTCGACTGAGCGCCGGCTGCGAGACCCGCAGCAGCTCGGCGGCCCGGGTCATGCTGGGCGTCGTGCTCACCACGCCGACCGTGTGCAGCATTCCCCACGGCAGCGCGGACCCGGGTCCGGTCATCGTGCCCACCGTTCCGCCGGGTGGACGGCGAGCGCGACCGCCCGGTACCGCGCCACGGCACCACCGGCCACCGGCAACGACATGCGCGCAGCCTAGGCGACCGACTGACCGGCCGGTACGGGGAGGCCGCCCCGGTCGGGCCGACGGTCCCTCGCCGGTCCTGGATCGAGGGGTTGTGGCACGCTGCGGTGATGATCGCGCTCGCGGACATCGAGGCCGCCGCGGACCGGATCGCCGGTCACGTGGTCCACACGCCCACCGTGCCCAGCCCCGGCCTGTCCGAGCTGATCGGCGTGCCGGTCACCGCCAAGCTGGAGCTGCTGCAACGTACCGGGTCGTTCAAGGCCCGGGGCGCGGCGGCGAAGCTGCTCGCGCTGGACGACGCCGAGCGGGCGGCCGGTGTGGTGGCGGTCAGTGGCGGCAACCACGGCATCGCGGTCGCGGTGATGGCCGGGACGCTGGGCGTGGCCGCGACCGTGGTGATGCCGCGGACCGCGCCGGCGCGGGCCGTCGAGGTCTCCCGCGCGGCCGGCGCGGACGTCCGCCTGACCGACGACATGGCCGCCGCGTTCGCGCTCATGTCCCGGTTGCGGGAGGACGGTCGTACGCTGCTGCACCCGTTCGACGACCCGGTGGTGCTCGCCGGGCAGGGCACCGTCGGGCTGGAGTTCGCCGACGACGCCGGTGAGCTGACCGACGTGCTGGTCAGCGTCGGCGGCGGGGCGCTGATCTCCGGGGTGGCCGCGGCGCTGCGGGCCCGCCGGCCGGGGGTACGCGTCTGGGGCGTGGAGACCGAAGGCGCGCAGGCCATGTCGCAGGCCCTCGCCACGGGCGGGCCGGTCGAGGTGCCGCTGTCGTCGATCGTCACCACGCTCAGCGCGCCGACCGTCTCACAGCTCACCTACGACCACGTCACGGCGCTGGTCACCGACGTGCTGGTGGTCTCCGACGCGGAGGCGGTGCGCGGCACGGTGGAGCTGGCCGAGCACGCGAAGGTCTGGGCCGAGCCGGCCGCCGGATGTCTGCTGCCGGCGGCCCGCCGGGTCCGCGACCGGGTGGGCGCGGACGCCCGGCTGGGCCTGGTGGTCTGTGGCGGCAACACCACGGTCGCGGACGTGACCGCCTGGACCGCGCGCTTCGGCGGCTGACTGCCCGCGCGCTATCCGAGGTCGGTGGGGTAGGGGCGGTCGAGCACGAAGCTCTTCATCACGAGCGTGGAGTTCAGCCGCTGCACGCCGGGGAGCGCCGACAACACGTCGTCCTCCAGTCGCGCGTACGCGTCCAGGTCGGCCGTCCGCACCCGGAGCAGGTAGTCCGGGTCCCCGAACAGGCGCTGGGCCAGCAGGACGTTCGGGACGGATGCCACGCCCTCCTCGAAGGCGAGCAACGTGGCCCGGTCCTCCTGCTTCATGGTGACGAACACCAGCGCCTCGAAGCCCAGCCCCAGCTTCTTCGGGTCCACCACCGCCCGGTAGCCCACGATCGCCCCGGCCGCTTCCAGGTCACGCACCCGCCGGTGCGTCGGAGACACCGTCAGCCCGATCCGGGCCGCCAGGTCGGTCAGGCTCAACCGCCCGTCCTGCTGCAGCTCGGCAAGGATCTTCCGATCAGACGCGTCCATCGTCGATATTCTTCCACAAGCCGCGATCAGGGCCGCAAAAGACGGAAACACCTTCTGCCGATTGGTCGATAGGTTTCCTCGCAGGAGGGAGGCACCGTGGAACCCGCTGCCGTGCTCGCGTTCGCCGCCGTCGCGTTCACCCTCGTCGTCGTCCCCGGTCCCGACTGGGCGTTCGTGCTCGCGGCCGGCACGCACGACCGCGTCGTGGCGCCCGCCGTGGGTGGCCTCATGGCCGGCTACGCGCTCATCACGCTTTTGGTCGCGGCCGGCGTCGGTCCGCTCGTCGCGGGCCTGCCCCTCGCCCTGACCGGGCTCACCGTGGCCGGGGCCGGTTACCTGATCCACCTCGGCGTCCGGACCCTGCGCGGTACCGGGCGGGTCGGTGACGTCGACGCGTACGCCGTGACCGCGTCCTCCCCGGCCCGCTACTTCGTCCGGGGGGTCGGGGTGAGCGCCCTGAACCCCAAGGGCCTGCTGATCTTCCTGTCAGTCCTGCCGCAGTTCACCCGGAGCGCCGGCGGATGGCCGCCGCCGGCGCAGCTCGCCGCCCTCGGCGGCGTCTTCGTGCTCATCGTCGCGCTCTTCTACCTGCCGCTCGGTTACGCCGCCGATCGCATCCTCGGGGTGCGGCCCCGTGTCGCCCGGATCACCACGTACGTCGCCGGCACGGCCATGGTGCTCGTCGGAGTGGCGCTGCTCGTCGAGCGGCTCGTGGAGGCGGCCCGGTAGAACCGCGGGACGGCCGCCACGGGTGACACGACGACCCGGTCGCGCCGGGCCTCGGGGCGGGCGCGACCGGGTCGGTCGGGTCGGTCGGTCAGGGCGTGGCCGGGGTGACGCCGTCGAGCAGGTCGGCGAGCCGGGCCGCGGTGTCCGGGGCGTGCAGGTGCAGACGCGCCACGTTGATGCTGTCCGTGCCGACCACGGCGAGCAACGCCTGCCGGCTGACCGCGTACACGCTGAGGTAGCCGTTCTCGTTGCGCACGGTGGACTGCTGGAAGTCGCCCTGGCCCAGCCGGAAGCCGACCTGCCGGCCCAGCCCGAACATGGTCGCCGCGAGCGCCGCCAGGTCGTCCGGGTTGGCCTCGTTCTGCAGGTTGTGCGTGATCAGCAGGCCGTCGACGCCGCCGAGGACGCAGCCGTGCACGCCGGGGATCTGCAGCCGCAGCGCGGACAGTTCCCGGCCGATGGCCGGGTACGGCAGCGTCGGGTTGCCCGCCAGCGACGGCGGCAACCTCCGCGCCGGTGGCAGCGTGCCGGCCGCGGCCGGCGTACGGCGGGGGAGATCGTCCACCCGGCTCACAGTTCCAGGCTCTCCTCGATCGCGCGCAGCTGGTGCCGGGCCATCGCCAGGTTGGCCCGGCTCTTGCTCACCATGAGGTACAGGAACAGGCCCTTGCCGGTGCGGTTGCTCAGCGGCCGGATGAGGTGGTACTGGCTGCCGAGCGTGATGAGGATGTCCTCGATCTCGTCGTCGAGCTTCAACATCTCGATGGTGCGCAGCTTGGCGCGGACCACGTCGGTGTTGCCGGCGGCGGCGACCGTCAGGTCGATCTCACCGGTGCCGCCGGCCACGCCGAGTGTCATGCCGCTGGTGTAGTCGACGAGCGCGGCTCCGATCGCGCCGTCGATGCTCATCGCGTTCTTCAACGCGACGTCGAGGTTGCCCACGGTGTTCTCCCCAGGGTGTTGGCCGGGTGGGCCGGTCTCCGCTCGGGGTGTCGTGCGGGCTGACAGCCGGCGCCTCCCGTGAATATGCTTCGTCGAAGGTTTCCACAAGGAGGTCCGGGCTGCACCCGAGCGGCCGGTGATCCACCTGTCCGGTCCGCCCCGGCCGGCCGCTGGTCCCGTATATGGGACTCGCCGGCCGATGGTCGATCGTGGACCCACCTGCTAAGCACCGTCGAGCGCGGGCCGTCACCACCCTATGTAGTGAGGCGATACAGTACGGTGGTGCGACTGACCATTCCCGTGGTGAAGGTGCTCTCGGCGTTGCTCACCGCACCCGACGAGCCGCGCTACGGCCTCGACCTGATGCGCCTCACCGGCCTGCCCAGCGGCACGCTCTACCCGGTGCTGCACCGCCTCCGGGCGGCCGGCTGGCTCGCCGCCGACTGGGAGGACGTCGACCCGGTCGCGGCCGGCCGGCCCGCCCGCCGCTACTACCGCCTCACCGGCGACGGGATCCGCGCGGCCCGGCTGGCCCTGGCCGAACTGCGCGTGCCGGCACCCGGGCAACGGCCACGCGCGGGCGACGTCGGTCCGGCCGGAGCCCCGGCGTGGTGACTCGTCGGCTGGCCGCGCTCCTGCTGCGCACGGCGGTACGCCGCTGGCCGGCGGCATCCCGCGCCGAGTTGGGCCGGGAGTGGGCCGCCGAGCTGCACGAGCTGGCCCGGTCGGGGCGGCGGTGGGCGATGCTCCGCTTCGCCGCCAGCCTGGCGGCCAGCCGGGCGGTCACGTCGCCCGTCGACCGGGTCGTGCCGCGTGGGCGCCTGTGGCGTACCGCCGGGGTGTTGCTGCTCGCGCCGCCGGCCGGCCTCGCCGCGCTCGTGCTCGCCGCGACCACGATGAACCTGACCGACGAGTGGCTGGCGTTCCGACTGAGCCGGGCCACCGCGGTACAGCTCCCGGTCTGGGCCGGCGGCACCGCGCTGCTGGGCGTGCTGCTCGCGGTCGCCGTCGTCCGGTGCGCGCGGCGGACCGTACGCGTGCCGGCGCTGCCCACGGCGCTCGGCGTGGTGCTGCCGATCGCCGCGACGGCGGCGGTGGTGCTCGGCCTGTCCGCCGGCCGGGGCGAGCGCGGTGTGGCCGCGACGGTGCCCGGCGTGCTGCTCTGGTTGGCGCTGCTGGTGCCGGCGGTCTGGGCCGCCGGGGCGCTGGCCCGGCGGGGACGGACCCGGACGGCCTGGCTGGTCGGGGTCCTGGGCGCGCTGGTCGCGGCCGACGCGGCGGTCGCCCTCACGGTGGTCGCCGCGATCCCGGCGACCGCACCCGCCGTCGCCGACCTGCCGCCGGACGCGGTGGACCGGGTGTCCGCGCCGCTCTGGCTGTTCACCTGCTGGACCGACTCGTCGTTCGGGCTGCCCCGCCCGACGGCGTGGGAACGGTTCCTCATCACCGACCGGGTGGTGGTCGAGCCCATGTTCTACCTGGCCTGCACGCCATACGCGGTGGCGTACGCGGTCGCCGCGGCCCGGCCGCCCCGGGCTCCGGCACCCGGTCCGCAGCCCGTCGCGGCACCCGTCTGACGCCCGGCGGGATCCGGCGGGGGTCTTCCGCCGTTCCCCCTCGGACCGGCCCCGACCGGGTCTAATGTGGAGAAGGCGACGACTATTTGTGGCGTTCCGGTGGCGGCCGGGCGGTTCCCGGTGCACAGTGATCGCATGAGCGACGACGGAAGTGGTGGGCACTACTACTGGTGCACGCGACACCACCGGGTCGAGACCGATGCCGACGTGTGCCCCGCGAAGCACGTTCTCGGACCGTACGCCTCAGCCGCCGACGCGGAGAACGCCCTGCAACAGGTGCGGGAGCGGAACGACGCGTGGGACGCCGAGGATGCCCGTTGGGCCGGGGAGGGCCGCTAGACGGCGCGGGACGGACCGCGTCGAGGTGATCCGTGCTCCGCGAGGGCGAGAGCACGTCCCCAGGAAAGGGAACCGAGATGGCCGTAGCACAGCAGGCCACCACCCGCCCGGCCGCGAAACGGACGACCGCGAAGAGGACCACCGCGGGCAGGACGACGACGGTCACCAAGGCGTCGCCGAACGCCTCGGGCGCCGGCGCCGGACGGACCCCGGCCAGGAAGGCGGTCGCGAAGAAGGCGGCGGCCAAGAAGGTCGTGTCGGCGGCGCGCAAGGCGCCGGCCACCAGGACCACCGCCAAGAGCGCGCCCGCCAGGAAGGCCACCGCGAAGAAGACGGCGGCGAAGAAGGCCCCCGCGAAGAAGACCACGACGGCGGCGGCGAAGCGGACCACCGCCGCGAAGCGGACCACCGCCGCGACGAAGGCGCCGGCCAGGAAGACCACCACCGCGGCGGCGAAGAAGACCACGGCGGCGAAGAAGACCACGGCGGCGAAGAAGACCACGGCCGCGAAGAAGACGACCGGGGCCCGCAAGGTCACCACGGCGGCCAAGAAGACCACCGCCAGCAGGACCACGGCCGCGAAGAAGACGGCGGCGAAGAAGACCACCGCCTCCACCCGGCCGACGGCCCGGAAGACGGCGGCCAAGAAGGCGCCCGCGCGCAAGACCACCACCGCGCGCAAGACCACCACCGCCGCGAAGAAGACCACGGCTGCCAAGAAGGCGCCGGCGCGCAAGACCACCACCGCGCGCACGACCACGGCCCGGAAGGCGCCGGCCCGCCGGGCCTCCGCCTGACGGCTGCCGCCGCCGGCGGGGAGGGGCCGTCCGCCGACCCGCCGGCTCGGTGAGCGGAACGGGCGGGGCGCTGTCAGGATTGACCGCGTGGTCATCCGACGCGTACTGGCGCCCCGCATCGACTTCGGCGCGCTGCGCCGCGAGCTGGGACTGCCCGAGAGCTTCCCGCCCGCGGCGCAGCGCGAGGCCGACGACGCGGCCACCGCGCCGCTGCCGGCCGTCGCCGACCGGACCGACGTCCCGTTCGTCACCGTCGACCCGGCGACCTCGCGCGACCTCGACCAGGCCATGCACCTCGCCCGCCGCGCCGGCGGCGGCTACCGCGTCCGGTACGCGATAGCCGACGTCCTCACCCACGTCCGCCCCGGCGGTGAACTGGAGGCGGAGACCTGGCGTCGCGGCCAGACCGTCTACCTGCCGGACGGCAACGTGCCGTTGCACCCGCACACGCTCAGCGAGGGCGCGGCCAGCCTGCTGCCCGACGTCGACCGGGCCGCCGTGCTCTGGACCATCGACCTCGACGCCGACGGCGGCACCGTCGCGGTAACGCTCGAACGGGCCCGGGTCCGCAGCCGCGCCAAACTCGACTACGGCGGCGTGCAGCGCGACGCCGACGCCGGCCGGCTGCCCGAGCCGATCGCGCTGCTGCCCGAGATCGGCGCGCTGCTCACCGAGCGCGGGCTGCGCCGCGGCGCGATCAACCTGCCGCTGCCCGAGCAGGACGTCGAGCCCGACGGCGACGGATGGCGGCTGGTGCTGCGCGGCCCCGGCCCGATGGAGGAGCACAACGCCCAGATCTCGCTGCTGACCGGCATGGCCGCCGCCGACATCATGCTCGCCGGCCGGATCGGGCTGCTACGGACCATGCCCCGCCCCCGGTCGGAGGCGGTCGACCGGCTGCGGCTGGCCGCCGGCCCGCTCGGCGTGCCCTGGCCGGACGGCACGTCGGTCGGTCGGGTGCTCGCCGGGCTGGACGCGTCGCAGCCCCGGGCCGCCGCGTTCGTCGACCAGGCCGCCGAGCTGATGCGCGGGGCCGCGTACACCGCCTTCGACGGCGCGGTGCCCGAGCAGCCGGAGCACGGCGGGGTGGCCGCCGCGTACGCGCACGTCACGGCGCCGCTGCGCCGGCTCGCCGACCGGTACGCCACCGAGGTCTGCCTGGCCCTGCACGACGGCCGGGAGGTGCCCGCGCACGTCCGCGCGGCGCTGCCGAAGCTGCCGGAGGTGATGGCGGCGACCGACCGGACGGCCGGCGCGGCCACCCGCGGCGCGATCGAGCTGGCCGAGGCGGTGCTGCTGGCGCCCCGGGTGGGGGAGACGTTCGAGGCGGCGGTGCTGGACGTGGACGAGCCGCGACCGGCGGGCAACGGCCGGCCCGGCCGCCCGCCGGGCGGCACGGTCGCGCTGGACGAGCCGCCGGTACGGGCCCGCTGCATCGGGGAACTGCCGCTGGGCGAGCGCGTCCGGGTCCGGCTGACCGTCGCCGACCCAGCCGAGCGGAAGGTCGCCTTCGAACGCGCCTGACCGGGGTCGGGGTACGGCTCCGGTCTCCGCCCGCGCGTCCGCCCGGCCGTTGTCGTCCTCACGCGCGCGGGCATTGTCACAGCGTCTCGGCGCGCGGTGCGCCGCCGCTCTTTGCGAGGATGGCCGCATGGCTTACGACGCGACCACGCTGCCCGACATCTCCGGGCTCACCGTCGGCATCATCGGGGGCACCGGTGACCAGGGCCGAGGGCTCGCCTACCGGTTCGCGCGGGCCGGCCAGACCGTGCTGATCGGCTCCCGCACGGCCGAGCGGGCCGCCGAGGCCGCGGCCGAGATCGCCGCGCTGCCCGGCGTGCCGGCCGACGCCACGGTCACCGGCGCCGGCAACGACGAGGTCGCCCGGCGCAGCGACGTGGTGATCGTCGCGGTGCCGTGGGACGGGCACGCCGCCACCCTCACCGCGCTCGCCGAGCCGCTGGCCGGCAAGATCGTGGTGGACTGCGTCAACCCGCTCGGCTTCGACAAGCAGGGCCCGTACGCGCTCACCGTGGCCGAGGGCAGCGCCGTGCAGCAGGCCGCCGCGCTGCTGCCCGACTCCCGGGTCTGCGCCGCGTTCAACCACGTCAGCGCGCCGCTGCTGGCCGACCCGGAGGTCGACCGGATCGACCTCGACGTGCTGATCTGCACCGAGGACCGGGACCTGATCGGCGTGGTCGCCGCGCTGGCCACCCGGATCCCCGGCATGCGCGGCATCTACGCCGGCCGCCTGCGCAACGCCCACCAGATCGAGGCGTTCACCGCGAACCTGATCGCGATCAACAAGCGCTACAAGGCACACGCCGGCATCCGGGTTACGGATCTCTGACCGGCGTCGCCTCGCGGTTAGGCGGGGGCCCCGCTTAACAGTCGGGTGTTAAGCGGGGCCCCCGCCTCTACCGAATGCGTTAAGCGGGGCCCCCGCCTTACCTCTCTCAGAAGGTGTGCTCGGGGGCGGGGAACTCGCCGCCGCGAACCTCGTCGGCGAACCGGCGGGTGGCGTCGGTCAACGCGCCGGCCAGGTCGGCGTAGCGCTTGACGAACCGCGGCGCGCGGCCGGTGCGCAACCCGGCCATGTCCTGCCAGACCAGCACCTGACCGTCGGTGTCCGGGCCGGCCCCGATGCCGACCGTGGGGATGGACAGCTCACCGGTGACCCGCTTGGCCACCTCGCCGGGCACCATCTCCAGCACCACCGCGAACGCGCCCGCCTCGGCCACCGCCCGCGCGTCCGCGAACACCTCCTCGGCCGTGTCGCCCCGGCCCTGCACCCGGTACCCGCCCAGCGTGTGCTCGCTCTGCGGGGTGAACCCGATGTGCGCCATCACCGGGATGCCGGCGCCGACGATCGCCTCGATCTGCGCCGCGCAGCGCCGGCCGCCCTCCAGCTTCACCGCGTGGCAGCCGCCCTCCTTCATGAACCGCACCGCGGTCCGCAGCGCCTGCGCCGGCCCCTCCTCGTACGAGCCGAACGGCAGGTCGCCGACGACCAGCGAGTGCGTCGTGGCGCGTACCACGGCACGGACCAGCGGTAGCAGCTCCTCGGCGGTCACCGGCAGCGTGGTCTCGTAGCCGAACACGTTGTTCGCGGCCGAGTCGCCGACCAGCAGCACCGGAATCCCCGCCCGGTCGAAGATCGAGGCGGTGTACTGGTCGTACGAGGTGAGCATGGCCCACCGCTCGCCGCGCTCCTTGGCGGCGATCAGGTCGCGGGTGCGGATCCGCCGGGTGGCCGGCCCGCCGTAGAGGGCGGTCACCTCGGTCGGGGTGGACTCCACCATGACAATCTCCTTCCTCGAGGCCGCGCACGCGGTCCCCGGGTTCCCCGCGATCGTCGCACCGGGCGGCCGGTCGGGGGCAGGCCGGAGTGGAGGAATTCACTCCCGACGCGGGCGCGCTCAGCCGTCCTCGCGCCAGCGGTTGGTGATCGGCAGCCGCCGGTCCCGCCCGAACGCCTTCATGGAAATCTTGGTGCCGGGCGCGGACTGCCGCCGCTTGTACTCGGCGGTATCCACCATCCGCAGCACCTTGTCGACCACCGCCGGGTCGTGACCGGACTCGACCAGGCCGTCCCGGCCCAGGTCGCCGTCGACGTACCCGATCAGGATCGGGTCGAGCACGTCGTAGTCGGGCAGCGTGTCGCTGTCGAGCTGGCCGGGGCTCAACTCGGCCGACGGCGGCTTGCCGATCGAGTTCTCCGGGATCGGCGGCGTCTCGCCGCGCCGTTCCGCGTCCGCGTTGCGCCACTTCGCCAGCCGCCAGACCAGCGTCTTCCACACGTCCTTGACCGGGTTGTAGCCGCCGACCGAGTCGCCGTAGAGCGTCGAGTAGCCCACCGCCAGCTCGCTCTTGTTGCCGGTGGTCAGCACCAGGTGGCCCTCCTGGTTCGACAGCGCCATCAGGATCACGCCGCGGACCCGGGCCTGGAGGTTCTCCACCGCCACGCCGGACAACGACATGTTGGCCAGGAACGTGTCGACCATCGGCTGGATCGGCTCGATGCGGTAGTCCAGGCCGGTGCGCTTGGCCAGCTCCTCGGCATCGGTGCGGGAGTGCTCCGAGGAGTGCTGGCTGGGCATCGAGACACCGACCACCCGGCGCGGGCCGAGCGCGTCCACCGCCAGCGCCGCGGCCACCGCCGAGTCGATGCCGCCGGAGAGCCCGAGCACCACCGAGGGGAACCGGTTCTTGTCGGCGTAGTCGCGCAGGCCCAGCACCAGCGCCTGCCACACCTCCGCCTCGTCGGCGACCGGCTCGATGATCCCGCCGGTCGCCGCCGGCCCGGTCGGCGCGGCCGGGACCGCCGGCACCTCGTGCCGGACCAGCCGCATCCCGTCGGCCAGGTCGGTGGCGCCGCCGCTCGCCGCCGGCGGCGCCGGCAGCTCCACGTCGTGCACCAGCAGGTGCTCGACGAACTGCGGCGCCCGGGCCAGCAGCGTGCCGTCGGCGGCCACGATCAACGAGTCGCCGTCGTAGACCAGCTCGTCCTGGCCGCCGACCATGTTCACGTACGCGATGGCCGCGCCCGCCTCGGCGGCGCGCCGACGCACCAGCGGCAGCCGCGCGTCGTCCTTGTTCAGCTCGTACGGCGAGCCGTTGATGCTGAGCACCAGCCCGACGCCGGCCTGCCGGGCCACCGCGAACGGCCCGCCGGCCTGCCACAGGTCCTCGCAGATGGTCAGCGCCACGTCGACACCGCCCACCCGCACCACGGTCAGCGTGTCGCCGGGCACGAAGTAGCGGTCCTCGTCGAACACCCCGTAGTTGGGCAGGTGGTGCTTGAAGTAGGTGGCCACCACCTCGCCGCGGTGCAGCAGCGCCGCCGCGTTGCGGGCCCCCCGGCCCGGCTCGGCGTCGGCGCTGACCTGCGGCGGCCCGTCCGCGTCCAGGTAGCCGACCAGCACCGGCAGCTCGCCGAGGCCGTCGTCGGCCAGGTCGGCGGCGAGCCGGTGCAGCGCGGCCCGGGACGCGGCGACGAAGGACCGGCGGAAGACCAGGTCCTCGACCGGGTAGCCGGTCAGCATCAGCTCGGGGAAGAGCGCGAGCTGGGCGCCGGAGTCAGCGGCCTTGCGGGTCCACGCGCGGACCCGGTCGGCGTTGCCGGTGAGGTCGCCGACCGTCGGGTTGACCTGGCACAGGGCGAGACGCAGGGTGGGCATGTCCCCATCTTGCCCCAGTCGTCCGGCCCGGATCCGGCCGGATGCGCCGGACCCCCGCAACCGTCTCCCGGGCCGGGACACGGTAGGGCGGCGGGCCGGGGAAGGGCGTAACGTCGGCGTAACGGGGTCGGTGGAGACTGAGCGGTCAGCCGGTCCGACCCGATCGGTGGAGAACGTACGTGTCACGAGGGGTGGATGTGGACCGTCAGCAGGAGTTCGTCCTCCGTACGCTGGAGGAGCGGGACATCCGTTTCGTCCGGCTGTGGTTCACCGACGTGCTCGGCACGCTCAAGAGCGTCTCGGTGGCCCCGGCGGAGCTGGAGGCGGCCTTCGAGGAGGGCATCGGCTTCGACGGCTCCGCCATCGAGGGGTTCGCCCGGGTCTTCGAGTCGGACATGGTCGCCATGCCCGACCCGACCACGTTCCAGGTGTTCCCGTTCGAGGGCGGGGTCAGCGGCGAGAGCGCCCGGATGTTCTGCGACATCCTGCTGCCCGACGGCAGCCCCTCCTGGGCCGACCCGCGGCACGTGCTGCGCCGGATGCTCTCCCGGGCGGCCGACAAGGGCTTCACCTTCTACACCCACCCCGAGATCGAGTTCTTCCTGCTGGAGAACGGCCCGCAGGACGGCTCGGTGCCGATCCCGGTGGACACCGGCGGCTACTTCGAGCACACCACGCACGCCGTGGCGCGCGACTTCCGCCGCCAGGCGGTGCTGGCGCTGGAACGGATCGGCATCTCGGTGGAGTTCAGCCACCACGAGGTCGCCCCCGGCCAGCAGGAGATCGACCTGCGGTACGCCGACGCGCTCACCACCGCCGACAACATCATGACGTTCCGGCACGTGGTGAAGGAGGTGGCGCTCTCCACCGGCGTGCAGGCCAGCTTCATGCCGAAGCCGTTCACCGACCAGCCGGGCAACGGCATGCACACCCACCTGTCGCTGTTCGAGGGCGAGCGCAACGCGTTCCACGACGCCGGCGACCCGATGAAGCTGTCCAAGGTCGCCAAGTCGTTCATCGCCGGGCTGCTCACCCACGCCCGGGAGTACACCGCGGTCACCAACCAGTGGGTCAACTCGTACAAGCGGCTGTTCCCGCAGGCGCTGCCGGACCGGATCACCGAGAGCCCGGCGTACGTCTGCTGGGGCCACCTGAACCGGTCCGCGCTGGTCCGCGTGCCGGCGTACGGCAAGCCGAACTCGGCCCGGGTCGAGGTCCGCTCGCTGGACTCCGCGACCAACCCCTACCTGGCCTTCGCGGTCATGCTCGGCGCCGGCCTGAAGGGCATCGAGGAGGGCTACGAGCTGCCCCCGGGCGCCGAGGACGACGTCTGGTCGCTGAGCAGCGCCGAACGCCGCGCCATGGGCTACGAGGCGCTGCCGGAGAACCTGTCCGAGGCGATCGACGTGATGGCCGGCTCCGAGCTGGTCGCCGAGGTGCTCGGCGAGCACGTCTTCGACTTCTTCCTGCGCAACAAGCGGGCCGAGTGGGAGCAGTACCGCCGCGAGGTCACCCCCTACGAGCGGCAGCGCTACCTCTCCCTCTAGATCGAGTTTGCGCGGTGCCGCTATCGTCTGCGGCACCGCCCGCGCACCCGCGCCCGGGCGGGTGGAGCCGGGGAGGCGTTCGGTGCTGGAAGACCTGCTCAACGGGGCGTGGCAGAGCATCGTGTTCGGGGTGGTGGGGGTGGCGTTGATGGCCGCCGGATTCCTGCTCGTCGACCTGCTCACCCCGGGCAAGCTGCGCGAGCTGATCTGGACGCGCCGCAACGGCAACGCCGCGCTGCTGCTCGCCGCCAACCAGCTCGGCATCGCCGGCATCGTCTTCACGGCGGTGCTGACCAGCTACAGCTCGTTCGCCAAGGGGCTGGCCTCCACTGTCATCTTCGGGCTGGTCGGCCTGCTGGTGATGGCGCTGGCCTTCCTGGTGCTGGACCTGCTCACGCCGGGCCGCCTCGGCGACGTCATCGCCGCCGACGAGCCGCACCCGGCGGCCCGGGTCAGCGCCGCCACCCACTTCGGCGCCGCGCTGATCGTCTGCGCCTGTATCGCCTGACCGACTGTCGGACCCGGGGCATAGCGTCCGGGACGTGAACCGCACCGACCGTCTCTACGCCCTGGCCGAGGAGCTGCGCGCGGTGTCGCCGCGCCCGCGCAGCGCGCGCTGGCTGGCCCGCCGCTTCGAGGTCAGCACCCGCACCGTCGAGCGCGACATCGCCGCGCTCCAGGGTGCCGGGGTGCCGATCTGGGCCGAGCCGGGCCGCACCGGTGGCTACGTGGTCGACCGCGCCCGCACGCTGCCGCCGGTCAACCTGACCCCGGCCGAGGCGGTGGCGATGGCCGTGGCGCTGCACCGGCTGGGCGGCTCCCCGTTCGCCCCGGCGGCCGGCGCGGCGCTGCGCAAACTGGTCGCGGTGATGCCGCCCGCCGCGGTGGCCGAGGCGCACCGGCTCGCCGGCCGGGTGCACCTGGTCGGCGACGGGCCGGGCACTCCGGTCCCGGCCGCCGTCGCCGACGCGGTCGCCGCCGGGCGGGTGCTGCGCCTGCGGTACGCCGACCGCGACGGCACGGATACGGCGCGCGACGTGGAGCCGCTGGGCTACCTGGGCAACGCGACGCACTGGTACCTGGTGGCCTGGTGCCGGCTGCGCGACGGGCTGCGTTGCTTCCGCACCGACCGGATCCGCTCGGTGCGCCCGCTGGCCGAGCCGGTGACCCGGGAGCTGCGCCTCGACGACCTCGACCTCCCGGTCGACCGGCTGCGCCCGCTCAGCCTGGTCTGAAACCCGACAGCGTCTCCGGTTCGGATGGGGGACGCTGGCGGGTCTGCCGTCCCCGGGGAGGAACGCCGGTGCCCGACACGCTCAGCTACGCCGACGCCGTACGCCTGCTCGGCGGGGAGAAGAGCAAGGTCGTCGACTGGTTCGACAAGCTGACCGGAGGCGTGCTGCTGGCCGCGTCGGTGCCGGTGCCGGCGCTGCTGGGCATCTTCGACGCCAAGGCCGAGTTCGTCCGGCTCGGCCACGAGCTGATGCGCGGCGTGTCCGAGAAGCGCTCCGGGCTGTCCCGGTACGGGCGGACGCAGCGGCTGGAGGCGGCGCACGCGGTGATCGCGGTGACCGCCTTCTTCGAGGCGCTCCTTGACATCGAACTGCCGTTCGACGTCGAGGAACTCCGGCTCAGCAAAGCCGAGCAGGTGACTATGGCCGGAGTCACGGCGTACAGCGACTTCGTGGTCGACACGCTTTTCGCCTTCGCCGCGCCGCTGCCCGGTCCGCACGTGCCGTACCCCGTTCTGTGCGCGGAACTCGTCAACTACTACGGGTCGATGACCGAGCGACTCGGGCTTTTCCTGCGCGGGCTCGTCGCCACCGCCGGGGTAGCTGATACTTCCGTCACCGTGCGGGCACTGCGCGAGCTGCCGGCGGTTGCCGTCGACCGGCACCGAGAGCTGCTCACCCGGCTCGCGGTCGATTTTCCCGAGGTTTCCCTCTGGCTCGGCCTGCACGAGCACGAGGCGACGCGGGGGGAGGTACGGCGGCTGTCGCTCGGCTTGGCGGACCTGCGGCAGATCCTCGGCGAGATCTCCACCGGCCGTGCCCCCGACGAACGCCGGGCCGCGCTCGCCGCCGCCTACGCCGCCGAGCTGCGCCAACCGGTGATCTCCTCCGGTGACGTGCCGGCGGGGCTGATCGTGCCGACCCTGGGCGAGGCGTACGTGCCGCCGCTGTGCCGGATCGCACGGTTGAGCCAGAACGGGCGGCCCGGCGATGAGACGTGGTGGGCGGAGCAGCCGGTGCGGGACGACCTGTGGCAGGCCCTCGTCGTCCATCTCACCGGGCCCAGCGGGACGCGAGCGCCCCTGCTGGTGCTCGGGCAACCCGGCTCCGGCAAGTCGGTATTGACGCGGGTGGTCGCCGCGCAACTGCCGGCGGCGGATTTCCTGGTGGTCCGGGTGGTGCTTCGGGAGGTGCACGCGGTAGGCGACCTGCAGGACCAGATCGAGCAGGCGATCCGCAACGACACCGGCGAGCGCCTGGACTGGCCGGCGTTGGCCCGCTCGGCCGGAGACGCGCTGCCGGTGGTGCTGCTGGACGGCTTCGACGAGCTGCTTCAGGCCACCGGCGTCAGCCAGACCGACTACCTGCGGCGGGTGGCCGCCTTCCAGCGTCGCGAGGCGGACCAGGGGCGGCCGGTGGCCGTGCTGGTCACCAGCCGCACCAGCGTGGCCGACCGGGCCCAGCCGCCGCCGGGCACGGTGGCGATGCGGTTGGAGCCGTTCGATGAAACACGGGTGGGCGCCTGGGTGGACACCTGGAACCGGGTCAACGCCGCCGCGTTCGGTGCGCCGGGTGAGCGGCCGCTCGACCCGGCCGTGGTGCTGTCCCACCGGGAGTTGGCCGAACAGCCCTTGCTGCTGTTGATGCTCGCCCTCTACGACGCCGAGGGGCACGACCTGCGCCAGGCCGGGGAGCTGCACCGTGGTGACTTGTACGAGCGGCTGTTGCGGCGTTTCGCCCGGCGGGAGGTCACCAAGCACCGGGCGGGTCTGCCCGACCAGGATTTGGACCGGGCGGTAGAGGAGGAACTCCGCCGCCTCGCTGTGGTGGCGTTCGCGATGTTCAACCGGGGGGTCCAGTGGGTTACCTCCGAGGAACTGGGGGCCGATCTGGCGGTGCTGCCCTTCGCCGGCGCGTCGGCGGGTCGACCGGACGGCCTCCGCGTCCCGCTGCCCGCCGCGGACGTGGTGCTGGGCCGGTTCTTCTTCATCCACCGGGCGCGGGCCGCCGACGGCGAGCGGCGTCGTGAGACGTACGAGTTCCTGCACGCGACGTTCGGTGAGTTCCTGGTCGCGCGGCTCACCGCGCAAGCGATGGACGATCTGGTGGCCCGGGAGGCCGCCGCCAGCCTGCCCTGGGGCGGTGAGCCGGCGACCGACGACCTCCTGCACGCATTGCTGTCGTACGCGGTGCTGAGCACCCGGGTCACGGTGCTCGCCTTCCTCAACGATCGACTGTCCGGGATGGGGGAGGTGCAACGGGACGCGTGGACCCATGTGCTTCTGCGGCTGTTCCGGAATGCGGCGTACGACACCGGGCGGCGTCGTTTCGACGAATACCGACCCCGGCGCCTGCGGGCGGTGGCCCGGCAGGCCGCCTACAGCGCCAACCTGCTGTTGCTCATCCTGTCAGCGGGTGGTGAGGTGACCGGGTGCCAGATGTTCCCGGAGGCGACTGTCGCGGTGGACGAGTGGCGTGCCCAGGTCGGGCTGTGGCGCTCGCAGCTCGGGACGGACGAGTGGGACGGTCTCGCCGACCTGCTCGCACTGGAGCGACTCGGAGAGGGGGCTGGTCGCGATGTGCGGATCCGGCTGGACAGCCGCTTCGCCGTGCCGCCCGGGCCGGATCTGCTTTGGTTGGGCGGGATGTCGACCGGCGGGCTGCGACCGGGCTTCCGGCTGCCGGTCGAGACACTGGTGCGACTGCGGCGCGCGGCGTATCTGAGCTGCGACCGGAATGAAGGGCTGCTGGTGGACGCGGTCGAGCCGATCATCGACCAGCTGCACACCGCGCTCACGACGTACGAGACGTGGGGGAATGACGAAGCGCTCTCGGCCGCCCGGGCGCTGTTGACCGCCTGGCTGCTGCCACTGCGGGCGGCGAGCCAGGCGCAGCGCCGGGAGGTCTACCTGCGTTGTGTGCGGCTCGCGGGTGAAGTGGTCGGCCTGGTGGACGACTGGGACCGGACGGCCTACCTGCGTCTACTGCTGGATCGGTTGGCCCAGGACCACGAGGCGTCCCCGGACGTGGTAGCGGACGTGCTGATGAACTGCCGGATCTCACTTGCCCTCGATCCGTGGGTCGCCACCGCGATGTTGCAGTGTGTCGAGCGGGTGCTGGGGGGCGACGCGGCGGTGGACCGCAGACTCGCTTCGGTGATCAGTGACGTGATCGCCGCGCAGGTCGCCTCGCCGCAGCCGCTTCAGCAGGCGACGGTCGAGGCGGTGGCGCGGATTCGCGCGCGAGGCGTCGTGCCGGTCGTGCCGGACCTGCCGGACAGCTTGAACGCGAGGGGTCGATTTGACGTGTTGGACCGGGCTCGTCGCCTGGAAATGCTGTTCGGGCAGTTGGCCGCGATGCCCATGAAACACCGACAGGACGCTGTCGGGGGCACCCCTGACGCTGGTTCCTGACGACGTCGGCCGGCCGGCCGACGCGGTGAGGAGGCAGCATGTCCAGCACGCCGGTGACCTGGTTCGAGATCGGCTCCGACCGGCCGGACGAGGCGCAGCGGTTCTACGCCGACCTGTTCGGCTGGAGCTTCGAGGAGCAGGGCGGCCCGGGTAACTCGTACCGGCAGACGGCGGCCGGCGGCGATTCGGGAATCGGCGGCGCGATCCGGGGCACCGACGCCGCCGCCGACAACTACGCGATCTTCTACGCCCAGGTGACGGACGTGGCGGAGGCGTGCCGGCGGGCGGAGGCGGCCGGTGGCACGGTGCTGGCGAAGCCGGTGACCGCGCCGAGCGGCCTGGTGCACGCGCGGCTGCGCGACCCGTCCGGCAACCTGCTCGGCGTCTTCACGCCGCCGACCGGAGGCTGAGCGCGGTCTGGGTGCGGTTGTGGTTGTCGAGGCGACCACAACTGCACCCAACGATGGCCGAAAGAGGCGGGCGCTCGGTGCAAGAGGTTGCACGCACCGGCGCTGATGAACATCTGGTTTCATTTGATCGAAGCTGGTAACTTCCTGGCACCACGCGTCGCAACTTCTTGCAACGCCTTCATTCCCTTGCGTCCGCTGAGTGGGGCCGGGGTGTCAGGAGAGCCGCCATGAGAGGCAGGACCAACCGCCGCCGGTGGGGAGCGCTCGCGCTCGCCGTCGGCGTGCTCGCCGCGCTGCTGCCGTTCACCGCCGCCGCGGCGGCCAACACCGTCACCGTCTACTACCAACCGCCGGCCGCCTGGGGTGCCGCGGTGAACATCCACTACGGCGTGGACGGGCAGGCCTGGACGCCGGTGCCCGGCGTGCCGATGGACACCGCCTGCGCCGGCTGGCGTCGTAAGGTCGTCGACCTGGGCGCCGCCACCGGAGCCCAGGTCGTCTTCACCAACGGCAGCGGCGTCTGGGACAACAACAACGGCGCCAACTACCGCCTCGGCGCCGGCATCGTGACCGTCGCCGCCGGACGGATCGGCACCGGCGACCCGTGCGCCACGGCCACCCCGTCGCCGAGTCCGTCCGCCACCCCGACGCCGACGCCGACCAGCAGCAACGGCGGCGGGAACACCGCCGAGGTCTGGTACCACCTCACGCCGCGCGGCTGGGCCGCCGCGAACCTGCACTACCGGCCCACCGGCGGCACCTGGACCACCGCGCCGGGCGTCGCCATGGAGACGCGCTGCGTCGGCTGGGCCCGCCGGATCGTGGACCTCGGCACCGCCACCGGGCTGACCGCCGCGTTCAACAACACGGCCGGCACCTGGGACAACAACGGCGGCGCGGACTACAGCATCGGCACCGGGCGCAGCGTCGTCGACAACGGTCGGGTCACCGCCTCCGCCGCCGACCCGTGCGCACCGGCCGTCCCGGACACCACGCCGCCGTCCACGCCAGGCGGCCTGACCGCCGTCGCCGACGGGCTGGCGGTCACTCTGACCTGGACGGCGGCCACCGACGACCGGGCCGTCACCGGGTACGAGCTGACCCGCACCGGAGGCGCCGGCACCGTCACGGCCACCAGCACCACCACCCGGTACGTGGCGTACGACCTGCGGCCCGGCACGGCGTACACCTGGATCGTGCGGGCGCTCGACGCGGCCGGCAACCGGTCGGCGGCGAGCGCGCCGGCGTCCGCGACCACCGGCAGCGCGCCGGCCGGCGGCGCCCCGCTCGGCGGCGACCCGCGCGAGGACAGCATCTACTTCGTGATGACCGCCCGGTTCGCCGACGGCGACCCGGCCAACAACCGGGGCGGCAGCCAGCACGTGGCCTCCGGCAACGCGGCGAACAACGACCCGATGTTCCGGGGCGACTTCAAGGGGCTGGTCGACAAGCTCGACTACGTCAAGGCGCTCGGCTTCTCGGCCATCTGGATCACGCCGGTGGTGCTCAACCGCTCCGACTACGACTTCCACGGCTACCACGGCTGGGACTTCTACCGCGTCGACCCGCGGTTGGAGAGCGCCGGGGCGTCCTATCAGGACCTGATCAACGCGGCGCACGCCAAGGGCATCAAGATCTTCCAGGACGTGGTCTACAACCACAGCTCCCGGTGGGGCGCCAAGGGGCTGTTCACGCCCACCGTCTACGGCACCCGCGACGACCAGTGGAAGTGGTATTACGACCAGCAGCAGGCCGGCCGCGAGTACGACCCGATGGTCGAGGCGACCGGCAACGACCCGGCGCTCACCCCGGCGCAGAACGCCAAGGCCAAGGGCAGGCCGTACAACGGCGACGTGTGGTCGTCCGCCGCGCCGGCTGGCAACCAGTGCCTGAACTGGGGTACGCCGACCGGCGGGCGCAGCGCCGAGGGCTACTCGCTCTACCAGTGTCAGTGGCCCACCCCGACCAGCAAACTGTTCCCCGCCGACAAGTACCACCAGTGCTGGATCGGCAACTGGGAGGGCGAGGACGCGCGGAGCTGCTGGCTGCACGAGGACCTGGCGGACTTCAACACCGAGAACGCGGCCGTGCAGGAATACCTGATCAACGCGTACAACAGGTACATCGACATGGGCGTGGACGGCTTCCGGATCGACACCGCCGTGCACATCCCCCGGGTCACCTGGAACCGGCGCTTCCTACCCGCCATCCAGCAGCACGCGGTGTCGAAGTTCGGCGAGAAGGGTAAGGACTTCTACGTCTTCGGCGAGGTCGCCGCGTTCGTCAACGACAAGTGGAACCGTGGCTCGGTCAACCACTCCGCGCAGTTCTTCACCTGGCAGGAGCGCAAGGAGTACAGCCCGGACGACGTGCGGGCCGCGATCGAGCAGTACGACTACGAGCAGCTCCTCGGCCCGTCCGGGCAGCCGACCACCGACAACGCGTTCCTGCGCGGCAACGCGTACCACGCGCCGGACCACTCGAAGTTCTCCGGCATGAACGTCATCGACATGCGGATGCACATGAACTTCTCCGACGCCGGCAACGCGTTCGGCAACGGGAAGGACTCCGACGACAGCTACAACGACGCCACCTACAACGTCGTCTACGTCGACAGCCACGACTACGGGCCGAACAAGTCCGCCACCCGCTACACCGGCGGCACCGACGCCTGGGCGGAGAACATGAGCCTCATGTGGACGTTCCGCGGCATCCCGACGCTCTACTACGGCTCGGAGATCGAGTTCCAGAAGGGCGCCCGGATCGACTGCGGGCCGACCTGCCCGCTGGCCACCACCGGCCGCGCCTACTACGGCGACCACCTGGCCGGCAGCGTCACCGCCGCCGACTTCGGGGTGGTCGGGTCGGCCAGCGGGGCGGTGGCCACCACGCTCGCCCAGCCGCTGGTCAGGCACGTGCAGCGGCTCAACCTGATCCGGCGGGCCGTGCCGGCGTTGCAGAAGGGGCAGTACTCGACCGAGGGCGTGAGCGGCGCGATGGCGTACAAGCGGCGGTTCACGCAAGGCGCGGTGGACAGCTTCGCGCTGGTCACCGTCTCCGGCCCGGCCACGTTCCGGGGCGTGCCGAACGGCCGGTACGTGGACGCGGTCACCGGCGACGTGCGCACGGTCACCGACGGCACGCTGACCGCCTCGGTCAACGGCCAGGGCAACCTGCGGGTGTACGTGCTCGACCTGCCCGGCAATCCGGCGCCCGGCAGGATCGGCGCGGCCGGGCCGTACCTGCGCTGAGCATCGGTGGTGTTAAGCGGGGCCCCCTCCTATGCGAAATGCGTTAGGCGGGGGCCCCGCCTTTCACCCGTGCCAGCCGCGGTGGTCCATGCCGGGGCCGCCGGGGCCGGGGAACACGCCGGCCTCGGCGGCCTTGAGCACCGCGTCGGCCTGCTCCCGGGTCAGCTTGCCGTCCTCGACGGCCTGGTCGAGCCGCTCCTTCAGGGCGGCCTGGCGATCCTGCGCCGACGGCGGCGTCGGCCGCTCCGGCCGGTCCGCCTGCCGCTGCTCGCGCAGCTTCTCCAGCGCCGCGGTGACCTTGTCGGCCGGGACACCCAGCTCCTTGCCGAGCGCCTCGGCGAACTCGGCCTGCCGGTCGGCGTGCCGCTGCTGGCGGTCGCCGCCCTGATCGGTGCTCGTGCTGGCGCTCGGGCTGTTGTCGTCGGCGAGCGCCACCGTCGGGGCGGCGATCCCGACGGTGAGCACGCCGGCGGCGGCGAGACCGACCAGCAGGCGCTTCCTCGTCGTGCGGATCATGCGGTTCTCCTTCTCGGTGGTGGTGCGATGACGTCACCGACAGTGACGGTCGGAGCTGGGGGTAAACCGTGGCGACCCTGTCAGCGAGCTGGCAATCGGGACGAGAATACGGACAAAAGCGGTTGCGGCTTCGCTGCGACATGGGAAGGCTGGGCCGAATCCCGACGAAAGGCCACCCCATGACACAGTCCGTCATCCGCGAGGTCGCGCTCACCGGGCCGGGCTCCGGCCCGTACGCGATCACGGTCGGGCCGGGCGGCGCGCTCTGGCTGACGCTGGCCGGCTCCGGCGGCGTCGCCCGGCTCGGCCCGGACGGCGCGGTGCGGGCCTTCCGCGACGACCCGCCGGAGAGTCGGCCGCTCATCATCACCACCGGCCCGGACGGCGCGCTCTGGTACACCCGCTCCGGCGACCACCGGCTCGGCCGGCTCACCGTCGACGGCAAGGGCGGCTCGGTCGCGCTGCCCTCGGGCTGTGCCCCGTGCGGCCTGGTCACCGGGCCGGACGGCGCGCTCTGGTACGCCGGCATGGGCGACGACACGGTCGGCCGGGTCACCGCCGACGGGGAGGTCAGCACGTTCCCGGTGCCGGTCGCCAAGGGTTTCCCGTCGATGCTGGCCGTCGGGCCGGACGACGCGCTCTGGCTGACGCTCAACCAGGCGAACGCCATCGCCCGGGTCGACCTCGACGGGTCGGTGGCGGTGCATCCGCTGCCCACCGACGCGGCCGGGCCGGTCGGCATCACCCGGGGTGGCGACGGGGCGCTCTGGTTCGTCGAGATCCTCGCCGGGCAGCTCGGCCGGATCACGCCGGACGGGCGGATCGACGAGTTCCCGCTGCCGGACCGGGCGGCCCGCCCGCACGCGATCGTCGCCGACCCGACCGGCGGCTGCTGGTTCACCGAGTGGGCCGCGAACCGCCTCGGTCACGTCGCGCCCGACGGCACGTTCACCCACCACGACCTGCCCACCCCGAACTCCGAACCGCACGGCCTCACGGTCACCCCCGACGGCTCGGTCTGGGTCGCCCTGGAAACCGGCGCGGTCGCCCACCTGACCCCGCCGGGCTGACCAGGTGAAGGGGGTCAGCGGACGGCGGGGGTGACCGTGAGGGTGTTTGTGGTGGTGTCCAGGACGGCGGGGGTGCCGACCGGGACGGTGAGCTGGCCGGGACCGTGGCCGATCGGGAGGCCGCCGAGGACCGGGACGCCGAGGTCGCCCAGCCGGTCGGTGAGCACGTCGACGACTGTGGTGTCCCAGCCGTCCGCGCACTCGGTGAACTGGCCGACCGCCACGCCGGCGAGCCCGGCCAGGGCGCCGCAGCGGCGCAGGTGGGTCAGCATCCGGTCGATCTTGTACGGCGGCTCCTGCACCTCCTCGACCAGCAGGATCGCACCGGTCAGGTCCGGCATGTCCGGCGTGCCGATCGACGCGGTGAGCAGGCACAGGTTGCCGCCCAGCAGCCGGCCCTCGGCCCGCCCGGGCACCCGCACCGGGTACGTCTCCTCCGCCTCGACCGCCGCCACCGCCACCGGTTCCGTGGTCATCAGCGCGGCGTGCAGCGACTCCGCCGAGCGGATCGGGGTGCGCTCGTCCCGCCAGGCGGCACCCGGACCGTGCACCCCGGCCAGCCGGGCGCCCCGCCAGAGCGCGAACTGCAACGCGGTGATGTCGGAGAAGCCGGCCACCACCTTCGGGTCGCGGCGTACCGCCGCCATGTCGATCAGGTCCACCACCCGCTGCGCGCCGTACCCGCCCCGGGTGCAGAGCACGCCGCGGATCTCCGGGTCGGCGAACGCGGCGTTCAGGTCCGCGGCCCGCAGCGCGTCGTCGCCGGCCAGGTAACCCCGCCGGGCGTACGCGTTCGGCGCGGGCACCGGCCGCAGCCCCCAGCCGGTGAGCAGCTCGATGCCGCGGGCCACCCGTTCGGGCCGGGTCGGGCCGGACGGCGACACCAGCATCACCGCGTCGCCGGGACGCAGGACCGGTGGGCGCAGGCAGTCGTCGGTGGGCACGACCGCGAGCCTAGTGCGGCCGAGCCGGACCGTCCGGTGTCGGGCGTACCGGCTAGCCTCGACGTCGTGGCGACCGCGCTGGTGATCGAGAACGACCCGACCGACGACCTCCGCCGACTGGGGGAGTGGCTCACCGAGGGGGGTCTGGAGCTGCACGTCCTGCGCCCGCACGCGGGCGACCCGCTCCCCGCCGACCTCGACGGGTACGCCGCCCTGGTGGTGCTCGGCGGCGACCAGCAGGCCTACCCGCTGGCCGACGCCAGCCCGGGCGCGCCCTGGTTCCCGGCGCTGGAGGGGCTGCTGCGCAAGGCGGTCCGCCACCGGCTGCCCACGCTGGCGATCTGCCTGGGCGCGCAACTGCTCGCCACCGCGCACGCCGGTCGGGTGGAGCGCAGCCCGTCCGGGCCGGAGGTCGGCCCCACCGTGGTCGGCCGGCGCGACGCCGCCGAGACCGACCCGCTGTTCCGCTTCGTGCCGCTGATGCCCGACGTGCTCCAGTGGCACGCCGACGAGATCACCGAGCTGCCGCACGGCGCGACGCTGCTCGCCGCGTCCACCCGCTACCCGCACCAGGCGTTCCGCCTCGGCGACCGGGCCTGGGGGTTGCAGTTCCACATCGAGTGCGACACCGCGATGATCGCCGAGTGGTCACGCGACTCGGCCACGCTCGCCGAGCTGGGCTACGACCCGGAGCTGGTGGTGGCCGCGTGCGACCGGGCGATGGCCGACGTCGAGGAGGCCTGGCAGCCGTTCGCGGTCCGGTTCGCCGCGCTCGCGCTCGGCGAGCTCGGCGACGACAGCCCGCGCCGCAGCCTGCCGCTGCTCGGGGCGTGAGGTGACCCGGCCGGCCCGCGGGCGCCTGGCCCGCTACGGCTTCGCCGAGAGCGACACCGGTCCACGCGCCGTCGACCTGCTCGGCCCGGACGGGCTCGGCCTGTGGCGGCCGGACACCCAGGAACCCACCGACGACCAGGCGGTCGAGCTGCTCACCGCGCTCTCCCGGGCCGCCGACCCGGACCTGGCGCTGCGCCAGCTCCACCGGCTCGTCGAGGCGGAACGGCAGCACGGCGACGAGGTCGCCGTCCGCGACGCGCTCGCCGCCGACCCCGGGCTACGCCGCCGGCTGGTCGCGGTGCTCGGCGCGTCCTCGGCGCTCGGCGACCACCTGGTCGCCAACCCCGGGCAGTGGGCGGTGCTGGCCACCGAGCCGGACGGGCTCGCCCCGACCGCCGACGGCCGGCTCGACCTGACCGCCGCCGCCAAGCTGACCACGCTCACCGGCGCGGTCCCGCTGCTGCGGCAGGCGTACCGGTTGGCGCTGCTGCGGATCGCGGCGGCCGACCTGACCGGCGGGCGCGGCCTGGAGCAGACCATGGCCGCGCTGTCCGGCCTGGCCGACGCCACGCTGGCCACCGCCTACGACATCGCGGTCGACGAGCTGCCCGCGGGCACCGCCCCGCCCCGGCTCGCGGTGGTCGCGATGGGCAAGTGCGGCGGCGACGAGCTGAACTACGTCTCCGACGTCGACGTCATCTTCGTCGCCGCCAATGACGACGACCTGAGCGCCGCCACCCAGGTCGCCACCCGGCTGATCGGGATCTGCGGGCTGGTCGCGTGGCCGGTCGACGCCGCGCTGCGCCCGGAGGGCAACCGGGGTCCGCTGGTCCGCACGCTCGCCAGCCACCTGGCCTACTACAAGCGCTGGGCCCGCACCTGGGAGTTCCAGGCGCTGCTCAAGGCCCGCCCGGCGGCCGGTGACCTGGCGCTGGCGCGGGAGTGGATCGCGGCGCTCGCCCCGCTGGTCTGGACCGCGGCGGAGCGGCCGGAGGCGGTCTCCGACGTCCGGTCCATGCGCCGCAAGATCCTCGACAACGTGCCGCCGAAGGAGCTGGAACGCGAGATCAAGCGCGGCCCGGGCGGGCTGCGCGACATCGAGTTCGCCGTCCAACTGCTCCAGCTCGTGCACGGCCGCGGCGACGAGTCGCTGCGCGTGCCGGGCACCCTGCCGGCGCTGCGCGCCCTGGTCGCCGGCGGCTACGTCGGCCGCGCCGACGGCGAGGCGCTGCTGCGCGGCTACCGCTTCCTGCGCGCCGTCGAGCACCGGCTCCAGCTCCAGGGCCTGCGCCGTACGCACACCGTGCCGACCGAGCCGGCCGCGCTGCGCTGGCTCGCCGCCGCGCTCGGCTACGCGGCCACCCCGGGCCGCAGCGCCGTCGAGGAGTTCCGCGCCGAGTGGGTCACCCACGCCACCGAGGTACGCCGGCTGCACGCGAAACTGCTCTACCGGCCGTTGCTGGAGTCGGTGGCCCGGGTGCCGGCCGAAGGGCTGCGGCTCACCCCGCAGGCGGCCCGGCACCGGCTGGAGGTGCTCGGCTTCGCCGACCCGGCCGGCGCGCTGCGGCACCTCCAGGCGCTCACCGGCGGCGTCAGCCGCACCGCCGCGATCCAACGCACGCTGCTGCCGGTGCTGCTCGACGAGTTCGCCGACGCCCCGGAGCCGGACCGCGGCCTGCTCAACTACCGGCAGGTGTCCGACAAGCTCGGCAGCACCCCGTGGTATCTCCGCCTGCTGCGCGACTCCGGCCCGGTCGCGCGCCGGCTGGCCCGGGTGCTCTCCTCCTCCCGGTACGCGGCCGACCTGCTGGCCCGGGAGCCGGAGGCGCTGCGGCTGCTGGCCGAGGACAGCGAGTTGACCCCGCGTCCCCGGGAGACGCTCGTGGAGGGCTTCGTGGCGGCGGCGGCCCGGCACGAGGACCCGGTCGAGGCCACCCGGGCGGTCCGCGCGCTGCGCCGCCGCGAGCTGGTCCGGATCGCCGCCGCCGACGTGCTCAGCCGGGCCGGGTCGCTCGCCCCGCTCACCCCACGCCCGCCGGGCGGCGGGGCACGCCGTCCCACGGTGGTGGACGTCAGCGCGGTCGGCACCGCGCTCTCCCACGTCACCGACGCGACGCTGGCCGCCGCGCTGCGCGCCGCCCGGGTCGCCCAACCCGGGCCGCCGGGTCTGCGCTTCGCCGTGATCGGCATGGGCCGGCTCGGCGGGTACGAGTCCAACTACCTCTCCGACGCCGACGTGCTGTTCGTCTACGACCCGCCGCCCGGGGCGGACGAGAGCGCGGCCGGGGCCGCCGGCGCCGCCGCGCACGCGGTCGCCGAGGAGCTGCGCCGGCTGCTCTCCGCGCCGGCGCCCGACCCGCCGCTCGGCGTCGACGCCGACCTGCGCCCGGAGGGCCGGCAGGGTCCGCTGGTCCGCAGCCTGGCCGCGTACGCGCAGTACTACGCGCGCTGGTCGAAGGTGTGGGAGGCGCAGGCGCTGCTGCGGGCGCGGTTCGTCTGCGGCGACGCCGACCTGGGCGCCGAGTTCGAGGCGATGGTCGAGCCGGTGCGCTACCCGGCCGACGGGCTGAGCCGTGAGCAGGTGGTGGAGATCCGCCGGATCAAGGCGCGGGTGGAGACCGAGCGGCTGCCCCGGGGCGCCGACCCGGCCACCCACACCAAGCTGGGCCGGGGCGGGCTCGCCGACGTCGAGTGGGCCGTGCAACTGCTCCAGCTCCGGCACGCCGGCCGGCTGCCCGCGCTGCGTGGCACCCGTACCCTCGATGCCCTCGCGGCGGCCCGCGAGGCCGGCCTGCTCGACCCGGACGACGCGGCCGAGCTGGCCGCCGGCTGGACGCTCGCCGCGCAGGTCCGCGACGCGCTGATGCTGGTGCGCGGCCGGGCCGGTGACCAACTGCCCCGGCACGGGGTGGAGCTGGCCGGCGTGGTGCGCCTGCTCGGCCACGAGGACCCGGGCGAGTTCCTCGACGAGTACCTGCGCACCGGCCGCCACTCGCGCACCGTCGTCCAGCGCATCCTCGAAGCCCCGCTGTAAGGAGGGGCCCCCGGTTAACGCATTCGGCATAGCAGGGGGCCCCGCTTAACACCGCGGGCGGTCAGCTGGTGAGCGTGTAGGTGCCGGGGCGGGGCACCGTGACGGTGAGCCAGTCGCCGTCGGGGGAGAGCGTGGCGCCGCCGGTGACGGACAGCCAGCGGTCGTGGCGGACCCGGAGCGGCACCGGACCGGCGACGGGGGCGCGGAACGTGACCGAGGCGCCGTCCTGCCGGAGCAGTTCACCGGGCGCGCCGACCAGCGGCGTGGGGTCGGCGACCGCGTACAGCCGCCAGTGCCGGTCCGACCAGACCTCGGTCAGGTACGGCTGCCCGGCGGCCACCAGCTCCGCCTCCGGCCGCCCCACCCAGGACAGTTCCGCGTCCGGCACGGCGACGTACTGCACCGCGTTGTCGGCCAGCCAGGCCCGGTAGCTGTCGGCGGTCAGCGGGACGCCGGTGCCGGCAGCGCCTGGCACGGTGGTGAAGAACAGCGGGTTGCGGTCGATGTCGGCCTGCCGCAGCCAGCCCCGGGCCAGCGGCACCTCGCCGAGGCGGGCGGCCTCCCAGTAGTTGCGGGTCGGCAGCACCTCCACCCGCCCGGTGAGCCCGCGCCGGGCCAGCTCCGCCCGCAACGGCGCGAAGTACGCCGGATCGGCCGTCGGGTCGCCGGCGCTGCGCAGGTCGGCGGTGACCACCGGCGGCTGCCACCAGCAGACCACCGCGAGCAGCGCGGCCAACCCGACCGCCCCGGCGGCCCGGGGCAGTCTGGTCAGGACGCGCGGCAGGGTCGCGGCGGCGGCCAGCACCGGCAGCGCGAACATCACCACCAGCCGGGTGGCGTTCAGCCCGACCGGGGTGGGCAGCAACGCCGCCGCCAGCACCCCGGCCGCGGAGAGCAGCGCGCCCACCCGCACCGGCCGGTACGCCACCAGCGCCGCGACCAACAGGCTGGTCACCACGGCGTGGACCGTGTCCGCCCGGCTGATGTTCATCCAGCCGCCCTCCCCGAACAGCAGCCCGGTCACCGCGAGCGGCCCGGCCGCCGGCACGGCGAGCAGCAGGCCGTCGGCGTACCGGCGGGTGAGCAGCAGCGCGACGCCGGCGAGCCCGACGAACAGCCCGGCCACCGGGCTGGCCGCGGAGGCGAGCAGCGCGGCGACGGCGACCGTCGCGGCGCGTACCCGGTTGACCCGACCGGTCACCTCGGCGGGCAGCGTCAGGGCGAGCAGCGCGGCCAGGCCGAACGTGACGCCGAGCGCGTAGGTGACCCGGCCGGAGACCAGGTTGCCGGCGATCGTGACGACCCCGACCAGGCTGCCGAGCAGGGGGCGGGGCACCCGGAGCCGGACCAGCAGGGCCGCGAACGCGGTGGCCGAGGCGAGCAGGGTGAGCGCGCCGGTGGGGCGTACCCCGAGCAGCGCCATCAGCGGCGGCGAGACGAGGCTGTAGCCCCACGGGTGCACGCCGCCGTACCAGCGCAGGTCGACCAGGGCCGGCCCGTGCGCGGCGACGAAGCCGGCGCGCGCCACCTGGGCGGACAGGTCCGAGCCGGTGGCCGGCAGGACGAGGAGGAGCACGGCGAGGACGAGCGCCGACGCGGCGGACACCGCCACCACCCGACCGCCCCGCATGCCCACCTCCTGATCGCGAACCACCGTACTGGCAGCATTACGAGGGTGTCTCACCACCTCTCGCGCTGGACCGGCCTGGCGGGCTCGGTGCTGCTCGCCGTGGCCGCGTACGTCGGCGGCGCCCTGCCCGACGGCGAACTGCGCCCCACCCCGGTCAGCATCTGGCAGGGCCCGGACGGGCCGCTGATCATCGGACTGTGGCTGGTCGGCACCGCGCTGCTGGCCTGGGCGTGGTGGTCGTTGCGGAACCGAGTGCCCTCGGCCAGGTGGGCGTTGGTGACCGTCGCGCTGTGGATGCTGCCGATGCTTGTCGCCCCGCCGCTGGGCAGCCGGGACGTCTACGCGTACGCCTGCCAGGGTGCCAGCTTCTCGGCCGGGATCAACCCGTACGAGCAGGGCGTGTCGGCGCTGCCCTGCCCGTGGCTGGACACCATCTCGTACATCTGGCGGGACACGCCGGCACCGTACGGGCCGCTGTTCGTGCTGATCGCCGGCGCGGTGGTCAAGGCCACCGGGTCGCTGTGGGGGGCCGTGGCGCTGTTCCGGGCGCTCGCCGTGGCCGGGGTGGCGCTGACCGCCTGGGCGCTGCCGGCGCTGGCCCGCCGCTGCGGGGTGCCGCCGAAGCAGGCGCTCTGGCTGGCGCTGGCCAGCCCACTGGTGCCGGTGCACCTGGCCTCCGGGGCGCACAACGACGCGATGATGGTCGGCCTGCTCGTCGCCGGGCTGGCCGTGGTGGCGAGCCGGCCGGGCCGCCCCGGGCCGTTGCTCGCCGGCGGGTTGCTGCTCGGCCTGGCCGCCGGCATCAAGGTCACCGCGCTGGTGGTGGTGCCGTTCGCGGCGCTCGCCGCGGTCGTCGGGTCGTACCGGATCCGGACGCTGGTCCGCGACGGCGGGTGGGTGGTCGGCGGCGCGCTGGCCGCGCTGGCCGGCGCGACGCTCGTGGCCGGTCTCGGGCTCGGCTTCATCAGCGGCCTGGAGCAGGGCGGGCTGGTGGTGGCCTGGACCTCGCCGCCGACCGCGGTCGGGCAGACCGTCGGCTACCTGCTGGCGCCGTTCGGCGTGCACGTCGACGCGCTGCCGGTGACCCGCGCGATCGGCATGGTGGTGCTTGTCGCGCTGCTGGTGTGGCTCTGGTTCCGGGCGTGGCGCCGGGGCGAGCCGTTCTGGTACGCGGCGCTGGCGCTGGTCGCCACCGTCGCGCTCGCCCCGCTGTTCCACCCCTGGTACTGGCTCTGGCCGCTGGCCGTGCTCGCCGCCACCGCGCGCCGCACGCGCTGGTTCTCGATCGTCACAGTGGTGTCGTCGTTCCTGGTGCTGGCGGACGGGACCGGTTTACCCCGGTACACCAAGATGCCGGGTGCGCCGCTGATGACGCTGTTCGTGATAGTGCTGGTCGTGTGGTTGGTACGGTCGGCTCGGAAGGGGCGGCAGCCGGTTCCGGTGGAGTGAGGAGTGTGCCGGTGAGCGAGCCCGACGCGCCGGTGCGGCCGGTGGCCGCCGCGCTCGCCCGGTACGCCGGACTCGTCGGCGCGGTCCTGCTCACCGCCGCCGGCTGGCTGGGCGGGGCGCTGCCCGACGCGCCGCCGCGTACCACGCTCGCCGGTCTCTGGCAGGCCCCGCACGGGCCGGTGACGCTCGCCTGCTGGCTGGTGGGGACCGTGCTGCTGGTCGGCGCCTGGTGGTCGCTGCGCTGGGGCGCCCCGTCGGGCCGGTGGGCGTACCTGACGGCCGGGCTCTGGTCGCTGCCGCTGCTGGCCGCGCCGCCGCTGGGCAGCCGCGACGTCTACTCGTACGCCTGCCAGGGCTGGACCTGGACGCAGGGGGTCAGCCCGTACCGGGTGGGGGTGGCGGCGGCCGGCTGTCCGTGGACCGGTTCGGTGTCGCCGATCTGGCGGGACACGCCCGCGCCGTACGGGCCGTTCTTCGTGTTGCTGGCCGGGCTGGCGGTGCTCGCCGGCGGTGGCCTGGTCGGGGCGATCGTGCTGCTGCGGCTGGTCGCGGTGGCCGGGGTGCTGCTGGTCGCCGTCGCCCTGCCCGGCCTGGCCCGGGCCGCCGGGGTGCCGGCCCGCCGCGCGGCCTGGCTGGTGCTGGCCTGCCCGCTGGTCGGGGTGCACCTGGTGGCCGGCGCCCACAACGACGCGCTCGCGCTCGGGCTGCTCCTGCTCGGGCTGCTGGCGCTCGTCCGCCGGCCGGGCACGCCGCGCGCGCTGCTGGTGGCCGGCGTGTTGTTGGGCCTGGCGGTCGCGGTGAAGGCGGTCGCCGTGGTGGCGCTGCCGTTCGCGGCGCTCGCCGCGGTGTCCGGCCGGCACACCTGGCGGGCGCTGCTGCGCGACGGTGGCCGGCTGGCCGCGGCGGTGCTCGGCACGCTGCTGGTCCTCTCGCTCGCCACCGGCCTGGGGTTGGGCTGGGTGGACGGGCTCGGCCGCAGCGGCGACTCGCAGCAGTGGACCTCGCCGCCGACCGCTGTCGGGTTCGTGATCGACTACGCCGGCGAGTGGGCCGGGCGTGACCCGCACGCGGTGCCGGTGACCCGGATGGTCGGGCTGGTGCTGCTGGCCGGGCTGCTGGTGGCGCTCTGGTGGGGGGTGTGGACGACGCTGCGCCGGTCGGGCGCGGATCGGCAGCGGGTGACGTTGTTCGGGGCCGGGCTGGCGTTGGCCGCCACCGTGCTGCTCGCCCCGGTCTTCCACCCCTGGTACGCGGTCTGGCCGCTGGCCCTGCTCGCGGTGGCGGTGGTGTCGCCGGCCCGGACCGTCTGGTTCGTGGCGCCCTGCGCGGTGGCCTCGGTGCTCACGCTGCCCGACGGCACGAACCTGGCCCGGTTCACCAAGGCGCCCGGCGCGGTGCTGATGACGGCGCTGGTGGTGGCCGTCGTGGTGGCCGGTGTCCGGGCCGGCCTGCGCCGCCGGCACGTGCCGCGCTGACCCCGGCCCGGCAGCGGAACGGCCGGGCCGGCCCCGCGGAAGGCGGAGCCGGCCCGGCCGGTGCTGACGGGAGTGTGCTCAGCAGTCGAAGTACATCGCGAACTCGTGCGGGGTCGGGCGCAGGCGCACCGGGTCGACCTCGTTGGCCCGCTTCCAGTCGACCCAGGTGGAGATCAGGTCCGGCGTGAACACGCCGCCGTCGAGCAGGTAGTCGTGGTCGGCCTCGAGCGAGTCGAGCACGGCCGACAGCGAGCCGGGGACCTGCTTGACGTCGCCCCACTCCTCCGGGGGGAGGTCGTAGAGGTCCTTGTCGATGGGGGCCGGGGGTTCGATCTTGCTCTTGATGCCGTCGAGGCCGGCCATCATCATCGCGGAGAAGGCGAGGTAGACGTTGGCCGAGGGGTCGGGGACGCGGAACTCGACGCGCTTGGCCTTGGGGTTGCTGCCGGTGACCGGGATGCGGGTGCAGGCGGAGCGGTTGCGCTGGGAGTAGACCAGGTTGACCGGGGCCTCGAAGCCGGGCACGAGGCGCCGGTAGGAGTTGACGGTCGGGTTGGTGAAGGCCAGCAGCGAGGGGGCGTGGTGCAGCAGGCCGCCGATGTACCAGCGGGCGGTGTCGGACAGGCCGGCGTAGCCGGTCTCGTCGTAGAACAGCGGCTCGCCGTTGAGCCAGAGGCTCTGGTGGGTGTGCATGCCGGAGCCGTTGTCACCGAACAGCGGCTTGGGCATGAACGTGGCGGTCTTGCCGCCGGCCCACGCCTCGTTCTTCACGATGTACTTGAAGAGCTGGAGCTGGTCGGCGGCGTGCAGCAGCGTCGAGAACCGGTAGTTGATCTCGGACTGGCCGGCGGTGCCCACCTCGTGGTGCGAGCGCTCCACGGTGAAGCCGCTGTCCACGAGCCGCCGCACGATCGAGTCGCGCAGGTCGGCGTAGTGGTCGACCGGGGGGACGGGGAAGTAGCCGCCCTTGTAGGCGGTCTTGTAGCCGCGGTTGCCGCCTTCTTCGATCCGGCCGGTGTTCCAGGCGCCCTCGATCGAGTCGATGTAGTAGAACGACTGGTGGGCGGAGGTTTCGTGGCGGATGGAGTCGAAGATGTAGAACTCGGCTTCGGCGCCGAAGTAGGCGGTGTCGGCGATGCCGCTGGCGGCGAGGTAGGCCTCGGCCTTCTTGGCGACGTTGCGGGGGTCGCGGGAGTAGGCCTCGCGGGTGAACGGGTCGTGGACGAAGAAGTTGAGCGCGAGGGTCTTCTGGGCGCGGAACGGGTCGATGAACGCGGTGGCGACGTCGGGGAGCAGGAGCATGTCCGACTCGTGGATCGACTGGAAGCCGCGGATCGACGAGCCGTCGAACGCGAGGCCGTCGGTGAAGACGCTGTCGTCGAAGGACTCGACCGGCAGGTTGAAGTGCTGCATCACGCCGGGCAGGTCACAGAAACGTACGTCGACGAACTTCACGTCCTCGTTGCTGAGGTATCGCAGGAGTTCCTCGGAATTGGCGAACACACGTCCTCCTGGCAGGTCCACTCCGGTGGCTGACTCTTGGCGACGCTATGGCCGGGGGGTTGCCCGGCCATGTCTCCTCTGTTTCCGCCGTGTTACGTCGCTAGCGGAGCGTCATCGCCCGCGCGGTCTGCCCGACCTTGAGCGCCTTGTCGGATTTTTCGGTGGGCGTCGAGACGGCGCTACCCTGGCCGCGTGACCGATACCGCCGCCGCACCGGTGCCACCCGCCACCGATCCCGCCTTCACGCCCCCGAGCCTCGGCCGCCGGTTCGGCGCGCTGATCATCGACTGGGTGCTCTGCCTGATGGTCGCCCGGTCCTTCGCCGACCCGGTCCGCGACGGGTGGCCGCCGGTGGCGGTGCTGATCCTGGAGTACGGCTTCTTCCTCGGCCTCTTCGCCCAGACCCCCGGCATGTACCTGACCCGGCTGCGTTGCGTCGCCTGGGCCGACGGCGGTCGGATCGGGCTGGTCCGCGGGCTGCTGCGGGGCCTCCTGCTGTCCCTCGTCGTACCGGCCCTGATCATGGACCAGCACCGTCGTGGCCTGCACGACCGGCTGACCGGCGCGGTCGTCACCGACGCGCCGCGCCGCTGACCGCACCCGAAGAAGCTGACCGCACACGAGAAAGGAGCCGACCCCGCGCGGGGCCGGCTCCTTTCTCCGCGTACGCCGGAAGTCAGCGACCCCGGGTCTGTCGGAACGCGCCGCGCGCCGGCCGCATGTTCTTCGGGATCGCGCCCTTGGGCATCTGCGGCCGGGCGGTCAGCGCCTTGAGCCGCTTGTCGAGCGCGTTGACGTCCTTCGGCGAGAGGGACCGGGGCAGCCGCATCAGCGTCATCCGCAGCTTGCGGACCGGCAGCTCGCCCTCGCCCTGACCGATCACGTAGTCGTGCAGCGGGGCCGAGCCGATCACCTTGGCCAGCCGGCGCTTCTCCTGGCCGAGCAGGCCCCGGACGCGCTGTGCGTTCCCCTCGGCCAGCAGGATCACGCCGGGGCGACCCACCACCAGGTGGACCATGTCCATCTGCGTGGTGGAGCTGACCGCCGGGGTGACCCGCCAGTCGCCGCGCATGCTCTCCATGATCTGCGCCGCCGCGCCGGGCTGCCCCTCGGCGGCGTTCATCATCGCCTTGTTGGAGCGCAGGTTGAGCACGATCAGCACGGCGAGCAGGGTGAGCAGGATGCCGATGGGCAGGAAGAGCCAGCCCCAGGCGAGCACCGCGACCACGGTGAGCGCGAGCGGGATCAGCACCGCCGCGGCGGTCAGCGGCGCGAACCACTTGTCCTGCTTGGCGGTGAACTTGAACACCATCCCGATCTGCTTCAGCCGCTGGCCGAACGAGACCTTCTCCTGGGGCTTTGCCATGCCGCAGAGTCTAGTGGTCGGCGCTCGGCCGGTTGATCCGTGGCCACCCGTTCCGTGCCGGCCGGTCACGCGCCACCGCGCGGCCCGGTCAGCGACGGGGCAGGTAGATCCGCCAGCCGTCGACGGTGACCACGTCGAGCGTGCCCGGTGCGGTGCCGAGCCGCCGGTCGAGCTGTGCGGCAAGTGGCGAGGCGTCCGGGGCCACCCAGCCCGCGTCCGGGTCCGCGGCGACGGCCCGCCGGTACGCCGGCAACCGGTCGAAGCCGGGACGCAGCCGGTCGTCGACCACGGCGCAGACCACGTCCTCGCCGGTGGCGAACGCGATCCGGTTGCAGGTCCAGTAGCCGCCCCGCACGTGCCGGACACCGAGCGCGCCGAGCATGTCGACGAGCGCCCGGTGCCGGTCGGCCTCGGCGTGCACGGCCGGCACCGCCCGGATCACGTCCACCGTGGCGCTCGCCCCGGTACCGAGCATCCCGGCCAGCACCGCGACCGCCGCGGCCCGGCCGACAGTGGCCGTCGCCGCCGCGATCTTGATCGACTCCAGGCCGGGGAGGTGGTGGTATCCCGGCCGCCCCGACACCGCCACCTCGCCGAACTGGCGTCGCCCGCCGAGCGGCCCGGCCAGCAGCCCGCCGAGCGGCCGGGCGAGTGGGCGGGCGGTCCGCCACAGCGGCCAGAGCAGGGCGGGAACGGCGACCGCGAGACAGGACAGGTAGCGGCTGCTCTCGATCGGTGTCCGCCCGGCCGCGTCGCTCACCGCGTACGCCGCCAGCACCGCCGCCGCGCCGGCGAGCAGCGCCAACCGCACGCCGGCCGACACCCGCCGATCCGACGGACCGGCGGGATCGTCACCGGATCGTGGACAGGTGGCGTTCGCCGCGAACGGAACGTGTCCAAGACCTGTGCGCGCAACCCCGCCGCGCAGGGTGCGCCAGGCGGCGTACGCGGCGACCAGCAGCAGGATCGGGAAGACCGCCGCCCACCAGAGCTGCCACGGCGCGCAGTGACCGGGGGAGCAGAAGCCCATCGCCAGCGACGGGCCGAGGACCAGCCCGCCGTGCCGCCGCTCGGCCCAGCCCGCCGCCACGTCCGAGCCGCTGGCCCGCAGCACCGCGGTGAGCGGATTGCGACCGTGGCGCAGGCTGTCCAGCACCATCGGCGCGGCGCCCAGCAGCAGCGCGCCGGCGAGCACCGCCCCGGCGCGGCCGGCCAGTTCCCGCCGTCGCCAGGCCAACAGCAGCACGCCGAGCGCCACCACGTACGGCAGGATCAGCGGGTCGACCCAGAGCAGCACGCCGGCGACCAGCCCCCAGGCCGCCCAGCGGGGCAGTCGCGCGCCCGGCCCGCCGGCGCACAGCCCGACCGTGAGCAGCGCCAGCGCCGCCCCGGCCGGATTCAGCTCCGGGTAGCCGCCACCGGCGATGAGCTGGTTCTTCACCACCCGGTCCGCGCCGAGCGCGAGCACGGCGACGACCAGCAGGGCGTACCAACGGTCGCCGCCGAGCCGGTGGGTCAGCCGCCAGGACAGCAGCAGGAACAGGGCGTACAGCGCCAGCGTGGGCAGCCGCAGCACCAGCACGGACGGCCCGGCGACCGCGACCAGCGGCGCGGCCAGGTACGCCTCCAGCGTGCCCATGTACGCCTGGCCGTAGAACCAGACCGGGAACGCGTCGCCCCGCGCGATGTGCAGGGCGGCCAGCCCCATGGTCGCCTCGTCGCTGTTGGTGGGCGGCGCGTCGGCGAGCAGCAGCGCCAACCGGTAGCCGACGCCGACGCCGCCGACCAGCAGGGCGAGCAGCGTCGGCAGTCGGAGCCGCCGGGGCGTACGCGCCGGGTCGGCCTCGCGTGGCTCCTGGCGTACCCCGGCGGTCATGCCTGCGATCATGGCATCCGGCGGGCGGCCGGCGACGGGTGACGCGGTCGACGGCCGGCCTCAGCCGGCGACGGCGATCCCCTCGCGGGCGGCGAGCGCCTGCTGGTAGAGGCGGCCGGCCCGGTACGACGAGCGGACCAGCGGGCCGCTCATCACGCCGGCGAAGCCGATCTCCTCGGCCTCCTCGCGCAGCTCGACGAACTCCTCCGGCTTGACCCAGCGGGTGACCGGGTGGTGCCGGGGCGTGGGACGCAGGTACTGCGTGATCGTGATCAGCTCGCAGCCGGCCTCGTGCAGGTCGCGCAGCGCCTGGGAGACCTCGGCGCGCTCCTCGCCCATGCCGAGGATGAGGTTGCTCTTGGTGACCAGGCCGTCGGCCCGGGCCTGCCGGATCACGTCGAGCGAGCGCTCGTAGCGGAACGCCGGACGGATCCGCTTGAAGATGCGCGGCACGGTCTCCACGTTGTGCGCGAGCACCTCGGGGCGCGCGCCGAAGACCTCGGCGAGCTGCTCGGGCACCGCGTTGAAGTCGGGGATCAGCAGCTCGACGCCGCAGCCGGACCGCAGGGCGTGGATCTGCCGGACCGTCTCGGCGTAGAGCCAGGCGCCGCCGTCGGGCAGGTCGTCGCGGGCCACGCCGGTGATGGTCGCGTAGCGCAGACCCATCGCGGCTACCGACTCGGCGACCCGGCGCGGCTCGTCGGCGTCGAACTCGGCCGGCTTGCCGGTGTCGATCTGGCAGAAGTCGCAGCGCCGGGTGCACTGGTCGCCACCGATGAGGAAGGTGGCCTCCCGGTCCTCCCAGCACTCGTAGATGTTGGGGCAGCCGGCCTCCTGGCACACCGTGTGCAGCCCCTCGCGGGAGACGAGGCCGCGCAGCTCGGTGTACTCCGGGCCCATCTTGGCCTTGACCTTGATCCACGGCGGTTTGCGCTCGATCGGCGTCTCGGCGTTGCGCGCCTCGATCCGCAGCATGCGACGCCCCTCGGGGGCGACGGTCGCGGTGGACGCGGGCTGCTGAGTCGTCGGCGCAGAATGCTCGATCGTCACAAAACCGAGCCTACGCTGGTCGGCGACGGTCGATGAACGTCAGGCGACGGCCGTCACGCCGGAAACGTTGTGACGCCGGACACGGCTGCCGAAAAAATCCCCGTCACATCGGGGTGGTCGCGGTGCTAGCGTGCCGGCAGAGCTGCGACGGAGCCGAGTAGCGGGCCGACTCGCCAGCCCAGAGAGCCGCCACCTGCTGCGAGGCGGTCTGGCGCCGGCCCGCGAAGACCCTCCCGAGCTGCGGGAAGAACGGCTGTGTGTAAGGCGGGGCCCCCTATTAACGCCTCCGGTAGAGGCGGGGCCCCCGCTTAACACCCGCGCCCAGTAGAACCCGCCCGGCTGGCCCCGGTGAAAAGGCGACGAACGAGGCTCCCGCTCCGGCGGGGGCGAAGGTGTGGTGGCACCGCGAGGCTCCCGCTCGCCCACACCTCCCGGGGATCGCGTTGCGATTGATCGAGGAGGTAACCGCCGTGCAACGCATCCTGTCCACCGAACTTTCCGCCCAGGTCGGCGCGACCGTCCGGCTCGCCGGCTGGGTCCACCGCCGCCGGCTGCTCAAGTCGGTGGCCTTTCTGATCGTCCGCGACGCCGCCGGGTTCGCCCAGGTGGTGGTCGCCGCGCCGGCCGTGCGCGCGCAGGTCGAAGCGCTCACCGAGGAGACCGTCGTCGAGGTGGTCGGCACGGTGGTCGCGAACCCCGCCGCGCCCGCCGGGGTCGAGGTCGTCGAGCCGACGGTACGTCCGCTCGGCCCGCCCGCCGTGCCGCCCCCGTTCGACCTGTACCGGCCGGTGCTGACCGCGAGCCTGCCCACCCAGCTCGACCACGCGTCGACCGCGTTGCGCCATCCGACCCGGTCCGCCGCGCTGCGGATCTCGGCGGCGGCGGTGGCCGGCTTCCGGGCCACGCTCGACCGGCGGCGTTTCGTCGAGGTGCACACGCCCAAGGTGGTCGGCTCGGCCACCGAGAGCGGGGCGAACGTCTTCGCCCTGGACTGGTTCGGCCGGCCCGCCTACCTGGCCCAGTCGCCGCAGTTCTACAAGCAGCTCATGGTGGGTGTCTTCGAGCGGGTGTACGAGGTGGGGCCGGTGTTCCGCGCCGAGCCGCACGACACGGTGCGCCACCTGGCCCAGTACACCTCGCTCGACGTGGAGCTGGGCTTCGTGACCGACCACCGGGACGTGATGGCCGTGCTGCGGGACACCCTCGCCGGGATGCTGGCGGGCGTCGCGGACCGGGCCGGCGGCGCGCTCGACACGCTCGGTGTGGCGGTGCCTCAGGTGCCCGCCGAGATCCCCGCGGTGCACTTCACCGACGCGCTGACGATCGCCGGGGCGCCGGCCGACGAGCCGGACCTGGCCCCCGCCCACGAGCGGGCGCTGGGGGAGTGGGCCCGGGCCGAGCACGGCAGCGACTTTTTGTTCGTCACCGGCTACCCGATGGCGAAGCGCCCCTTCTACACCCACCCGGACCCGGCCCGGCCGGCGTACTCGAACGGCTTCGACCTGCTGTTCCGGGGGATCGAGCTGGTCACCGGCGGGCAGCGGCTGCACCGGTACGCCGACTACCGGGCCGCGCTGGCGGCCCGCGGCGAGCCGGTCGAGCCGTACGCCGGTTATCTGGACGCGTTCCGGCACGGCATGCCGCCGCACGGCGGGTTCGCGATCGGTCTGGAGCGGTTCGTCGCCCGGCTCACCGGCGCGGCGAACGTCCGGGAGGTGACCGCCTTCCCGCGCGACCTGCACCGCCTCACCCCGTGAGGCACGGCTCCGGCCCAGGAACACGGGGTCCTGGGCCGGAGCGGCGTGCGGTACGCGATCAGGTGAAGTTGACGTCACTGCACCACATGTACGCCTGGTCGAGGTGGGATGCCTGCCAGATGACGAACAGGATGTGGTGTCCGGTGTAGCCGGAGGTCGAGACGTTGAAGCTGATGTTCTGCGACGGCGCGTACCGGCCGGTCTGCGTGATGTAGTCGAGGTTGCCCCAACCGAGCGTCTGGGTGGTCGGGTTGAACCCCTGCTTGCTGACGTAGACCTTGAAGTAGTCGGCGCCGTGGCTGGCCTGGTCGTAGAGCTGCACGGTGAAGTTGCGGCCGATGTTCGTGGTCTTCCACGCCCCGGGCCGGTTCAGGCTGTCGTTGCGGGACAGCGCGTTGCTGCAGAGCTGCCCGTCGGGCGTGCGGGCCTGGAACTGCCCGCCGAGGCCGTCGCGCAGCGCGCTCATCCAGTTCCACATGGTGTCGGCGTTGGCCTGGAACGCCTGCCAGCACATCGGGTCCTGCTGCTGCATGGCCGGGTCGGTGTGGTGGCTGCCCCAGGTCTGCCAGCACTTGTAGGCGCGGGTGGCCGGGCTGACGATCGTGCCGTGGGCCTGGGCGGCACCGGGCACGGCCAGCACGCCGGCGATCAGGGCGAGCGCCACGACGAGCGCGCGGACGGTTGATCGCGGTCGTCCGGATTGGTGGTGGGAACGCACGGTTACGTCCTCCTTCGGCGCATAGAATGGGAGTGGGAGCGCTTCCATGCCCAGCGTCGCATTTATGACTCTAGATATCAATGATCGTCTATTGATTCTTTTCGTTCAGGCGGGACCGAGCAGGTCCCAGGCGTTGCCGGCGATGTCACGGAAGACCGCGACCCGGCCGTACGGCTCGGTGCGGGCCGGCCGGACGAACTCGACGCCCGCGTCGACCATCCGGCGGTGCACGGCGTCGAAGTCGTCGACCCGGAGGAAGAAGCCGACCCGGCCGTGCGTCTGGTCGCCGACGGCCGCGGCCTGGTGCGTACCGTCGGCGCGGGCCAGCAACAGCCCGGTGCCGCCGCCCGGCGGGCGCACCACCACCCACCGCTTCGGCCGGCCGTCGTTGGTCAGCGAGGGCGAGTCCTCGGTCAGCTCGAAACCGAGGATCTCGGTGAAGAACGCGATCGCCGGGTCGTACTCCGCGACGACGAGGGTGACCAGGTCGAGCCGCACCCGGTCAGACCCGGGTCAGCGTGGGCAGGTGCCGCTCCACCACCGGCAGCACGTCGGCGACCGTGACCGGTCGGCCCAGCTCGGCGGTGAGCGAGGTGACCCCGGCGTCGCGGATGCCGCAGGGCACGATCCGGTCGAAGAAACCCAGGTCGCAGTCGCAGTTGATGGAGAAGCCGTGCAGCGTCACGCCGCGGGCCACCCGGATGCCGATGGCGGCCACCTTGCGGGCCGGGCCCCGGTCGTCCGCCGGCACCCACACGCCGCTGCGCCCCTCGACCCGGCTTGCGGCCAGCCCGACCTCGGCGCAGACGTCGATCAGGAGCTGCTCGGTGCGCCGGACGTACGCCACCACGTCGACCGGGTCGGGCAGACGGACGATCGGATAGCCGACGAGCTGCCCCGGACCGTGCCAGGTGATCTTGCCGCCGCGGTCCACGTCCACCACCGGGGTGCCGTCCATCGGGCGGTCCCACGGCTCGGTGCGCTTGCCGGCGGTGTAGACGCTCGGGTGCTCCAGCAGCAGCACCGTGTCGCCCCGCTCGCCGGCCACCACGGCCTCGTGCAGCCGGCGCTGCTCGTCCCAGGCGGCCTGGTAGTCGAGCCGGCCGGCACGGACGGTGGTCAACCCGGAAGTCGTCACGCTCACCCGTCCAGCCTAGTCCCGCCGGCCCGGCCGCCCACCCGTGACGCTCGTCGCGTCACGCGCCGGGCACCCGCCACAGCCAGACGTCCTCGACCCGTTCCGGCGGGCCGAGCAGCGCGGTGGCGGTGCGGCGCAACGCCTCCTCGTCGACGTCGTACTTGGCGCCGTGCACCCGGTCGGCCAGCACCACCACCCGCACCCCCCAGTACCGCAGGTCGGCCCGGGACTCCTCGATGCTGCCCTCGGTGATGATCGGCACCAGCCCGGTCCGCCCGGCCTGGTCCATCAGCGTGTCGAAGGTGCGCGGCACCGGGCCGATCCGGCCCCGGCCGTCCGGGCCGCCCGGGCCGAGGAAGAAGCCGGCCGGGATGCGGAACTCGCCCTGCCGGTGGGCCAGCGCGTACGCCTGCCAGCGTTGCCCGTCCGGGTAGACGTCGACGGTCAGCGGCAGCGGCGTGAGCACCCCGTCGGGCGGGACGTGGCGCTGCCAGGCCCCGGTGGTGATGAACGCCGGGACCGGCTCGCGGACGCTGGTGAGCAGCGGGGTGGGCAGCAGCGGCAGCAGCGCGGCGACGAATCCGACGACCCAGGCCGCGCCGGTCACCCGCCGCCGGGGCGGCCGGGCGCGCAGCGTGTCGATCGCGTACGCCAGCAGCAGCCCGATCACCGGCGCGACGACGAGCGCCAGCCGGGACGGCAGCGCCGCGTTGACCACCGGCAGGTTGTCCAGCACCCCGAACGGCAGCAGTTGGTCGGTGCGCCTGCCGTTCCACTTCGCCGTCGGCCCCCAGGAGAGCACCGCGAAGACCACCGCGGTCACGCCGAGCGCGAGCAGCGTGGCCTGGAACGCCCGGTCGGCGCGTCGCCAGAGCAACGCGAAGCAGACGACCGCGAGCAGCAGCAGCGGCACGCCGAAGAACGAGTTCTCCTCGGTCGGGTTGGGCGCCAGCGACGTGCCGAACCCGGCCCAGCCGGCGAGCGACCGGCGCGGGTACGACAGGTACGCGGCGATGTCCTCGGAGTGGATCAGCGGGTCGAAGCCGGTGCCGTGGAAGCGCTGCGGCCCGGCGAAGTGCAGCCAGAGCGGGTACGCCAGCAGCACGCCGGCCACCAGCGCGGTCACCCCCAGCCCGGCCGCCATCCGGGGCAGCGCGGCCCGGGCCTCCACGCGCCGGGCCGGGTGCAGCGCCCAGACCAGCAGGAACACGGCGAGCGCCAGCGCGGTGAAGAACAGCCCCTCGGCGGCGATCGAGAACGCGACGGCCACCAGCAGCCCGAGCACGATCCCACCGGTGACCGCGCGGCCGGGTCGGCGCAGCCGGAACACGCCCCAGATCAGCAGCGGCACCAGCCAGCCGGCGGTCCAGTTCAGGTGCGCGTTGGCGTGCGACACCATCGCCGGGCAGTAGGCGATGAACAACGCCCCCACCCCGGCGGCCAGCCGGCTGCCGACCAGGTGCCGGCTGAGCAGCCAGTACCAGGCCACCGCCGTGGCGGCCAGGTTGAGCGTGAGGATCACCAGGAACGTCGCGGGCGGCCCGATGAGGTACGTCAGCGGCGCGAAGACCGCCGCGTACACGGTGATCGAGGTGTTGACCGCGAGGTTCACCCCGTCCGGGACGTTGATCAGGTGGGTGAAGAGCGGGTTCTGGCCGTGGGTCAGCGCGTGCCCGCCGAAGGCCAGCAGCCACTCGAACAGCGCCTGGTCGCTGGAGTTGACGGTGATCGTGCGGGTGTTCGGGTCCCGCCACATGCCGCTGGTGACCCAGAGCGCCAGCGCGACCGCGGCGAGTGTCACCAGCAGGTCGGCGCGCCGGTCGCGGGCGGCGGTGGCGGGCGGCGGGTCGGCGACCGGGGAGGACGGCACGCAGCGGACGTTACCAACCGGACCCGGGCACACCGCCCGGACGGTGAATGTGTGACCGACAGCCATTCCCGTCGATGAAACACGGACGTAACGTTCCGGCAACTCGGAGAGTGACCCAGTTCACATTCCATGATCGGGAGGTCCTCGTGTCCCGCTCCTCATCCCTCATCACCCGCCTCGCCGGGGCGGCGACCGGGGTCGTGCTGGCCGCGGCCGGCGTCCTGACCGCCGCGCTGCCCGCGCAGGCCGCTTCGCTGACCCAGGTCACCGGCTTCGGCTCCAACCCCGGCAACCTGGCCATGTACGCCTACCGGCCGGACGGCCTGCCCGGCAACGCGCCGGCCGTGGTGCTGCTGCACGGCTGCACCCAGAACGCCTCGACCTACTTCACCAACTCCGGCTGGCAGAAGTACGCCGACCAGTGGAAGTTCGCGCTGATCGTGCCGCAGCAGCCGAGCGGCAACAACGCCAACTCCTGCTTCAACTGGTTCGAGACCGGTGACACCGCCCGGGGCCAGGGCGAGGCGCTGTCGGTCAAGCAGATGGTCGACTACGCGAGGACCACCTACGGCACCGACGCCGGCCGCGTCTACGTCAGCGGGCTCTCCGCCGGCGCCGCGATGAGCGCCGTCATGCTCGCCACCTACCCGGACGTGTTCGCCGCCGGGTCGATCATCGCCGGTCTCCCGTACCGCTGCGCCACCAGCACCACGAGCGCGTACAGCTGCATGAACCCGGGCGTGGACAAGACCCCGGCGCAGTGGGGCGACCTGGTCCGCAACGCGTACCCCGGCTACGCCGGCAAGCGGCCCCGGGTGGCCGTCTGGCACGGCACCAGCGACTACACGGTCAACGTGGCCAACGCGACCGAGTCGCGGGACCAGTGGACCAACGTGCTCGGCGTGTCGGCGACCCCGACCAGCACCTCGTCGCTGCCGGGCGGCACCAGCCTGGAGGTCTACGGCAGCGACCAGGTCCGCGTCTACCGGGTCTCCGGCATGGGCCACGGCACCCCGGTCGACCCGGGCTCGGCGGCGGACCAGTGCGGCACCGCCGGGGCGTACTTCCTGGACACCATCTGCTCGACGTACCGTGACGCGCTCTTCTTCGGGCTGGGCGGCGGCGGCACGCCGAGCCCGACCCCGACGGCGACCGCGACCGCCTCGCCCACCCCGACCGCGTCACCCTCGCCGACGCCGACCACCGCGCCGGTCTGCGTCACCGCCAGCAACTACGCGCACGTCACCGCCGGCCGCGCCTACCAGTCCGGCGGGTACGCCTACGCGCTCGGCAGCGGCCAGCGAATGGGCCTCTACAACACCTTCTACACGACGTCGCTGAAGCAGACCGGCCCCGCTTACTGGGTCATCGGCTGCTGACCGATGCAAGGAGGGGCCCCCGCTTAACGCCTCCGGTAGAGGCGGGGGCCCCGCTTAACACCTACCAGCAGCTCGCGCCGCCCTCAGCCGGCGAGGGCGGCGTGCAGCGCGCCCGGCAGGTCCGGGTGGGTCCAGGTGAAGCCGGCCTTCCCCAGCACCCCGGGCAGCACGCGGGTGCTGGTGAGCGCCTCCTGCGCGAAACCGCCGAGGGCCACCTTCAACGCCAGCGCCGGGATCGGCATGATCGCCGGCCGGTGCAACTGACGGGCCAGCTCCCGGGTGAACTCGGCGTTGGTGACCGGCGCCGGACCGACCACGTTCACCGGGCCGGCCACGTCGTCGCGGGCCAGCAGGAACGCGGTCGCGTCCAGCCAGTCCGGCATCGAGATCCACGGCACCCACTGCCGGCCGTTGCCCAGCTTGCCGCCGACGCCCAGCCGGAACGGCAGGAGCTGCGGCTTGAGCAGGCCGCCGTCGCGGTGCAGTGGCAGCCCGGTCCGCAACCGCACCACCCGTACGCCGGCGTCCTCGGCCGGCCGGGTCGCCGCCTCCCAGACGCGGCAGACGTCGGCGAGGAACCCCTCGCCGGCCGGCGCGTCCTCCTCCACCGTGCGGTCCCCGGTGTTGCCGTACCAGCCGACCGCGGAGGAGTTCAGCAGCGCCGCCGGCCGGTCCGCGGCGGGCAGGCCGGCGATCGTGATGGCGAGCGTGGAGGTGCTGTCCACCCGGCTGGTCCGGATCAGCTTCTTGTAGTCGTCGTTCCAGCGCTTGTCACCCACCCCCGCGCCGGCCAGGTTCACCACCGCGTCGGCGTCCGCGACCAGTTGCGGGTCGAGCTGCGCGGCGGACGGATTCCACTGCCGCTCGTCAGCGGTGCGCGGCGGGCGGCGGACCAGGCGGGTGACCTGGTGCCCGTCGGCGGTGAGCCGGTCGACCAGTCGGGTGCCGAGGAAGCCGGACACGCCGGCCATGAGGATCCGCATACTCACATCTTCGGGTACGCGACGCGATCCGGATGCGTGGAGCGAAATCACTCACGCGTCACGCCCGCCGCGCACCTGATCGAACCCGGAACGTCAGCCGGCCGGCCGACTGACTGGGCGAACAGCTACCAGCTCGTCCAGCCCGACGAAGTCGGCGGGATTGGTGGTGTAGAGAGGAAGGGCGTTGGCATGCGCGACGGAAGCGATCATCAGGTCAGCCACTCGGCGGCGGGTCCCACGCCCGGCAGCACGCACGGCTGCGGAGATCAGGCCGAAAGCCCGTGCTGCCTCCGCGTCGAACACAAGCGGCTCGAAAATGGCCTCGACATGCTGCAACACGCTCATCCGGCGGGCCCGCTCACCGGGGTCGTCGGTGTGATGCGGGCCGGCCGAGAGTTCCGCAAGGGTGACCGCGCTGATCACCATCTCGTCGGGTAGCTCCGATGCGACCAGGGCGCTCAGATGGATGACGATGTTGGTGTCGATCAAGCCCCGGACGGAGTTCTCACCAGTCACGACTGAGGAGGTCCTGGTCGATCGCGGCATCGAGGTCAGCCCGCAGCCGTGCCTCGTCGAGCCGGGGGGCGCTGGCAAAGGTCGCGAGCACCTCGGCTCTGGGTACGAACATGCGCCGCCGGATCGGAATCAACCGCCCGATCGGCGTGCCGTTGCGAGTGATCGTGAAGGATTCGCCGCGCTCCACCCCGCGCATGATGGCGCCGGAGTCGTTTCGCAGCTCACGTTGAGTGATCTCTCGATGGGCGTGCTCAGCCACGCCGAGATTCTATCCCACATGTGCTACGAAGTGCTACACGGTGCGCAGGCGGTAGTCGGCGCGGCGCGGTGTCGCACGGGCATGTCGCGCCCGCAGCCGAGACGCCTCGGCCCGCGGTGTATGCCTCAGCGTCATAATCATGACGCTGAGGCATACCGCATTCGACAAGACATGTCTCCCGTCCGCGACACGCCCGGCCCCGAGGCGGTCCGCGCGCACTCCCGGTGCGGCCGTCGATGGCCGCCCGCAGGATGTCGCCCTGGCCCGGGTGCCGGGCGTACCCGTCACCCCGCCGCGCTCACGCGGTCGCCGGGGTGCTGCGCAGGTCGGCGAGAAGACGCTCCACCTCGGCGAACGTCGCCTCCGGCAGCGGCCCGTGCGCCAGTGCGCCGAGGTTTTCCCCGGCCTGGTCGACGGTCCGGCAGCCGGGGATCGGCAGCGTCAGCGGGCTGCGGGCGAGCAGCCAGCCAAGCGCGCCCTGGGCGAGCGTACGACCGTCGGCGGTGAGCGCCTCCCGGACCCGGGCCACCCGGTCGGCCCACTCGGCGCGCGGGACGCCGTCGCTGAACCAGTCCAGCCACTCGGGCGCCACCCCGCGCACGTCGTCCCCACCGCGGGCGGTCGGCGTGTCCTGGTACTTGGCGGTGAGCAGCCCCATCGCCAGCGGGCCGCGGTTCAGGCTGGCCAGGTCGAACTCCGCGCAGACCGCGAGCATCGCGGCGTTGTCCCGCAGCACCGACTGGTCGTGCTGGATCGCCGCGCAGTGCCGGCCGGCCTCGGCGAACGCGCGCGCCGAGGCGGGGTCGTCGGTGCTCCACCCGTACGCCCGGATCTTCCCCTCACCGACCAGCTCCTCCAGCGTCTCGACCAGATCCAGCGCCTGCGGCACCGGCAGGCCGCCCAGGTGCAGCTGGTAGAGGTCGACGTGGTCGGTGCCGAGCCGGCGCAGCGAGCCCTCCAGGCTGCGCCGCGCGTACCCCGGGCTGCCGTCCTCGCCGGTGGCCTGTCGGGTCGCCTCGTCCGTGGGGTAACCGAACTTGGTGGCGATCACCGCCCGGTCCCGGCGGCCGGCGAGGGCCCGGCCGAGCACCCGCTCGCTGTGCCCGGCCCCGTAGTTGCTGGAGGTGTCGAAGAGGGTCGCGCCCAGCTCCAGCGCCCGGTGGATGGTACGGACCGACTCGTCGTCGTCCACCTCGCCCCAGCCGAGAGGCTGGGTGCCCGCCCAGAGCGGGCCGCCGATCGCCCAGCAGCCCATGCCGATCGCGCTCACCTCGATGCCGCTGCGGCCCAACCGTCGTGTCGTCGTCATGGGATCAGTGTCCGGTCTCGAGTGCGCTCGAAGTCGACCCGTTTTCGACCAGCCGGGGCAGCAGCGGGGCGATCTCGTCGACCGCTCCGGCGCGTACCACGAAGCGGGTGACGCCCCAGCGGCGCCGGTGCCCGGCCACCGCCGCGACGATCTCGTCGGCGGTGCCGATCAGCACGAACGGGGTGGCCAGCACCTCCGCCGGGGTGAGGCCGGTCTCGGCGGCCGTCCCGGCGGCGACCGCCTCGGCGTCGTCGGTGATCGCGACGTGCTGGACCAGCGCCTCCAGGGCCGGCGGTGTGTGCCGACCGGCAGCGCCGGCCGCCACGTGGGCGAGTTGCGCGTCGAGCTGGTCGGCCCGCCACCGCACCTCGTGCGCGTGCCCGTCCGCCAGCGTGCGCCCGAAGCCGGTCAGGCCGACCACGTCGGCGTGCGCGCCGGCCCACCGCAGCAGCGTGGAGTTGGCGGTGCCCAGGGTGAGCGGGATCCGGTCCTGGACCGGCCGCGGATCGTCGAGGCGGGCGGCGTACGCGGCCAGCTCGGGTGTGTCCACGGTGACCTCGTCGCCGGCCAGCAGCGCCCGGACCGCCTCGGCCACCGCCACACAGCGACGGACCCGGCCCGCGACGTCGGGACGCTCGCGCCCCACCGCGCGCCACTCGCCCGGCGTGTGCCCGGCGCCCAGGCCGAGCCGCGCCCGGCCACCGGAGATCACGTCCAGGGTGGCCACCTCGGTGGCGAGCAGCATCGGCTCCCGGACCCCGGCGTTCGACACGTACGAGCCGAGGCCCAGCGAGCCGGTCACCGCCGCGGCGGCGGCCAGCGCCACGAACGGGGCCGGGCCGAAACCCGGATGGTCGGCGGCCAGCAGCGCGTCGAAGCCGGCGGCCTCGACGGTGCGGGCCAGCTCACCCCAGCTCGCCCCGTCCGTGGGCCGGGCCTGTACGGAGAAGATCGCCATCCCCCCAGTCTCCGGCCCCCCGCCGCCCCCCGCGGTCCCCTTCTGCCCAGGGCCGAAGGTGCAAGGAGGGGCCCCCGCTTAACGCTTCGTGCATAGCAGGGGCCCCCGCTTAACAACCTCAGACCGCGTCGAGCCGCGCCAGGTCGGCGGCGGAGAGGCGGAGCGCGGCGGCCGCTACGTTCTGCGCCAGGTGCGCCGGGTCGCCGGTGCCCGGGATGGCGAGCACGTTCGGGCCCCGGGCCAGCGTCCAGGCCAGCCGGACCTGGGCGGCGGTGACGCCGTGCTCCCGCGCCACCGCGAGCACCTCCGGGTGCTCCTCGCCGATGGCCCCGGCCTCCCGCCCGCTGGTGGCGAGCGAGAAGAACGGCACGAACGCGGTGCCGTGCGCGGCGCAGTCCCGGATCAGCTCGTCGTGGATCCGGCGGTAGCCGAGGCCGTACGAGTTCTGCACGCAGACCACCGGGGCGATCGTGCGCGCCTCGGCGACCTGGTGCCGGCGTACCGCCGAGACGCCGAGGTGCCGGATCAGCCCGGCGTCGACCAGTTCGGTGAGCGCGCCGAAGTGCTCGGCCAGCGGCTCCGGCCCGTGCACCCGCAGGTTCACCACGTCCAGGTGGTCCCGGCCGAGCTGGCGCAGGTTCTCCTCGACCTGCCCGCGCAGCTGCTCCGGCCGGGCCGCCGGCAGCCACTCGCCGGACGGGTCCTTGCCCGGCCCGACCTTGGTCACGATGACCAGATCCTCCGGGTACGGCGACAGCGCCCGGTTGATCAGCTCGTTGGCCGAGCGCAACGGCGAGAAGTAGAACGCGGCCGTGTCGATGTGGTTGACGCCCAGCTCGACCGCGCGGCGCAGCACGGCGACGGCCCGGTCCCGGTCGCTCGGGCTGCCGTCGGCGTTCGCGGTCAGTCGCATCGCGCCGAAGCCGAGCCGGTTGACGGTCAGGTCGCCGAGCTGCCAGGTGCCGGCGGCGCCGGCGTGGACGGTGTCGAGGGTCATGCGGGTCCCCGTTCCTCGTGTCGAGACCCCATGGTGGGGCCGAGCGGTGACACGCAGGCCGTCCGGAAACGGTTCAACCGCCGGGCCGCTCACCCTCGTCGGGCTGCTCGTGCCAGCGGGCCCGCCAGGCCGCCTCGTGCGCCTCGTGGCTGGTCCGCTCCTCGAAGACGAGCTTCCGCAGCGCCCGCCGGCCCTCGTCGAAGACGATCACCTCGGTCGCCACCATGCCCACCGTGATGACTGTCAGCAGCGCCATCGCGACCAGGCCCGGCACCCGCTGCGCGACCGGGACCGTCGCGCCGAGCAGCAGCACCGCCGCGACCCGGGTCCAGCTCACCGTGCGCAACGTCCGCGCCTGGAAGAGCATGTTGCCGCAGAGGTAGCAGGCCACGCCGCCAAAGAGCAGCGGGACGGCCGGAAAGTGCGCGGACTCGCTCGGTGGCACCCGCGGATCGGCGATGTCGTGCACGATCATCTCGGCGCCGAGCGCGAACAGGATGATGCCCGCGATCATCGGCAGGAACAGGTACGCGTACGCGTCCCGGGCCATCGCCACCCGGGGTCCGTCCCGGGCGGCGTGCAGGGCGATCCGCGCGGCCGGCCCGACCATGTCGTAGTGCGCCCACCAGAGCGCCGCGGTGAAGAAGATGCCGAGCACCGCCGCCACCACGGCCGGCCAGGTGGGCGGCTGCCCGAGCAGGTTGCTGCCCACGCCCACCGAGATGACCGACTCGCCCAGCGCGATGATCAGGATGAGGTCGTACCGTTCGGCCCAGTGCTCGGCCGAGACGACGCCCCAGCCCCAGGTGCCGGCCAGCAGGCCGGTGCCGTACTGGAGCAGCACGACAGTGGCCCACAGCCCGTCCCGGATCACCGACGCCGAGGTGAGGCCGTCGATCTTCGGCGGGACCAGCGCGGCGACCAGCAGCAACAGCGTGCTGCCGACCACCTCCGGGGCGAACCGCATCAACTGCCGGCGCTCGGCCGGGCTGTCCCGCACCACGTGCCGGTAGAGCAGCAGGTGCACCAGGCGCAGCACGGTGTAGCTGACCGCCGCGACGATCGGTCCGGCCGCGTTGCCGCGCGGGTCGCGGAACGCGTTCGGCAGCGACAGCGCGAACGTGAACAGCGCCGCCATGCCGACCGTCATGAGGACCGGGACGAAGCCCTCGCCGAGCCGGACCCGGGTGGCGACCACGCTGTGCACCACCCACGACCACCACAGCACGGCGAGCACCAGCAGCGCGTGCAGCAGCGCGCCGCCGGTCACCTGGAGCGCGGTGGCCCGGGTGATGATGAAGAACGAGAAGACGAAGACCAGGTCGAAGAAGATCTCGAACCGGTCCACCCGGGCGCCCGGGGCCACCGGCACCGCCGGCCCGAGGCGCCTCCGCCACCCGTACCCGCCCACCGGCCGAGTCTGTCAGCGTGCGGTCCGCGCCGGGGGCGGAAACAACGAAGGGGGTACGCGGCCGGTGCCGCGTACCCCCTGTCGCCTCGGGCGTCAGAGACCCAGTTCGGCCTCGAAGTTGCCGGCCTCCAGCCGCTCCTTGACCGCGGTCAGGAAGCGGGCGGCGTCCGCGCCGTCGATCAGCCGGTGGTCGTACGACATGGCCAGGTAGACCATCGACCGGACCGCGATGACCTCGCCCAGCTCCGGGTCGTTGACCACGACCGGGCGCTTCACCACGGCGCCCGTGCCGAGCATCGCCGACTGCGGCGACGGCACGATCGGGGTGTCGAAGAGCGCGCCCCGGCTGCCGGTGTTGGTCAGCGTGAAGGTCGCCCCGGCCATCTCGTCCGGGGTGATCTTGTTGGACCGGGTGCGCTCGGCCAGGTCGGCGATCCGCTTGGCGATGCCGCCCATGTTGAGGTCACCGGCGTTGTGGATGACCGGCACGAGCAGCCCGCGCTCGGTGTCCACGGCGATGCCGAGGTGCTCGGCGGCCGGGTAGGTGATGGTGCCGCCGTCCAGGTCCATGCTGGCCTGGATGATCGGGTAGGTCTGGAGCGCCTCGATGGCGGCGAGCGCGAAGAACGGCAGGAAGGACAGCTTCACGCCGTGCCGGGCCTGGAACGACTCCTTGGCCCGGGCCCGCAGCTTGGCGACCTTGGTGACGTCGACCTCGACGACGGTGGTCAGCTGCGCCGTCTCGTGCAGCGACTGCTGCATCCGCTTGGCGATGGTCGCCCGGATCCGCGGCAGCTTCTCCGTGGTGCCCCGCTTGGCGCTGGGCTGCGGCTTGGCGGCCGGCTGGGCGGGTGCCTTCGCGGCCGGCTGCTGCTCGGCGGCGGCCGGCTGAGCCTTGGCGGCCTTCGCCTTCTCGGCCGCCTCCAGCACGTCCTGCTTGCGGATCCGGCCACCCACGCCGGTGCCGTTGACCGCGCCCAGGTCGACGCCGTGCTCGGCGGCGAGCTTGCGGACCAGCGGCGTCACGTAGCCGGCGGCCTCCTCACCGCCGCCCTGGGCCGGGGCGGTCGGGCGCTGCGGCGTGGCGGTCGGCGCGGCCGGCTGGGCGGCCTGCTCGGCCTTGGCCGGCTCGGCGGCCTGCTCCGCCTCGGCGGACGGCTCGTTGTAGGACATGCCCGGGGTGGGCTCCTCGACCTTCGGCTCCGGCTTCGGCTCGGCCTTGGGCTCCGGCTTCGGCTCGGCCTTGGGCTCCGGCTTCGGCTTCGGCTTCGCCTCCGCCTTGGGCTCGGCCTTCGGCTCGGCCGGCGCGGCGCCGGCCGCCCCGACGATCGCGAGCACGCCGCCGACCTCGGCGGTCTCGTCCTCGGCGACCTTGATCTCCAGCACGGTGCCGGCGACCGGCGACGGGATCTCGGTGTCCACCTTGTCGGTGGAGACCTCCAGCAGCGGCTCGTCCACCTCGACGGTCTCGCCGACCTGCTTGAGCCAGCGCGTCACCGTACCCTCGGTCACGCTCTCGCCCAGGGCCGGCATGGTCACCGGGGTGCCCTCGCCGGACGACGCGGCGGGCTGGGCCGGCTCCTCGACGGCCGGCTGCTCGGCCTCGGCCTCGGGCTCCGCGGCGGCCTGCGCGGCCTGCTCCGGCTCGGGGCCGGTGCCCTCGGCGGCGGCGGTCGGCTCGGTGGCCGGCTCGACCTCCTCCTTCGGGGCGCTGCCCGCGTCCTCGCCCTCGCCGGCGATGACCGCCAGCTCGCTGCCGACCTCGGCGGTCTCGTCCTCGCCGACGACGATCCGGCTCAGCACGCCCGCCGCGGGGGACGGGATCTCGGTGTCGACCTTGTCGGTCGACACCTCGAGCAGGGGCTCGTCGACCTCGACGGTGTCACCCTCCTGCTTGAGCCAGCGCGTGACGGTGCCCTCGGTGACGCTCTCGCCGAGCCGGGGCATGGTGACCGATACCGGCATGTTCTCCAGACTCCTTCATTCCCCTGGTGGGATCATCGCCCGTCGCCGGACGCCGCGGTTGTCGTGTCAGGCGTGCGCGTGCAGCGGCTTGCCGGCCAGGGCCAGGTGCGCCTCGCCCAGGGCCTCGTTCTGGGTCGGGTGGGCGTGCACCAGCTGCGCCACCTCGGCCGGGTAGGCCTCCCAGTTGTAGATGAGCTGCGCCTCGCCGATCAGCTCGCCGACCCGGGCGCCGACCATGTGCACGCCGACCACCGGGCCGTCGTCCACCCGGACCAGCTTCACGTGGCCGGCGGTCTTGAGGATCTGGCTCTTGCCGTTGCCGCCCAGGTTGTAGTTGTAGGTCTTGACCTTGTCGGCGCCGTACTGCTCCTTGGCCTTCGCCTCGGTCAGGCCGACCGACGCCAGCTCCGGGTCGCAGTAGGTGACGCGCGGGATGCCGGCCTCGTCGATCACGGCGGGGTTCTTCCCGGCGATCTCCTCGGCGACGAAGATGCCCTGCTGGAAACCGCGGTGCGCGAGCTGGAGGCCGGGCACGATGTCGCCGACCGCGTAGACGTTCGGCACGCTGGTGCGCAGCCGCTCGTCGGTCAGCACGTAGCCGCGGTCCATCTTGACGCCCTGCTCCTCGTAGCCGAGGTTGGCGGTGGTCGGGCCACGGCCCACGGCGACCAGCAGCAGCTCGGCCTCGACCGTGTCGCCGCCCTGAATGGTCAGCTTGACGCCGTTGTCGGTCTTCTCGACCTTCTCGAACGGCTTGCCGACCTTGAAGTTGATCTTCCGCTTGCGGAACGCGCGCTCCAGCGCCTTCGACGACTCCTCGTCCTCGGCGGCGACCAGCCGGGGCAGCGCCTCGACGATCGTCACGTCCACGCCGAAGGACTTCCAGACGCTGGCGAACTCGACGCCGATCACGCCACCGCCGAGCACGATCGCCGACGCCGGGACGCGGTCCAGGGTGAGCGCGTGGTCGCTGGTGATGATCCGCTCACCGTCGACCTCCAGGCCGGGCAGGCTCTTCGCGTACGAGCCGGAGGCCAGGATCACGTTGCGGCCGGTGTAGCGCTTGCCGTCCACCTCGACCACGTTCTTGCCGACCAGCTTGCCGGCGCCGGCCACGAAGGTGATCTTCTTGGCGCTGCCCACCAGGCCCTGGAGGCCCTTGTAGAGGCGGGAGATCACGCCGTCCTTGTACGAGTTGACCCCCGCCATGTCGATGCCGACCAGCTCGGCCTTCACGCCGAACTGCTCGGACTCGCGGGTCTGGTCGGCGATCTCGGCGGCGTGCAGCAGCGCCTTGGTCGGGATGCAGCCGTTGTGCAGGCAGGTGCCGCCGAGCTTGCCCTTCTCGATGAGCGCGACGGAGAGATCCAGCTGGGCGGCACGCAGCGCCGCCGCGTAGCCGCCGCTACCACCTCCGAGGATGACGATGTCGAAGGTCGTGTCGTTCGGCTCGCTCACATCCAACTCCCAGGTCGCGTCGCTGCATCGGGGGTTACGGCGGGGTAACAGGCACACCCCACCTCGGTCATCTTGTCACCACCCCGGCCCGAGCGCGTACCGAGGTGCCCAACGACACGTCGGCGGCACGTACCCTTGGCATCGTCTTCGATGACGTCCGGGGGAGGAGTGGGTCCGGTGGCGCTGTTCCGACGACGCAAGCGGGTGGCCGCGGTGAGCCGTGACCGTGCCGCCGAGCGCGCCGATCTGGACCATCTCGAGAACTTCGTCCGCACCCGACGGGGCGTCGAGGCGTTCCTGGAGCCACGGACGACTGTCACCGAGACCACCGTCATGCTGATCGCCGACGACGGCGAGTGGACCCGGCGGCGGGTCGGCAGCCCGGAGGACGCCCGGCGTTGGGCGCACCGGACCGCCATCCCGATCTACGACGTCCGGCTGATGGGCTACCCCCAGCGCATGCGCGACTACAACGAGCGCCGCAAGCGCCGTCCCGAGCTGTTCTGAGCGCCCCGGGCCGCAGGTGTTAAAAGGGGCCCCCGCTTATGCAGAATGCGTTAAGCGGGGGCCCCTCCTTACGCCTCAGCCGTTGGCGGCCACGTCGTCGACCAGGTGGAGCAGGGTGCGCACCGGCACGCCGGTGCCACCCTTGGTCCAGTAGCCGGTGGCCTCGCCCGAGTGGTAGCTGGGACCGGCGATGTCGATGTGCGCCCAGGCCACGTCGTCGGTGACGAACTCCCGCAGGAACACGCCGCCCTGGAGCATGTGACCGGCGCGGTCCATGCCGGCGTTGACCTGGGAGATGTCCGCGACGTCGGACTCCATGCCCTTGCGCACGTCGTCCGGCAGCGGCATCGGCCAGGCCGGCTCGCCGGTCGCGTCACCGGCCACCCGGACCCGCTCGCACAGCTCCGCGCTGCCCATCACGCCGGCGATCCGCTTGCCCAGCGCGATCACCTGGCCACCGGTCAGCGTCGAGGTCTCGAACAGGTAGTCGGCGCCGTCGGAGCAGGCCCGGGCCATCGCGTCGGCCAGGACCATCCGGCCCTCGGCGTCGGTGTTGAGCACCTCCACCTTCTTGCCGTTGAACATGCTGATCACGTCGCCCGGCCGGTAGCTGGCACCCGACGGCATGTTCTCCGCCATCGGCAGGTACGCGGTGACCGTCACGTTCGGCTTGAGCGCTGCCACCGCCAGCATGGCCGCGCCGACCGCCGCCGCGCCGGCCATGTCCGACTTCATCTCCCACATGCCCTGCGCCGGCTTGATCGAGATGCCGCCGGTGTCGAACGTGATGCCCTTGCCGACCAGCGCGACCCGCTTGCCGTTGCCGCCGCCGGGCGGCGTCCAGGTGAGCTTCACCAGCCGCGGCGGCGCCTCGGAGCCCTGGCCGACGGCCAGGATGCCGCCGTACCCGCCGGCCGCCAGCGCCGCCTCGTCGAGCACCTCGACCTCCAGCCCGGCCTCCCGGGCGGCGGTCGCCACGGCGTCGGCGAACGCCGGCGGACGCAGCTCGTTCGGGGCGGTGTTGACCCAGTCCCGGCTGGTCCGCACCGCACCGGCCACCGTCTGCGCGCGCTCGACCTCGGCCAGGGCGGTCGCGTCGGCCGCGTCCGGCACCGCGACCAGCAGCTCGGACACCGGCGCGCGCCGGGCCGGCTGCGGCTTCGTCTTGTAGCCGGCGAACCGGTAGCCGCCGAGCAGCGCGCCCTCGGCGACCGCGCGCAGCGCGGCCGGCGCGTCGGCGTCGTCCGGCAGCGGCAGGGCGAGGGCGACGCGGGCCGCGCCGGCTGTCACCCCGACCGCGGTCAGCGGGATGCGGGCCAACACGGACACCAGCAGCAGCGAGCGCAGGCCGGGCAGGGCGAGCGCCTCCCGGTAGGGCTTCAGGTTCACGACGGCCGCA